>CAWIKH010000006.1:0-856111 GCA_963836715.1 uncultured Solirubrobacterales bacterium
TTCTTCGGGACGATCGGCGCCCTCAGCCGGACGTCCTCGAGCGCGAGCTCTCGGCCGGTCTCCCGCACCTCGCCGCCGAGCTCGAAGTACCGGCGCATGTCCGGGACGTCGAGTTCAAGCACCTTGCCATCGACGACCTTCCCCACCCGCCCGCCGTCGAACGTCACAAGCTTCATAGCCGCTCCTTTGCAGACACCACCGGTGAATCAGCACTGTGGCACGAATTATAGACAGAAGATCAATCTGTATGCAATTTGTGGATCTGAGTGCCATGTGCGGACCCCGGCTCAGACCGAGGCGCTCCGGGCGCGCAGCGCCCGCGACGTCCCGAGCGCAGCCGCCCGGACCGCGGGGACGAGGCGCGCCGGGTCCGTCCCGTCCGCCTTGCTGACGATCGACAGCGCTGCGAGCACCGCGCCACCGGCGTCGAAGATCGGCGCCGCCACCGACTGGGCGTCGACCGTTACCTGCCGATCGGTGACCGCGACTCCGTCCCGGCGGATGCGGACCAGCATCCGTCGCAGACGGTCCGGGTCGGTGATCGTGTGATCGGTGAACCGTTGCAGCGGAGCGGCGAGCACCTCGACCTGCACGGACTCGGGTGCATGGGCCAGTAGCACCAGCCCGATCCCGGATGCGTGGAGGGGGAACCGGCCACCGACCCGCGTCAGCACGCCGACGGCCTGGCGCCCGGCGATGCGCTCGATGTAGAGGACTTCGTGACCCTCGCGGACCCCGAGCTGGACGTTCTCGTGTGTGACCTCGTAGAGATCCTCGAGGAAGGGCAGGGCGGCTTCGCGCAGCGGAACCCCGCGCGGGGCGAGCGAGGCGATTTCCCACAACCGCAGGCCGATCCGGTACGTCCCGTCGCCGTCGCGCTCCAGGGCGCCGTAGGCGCAGAGCTCCCCGACCAGCCGGTGCGCGGTGGTGAGCGGAAGGGCTGCCCGGCGCGCGATGTCGGACAGCGTCAGCGTCGGGCAGGCGGGGGTGAACGCCTCGAGCACCGCGAACCCGCGGCTGGTGACCGACCGGGCGTCGGCTCGATTGCGGGTGCCTCCCATGGCAAAGATTCTGACGGTTCTTCCGCTCAGCGGAAGGAACCGTTGCGGCGGGTCGGCCGCGGCCATACGCTGGTTTTTCGTTTGGAGAGGGATAGGGCTGAGAAAGACCGCGTGAGTTGACGTCGACGCCGTTTCGCGATTGCCTGGAGGCGCCCGGCGCGTTTGCGATCGCGGTCGAGCTGGTGACCGCCCGCGGGGTGGTCACCACCGGGCGCAGCCGCGCGCTGGTCGAGAAGGCACGCACGCTGGCCGACGATCCCCGGATCGACGTGCTGTCGATCACCGACAACCCGGGCGGCCATGCGATGCTGGCTCCCGACACGCTCGGCACCGACCTGCTCTCGCGCGGGCAGGAGGTGATCATCCACCTGGCCTGCAAGGACTGGAATCGCAACGCGCTCGAGAGCCGCGGCTGGAAGCTGGCCTCGGAGGGCTTCGGCAACGTCCTGTGCCTGTCGGGCGACTACCCCCTCGCCGGCTACGGCGGCACGGCGGCGCCTGTGTTCGACATCGATTCGGTCGGCCTGCTCAAGCTCTACAGCGACATGAACGCCGGGCTGCACATCGCGCGCACCGGCGAGCGGCTCGACCGGACGGACTTCTTCCTGGGGGGCGTGGTCACCAACCACAAGCTGCACGAGCGCGAGGTCGTCCCGCAGTACCAAAAGCTCGCCAAGAAGGTCAGGACCGGCGCGAGCTTCGTCATCAACCAGATCGGCTACAACGCGCGCAAGGACGACGAGCTTCTGCGCTACATCGCTCACGCCAAGCTCGCGGTGCGGGCGCTGGCCAACGTGTTCCTGCTCTCGCCCGGAGCCGCCCGTGCCTTTCACGCGGGCAGGATCCCCGGCGTCGTCGTCACCGACGAGCTGCTGCACTTGGCGACGCGCCACGGGGCGAGCGCCGACAAGGGTCGCACGTTCTTCATCGACCTCGCGGCCAAACAGCTCACGGTCGCCCGCGGGCTCGGTTTCAGCGGCGCCTATCTGGGCGGCCACACCACCGCCGACACGTTCTTCGAGATCCTCGATCGAGCCAACGCGTACGCCGACGGCGACTGGCGCGAGCTCTCCCGCGAGCTCCGGTTCGGGCGCGCGGGCGAGTTCTACATGTTCGAGCCCGACCCCGAGACGGGTCTCTCCTCGGACGTTCTGAGCTCCGCCTATGTGAGGTCCAGGCAGAGGCGACGCACCGATCTCCGCGTGCCCATCAGCTATCGCCTCAGCCGGCGCGTGCACCACGCGGTGTTCGACCCGGAGGGTCCGCTGCACGACTCGGCGCGCTCGCTGTTCTCGAAGATCGACGCGGCGCCCCCGCCCGTCGGCCGCGCGGCCCATGCCCTCGAGCAGGCGGCGAAGGTGCCTATGTTCAAGTGCCGCGACTGCGGAGACTGCTCGCTGCCCGAGATCGCCTACGTCTGTCCGGAGTCGGTATGCGCCAAGAACCAGCGCAACGGCCCGTGCGGAGGGACCCGCGACGGTCTGTGCGAGGTGTACGACACCGAATGCATCTGGTCACAGGCTTACGAGCGACTGAAGGCCTACGGCGAGGAAGAGGACATGCTGAGCAATCCCGTCGTCGTCAAAGACAACGCGCTGGCGCGTACCAGTGCGTGGGCCAATTGGCTGCTGGCCCGCGACCACCAGGCCAAGGACGGCGAATTCAGTGGATAAGAAAATGAACTGCGGCCCAACGGCCGCGGAAGGGAGATAGAAGGTGGCACGTAGCAACCTCCAGGAAGTCCTCGACGAATCCGGAAGCGTCGTCGAGCGCCTGCGCAACTCGCAGATCGGCGCGTACATCTATCCGGTCGTCCCGTACGAGTTCACCAACTGGCGCCGCGAGCAGCGCGCCTGGCGCGAGACCGCGGTCCTGTTCGATCAGTCCCACCACATGGTGAACTTCTTCTTCAAGGGCCCGGACGCGCTGAAGCTGGTGTCCGACACGGGCATCAACAGCGTCGCGAACTTCCCGGTCAACATGGCCAAGCAGTTCGTGCCGACCACGCCCGCGGGGCATGTGATCGGCGACGGCATCCTGTTCCACCTCGACGAGGAGGAGTTCGTCTGGGTCGGGCGCAATCCGGCGGCGAACTGGCTCCGGTTCCATGCTGAGACCGGCAGCTACAACCTCGAGTACGAGTACGACGACCGCTCGCCCTCGCGGCCGTACGGCAAGGCGGTGACGCGCAACGTCTGGCGCTTCCAGATTCAAGGCCCGAGCGCCTGGCCGGTGATCGAGAAGCTCAACGGCGGCCCGCTCGAGCAGCTCAAGTTCTTCCGCATGGCCGAGATGAACCTCGGCGGGATGCGCGTTCGGACTCTCCGTCACGGGATGGCGGGCGAGCCAGGGCTCGAGCTGTGGGGACCGTATGAGAGCTACGATGAGGTCCGCGGGACGATCCTCGAGGCGGGGAAGGAATTCGGGATGGAGCCGTGCGGCGCGCGCGCATACGCGTCGAACACGCTCGAGTCGGGCTGGATACCCTCACCCCTGCCGGCCATCTACACCGGCGAGGGAGTCCTCCGCGAGTATCGGGAGTGGCTCGACGCCGACAGCTACGAGGCGAACAACGCGCTCGCCGGCAGCTTTGTCTCGGACAACATCGAGGACTACTACCTCAATCCCTGGGAGCTCGGCTACGGCCAGTTCGTCAAGTTCGATCACGACTTCATCGGCCGCGACGCGGTCGAGCAGATCGAACCCGAGATCCAGCGCAAGAAGGTGACGCTGGCGTGGGCTGACGAGGACGTCGTGAGGATCCTCGCCTCGCTCCTCTACACCGACGAGGAGCCGTATCAGTTCTTCGACCTCCCGATCGCCAACTACGGCTCGTCGAACTTCGACTCGGTGCTCGACGCCGACGGCAACCTGCTGGGCTATTCGATGTTCACCGGCTACAGCGACAACGAGAAGCGGGCGCTGTCGCTGGCCACGGTCGACCCGTCGGTCGAGATCGGGAGCGAGGTCACGGTGGTATGGGGCGAGCCGGACGGCGGCTCGCGCAAGACGACCGTCGACCAGCACAGGCAGATCGAGGTCCGCGCGATCGTCAGCCCGGTCCCGTACTCCGAGCCCGCCCGCCTGCAGTACGCGGACGGCTGGAGGACCGCCCGGAGGTAGCGCCGCCAGGGGCGCCACCTCCGGGAGGACCGCCCGAAGGTAGCGCCGCCAGGGGCACGTCGGATGCGATCGCATTTGCGGGGACGGGCACTACCGCGGGAACGATTCGAACTCGGCCAGGCGGCGTTCGAACAGGCGCCGCTCGGCGTCGTCGTGGGCAAGCGCGATCGCTCGCTCGTAGGCTTCGCGGGCCTCGCGCGTGCGCCCGAGGCGACGGAGCATCTCGCCGCGGCTCGAGTGCAGATAGCGGTAGTCGTCGAGGCCGGTCAGGCGGTCGGCCAGCTCGAGGCCGGCCTCCGGACCCTCGGCCTCGCTGACCGCGACCGCACGGTTGAGCTCGACCACCGGCGAGCCGGTGAGCCGCGCGAGCTCCATGTACAACGCGGCGATCTGCGGCCAGTCGCGCGGCTCGTCCACGTGCAGCGACGCGATTGCGGCCTGCACCACATACGCGCCATGACCGCGCAGCGCGAGCGCCCGGTCGAGCACCGTGCGTCCCGCGGCGATCTCTGCCTGGTTCCACAGCGACCGGTCCTGGTCGCCCAGCAGGACCAGGTCGCCGTCCCGGAAGCGGGCGTGGCGGCGCGAGTCGTGCAGCAGCATCAGCGCCAGCAACCCATGGGCCTCGGCCTCATCGAGCATCAGCTCGGCCAGGGCCCGCCCGAGCCTGATCGCCTCGGTCGCGAGGTCGCCACGGCCGGCGTATCCCTCGTTGAAGATGAGGTAGACGACCGCGAGCACGGCGGCGAGCCTGTCGGGCAGCAGGTGGGCGGGCGGCACCCGGAACGGGATCCCGGCGGCCTTGATCTTGCGCTTGGCGCGCACCAGGCGCTGGGCCATCGTCGCCTCGCCGACCAGGAATGCGCGGGCGATCTCGTCGGTGGTGAGGCCGCCGAGCGTCCGCAGCGTCAACGCGACCTGCGCGTCGGTCGCGAGTGCCGGGTGGCAGCACGTGAACACGAGCTCCAGGCGCTCGTCGGCAAATACGGTCTCGTCCACTGCGTCCTCCACCGCTTCGGCTGAGGCGCCGCCGTCAGGCGCCGCCGACAAATTCACTGAGGCGCCGCCGTCAGGCGCCGCCGACGAACTCAAGTCCTCGAGCAGACGGGTCTTCGCGGCCAGCACGCGGTCCCGGCGGATCCGGTCGATCGCCCGCCGGCGCGCCGTCGTGATCAGCCACACGCCGGGGCTCGACGGCGTGCCGTCATGCGGCCACCTCTCGGCGGCGATCGCGAACGCCTCCTGCGTGGCTTCCTCGGCGAGGTCGAAGTCGCCGAGGAAGCCGATCAGGGCAGCGAGCACGTACGCCCACTGCTCGCGGAAGACCCGATCTAGCGCCGCTCCCGTCAACCTCTGAAGTGTTGGTCGGCAAACGTCATCGTCGACTAGGATTGCGTCCAGTCCTGTGTCGGGCGGATCTCGATCGCGCCGCCCAAGCTCGCCGCCGGAACCTTCGCCGCCACCTCGATCGCCGCGTCGAGGTCGTCGGCCTCGAGCGTGAAGAACCCGTCGAGCGCCTCCTTCGTCTCCACGTACGGCCCGTCTGTGGTCAGGGTCTTCCCGTCCTGCACGCGCACGGTGGTCGCCGTCTCGGGCGGCGCGAGCCCGATCCCGGGCGTGACGCCGTGCGTCTGGTTGAGCGCCTGGAAACCGGCCTGGAGCGCGTTCCGCTCTTCTTCGGTGAGGCTCTGCCAGTCTCGAGCCTTGGGGCCGAGGTTGATCAACATCATGTACTTCATCGCTTCCTCCTTGTTGGGATGGTCGCGCTTAAAGACGAACGGGTCGACCGGAAATCGACATGTAATTCTCGGGGGACCATCAGGCGACGTAGGCCAGGCTCTTCGGTGTCCGCTCGCCGACGGTGGCCGGAGTCAGGCCGGCCAGGATCTCGACCGCACGCTCGAGTTGAGCCGGCGCGAGCGTGAACGGCAACCTGAGGTGGCGCTCGAGCATGCCCGCGGCCGCATACCGGGGCCCCGGTGTAATCTGCAGGTCCCGCTCACCGGCGGCGAGCGACAGGCTCGTGCTGATCGGCTCGGGCAGCTCCGCCCACAGGAACATGCCGCCAGCCGGAAGCACATAGCGCCACTCGGGGAGCCTTCGGTCGAGCGCATCGGCGAGCGCGTCGCGTCGGCGGCGGATCATGGCCCGGCGCTCGATCAGAATCTCGTCGAGGCACCGCAGCACGTGCGTGGCGACGATCTGCTCGAACAGCGGACCCGACATGTCGCTGGTGGCGCGAGCGGCCACCAGACGGTGGATCAGCGCCGGGTCGCCGCGAGCCCACCCGACCCGCAGCCCTCCCCACACGGCCTTGCTGAGCGAGCCGACCGTGATCGTGCGCTCGTCGCCGAAGCTCGCCGCCGGCGCCGGCATGTCGACGCCGTCGAGGTTGAGCTCGACGAACGTCTCGTCGATCACCACGATCGTGCCCACGGACCGAAGCGCGCGCATCGCACGACGGCGGGATGCTTCGTCGATCAGCACGCCCGTGGGGTTGTGGAAGTCCGGCATCAGGTACGCGAGCGCCGGCCGGTGGCTCCGCGAAATCGTGACAAGCGCGTCGAGATCCCAGCCCTCGCGCGTCATTGGCACCGGCGCCAGCCGCGCGGCAGCAGCTCGCAGCGCGTCGAGCGCGACCGGGTAGCTCGGAACCTCCACGAGCACGCGCCGGCCGCGCGGGAGCGCCGCCCTGATCGAAAGATCGAGCCCATGCATCGCCCCGTTCGTAACGAGGATCTGCTCCGGCCGGGTGGGCAGTCCGCGGCGATCGAACCAGGCGGCGATCGCCCGGCGCAGCGGCGGCAGTCCCAGCGGGTCGTAGCCGTGGTGGTCGAGCCAGCGCGGAAGCTCGCGGGCGGCCGCTCCGAACAGGTCCTCGAGCACCGCCGGCGCCGGCAGTGCGGCGATCCGCATGTCGAGACCTGGACCTCCGACGATCGCATCGGGAGCCGCGCGGTGTCCTCCCGGGAGCGTGACCCAACTGCCGGAGCCCTGCCGGCTCGCGATGTAGCCCTCCTCGCGGAGCTGGTCGTAGGCGCCGGTGACCGTCGCTCGGCTTACGCCGAGCGCGGTCGCGAGGGTCCTCTCGGCGGGCAGCCGGCTCTCGATTGCCACCTGGCCGTCGAGGATCAGCGACCGCAGCGCCGCAGCGAGCCGCTCACGGCTCGTCCCCCCGCGCCGCCAGGGCCCGAGCAGCTCTGTGAGCCGGCCGGCTGGGGTGATCGTCACAGGCCACTTCTAGCAAATTGGCCTGCGCGTGCATAGACCATTATCTGTCAGACTCGGCGAGATGACGCGGATGCGGCCGCCTCGCACACGGCGACTGGTTCAGCTATACGCCGGCCTCGTCCTGTACGGGGTCAGCAGCTCGATGCTCCTGCTCGCTGGCCTCGGAGTCGATCCGTGGGACGTCTTCCACCAGGGACTCTCGCGCCGGCTCGGGCTCGGCGTCGGCACCTGGGCGATCATCGTCGGCGTCGCGGTCCTCCTGCTGTGGATTCCGCTCCGCCAGCGGCCCGGGTTCGGCACGCTCAACAACGTCCTGATCGTCGGCCTCGTGATCGATCTGATGCTCGCCGTCGTGCCCCCGGTTCATGGCCTCCCCGCCCAGGTCGTGGTGATGCTCGTCGGCGTCGTCCTGAACGGGATCGCCACCGGCGCGTACATCGGCGCCGGCCTCGGACCGGGACCCCGCGACGGCCTGATGACCGGGCTCGCCGCCCGCGGTCATTCGATCCGGCTCGTCCGCACCTCGATCGAGCTCACGGTCCTGTTCACCGGCTGGCTGCTCGGCGGCACCGTCGGCCTCGGCACCGTGGTGTACGCGCTCGGGATCGGCCCGATCGCGCACGTCACGATTCCGCGGCTGCGCGTTCCCCTCGGGGATCCGGTGGCTGCCGGAAGCGGCGAGCCCGTGGTCTTCAGCGCCGGCGACACGGCCACCTGAGCATCCCGAATTATTTTCCTACGGTCCCTGACTCGACACTCGACGCCGACGCGCCGGCGATTGCGCCGAAACTCGCGCAGAGCCCGAACAACTCCACGCTCGACCGACGACCCGCGTCGAGTGTCGACTTGTTCGCCATCCCGGGTGTCAGGAATCTAACCATGACCGTGTGACCCGCAACTCTCACGGACGCCTCCTGTTACGTCTTGTACTTGACACGCACGAAAGGAGGCAGCATGCGCAGAATGCGCGTCGCCGCGGCAGTCGTGTTGCTTGGCTGTGGCCTGCTCGCGCTCGCGATCACCTCAGCGAGCCATCCAGCGCCGGCTTCGGCCGCCGCGTCCCCGCCGTCGGCCACAACGGGATCACCGTCGGGCGTCGGGCAGTCGAGCGCGACGGTGAACGGCACGGTGAACCCGAGCGCCCAGTCGACCACCTACTACTTCCGGTACGGCACGACCACCTCCTACGGGCTTCAGACCAGTCCCGCCGGAGCCGGGTCGGGGACCGGCATGGTCGCCGTCCACGCGGCGCTCGACGGGCTGAGCGCGAACACCACCTACCACTACCAGCTGGTGGCCACGAGCTCCGCCGGCACCACCAACGGCGCCGACGAGACGCTGACCACGACATCGGCGACGGCGAGCCAGGCGGTCGTGCTCGGTCACGAGGGCTTCGTCTCCCCCGGCTGGGTCGTGGGCGCCGAGGTTGGCTGCTTCCACGGCACGACCACCTGCGCGGGTCAGCTCACGATGTCCCACGACGGGGCGGTCATCGCGCAGCGCAGCTACGCGATCGCGCCCGACAGCGGTGGCTTCCAGAACATGGAGCTGAACTCGACGGGCCAGAAGGCGCTCGCGTCCAACGGCGTATTCAACCTCATCCCGGTCACCGTGACGGCCACCCAGACGGGCGGCCCGACGGTGTCGTGGGTGATTCACCTGGCGCGCTGGGTGTGGCACTGATTCCGGGGGCCTGAGGGCGACGTGGGCGTGCCGGGGCCGTCATCGCCGGCACGCCCACCGACCCGGCCCGCGGAACGACCGCGGCCGTGAGTCGGTGTGGAGCTTTCGACTGCCCTAGTCTCGCTTCAGAGCGGCGTCCTGGGCTGGTCGCTACGTCCGGCGGCGGCGTAGCCAGCCGGACCGCCATCCGACGAAGCCGAGTAAGAGGAGCGGCAGCGACATGCCGGACACCACGGCGACAGTGCGCAGCCGGGGCTTGGCGCGGGGCTTCGGCTCAGTCTTCTTCTGGCCGCGGGGCTTCTTTGCCGGGGTCGCGACCGTGAGCTGCACCTTGGCCACGTTGAAGCCGTATTTGCCCGAGCAGTCGAGGCCCTTTGCGCATCCGTCGAAGTTCGCGGCCCATTTCAGCCACAGCTGGCGGCCGTTGGCGCTGATCCACTGCGACGGGAAGCCGGCGCCGTAGCCATTGGAGGGGCCGAAGTCGCGGGAGGCGGCGACGAACGAGAACGGTCCCGAGGGCGTCGGCGACTCGGCGATCACGAGCTCAGCGCCATCCTTCCACACCGCCGGCGGCTTGGACCCGTAGGAGTAGGTGAACGTCAGCAGGTAGCGGTGAATTCCGGCGTCGTAGGTCATCTCGGGGTACGTGATGTGCGATGTCCAGTTGAGGACCGGGATCGACGCGGCCACGGAGCTCGACCACTGCGGCACGCCGGCTGCCGAGCCCGCGTACCACTGCCACTTCGCGGAGTCGGTCACGTTCGCGAGGCCGGTCGGCACCCGCCCGAGCAGCAGCCGCGAGGCGTTGAACTCCCGCTCGGTCCCGATCGCGTACATGTAGCCGTCGCGGTAGGTACCGCCCGGACCGCCGGCGTCGATGAACGTCAGATTGCCGAGCGGCGGTGGGAACCCCTTGGCGGGGAAGCTCCAGGTCCTGCCGTGGTCAGTGGAATACGCGATGCCGGCCAGACCATTGAACGGGCCGTTGGCCGACCAGTTCCAGTTCTCCTGCTGGGTGGCGTAGAAGACCCCGCCGGCCTCGGCGAAGCCGATGCTGTAGAACGGGCCGAGCGGTCCGTCGTCGTTGTCGGGATTGCCGCCGATCTGCGACCAAGTGTGCGGCGCCGGGGTGGATGTGCTCGGAACGTGTCGGAAACGAAGGTTTGGCGGTGTGCCGGTGACCTTCGCGAACGACTGCCGCCACAAGCCGCCGGGCAAGGGCACGTCGACGCCGCCGTCGTCCATCAGCACGTACGTGCTGCCGTCGTCGCTCCAGACCGTCGGGAGGATGTCCCCCCATTGATTGGATGGGGGGTCGTAGCGTCCGGTCAGCCACGTCACCCCGGTGATGTAGCGGCTAGGAGGCAGCGGCGTGACGTTCGCACGCGACAGCGGCGCGCCCGCGGGCGCGGCCTGGGGCGTCCGGGCGGTCGTCCGCGCCCTCGCCGGCGCCGACGCGATGAACATCAGTGTTCCGACGCTTGCGGCCAGCGCGAGCGCCCTAATGCGAATCCAGATTGGTAGGACGATACAAACCGAATGTAGATTCGGGATAAACCGCCGGCGGTCAGCGTCGGCGGTCAGCGTCGGCGGTCAGCGTCGGCGGTCAGCGTCGGCGGTCAGCGCCGGCGGGCCCGGAGCTCGCGGTTCTTCAGGCGGTTGCCGCAGACGGCCATGTTGCACCAATTGCCCTGCTGGTTGCGCGACCGGTCGTAGAAGACCCACTGGCAGTCGGGGTTCGCGCACATCTTCAGCCGCGACCAGCTGCCGTCGACCTGCGCGGCGCGGACGATCAACAGCAGCTCGAACAGCGCGTCGCCGAGGTCGTCGTTCCCCGAGCACGCGAGTCCGAGCACCCCGCCGTCGCCCACCGTCAGCCGCGCGCTGTGCTCGGCGGTGAGCGTTCGGAGCGCCTCCAGGTCTTCGGCGTCTCGCTGCGACTCCTCGTCGTCGGCCTCGAGCACGCTGCGGAGGCTGTCGCGAACGTCGCGGGCGAGCTCGAGATCGGCTTCCGTCGCGTGGCCGCCCGGATCGAGCAGGCCCGCGTCGATCAGCCAGTCCGAGGCCACCGCGGGGTCGGCGAGCAGGTCCGTGTTCTCCTCGGCGTCCCGCGTGTTGAGGAATGCCTGGACGCGCAGCAACGGCATCGGGGCCGGCTTGGACTCGCTGCCCGGATACCAGGAAGGCAGATCGCTCATGTTCCGATTCTAGCCCGCGTGACCGGTAAAAAGACTTGACAGGTCACCATGACCGGCGTATTATCGACGGTGGTCATGAGAAACCGAATACACCCACATCGAAGTACACATCAAGACCTCGCGACGGTGCTCATCGCCGGCGGCCTGCTGAGCGGCCCGATGCAGCAGGAGCGCCCGAGTCTCCGGGCCCGGCTGACTGCCCGCTGGCGTCCACGCCGCCTCGACTACGCGCTCGCCGGCGGGGTGCCGCCCGAGGCGAGCACGGCGCTCGCGCTCCGCGCGCACGAGCTCACCGAGCTGGAGCGTCGACAGTCGATCGCCGGCGCGCTCCGCCGTGTCATTCGCGAGGCACGCGAGGGCGCGCCGCTCGCCCCGGCACGGATCCGGCCCGAACGGTCGCGGGTGGCGGCGGCGAGCGCTGAGCTGAGCGCGCTCGCCGACACGCTCGCCGAGCCCGGACCGGTGGCGGCCACCGGCGTGGCCCAGGCGTGGATCCTGCTCACCGACGGCACCGGGCCTCTGTTCAACCCGCACAGCCGCACGAGCCTTCGCAGCGGCGCCGCGCGCGCAGTCAGGGATCTTCGACCCTGGCCCGCCTGACCGCCGCCGCCCCCCTCGCGCCTCAGCGCGCGTGTACCGCACCCCCTACGGAACCGCGGCCCGGACCGGTCTCGAGACCGGGCCGGGCCGCTATCCCTCAAGCGGTTCGCCGGTGATCAGGAGACGGTTGCGGCCGGCGTCTCGGCGAGCAGCTCTCCGAGGTTGGCCTCCTCGTCCACCACCTCAACCGCCTTGCGCACAAATTCGGTGGGCATCGCGACACGAGCAGCCCAGTAGTAGATCACCAGGCTGAACACCGCAACCACGCCCAGATCGACCCAGAACGGGATGTCCTGCTTGGCCAGCAGCGCAATCCCGAACGGCCAACCCGAGCTCGGCTTCGACGTCGGGTACTGACCGAGGTAGGAGATGATCCCAAGTCCGATCAGCCACGGCGGGATCCACGACGCCGCCCTCCAGTGCAGCACCAGCTTGCGCCCGGCAGGCGCAACAGCCTGGTAGACGAAGAAGACGACGAACCCCGCGATGATGAATATGTAGAGCCAGAAGATCGTGTTCCAGCCCGCCCAATACACAATGAAGTTCGCGCACACGAACGACAGCGGCGCCAATATATGCGCGGCGGGCAACCTGTACGGCCGTGGTCGGTCGGGATCATTTCGTCGCAGCGCGGCGAGCGACGGCGGCGCCATCGCGTACATGAGCACGGTCGCCGCGGTGACGAGCCCCACCATCCCGGCCCAGCTCGGGAACGGCAGGAACACCAGCATCCCGATCACCCAGCAGAAGATCAGCGACGTGAACGGGACGCCGCGCTTGTCGACCTGGCCGAGGGCCGGAGGGACGTAGCCGTTGCGCGAGAGGCTGTAGGACAGTCGCGACGAGGTGCCGGAATAGACCAGACCCGTGCCGGCCGGGGAGATGACCGCGTCGATGTAGAGAATCGTCGCCAGCCAGCCGACGCCGGCCGCGGTGGCGAGCGAGGCGTACGGCCCGAACGCGCCCTGACCCGGAATCGGGTTGCTCCAGTTGTGGGCGATGGCGTGTGGCTCGAGCGCGCCGATGAACGCAACCTCCAGCAGGAGGTAGATGATCGTACCGATGATCATCGAGATGATCACCGCACGGTGGATGTCGTGCTGGGGGTCTCGCGACTCCCCCCCGACTTGGATCGCTTGCTCAAACCCTTCCAGGGCGAACACCACCCCCAGCGGAAGCGCGGCGAAGATGCCCTTCGCGCCGAACGGAGCGAAGCCCCCGCCGGCGCTGAAGTTGCTGCCGTTGAAGCTGACGATCAGCAGCACGATGATCGTGAGCGTCGGCACTGCGAGCTTCCAGATCATCGTGATGTTGTTCGACTCGGCCAGCCACCGGACGCCCATCACGTTGATCCACGTGAACACCGCCATGCAGACCCCGGCGACCGCGATTCCCGATCCGGTCAGCGTGCCGTTAGCGTGCACAAAACCCGGGTGCAGTGAAGTCGACTCCAGGTACGTGAGCGCCGCCTCGACCTCGATCGGGGCGATGGTGACGGCCTGGATCCAGGCCATCCATCCACCGGTGAAGCCGCCCAGCGCGCCGAAGCCGAGGAACGGAAAGCGCGCCGTGCCGCCGGACAGCGGGTACGCCGCACCCAACTCCGCGTGCACGAGCGCCAACACGCCCAGGATCGCTCCTGCGAGGATCCAGGACAGGAGCGAGGCCGGACCTGCGGACTGGGCGGCCCCGAGGGCCCCGAGCAGCCAGCCGGAGCCGATGATCGACCCGAGCGAGATCATCGTCAGGCCCCGGAGTCCGACGTCCCGCTTCAGCTCCCCGTGGAATACGTCGGCCGAGAGAACCTCGACCTCTTCGGGGACACTCGCCATCGCTGTCCTCCTTCCCTCGGCTCCCGCCGCGATCCTCACGGCGCTTTGCGGTAAATCCGCAGCAACCTACCGCCGCGTGCGGTCGGATACAAGGGCGGCGAGGTGAGGTCAGCTCTGCGGCGGCTGTGCCTGCCGGCCCGGCGGGAGGCTCGGGGTGTTGGGGGCGTTGTTCGTGTTCCCGCTGGCCAGGTCCCCAACGAGGATCCCGTCGCGAATCTGACCCATCAGATCGCCGACGGCGCTCGGCGAGTGCGGGAGCAGAATCGTGTTCGTCTTCGCGCCTTCGCCGAGGGCGCGGATCATGTCGGTGTACTGAGTGAGCGCGACGAGCGCCATCGCCTCCCGCATGTCGAGACCATGCTGGGCGATGATCTCGAGCGACTCGTGGAGCCCCTCGGCGATCGCCTTGCGCTCCGCGGCCACGCCCTCGCCCTGGAGGCGCATCGTCTCCCGCTCGCCCTCGGCCTTCTTGACCGCGAGCGTCTTCTGCGCATCGCCCTGCGCGGCGGCGGCGATCTGGTTGCGCTGCGACGCGTTGATGTTGTTCATCGCGTCCTTGACCCGCTGGTCGGGTTCGATGTTCGTGATCAGCGCCTTGACGATCTCGTAGCCGTAGTCCGCCATCTGGCGGTGCAGGGTGTCCTGGATGTGCATCGCGATCGTGTCGGCGTCGGCATAGGCCTCGTCGAGGTCCATGCTCGGAATGTGCGAGCGGACCACGTCGAACGCATAAGACTGGATCTGCAGCTCGGGATTGTCGAGCTTGTAGTACGCGTCCTGGACCTGTTGTGGCTCGGGGCCGACCTTGTACTGGACGGCGAGCTTGACTCGCACGAACACGTTGTCCTTGGTCTTGGTCTCGATTTCCGAGTTCAGCTGCTCGACCTGGAGGCTCATACGTCCGGCGACCCGCTCGACGAACGGCGTCTTGGTCTGGAGCCCGGGACCCGCGACACGCACGAACTTCCCGAAGCGCTCGAGAATCGCTCGCTCCTGCTGCTCGACGGTGAAGAAAAACAATGGCATCTGTGCCCCCTTTCCGGGGTCGGGATCTCGGCGCTGGCCGATCCATCCCGCGCGTGCATTTGGCTACACCCAGTGTAGGCCCGCGTCCGGCCCCGAAGGCGCACCAAGGTGTCGTTGTGCGACACCAGCGAAACCAGGGTGGTCGAGGAGTACCTTCATCGCATATGACCGACAAATCGAGCCCGGCGGAGTTCGTGGCCCGCGAGCCTGACGAGCGGCTGCTGACCGCCGATCTCGCAAAGCTCCCGGAGGCCGTCGGCCGGCCCGAGGCGATCGTCCCGATCCGGGCTCGCGGCCGGATCGTCGGCACCGGCGCGACGCTCACCGCGGCGTCGCTCGTGGTCGGCTGCCTGCTCGTACTGCTCGGACTCGTCGATGCCGTGTCCAGCGGCATCGATGGGCTCAGCATCGCGATCCTTGTGGTCGGGACGATTCTCGTCGTCACCCACTGGGGCTGGGTCCACGTCGCCGAGCTCACGGCGAACTCGATCGAGGGCCGCAGCAACGCGGTGGTAGAGGACCGGCGCCGGCAATGGCTGGCGACGATCCAGCCCTACACCCGGTTCGAGATCTACACCCGGGTCGAGGACGACGGCTCGATCACGATCTACCGCGTCGCCCACCGTCCGGTCGTGAGCGGCGAGCGCCGCTTCACGTTCGCTCGAGAGGTCGAGTACGAAGAGGTCCACTCCCCCGACGAGCCCGCCGCCGCGGTCACCGAGCGGGCCGAGCTGCTGCGCCGGCAGGGCGCGCAGGACACCGAACGCGAGCGCGAGCGGTACCAGATCGCTGCGGACGCCTACGAGTCCGTGCTGATCGACAACGCCGACGAGCAGCAGCGGCGCCTGGCGCAGCGCGCCGCGTCGGAGGCGCTGTCGGGGCAGATCAACTCGAACCTGCGCGACCCGCCGCTGGTCGAGTAACGCGTCGCGATGAGCGTCAGCACAGAGGCGATTCCGTTCGGCGGCCGGACCGCCTGGGCGCGGAACCTCGCCGCGCCGGTGCGGAGCTTCTTGAGCACCGAGGCGGGCGGGGCGTTCGTCATGCTCGGGGCCGCAATCGCCGCCCTGCTGTGGGCGAACTCGCCGTGGTGGCACACGTACGAGTCGGCGTGGACGACGGAACTCGCGATCCACGTCGGTACGACCGGAATCGCCGCCGACCTTCGCACATGGGTCAACGAGGGGCTGATGACGCTGTTCTTCCTGGTAGTCGGCCTCGAGGCCAAGCGTCAGCTCGACCTCGGAGAGCTGCGCGAACGGCGCCGGCTCGCGATCCCGGTGTTCGCGGCGATCGGAGGCGTCACCGTGCCGATCCTGATCTACCTCGCGTTCAACGCCGGCCGCGCCGGCGGACACGGTTGGGGCGCGGCCATGTCGACCGATACGGCCTTCGCGCTGGCGGCGGTGGCGCTCGTGACTCCCCGGACTGCGACTCGGATCCGAGTGTTCCTGCTCACGCTCGCCGTGGTCGACGACCTGGCGGCGCTCGTGGTGATCGCGACCGTGTACACGAGCCACGTCTCGGTGCTGGCGCTCGCCGTCGCGGTCGCTTTGTTCGCTGTCCTGGTGGCGCTGCGCTACGCGCCGTTCGGGCGTGCCGCGATCTCGGTCGCTCTGGCGGTCGCGATCTGGATCGCGATGTTCAAATCCGGCATCGACCCGGTGATCTCCGGCCTTGCCATCGGGCTCGGCACGAGCGCGTATCCGCCATCCCGCGCGGACCTCGAGCGCGCGACCGCGCTCACGCGCGAGTTTCGCGAGCAACCGACCCCGGAGCTCGCGCGCTCGGCGCAGCAGAGCCTGCAATCCGCGATCTCGCCCAACGAACGACTTCAGTACGAGCTGCACCCATGGACGAGCTACGTGATCGTGCCGCTGTTCGCGCTCGCCAACGCCGGGATCCACATGACTTCGAAGCTGATGAGCAGTGCGATCTCGTCGCCGATCACGTGGGGGATCCTGCTCGGTTACGTCATCGGCAAGCCGATCGGGGTGTTCACCGGCTCGTGGATCGCATCCCGACCTGCTCTGCACGGGCCGCGCTCGCCGATCAGCGAACCGGTGCTGCTCACAGCGGGCGCCTGTGCCGGCATCGGCTTCACCGTCTCGCTGCTCGTGTCGAGCCTCGCGTTCAGCGGCATCGCGCTCGATGAGGCGAAGCTCGGCGCGCTGGCCACGGTGGTGGTGGCACCGATCGTCGCATGGCTCCTGACCCGGATGATCAGGCATCTGCCGGAAGCGCTCCGCGCGCGCCAGGTCGCCCGGACGGCCGAGGACATCCTCGACCTGGCGGCCGACGTCGATCCCGACTACGACCACGTTCGCGGGCCCGACGACGCACCGGTGACGCTGGTCGAGTACGGGGACTTCGAGTGTCCGTACTGCGGGCAGGCCGAGAGCACGATCCGCGAGCTGCTGGCCTCGCACGGCGATGACGTCCGATACGTGTGGCGCCACCTCCCGCTCAACGACGTCCACCCCAGCGCACAGCTCGCTTCCGAGGCATCCGAAGCCGCTGCGGCACAGGGCAAGTTCTGGGAGATGTACGACACCCTGCTCGCCCATCAGGGGGAGCTGACACCACGCGACCTCACGCGCTATGCGACCGAGCTCGGCCTCGACGTGGACCGCTTCAGGGACGAGTTGCGCCGCCGCGAATACGCCCAGCGGGTGAGCGAGGACGTCGCCAGTGCCGACGAGAGCGGCGTGTCGGGCACGCCGACCTTCTTCATCAACGGCCGGCGCCACTACGGCGTGTACGACATCGACACGCTGACCGAGGCGGTCGGGGCCGCCAAGCGAAGAGCGCAACAGCTCGCCGCGAGCGATCCGCAGCTCCAGGAGACCCCGAGCTGACCGCCTGATCCAGGCGCCTCCCCATAGCCGGCGCCTCCCGTAGCGCCTCTACGATAGTTGTGTGGACAACTATCGTGCTATCATCACGGCCATGGAAGTCGGACTCGCCACCTTCGCGGACCTGGCCTCGGGCGTCACCCCGGAGCAGCGGATGCGGGACCTGCTCGAGGAAGCCCAGCTCGCCGACCAACTCGGCTTGGACGTGTTCGCGATCGGCGAGCACCATCGCCCCGACTTTCTCGTCTCCTCGCCGGCCGTTCCGCTCGCGGCGATCGCCGCGCGCACCAGCCGGATCCGAGTGTCAAGCGCGGTGACCGTGCTGAGCTCCGACGATCCCGTGCGCGTGTTCCAGCAGTTCGCCGAGCTCGATCTCATCTCCGGCGGCCGGGCCGAGATCATGGCCGGGCGAGGATCGTTCATCGAGTCCTTCCCGCTGTTCGGGTACGAGCTCGACGACTACGACGAGCTGTTCGCCGAGAAGCTCGACCTGTTGCTGAAGATCCGCGAGTCGACGCACGTGACCTGGTCCGGGCGCCACCGCGAGCCGCTGAACGAGGCCGGGGTGTGGCCACGCCCGGTCCAGGATCCGCTGCCGGTGTGGGTCGCGGTCGGCGGGACGCCGCAGTCTGTGGTCCGTGCCGGCGCGCTGGGCCTGCCGCTCACGCTCGCGATCATCGGCGGCCAGCCCGAGCGATTCGTCCCGCTCGTAGAGCTCTACCGGCAGGCGTACACCGCCGCCGGCCACGATCCGGCCGGAGCCAGGGTCGCGATCAACACCCACGCCTTTGTTGGCGCCACCGAGGCCGAGGCCAACGGAGCCTTCGCCAGCAGCTACCTCCAGATGATGAACCGGATCGGCCGCGAACGTGGCTGGCCACCGTCAGGGCGGCCCGAGTACGACGCGCTCCGGTCTCCCCGCGGCGCACTGGCCGTCGGTTCCCCCGAGCAGGTAGCCGAAAAGATCCTGTTCGAGCACGAGCTGTTCGCAAATCAGCGGTACATCGGGCAGATGAGCGTCGGCGCGGTCGCGCACACGGACGTCATGCGTTCGATCGAGCTGTTCGGGACGCAGGTGGCGCCGGTCGTGCGCGCCGAGGTGCAGCGCCGCGAGTCCGAACCGCGCGCCGCCTGACGCTACTCGCTCCTTGACATAGCCCTGCGTCGTCCGCCGGCGCAGAACTCTTGCGAAGCTATCTCCCTACGGACCCTCAGTGCAAGGGCGTTGCGAACCGCCGCCGGCCGGCGCCGACAGGCGCCACCGGGCATGATGCAAAGCGCATGCGCGTAGCCCTGTTCGCCACCTGCCTGATCGACGCGCTGTTCCCCGACGCCGGCAAGGCCACCGTCCAGATCCTCGAGCGCCTGGGCCAGCCTGTCGAGTTCCCGCTCGAGCAGACGTGCTGCGGGCAAATGCACGCCAACAGCGGCTACTTCGAGCCGAAGCTGGTCCGCAGGTACGTGGACGTGTTCGAGGGGTACGACGCCATCGTCGTCCCATCCGGTTCGTGCGCCGGCGCGATCCGCCACCAGCACGAGATGGTCGCTCGGGCCGCGGGGGACGAGAGACTTGCCGCGCGGGCCCACGCCGTGGCTGAAAGGACGTACGAGCTGTCCCAGTTCCTGATCGACGTCCTGAACACCGACGACGTCGGCGCGTACTTCCCCCATCGTGTCACCTATCACCCGACCTGTCACTCGGTCCGGATGCTCGGAGTCGGCGACCGCCCGCTCCGTCTGCTCGGAAATGTTCGCGGGATCGACCTCGTCGAACTGCCGCGCTCGGAGGAGTGCTGCGGGTTCGGCGGCACGTTCTCGATCAAGAACCCCGACGTGTCGACTGCGATGCTTGCCGACAAGATGGAGTCGGTGATCGAGACCGGCGCCGAGGTGGTGTGCGCCGGCGACCGCTCGTGCCTGATGCACATCGGTGGCGGACTGAACCGGATTCGCGCCGGCATCCGGACGCTGCACCTCGCCGAGATCCTGGCCAGTACGGAGCCGGCGGCAGCGGCGTGAATACCGGCGAGCTCATCTGGGGCGATGAGGGGTGGCCGGGTCCGAATTTTCCCGAGAACGCCAAGCACGCCGTCGAGGACTCGCAACTGCGCCGCAACGTCCGCAAGGCGACGAGGACGATCAGGGAGCGGCGCGCCGGCCTGGTCGCCGAAACGCCCGACTGGCAGCAACTGCGCAGCGCCGGCGCCGCGATCAAGGACGACGTCGTCCATCACCTGGACCGATACCTCGAGGAGTTCGAACGAAATGCGACCGCCCGCGGCGCCCAGGTCCACTGGGCCCGCGATGCCGACGAAGCGACCCAGACGGTCACTCGCCTGATCCAGGCGACAGGCCACAGCGAGGTCATCAAGGTCAAGTCGATGGCGACGCAGGAGATCGGCCTCGTCAAGGGGCTCGAACACGCCGGTATCGCCGCCCACGAGACCGATCTGGCCGAGATGATCATCCAGCTGTCCGACGACAGGCCGAGTCACATTGTCGTGCCGGCGCTCCACCGCAACCGCGCCGAGATCCGCCGGATCTTCCTCGACGGCATGGGCGACGCGCCGCCGGACCTGACCGACGACCCCCACGCGCTCGCCGAGGCCGCCCGCCTCCACCTGAGACGCCTGTTCCTGCGCACGAAGGTGGCGATCAGCGGCGCGAACTTCGCGATCGCCGAAACCGGTGGGCTGCTCGTCGTCGAGTCCGAAGGCAACGGCCGCATGTGCCTGACGCTGCCGGACACGCTGATTTCGGTGGTCGGGATCGAGAAGCTGCTCCCGACCTGGCGGGACCTCGAGGTGTTCCTCCAGCTGCTGCCTCGCTCGTCGACCGGCGAGCGGATGAACCCGTACAACTCGGTGT
Source organism: uncultured Solirubrobacterales bacterium (assembly GCA_963836715.1). Lineage (GTDB taxonomy): Bacteria > Actinomycetota > Thermoleophilia > Solirubrobacterales > Solirubrobacteraceae > Palsa-465. The sequence goes on from CAWIKH010000006.1 coordinate 20,478, forward strand.
GGACCGGCGTCACCCCCGGCGACGGGCCGCAGAACATCCATGTGGTACTGCTCGACAACGGGCGGACAAGGGCGCTGGCTGACGACATCGGGCGCCAAGCCCTCCGATGCATCCGGTGCGCCGCGTGCCTCAATGTCTGCCCGGTCTATGAGCGGACCGGCGGACACGCGTACGGCTCGACATACCCGGGGCCGATCGGCGCGATCCTCACGCCGCTGCTCGTCGGCGTCGAGCACGCCCCACAGCTTCCGTTCGCGTCCTCGCTGTGCGGCGCCTGCTACGAGGTGTGCCCGGTCGAGATCGACATCCCGACGGTGCTCGTCAAGCTCCGCCGCGACGCCGTGCAGGCCGAGCGCCACAGGGCGCAGGACGCGACGTTCGCGGCGGCGGCCCAGGCGATGAGCGGGCGCCGGCGATGGACGCTCGCGCTCAGGCTCGCCCCGCTGATGCGCTTCCTCAAGCGGGGTGCGCCCCCGCCGCTGTCGGGCTGGACCCGGACCCGGGACCTTCCCGACCCTCCGAAAGAGTCGTTTCGCGAATGGTGGACCAAGCACCGATGAGTGCCCGCGAGGAAGTCCTGGCCCGCGTCCGATCCGCGCTCGGACCCGTGACACGAGAAACGCGTGACATCCCCCGTGAGTACCGCGCAACCACCCACGACGGACTCGAGGCGTTCCTCGAACGGCTCGCGCACTACGACGCCCACGCCATACAAACGAATCCCGGCGAGCTCGAGACCACGGTCCGGGCCACGCTTGAACAGCGCAACGCCCGCAACATCATTGCGCCCGATGGCGTCCCGAGCGGCTGGCTGACCACCGTAAATCCATTAATCGACACTCCGCCGCTCGACCACGATGCCCTCGATGGCGCGGACGGGGTGGTCACGACATGCGCGCTGGCGATCGCCCAGACCGGGACGATCGTCCTCGACGGCGGTCCCGGGATGGGCCGGCGGGCGCTCACGCTGCTGCCCGACTACCACCTGTGTGTGGTTCGCGCCGAGCAGCTCGTCGGCTCGGTCCCCGAGGCGCTGGCGCGCCTGGACCCCACTCGCCCGCTGACATTCGTCTCGGGGCCGTCCGCCACCGTCGACATCGAGATGGTCCGCGTCAAGGGCGTCCACGGGCCCCGCACGCTCGACGTGATCCTCGTGGCGACTCACGATTAGACTCGCGCCCGTGCGGACCCAGGTAGGCATCATCGGGGCCGGTCCCGCGGGGCTCACGCTCGCGATGCTGCTCGGACGCGAGGGCATCGAGTGCGTCGTGCTCGAGGCGCGCACCCGGGAGTACGTCGAGAAGCGCGTGCGAGCCGGGCTGCTCGAGCAGAACACCGTCGACCTGCTGCGCGGGCTCGGTGTCGCCGACCGTCTCGAGCGCGAGGGCATCGAGCACTCCGGGGTCTACCTGCGACACAACGGCCGCAACCATCACATCGACATGGCCGCGCTGACCGGCAGGCACATCACGATCTACGGCCAGCAGGAGGTGGTCAGGGATCTCATCACCGCCCTGCTCAACCGCGGCGGAGACGTGCGCTTCGAGGTGTCCGACGTCGAGCTCCACGACATCGAATCCGACCGACCGAGGATCACGTTCGCCTACGACGGCGGCGAGGACGAGCTCGTGTGCGACGTGATCGCCGGCTGCGACGGCTTCCACGGCGTGTCGCGCCCGACGATCGCCGAACGCCTGACCGAGTACGAGTACGTGTACGCGTTCGGTTGGCTGGGGATCCTGGCCGACGCCGCACCCGCCACCGACGAACTCATCTACGCGTGGCACGAGCACGGGTTCGCGCTTCACTCGATGCGGTCGTCGCACGTCAGCCGGCTGTACCTGCAGGTCCCCGCGGACGAGGACATCGAGACCTGGCCCGATGACCGGATCTGGGACGAGCTTCGCACGCGGCTCGGCGACGTCAACGTGGGTACGGTGTTGGAGAAGGGCATCACGCCGATGCGCTCGTTCGTGGCCCAGCCGATGCAGCACGGACGCGTGTACCTCGCCGGCGACTCGGCCCACATCGTCCCGCCGACCGGCGCCAAGGGGCTGAACCTCGCGGTCAACGATGTGCGGCTGCTCGCACCGGGACTGGTGCAGCTGGTTCGCGAGGGCCGGACCGACCTGCTCGATGGTTACTCGACCGCCGCCCTGCGCCGGGTGTGGCGCGCGCAGGATTTCTCGAACTTCATGACGCAGATGCTGCACGACCTCGGCGGAGGCCCATTCGAGCGCCTGCTCCAGCTCGGGCGCCTGGAGTACATCGAGCGCTCCGAGGCCGCCGCGCGGAGCCTGGCCGAGAACTACGTGGGCCTTCCGGCCGAACCGGAGTTCTGATGAAGATCGCCTACGAACGGGGACTCCACGAGCTCGGCGACGGGCTCTACGCCTACCTCCAGCCCGACGGCGGTTGGGGCTGGAGCAATGCCGGCCTCGTCAGTGCCGAAGGCACGTCGCTCCTCGTCGACACGCTGTTCGACTTGACGCTTACGCGCGACATGCTCGACGCGATGCGATCGGTAACCGACTCAAGGCCGATCGGTCAGGCGTTCAACACGCACGGCAACGGCGATCACTGGTTCGGGAACGCACTGCTTCCCGACGGCATCCCGATCGTGGCCAGTGCCGCCGCGATCGAGGACATGCGTGCCGCGCCGGCCGCGGCCGTCAACCTCCTGTTCAACGAGCTCGACCTGGGGCCGGAATTCGACGCGTTCGCCGAGCGCGCGATGCGAAGGTTCGACTTCGGCTCGGTCATCGAGCGGCTGCCGAACGAGTCGTTCGAAGGCCGGCACGAGCTCAAGGTCGGCGATCGGGCCGTCCATCTGATCGAGCTCGGGCCCGCGCACACCCAGGGGGACACGATCGCCCACGTGCCCGACGCGGACGTCGTGTTCACCGGCGACCTCCTGTTCATCGATGGCACCCCGATCATGTGGGCCGGCCCGGTGTCGAACTGGCTCGTGGCGTGCGACCGCATCATCGAGTTGGGCGCGACCACGATCGTCCCCGGGCACGGTCCGGTGACCGACGATTCGGGCGTCCGCGACGTCCAGCGCTACCTGACGTTCGTTCGCGACGAGGCCGCGAAACGGTTCGAGGCCGGCATGGATGAAACGGCAGCCGCCGACGACATCGAAATCAGCGACTTCCGCGACTGGGGCGACCCCGAGCGGATCGCGGTCAACGTCGCCACGATCTACCGCGAGCTCGATCCTTCGCGATCGCCACTCACGCCTCCCGAGCTGTTCGTGCGGATGGCGCAGTGGAGCGCCCGCCACTAGCCTCGGACCGAGCGATGCATCTGATTTCGTGCTGGGCGCGCAGATCAGCGAGGCCGACCGCGAGAAGCTCGCGTTCGCGAACGCGGCACGGCTCCTCGGTCTCGACCTATCATCGCGGTAGCAACGACGCCAGGAGGTTGACCGATGGCGACAGAGGCGGTAGACGCCAGCAACAGAACGATCGCGCGAGCGGCGGCGAATGCCGCGGCGCATTACCCGGAGCGAGTCTCGGTTCGATATCAGCAGGACGGAGAATGGCGTGAGCTGACCTTCGCCGAGGTCGCCGAGGTCGTCGACGAGATCGCGCTCGGCCTCGTCGGTCTCGGGATGGAGCCGGGTGACCGCGTCTCGCTGCTTGCCAACACGCGGCCAGAGTGGACGTTGTCGAGCCTCGCGATCTCGCGGGCCGGCGCCGTGGTCGTCCCGATCTACCCGACGAATTCGCCCGAGGAGTGCGAGTGGGTGGTCGGCAACTCCGACTCACGGATCGTGATCTGCGAGGACGCGGGCCAGGCTGCGAAGATCGAAACGGTCCGGGGCGGTCTGGACAAGCTCGAGCACGTCCTGCTGATCGACGCTTCCGAGGAGGCCGACGATCAGAGCACGATCGGGATCGACCGCCTCCGTGAACGCGCTCGCGGGGGCGACCGCTCAGAGCTCGACCGGCGCTGCGCGGCGGTCTCGGCCGGCGACCCGTACACGATCATCTACACGTCGGGGACGACCGGGGCACCCAAGGGCGTCGTCCTCACCCACGCGAATTGCGCGTCGCTCGGCGTGATGGTGCAGGAGATCGGCTTCGTCACCGACGAGGACCTCAGCTACCTCTACCTGCCGCTGGCCCACTCGTTCGCGCTCACCGTGCAACTCGCGTCGTTCGACGTCGGAAGCGGAATCGTTTACTGGGGCGGCGACACCCTCCAGATCATCGCGGAGCTCATGCAGACCTCGCCGACCTACTTCCCGTCGGTCCCCCGCATTTTCGAGAAGCTCTACGCGCTCGCGCTGTCGATGGCCGAGAGCGAGCAGCAGCTGCGCGGAGCGGTCGAGGTCGGCCTGAAGGTTCGTCAGTTGCGCGCGCGTGGCGAGGACGTCCCCGAGGAGCTGAGCGCCGCGTACGACCGGGCCGAGGAGGCTGTATACGGCAAGGTCCGCGCGCTGTTCGGCGGCAGGATGAAGAAAGCGGTCACGGGCGCCGCTCCGATCTCGAGCGAGATCCTCGAGTTCTTCTATGCCTGTGGCGTACCCGTACTCGAAGGCTGGGGAATGACCGAGACGGTGGCGATCGGGACCGTGAACCGACTCGAGAGCTTCAAGTTCGGGACGGTCGGCCTCCCGCTGCCGGGCGTCGAGCTGAAGATCGCCGACGACGGCGAGATCCTGATCAAGGGCCCGAACGTGTTCCGCGAGTACTGGCGCAACCCGGAGGCGACCGAGGAGGCGTTCACCGAGGACGGCTGGCTCAAGACAGGCGATCTGGGCGCGATCGACGAGGAAGGCTTCATGTCGATCACGGGCCGCAAGAAGGACATCATCATCACCGCCGGCGGCAAGAACCTGGCGCCCGCGAACCTCGAGAACGACCTCAGTCGGTCACGCTGGATCTCGCACGCGGTGATGCACGGCGACCGGCGCCCGTACCCCGTCGCGCTGATCACGCTCGATCCCGAGGAGATCGGCCCGTGGGCCAAGGAGCGCGGCCTGCCCGAGGAGATGGCGGAGCTGATCGACCGCGAGGAGGTGCGCGACCTGATCCAGGAGGTGCTCGACGGGGCCAACGCCAAGTACGCGCGCGTCGAGCAGATCAAGAAGTTCGCGCTGCTCGATCACGACCTAACGCAGGAGGCCGGCGAGTTGACGCCGACGCTGAAGCTGAAGCGGAACGTCGTCAACGAGCGCTACGCGGGCGTGTTCGAGGATTTGTATGGCTGAGCAGTTCTGCGACATCGGCGGGGCGATCACGCTGTGCTATGAGACGTTCGGCAGCGAGGCAAGCCCGCCGATGGTGCTGGTCATGGGGCTCGGGACGCAGATGCTCGGTTGGCCCGACGAGTTCTGCGAGCAGCTCGCCGGGCGCGGCTTCCACGTGGTCCGCTTCGACAACCGCGACATCGGGCGCTCCACGCGCATCCACGGCGCTCCGCCGACCGCGCGGCAGCTGCTGAGCCGCCGTATCCGGCCCGTGCTCTACGACCTCGGCGAGATGGCCAGGGACACCGCAGGCCTGATTCGGAAGCTAGGCATCGCACCCGCCCACGTCGTCGGCGCGTCGATGGGCGGCATGATCGCCCAGACCCTCGCCGCCCGGCACCCCGAGCTGGTGCGCTCGCTGGTGTCGATCATGTCGAACACCGGGAGCCGCTGGAACGGCCAGCCGGCGTTCCGGATCTATCCCTACCTCCTGCGCCGGCCCCCTGAGGACCGCGATGGATACATCGAGGAAGTGACCCGCGCGTACGCGGCGATCGGCTCGACCGGCCTGTCGCACGACACCGAACGCGTGCGGGACATGGTGGGCCGCAGCTACGACCGGGGCCACGACCCCGCCGGCCCGGGCCGGCAGCTCGGCGCGATCCTCGCCTCCGGGGATCGCACCGCCGAGGTACGCTCGATTAGGGCTCCGACGCTCGTCATCCACGGTTCGAAGGACCCGATGGTGAGCCGGTCGGGCGGCGAGGCCACCGCACGTGCGATTCCCGGTGCGCGGCTGATGATCGTGCAGGGAATGGGCCACGATCTCCCCGAGGCGGCCTGGCCCCAGCTCATCCCGGCGATCGCCGAGCATGCGCACGCCGCCGACCGGGCCGCGGCCGGCGACGAGCAGGCCGGGGCCGGCACCCGGCTGAACGCCCGTTGACCGCGCCCTCGCGCACACAGCTGCGCGACGGCTCGTCGGTCGTGATCCGCCCGCTCGAGAGCGGGGATCGCGACCTGCTCAGGTCGGGCTTCGAGCGACTGTCCGACCGGTCGCGGTACCTGCGCTTTCAGACCCCGTTGCGCTCGCTCAGCGACGAGCAGCTGTCGCACCTCACCGCGATCGACCATCACGACCACGAGGCGCTACTGGCCCTCGACCCCCACTCGCACGACGCGATCGGCGTGGCCCGGTTCATCCGCATCAGCGAAGACGCCGCCGAATGCGCGATCGTCGTCGCCGACGACTGGCAGAACCGCGGCCTCGGGTCGGAATTGCTCGATCGCCTGGTCGAGCGCGCCCGCGAGGAGGGCGTCGAGCGGTTCACCGCGCTCGTGCTCGCCGAGAACATCGACGCGCTGCGGCTGCTCGACCGCCTCGGGGACACCGTCCGGCATTCGGAGGGGTCGCAGCTCGAGCTCGAGATCGAGCTGCCGGAGCGCCCGGGGGCGAGTGCTCCCCTGCGACTCATCCTCGCCGGGGCGGCCCGGGGCCTGGTGGTCCCGGCGATCAGCATGTGGCGACAGGTCGCCGACTTCGCGCACCACCGCCGGCGAGCGGAGGCCGTGACTGAGCCCGCGAACGTGATCGTCGCCCACGTCTACGGCGCCGGCGCAGATGCCCCGGCGGTGACCGTCGCCGCTGGTTTGGCGGCCGCACGCCATGCCCATGTCCATCTGGTCGAGAGCTACTGGCCGGTGCTGTCCGACCGTTCTGAGGCGGACAAGCGGTTGTCCGCGGCCGCGGATGACCTCCGCCGGCAGGGGATCGGCGTCACTGCCCATCTGCTCGGCGGCGACGCCGTCGACGCGGTGATCGACGTCGCCGAAGAGACCGATGCCGCGCTGATCGTGATCGATCCGCGCGCGGCGAGCGCGGTCACGCCCCTGCATGTCTACTCGTTGCCCGCCCGCGTATGCGCGCGGGCGCCTTGCGACGTGCTGATCGCGCGGGACGCGGCGTAGGAACAGCCCGCTCTTAGAGTACGAAAAGGGTGGGCCCGGGCGATCACCTAGGCCCCCCTTTGAAACTACGCTGCGAAGCGGCGTCGCGAACTTACGCGGCCGCGCTCAGGCCTTCGAGCTCCGCGGTCGCGGCAAGACGCCGGAGGCCCTGCTCTTCGAGCTGGCGGGCGCGCTCGGCTGTGATTCCGAGCTCCGATCCCGCCTGCCGGAGGGTCCGCGGCTCCTCGCCCGAGAGGCCGAACCGCAACCGGATCACGCTCGCCTCGGCTGCCGGCAGTCGCTCGACCGCCTCGTTGACGCGCTGGTCACGCTCGAGATCGGCGACTTCCTGCATCGGCTCCGGTCGATCGCTCGCGAGCAGATCGCCGAGTGCGGTCTCGCCGTCGTCGCTGACCGGCTGGTCGAGGCTAGTCATCGAGCGGCTGAGTTCGCGGAGCTCCATCACCTCGTCGACCTCAAGCCCAGCGACGGCCGCGATCTCCTCGTCGGTCGGCTCGCGTGACAGCTTGGTGCTCAGCTCGCTCTCGATCTTGCGCACCTTGACCTGGCGCTGCGACACGTGCACCGGCACTCTGATCGTCCGGCCGTGGTTCTGCAGTCCGCGCTGAATCGCCTGACGGATCCATAGCGTGCCGTACGTCGAGAACTTGAAGCCGCGCCGCCAGTCGAACTTCTCGACCGCGCGGATCAGGCCGAGCATTCCCTCTTGAACCAGGTCCTCCATCGGCAGGCCGTGGCCCTGATAGCGCCGCGCCTGCGATACGACCAACCGGAGGTTCGCGTTGATCATCCGCTCTTTGGCGGCGAGGTCACCGCGCTCGATCTTCTTGGCGAGCTCGATCTCCTCGGCCGCGGTCAGCAGCGGGTGCGCGCGGGCGTTGCGCATGAACAACTCGAGCGAGTCGAGCGAGCCCGCGCCGCGATCGGCTTCGGTCGTCCGCAGCTCGGCCCCGGTCTCAGCCTGGGCGCCGCCATGCGCGCCGCGACGCCGGTCCTGACGCCGATTGGCCGCAGCGGCTCTGCGCTTGGGGGTGCCTGATCGAAGGCGCCTGGTGGTTTCATGGTTGCCGGATCGGGGGGAAGCGGTCCGGCGATCTACTTCAAAATTGTCCAATTGAATCCCTTTGTCATCCATAGTTCGATGCAGAGCGAATTATAGCATTGTTCGACGGTCATCGAACCATTCTTATCCAACACTTCAGCCGCGGTGGTCCGGGGCCGGCACGCCCTGGTCCGCCCGGCGCCACGCTGTGGAGCGAGGCGCGCCACACCGTCGTTCCCGGGGCGCCACATCGTGGTCCGCGGGGGCGCAATGAGGGCCCTGAAAGTGAAGACGCCGGCCGGTCCTTCTTCCTTCTACCCGAAACGTCTTCTTCTTCAATACTTCGTTTCGGCCTAAATGTCACACCTCCTAGACCGCCCGCACCGGCGGATACCCTCCAGCGGTGCGCTGGAGGCTGACCACCGCTGCCGTGTTCACGTGCCTGCTCGCGACCGCCTGCGGCGGGTCGAGCGGTCACCAGCGGCCCGCCGGCGCGCGCCACCGGATCGTCCCCGGCACGTTCGTGTCGACCGGTGGCGCCTACCGCTGGCTGATCCGGACGGAGGGCGCGCAGCCGACGGTCGCCGCCGAGAACCGCAACCCCGGCACGACCGGCTGGCGGCTCCGCGGCCCGGCGGCGGAGGTCGGGGGACTCGCGCATGGTGACGTGATCGGATACGTCGCCGAGCAGGCGGTGCAGGTTGGGCAGATCGAGCGGATCTATGTGAGCGCGCCCGGCGCGCCGACCGTCCGGATCCGGATCTTCCGGATGGGGTGGTATGGCGGTAAGGGCGGGCGCGAGGTGCTCGTCTCAGTACGGTTGCGCACGGTCCCGCAGCCTCCTTGCGCCCACACCTTCGCGACCGGTCTCACCGAGTGCGCGTGGCACCCGACGCTGACGTTCGTGGTTCCCTCGGCGCTCCCGACCGGCGTGTACATCGCCAAGCTGTCGGCCCGCACAGGTCAGAGCGATTGCCTGTTCGTGGTCCTGGCGGCGCGTCCCCAGCCACTCCTCGCGCAGCTACCGACCTCGACCTACGAGGCGTACAACGCCTGGGGCGGTGACAGCCTGTATCCCGGCGGCGCCGACCGTGTGAAGATCACCGGCACGACGCAGGGCGTCGAGGTCTCCTACCAGCGCCCGTATGACAGCATCACCGGCGCCGGGCAGTTCTTCGCTCGCGACGTGGCGATGATCCGCTTCCTCGAGCGGTACGGGTACCCGGTGTCGTACACGACCAGCGAGTCGGTCGACGAGGACCCTGGCCAGCTCACCGGCCACCGCGCGGTGATCGACTTCGGCCACTCCGAGTACTGGTCCGAGCGGCAGGCCGCCGCGTTCGCCCACGCGCGCAACTCCGGGACCAGCCTGCTGTTCTTCGGCTCCGACACGCTCGCCTGGCGCGTCCGCTACGCACGCGCATCGTGGGGCGCCGGCGATCGAGGCGCACTCGACCAGACGATCATCGCCTACAAGCAGTACGCGGCACGCGATCCCGACCGGGTGCAGCCCACTGGCGCGTTCCCGAACGGAGGGGCGGCGCTCACCGGGTCGGCGTATCTCGGCTGCATCACGCCACGTCTGCGTCGGCTGGGTCCGCCCACCTACCGGTACTACCCGTGGGTCCCCGAGCTCGGCCTGCGCCCGGCGTGGCTCTACGCCCACGTCCGCACGCGGTCCGCGATCACCATCCCCGGGATCGTCGGCTACGAGCTCGACACGACGACCGCCGCGAGTCCACGCGGCATCCAGGTCGTCGGAGGCGGCTACGCGCCGTGCATGGGCGCCGAGGCCGGTGAGCCGCGTCCCGGCCGTGCCGAGAACCTTGCCCAGACGACGATCTACACGGCTCGATCCGGCGCGATCGTGTTCAACACCGGCACGCTCGGCTGGGAGCTAGGCCTCGAGCCGGTGCCGAGCGCGTCGCCCGACGCTCCGCGGACACCCAGTCCGTTCCTGGTCGCAATGACCCGGGCTATGCTCGCGCGCGTTCTGGCGACGCGATCACGCTAAGGCGCCTCAGCGTCCGGGCAGGTGATAGATGTCGAGCGTCCCGCTGGTGGAGTGATCGTTGGCGTTGCCGACCGGCAGGATGACCCGGCCGCCGACCACGATCGGGCTGTTCCAATGCCCACTTCCCGCCGGCAGCGAGGCGAGCCGGCGCCCGGTGGTGGGCACGTAGACATCAAGCGACCCGCCAGGGTCGTAGACGTAGAGCAGGCCGCCGGCGATCACCGGGCTCGTGCCGCCGTTCCCGGAGCGCCAGGCCACCGACAGTCGCGGGTTGGCGCCGGTGCCGCCGAGCGTGTATGCCCACGTGCCCGACCCATCCCCCACGAACACCCAGATCCTGCCGTTGTGGGTCCACACCGCCGGCGCGGTGAACATCTGGTCGCCGCCCGGCGTAGACGGCTGCTGGATCTCACCACCCAAGCGCGGACCGGCGCGACCGGTGGTCCCGTCGAGACGATCGAGGTCGAGCAGGTCGAGCACGCCGGCCTTCCCGCCCTGGACCGCCAGGCTGCGACCGTGGAAGTCCGGCAGGACCGCCGGGGACGCGCTCCCCAGGTCGAGGTCGCCCGAGTTCAGCCGAGCCTGGTCGACGGGCGTCCAGTTGTGGAGCAGTGTGCTTCCGTCGGGGCTGAGCTCGAGCACGCTGTCGCCCCAGTCGGTCGAGCCGTTGAACGGCGCGTTCCCGGTGGCGACGAGCATCCGGCCGGTGCCCGGCTCGACCACCGCGCCGGCGCGCCCCCAGATCGCCGAGTCGCTCGCCGGACACGACTTCGGCGGATCGATCAGCCCGTGGCGATTCGAGCACAGCGAGTTCCACACGCCGGTGATCCGTCCGGTGGCGAGATCGATCGTGACCACATGGCCCTGGTACGGCGGGATATCGCCGATGTACCCGCCGGTGGCGACGATCAGCGACCGCCCGCTGATGTTCAGCGCCGACGCGATCTTCTCGTGCGTGGCGTCGGAGGTCACGCTCACGGGCCATCCGCCGGCGTGGATCTCGCGCCCGGTGGCGAGCACGAGCTTGTGGATGCGCCCGTCGGGCGAGGCCGCGTAGATGAACTTGCGACCTGGATCGGCGATCGGCGTGGCCGTCGTGATCTGCGGGCTGCCCAGATACGAACGGATGTCGGCCGGCGTGAACTCCCACAGGCGCCTGCCGCTTCCCGGATCGATCGCGAGCGTGCGTCCGTAGGTGGTCGTCACCACGATCACATCGCGCTTGCGACCGCGCACGGTGACCCCCGCCAACTCGACCGCGGAAGCGTCGACCGTCCCGGGCAGCCGGACCGTGCGAAGCCGCAGGTGTTTGACGTTGCGCGCGGTGATGCCCGTGGCCGCCGGCCCCACCGCGTTGCGCTGCGCGTCGTAGTCGAATCGGAGCCAATCCGACTCCGTAACCTGGACCCGGGCGGCCGACGCGCCCGCATACTCGCTCGAGGAGTCCGCGCCCGCACCGACCACGGGGGGCCCGGCACGGCCGCACGCGGCCAGGATCGCCGCGCAGCAGACCAGCGCGCCGAGCAGGCTCGCGACCGACCTCACGGTTGCCCGGTCTGCGGGAGCAGGTTGTCGACCGCCGACCCGGCCGCCTGAGCCGTCTGGGGCCCTGGCAAGGCTCATGTATCGCATCGTACCCGTGCACTCAGAGCCAGAAGCCGACCACGACCCGACCTCAACCGGGGGTGGATGCCCGACACCGCGGGTACGATCACCCGGGGTGCCGCAGCCCCCAACTTTCCATCGTATGCAGCGCCTTTCCATCGCCCGCTCGCTGCGCTTGGCGCTCGTCGCGCTGACGCTGGCGCTTGCCGCCGTCGCCGCGCTCGGCATCGCCAGCTTGTACGACTCGCGCCAGAGCTACGAGAACAAGCTCGAGCAGACCTCGTCGCTCGCCACCGCGGCGGCCAACCTCGCGGGTGCCGGGATCGCCGAGGAGGAGGTGCTGCGCGACGCGCGCGGACCGGCCGCCTCCGCCACCCGCGCCCAGGCCGCCGCCGCCTACCGGTCCGCCGCCACCGCCGCCACCAACCTCGCGAGAAGCGATCCTACGAGCGAGCAGCTCGTGCGTGCCCAGATCGCGGCCGAGGACCAAGCCCGATACCTCGCGCTCACCGGACGGCTTCCCGCGGCGACGGCGGTCAACGGCCCGCTCACAACCGCCCGCACCCTCGCCACCCGGCTTCAACAGCGCCAACTGACCCGCCAGACACAAGCCCGTAAGCAGGCCCGGTCGGACTCCCGCGGCGCGTTGCTGCTGATCGTGGTCGCCGGGGTGCTCGCGCTCGCCGGCGCGCTGGCGCTCATCACGGTGCTGGTCCGGTCGATGCGTCGACCTCTCGACGAGCTGGTCCAGGCGACCCAAAGCCTCGCCGAGGGGCACCTCGAGCAGCGGGTGAACCCATCCGGCCCTCGCGAGCTCCAGGATCTCGCCGGCGCCTTCAACGCGATGAGCGAGGACCTCGCCACCGCCCAGCGACGGATCGAGGAGGAACGGCAGCGTCTGGCGGTCACGATCGAGAGCCTCGGCGACGCCCTGATCGTCACCGAGCCGGGATCGAGCACGGTCGCGGCCGTCAACCCGCGAGCAGCCGAGCTCGTGCCGGAGCTGGCCCCCGGAGATCCGGTGGACGGCGACGCGAGCCCACTGCCCCCCGAGCAGTCCGCGCTGCTGCACGAGATGCCGATCGAGCACCGCGGGCGGTCGCTCGCCGTCACCGCGGCACGCCTCGGGAGCGAGAACGAAGGCGTCGTGTGGACGGTGCGCGACATGAGCGAGCGCGCCCGCCTCGAGCGCGCCAAGTCAGAGTTCGTCGCCACCGCATCGCACGAGCTGCGCAGCCCGTTGACCTCGATCAAGGGCTTTGTCGAGTTGCTTCAGCGCTCGCCCGAGAACATGTCCGAGCGCCAGCAAGAGTTCGTCGACATCATCCTCAAGTCGACCGATCGGCTGGTCGACCTGGTCAACGACCTGCTCGACGTGGCGCGGATCGAGGCCGACCACGTCGAGATCAACCGGCGCCCGATCGACGTCGGCGAGGTCGTGCGCGACGTGGTGGAGCTGATGGAGCCGCGCGTCCTCTCCAAGCACCAGAGGCTCACCTCGTACATCGCGCCCACGCTTCCCCCCGCGCTCGCCGATCCCGGACGCGTGCGCCAGATCGTGGCCAACCTGCTCACTAACGCGCATCTGTACACGCCCGATGCGGGCAACATCCACGTCGGCGTCGAACCCGACCGGGCCTGGATTCAGATCATCGTCGCGGACTCCGGCGTCGGGATGACCGACGACGAGGTTTCGCGAGTGTTCGACCGCTTTTACCGGGCGGGGAACCGGGCCGGCTCGAATCCGGGAACCGGCCTGGGGCTATCGATCGTCAAGTCGCTGGTCGAGCTCCATTTCGGGCAGGTCACGGTGGAGAGCGAGGTCGGGCGCGGCTCGGTGTTTCGCGTGCGATTGCCCGCGGCCGTGCCGGGCATCGATTCGGCGGGCGCGCTCGAGTCGATCCGCGGGCGCAGCGTCCTCGTGGTCGACGACGAGGAAGAGATCGCCGCGCTGATCTCAAGCCAGCTCGCCGTTCTCGACGTCCACACGACGGTCGCCCTGAGCGGCGAAGAAGCGCTCGCGCGCTTGCGCGAGGGCCACTTCGACGCGGTCACGCTCGACATCCTGATGCCGGGAATGGACGGCTTCGAGGTGCTGCGGAAGATCCGCGCCGACCGCGACGTCGCGATGACGCCGATCGTGTTCGTGTCGGTGTTCTCCGGACGTCAGGAGCTCGCCGGCGAGTGGGTGGTGAGCAAGCCGATCGACGCAGACGAGCTGCGTGCGGTGCTCGGCGCCGCGGTCAGCGCGGGGCGCTCGCGCGTGCTGGTCGTCGGCCGCGAGGAGCTCCAGAGGACGCTCGAGCCGGCGCTCGACAACCTCGGCATCGAGTTCCAGTGGGAGGTGACCGGCGTGGCGGCAGCGCGCGTGTGCCGGGAGCGCCGCTTCGAGGTCGCGGTCGTCGACGTCGGAATCCGCAATCCGCAGATGGTCATCCAGGCACTCGACCTGCGCGGCCGGCGCGTCCGGCGGGCCGTGATCCTGGTCTCCGACGGCGAGACGCCCACGCCGCCCGGGGTCGGCAAGCTCGGGATGGAGGTCGTCCCGGCACAGTACGCCGCCTCGGCGGTACTCGCCGCGCTCCGCGGCGAGCGGTAGCTTTGCTCGATGCGGGGGTAGGCTTATGCGCCAGGACGGGTCGGCTTGATGCTGCACGATTGGACATAGGTACGCTGATTCGATGGCTGTCCAGAGCGAGGTCGGACTGATCGATGAGCTCGTTCGCCTGCGGGCTGAGCTGAGACGCCGCGAGCGCGAAGCCGCCGACAAGGAGCTTCAGCTCCAGCGCTACGCGGCCGATCTGCGCGAGACGTTCAAGCAGGAGCGGGCTCGGGCCCAGGAGCTGCGCCGCTCCTACATGGCGACCGTGCGCGCGCTGTCGAATGCGGTCGAGGCCCGCGATGCGTACACCGGCAAGCACGCGGAGCGAGTCGCCGCCTATGGGCTCGTGATCGCGCGCAAGTTCGTGCCCGAGCTCGAGATCACGCCCGAGCTCGAGTTCGGCTACCTCCTCCACGACGTCGGCAAGGTCGCGATCCCGGACGCGATCCTGTATAAGCCGGGCTCGCTTGACCCCGACGAGCGGGCGCTGATGTCGCGTCACCCGGTGATCGGGGCCGAGATCGTCCAGGGCATCGAGTTCCTGGCCGATGCGGCCGCGGTGGTGCGTTCGCACCACGAGCACTGGGACGGCACGGGCTACCCGGACGGCCTCAGAGGCGAGGAGATCCCGCTGGCGGCGCGTGTGTTCTCGGTTGCGGACGTGCTCGACGCGCTCACCACCGACCGCCCCTACCGACCGGCGTACTCGCTCGCCTACGCGCGCGCGATGATCACCGGCGAGAGCGGAACGCAGTTCGACCCGCGGGTCGTGGACGCCTTCAATTCGATCGACGACGAGGTGTTCGAGCGGCTCGCGGCCGAGATTCGATGACTTCGGGCTCCCCGGCGGCGGCGGGACACAGCGTGCTGATCGTCGATGACGACCAATTCATCCGCAAGCTGATCGCGACCACGCTCGAGGACGTCGCGGAGTTCGAGCTGCACGAGGCGGCCGACGGCATCGAGGCGATTGAGGTCGCCCGGCGCACGCGTCCCACGCTGGTGTTCCTCGACGTGGACATGCCGCGCCTCAACGGGATCGAGACCTGCCGGCAGCTGCGGGCCGACGACGAGTCAGGCGACGTCACGATCGTGATGCTGACGGCAGCCTCGGGCGACAACGTCGAGTCGGATGCCGAGCAGGCCGGCGCAGACCTGTTCCTGACCAAGCCGTTCAGCCCCCTCGAGCTGCTACGCATGGTCGACCAGCTCGGCGAGCGCGGCGCTCGCTGACCAGTCCCGGCTGCAACACTCCCGAGCATGACTCGTCGCGCCTGGGTGGCGTTCGCCGCGTCCTCGCTCATCTGGGGCGTGCCGTACCTGTTCATCAAGATCGCGGTCGAACATGGCGTGACGCCTCCGGTCCTCGCCTGGGGCCGGGTCACCCTCGGCGCGCTCGTGCTGCTGGCGCTGGCTGGAAGCGCGGGCACGCTCGGGAGCGTCCGGTTGTCGCGGTCACGCTCGGGGTGCTGCTGCTTGGCGAGCACCCGGGCGCCGGCGCGGTCGCGGGGCTGCTGCTGATCCTCGCCGGCGGGTGGCTGTCGACCGACGGCCGCCTCCCGCCGGGGCTCGCGCGCCTGGTGGCCCGGCGGACCGAACAACTCGACACTCGGCAAACCCGCGTCGCCGAGTGCGTCGTTCCTGCCGCGATCGCCGAGTGAATCGCCATTCACCGCGGCCGGCGCGCCGAGTGGCGAGATAGTCGCGCTGACTCAGGTGATGGGCCTCGCTGCGCTCGGCGTCCTTGGGGCCGGGTTCCCCGTCCGGTCACGGAACGCGGGCGTCGTAGACGGGCCTCGATATCGCCTCGGTGCCCCTCGGGTGCCGTTTGGGGCGAACCGAGGCGACATGAGGAACATCACGAAATCTTGATCAGGATGATCGTGTTCACGACGAACGCGATCGCGAACCCGATCGTCCACCGGTTCAGGTTGCGCTCGACGAGCGACCCACCGCCGAACGGACCCGCGCCCGTCCCCACGCCGAACGCGCCCGACAGCCCCGCGTCCTTGCCCGAGTGCATCAGGATCAGGAACACGAGGACGACGCAGAGAAAGACTTGGACGACTCCGAGGACGGTGCTCATTGCGGGTCGATGGTAGCGAGGTCGATGTCGTGCATGATCGCGATCGCCTCGCCCCGCAGGGTGCGGTCGAGGTCCTCGTAGTCGGCGTCCGACAACTTGCCCGTGCGGTGGTCGAGGTCGGCGTCGCGGAGCTCGCGGTACTTGGCCTCCCGCGCGGCCTCGAGCTCAGCCAGGTCGGAATCGGCCGGGCTCGTCACTCCCGAAGGGGCCCCGGCGCGGCGCAACGGCGCCGTCACGAACAGCATCACCCCCGCCAGCACCACGAACACGACAACGTACTGCATGCGATCCGCTCTCAGACCGGCTCGCGAACCGGAACCGGGGGCGACGGGGAGGCCGGCGGCAGCGCCGCGGCGGGAACGCGGGCTCGCCGCCGGGCGAACGACGGCACCGGCCACAGTGCGATCAGCCCGCCCAAGCCGATGATCAGCGCGCCCAGCCAGATCCAGCTTACGAGCGGGGCCACGATCAGCAGGAACTCGGTCGGCCACGGATGGGTGACGAACCGCCGCGCGATCTCGCTCACCGCCAGATCCCGCTCGGCCCACAGCCCGTTCATCGCGGACTGGGCCTGGCCGGGCGGCAGCTTCGCCGCCTTGGTCATCACCTGGGGCGCGTACGCGGCGAACACGCTGTTGCCCTTGTTGATGAGCGGCGCCAGCGGCGTCGGCTGGGCGTTGATCACGGTCCAGATGTTCCGACGCAGGTTCTGGTCCAGCCCGACCTCGCTGTCGGCATTCGAGGTGTCGAAGAACTTGCCGATGAGGCCGTCCGTCGGGTTCTGCGAGGGATAGAAGTTGCGAACGGTCGTGACGGTCGTGACGTGCTCGCCGCCCTTCGTGACGTCCAGCACGGCGCCGAAGCCGATCTTCTGCGAAGAGACGGACTCGACGGGGCGGACGTACCGGATCGTGTAGCCGTCGACACTCGCTTTCTGGCCCGGCGAAAGGATCACATCGTCCGAGTGCTGGAACGACGACGAGGCCGCGACGCCGACCAGCAGCACGGCCAGCCCGGCGTGGACGGTGTAGCCGCCGTAGCGCCGGCGGTTGCGGCGGATCAGCTGCACCAACGCGAGCGGCACGGGGTCGTGGGTCATCGCCCGGCGCGCGGCGACGCCACGCCACAGCTCCTGCGCCACCGACGTCAGCACGAACCCGGCGAGCCCGAACATGATCAGCGCGAATGGCCGCGAGCTCGGACCGCCCGGCCAGAACAGCAGCACGAAGAACGTCACGAGCCCCGCCGTGACCGGAAGCGCGAAGTTCCGGCGCAGGTTCGCGACGGTCACCCGCCGCCACGCGATGATCGGGCCGATTCCCGACAGCAGCACGAGAATCAGCGCCAAAGGCACGATGAAGGGGCGGAACGCCGGCGGTCCGACCGACACCTTGGTCCCGGTGAGCGCCTCGGAGATGAGCGGGAAGAACGTGACCCAGAAGATCACGAACACCATCCCCACCAGCACCAGGTTCTGGAACAGGAACACCGCCTCGCGGGACATCAGCGACTCGAGCCGGGCGTCGGAGCGCAGCTGCTCGCGCCGCCACATGATCAGCCCGATCGAGCCCAACACCATCACGGCGAGCAGCAGCACGAACGGGACCCCGAGCGTCGAGGCGCCGAACGCGTGGATCGAGTCGAGAATCCCCGAGCGCACCAGGAACGTCCCGAGGACCGACAGCGTGCCCGCACCCAGGACCAGCGAGACGTTCCAGACCTTCAGCATCCCCCGCTTCTCCTGGATCATGATCGAGTGGATGAACGCGGTGATGCACAGCCAAGGCATCAACGCGGCGTTCTCGACCGGATCCCAGGCCCAGTAGCCGCCCCAGCCGAGCTCGGTGTAGGACCACAGCGCCCCGAGCAGGATCCCGATGCCCAGGAACAGCCAGGCCGCCAGCGCGAACCGGCGGGTGAGCGAGATCCATTCCGCGCCGAGCCTCCCGGTGACCAGCGCGCCGATCGCGAACGCGAACGGGATCGTCAGCAGCGTGTACCCCGAGTACAGCATCGGCGGGTGGATCATCATCGTCGGGTGGAGCAGCAGGGGGTCGAGCCCGGCGCCCTCGGCGGGCGGGTTCGCGCTGGTCGTGAACGGGTTGGCCCAGAACGCCGCCAGCGAGGTGAAGAACGCGGCGAAGCCGAGCAGCACCGCGGTCGCGTACGGCGTGATCTCCCGCGCCCGCTTGCGGACCAGGAACAGGATCAGGCTCGACCACAGCGACAGCAGGAACACCCACAGCAGCAGCGAGCCCTCCTGCGAGGACCACGCCGCCGCGAGCTTGTAGAACGCCGGAGTCGTCGTCGAGGAGTGGTTCGCGACGACGTTGAACGAGAAGTCGTTGCGCCAGAAGGCGTCCTCGAGGATCACGAACGCGATCGTCGCCAACGCCGCCAGCGCGTATACCGACCGACGCCCGGCGTCCACCCACTCACTGCGGCCGTTGCGGGCGCCGTAGATCGAGGCGCCGATGCCGAACCCGGCCGTCCCGAGCGCCATGAGCAAGAGCGCGCGACCGATCAGCGCCATCTCAGAGCCTCACTCCAGGCGGAAGCATCGTTACGACGCTGCCGCCGCCTGGTACTTCGACGGGCACTTGGTCGTGAGCGAGTTCCCTTGGCCGATGTAGATCGTGCCCGACCCTCCCTTCTCCACCGCGACCATCACGGCCCGGCCGGACGCGAACGGATCGGGGACGATCCCGTCGTAGCGGACGGGAACCGAGACCGGCAGCTTGGGGTCACGGATCCTGAACAGCAGCGCCGTCCCATCGCGCTGCACCGAGCCGTTCAGGACAGTGCCGGCGAGCTCGTAGGTCTGGCCGAGCTTCCCCCTGGCGAGCAGCTGAGACGCCGTGAACTCCTTGTTCCCGGCGGTGAAGCTCACGTAGACGAGCGCCGACGCAAGCAGCACGGCGGCGGTCAGGGCAACGGTTAGGCGGATGGCACGCTTGCGGCTGGGATCCATTCCTGGCGGGATTCTCCCATACCCCGCCGGTCGATCCCCTCGCCGTTCACGGCTCGTGGGTGCCTGCCGATTAACGTCGTATTAGAGGGCAACGCTCCGCGGTTAGCGAAGAAACGAATCGCGTCCACAAGCGTTAGTACCTTGAGATGGTTGTCCGATCCACAACAAGCGAAATCAGTAGCACCCGCCGGCGCCGGCGCGGGCGCGTGGGCCACAAGCCGACGGCTCGTCTGATCGCGTCGCCCCAGAACGACGCCGCGTCTCGCGAACGACGCCACGGCGGCCCTTCCGAGGACCGTGCGCTTTACACGTGCGAATGCGGCTACGCATTCGAAGCGCTGGTCACGACCTCGGTCGGCTGCCCCCACTGCACCCGTACTCAGGCCTGGTAGGCGTACGCCGGCCGTAGCACCGCCCGCGCGCGCGTTGGCGCGCGCGGGTGATCCGACCCCGGATGCCCGACCCCGGATGCAGGGCGGTCCGCTCGGACGCGCTCTGCTGGACGAACGCGAGCCGGCCGAATTCGCGCCGGCCCCAAGTGCTTACGCGGCCGGCTCGCGACTCTGAACCGGTCCCATAGGTCGCCCCGATAACCCGAGCGTGTGGTTGATTCGATGGTTCCAGAGGGCCGGACCGTAAGGACCTTCACAGCTCGCCGAGCGCGTTGTTCATGGTCGCGCTCGGGCGCATCGCCGCCGCCACCTTCTGGACGTCGGGGCGGTAGTAGCCGTCGATGTCGACCGGGGGGCCCTGAACCGCATCGAGCTCCTCGACGATCCTGTTCTCGTTCGCAGCGAGCTGGTCGGCCAGCGGCCGGAACCTTGCCGCGAGATCGGAGTCGCTGCTCTGCTCCGCCAGCTCGGTCGCCCAATACAGGGCCAGGTAGAAGTGGGTGCCGCGGTTGTCGAGCTCGCCGACCTCGCGCGACGGCGACCGATCCTCCTCGAGCAGGCGGCCTATTGCCCGATCGAGCGTGTCGGCCAGCAGCTTCGCGCGCCGGTTGTGGTCGTGCTCGGCGAGCAGCTCGAGCGCGGGGCCGAGCGCGAGAAACTCGCCGAGCGAGTCCCAGCGCAGATGGTTCTCGGCGAGGAACTGCTGGACGTGCTTGGGCGCCGATCCGCCGGCGCCCGTCTCGAACAGGCCGCCACCCTTCATCAGCGGTACCACCGACAGCATCTTGGCGCTCGTACCGAGCTCGAGGATCGGGAACAGGTCCGTGAGATAGTCGCGGAGCACGTTGCCGGTGACCGAGATCGTGTCCTTGCCGCCGCGGGCGCGCTCGAGCGTGAACCTCGTCGCCCCGGCAACGTCGAGGATCTCGATCTGCACACCGTCGGTGTCGAGCTGCTCGAGCGCCAGCCGGACCTTGCGCAGGACCTGGGCATCGTGGGCGCGTGTCTCGTCGAGCCAGAACACGGCGGGGGTTCCGGTTTCTCGCGCCCGCGCGACGGCCAGCCGAACCCAGTCCTGGATCGGGGCGTCCTTCGTCTGGCACATACGCCAGATGTCCCCGGTGTCGACCTCGTGCTCGATTAGGACCCCGCCCGCCCCCCCGCCGTCGTCGACCACTCGCACGGTGCCCGGCCCGGTCATCTCGAACGTCTTGTCGTGCGAGCCGTACTCCTCGGCCGCCTGGGCCATCAGCCCTATATTGGGCGTGCTGCCCATGTGCGCCGGGTCGAATGCGCCGTGGCGGCGACAGTCCTCGACCGTCTCGGCGTATAGCTCGGCGTACGAGTGATCGGGAATCACGAACTTCGTGTCCTGCAGCTCCCCCTGCGGATTCCACATCCGCCCCGAGGAGCGGATCGCGGCCGGCATCGAGGCGTCGATGATCACGTCGCTGGGGACGTGAAGGTTGGTGATGCCGCGGCCGGAATCGACCATCGCGAGCGGCGGGCCGTTCTCGTACGCGGCATCGATCGCCCGCTCGATCGCCGTACGCTGCTCGTCGGGCAGCGCCTCGATCGCCCTGAGCATCGCTCCCACTCCGTCGTTGGGGTTGACGCCGGCGGATTTGAGCGCGTCGCGGTGCTCGTCGAACAGGTCGGCGAAGTACACCCGGACCGCGTGCCCGAAGACGATCGGGTCCGACACCCGCATCATCGTCGTCTTCAGTTGCACGGAGAACAGGACGCCTCGCTCCTTGGCGTCGGCGAGCTGCTCGGCCAGGAAGGCCTGGAGGGCGGCGCGACGCATCAAGGCGGCATCGAGCACCTCGCCTGCCTTCACCCGTATCTCTTCCTTGAGCACGGTCACGTTGCCGTCAGGATCGACGTGCTCGATCCGGACGGTGCCGGCTTGCGCAGCGGTGACGGATCGCTCGGTCGAGCGGAAGTCGTCGTCGCTCATCGTCGAGACGTGCGAGCGGGAGTCCGGCGACCACTTGCCCATCGAGTGGGGGTGCTGGCGGGCGTGCTCCTTTACCGAGGCGGGGGCCCTGCGGTCGGAGTTGCCCTGCCGGAGAACGGGGTTCACCGCGCTCCCCTTCACCTTGTCGTAGCGGCTGCGCACATCGCGCTGGTCCTCATCGGCCGGCTCCTCGGGGTAATCGGGGATCGGGTACCCCTTGCCCTGGAGCTCCTCGATCGCCGCCTTGAGCTGGGGCACCGACGCGCTGATGTTGGGCAGCTTGATGATGTTGGCCTCGGGTTTCTGCGCCAGCTCGCCGAGCTCGGTCAGCGCGTCCGCGACGCGCTGGTCCTCGCCGAGATCGTCCGGAAACTGCGCCAGGATCCGGCCCGCGAGCGAGATGTCGCGGACCTCGACCTCGACGTCGGCCGCGGCGGCGAACGCGCGCACGATCGGCAGCAGCGACACCGTGGCCAGCGCCGGCGCCTCGTCGGTGAGCGTGTAGATGATTCTCACGAGTCCGGCAGGCTACCGGTGCTGCCAAGCTAGCCGTCGAGCGCCCGCGCCAGATCGGCCCACAGGTCCTCGACGTCCTCGAGGCCGACGCTCAGGCGGAGCAGGCCGGGCGGGACGCGCACGCCTTCGTGTCGGGCGCGGGCCTCGAGCGTCGAGGCGACGCCTCCGAGGCTGGTCGCGTTCTCGATCAGCTCGAGGGCCCGCTCGAGGTGTTCTGCCGCGTCCGCATCGGCGACGTCGAACGACAGCAGTGGCCCGAACGCATCGACGTACCGCGGCGCGATCGGATCCCCGAGCCCGGGGTAGCGCACCCGCTCGACGCCCGGGTGACCGGCGAGCCGGCGCGCCAGTTCGAGCGCGGTGGCCGACTGGCGCGCCACCCGGAGCGCGAGCGTCTTCATTCCGCGCAGCATCAGCCACGCCGGGTCGGGCGCGGCGACGATCCCGGACGTCGAACGGAACGCCAGCAGGCGCGCGTGATCCTCGGCGCGCGCGCACGTCACGACGCCGAGCAGGGCGTCGTGATGCCCGGCCAGGATCTTCGTCCCGCTGTGCAGCACGAAATCCGCACCGTGCTCGAGCGGCCGCAGCAAGACGGGGCTGAGCACCGTGTTGTCGACGACCACCACGGCCCCGGCTGCGTGCGCCTGGCCGACCGCCCCATCGAGATCGGGAAACGTCATCATCGGGTTCGAGCACGGCTCGAGCCACACCAGGTCGGCGACGGGCGGCTCGCCCGTCTGGTCGAACTCCTCCACCACGAGCCCCCAACGGCTCAGCTCTCGCATCAGGCCCACGGTGCCGTAGTAGCCGCCTCCGGCGACCGCGACCGTCGCTCCGGGTGTGAGCATCGCCAGCAGAAGCGCGGTCGTAGCGCCGGCTCCCGACGAGAACAGGAGCGCGTGGCCACCCTCGAGCTCGCCCACGAGCCGCTCGGCCTCCGCTGCCACCGGGTGGGCCATTCGCTGGTAGAAGAACGGGCCCGGCGTGGCGTCGATGAACGGGTGGATCGTCGCGCGATCGAGCGCCGGAAGGACGCCGCGCGCGAGCTCGGTCTCCCGGGTCACGCGGCGAGTCTCGGAAGCTCGATCGCCGGACAGCGGTTCATCACGACGAGCAGGCCGGAGTCGAGCGCACGCTCCGCGGCCGCATCGTCGATCACTCCGAGCTGCATCCATACCGCGCGGGCACCGATGGCGATCGCCTCGTCCACATGGCTGCCGGCGCGGTCGGCACGGCGGAAGATGTCGACGACCTCGACGCCCTCGCCCGCCGGGATCTCGGTGACGCTCGCATAGCAACGCTCCCCGACCACCTCGTCCGCGTTCGGATTCACCGGGATGACCCGGAACCCGCGGCTCTGGAGCAGCCGGGCGATGCGATGCGAGTCTCGCCGCGGATCGGGAGAGCAGCCGACCACCGCCCACGTGCGCGTATCGGTCAGCACCGTGCGGATCGTCTCGGGGCTGGAATGAAGCGCCACGCGGCTCAGTATGCCGCCACGGTGGGCGGGCAGGGCGGGCAGGGCGGGCAGGGCGGGCAGGGCGGGCAGGGCGGGCAGGGCGGGCAGGGCGGGCAGGGCGGGCGGGCTCCGGGTCCGAGACATTTCGATCGGTATCACAGTTTCCGCCCCGTAACGTTGTACGTCTCATGACCGCCGTCGCCCCTGCCGTCCCGCGCGCCCCTCGCGAGCGCGTGATCGTGATCGGCGCGGTCGCCGTGATGGTGTGCCTGTGGGCGTCGGCGTTCGTGGCGATCCGGTTCGCCGACCGCGAGCTCTCGCCGGGCGGGCTCGCGCTCGGGCGGCTGCTGGTGGGGAGCGCAGCCCTCGGGATCCTCGTGCTCGCGCGCCGGGCGCCCCTCCCGGGCCGGCGCGAGCTGGCGGGCATCGTGGTCTGCGGCGTCCTGTGGTTCGGGGTGTACAACGTCGCGCTCAACGCCGCCGAACGCCGCGTCGACGCCGGGACCGCGGCGATGCTGGTCAACGTCGGGCCGATCCTGATCGCGATCCTCGCCGGCCTGATCCTCCACGAGGGGTTCCCGCCCCGGTTGCTCGCGGGCTGCCTCGTCTCGTTTGCCGGCGCCGTCGTGATCGGCGTGGCGACCTCGCGCCATGGTCTGCACGAGAGCCTCGGCGCGGTGCTGTGCGTGGTCGCCGCGGCCGCCTACGCCGGCGGCGTCGTCGCCCAGAAGCCCGTGCTGCGCGAGGCCTCGCCGCTGTCGGTCACGTGGCTCGCGTGCACGATCGGGGCGATCAGCTGCCTCCCCTACGCAGGCTCGCTCGTGCACGGGATCGGCCACGCCGGCGGCTCGACCATCGCCTGGATGATCTACCTCGGCGTGGCCCCGACCGCCGCCGGATTTGTCCTCTGGGCCTACGCGCTCGCCCGCACGACGGCGGGACGAATGGGATCGACCACGTATCTCGTGCCGCCGCTGGCGCTGCTGCTCGGGTGGGCGTTCCTCGGCGAGGTCCCCCCTGCGCTCGTGCTCCCCGGCGGCGCGATGTGCCTCGCCGGCGTCGCACTCGCCCGCACGGGCAGTCGCCGGGCGGCCGTCAAATAGCTCCCCAAACAGCGCCAGGGCCTCCAAGGTCGTCTGGGGCGAGTGGGACCGACGCGCCGGCGGGTGGTACGGCTAAGGGCCGCCCTAAACCGCGGCGTTGTCGCGTCTCAGCGTCACGAGGCGATCCGAAGCGTCAACCTCTGGGTAGACCGGCTCGGGTCGCCGGTACTCCTCGCCCGTGAGCGGGCTCGACAGGAGGAAGTCCGCGGTCGCGCGGTTGCACGCGGTCGGAACGTTGCAGACCACTGCGATCCTGAGCAGGGCCTTCACGTCGACGTCGTGCGGCTGGGGCTCCAGTGGATCCCAGAAGAAGATCAGGAAGTCGATCCTCCCTTCGGCGATCGCGGCGCCGACCTGCTGATCGCCTCCGCGCGGGCCGCTGAGAAACCGGTTGACTTCGAGGCCGAGCTCGCTCGCCAGAAGGGCGCCGGTCGTGCCGGTCGCGTGCAGCTCGTGGGTGGACAGCGTGTCGCGATTGAACCTGGCCCATTCCAGCATTTCCGTTTTGCAGTTGTCGTGCGCGATCAACGCGATGCGCTTGCGGCGCGGCATCAATTTCACGATCTCACCCATGGTGCATGACCTCGCAGGTAGATTCCGATTCGGTTCACGACGCTAGAGGAACCGCATCGATGCCGGGCATGAGCACCCGCTGCCAACCCCCCAGGTGTCTGTCCGGGCGTCTCAGCTCGCCCGAGGCTTCCCCGGCACGGGATCCGCGATCCGGCCGATCGGCTCGAGCGAGGCCCGCAAGCTACTACCGGCATCATCGCCGCGCGACACCGGCCCGGTGCCCGGCAGCGCGAGACCGGGCCGCGCTGCGGCGGCCCGGTCTCTCTGGGGGCTGGGGCTAACCAGTCGCGGTGCTGGTTCAGCGCGGGTTCGCGAGGAAGCCGTCGGTGTTGTTGTTGCTGTCGGTGTAGAAGCCGACGAGCTGGCCCCGGTCGTTGACGCCGTTGATCGTGGTGGCGCCGACGCCGTTCGGATCATCGACGGTCCGGTACCCGCGGTCGGGAGTCCAGGTGAAGCCATGCGTCATCGCACCAGTGCCGCTGCCCGTCCCGTAGACGCCGACGATCTCGTCGTTGTCGTTGATGCCGAGCGCCTGAGTCATGGTCGAGCCCGGCACGCTCAGGACCGT
Source organism: uncultured Solirubrobacterales bacterium (assembly GCA_963836715.1). Taxonomy (GTDB): domain Bacteria; phylum Actinomycetota; class Thermoleophilia; order Solirubrobacterales; family Solirubrobacteraceae; genus Palsa-465. Next base: position 46,540 of record CAWIKH010000006.1, read on the forward strand.
CACACGGCCGTCACGCCGGAGCAGGAAGCCAACCATCTGCCCGTTCGACGAGTCGCCGGTGTTGTCGGTCCCGATACCGGCGATGTCGCCATGGTTGTTGATCGCGGTGCCCTGCGGGTTGGTGATTCCGTTCGGCGTCACCTCGCTGAACTCGTCCCGAAGGATGTTGAACGTGTAGGCGTGGTTGTTGCCGTTGCCGTCGGTGTAGAAGCCGACCGCGATGTCGTGGTCGTTGACGCCGAGCAGCTGGTCAACCGGCGGAGACGCAGGGTTATCGGTGGGATAGTCGCCATCGATGAAGAGTCCGCGGAGGTTGACGAACCCTCGGTTGTCGTTCGCAGGAGCCGCCCCGTTGACACCGGCGTTGTTCATCGTCGACCAGAAACCGACGGTGACCCCGTTATTGTTCAGGCCAGTGACCTGGGTCTGGACGGACTCGGGCCAATTCTCGTTCCGATAGTGCGCTTGGCCGTGACGGGCGTTCAGCACGTAGCCCTGGTTGGGATGCATCGGCAGACCCGACCCGAAGTAGCCGGCGATCAGTCCGTTCTCATTGATGCCGAGCAGCTGGTTGAACGTCGTATCCTTCTGGTTGTCGATCGTACGGAAGTGGTAGTTGGACGCACCGCCCTGATTGGCCGCGAGGGCCGGAGCCGCGGTCGCACCGGCGCCGATCACCGGGGCGGCGGCTACGAGGGCCACGCGGGCCCACTTCGCCGCGCGCTGCCGGCGGCCCGCCTTCGACGCGCCCGTCGACGGGCGCGCGTGCTTGTTCGCATGCGGTTGCATGAATGCTCCTTATATGAGACGTGACAGAGGTCACACCAGGCGGCGGAAGAATTCACCAACGTTCTTCTCCCGGCCCCCACGTGGTGCCGACATCTCGATAAGACGCAGGTCGCTTCGGGCGCATTCCATCCGCCTATCTGAAAAATCTCTTACGTGGTTCTCGCCCGATCCGGATGGAATAAGGACCCGGCCGGATGCGTCTTTCCTAGCGTGGGGTGCGTCCCCAACACCACCGCGTCAGGGCGCAGATCGCGCCCTATGATCAGAACACCGACATGCCACCCAAGCCCACACCCGACGAGCACGAAGCCATCGCGATCACAACGCTCGTCGACGATCCGTCGGCCGGCGCCGAGACCTCGGACGCCGCCGCCTGGGGCGACCGGCCGGACATCCGCCGCCAAGTCGAGTCGCAGCGGCGCGTCTCGCGCGAGCTCCGCGCCGGCGGCCCGGCGGCCCCCGATCGCCTCGTCCGGACGGTGCAGGACAAAGTCCGCGAGAGGTATGGCGCGGACGCGGAAGCCCCCCGGCGCCGCGGGTTTGCGTCCCGGCTGTCGTGGCGGCCGGCGGTCGCGGTCACCGCGGTCGCGGCGCTGTGCGCCGCGGCGGTCATCGGGATCGTCGGGATCGGCGGGGGCGGCAGCGGTCCGAGCATTCCGGCGGCCGCGGGGCTCGCGTTCGCCCCCTCGACCGGACCTGCGCCCGCCGCCCGGAACGCGAAGCTACTCGACGTCTCCTACGGGGGCGTGACGTACCCGAACTACGCGACGTTCTCCGTCCCGCCCACCGGCACGCGGACCGACCGGATCGGCGGCCGCCCGGCACTGACCGTGTTCTACCGCCTGCCCAACGGCACGCCGCTCAGCTATACCGTGTTCTCCGGCACCGCCGTCCCGCTGCCGCACGACGCGCGTACGGTGACGTTCCAGGGAGTTCCGCTGCGCGAGTTCTCGACGTCATCCGGACTCTCGGTGGTCACGCTCGTTCGGTACGGCCGCACGTGCGTGCTCGCGGCGCGAGTCAAGCCGGACGTCGTGCTCGGGCTCGCGGCAGCCCCGGTGCTCGAGCAGGCGCACGCGTAGCAGGGGTCAGCCGGCCGATTCGAGGCGAGCGGCGATCTGTCCGCGACCCCGGTTGAGGCGGCTCATGATCGTCCCCTCCTTGGTGCCCAGCGCGCGCGCCGCTTCGCGGTAGGAGAGGCCGAGCACGTCCACCGCCACTAGCGCCTCGCGCAGCGGCTGGGTCAGCTCCTGCAGCGCTTCGTACACGGCGGCGCCCTCGATCGACTGCGCGATCGGATCATTGGGGGCCTCGACGTCCTCGATCTCCTCGCCGGCCGGCGCGCTCGCGACTTGCCGCTTGGCCCGTCCCGAGCTGATCCACGTATTGCGGAGCACTCGGAGCAGGTAGACGACGTCCTGATCCCGGCGCAGGAAGCGGGGGCGGCGGAGCACGCGCTCGAACGTGTCCTGCACGAGATCCTCGGCATCCTGTCGCGATCCGCACAGCCCGTACGCCGCGCGATACAGGCGCGCGATGTGCGCACCGAGCGATTCGGGGTCGAGTTGGCGGGTACCACCCTCCACGGCACCGCCCAGTCTCACAAATCCGGTGGCGTCGCCGCGAGTGATCGCATGGCGGGGCGCATGTCGCGTGCGCCCACCCCCGGAAGCCCGCCCCGAGAAACTCGTCACTCGACCAAGCCCCTGGCTCGCCTGGCGAGCTGTTCTGCCTATGCGCGAGTCCTACCTGGGAGGTAATTGCGCACCCACGCCCCCCGCGCTACGTTCGGCGCGTGGCCGTCGACACCACCGCCACCCTGCCCGCTGCCGCGCGCGCCCCGATCGGCGAGCTGCTCCGCGCCTGGCGACGGCGGCGCAGCTCGACATCCCCCTCCGCGAGCGCAACGGACTGCTGCTCGCCGCCGGCTACGCGCCCCATTACGTCGAACGATCGCTTGACCAGCCCGAGATGGCCCCGATCCATCAGGCGCTGGATCGGTTCCTGCGCGCCCACGAGCCATATCCGGCGGTCATCCTCGACTGCCACTACAACATCGTTTCGGCGAACGACGCCACCTCGGTCCTGACCGAGGGGATCGCGCCGGAGCTCGTCGCCCCGCCGGCCAACGCGCTCCGGACGACCCTCCACCCGGACAGGATGGCTCCGCGGATACTCAACCTGCCCGAGTGGAGCGCGCACCTCCTCCACCGCCTGCGGCGGCAGGCAGCGCTCACCGCCGACCCCGAGCTCGAGCGGCTGTACGCGGAGCTCTCGACCTACCCCGGCGTCGCGCTCGAGCCGCCGAACGACGGGCGTGCCGGCAACGAGATTGTGCTCCCGCTGCGCGTCAGCGCGGGCGAGCTTGAGCTCGCTTTCTTCAGCACGGTCTCGACCTTCGGGACCGCCGTCGAGATCACGCTCGCCGAGCTGACGATCGAGGCCTTCTACCCGGCGAACGCCGCCACCGCGGCCCATCTCCTGCAGGGAATCGCCGGTCCTTCACCGCCGCTATGACGCCGGCCATGTGTGTCTCCTTTCGTGGTTGCCAACGCCGCCAGCCTCCCACGCGCTGGTGCGACTGTCGATTACCTCGCAGGTAGCCAGTGGCCGGTCGTGACCTGCGTAAGCTGAACCTGAAGTGGCGACACACTCGAACCCCGCTGGCGCTCCGAGCACCCCGGCTGCGCAGGCCGAGATGCCGGATGAGCTGCACCCCCGGCATCTCGCGGTCCGGGTCCTCGAGGTCGCGGCGATCATCGCGATCGGCGGGATCGCGATCACCGCGCTGCCGGGGCTCGGGGAGCTCAAGGCGCGACTCGAGGACGCCGACCCGGTCTGGATCGTCGCCGTGGCGCTGGCCGAGGTCGGCTCGTGCTTCGGCTACCTCCTGGTGTTCCGCGCGACGTTCTGCTCGCAGATGTCCTGGGGGCTGAGCTACGACATCGCGATGTCCGAGCAGGCCGCGAACTCGCTGCTGCCAACTGGCGGCGCGGGCGGCCTGGCGCTCGGCGTGTGGGCGCTCCGCCAGGCGGGAATGCCGACGGCTCACATCGCGCGACGCACGGTTGCGTTCTTCGTGATCACCAGCGCCGCCAACTTCTTCGCGCTGATCTTGGTCGGGATAGGAGTGTTCCTCGGCATCATCGCCGGTAAGGGAGGTTTCGTTCTCACGCTCGTGCCGGCGCTGATCACGGCCTTCGGGGCTCTCCTCGCCGGGCTCAGCCCACGGCTCCTGCGTGCGCTCGGCCAGCGCGGCGCGGACGCCCGCCGAGAGATCGGCGGGCGCGTGCGCGCGACGCTCCGGGCGTGGCTCGTGGCCGCCGCCGACGGCGTGGACACGGCGATCGCACTGCTCCGCTCCCACAGCATCGGCGCGCTCGTCGGCTCGTTCTCCTACATGGCGTTGGACATCGCGGCGCTCGGGTTCGGATTCGCCGCGGTCGGCCACGTCCCGTCGTTCGGCGTGCTCGTGCTCGGGTACCTGATCGGCCAGCTCGGCAACCTCGTGCCGCTCCCGGGCGGCATCGGCGGCACCGAGGGCGCGCTCGTCGGCGCGTTCGCGCTGTATGGAGTGAACGTCTCCGATGCCGCCGCTGCCGTGCTGATCTACCGGCTGTTCCAGCTGGCGATCCCGGCGCTGCTGGGAGCGCCGGCGTTCGTGATGCTCCGACGCCGGCTGATGCGCGAGGACAAGCCCGCCGCGGTGTGTGCACCGCTCGGGGCCGACGTCGTCAAGTTGCCGGCGCGCGGCTGAGGGCGATCGCTACCGCACGGTGGAGCTGAACCGCCCCACCAGGATCGACCCGTCGCGGATCGGCGCCAGCTAACCTTTAGTTAGCGGCGGTTCTCCGTCCGTGGACTCTTCAGAAAGGTTGGAATTGGGCACAGTCTGGGTTCTCGACACCGAAACCAAAGGCACCGGCGCGAACATGGTGCCGCTCGAGCGAGTGCTCAGAAAGCCGGGGTCTGAGGCGGACGCGGTGCGCGTTCTCCGTCAGCCCCAGTCACCGGTCCCGAAACCGCCCGAGCCGAGGACCCCGAGAAAATTCAAGGTCGTCGATGTGATGACCCGCGAGGTCCTAGCCGACAGCGCGGACACCCGGGCGACGGTCAGGCTGCTCGAAGATGTCCGCAGCATCGTCGACGTGACGATCTGGGTCTGGCAACCGGACGCCGAGCGCTGGCGGATGCTGACCCTCGAGGAGACTCGCTCGCTGTGGGAGTACCGAGGCCGCACGGATGATGCCCCGGCGCGCTCGGGTTGAGCTCAGGTCGCATCAGGCGAGATCGGCGATCCGGGCCGAGCAGTGGCGCGACCGCTACCGCCGGCGGTCTCGGTAACGGTTCACGCTCGCCGCCCGAGGACCAGCTCGACCACGTCGCCGGCGCCATCCGGATCCAGCGGATCCGCGGTCATCAGCCGCCGGTAGAAGAGCACCCCGAGCAGCGCCGTGGTCGCGAGCTCGGGATCGAGCCCGTCGCGGAATTCGCCTTGCTCGATCCCCCGCGCAATGAGGTCGATCAGCGCCTGCCGCCGCTCGGCGGAGTAGCTGTGGTGGAACTCGCGCACGCGCGGGTCACGCTCGGCTCCTTCGATCAGCGCCGGGATGCAGCGCGAGAACGTCGAGTCCACGACGACCTCGGCGACATGGCGCAAGAGGAGCTCGACCGACTCGCGGGCCGAGCGGTCCGCAAGGTCCGGAACCATCTGCACGTGGAACGTCTCGAACGCGTCGGCGATCAGCGCCAGTTTGTCGGGCCAGTGCCGGTAGATCGTCGACTTGCCCACACCGGCCCGCGCCGCGACCGACTCGATCGTCACGCCGCCGTAGCCCACCGATGCGAGCTCGCCCACCGCGGCCTCGAGGATCACCATGCGCGATCGCTCCACCCGCGGATCGATCCTGTCATCCCTCCGCGCGCTCATCGATTAGAAGCGTAATAGAACGTTGACGTATCGCTGCGAAACGCGTACGTTTCATATTCACGCATCAGCGAGGACGGAGGAGCACCGACATGCCGAGAGTCAGCGTCCGCTACATCGTCGACGACGTCGACGCAGCGATCGACTTCTACTGCAGCCGGCTCGGGTTTGACGAGGTCATGCATCCCGCCCCGACGTTCGCGATGCTCTCGCACGGAGACCTTCGGCTCGTTCTCACCGCCCCGGGCGGGGGGCCCGGTGGCGGTCAGGCGATGCCTGACGGGACGCTGCCCACCCCGGGCGGATGGAATCGCTTTCAGCTCGAGGTCGCCGACATCGAGTCGACCGTCGCCGACCTGCGCGAGCACGGCGCCCGGTTCCGCAACGACATCGTCGCCGGCGTCGGCGGCAAGCAGATCCTGGTCGAGGACCCGAGCGGCAACCCGGTCGAGCTGTTCGAGCCGACGATCGACGAGGCCAGACTCTCCGCAGCGGGCTGAGCCACCCAGGCCCCGCGCCACAACGCCCCGCACCGCCCCAAACGCCTCGGCGATCTCTTTGTTGAACGTCGGTTGACAAGGTCACCGACGACATCACCGGCCGTACTGTCGACCACTATGGTTCGACCCGATGACGTTCACCGCCGACCCTCGCGTCGACGCCTACATCGAAGCCCTGCCGTCCTGGCAGCAGGACATCTGTCGCGAGGTCCGCGCCCTCGTGCATGCCGCCGACCCGGAGGTGGCCGAGACGATCAAGCGCACCCGCCAGCCCTACTTCATCCTCCAGGGCAACGTCTGCGCCCTGCTCGCCGCAAAGGACCACGTCAACCTGTTTCTGTACGACGGGGCGATCGTTCCCGACCCCGAGCGCATCATCACCTCCGGGCACGACAACAAGACCGCTCGGACGGTCGCGATCCGTCAGGGCGAGGCGATCAACGCCCGCGCGCTCACGAACATGTTCGAGGCGATCATCGCCAACAACCGCGCCGGCGGCTGGCGGAAGCTCAAGCGCGAGCTGTAGACGCCAGCCCGGGTGAGACCAGGCTGCGATAGAGGGCGGATGTCTGCTCGGCGATCATCGACCAGGAGAACTGCTCGATCGCGCGGCGGCGGCCGGCGCGGCCCATCGCGGCCGCCCGGTCGGGGTCGCCGATCAGCGCGTTAACGCGCTCGGCGAAGTCGGCGGCGAAGCGATCGGGATCGCGCGGGGCACCGGTGCCGTCGTCTCCCGGCTCGATCGGCACGAGCAGGCCCGTGTCGCCGTCCTCGACCACCTCGACGATCCCACCCGTGGCGGTCGCGACGACCGCCGCCTCGCAGGCCATCGCCTCGAGGTTGACGATCCCCAGCGGCTCGTAGATCGACGGGCAGGCGAACACGGTGGCGTGGCTGAGCAGCTGGATCACGTCCGTCTTGGGGAGCATCTGCTCGAGCCACACGACCCCGTCGCGGTCGGCTCGCAGCTCGCCGACGCGCCGCTCCACGTCCGCATGGAGCTCCGGCGTATCCGCCGAACCGGCGCACAGGACGAGCTGGGCGGCGGGATCGAACGCGCGGGCGGCGCGCAGCAGATACTCGACTCCCTTCTGACGCGTGATCCGGCCGACGAACACCACCGACGGCCGCTCCGTTTCCACCCCGAAGCGGTGAAGCACGTCGGTGTGCGCGTCCGGCCTGTATTGCTCGGTGTCGATGCCGTTGAAGATGACCTGCACGCGCTCGGGGTCGATCGCCGGATATACGTTCAGGATGTCGTCGCGTGTGCCCCGCGATACCGCGATCACGGCGTCGGCCGCCTCGAGCGCGGTCTTCTCGGCCCAGCTCGAGATCGCGTAGCCGCCGGAGAGCTGCTCCGCCTTCCAGGGACGGAGCGGCTCGAGGCTATGGACCGTGGCGACGTGCGGGATCCGGTGGATGAGCTTGGACAGATGGCCGCCCATGTTGGCGTACCAGGTGTGGCTGTGGACCAGATCGGCGTCCGCGGTACGCGCGGCCATCGTCAGGTCGATCGACAGCGCCCGGAGCGCCGCCAGCGAAGGCTCCTCGCCGGCGAGCTCATGCCAGGAGTGGTGACGCACATCGCCGGCGTCCCAGGCGTGCACTGTCACCTCCTCGAGCCCGGAAAGCTCGCGCGCGAGGTATTCGACGTGCACGCCCGCACCGCCGTACACGGCGGGCGGATACTCGCGGGTGAGGAGCGCCACCCTCAATCGACGACCTCGCCCTTGGGAATCACGACCACGCCGCCCGCCGACACGTTGAAGCGCTCGGCATCGGCGGCTGGGTCGACCCCGATCGTGGCACCCGGCGCGATCCGGACGTCTTTGTCGACGATCGCCCGCCGCACCACCGCGCGCCGGCCGACCTCGACGCCGTGCATCAGGACCGCATCCTCGACCTCGGTGAACGAATGCAGTTGGACGCCGGGCGACAGGACCGAGCGGCGCGCGACACCGCCGGAGATCACGACGCCGGCGCACACCATCGAGTCGAGCGCATGCCCGCGACGACGGTCCTCGTCGAACACGAACTTGGCCGGAGGTAGCGGCTCGGGCCACGTGTAGATCGGCCACTCGTGGTTGTAGAGGTTGAAAGTCGGGGACACCGAGACCAGGTCCATGTGGGCGTCGTAGTAGGCGTCGAGCGTTCCCACGTCACGCCAGTAGCCGCGGTCGCTACCGGTAGCGCCGGGGACCTCGTTGGTCGCGAAGTCGTACACCCGCGCCTCGCCGCGCCGCACCAGCATCGGGATCAGGTTGCCGCCGATGTCGTGCGCGGACGTCTCGTCCTCGGCGTCGGTGGTGACCACGTCAATCAGCGCCTCGGTGCTGAACACGTAGTTGCCCATCGACGCATACACCTGGTCGGGCGCATCCAGGAGGGGTTTCGCATCGGTCGGCTTCTCCCGGAAGGCAGCGATCGAGCGACCGTCCGCTGCGATCTCGATCACGCCGACCTGATCGGCCTGCGCCAGCGGCGCGCGGATCGCCGCGACGGTGACGCCGGCCCCACTCTGGATGTGCTCCTCGACCATCTGCCGCGGGTCCATGCGGTAGATGTGATCGGCGCCGAACACGATGATGTGATCGGGCCGCTCGTCGCGGATCAGATTGAAGTTCTGGTAGATCGCGTCGGCCGAGCCCACGAACCAGCGCGGCCCGCGTCGCATCTGCGCCGGCACCGGCGCCACATAGCTGCCGAGCAGCGGCGACAGCCGCCAAGTCAACGTGATGTGGCGGTCGAGAGAATGGCTCTTGTACTGGGTCAGCACCACGATCCGCCGGTACTCCGCATTGACGAGGTTGGACAGGGCGAAGTCGATCAGCCGGTACACGCCGCCGAACGGCACCGCGGGCTTCGCTCGGTCGGCGGTCAGCGGCGCCAACCGCTTGCCCTCGCCGCCCGCCAGCACGATCGCGAAGACGTGCGCCATCAGTCACCCCCGAGCGCCGCGTCCACGACGGCTTGGGCCTCCTCGAGGATCCGCTCGAGGTGCTCGGGACCCTTGAAGCTCTCGGCGTAGAGCTTGTACACGTCCTCGGTCCCCGAGGGTCGGGCCGCGAACCAGCCGTTCTCGGTCACGACCTTCACGCCGCCCAGCGGCGCGCCCGACGGCGCCGCAGTGAGCACCTGCCTGATCGGCTCGCCTGCGAGCTCGGTGGCGGTCAGGCTGTCCGGTGACAGGCTGCCGAGCACGCGCTTCTGCTCGGGCGTCGCCGGGGCGTCGACGCGCCGGTAGGCCGGGGCACCGTAGCGGTCGGTCAGCTCCGCGTACAACCGCGCCGGATCCTTGCCCGTTCGCGCGGTCATCTCCGCCGCCAGCAGGCACATGATCAACCCGTCCTTGTCGGTGCTCCAGGCACGCCCGTCGCGGCGCAGGAAGCTCGCACCGGCACTCTCCTCACCGCCGAAGGCCAGCGTCCCGTCGACGAGGCCGCTCACGAACCACTTGAATCCCACCGGTACCTCCTCCAGCCGGCGCCCGAGGCCGCCCACCACGAGGTCGATGATCGAGCTCGAGACCATCGTCTTGCCGACGCCGGCGCCCTCGGGCCAGTCGAGGCGCACGCCGCCCAGCAGGTACGCAATCGCCGCCGCGAGGTACTGGTTCGGGTTCAGCAGGCCCGCGTGGGTGACGATGCCGTGCCGGTCCGCATCCGGGTCGTTGGCGAAGGCCACGTCGAACCGATCCTTGATCGCGATCAGATTCGCCATCGCGTCCGGCGAGGAGCAGTCCATGCGGATCTTCCCGTCGTGGTCGAGCGGCATGAACGAGAACGTCGGATCGACCTGGTCGTTGACAATCTCGAGGTCGAGACGATGGCGGTCGGCGATCGCCTCCCAGTACTCGACGCTCGCGCCGCCCAGCGGATCGACGCCGAGCCGGATCCCCGAACCCGCGATCTCGTCCACGTCGACCACCGCCGACAGCTCCCCGACGTAGGCGGAGCGGTAGTCATGGCGGCGCGCGCGGTCGATGGCCTCGTCGAACGGCAGCCGCTGCACCCCGTTCAGCCCGGCGCGCAGCAGCCCGTTCGCGGCGTGCTGGATCTGCCGAGTCACGTCGGTGTCGGCCGGGCCTCCGTGCGGCGGGTTGTACTTGAACCCGCCGTCCTCCGGCGGATTGTGTGACGGCGTGATCACGACGCCGTCGGCCCGGGAGCCGCCCCGCGCGTTGTGGGTCAGAATCGCATGCGAGACCGCCGGCGTCGGCGTGTAGCCGTCGTCAGAATCGACCGCGACCTCGACGCCGTGGGCCACCAGCACCTCGACCGCCGTGCGGAACGCCGGCTGCGAGAGCGCGTGCGTGTCGCGACCCAGGAACAGGGGTCCGTCGATCCCCTCGGCGTGCCGATAGCGGGCGATCGCCTCGCTGATAGCGAGGATGTGCGACTCGGTGAAGGTGCCCGTGAACGAGCTGCCGCGGTGACCCGAGGTCCCGAACGACACCGCCTGCGCGGGATTGATGGGGTCGGGGTGCTCGTCGTAGTAGGCGCCGATCAGTCGATCGACGTCCACGAGCATGTCCGGTGTCGGCCGGCGGGCCGCCGGCGTTGCGGTGGGTTCAGTCATTGCGGCGGGAGTTTGTCAACATGCGCCGTCCACGGTACGGCTCGTTCGTGATTGCCGGACGCGCGAGACCGGGGCCGGCGTCTATTCGACCTCTAGCGGCTCGAGCAGGCGGTGAGGGCCGCGCAACGCGACCGCGACCGGATCCTCGCGGTGCCGGCCGCGTCCCGAGCGCGGCTCGGTCACGATGTCGTCGACCGCGGGAGTGATCCCGCAGGCCGGACAATCGGCCGCGTCATCGAGCTCCGTGCCACACGCGGCGTGCCTGAACAGACGGCTGTTCGGGAAGCTGTTGCGATCGGCCCACACGACGAGCGCGTGTAGCACCAGCCAGAGCTCACGGCCCGTCGCGGTCAGCTCGTACAGATACCGGCCGGCGTGGTCGGGGTCTGGCCGTCGCTCGAGGATCCCGTGCTCGACCAACCCGCTGAGGCGGTCCGACAGCACCGCCTTCGGAACGTCGAGGTGGGCGTGGAAGTCGCTGAACCGCCGAACGCCGTACAGCGCGTCGCGCACGATCAGGAGCGTCCACCGCTCGCCGATCACCTCGAGCGCGCGGGCGATCGCGCAGTCCTGTCGCTCGTAGTCCTTGCCCAGCACGGAATCCATTCTAGCGCGCACGGGTTCAATGATCGAACTCACTTCGCCAGCCTCTACGAGACAGGTTCAATCAATGAACTCTTGAGGAGGCTAGATGAGCACTGCAGCGATCGCCCACGTCGTAAAAGCAAGGACCAGACTGGCCGAACGCAACCGGACGCTTCCGGTGGCCGCCTCGGGGACTCTGTTCGTGCTGGCGGTGTTCAGTGCTGTCGTGACGACGGTCGGGGACAGTCTTCGCTCTCTCCACGGCGACGTCTCGAGTCAGACTTGGACGCTCAGCGGAATGAGCCTCGGTCTCGCTGTGGCCTTGCTCACGGTCGGCGCCCTCGCCGACGTGTTCGGCCGGCGGCGTGTGCTCGTGCTCTCGAGCTCGCTGCTCGCGCTCACGAGTGCGCTGGGCGCGGTCGCCCCGAGCATGACCGTCCTGATCGCTGCTCGGATCCTCCAAGGCATCGCCGGCGCAGGCATCCTGGCCGCGGCCCTCGGCGCGATCGGGCACGCGTTTCCAACGGGGCACCGGCGGACGCTCGCGACGAGTGTGTGGGGAGCGGCGGTGGGCGCGGGCATCGCCGTTGGTCCACTCGCCGCCGGTGCGCTTGCGGCGTCGCTCGGGTGGCGCAGCAGCTACTGGCTCGAGGCGATCGCCGCCGCTCTGCTGTCGCGGCGGCCGGGGGGCTCGAGGAATCACGCGCGTCGACCAGGCGCTCGCTGGATCTGTCCGGCGCGGCCGCCCTGGCTCTCGCGATGGCGGGTCTGACCGCCGGGCTGATCGAGGGCCGCCAGAGTTGGTCCTCGGCCCAGGCGATCGTGCCGCTCGCCGGCGGCGCGATCTTCCTGGCCGGGTTCGTGGCGATCGAGCTGCGCAAACGCGAGCCGATGCTCGACCTCGGCCGGTTCTCGAATCCGCTGTTCCTGGCGTCTTTGACCGGTGCGCTGTTCACTGGCCTCGCCGTGATCGGGCTGACGAGCTTCGCGCCGCTGCTCCTCCAGCGCGGCCTGCACGTCAGCGTGATCGGGAGCGCCGGGGTGCTCGCGGCGTGGTCGGGGACGAGCATGTCGGTGGCGCTGGCGACGCGCCGGCTCCTCGGGCGCCGGAGTGCCGCCTCGGTGGTCGTTCTCGGCTTCGCGATCTCGGCCGCCGCGGAATTCGCGCTCGCCGGGCTGGGCGTCGGCTCATCTTGGACCCGGTTGCTCCCTGGCCTCGTGATCCTCGGGATCGGGAGCGGGCTCGTCAACGCCTCGCTCGGCCGGCTCGCGTTGGAGTCGGTACCGCGTGAGCGGGCGGGGATGGGCAGCGGCGCGAACAACACCGCCCGCTACCTCGGCGGCTCCGCCGGAATCGCGCTCGTGGTCGCACTCGCGACCGGCAGGGGAAGCGGCGGCGCGTCGAGTCTGCTGTCGGGATGGAACACCGCCACCGTCGTCTGCGGCGCGCTCTGCATCGTCGCGGCGCTGACCGCGGCCGCGTGCCGCCCCGCACGGCGCTAGCAACTTTTCTTGCAATCTGGCGGCGAACCGTTAGGGTGCCGATCCGGGATCTCCCGGAGAAAGGGAGGCCTGCCAAACCGGTTCGCGCGGCAACGCGGGAGGAGCTCGTACTGGGACGAGGCGCCTTGCGCGGCTTGGGGGTGTCGCGCGGTTTCCGAAAGGACTGCCATGAAGCGTTGTCGCGCCTTCACCCTCACGGCCGTGCCGGTGACGGGGCTGGTGAACAACACCGGCGTCGGGTGGACGGCTCTGTCGACGAACGGGACTCCACCGGACGGCCGCCGGGCTCAGGCTCGAGCAGTTGATGCTGACCACGCGCGGCGGCACAGGCGTCGAATCGTTCTACGAGCGCTTCGGCTACACCATCGTCGGCCGTCACCCCGGCGCGATCAGGCTCGCCTCCGGCGACGACCGCGACGAGTTGATCCTGATTTTCCGGCTCTGACCGGTGGCCCACGCGATCGAGCTTTGGCTGCCGTATCGAGCACCGTGCGACGTCGCCGGGCTCATCCAGTTCTTTGTTGCCCGCGCCGTGCCCGGCGTCGAGGAGGTCGACCGCGACATCTATCTCCGCAGCGTCCGCCTGCCGGGAGGACCGGGCGTCGTCGCGCTCGGACCCGGCAAGGGTGAGCATGTAGAGGCGAAGTTCTGGCTCACGGACCCCGGCGATCTCGACGCGGCGGTGACAGCGTCCCGGCGGCTCCTCGACCTCGACACCGAGCCGCAGCCGATCGTCGACGCGCTGGGCGCCGATGAACTGATCGGGGAGATCGTGCGCGGGGCTTCCGGCCGCCGGGTGCCCGGCGCCGTCGACCCCGATGAGCTCGCAATCCGCGCCGTGCTCGGGCAGCAGGTCTCGCTCGCCGGCGCCGCGAAGCTCGCGGCGCGGCTTGTGAACGCCTACGGCGAGTCGCTCGAGCAGCCCGTACGGTCGGTGACGCATGTGTTCCCGTCGGCCGCTTCTCTGGCTGGCGCCGACCCCGAGGGGCTGGCGATGCCCTGGTCGCGCCGGCGGGCGCTGATCGGCCTCGCGGAGGCTCTGGCCGGCGGCGAGATCGTCCTTGACACTCGCTGTCTCCCCGCCGCCGAGATCGAGCGCCAGCTGCTCGCGCTGCCGGGAATCGGGCCGTGGACGGTGGCGTACATCGCGATGCGCGCGCTGCGTGATCCCGACGCGTTCATGCCCACCGACCTCGGCGTGCGCCGCGGTCTGGAGCGGCTGGGGCGTGACGGCCGACCGCCGAGTGCGGAGCGCATCGCGGGGCGCTGGCGTCCGTACCGGGCGTACGCGACGCAGCACCTGTGGGCCCAACTCGCCTCGCGATCTCACACGTCGTGACGGGGCACCGTTCTACGCCTGCGATGAGAACCACGATTCACACACCACCCGGCCTTTACACCTACGTGCCGAGCCCGATCGGCCGGCTCTTGCTGTGCGGCGACGAGCAGCGACTTAGCGGCCTGTACACACCGCCGGCTTCGGAGGACCCCGACCTCGTCCGTGGCCGGCGACGCGCCGGCGCCGCGTTCATTCGCGTCCGTGAGCAACTCGAGGCCTACTTCGCCGGTGAGCGCGTCGAGTTCGACGTTCCGCTCGACCTGGACCGCGCGACCCCGTTCCGCCGTAGCGTGTGGTGCGCGCTGCTCGAGATCCCGTACGGGTCGACGGTCAGCTACGGCGAGCTCGCCCGGCAGCTCGGCCAGCCGACCTCCGCGCGCGCGGTCGGAATGGCGAACGGGTCCAATCCGATCTCGATCATCGTCCCCTGCCACCGTGTGATCGGCTCCGGGGGCAGCCTCACCGGCTACGCCGGCGGGCTCGAGCGCAAGCGCTACCTGCTCGGCCACGAGGCGGACATAGTGCTCAGCCGCTCACCGCACGAGGTCGACATGGCGGCGACGGCGATCGCCGCGGGATGGTGGCTCCCGCGTTGCTCTCGCCGAATCGCAAGCAGCCAGTACCGCAAGGATCGCGAGATAGAAGACTGCCCAGACATCGAAGGCGGCGGAGTTCGGATGTGATGCCAAGAACAGCGATGCGAACACGCTAGGCGGCGCCGGTCACAGTGTCGTCAATCGGCGAGGCATCTTCGCGTCCCCGATGCGAGCTACGGCGACCGGGGCGGTCACTGGTCGTGTTGGATCGCCTCGAGTCCGCCGCGCAGGAACTCGAGCACCTCGTCGAGGATCGCCATGCCTTGCTCGTGGCTGACCGGCTCGCCGCCTGATTCCGCCTCGAAGAACCGGTCGCGGACAGATGTGAACGCGTCCCCTACGCCCCGGGCCAGCACGCGATGTCCCGTGACGGGACGATCGGCTTCGCCACGGTGAACTTCGACGAGCGCGCCGACGCGCTCCCCAAGGCGGCCGTCGAGAAGGTGATCACGACCGCCGAGTCGACGCGCTCGGCGACGCTCGATGTCCAACTCGGCGGCCAGGCGATCGACCAGGCGCAGCAGGCCTCGCTCGGATTCGCGACGGTCGTCGGGATAGCCGCCGCGATCTTGATCCTGCTGATCAGCTTTGGATCTTTCAGCGCGATGGGCCTTCCGATCGCGACCGCGCTGCTCGGCCTCGGGGCCGGGATCGGGGTAATCAACCTCGCCAGTCACGTGATCGACATGCCGAGCTTCGCCACCGAGCTCGCGCTGATGATCGGGTTGGGCGTCGGCGTCGACTACGCGCTGTTCATCGTGACGCGCTTCCGCGAGAACTACCGGACGAACGGCGGCCACGTGGAGCAGGCCGTCGAGGCGGCGATCAACACGTCCGGCCGCGCCGTCCTGTTTGCCGGCGCCACCGTAGTGATCGCCCTGCTCGGGATGTTCGCGCTCGGTGTGAGCCTGCTCAACGGCGCGGCAGTCGCCGCATCGATCGGCGTGGTACTGGTGATGGCGGCATCGCTCACCCTGCTGCCCGCGTTCCTCAGCCTAATGGGGCCGCGGATCGGCCGGGTCGGACGACGCCGGGCCGCGCGCGAGACGGACGGAACGAGGCCGACGTTCTGGCTGCGGTGGGTGCAACGCGTCCAGAGGCGCCCGGCCGTGACCGCGATCGCCGCTACCGCACTGATGCTGGCCCTCGCCGCACCCGCGCTCGGACTTCGCCTCGCCTCGAGCGACGCCGGCAATGACCCGGCCGGCCAGACGACCCGCCAGGCCTTCGATCTCCTCGCCGAGGGATTCGGCCCCGGCTTCAACGGGCCGCTCCAGATGGCGGTGTCGCTCCCACGGGCACACGACTCCGCCACGCTCACCGAGCTCACGCACACGTTGAGCAGCACCGCCGGGATCGCGTCGGTGGCGCCGCCGCGCCTCAACGCAACCGGGACGACGGCTGCGGTCGTGGCCTATCCGACCACCTCGCCACAGAGCGCCCAGACGTCCAGCCTGGTCGCGCGGCTCCGCGACGGGATGATCCCGCCGATCGAGCGCCGCACCGGAGCCCGTGTGTATGTCGGCGGAGCCACGGCAGCGCAGGTGGACTTCTCGCGCGGTGCTCTCAAGCAAGTTGCCCGTGTTCATCGGGGTGGTGATCGCGGTGGCGGCGCTCCTGCTGCTGCTGGTGTTCCGGTCGCTCGTGATCCCCGCGCAGGCCGCGGTGATGAACCTGCTGTCGATCGGAGCCTCGCTCGGGATCATCCAGGCGGTGTTCGAGCGGGGCTGGTTCGGCGGCCTGTTCGGCGCGCAGGTAGGACCGATCGACGCGTTCATTCCGGTGCTCGCGTTCGCGATCGTGTTCGGGCTGTCAATGGATTACGAGGTCTTCCTGGTCTCGCGCGTGCACGAGGAATGGCAGACCCGGCGTGACGCGAGCGCGGCCGTCAGGGAGGGCCTTGCCCGCACCGGCCGGGTGATCACCGCCGCGGCCGCGGTCATGGTCGCCGTGTTCGGCGCATTTGCGATCAGCGGTGACCGTGTGCTTGCGATGTTCGGGCTGACGATGGCGAGCGCCGTGTTGCTGGACGCGGTTGTGGTCCGGATGCTGCTTGTGCCCGCAGTCCTCCAGCTCCTCGGCAGGACCACCTGGGCGCTGCCGCGGTGGCTCGACCGGCGGCTCCCCAGAGTCGCGATCGAGGCCGAACCGGCCCCGAAGCCGCGGCCGGTGCTCGAGCCGGCGTTCGAGGCGGGCTCGTGACCGACCAGCGGACCCTCGACCGGCTGATCGCGCACCTGCGCGGCCAGGTTGCGGAGCTGCGGCGCCTGGAGGTACAGGGCGCCTCACCGGAGGACATCGCGGAGCGCAAGCGCCTGATCGTGCGCCTCCAGGAGCGCCTCGCGTACGTCGTCCGCGACCTGGTCAACGTCCAATGGACCTCGCCGACGTGAGCACGCCGGCCGTCCCAAAGCCGCCCCGGGGCGCAGTCCCGGCGACGCCCCTTTGGCCCACCACACGCGTGGCGTACCATTGATTACTCAACGAAGCAGGCGGAGCACATGAAACCAGTCATGAACACCGAAACGATTCTCTCCGTGGGGACCTCGTGATGAGCGCCCTGCGGATGATGCTGAGACCAATTCGCTACGGCTGGTCCGTCCAGCTGAGCGACGGGCGGGAGCTGGCACGGTTCCTCGGCCCCGCCGCCAAGTGGCGCGCGACGCGCTACCTGCGACGCGCCGCGGAGGCGCTGAAGAACAGCGGCCCCCGGCCGGGCGCTGCCGCCGGCACCCTCTAAGCGTTCCGGACGGTTGCGGAAACCGTGCCGCAACCGTCCGGCCTCGGGTCAGCGCGTCTCCTGGCCTTGATTGCCGCGGGTGGCGGTGTACCTGACCTTGCCCGAGGAACAGTTGAATGGCTTGGATGTGAGGGGTGGGGTCCGGGTGTAGCTCGTTCGCTGCGGCGCAGCCTCGATTCCCGGTCGGCTTCAAGGCGCACGGGCCGATCGCGAAGGACGGGACTTGCCGCCGTTGGCCTTGAGGCTGATCGAACCGATGTGCTGACTTGTGCTTCCGGTGTACGAGCCGGCCTGGGCGGCCCACGCTACACCCGCGAACGCAAGCGCAAGCGAGCACGCGGCCGCCAACGCGCCAATCCTTCGAATCATGGTTCCTCGTGACGATCCTCAAACACCCAACAGAGGTGCTGCCCTAACGCCCACGCCCGACCCTGGGCCGGCGGATCCTAGCGCGGTTGACGCACGATCAACACGAATCGCCTTGATCTAGCGCCCCTGCCACTGCGGGCTGCGGCGTTCGGCCATTGCCCGCTGCGCCTCCCTGAAGTCTTCCGACTCAAGGCAGCGAATCTGGCCTTCCAGGGCCAACCTGAGGCTGGCGTCTGGACCTCGGTGCCAGGCCGCGTCGAGCGCTCGCCTCGCTCCGCGCACCGCGATCGGCGGCTGGCCCGCCAGGCGCTGCGCAAGCTCGTCCGCCGCGGAGCTGAGGTCTTCGTCGGCGACCACCCGATTGGCGAGTCCGATGCGCAGGGCCTCGGCGGCGTCGATCACCTCGCCGAGAAGGATGAGCTCCCGAGCCCGGCTCTCGCCCACGATGCGAGGCAGCCGCACAGTCGCTCCCATGTCCGGCAGCAACCCGTACCGGGTCTCTGTCAGACCGACCTGGGTGCCCTCCGCAAAGATCCGGAAGTCGCACGCCAGCGCCAACTGCAAGCCGGCGCCAAACGCGTGACCGCGTACGGCGGCGACGCTGGCACAGCCGAGCTCCGGTATCCAGCTGAACGTTCCCGCCACTTGCAGCCCGACGGCGATTCTGTCCGAGTGCTCCGGCGTCCGGGCTAAATCGGCCTGGATCTTGGCGATGCCCTCGACCAGGTCGATGCCGGCTGAGAACGTCGGCCCATCCCCGGTCACCACCAGACATCTGAGCGTCTCGTCGCGGCGCAGCTCGGAACCGAGCCGTACCAGTTCTTGCCACATCATTGGGTTCTGCGCGTTGCGTTTGCTGGGTCGAGCGAGGGCCAGGTGACCGATCCCTCCGCTGCGTTCGTAACGAATGGTCCTGTAGGCCTCGGTCACTGCACTACCTCCTCTGGCGCGCTCGGTTGCTCGGCTGGAGCCCTCGGGTGCATCGCGCCCAGCCGGTTCGACCTACGGTAGGGTGCGGAGGGAAATAAGTGGCGGGAATTGACGAGTGGCTGGGCATCTCTGGCGCCGCCGGCGCGCTCGATAATACCGGGGAGTATTTGAGTGCGCGCCGGTGGCGCCAGACGCGTCCAGACGCCGTCCAAACCGTCAATTATCTTCCTACGGGCCCTTAGATTAGACCCGCCCCGCAGTTGACGGCGAGCCGCGCGGGCGTGACAACACGGCTGGGCGCGAGGTGTCACTTTCGACCCCATGGGGGATCGAACGCGCCGGGGAAACAGACGACGATGACGCGCGTCGATTCGAGAGCACCCGGGGTCCCACGAAGGTTCAATCCAACACCGCAGGTGGCGGTGGTGCTCGCTGTCCTGCCAGAAGTCATACACCACATATCCGAGGGAGGAGCCATGCGCAAGCGGCTCACTTTTGCCAATATCACATCGTTCCTGGCGCTGTTCGTAGCATTGTCAGCGGGCTCGTACGCGGCAACCATGCTGCCCGCCAACAGCGTCGGCACGCAGCAGCTCAAGGCGAACGCGGTGACACACCGCAAGATTGCAGCACGCGCGATCACAGGCGCGCAGGTAGTCGCCGGCTCCCTGACCGGAGCGGACATCAATCTCGCGACACTCGGAACGGTCCCGTCCGCAGCTGTTGCCGCCTCAGCTACCGTTGCCAGGGTCAAGACCGTCACCGCAACCGGCACCGCGGTACCCGGCACGGACGTCACCGCCACCGCCACCTGCGACCCGGGACTCACGGTCGTCGGCGGCGGCGCCAAGCTCAGTGACCAGATCAACCAACTGGTGAACGACTCTTACCCATCCGCCAGCAACGCCTGGACTGTTGACGTCCTGGCCGCGCCGTCAAACGCTGGCACGTTCACCGTCTACGCGCTCTGCGTGCCGGCGGCAGCGACCTCATAACCAACCAGCGTCGCGAGGGGGATGGCAGGTGCGCCATCCCCTTCAATCGCGCGCTCGAAGTACGTAAGTGACTCCTCGAGCGTGCGGGCGGTCCTACCGCGTCACCCACGCCTCGGGGTCGTCGGCGAGCCGGCCGATGGTCCCAGCCACCTCGCCGTTCGCTACGTCGGCGACCGGACACCTGCGCGAGCACGCTTCGCAGATTCGTGCGCACGGCGACCCACACGCGCGGGAGCGCGCTGGCAGCGCCGCCGTACTTCCGGCTCTCGTGCGGTTCGCCCCGCACGCTGCGGTTGGTCGTCGCGCTCATCCGGACACGTCGCCGTGGGTGGACAACCGTGCTTCCCATCACCTACCCGCCGAGGCATCGAGCTTCGACGCCGCCGCGCGCTAGTTCGACGCTCCGGCCGATCGCCTCGGGGTGCCCGATGATCTCCGGACGGTCATCCGGACCGCGTATCAGCGAGGTACACGTCCAGTTGCGGATGGCGGAAAGCTCGTCGAATATCCGGGTACCGAGCCGATCCCAGCTGCAGAACTGATGCCGCTGGATGTTATGAAACAGATCGTCTTTCGAGCTGTCGGCGTCGCGGAGTGAGAACAGCTCCCAATGGGTGACGTTCAGCTCCCTCGCCCCGGCATGCACGGCGCGCAGGACAGTCTCGAGCACGTCAGCTCGGCGCTCCTCGCTGCACCCGGCCGCGGTCGGCCAGCCGTTCTCACAGATCCGGATCGGCACGTCCGGTCCGATATCGGCACGCGGTAGCGCTTGCTCTCGGAAGCTGCGTAGCAGGAAGTCGACCACCGCGTCGAGCCGCTCGAATTCAAACCGAGGACCGAACACGTCGGGGTACATGTCCAGCCCTGCGTAGTCGACCGTCCACGCAAGCCGGCCGCCGGCCAGCTCCGCGACGGCGGGCCAGAACCCCTCGGCAGGGTTGACCTGGGGCTGACGGCGAATTCGATCACCGCGCTCGCCGCCGATCGCCGCTTGGCCTGAGCGGCCGCAATCAACCCCCGTACGAACGCCTCGGTGGCGTTTGGGAACGCACCATCAGCTGCCGCGGGCACGGTGGTCAGGTTTGCCTCGCCCGTGATCTGGATCGCCGCCAGCCGCTTTCCGTACCTCTCGACGACGCCGGCGACGAACTCGGTCCACGCGGGCACGTCGCCCTCCGGATCTCGGTATGCAAGCACCAGAGCCCAGCTCCGGGAGACTGACTCGACCAGCTGTCCGACCTGTGCCAGCGCGCCCACGGTCGAGCGCCCGCCCGTCCAGGGGACATACATTCGCACCAGCAAGGGCGGGCCGTCGCCCTGCAGGCGCAGCACCGCCTCGGCAATCTTGGCGAAGTCGTCACGGGCCCGACGCCACTCCGTCGGGGCCGCCAGCCAGCCCCAGCGGGAACAGCCCAAAGCGAAGCGCTTCGGGCAGATCACAACCGATCACGATCAGCCACGGGACCGCGGGGCGGCGCTCGATCGGTCGTCCGGATCGCTAGCGCCGTGCATCGGCGGCGTTCCTGGTGACGCGTTTGTCGTAGCGGTGGGCCGGGATCAAGACCGGCCCGCCAGCGGTGGCTGCCGGATAGTCGATCAGACCACGGTCGATCCAGCCGTTGTGTTCGTAGAAGCGACGCGCTCGGGCATTGCCGGCCACAACGGCGAGCCACGCGGATTCGTGGCCATTCCTCGCGACGATCTCCTCGGCTGTTGCAAGGAGCGCCGCTGCGACACCCGTCCCGCGGTGCGCTTGCGCGACATACACCTGTTCGACCTCGTCCTCAACGACCATGATGAACCCGGCGACGGCACCGTCGACCGTCGCGACGGTCGTGTCAGCAACACGCTGAGAGGCGCGCAGGCGGAACGAGGCCTCGGTCCGGGCGCTCACTAGCTCGTCTGATACGTGCTCTTGATGGCCATCGCGCCAACCGCGATGCCAGATGATCGCGACAACCGGAGCATCAGCGCCGGTGGCGGGGCGCGTGACGATCGCTCCTGCCGGCGGCACCAGACGACCTTACCAACAGCGAAACGACCCCAGACTCTCGGTCCGAAGCCGAGGGCCTCGGGCGAGCGATCACTCGGCGAGATCGGGCCGGCGGCAAAGCAGGTCCCGCTTAGCCACCTCAACGCCACCGCGCTGCTGACCTCGGCGGGGGAGCGCTGAGGTCGAGACAGTTACCGCTCCCGGACTGCGTAGGTCAGGTGGGTCAGCCGCTGCGTCGGCTCCGCGCGGACCGGCTCCAGGGCCACGCGGCTCGCGTCCACGCCCTCGAACAGGCGGATTCCGGAGCCGAACAGCACGGGTGAGAGCGCGATCGTGAACTCGTCGATCAGGCCGGCGTTCACGTACTCCAGGATCGTTGCGCCGCCGCCCGCGATGCGGACGTCTCGGTCGCCGGCGGCGTCGCGGGCCTGGTCGAGCGCGGGCTCGATCCCGTCGTTGACGAAGTGGAAGGTGGTCCCGCCCTGCCGCTCCCAGGGGTCACGCTTCTCGTGCGTCACGACGAAGACCGGCGTGTGGAACGGCGCCTCCTCCGGCCACGCCTTCTCGCCGAGGTCGAACATGCGCTTGCCCATCACGCTCGCGCCGGTGCGCTCGAACGTCTCCCGCACGATGTCGTTGTCGCGCTCTTCCTCGCCGCCCTCGCCGAGCTTCAGGTTCTCCCGGAAGAACCGCTGCGGGAATATCCACTGCTGCAGTTCCATCCACTGCGCCATCCAGCGCTGCACATCCGGGTCGTCCAAGCGCTCCTCGGGCGCGATGAACCCGTCCAGCGACATTGTCACGCTGAAGAACACCTTCCCGGCCATCAGTCCTCAACTCCCTTCCGAACGATCTCGGTGACGTAGGCAGCCAGGTTGTTCAGGGTCTGCTGGCCGCCCTCGATCGCGTGGTACTTCTCGACCGCCTCGTCGCGCAGCTCCTTGGTGGGGAACACTGTGCGCATCTCGATCCGGGTCGCCGCGCCGTCGGGCGCGAACGTCAAGACCGACTCGAAGGCGTTCGGGTCGCCGCGGGACTCACCGTGCAGCAGCGCGATCCGCTCCGGCGGGGCGATCTCGGTCCAGGAGATCCACTCCTGGTAGTCCGTCCCGTCCGGTCCGTGCATCACGAAGTCCCACTCCCCGCCGACGCGGAACTCGAACGCCCGCGTGGTGGTGGTGAACCCTTCCGGTCCCCACCACCGCGACAGGTGCCGCACCTCGGTGAACGCCTCGAACACCAGCTCCCGTGGGGCACTGATGACCCGGGAGATCACGATCTCGCGGTCAGCCGTCGCGGACTGCGCCAGCGCTCCTCGTCCCGTCGCGCTCATCAGCTACTCCTCCTGCCTTGCCTGCTTGAGGTCCTGCACGTACTCGTCCAGCCGGTCGAAGCTCTCGTTCCAGAACCGCTCGAACCCGCCGGTCCACTCGTGAACCGGTCGCAGCCCGCGGGCGTCAAGGCCGTACAGGCGTTGCTTGCCCGCCTTGCGGTCCCGCACCAGTCCGACCTCCCGGAGCACCCGCAGGTGTTTGGACGCCCCCGGCTGGGTCATCCCCAGCTCCTGGGCCAACTCGGTCACCGGCCCCTCACCCGCCCGCAGCAGCACCAGGATCTCCCGGCGCTGCTGCTCGGCGATCGCGTTGAAGACGTCCGACGTCGTCGCTGCTCGTGCCACGGCGCAATCATATACCGATATCGGCATACGTCAAGCCGGGAGGAATCAGGCGGGTCTTGTCAGATGACGATCGTGACCCTTGTCAGCCCGCTGCTGGAATGTGCGACCGCCGAGTTCGGGATGCTGGCTCCGGGCGCGCCCGTCCGTCAGCGGAGCAACGTGCGAACGTCGCAGCGGCGAGCTGGCAATTGCCGAGGCGAGGCGCCGCCGAGGCGGTCGCTGGGGGCCTCCCGACGAGCGTGTCCGGCGTCCGGTGAGGCAGCACTGCGGTTCGTCCGGGTTTTCCACATCGACATCTCGCACTTCCGCGGATGCCGACGGTTGCAACGAGAGTGCAACCCCGGGTCGGCTGGAATTTGCGCTGCTCTGTTGTCCGTAATAGGAGAGGTTCCAGATGGCTCTCATCGAATCCACCACATACGCCGCGCCGGGTGAGGCGGGCAGTCCGGTCGATCTTAAGGAGCGTTATGACAACTTCATCGGGGGTGAGTGGGTCGCTCCGAGTACGGGGGAGTATCGGGATAATTTGACGCCGTCGACGGGGGAGGGGTTTTGCGAGGTCGCGCATTCGGGCTCGGATGACATCGAGTTGGCGTTGGATGCGGCGCATGCTGCGAAGGATGGGTGGGGGCGGCGTTCGCCGACGGAGCGTGCGGCGGTGTTGAACGCGGTCGCGGATGCGATTGATGAGCATTTGGAGATGTTGGCGGTCGCGGAGAGTTATGAGAACGGGAAGCCGGTGCGGGAGACGCTCGCGGCGGATATTCCGTTGTCGGCTGATCATTTTCGTTATTTCGCGGGCGCGATTCGGGCTGAGGAGGGGCGGATCTCGGAGATTGATGAGCAGACGTACGCGTATCATTTCCATGAGCCGTTGGGGGTGGTTGGTCAGATCATTCCGTTCAACTTCCCGCTGTTGATGGCGGCGTGGAAGATGGCTCCGGCGTTGGCGGCGGGGAACTGTTCGGTGATCAAGCCGGCGAGCCCGACGCCGTGGTCGATCTTGAAGTTGATGGAGGTGATCGGCGATATCGTTCCGCCGGGGGTGGTGAACGTGGTCAACGGTCCGGGTGCGGAGATCGGGAAGGCGCTGGCGTCGAATAAGCGGATCGCGAAGATCGGGTTCACCGGGGAGACCGTGACCGGCCGGCTGATCATGTCCTACGCGGCTCAGAACATCATTCCGTCGACGACCGAGTTGGGCGGGAAGTCGCCGAACGTGTTCTTTGAGGATGTGATGGCGGCTGACGATGCGTTCCTGGATAAGGCGGTCGAGGGGCTGGTGCTGTACGCGTTCAATAAGGGTGAGGTCTGTACCTGCCCGTCGCGGGCGTTGATCCATGAATCGATCTATCCGGAGTTCATCGAGCGGTGCCTGGCGCGGATCGCGGCGATCAAGCAGGGCGATCCGCTCGATCGCGAGACGATGATCGGCGCGCAGGTCTCGACCAGCCAGCGGGAGAAGATCGAGAGCTACGTCAAGATCGGTCGCGACGAAGGCGCGGAGGTCCTGATCGGCGGTAAGCGGCCGGGGTTGAACGGCCGTCTGTCCGGCGGCTACTACTACGAGCCGACGGTGCTCAAGGGTCATAACAAGATGCGCGTGTTCCAGGAGGAGATCTTCGGTCCGGTGCTCGCGGTCACGACGTTCAAGGACGAGGCCGAGGCGCTCGAGATCGCCAACGACACGCTGTACGGCCTCGGTGCCGGGGTGTGGACGCGTGACGGCAGCCGGGCGTTCCGGATGGGCCGCGCGATCCAGGCCGGGCGGGTGTGGACCAACTGCTATCACCAGTATCCGGCGCACGCCGCGTTCGGCGGCTACAAGGCCTCGGGCGTGGGGCGCGAGAACCATCGGATGATGCTCGATCATTACACGCAGACGAAGTGCCTGCTCGTCAGCTACGACCAGAACCCGCTCGGGTTCTTCTAGACATGGCGCGCGACGGCGGCGGCACCAACACCGCCCTAGCGGCCACCCCCGCGGCGCTCGAGGTGATTGATCGCCTCAGCGCCGCTCAGGGGCCGCTGATGTTCTTCCAATCGGGCGGCTGCTGCGACGGCAGCGCCCCGATGTGCCTCAAGGACGGCGAGCTCCCGCTCGGACCCGGGGACGAACGCCTCGGCGACATCGCGGGCATGCCGTTCTACATCGACTCCGATCAATACGAGCGCTGGGGACGACCCCACCTCACGATCGACGTCTCCCCAGGAGCGTCAGAAGGGTTCTCGCTCGAAGCGCTCGAGGGAGTTCACTTCGTAACGCAGACGCGGTAGTGCTCGCTCCAATCCTGATCGGCGCAGAACGGGCCGCGCTTGGTGGGTCGGGACGGCGAAGCGTCACCCTCTGCAGATGGCGGGCTTCTGTGCTAACTCAGAATCGGCGCAATCGATTCGCGAGTCGACGGATGCGGCGGGAGTCGGGATCATCGTCCCAGCTGGGGCCGCCTCTTCTGCCGTCAGTCCGGTATCGCCGGACCATGCAAGCTCCTTTCTAGCGATCTGGACCAAGCGCGGTCCGGCGCTATCCGGTGGGGACTCAGCAGCGAGGCGCGCGCCACTCGTCGCGGCGATCCGTGTCGCTTGGTCCGGTTTGCTCACGTGGGATCGTGGGCATCCGAACATCAACGGAATCAGCACAGACCCGCTGGCGGGCCGTCAACGCACCCACCTCGTCGCGCTGGTCCGTGCCGGCGCGGTATTCAAGAACGGCAAGCTCATCGAACGACCCGACGAATCAGAGGGTGGTGATCAGCAAGTCGCGTGACACGCCGATCCTCTCATCGATCGCCCTCCCTGCCCGCCGCCGTCGCGCGTGCCGTCTCCGGGATACGCGTATCCGCAGCCGGCTGCTGCCTTGGCCGACCAGGCCCCTGCTGCAAGCCGCCAAACGCGCTCCTCCCGAAGAACAGCGCCGCGATCCTCAGGTCCTCCGCCGCGCCGTTGCTAGCGACAATCCAGTACGGCCGCGTGCTCGCCGCCGATGCGGTCGAAGAGAGGCCCGGCGAGCGGGCATTCCGCACACGCTGCCGCGAAGTGGGCGATGTGCCCGTCCTTGACCGCTCGCAGCGCGGTGGTCTGTCCGGCGGGGCAGGTGACCGTGCCCGTCTCCAGGTCGATCTGAAACGCGTCCTTGGCGTAGCGGCCGGCGGGCGCGTTCGGTGGTTGGACCTTGCACATGATCTCCGCGTCGGCCCGCTCGAGCGTGTCCAGGACGCTCCGGGCGCCGTACGCGGAATCGCCGTACAGCGACAGCGGCTCATCATCAGGCGTGATCGACGACAGATCCGATCCGACCGCCACCTCGTCCTCACCGCTCGCGAGATCATCAGCCAGCAGCGCATCGACCGTCTGGCCATCCCCGACGTTCCCCGCGGTCACCGTCGTCGCGACGATCAACTCCGAATCCGGGTCGACCGCGACATGCCCCTTATAGCCGTCGAACCCACGAGCGCTGGTCTTGTGGCCGTGGCGGGAGTCGGGGTCCACGGTCGAGATCACCCGGCCCTTCGCGACGCGCCTGGCGATCCGGAACACGCCATCCTGCCCCTCGTCGAGATCCTGCCCAGCGACCGTCGCGAGCAACGCCGCCGCCTGCTCAAGCTCCCGGCCAAGCTCCCGGCCGTCAAGCGCGAGCAGCAGCGCGTGGGCGTCCTTCGCGAGCGCGTCGATCACCTCCTCCCGCGCCTGCGGGTCCTCGTAATCACAGACCGGCTTCCCCGCGCTCGCGTAATCATCATCGCGGCACACCAGCCCGCGTAACTCGTCCTCCAGCGCCCGATCACAGCAGCCCAGCAGCCCACGGATCGCAGAGCGGATCAACGTGACCGTGTCCATCGTCGCGACCGCGTCATACAACGACGTCGAGTCCAGCACCCTTCGCCGGCCGACCAGACCAGCCTTCTTCGCCGTCTCCAGCACGACCTCGAAGACCCGATCCGGACGCTCGGAGGCCTGCAGCCGAGCGCGCATGTCGACCAGCACCGTGTGCACGAACCCGGGATACCTAGGGCGCTCCCGGCCAGCGGCGCCCACAACGTTGCCGCGCTGTGAGCGGCAGCCACCGCGTCGCTGTCCGCACATTGCTCGCCGGGCGTCGAGTACGCAGGCAGGCTACGGGCAACTACGGGGCACAGTACGCAAAACCGCTGCCGCCACAATCGGCGGTTGATGCTGATCAGGCTCGGGGGCGATACCGGACGCGCAGCCGCATGCGCGGATCTACGCTGCCCTGCGACTGATCAACCCGACCACACCTACCGGTCAGATCAGACACAACCGCTCAGAACGCTCAGAACGCTCAGAACGCTCAGGAAAGAAGACCACATGCTCACCACAGACAACGTCACCCGGCTCACGCCCCACGCCGACCACACCCCGTTCACCGCCTCCGCCCAGGCGACGGCGATGATCAGGCAGCTCGTGCGCGAGCACGGCCCGGTCGCGATCTACCAGTCCGGCGGCTGCTGCGACGGCTCACTGCCACTGTGCCTACTCGCCGACGAGCTCGGGCAGGGCCCGAATGACGTGCAGCTCGGCGAAGTCGGCGGCGTCCCGTTCTACATCGACGCCGAACAGTACGAACGCTGGGGCGAGCCCGAATTCCTGCTCGACGTCGTCAGCGGCGCCCCCGAAGGCTTCTCGCTCGGACTGCGCAACGCCCACTTCGTCACCCACTCGCTATCCGGCCAGGCATGCCAACTCAAGGCCGCCTAGTCCGATCACGACCAAACTTCGAGCAGACTTTCCTGAGCGGCTCGTGGCCTGGGACAACCCTTGTCCCAGGCCACCGAGCAACCGCGAGCAGCAACCGCGGCTGACCCGCGCGTCTACTTCACGAGAATCGCTCAAGACCCAAATGCCGCGCCCGGTCGGCTAAGCGACCAGACGAGCTGGTGGCCGCGAACGGCTTGCCGGCGCGGCGATGTACGCCCGCTTTAGCTTTCACCTTTGGAGCGGGGTGAGGGGAATGTTGGTTCAGGACCTGGGGTTGGGATGGTGGGGTTCGTCGCGCTCGGGCTACCGCTGCTGACCGGCTTCGCGGTTGCACGACGCGCGGCCCGAGACACGCCCACGAACGGCATAATTCCCGCCCGACAAGGAAGGTTGGCTGCCGTGTGCGCCACCGGAACGGCGGTCTTGGTGCTGGCGGCGCTCACCGCGGTCACGATTGCAATCTTCCCCCAGAACGTGCCGCTCCAGACACCGCCGCCCCCGGCGAACGGCGGGTGCGAAACGTGCGTGCGAACGTCGCAGGATCGCGACGGCGACTTGGGGGCGTTTGCGGGCGGACATCAATTTTGGGGTCCTCGACCAGACGGTCTGGGGTCACTGTCGCTCCGGCAGCCTCGAGGACGACGATAAGCGTCGCCTGTCAGACGACTTCGGGCTCAGCAGCCGTGATGAACTCCACGCGATCACGACAGCGTGGCGGCACTGGCTCGAGCAGGACGACGGCTTCTTTGTCGTCCTGCATGCCGAGCTGATCGCGCGACGGTGAGGTGGGCCACGAGGGTGCTTCCCCGCGTGGGCGCCCGGGTGTTACAGCATGAGCAGAAGCCTGTCTCACGGCGACCGCGCTCGCGCGGGCGTGTCGCTCGTCCTACCGAGCTTTGCCTCTGCTGGAGGCTCAGTTCGCGGCTCGAGTTCGTGCGCTACGAGCAGGAGCAGGTTTCGTCGGCCGCCTGAACGGTAAATATATGTCTGTAGCATGCACATATCTGGAGGAAAGGTGATTTGCCATGCCATCGGTGAAGGGCAGCTTTCAACTCTCATCGTGGAACGAGGACGCATATGAGGAGCGCGACGGGCGGCGGCTGACCCGCGCCTCGGTCAGCCAGCGATTCGAGGGGGACATCGCCGGCGATGGGGCCGCGGAGTGGCTGATGGCCTATCAAGCGGACGGCCGCGCTCGATTCGTGGGGTTCCAGGTCGTCGACGGAGAGGTAGCCGGCCGTCGCGGCACGCTCGTGCTGGAAACCGCGGGCGAATTCGACGGAAAGGTGGCACGATGGGACGCGACGGTCCTCCGGGGCTCGTCCACCGGCGAACTGACGGACCTCGAGGGCGCGGGAAAGTTCGAGGCGCCGCACGGCTCGACCGCCTCCTATGAGCTCGAGGTCACGGTTCCCGGCCAGTGACGCGTCCATCGCCCGGCTCACGAACCTGGTCGGGGCGTGGACGCTTGGGGTGGCCGACCGTGTAAACGCGGCAGCCGCCATGGCGGCTGGCCGCGCCGGCCAGGCGCCCGCCGCGCTCGTGGCCCTGCACGAGTTCGCCGCCGGGGGCACGATCGACCAGCTACGACAAGTCCTTGGAATCGGTCACTCAACGACGGTCCGGCTGATCGACGGTCTCGTCGCCGAAGGTCACGTGAGCCGCACCGACCACACCGATGACGGCCGCTCGGTGGCGTTGACGCTGACTCCCGCGGGCCGGCGAATGGCGCGCAGGATCCTGGCAGCCCGTCGCGAGGCCGTAGTCAACACGCTGGAAGGCCTCTCCGAACAGGAGCGGCGCTCGCTGATGCGCCTAGCCGAAGCGCTCACCGCGCAGCTTGTGGATCTCAGACTCACCGAGCGTGATCGAGGCAACGCCGCGTCGAGCGGCTGGTTGTGCCGGCTGTGCGACTTCGGCGCCTGCGGGCGTCGCGACGGGCTATGCCCGGCGGCAGAGCGGGCGCGCGCCCGGACCACGCAGCGCGAAGGCATTGATCGTCCTTCGAGCGCGTGACTGACGTCAAGGGATCTCGCCGCGGCCCACGCCCGTCAAGCCCGGAAGCAGGCGAGATCACAGCTCGCGAGGACTCATCAGTAGCTCATCGATCGCTACAGCACCCCGCGTCGTCAACCGACGCTCAGAACAGCTGCGGTATCCCCGACGACATGAATGCAGGCATTCGGGTCTGCCCCCCGGCCTCACCATCACCACATCGATGCCCGGAGCCCCCGAATTCGCGCGACCGGAGCCGTCAGGGACAATCCTCTAGCGCCGCACGAACGCAAGACGCGCCCATTCAGCTTTCCACTCAAAAGCGGAAGGTCGGCGTTTCGACCCCGCCCCGACCACCACACCATCAGTGCGGTGGGTGGTGGACATCTCCCCCGCGAACCGGCATGCGGCTCATAATCTCGCCATGGGAGTACCGCCACCTCCGTGCCTGGGCGGGCGTGCGCATTACCAGCTGTATCGTCTTGGCCGGCCTTGGCGTCATTACGCTCTCCTTCGGTGGGAACGACTGGAAGACGTACGGCTGGACAATGGCGTTCCTGGCGGCGGCGGCGGCAAACTTGGCGTTCGCCTACTGGGAGCTGAGTATCGCTCGCTCCGCAGCTGCCCGAACTTGAGCCTGCGCTCTCGCACGGGCCCGGACGGGCGCCGGCGTGCAATTGCGGCGGGTCACCGCCGATGCCGACGTGCGCGCCATGTGCGCGATGCTCGCCGCAGTGTTCGACGACCCGAACTCGGACGAAGAGGCCGACGCTCTGCCGCGCCGACTGACTTTCGACGACAGCATCGAACTCTGGGTCGCCGAGAGCCAGGGACAGATCATCAGCGCGGGACGACTCGAACCGGTCCGTGGCAACCAGTTCGCTGGTCTGTGGGGTGGCGCCACCAGGCCCGAATGGCGCGGCCGCGGAGCGTATCGGGCACTGACCGCAGCACGGGCAACGTCGGCGCTGCGGGCCGGCAAGACGCTCGTCCACAGCGACTCGACCGAATACTCGCGGCCCATCCTCGGACGCGCCGGCCTGGTCCCGGTATCAACAACCACGCCGTACCGCGGGTAGGTGGCTCGTGGGCGCGCTGACGGACGGGCCGGGTCTTCCGCGGCCGTACGGCGCGAAGTCGCGCTGTCCTGCATTTGGGTCCGCCGGGGCGCGCTGTTGTATTCGCCCGCGCGCGCCCTGAGGGGTATAGTCATTCGGGCTGGTTGGACTGCGACCCGCGTTGGGGGGGTATGCATCGCGCTTTGGGAGCGACTGTTCGGGGGCCGACTGTCGGTCGCTGGTTGGCGGCTTGCGTTTGGGGGCTTGCGACTGTGCTGGTGGTATTGGCGATTCCAGTGAGTTCGGCGAAGGCGACCCTCGCGACCGTTCCGGTGCCGTACATGGGTTGGAACACCTACTACGGAGTCGGCGGGACCTTCAACGAAACGACAATCAAGTCGGTAGCCAGCTCGCTGATCTCAAGCGGATTGGCGCAAGCCGGCTACAAGATCGTGTGGCTTGATTTCGGTTGGGCCACGGGGGCACGGGACAGCAACGGCAACCTGATCGTGGATTCGTCCCAGTGGCCGGACGGTATGTCCGGACTGACGTCGTGGCTTCACGCCCAGGGGCTTTATGCAGGGATCTACACCGACGCCGGCACGAGCGGCTGCAGTGGACAGGGCGTGGGGTCCTACGGCCACTACCAGCAGGACGTTAATCAGTTCGCGGCCTGGGGGTTTGATGCCATCAAGCTGGACTTCTGCGGTGCTGGACAGAAATGGTTAGATCAGCCGCCGAACGACCCTCGGAGCCTGTACGGGCAGTTTTCCCAGGCGGTGGCTGCCGCTCCGCGCGCGATGATCCTGAACGTTTGTAACTTCTGGACGCCGGGGCAGATCAACGGGACGGCTCCTTCATACGCGGACTCTTCGTGGGACGCGTTCTCGTGGGCGCCGGCGGTCGCGCAGAGCTGGCGGACCGATACGGATATCGGCTACACAGGAAACATTCAGTTCCAGTGGGTTTTGCGGAACCTCGATCAGGACTCGACCCCGTATCCGAACATCCAGACGGCGGCGGGCCCTCCCCGGTCGTCTGGGATCGGATGGGGTCACTGGAACGATCCGGATTATCTCGGTCCTGGGCTCGGGATGACGAGCACGCAGGCGCAGTCGCAGTTCTCGATGTGGGCGATGGTCGCGGCGCCGCTGATCCTCGGCAGCGACCCACGGTCGCTGCCGTCGACCAGCATCAACATGCTCAAGAATCCTCAAGTGATCGCGATCGATCAAGACCCACTCGGCGCGCAGGGATGGCTGCTCTCGCGGACCAGCACAGGGCAGCAGGTGTGGGTCAAACCGCTCGCTAGCGGCGCCCGCGCGGTCGCGCTATTCAACCGAGGGTCTAGCGCTGAGCAGATAACAACCAGCGCCAGCGCCGTCGGCCTACCACGGGCCAGCCGTTACGCGCTCCTGAACGTCTGGACGAACCAAACCTCAACATCAACAGGCAAGATCAGCGCGTACGTACAACCGGACGCAGTCGTCCTCTACCGCATCACCGCCGACCCGGGCTGCACCGTCCCGCGGCTACTCGGCAAGACGCTCCCGGCGGCACGCGCCAACCTGAAAACCGCCGAGTGCAGCCTCGGACGGGTCACGCGCAGGCGCGCTAGGCACGCCCGCCGCGCACGAGTAATCGCCCAGACCCCCCCGGCCGGATCGCATAGACGCCGGGGAGCGAAGGTCAAGATAGTGCTCGCAAGCTGACCGTGCCGTCCCCGTTGGGGACCGCGTCGAGACGTATCGGCCGTGAGCCCATTGGCCCTGCTTCAACCCCTTCTTCTCACCGCACCGGAGCGACCCGGCACAGAGGACGGCAATCGGGTCACCGCTTGGTCGCCAAGAGAATCGTCAGCCACGGCGACGAGCTGATGATCGCGTTCGTGGCCAAGCACTCCCCCGGGCGGTGGGGGGTGCGTCCCCAATGCGATCACCCCGCGCGAGGCGGCGAGCCCGCGAAAGGGATCGTTCGTCAGGGCGGTCGCCGGCGCGTGCCGAGCGCGACGGTAGAGATGGGGGCCTCTCGCCTGGGCGCGGGCCGCTCGCCTGGCGTGTGGACCGACGGGCTGACGGCGGTCGAGCCGGGCCTTTGCTTACAGAACGCTCCGCCGCGTGAGCGCCGGCGGCGACGGGTCGCGGACGGGCTGGCCGACGCGGAGCGTTCTGTAGTAGTCCCTGGTCAGTGCATGGCTAGCGTGATCGGCCCGGTGCCGGCCGATTGGATGGCACTCGGGTTGGTGAAGCACGTGGTGCTCCCGGGGAAGCATGGCGTGGCGGCGCCGGCCGATGCTGTCTCCGTGAATACGGCTTTGCCGCGGTGGAAGGGTGGACCTGCCGGGTCGGCGTAAATGGTGATCGGAACGGCGCTCTGACTCCCGTCACACGGGAACAGCAACGTCGGCAAGAAGCTGCTACTGAAGCCCGTCCCGTGCGCGATGGCTTTACCGGCGGCTTGCTCGACTTGTACGTTGATGCTCTCAGAGTCGAGTGTGAGCGTTGGGTCAAATGGCGAGCACGTGACCGTCACCGGCTCCGTGATTGCTACGCGGCCCGTGAGGCTCGGCTTTCCGGGGGTTATCGTGACTGCGTCCGCCGCTGACGTTGTCGCTGCGCAGGCAGCCAGGATTGCAGTAGCTGCGGGCAGGAGGCGGCCGATTGTGGTCTGTTTGTCGAACATCATCTCTCTTTTCGTGTTGTCGCTTCGAACGGCTGCGAGGATGGACATCGGGCGATTAGGGCCGACCGATCGTCACAACGAGCTGTTTCAGTCGAATGACACCTCCCCCTGGTGGCCGGCGGAGCATGGACAATCCAGTCCACCGCTATGCTGATAGTTCGGTTACCGTTCTGGGTGCTGGCAATGATCGCTCGGCGCTAGACGGCTGCGAGCGCACCATGGGGGAAGTATTGACACCATCGCTCTCGCCGAATTACGCGACGTTCACGTCACCTACCTGGGCGTCCGCCAGGCAGGTCGTGGGGCGGCTATCGCACAACTGGCTACTGAGAACTTCGTCCGGCGTCGGCTCCGCGCGCATCACCGCTGTTTTCGATGAGCAGCGATTCGATGGGCCGACGACCGCCCCCGAGGGCCGGGCCGCGTGATCTGGATGCTCAGGATCAACGGAACCTCGCCGTGGACGCTAGCGCGGCGCTTTTGGGCGACGGAGCCAGGCAATCGCGCCATGCTGGCATTCGCGTCGCCTTGCTTGGCGCGCCTTGGTATGGGATTGTTTTCCTATGGGGACGCTAGTGCGGGACATTCTGATGCAGAGCCTGGCCGACCTTCGGTATGAGCCTGTTCCGAAGCGGATCCGGGCGCGGCTGGGCGGCGATGTCGTTATCGACACTGATCGAGCCGTTCTCGTGTGGGAGCCCAAGCGGCTAGTCCCGAGGCGCTCAAGGACTATGTGATTCTCGACTTCGGCGCCTTTGACGAATGGTACAAGAGGACGAGCGAAAAATCGGGCATCCGCGCGACCCGTTTCAACGGATCGAGATTGTGCATAGCTCGCGCCCGGTACGAGTCGAACTAGAGGGCGAGTTGCTCGCCGAATCGGCGCGCCCTTACCTGCTAATTGAGGCGCCGCTGCCTGTGCGGTACTACCTGCCGCCCGATGACGTGATCGATGAACTCCTTCGCCCCAGTCCTTCACGCACGATCTGTGCCTATAAAGGCCAGGCGCACTACTCGTCGCTGGACGCCGCAGAGGACATCGCCTGGAGCTACCCGCAGCCCGCTGCGGGAAGCGGGCGAGATCGCCGGCCGCATCGCCTTCTTCAACGAGCGCGTTGACCTCGTGATCGACGGACGCCGCTTAGCGCGCCCGATTACGCCCTGGTCACGATGAGGAGCCGTTCGACCATCCGCTTCGCCGAGGCAGTCGCCTGCTGGCAGGATAAACGGACCTGCTAGCACGATAACGGACTCTCCGAGAACGACGGCTCCTCGATGTCCCCGCGAACGCCAGCTTCCGGGTTCTCGCCGCGGCGTAGACCAGGACGATTACAACGGCGACAGACCGATATTTAGAAGCTCCGGCTCGTCCGCGCCCCCGGGGCCCGGCATGCTCCTCGTGGCGTGACGGATGGCGCGGTGGCCATTGTCCGCGCGATCGTCCACTACCCCCAGGCGATGGCCGCGAGATCGCAAGGGTCGACGATTAGGATCCGAACCACCGCGCACGGCGCGTAGCGCCGAACTCGGCCTTCTCGG
This sequence comes from uncultured Solirubrobacterales bacterium, assembly GCA_963836715.1. GTDB lineage: Bacteria > Actinomycetota > Thermoleophilia > Solirubrobacterales > Solirubrobacteraceae > Palsa-465. The sequence goes on from CAWIKH010000006.1 coordinate 82,052, forward strand.
CGGCGTACTCGCGCGAGGGATCGTGACGCTCGGCCGCCGGGGACTCGCCGCGTAGGAAGTTGACGTCCACCTTGCCGACGAGCCCGCCGCCGAACTCGGCGTAGCAGACGCCCGAACCCTCGTACGGCGCGGGTGGGTCCTCGCCGGCGATCTCCGCCGTGATGTCGTCGGCCACGATGCGCGCGGCCGCCTCAGCGAAGATCCCGGCCTTGGCGACGGTCCGTGGGCCGGTGCAGACGTCGCCGAGGGCGTAGACGTTGGGGAATCGGGTCCGGAGGTTGGTCTGGTCGACTGGCACCCAGCTGTCGACCGCCAGGCCAGCGGCCGCGAGCGGCTCGGGTGCTCGGTGGACCGGGATTCCAACGAACAGGTCGTAGCGGAGCGTTTCACCGGTGGCCAGTCGCGCCACACGGTCAATCGGCTCGATGCTGGTCACGAGATGCTGGGGAAGCTCCTCGATCCCGCGCGAGGCCAGCGCGTCGCGGAACATCTGCGAGACCGCGCTGGTGACCGGGACCGGGCGCTGCATCGGGAACGTCGTCGCCAGATGCACCTCGTCGCGAATCCCCTGTTGGGTGAAGTGCTCGTGCAGGAGGAACGACCCCTCAAACGGCGCCGGCGGACACTTGAACGGCTGCCCGAGCACCGACACGAGAACGCGCCCGCCCTCGAACTCGGTGAGCGCATCGCGCAGGCGCTCTGCCCCCGCAAGCGAGTAGTACTCGTAGCCGCCCTCCTCAAAGCCGGGCGTGGCCGCCATGTCGTAGTCCGCACCCATCGCCACGACCAGGAAGTCGGCGTCGTGGGTGCCGACGTCGGTCGCCACCCGCCGGGCGACCGGGTCGATGCCGACCACCGTCGCCTGGCGAAACTCGACACCGTCCTTTGCAATGTCGCGGTACGGCAGCCGCACGGCGTCGGCCGACTGGCGGCCGAGCATCACCTCGAGCTTTGAGAAGCCAAAATAGAACGAGTCGTTGCGGTCGATCAACGTGACGTCGACCGCGTCGGAGACCGTTTCCGACAGGCGCGTCGCCAGTTCAAGCCCCCCGAAGCCCGCGCCGAGGATCAAGACCTGTCGCTTCACGGCGCGATCCTACTGGACGCCGTGCGGTCAGGAGTTGGCGGCTCGAGAGTTTCCCTGCGTGGGATCACTGCCCAACGACGACGATTCGGATGATCGCTCTTGCCCTCGGACGAGGACGCGGCACACGACTGTGTTGGGGACAGGCGAGTGGTGCCGACCCGAGGGCAGTCGGACACACCGTACGCGCGCTCCAGATTTCAGCACCGCGGGGTACCCCGTATTCGCCAAACTCGCGACCGACCGCGGCGCCTCCTCCGTCGCCGACGCGGCGCTACCTCAGGTATGGGGAGAATCGTCAAGAGTCGCGGGCAGTCGATAGCGCACTCGACAATGAGGACGACAGTCATGTACGTGCCGAGCACAAGAACGGAAGGTTGAGCGGTTGCTCGTGGGAGGGTCGTGTGCGGAAACGGATGATCGCGCCGGTCCGCGGGGTCCGATGATGATCGCTGTTGGTGTCTGTCCGAGTGACCCAGGGCCCGACCCACGTCAGTGCCTCGAGCTCAATCATTGTGTCGGTATCCACGCCTGAGCAAGCGGCGAGTCGCACGAGCAGCGCGACCGTCCCGCGCTTCAGCTGCGTGCGCGTAGATGCTCGCCGACCAGCGGGATCACCTCGTTGCCGAACGCGGCCAGGGTCGCGTCCTGAGCGTCGTGCTGTAGGTACAGGCCGAAGTGGCCGACGCCGACGCCCGCGAGCTCTGTCAGCCGCGCGATCTGGGTCTCGGGCGGTCCGATGATGCAGAACCGCTCGACGATCTCGTCGGGCACGAACTCGGTGTCAGGGTTGCCGGCGCGTCCGTGCTCGTTGTAGTCGTATCCCTGGCGTCCCGCGATGTAGTCGGTCAGGCGCCTCGGCACCGCGACGCCTTCGCCCCCATAGCGGGCCACGAGGTCAGCGACGTGGTTCCCGACCATCCCGCCGAACCAGCGACACTGATCGAGTGCGTGTGCGCGGGAGGCGTCGCTGCCGTCGGTCACATAGGCGGGCGCTGAGACGCACATCGTCAGGGCGTCCGGGTCGCGCCCCGCGGCAGCCGCGGCGTCCCGGACGGCTTGGATGCTCCACGCGGCGATGTCCGGATCGGCGAGCTGCAGTATGTAACCGTCCCCGACCTCCCCCGCGACCTTAAGCGCCCTAGGCCCGTAAGCCGCCACCCAGATCGGCAACCGGCTGTTGGTGTTCCACGGAAAGCGCAGCGTGCTGCCCTTGTATTCGACCGCTCCCCCGTTGGCGAGGCCACGAATCACCTCGACGCACGCGCGCAGGTCAGCCAGGTTCACCGGCTTCCCGTTGATCGTCCGTACCGCAGAGTCGCCGCGGCCGATGCCGCACACGGTGCGGTTGCCATACATCTCGTTCAACGTGGCGAACATCGAGGCCGTGACGGTCCAGTCACGGGTCGCCGGATTGGTCACCATTGGCCCCACCGTCAACTTGTGCGTGGTGTCGAGGATCCGGCTGAAGATCACGAACGGCTCTTCCCACAGCAGGTGGGAGTCGAACGCCCACACGTGGCTGAAACCGTACGTCTCGGCCCTCCGGGCGAGCTCGATCACGCGCGCCGCAGGCGGATTGGTTTGGAGGACGACTCCGAAGTTCATGGTCTACACAGCTCCCTTCGACGTCATTTCGCCAGCTCTCGCAAGCACCGAGTCCACGGTCCTCCCGTAGGCAGCGATCGCGACGCTCAGCGCCCGCTCCGGCGAATCCTCGATCGACGCGTGCGAGATCGGCGGGTCCGATTGAGCGAAGATCATCGCCGTCGGGACGACCCGGCCGATCTCAGTGGCGTCGTGCAATGGCCCGCTCGGGATCGGCTCGCTCGCGTCGCCGCCCGCGGCCTGCACGCTTGACCGCGCGAGCTCGACCAGGGTTGCGTCGAACGGAGTCGGGGCGGCGTGGAAGACGTCGCGCTGTTCGACGGTGCAGTTGAACTCCTCGGCAGCGCTGCGGCACGCCTGCTGTGCCTCGGCGAACATCGCCGCGAGCTCGTTCGGGTCGAGGTGCCGCTGGTCGAGCTGCATCTCGGTGCTGCCGGCAACGGCGGTGATCACACCGGGAATCGAGTGCATCCGTCCTACAGTGGCGACGCCGCTGTGGTTGATGGCGCTTTCCCGTATCGCGAGCGCCGCACGCGCTGCGGCCGCGAGCGAGTCCTCGCGCAACCGCATCGGCGTCGACCCGGCGTGGGCTGCCTGACCCGTGAAAGTCATCAGGTGCCGCTCGACCCCGACTGTCCCGCTCACGGCGCAGGCCAGCCGACCGCGGTCGAGCAGTACCGGCCCCTGCTCGATATGGAGCTCGAGATACGCGACGGCCCCCTTCAGCCGTTCGGTGGCGGCACGCGCGTCATCGAGATCGACTCCGCAGGCTGCGAGCGCATCGGCCAATGTGACGCCGTCTGCATCTCGCAGGTCCCGGACCTCGTCCGGGTCGAGTGTCCCGGCGCACGCCGACGAGCCGAGCAGACTGCGGCTGAACCGCGCGCCCTCCTCGTCCGCCCAGTCGACGAACCGCACGCCGATGGGCGGCCTGGTGCCGGCGCGGGCCAGCTGCCGAATCGTCTCGAGCGCAGTGATGAGTCCAAGCGCGCCGTCAAGCCAGCCGCCGTCGGGTACAGCGTCGATGTGCGACCCGACGATCATGAAGCGTTCCTCGGCCCCGTCGATCCGCGCCCACAGGTTGCCGGCCTGGTCCCGCTCCGGCTCGAGTCCTATGTCGGCGAGCTTCGAGGTGAGCCACGACCTTGCCTCGAGCCACTGCGGGGTCCAGGCAAGTCGTTTCGCTCCCGCGAACCGCCCACCACTGTTGCCTGCGAGCTCGTCGAGGTCGGCGATGACAGCGCGCGGGTCGAGCCGTAGTTCGGTCACGCGGCGACCTGAACGGAGGCCCCGAGCGTCCGTGGAACGAAGCGACCGTGGCCCGGCTCGGTCTTGATCTCACCCCGGTCGTATACGAGCGTTCCGCGGGAGAACGTGTGCCGCACGCTCGCGCTCGCGGTCTCGCCCTCATAGAGGTCGTAGTCGACGTTCATAAACGACGTGGCCTTGCCGTACGGGCGAGGTGCCGCTGGGTCGAGCACGACCACGTCGGCGTCCTTCCCCGGTGCGAGGGCGCCCTTTTCCTGCAGACCGAAGCGTCGGGCGATCGTCGTGCTCGTACGGTCGACCAGCTGCGAGCGGGTGACCCGTCCCGAGACGACGCCCTCGTCCCACAGCTTCGCGAGGCGGTGCTGGATCAGCGCGAGACCGTTCGGCACGAGGCTGAAGTTGTCGAGGCCGCGGGACTTCTGCTCGTCGTTGAACGGGCAATGGTCGGTTGAGATGCTCTCGAGGACACCGCGCCGCACATAGCCCCACAACGGCTCGTGGTTCGACAAATCGCGCAACGGCGGCGAGCAGATGTAGCGGCAGCCCTCGACGCCGGGGCGGCGAAGATCGTCGATGTCGTTGATCAGGTACTGGAAGCACGTCTCGCCGGTGACGGGCGCGCCCCGCTGTTGCGCGGCCTCGATCTCCGCGGCCGAGGCGGCGCAGGTGACGTGGACGACGAACAGGGGAGCGCCGACGTGCTCGGCGATCGTGGCGGCGCGTCCGGTGGCCTCCGCCTCGACGTACTCGGGTCGGGTCAGCGCATGGTGGATTGGAGAGGTGTCGCCGCGCGCGAGCGCACGCTTGACAAGCAGGTCGATGATGTCGCCGTTCTCGGCGTGCACCATCGTCAGCGCATCGAGGTCTCGGGCGCGTTCCATGGATGCGGCCAGCTCGTCGTCGCGAACCATCAGCGCCCCTTTGTAGGCCATGAACAGCTTGAAGGAGCAGACGCCCGCCTCCGACATCGCAGCCATGTCCTCGAGGACCGGCTCGCTGGCGTTCGTGATCGCCATGTGAAAGCCGTAGTCCACATGCGCGGCCCCGTCGGCGCGACCGCGCCACTCGTCGAGCGTCGACTGGAGACCGTCGGGCTGCTGCTGGATCGCGAAGTCGACGAGGCAGGTCACTCCGCCGGCAGCTGCCGCCTGCGTGCCGGTGTCGTAGTCGTCGGACGACATGGTGCCCATGAACGGCATCGACAGGTGCGTGTGATTGTCGATCAGCCCCGGCAGCACGAAGCACCCCGTGGCATCGACGACGTCGGTTCCCTCGGGAGCGACGACCCGACCGACGGCAGCGATCTTCTCCCCGTCGATCAGGAGGTCGCCGTCGAACTCGCCATCGGCGGCGACGACTGTTCCGTTGGCGATCAGGGTGGTGTGGCTCATGGCTCGCTTCCTCTGTCGACTTGAGTCCTCGGCGTCACGTGTGGCTACGGAAGCCGTCGCGGTCCCGGGCGACCACCCGCGCCGTCGGCGTGACGGTCATGCCCTTGGGACCCCCATGTGCTCCGAGAGCATGACCAGCACGTCGCCGAGCCGCCCGACCAGATCGTCCAAGATCGGTCGGTCGCAGATCAGCGGCGGCGCGATCTGGATCACCGTGTCGCCGCGGTCGTCGCCCCGGGCTATCAGCTCCGCCCGGATCAGGGCGCCCGGAAGGCACTTCCGCAGTAGCTCCTCTCTCTGCGCGGCGTCGAAACGGCTTGCAGGACCGTCTGGCACGAGCTCGACCGCCCAGAAGTAGCCGCTGCCGCGCACGTCACCGACGATCGGCAGCTGCCGCAGCGACTCGAGCAGGTCGGCCAGGTAGGGCTCGTGCTCCCGGACCTTGTCGAGCACCTTCTCGCGCTCGAACAGCTCGAGGTTCTTCAGCGCGATCGCAGCCGACAGCGGATGACCGCCAAAGGTAATCCCATGGAGCAGCGTCCGGCCGTAGTCATAGAGTGGGGCGGCGACTCGTTCGGACACCAGCACAGCTCCCATCGGCGCGTACGCCGACGTCAGGCCCTTAGCGGTCGTGATCAGATCGGGGACGGTCCCGAACCGGCTCATTCCGCACCACTCGCCAAGCCGGCCAAACCCCGTTATCACCTCGTCGGCCACGAGCAGGATGCCGTCGCGGTCGCAGATCTCGCGTAGTCCGGCCCAGTAGCCGTCCGGCGGCTGTAGGCAACCGCCGGCGTTCTGCACGGGCTCGGCGATAAGCATTGCAATCGTCTCCGCCCCCTCGCGTTCGATAACCGCTTCCACTTCGTTGAGAAGCAACGACGTGAGTTCAGGCCCGGCTTCGGACCTTCGGAACGCATTCGTGTTCGAGACGTGGAAAGTCTCGACCGCCGGCGGGCCAAACGGCTCTTTGAAGCCGGGCACGCCCGTGAACGCGAGCGCGCCGAGCGTCACACCGTGATACGCGCGATCACGCGCGATCGCTTTCGTGCGCTGCGGCTCGCCGTTCGCGATGTGGTACTGGCGGACCAGCTTCCAGGCGGCTTCCACGGACTCCGAGCCACCGTTCGTGAAGAACACGTGATCGAGCGAGCCGGGCGCAATCTCCGCCAACCTGCCCGCCAGCTCGACCGCCGCGGGATGGGCCACGCCCCAGTTGGTCGCGAAAGGCAGCTCGATCAGCTGCCGACTCGCGACTTCGGCCATCTCGGAGCCGAACGCATAGCCGAGCTGAGCGCAGAACAGGTTCGACAGGCCGTCGAGGTGGCGCCTGCCGAGGCTGTCGACCACGAACACGCCCTCGCCTCGCTCAAGCACGAGCAGCTCGACGTCGCCGTCGCGGGCCCCACCGTTGCGCGCGAAATGGAGAAGCAGATGGTCGGTGGCGGTAACCGTCGCGCCCATATGGGCGACGATAAGTCACCCAAGGCGCTCAAGACTAGGGCTAGATTTCCTTTAGCAGCTCTAAGCTAAGGCTATACATGAAAACGAGGACGACCTGACCCTCCAGCAACTCGCCTGCTTCTGCATCACGGCGCATGAGGGGTCGTTCAGTGCCGCCGCCCGCCGCATGAGGCTGTCGCAGCCGTCGGTCTCGGACCACGTGCGGCGCCTCGAGGCCGAACTAGGCGCGACGCTCGTCAGCAGCACCGGCCGCGGCGTGAAGCTGACTGCCGATGGACAAACCTTCTTGGTCCACGCCGAGCGTGTTCTGGCGGACGCCGATGAGGCGTCGAAGTCTGTCGGCCACCGTATGGACAGAGGCTCGCGCGTCGTCGGGCTCGGGCTAACGCGAAACGCGCCCTACTACCCGATCGACGAGTTCATCGATCGGGCGCTGGCGACGATCCCAGACCTCCAGCTTCGGCTCCCGGGACAGAACTCGGCGCTCGTCGCGGCGGCAGTCCGCGAGAGCGATCTGGACGCCGCGCTCGTGATCCTGCCGGTCGACCCCGAAGGGCTCGAGGTACGTCCCCTGTTCAGCGATGAGGTCCTCCTCGTCAGCGCGGATCCCAATCGCACCCGCCGGCGCGCTCGGATCGAGGATCTCGCCACGGCGCCGCTGATCCTCTACGACGCCACCGTCGGCTTCGCCGACCCGACACGCCGCCAGCTCGCCGCGCGCGCGCAGGCAGCCGGCGTGTCACTGATTCCCAGGTTCGAGGTCGAGCATCCCGAGACCGCCTTTCGGCTAGCAGCGAAGGGACTCGGGGACACGATTGCGGCCCGAGCTGTGACCCGCAGCCCCGCCTTTCCTCGGAACCTATCGACAGTTGGGTTCGCCGAGCCACTCTTCGACAGCTTCGCCCTCATCACCCGCCCGGGCGCGGTTCCCCCGGTCGTTCAGGCACTCACCGATGTCCTCGAGGAATGGGCTGCGGACCTGGCAGATCACCTCACCCCGTAGCGGCCGCATAGCCAGCGCGGTCGGTGAGCTCCATCGGTCCTGGCCATGACGAGGATGTCTGCGCCTGAGAGGGCTCGGTCGGTGAGGAGACCGTGGCCGCGTAGTGGGCCGAGCAACAAAGCGTCACGCGGCTACGCGAAACTTGGGCGCCGTTCTAGGCGGCATGACTCCCGCGCGAGGTGTGCAGGCGTGATCGATCCCGCAGCCTACTTGGACGCCATCGGGACGCGGCTCCGTGGTGACCGACGAGAGGCCGGTGGTTCCTGCAGGCTTGGCGAATGCGGGGCTGACATCCCGTGCCCGACGGAGCCAGGGGCTCGCGGCGGCTTGTCAGGCGTAAGCGTGCCGATGTAGTGCCACGGCAGGTGGTCATCGACCGAAACGTCGAACGGCAGGCGTCGGGTGCGGCTGAGCTGGCGGGCGAGGAACGACGGGATCAGCAGCGCGAGCTCGAGGAGGTTTCGCATCTGCCCGGTGTTCTTCTGCGGCTCCCGCCAGTCGCCGACCGTTTCGTTGCTGGGGTGCCTGAACTCGCGGCCGAAGTGGGCGAAGTCGCCAGCCGCCCGAGGCGGCAGTTGCGCTGCAGCGTCGTGGCCGAATACGTACCGGATCAGCTTGCCTTGGAGCACGTTCGGCTCATCGCAGCGGTTGGCGAGTCGGCGATCGCCGATCATCGGTTGGCCGTAGGTGTAGACGGGCTTGAGGATGTCGAAGATGCGCTTGTGCTTCTCATCCGTGCGCAGCAGCAGCGCGGCCATCGCCGCCATTGCGGCGCCGAGGCTGTGCCCCGTGATGTACAGCGCCTCGAGCGGCCCGTCCCCCGGCGCCCCCTCGCCGTTGCTACCAGCCACCGCCGTGCGCTTGCCGAGCGCCCCTTGGAGCTCGGCGACGATATCGTCGAACGTCGCCAGCAGGTTGCGGTGAAAGCCCCGGTGGAGCATGAACGTCCCATCCCGGTCATGGAACTCGATCTCGACCTTCTCCGGATCGACCTCGAAATCGACGAGCCAGTTGATCAGGCTCTCGAGGTTCGTCCCCCGGTACACGAGGATCGCCACGCGGCCGTCGGCGCTGCGCAACAGGTAGGCGGTCGAGTCGATGAACATCACGTCGACGAACTGCTGGTATTTCTTGTAGGTGTACCCCTCGAGCCCAAGCTCCGCGGCGACCTTCATCAGGGTCGCGTCGTCCGGCGAGTACGCGTACGCCGACAGCGCCGCCATCGCGTATGCGATGTAGGGATCGGGGTTCTCTCCGGCTCGGAGCCTGCTCTTGGCTCGAAGCAGCCTATTGGTGAGGTCAGGGCAGGTCGTGACGACGCTCATCGGAGAGCCCCCTGTCTGGCCCGACCGCGCCGGCGGGCCGTCGATAGCTGGTCGGCGCGCATGTTGGGTCGGTAGCCGTGCTCCCGGCTACCGGTGGCAGAACTCGAAGTAGTCACGCAGTGTCGACGTGTAACTCTCCTCGCCGAACGCGAAGAAGCTGAACGTGAACCGGCTCGGGCCGCCGCGCTCAGGGAAGTGGATCAGCCGACAGGCAAGAATGCTGCCCCCAAAGCCAGACCCAACCACGGCCACGTCAAATCGCTGTGTCATTACGCTCCCGGTCCAATGGTCAGCGCCCGCACCGCGCCCTCGGTAGCGGCGCACAAACAACGACTCCCAAGCTAGCAGCGCCGTCAAGCCGTAGATTTCCGCAAAGAAGCAGCCTGGCATCTGAGGCTTACCACAATCCGGAGTCACTGTTCCTTAGCGGCGTCTCTCACGACCGCTGTTCATTTCCAACTGGCGGCTCTGCCCCCGTCGGTCAACTTCGCAACATTACCTACGGCCCCCTCCCGCCGGATGAAAGCGGGGCACGACTCTCGATTGCCACCTGCGCCGAATTGCGAGTAAGCGCGATCGACCCGACGGTGCTGGCGATTCTCGCTATGAGCGGACAGCCGGCGGCCTTCACGCCCGTGCCCATCCCGACGCCGCTCGCGGGCACCGCAACCACCGCATCCGCACGCGATCAAGCTCACGCGACTACGCGGATCGACGAGTGACCCGAAGCAGCGGTGCCCAGACTGACCACGCGGCGTCGACCATGGGTGCTGGAGCCAGGGCTGTCCGTCGGCCGACCCACGCAACCCCACGATGCGGACTCGCTGGTCGCGACTCTGCGGGCCGTCAGACGGATGCGCCGTTGGCGAAGGCTGGATCGCCTCGACGTGCGCGAAGTCGCCAATGCAATCGCAGCGCGACACAGACTCCCTTTGGCCGGCGTCTTGGAGGACACCTCCGCGCGGTTTTGGGGTGCTCGCGGAGATCGAAGCGCTCGGCCTCGAGTTGCTCGAGCTCTCAGATCCCGACGGGACCGAAATCACCATGATGCGGTGATGACGTCTCACCCGAACCTTGGTAAATGTTCGTCGGGTGATTGGACGCCAAGGACACGTGGCCCGAGCCGACAGCCGGGCGAAGCTCTACCTGGAGGCGGCATATGCCTGAGTGTGTTGACCCTCGTCACCTTCTGCTGATCGGGGCCGGACCCGGCGTCGGGGCCAGCGTCGTTCGGCGCTTCGGCCGCGAAGGCTTCCGGAGCACACTCATCTCGCGCGGCGAAACGCTCGAGCAACTCGCCACTGAGCTGCGTAGCGACGGGCTTGAGATCGAGGCGGTGGGCGCAGACATCGAAGATCTGGACGGCTACCGCGCGACGCTCGAGCGGATTCTCCGCGCCCCGGGCGCCCCCGGCGTCGCCGTGTACAACGCTGCCGTGCCGGATCCTGGCGAGATCCTCGACACGACGGTCGGACGGCTCCGGACCGCATATGACGTCGATGTCCTCGGCGCCGTCGTCATGGCACAGGTCGCCGCACCCGTCCTGCGGACCGCCGGCACCGGCACACTGCTGTTCACCGGCGGCGGCTTCGCCGACCATCCGGTGCCCGCACTGGCGAGCCTTTCTATGGGGAAAGCCGCCCTGCGCTCGGCGGCGACCCTGATCGCCGCCCGTGTCAAGGAGGACGGCATCCATGCCGCAACCGTCACGATCGCCGGCTCGGTCGTGCGTGGGACGGCGTTCGATCCGGACAACATCGCGGGACTCTTTTGGACCGCGCACACCGATCCGAGGGACGCCTGGCAGACCGAGTATCGATTCACAGGCGCGTAACGGGGTCCACGACACCGAGACACGACGGGCCGTGATCCACACGGCGTGGGCTCCGGGCGAGGCGTGGGCTCCGGCCGAGGCGTGGGCTCCGGCCGAGGCGTGGGCTCCGGCCGAACCGGCGGACCATCTGGCGATCCGTGGGTTCGCTTTCGGCACTATCGAGGGGCCACCGAACCGAACGGAACGCCTCTACGCCGGACGTCGCTGCGCCAACTACCCACGAGACGCGCGTTACGCGCGGCGGCGTTCGTCTGCATGCTCGCGCCGGCGTTCCCGGCGCCGGCGGCCGGTGGTCGGTGGTCGGCGTTCGTGTAACCGCGAGGCTCAGCGGAGCGCCGGCGACTACGTGTTGGCTGCTTGTTGTAGGACGGTCACGAGTTGCGCGAGCGTCTTGGTGGCGGCGGCGAGCTCGTGGATCTGCTGGTCTGGCATCTGTGTCAGGTACGTGCCGAGCGCCTCGCGGGCTTGGGCGCGGTAGTCCTCTAGCGCGGCGATCCCGGCGTCGGTCAGCTTGACCAGGACGACTCGGCCGTCGTCGGCTTGGCGCTCGCGGGTGACGAGGCCGTGCTGCTCGAGCCGTTTGACCACCAGGGTCGTGGTGGGTTGGGCGAGCCCCTCGAGGTCGGCGAGCTCGGTGATTCGCCGCGGGGCGCCGCTGACCGTGTTCAGCAGACTTGCTTCGCTGCGCGAGAGCGGTCCGTGTAGCTGTTTTGCGAGCAGCCGCACCAGCGACGCGGAGCGGGGGAGCAGCTCGCGTGAGATGTACTCGGCTTGTTGGGAGCGATCCACACCAGGCATTATCGCAAGATTTCATATTGACAAACTATATTGCTTAGCGATACAGTTTCAAGCGATACCACTTAAGGGCGCAGCCCCGGATCGACCCGCCGCTCCGCCCCGATCAGACTCAAAGGAGGCGGCGTCATGTTTCGCGACATCCTCGTCGCGGTCGATGGCTCAGCCGACGCCGAAGAGGCGTTGACAGACGCGATCGACCTCGCGGAGAGCGAGCACACCCGCTTGACCCTGATCACCGCCGTGCCTCAGATCCCCGCGACCGGTCTCCTGATCCCCGGGGCGGTGACCGATGACGAGGTCGCAGATGCCCGCTCGTCGGCCGAGGCGATCCTCCGGCGAGCGCGTGACCAGGTGCCCGATGACGTGCCCGTCCGCACCGTGGTTACCGACCAGCCGATCCGGCCCGCGCTGATCCGCCAGATCAAAGCGGGCCACCACGACCTCGTTGTGATGGGCTCACGCGGCCGCGGCGCGGTCCGCTCGGCACTGCTAGGCAGCGTCAGTCGCTACGTGCTTAATCACAGCCCAGTCCCGGTCTTGATCATCCACGCCCAAGGATCCCATCAGGCACTAGTCCGCCAGCTCGCCGCGGTCGCCTAGGACATCCCCACAACGCGCCGCGCCAGGAACGGACCGCATCATGAAAGTCCCCAAGCCTCACTACTACGAAGACCGATTGGGGTCTTCCTACACACCAGGAGGTAGCCATGAGCGCCACTGAAGAAGGCACCACCCGCGACGCGAGCGTCGGGCGGGTCGACATGAAGCTCGAGGTCCAGATCATCCCCGTGTCCGACGTCGACCGATCCAAGGAGTTCTACGAGCGCTTGGGTTGGAGGCTCGACGACGACGTCGCCCCGATGGACGGCCTTCGCATCGTCCAGTTCACACCCCCGGGCTCGGGCACCTCGATCACGTTCGGACAGGGGCTCACGACCGCCGCGCCCGGCTCGGCCGAGGCAGCGCTGATCGTCTCCGACATCGAAGCGGCCCATGACGCACTCATCAGCCGTGGGATCGACGTAAGTGACATCTGGCACGGCCCGCCGTTCCCGGTCGAGGCGCGGCAACCCGGCCCCGACCCCGAGCGCACCAGCTACGGATCGTTCGTGTACTACACCGATCCCGACGGCAACACGTGGCTGGTCCAGGAGGTCACGACCCGGCTCCCCGGCCGGATGAACGCCACCGAGACGGCCTACGTATCCGCGGCCGACCTGGAGAGCGCGCTTCGGCGCGCCGAGGCCGCCCACCGCGAGCACGAGAAGCGCAACGGGCGCTCGCACCTGTTCCACCGGTCAGACCAAGCCGAGAACTGGCTCGACTGGTACGCCGCCTACATGGTGGCCGAGCAGGCCGGGACGGACCTGCCTTCGTGATCGCACCGCGCTCGCCCCGGCCGCGGCTGCGGCAGCCGGGGCAACGCGGCACCGATGCGGATTGACCGTCAAACGCCCATAACGGCCACAAACGCGAAGGGAAGGCACCATGCCATTCTTCAAAGTCGGAACGGAGAACACCGCCGGCGTCGAAATCCACTACAACGATCACGGCTACGGAAAGCCGATCATCCTGATTCACGGCTATCCGCTCAACGGCAACTCCTGGGAGCGTCAGGAGCGGGTGCTGCTCGAGCACGGATACCGCTGCATCAGCTATGACCGTCGGGGCTTCGGCCAGTCCAGTCAGCCGACGTGCGGCTATGACTACGACACGTTCGCGAGCGATCTGAAGGCGCTGCTCGACCATCTCGCGCTCAACCAGGATGTCGTCCTCGCCGGCTTCTCGATGGGCACCGGCGAGGTAACCCGGTACCTCGGTACGTATGGGTCGGCCGAGGTCAGCAAGGCGATCCTTCTCGGCGTGATTCCACCGTTCTTGCTGCAGACCGAGGACAACCCTAAGGGCGTGCCGGGCTCGGTCTTCGAAGACATCAAGCACGCGATCGTGGCCGACCGGTACGCGTACTTCGACGACTTCTTCGCCAACTTCTACAACACCGATGTGCTGGCACCGGAACGGATCGGGCATGCAGCGCTTCGGGCGAGCTTCAACGTCGCCGCCGGAGCGTCGCCGTGCGCGTCATATGCATGCGTCGACACATGGCTGACTGACTTTCGCGGCGACCTGCCCAAGATCGACGTGCCGACACTGGTCCTGCACGGGACCGCGGACCGAATCCTGCCCTTCGAGGCGACGGCCGCGCGACTCAGAGACGAGAACCTCATCGCCGACCTCACGGTCGTCGAAGTCGAGAACGGCCTGCACAACATCGGCTGGACCCATCCCGAGGAGACCAACGGCGCAATGCTCACCTTCCTCAACGGCGAAGCCGAAGCCGACACCGCGCCGTCCGCAACCGCGCCGTTGGCGGCGACCTCCGCCTAGCGGTCACGGCGAGGGCGGCCCAGCCGGCACGACCGGCGGGGCGGCCGAAGCTGAGCACCCTCTCACCCGCCGCGTCGGCGCCCGGCGGCCAGGCCCACTGAACAGGAGAAGCATCCCCCGATGCGCACCGAATCGAAAGAGCTGCGGCTGGCTTTGCTCACGTTGCTCCTGCCGCTCTACATCGCGGTCGTGTTTGCCGCCAACTACTTCGGAGCACTTCACGCTCCCAAGCCGCACGGCGTAAAGGTGGCGATTGTCGGCGAATCGAACGGCACTACGCGGCTCGCCCACCAGTTGTCGACCCGGCCGCGAGGCGCGTTCGACGTCTCACGCCTCGCATCCATCAGCCAAGCGCGAGAGCTCGTACGCACGCGGAAGCTCGCAGGGGCTTACGTGCCGGGTCAGCGCCTTACGCCAGTGATCGTGGTCGCCACGGCGGCGTCTGCTTCTCTGGCCACGTTCGTCGAGGCGACATTCCGCGAGGTGGCCGCGGCGCAGAACCGCCCCCTCGTAGTCGACGACGTCAAGCCCCTACCCGCCAACAACGCATCGGAGTCCCCCAACTTCTTCTTCATCGTGATCAGCACGCTGGGCGCATTCATGACCGTCACCGCGCTGGGATTCGTGGCCCCGACGTTGCCGGAGCCGCAGCGACTCGGGATAGTCGCCGCGGCGTGCCTGCTCGCCCCGATCGTCGCCTACCTGATCGGCGGGCCCGGCTACGACACCTTCAGCGGCTCGCTGGGCGCCATCCTCGCGATGCTGGGCCTGGGTGCGCTGTACGCATTCGCGGTGGCGGTGATCACCCGTCTGCTGCAGTTGGGGCTTGGGGGATTGAGTGCCGTCATCGGGTCGCTGGTCCTGATCTTCCTGAATGTCCCCAGCAGCGGCGGGAGCGTCGCGGCCCCGCTGCTGCCCGGGTTCTGGCGCTTCCTGAGCCACTTCTGGATTGGCGCAGCCGCACTCGACGCCAATCGGAGCGCCCTCTACTTCGGCGGCTCAGGGGTCGCCAACGACGTGCTCAAGATGCTGGCCCGGGTCGCGGCCTGGGCATGTCTACTCGCGATTCCGATCCACCGCCGAAGCACGCGCCGAGCCCGCGGGGGCCTCGTATCCCCGAACGATCACCACGAGCAGACGCCGTGGTGCGCAATGCCCATATCGGTAGCGGTCGATGGTTCTGCCGACGACGTGACGATTGACAGCAACGAAGTGCGCGAAGTGGGGGCGCACGCCTGATCGCTATGGAGTACTGATGCGCAGATGGCGAGTCAAATCTCCCGGTAGCCATTGGCTCCCGTGACGAGCGGCTCACTTTGACCTGCTAAACGAGGCGCTCCGGGCATCGACGTAGACACGGTGAGAGCCGGACGGCGCGCTTGAGCAGGGCTTTCCCGGGCTGTTACCACTTCGAGCTGGTCAACCTCGGGTACGGGGCCTACCTTGGTCTCTATGAGCTTTATCGGCAGGAGTTCCCGGACATCTCCGATCAGGCGATCGCGAAGATGGTGTCGGGGCTCGACGTGGTGCTGCGGCCGGACGACGAGCTGCGGCGCCTCGCCGAACGCGCGGTCGAGCTCGGGCTCGCCGAGGACATCAAGTCAGCGCGGCGCGAGGAAGAGCTCATCGGCGCGCTGGCGGACACCGGCGGCGGAGACCGCTGGCTGGCCGACTACCGGGAGGCCAAGGACCCGTGGTTCTGCTTCTCCTACGGCAACGGCCTCTACCACCATCACGGCTCATGGAGCGACGACCCATCGCTACCGGTCGCGATGATCGGCTCGTACGCGGCTCGGCTTCAGGCCGGGGAGGACATCCGCCGCCCACAACACGCGGTCCTCGCCGAGCGCGACCGGATCACCGACGCGCATCGAGCGCTACTGCCCAAGGAATCACGCGGAGCCTTCAACGCGCAGCTAGAGCTCGCACGCACGGTGTTCCCACACATCGAGGACCACAACTTCTACATCGATCATTGGTCTCAGACCGTGCTGTGGAACAAGGTGCGGGAGTTCGGCGCGCTGCTGGCGGGTCACGCCTTCCTCGCGGACCCCGAAGACGTGTTCTTCCTGCGCCACGGCGAGGTCCGCTCTGCGCTTCGAGGAACTGCGACTCGAGTGGAGCTCTGGCGGCGCCGGGGTCCCTCGCGGCCCCAGCTTGTGGCCCCCCACCGTCGAGCGCCGCAAACAGGTTTTCGAGGCGCTCCGTCGGTGGGCTCCGCCCCGGGCGCTGGGCCAGGCACCAGACGTTGTGACCGAGCCGGTCACGATCATGCACTGGGGAATCACCACCGAGCGCGTGCAGGAGTGGCTCCAGACATCGGACGGCACCGCGAGCGGCACGATACCCGGGATCGCGGGCCCTCGAGGAGTTGTCGAGGGACCCGCGCGAGTGATCCTTGACGTCCAGCGGCTCGATGACTTGCAGGACGGCGAGATCCTCGTCGCGCCCTTCACCTCCACCAGCTGGACACCAGTGTTTGGACGGATCGCGGCGGCGGTCACCGACGCGGGTGGCGTCATGTGCCACGCCGCGATCATCGCGCGCGAGTACGGCCTCCCCGCCGCGCTCGGCACCAGGTCAGCAACCAAGCAGATCGCCACCGGCGATCGAATCCGCGTCGACGGCGACAACGGCGTCGTCACCGTTCTCGACACGCGCTGAGTCTGCGTCCGCCCGCCGCTCGCGCAGGAGAACCGGCACCAGACGCAGATCTGGGGCTCGGCCCCCTGGGAACGCGTCGAGTACCTGCTCGCGCCGGTTCACGCGCACCTGCTGCGCGCGCTTCGCCCCGGCCGTGGCGTCCGGTGGCTTGACCTGGGCAGCGTCACGGGCGCGGTCGCGCTGCTCGCCGCCCGGGTGCAATGACTCGACTGCTGCTCGCGGATCTCGTCGGCCCAAAGCAGAACTCTCCGGTCCGTAGATCACGCCCGGTGCCGAGAGGCGGGCGTCGTCACGGACGCCGAGGCATCACCACTACTTGGGAGCTGCGTTTGCCGAGCCCGACACGGTTAGACGATTCTCGAAGCGGCCGAGAGGGGGTGGGTTGGCGCGTGGGTCGGCGGCGGCGCACCAGGCGGGTTGGGGTGGAGCGGTGAAGTAGGTGCGCGAGTTCGTGTTCGATGCCGTCTGCGAGGGTGGGGATGTCGGTGGCGTGTTTGCCGTCGCCGGTGATGCCGAAGCCGAGGGTGCCGTCGTAGGAGCAGATCGCGACGCCGATGCGCACGTCGAGGGCGAGCGGGACGTAGGGGAAGATCTCGAGCATCCGCCGGCCGCACAGGTACTGCGGCTGTTGGGGGCCGGGGATGTTGGTCGTGATGGTCTGCATGCGATGTTGAGGCAGGCGCGCCAGAGCGCGGGCGCCGAGCGCGACCAGCGGAGTTGGGGCAAGGCCCGACAGCTGCGTGAGCGTGTTGCCGGCGAGGGCCTGTCCGGAGCGCTTGAGCGCGTCGAGTTCGATGGTGATCGCGTGTAGCCGCTCGACGGGGTCGTGCAGGCCGACGGGCAGCTTTGCGAACAGCGCCGAGACGCGGTTGTCGGGGATCCCGCGGGCGTTTTGGGTGCGCAGGGAGAGCGGCACGAGCGTTCGCACGATCAGCTCGGGGGGCAGGGGCTCGCCGCGTCCTAGCAGCAGCGCGCGAAAGCCGCCGCTCACGGCGGCGAGCAGAACGTCGTTGACCGTGCCCCCTAGGGCGCGGCGGATCGTCTTGACGTCCGCGAGGCTTGCGCGCGCCTGGACCCATTGGCGCTCGGCGCGCAGCGGCCCGTTGAGCGAGCGCGCGGTGCTGGCGCCGAAGAGCCCGCGCAGCGAGCTCAGACCAGCGGCCAGCGTGATCGCCTCGCGCGCGGTGTCACGCGGCGCGCCCAGCAGCGCGCGGGCTTGCCGCAGATGCCGTGCGGGTCCAGCCGCTGTGTCGCTTAGCGTGTGCGCGAGCGCGCTCGCGCTCGAGGGCCCGGGCGATGGCTGCCAGTGGTCGGGCGCCGAAGCGGGCGTGCGCGGCTGGGGCTCTAAGAGCACCGCGAGCAGGTCGCCCGCGGAGATCCCGTCGACCATGCAATGGTGAAGCTTGCAGATCAGGCCCCAACGGTCCGCGCTGGCGCCCTCGATCACCCACATCTCCCACAGCGGCCGGCGGCGGTCAAGCGGCTGCGCCATCACGCGTCCGACCAGTGCTCGCAGCTCCGCCGCGTCGCCGGGGCGTGGTAGCGCGGTGTGGCGAAGGTGGTAGGACAGCTCGAAGTGTGGATCCTCGACCCACATCGGCCGGCCCAGCCCCCACGGCACCCAGCGCACGCGTTGGCGGTAGCGCTCCAGCAGCGCGAGCTTGCCCACGAGGACCTCGGCGAACTCGCCCGCGGCGGGCGCAGGACCCTCGAACAGCGCCACCGCGCCGAGATGCATGTGGCTCACGTCATTCTCGAAGTGCAAAAACAGCGAGTCCAGCGCGCTCATGGTCTGCATCGCTGCGCTCCTTTACCCCAAAACCGGATGTGGCTCGGCAAGATCTCAAGCGAGACCCCCAACGGCACCCCGAGCGTGATCGGCAGCGTCACGCCACGCAAACGCCTACCCAAACCCCCCGACCGAGCGGCCAGCGCGCCGCTCGCACGCAGCCGGCCGTCGCTAGCAGCGCTGTCAGCTGTAATCGTCATCGAAGATCTCCATCGAGTCGAGGGGTAAATAACCGCCGGGCGGCCCGCGTCTCACGGGCTGCGGTTTACCCCTTGCTCGCGTGGCTTCAATGAGCGAAGCATCCCGCGAAGGGAACCCTGCCTTCCACCGCCGCTCCCGCGGCACTGCTCAACGGAAGGCCCACATCATCTGTGTACCAATCACGTTACCACAGCACCGAACCGCAGCGTGCGCGAACGCTCGCGTCGCTCACGCCAACACCGAGAAGATCCCAGCGCAGAACGGGAAACGGTCGTGGTCACTCCATGCTCAGCAAACCGGGACCGCACGTTTCCACCCCGGGTGAGCGCCAGCAACAAATGCTCCGGGCTCGACCGCTGACCGGCCAAGCATCCGCGCCGCATCCTCAGAAAGCAGAATCAGATTGTGCGTCTGAACCGTGAAGGACCTCGGGTCCAGGTTTGACGGCGCGCCGGACCTGGAGTTCCGCTCGGCGAGCGGCGCGCTCGAGCTCGAGCAATCCGGCCTGAGCTACCAGCGCGTCCCGCCCGGCTATCGCTTTCCGTACGGCCACACGCACAAGAAGCAGGAGGAGGTGTACGTGGTCTTGCGCGGAAGCGGGCGGATGAAGGTCGACGACGAGATCGTCGAGCTCAAGGAATGGGACGCGGTGCGCGTCCCGCTGGTACGTGGCGAGGCTACGAGGCCGGGGCGGAGGGCCTCGAGATCCTCGTCATCGGCGCGCCCAATCTCGGTCAGGCTCCGCGCGAAGACGTCGATGGCCGGCGCAACTGGTGGGCTGACTAGCGCCAGGTAGGTGAACATGAAGCGGGAGATGGAACGCACTCAGCCGAGGTTTCCCGGCGGCGGGATGGGCAGCCGGCAGCGAAGGCGCGGATGCGGCTCGACCTCGCGGTTGGCGGCGAACGCGTCGTTGACGCTCAGACGCTTCCTGTGAACGTGTCGCACGCGCCCGGCCGGCCGGACTGATAACCGGTCGCGAACCAGTGCTGGCGCTGCGCCGAGGAGCCGTGAGTCCACGTGTCGGGGGTGACACGACCCTGGGACCGGCGCTGGATTTGATCGTCGCCGACCGCTGCCGCCGCATCGAGTCCGTCGGCGATGTCCGCCTTGGTCAGCCGCGTCAGGTAACCGGTGGCGGTAGCGTTGTGCGCCCATACGCCGGCGTAGCAATCGGCCTGCAGCTCGATCCGTACCGATGTGCTCTGCGCCCCCTGATCATTCGCGCCGCGACCGAGCACGCCCAGCGTGTCCTGAACGTGGTGGCCGTACTCGTGCGCGAGCACGTACGCCTCGGCGAACGGACCGCCGCGAGCGCCGAACTTCGTCCGCAGCTCATCGAAGAAGCTGAGGTCGATGTAGACGTACTTGTCCGCCGGGCAGTAGAACGGTCCGGAGGCCGACGAGGCCAGGCCACAGCCGGTCGAGACCTGGTCGGTGAAAAACCGCGTCTTCGCCGGCGGGTATGTGTGGCCGCCGGCCTTGAACTCGGACGTCCAATAGGACTGGATGCTGTTGATCCAGCCCACCACCCTGCAGTCCTGTCGCTGGTTCGCCTCGGCGCCTGTCTTGCAGCTCGCGACCAGCGTGCTGCTGGCGCTCGAGGATCCGCTGCCGATCGTCCGGTCGTTCAGACCGGAAAGTGAGCCCAGGCCGTCGCCGCCGCCGGACACATCGAGGCCGAAGACCAGGGCGAGCAGCACAACCACAAGCCCGACACCGCCACCGCCGATCGTCATCCGACCGCCTGGCACGCCCCCGAACCGGCCGCCGCGACCCCGGAGATCCTCGACCTGCGAGGTGTCGAGCCGAGCCTGGTCGCTGAAGCCGCCGTGAGTGCTACCCGTGTTCCCCATTGTCGATCTCCCTGCGTCGTGAAAGAACTTGCGTTCGCGCTGCTGGTCGCATCGTGGATCGCGGACCCTGTGGTAAGGCTGTGGAAACCCTGTCGCACGATCCTTCACCCGTCGGCGAGCGGCGGCCGCATCTGTTGCGGACCGGGCTGTGGGCCGGCGAACATCCAGATTGGTCCGCGGGTTGATGTCGAGGCCGATCGGCGTCTCAAATCCGAGCGCGCAGGCCTGACTCAGGCCCCGCGAGCGCCAGCTGCTGCTCCGTCGCCCAGGGAGCAGTCTCGATCGGGCTGCCGCTTCCCACACGGAGCGGTAGCCGCCCCGGCGGCACTGCCGGTTCAGGCATGAAGCGATCATGGCGGGCGCGCGGTCGACGTGGCAGTACTCCGGCTCTTCGCGCCCATGACGCCGACCGATCGTCGCGCGCGCAACGCCAGGAACCCGCGCCGCGGGCTGTTGGGCAAGGCTCTCGGGATCACTGAGCAGGAGGCCGGAACGCCGACGTAGCCGGGGCGCCGCCAACGTCGCAGTCGTCGGTGCCTGGCGGCTCCGACGCATACTGGCTGGGTGAGCGATCGTGGGCCGGGGCACGTGGATTCACGCCCGTCAGCGAGTGCAGCATTCGCGTCGGTCCTCTACGGCGGGTTGGTGGGGCTCACGTCCTTGGGGCTCTCGGTTGGGACCGCGGTCCGACGGGCGTCGCTACCGGCGGGTCGGTGGCGATAGAACTCGGCTCGGGAGGGCGCGAGCGGTGAGCTCCCGCGGATGAGGTCAGCGGCTTTCTCGGCGAGCATCACGACCGGCGCGTAGATGTTTCCGTTCGTCACGTACGGCATGGCCGACGCATCGACGATACGCAATCGCTCGAGGCCGTGCACCGACATGCTCGAAGGGTCGACAACAGCATCGGGCCCGGTGCCCATCTTGCACGTGCAGGACGGGTGCAGGGCGGTTTCGCCGTCTCTGGCCACCCAGTCGAGAATCTGTTCATCGGTTTCGACGGAAGTGCCGGGCGAGAGCTCGCCGTCGCTGTACGGGTCGAATGCCTGTTGTGTGAGGATCGTGCGCGCGCAGCGAATGGCCTCGACCCACTCGCGGCGGTCCTGATCGGTCGAGAGGTAGTTGAAGCGAAGCGCCGGGTGCACGCGCGGGTCGGTCGAGACCACTTTCACCGAGCCGCGAGTATCGGAGTACATCGGGCCGACGTGCACCTGGTAGCCGTGGCCCTTCGGCGCCGACCCGTCGTAGCGAATCGCGATCGGCAGGAAATGGAACATGAGGTTCGGGTATGCAACCGCGTCGTTGCTGCGAATGAATCCACCCGACTCGAAGTGGTTGGTCGCCCCGGGCCCGCTGCGGAACAGGAGCCACTGCAGGGCGACACCCGGCCGATTGCGCCACTTGAGCGCCGGCGCGACCGAAACCGGCAGCTTTGACGCGTACTGCACATAGACCTCGAGGTGATCCTGCAGGTTCTCGCCAACCCCAGGGAGGTCGTGCACCACGTTTATGTCGAGCGCGTTCAGCTCGCGGGCGTTGCCCACGCCCGAGAGCTGCAGCAGCTGCGGCGAGTTGATGGCGCCGCCGCACAGGATCACCTCGCGAGCACGAACGGAATGGGTCTTGCGTCCCTCGACGACTTCGACACCCACGGCGCGGTTGCCTTCAAACAGGACGCGTTTGACGAAGGTGCGGCAGCGGACCTCGAGATTGGGGCGAGCTCGCACCGGATGCAGGTAGGCACGGGCGGCACTGAGGCGATGCCCCCGAAAGATGGTTCGGTCGAAGGCCGCGAACCCCTCCTGGCGATAGCCGTTGACGTCATCGGTGAGCGGATAGCCAGCCTGCTGCACGGCCTTGAAGAACGCCTGGCAGAGGGGGCTTGTCGCGGGACCGCGCTCGAGCTTGAGCGGACCGTCGCTCCCCCGCCACTCGTCGGCGCCCGCCAGGCACGTCTCCATCCGCTTGAAGTACGGCAGGCAGTGCGCGAAGTCCCAGCTGCCCATGCCGGGGTCGGCGCCCCACCGCTCGTAGTCGAGCGGGTTGCCCCGCTGAAAGATCATCCCGTTGATGCTGCTCGAGCCGCCAAGGACCTTCCCCCGGGCGTGGTAGATGCGCCTGTCGTGCATGCCCGCCTCAGGCTCCGATTCATACTTCCAGTCGTAGAAGCGATTGCCGATCGGGAACGACAGCGCCGCCGGCATGTGGATGTACACGTCCCACGGGTAGTCAGGGCGCCCAGCCTCGAGCACGAGCACACGGATCGCTCGATCCTCGCTCAGCCGGTTGGCCAACACGCAGCCGGCCGAGCCGCCGCCGACAATGACGATGTCGTAGCTCACCTCTACACCTCGCCGATGAGTCTTTGACAGCCGTCCAGCACCTGCATCCGTGAGACCGTGCCGTTCGCGGCGGGAAAACTACGGGCGGCGCCGCATGAAATATGAATGCGAGCTTCTCGCAATCCCCGCCTTTCACCGGGGACGGCAGAGGATCGGAGATTTCTCGTTCCGTCGGCCGAACGAGCCCAAGAGGCACGAAGTGCTCTCGGAAAGCCGCGCGGCCCGTGCCCCAGGCCGATGGCGCTCAGTCCTCGCCTATCACGGGAAAGGTGTGGATGTTGGTGTTGGTGTTGAAGAGGTCGGGTCCGGGTCCGTCGCGCCGGCCAATGCGACCGAATCGATCGCATTGCTCCCTGTCGCAGTCAGTTCCGCTCGAAGACGTCGAAGGTCTCGACGATGCAGCTGGCCGAACGGACTCCGCGATCGCGCCTCCGATAACGGATGCGGCTATGCCGGGTAACCGAGCACCTCCTCAGGGGGCAGAACGATGCTCCGCCCGGAAACAGCTAACGCGCGGATACGCATCCAATGGGCCTTATCCCCCGGCGCCCACGAGTCCAAAGCAAGTCCGTCCAGGCGGCTGATCTCGTTCGAGTCCGTGACCTCGTCGGCCACCCCGCTCATGATCACGCTCCAGCCGGTACGCGCGTGCTCCTCGACGCCGTCGATCTCGAACGTGGCCTCGGCTGACCGCACCAGGGCGTGGAACCCCGAGCCAACCGCGGTTCGGAACACCACCGACTGCGACAGCTCGTCGAACAAGTAATTGACCGGACGCAGGACAGGGGCCCTCTCGCCCATGCTCACGGCCAACCGCCCGAAGCTGTGTGACGCAAGCAAGCGCAGACATTCCTCTCGAGGCAGCTCGAGCATCTCGATCGTTAGATCTCCCCCTTCGCTCGGTCCCTGGGACGGAACGGCTGAAGCCCGCTCGTCCCGGTCCGCGCCTCGATTTGAGGCCATGGCATGACGATACCGCCGATCGCAAGATCCCGCTGACCCCGCCGCCCGCCTCAGGACGAGGGGCGCGTCGCTCAAGCCGACTGCGCGGGCAGTAGCGACTCGTAGCCCACGCCGCTCAAGCGGCTGACCGTGTCCCGCACGTCGAAGTGCTCCGTTGAATGCGAAGCAGTACCGTGGCCCGCGACCGCGGTGCGGCGCTACGAGACGGCTATCCTCTCGGGCCGACGACCGCGCGATTGCTTTTGCTCTACGGGCGGGCTCCTGTGGCGCGATCGCGTTGGCTACTTTTTGATGCCCCGGGTCGCAGTGCGCACCCCGAGGCGCACCATGGCCTCGGCCGAAATGCGGTCGCGCCGGCTCTGTGGCGCGGACCGCTGAGCCACCTGCTTTGCGCGCCCAGGTACACGTACAACTCACCCCGGAGGGTTTCCGATGGCATGTGCCGTAAGTCGATCGGTTACCCGGTGGCGTTGCCTCGGCACCTGCGGGCTCGGTCACACCGCGCGCCTTCGTGGACGGCTATGCGGTTCGCGGTGGATCGCGACTCAGCCCCTGAGCGCGCGCTTGACCGCCTTTAGTGACTGCTTCAGCGTAGGCGGAGTAGGCCGGGTGCGGACGTGCAGTGTGCCGCCTGGTCCGCGGGTGTCGATCGTGAGCCTCGGTCCGCCGACGATCGGAGGCCGCTCGGGAGACTGGATCTTCTGACTGGCAAACAACCCGCCTCCGCGCACGACCACTTCGACGCCCTCGGGGACGATTACCGTGACCGTGCCGAACAGGTTGTAGACCTCGAGCACGGTCTCAGGGCCGGCGAGTCGCGCCTGGCGTAGGTCGAGGTCGATCGTGCCGAAGATCGAGCGCCACGACGAGTTCGCCGCCAGCGACCACGGTCCGCTGCGGATCAGGTGCGAGCAGAAGGCCCGGTGCTCTTCGGACACGCGGCGGCCGGAGCGAATGTAGTCGGATCGTTGGGCAGGTCGCTAGTCAGGCGGGCCAGCTCCTGGTCAGTACGCGCGGCCTGGGCAACGCCGGCGCGCTCGCTGAACTCCTCGAGCGTCAGCCGGCCCTCGCCGACCGCGTCACGCAGCAGCGCGACGCTGCGCTCGCGCTCGGCATCGGAGGCGAGGATCGGCGTCGGCTGGCGCTCGACGGGCTCGCTCATCTCCCACACCGTACCGCGCCGGCATGCGGCGCCTGCGCGCATGGCGCAGTGAGCATCTCGCGGGTCGCCTGACGGGACGATCCCAATGGCGAGACGACTCGTTCGTCGGCGTGAGCCGCCGGCCAGCTACCGTCCTGGTTGTGGAGTTCAGCCGTGAGTTGCGCGACGACGTCCTGGCCGGAGACATCACGCTCTCGGTCCGGCTGTGGAAGCGGCCACGGGTCAAGCAGGGCGGCCGCTACCGGGTCGGCCTCGGTGAGATCGAAGTCGACGCCATCGACCTTGTTCCGTTCGCGGCGATCACCGGCGAGGACGTCCGACGAGCCGGCGAGCCTGACCGCGAAACTTTACGCGAGCGGGCCGCGCACGCCGGGCCGGTCGACCAGGACACGCTCGTCTATCGAATTGAGTTTCACGCGGTGACCCCCGGGTGAGTGAGCACGCGAAGCGCGGTCCGTGGCTACCGCTTCGCGTTCAGTTCGCCGACGGAGTGCGTCCGTTCGTGCTTCGAGGTGGACGCCATGCACGAGCGTATGGCGACCGACGAGTCGCCCGGCCGGAGGCGCCCTCACTCAGCCGTCGACCTCCCGTTGTCTTATTCGTGCTCGCCGTCCGCGCATCCGCAGCCGCAGCGCCCGGCATGACCACGACAGCATTCCTTCCCGCACCGGCATCGCGTGCACGCGACGACGTCCAGACAGCGGACCGGTTCTTCGGCATCGTCGCTCGAGTTCGCAGCACTCGGGCTCACAGCTCGCGGTATAGCGCTGCGTCACGGCGCTCAGACACGCGCCGACGGAGCATTGCCGGGAACGGATTGTCGACGGGCTTAAAGTGCCGCCGCGGCCGCTTGGACTCCACGCTGGCGACATGCAGTGCGCACTCGCCGGTGTTGCAGACGGTGACCGTCTTCTCAGCCGAGCCACAGTCCACCTCGCCGAAGTACGCCGAACCGCAGACGGCGAGCTTTCCGCTCGGCGCATCTCCCGACACAGACACCCTCTGCGGACCTGCAGGGTCGTCGCTTACGAGCCGATGACCAGCAATCGGAGGTACCCGTCCGGCCGTCTCGCCCGGGATCGCCTGCCAGGAGCTCCGACACTGTGCCGGCGGGCAGTTCGATCCCGCCGTCGTCGACGCTCTCCCTGGCCGTCATCGCGGACCGGGAGACGGTGGCCCGGTCGACGCGGCGCACACGGCTGCGGCCCACGTCCGGTTGCTCCTCGCGGCGGGCACCGCCTATCAAGCGGCATCGCCGGTCGATTAGGGCAGAGAAACCCGGCGGTTACCAGGCGCCCGAGATGGGCTGACCCCATCTCGGTCCGGTGCTCAATACTGCGCGACCGGATGGAGGGGCGAGAGCGCAGCGCTGCGACGCCCGGCAATTGGCTCCGTTCGGGTGCCGCACTATCCGTCGAGCGGAAGTCACCAGTTCGCAAGGTCGTGCCAGACCGCGCGTCACGGATTGCAGGCCGCCGGCTGTGGTCGTGGTACAACAGCAGAGAGGGAGTTGCAGCGTGGGATTCGCAGACACGGCTAGTAGCGGAGCACCGGACTGATGTCGCTGCCCGTGATGCTGGCCGTGCCTATTGCCATTTTCGTGCTCGCGGTGGTGGCCGCTCGGGTGTGGGCTCACCGCCCGCGCGCGCGACCGGAAACGCCGGTCACCGAAGCCGAGGCGCGCGCCCACGCGTCGCCCTTGACAAGGAGCGTGTTGTCGGTCACTCCGCGGCCACGGCCGCGCGGGCCGGGCAGCGCCGACACGTAGCGATCACGCTCGCGCCGCGGACCTCAGCGGGCCTCTCCCCGCGTCTGACGTCATCGCCGTTTCGGTCCCGCCGTCGGAATGCCGTCTGGTCGTGCCACGCCCAGGTGTCGGCTTTGACGGCGTACGCCGTGCGCGTCCGCGGTGGACCTCACCGGGAGGATGCAACCTCGGTGACGCACCGCATGGGGCTGCCGTGAACAAGCAGCGCGGACACGACGCCGTCACGGCGCCGGCTTGCGTGCTCACGCTCGAAGTAATATTGCTGGCGAAACACTATTTGTAGCTGCTCCCGACGCTCACGAACGCGGAGCGGCTCGACAGCGACCTCGGCGGAACCCACGACGGCACACTCCGCGTTCGGTCGCGCCCTATGAGCTATTTACGAGAGGTGAATGTTGCCCGACTTTGTTCAGACCACGGCCAAAGAGATCGATGACCGACTTCGCGTACTGAAGGACGAGGCGTCTCGCCTAGAAGCGGCGCTCCTCGCGCTCAGCGGCGGAAAGCGCCGCCCGGGACGTCCAGCGAGCAACGGCACGCCGCGGACGCTCGCGCGTTCTGCCGGCCGGCGGAACGGTCGCTCAGCTGCCCCGCGCCCTCGTCCCGGCGGTAACACGCGCGCCATCCAGGCGCTCGAGCTGGTTCGCGAGAAGCCCGGGATCACTATCCCCGAGATCGCCAAGGCGATGAAGATCCAGCCCAACTACCTGTACCGCGTCCTGCCGCAGTTGGCCTCAGAAGGGCAGGTCAAGCGCGACGGCCAAGGATGGCATCCGGCGTCGTCATCGACGTCCACCCGTGCGGAGCCCGTGCGTGGCGTTCGCGGACGCAAGCAGACACACGGCACCAGGTCCAAGCCGGCGGCTTCCGCGACTCGGGCCGCGAGGGCTCGGCGAAGCGGCGAATCGACATCGGCGACCACGAGCGGTACGACTCCCGGTGCGACCAAGGCGTCAGTGCTCGCCGCGCTCGCAGGCAGCGGAGCGATGACCGCCAGCCAGGTCGCGACCAAGGCCGGGCTCGCGCGGCCAACCGTCTCTACCACGCTGTCCAAGCTGGCCAAGACCGGCGAGGTCCAAAAGGCTGAGCGCGGCTACCGACTCACGTCCGCGGCTTAGCAGCGACAGGACCCAGCAGTCGAGGGCACCAGGCGTTGTCTGGTGAGCCCCGCCGCTCGGCGGCGTGTCCGGTCTGACCGCCCGCTCGTTATCTCGGGTGGAGACTGTCCGCGGCGCAGCGAATCTCGAAGATCAGCGTCGACGACATGTCATCGTTGATGTTGTGGCCGGGGTCCGGTTGACGAGCCGCCACGGTGGCGCGGTCCACCTGCGTGATGGGTGTGACCCGGTGGGCTAGGCGGGCCGGCGATTGTAGAGGTGTCTGGCCCACAGGTACGCGGCGGCGGTGATGGCAAGGCACCACACGATCGCGGTTATGCCGGCGCCACCGACGTGCTGGTTGGCCAGCAGGCTGCGCACGGTGTTGGTGATCGGGGTGAACGGCTCATTCTGGGCGAACCAGCGCAGACCGGCGGGCATGGAGGCAACCGACACGAAGCCGCTCCCCATAGCCGATGACCAGCGCGACGGCGATGGTGACGGCGAGGCTGACGAGGGTCAGGGATCAGGCTGCCGAGGACATGGCCGGCGAGCACCGCGGGTCGCCAGATTCGCATCGTCTTGAAGCGGGCGATAATGCCCTCGGTCATGTCCTTGGCGACTGAGATGGCGGTGATCTGCGCGGCGCCGGCGACGGTGAACAGGAGCATTCCTGGGGTGAGGAAGTTGATGTGGTGAAGGTCGGCCATCAGCGCCAGGTTCTCGCGCCCGGTGAGCAGCTCGTCGATCGCTGAGAACTGCCGATCACCCCGATCGCGTCGCGCACGGCGTCGGGGTCGCGTGTCACGTCGTGTCCGGCGACCCGAATCTCCCCGTGGTCTGGCTCAAGCAGGGTGGCGAGGATCCTCACCATCGTCGTCTTGCCCGCCCCGTTGGGCCCCAGGAGCGCGAACACGCTGCCTTGCTCGACGGTCAATTCGACACCATCAAGGACGACGAGATCATCGAAGGACTTGCGCACGCCGACGGCGGAGATGGCGGCCGACGACGACGAACCCGCCATCCGCATCTCATTGATCGGGTACGGCTGGCGCGGTCGACATCGGAGCAGAGCTAGCCGGCCGGTTCGCCTGACGCGCGTAGGGTTTCACGGTGTGCCTCCCATTCATCTTGCAACGCGCGGGTCCGCTCGACCAGCCAGTCCGCGAACGCCGCCATTTCCATCAGCGTCGCCCGCCGCTCGGGCGACGCGTCCCTGAGTACCTCGAGGCCTTCCCTGGCGAGGTCGGCCAACTCCTGGTACTCGGAAACGTCGAAGCCTCGCGACTCGGCGGAGGATAGGTCCACGCTAACGCGGTCCATCCGCTCCCCCGCCGCTCGCGAGTGCCGGATCGTGTGCAGACCGCGAAGGCCGATCAGCTCTGACCGTGACCCGACCCCTGTGACCCAGCCGCGCGCCGCGCCGCGCAGAACCGCTCCGCCGCCTCCGACGAGCTGCCCGGCGCACGCAATCCCGACTCTTCTGGGCAGCCGTAAGTGCGGACCGTTGTCGGTTACGTCCACGGACCCGGCCGCTACCCCGTCGATGCACTCGGCGAGCTCCTCGGCCCGAGAGTGGACGGGGCGCTGATCGTCGATCCGGAGAGGCAAAGCGTCGGCTGGCTGGCGCTCGCCGGCTAGAGCTGCGAGCCGGTCGAACGGAGCGGACTGCGTAGGGTGCTGGGAGCAACAGGCCACAAGCCTTTTCCGTCGTCGGTGCCGCTGACCACCCGCGGTGCCTCCGCGTCATCCTCGGGCACCCGCCGTGAGATCGATCATGGCATGGGCCCTACCCTTCCCCGGGGTCACGGTCAGCGGGTAGACGACGCGGCGAGATGTGCTGCCTCGCGGCTGCTGGACGGATGTTCGAGCCGCCGCGCCGCAACCTTTGGGCCACACGTCCGTTGAGGATCGTGGGGGCCCAGGGCGGCACCAGGGGCGCGGATCGAATCTTTGGTGCCGCCCGCTCTTCCCCCGAGGGACCTCTCCGGATGATGACGCCCTGCAGCGCGCCTCCGCCGCTCCACCGGTGACCCGCTCCGAGGCGGCCGGTTCGTTGGCCGGAATTTCCTCCTCCGCAAAGCGGATCCGGTGAGGCCGAGGCCAACCGTTTCGGCCAAGGCCACCTGCCCACACCAGACGACCGGGAGGGCGTGGGCTCAACCTTGCGGCCTTCACGACGATCTCTTGGATGTCCCTCTGATCTCCGATGATCGCCACCCCGCACGCACTCGCCGGTGCCCAGACCGCACACACTCGCCGGTGCCCAGACCGCGCACCGGGCTCCGGGTCACCGGAGTCCCGCTCGGTCTCGGCGCGGCGGTTCCCCGGCCCCGTCGGAAGCGGAACGTCATGCGCGCTGCGGCCAGCCGGCGGAGGTTAGTCCGATAACGATCACGCTGCCGCGGACCGTGCTCGCCTGTTCGGCGCGCGCTGCGGAGCGCCAGCGATGAGTCGTTCGCGCGCTGACCGCTCGCGCCTGTGCTCACGAGCAAGGAGCATCGAGGCGATGAGAATCATCACGGGCGCGCTCCCGGGATCGGTGGCCTGTCCAGTGAACACGCCGCCGAAGCCCTGGCCGGCGATCCAGTAGCTGGCCGAGACGGCGATCGCAACGCCGAGGAAGAACCTTGTATGCCACCTGTACAGGAGGCCTCCGCCGATGCATACGGATACGGTGGCTAGCGCGAGTGCGATCGTGGTGCCGCGGCCGGTGGCGGCATGCGCGAGCGATGTGAGGATCCTGGACAGCCAGCTGGTCCCTGCGGGGGCTGCGGCGATGGCGTCGTGGATCGAGGCGGCGCCGTCGTTGGCTGGGAGCAGCCACAGCACGGCCGAGCCGAGCCAGACGGCCGACCAGCACAAGCGCGCGGCGGCATCACGTCTGGCCTGACCGGCGGCGCCTCCCGGCGGCCAGCAGATCAAACCTGCCAGCAGGTAGAGCAAAGCAGCACCCGGAGCGCCGGTCAGCGGGCTTGCTGTTCCGGTGAAGATCATCCCTAGCCCTTCTCCGGCGAACCAGATTCCGCTCGCCCAGACGAAGGAAACGAGGAGCGAGAGTTTGACGGTGGGGCGGTACAGCAGGCCCAGGCCGATCAGGGCCTGAAGGGTTGCCGCACCGGCGTTGAACAGTGCGACACGAGGTTCAACCAGGTTGGCGATCCAGACGATCGGCCCAGCGACGATTCCTGGCTGGCCGTGGCTGGCGGGCAGGATGACGCCTGTTACAAAAGTCCTGCCGAACATGTAGGGCTGGAACTGCAGCGCTCCGTCGGCCAGCCAGAGCACTCCGAGCGCGAGCTGCCCTGTTCGCGCGATGTTCGTGTCGGTGGGACTGAGTTGTCTGGGCATGTTGAGCTGCGTAGGACCGAGGAAGCGAGCGGACGGCCGGTTTGGTGTTGGCCCGGCCGTCCGCTGAAGCGCTTGTCTCTCAGCCGCCGTTGAACGGGCTGACCATTGGGTTCATTCCCATGTAGAGCCCGGACGGGTTCGGGTACCAGATCCAGAAGTGCAGCGTGATCAGAAGCGGGTGCCAGAAGTTGAACGCGGCACCGGTCTGAGGGCTTCTGGACGGGCACATCGACTGCGTGTTCTCAGGCACAAACGTTCCGTCCACGTAATGGCAGGCGGCTGGGAACGTGCCGTACTGCGCCCCGGGAAGCGGTGGCTTGGCGGGCTTGGAGGTGAACACCCACTCGAGTGCGCCGAGCTGCCACGCGCTGCCGTGGTGCTCGTAGACGAGGATCGGCGGCTTGCGGACGTCGAACCCCTTTACCTTGGGGTTGAGGAAGTGGTAGCCCATGGCGGGGATCATGCGAGTGATGATCTGGTAGCCGGCGGCCTTGGCCGTGGCCAGGCTGGTTGCGTACCTGGCGGTGGCCAGTCGGGCCGCCGCGATGTCGGCGGTGAGAGTCGCTTGAGATGCCGCCTGGGCGACGTGGGCCCGCCCGCGCACCTCGCCGTTTGTTCCGGCGGATGCGAGGGCGGTGACCGAGAGCGTGGCTGTCGTCGCGATCGCGACGGTGACGAGTGCGATTCGGATAGAACGCAAGAGTTGCTCCTTGCCTGTTGTGTCGTGTTTTGCGTCAGGGCTCAGACGTAGAAGTAGGGGTCGAGCACCCGCACCTGGGTGATCTGGTCGACCGGCAGCTCGTTACGAGCGGCGGTCTTGCGAATCGCCTCCGGAGTTGGCGCGTCGTAGATGCAGAACGTCGTGCGCTTGTCGGCGCTCACGTACGAGTGCACCCAGGTGACGCCTTCCTCGGCGTTTCGCTCGACGACCGTTTGGCAGAGCTCCGGGCCACCATTCCCTACCGGAATCTGGAGTCCGTCGGGGAAGGTGCGCTGCACCACATATCGGGGCATGTGGGTCCTCCTGGTCGGTTGGCCGGTCGCAGGCAGCGAACCTACGAGCGCCGCGACCAATCCGCATCGGGAGGAGCACCTATGTTGGGAGACGGCGCTCCCTATCTTCGGCCGGCCAGGCCGAGCCGCGCGGCCTCGACGGCCGCCTCGCCGCGCGTGCGGACGCCGAGCTTGCGCAGGATCGCCGAGACGTGATGATCGACCGTCTTCTCGGAGACCACCAGCTGTTTCGCGATCGCCGTATTGCGCAGCCCGTTGGCCAGCAACGCCAGCACCTCGAGCTCGCGCGCGGTGAGGCCGGCGGGATTCGCGCGCGTCCGCGGGCGCGGCCCGCGTGGCACACCACGCACGCCGCGCTCGCGCAGCTTGCGAGCCACGATCGCGGCGGCCGGGCGCGCACCCAGTGCCTGCAAATCGTCGTACGCCCGGCGCAGCAGCTCCTCCGCGTCGGCGTCGGCTAGCGCCATCGCCGCCTCGTACGGGCAACCGAGCTCCCGCCAGACCATGGCTGCCTGCGCCGGCTCGCCCGCCAGCGACAACTTGTACGGCTCGGCAGCGGCTCCCGGTCCAAGCCGATCGCGGAGTCCCGCGCGCCACCGCCAGCACGCCAGCTCTCCGACCACCCAGGGCGCTTGACGTCGCAGCGCGAGTGAGAGCGCCGCCTCTGTCTCCTGCCCTACGGCCGCCGGCTCGCCCGCGAGCCAGGCCGCCTCGCCTCTCGCCGCCGCAACCGGGGCGACCCGGAGGAGCTCCTCGGTGGGCCACGCGAGCCGCTGCTCCTCGGAGAGCGGCGCGGCTGCCTCAGGGTCGCCGCGGCGGGCTCTAACGAGTCCCAGGGCAGTCAGAGCCATGCCGCGTGGCGCCGGGGCGCTGCGGGGGTCGCGCAGGACCAGGTTGGCCGACTCGGCGGCCTGATCCCAGCGGCCGCGGTGAAGCTCCGTCCGCGCACGAGAGCCGAGCAGGTACAGCCTCCAGGTGTCGAGCCCCCGCTCACGGCAGTACTCCAAGCCAGGCCCAAGATACGCATCCGCGAGATCGAGACGGCGTTGCACGGCGGCGCACCAAACGATGCTGAAGTACGCCCTTCCGGCGTAGTCTTCGAGGTCGTGCTCTAGGGCGAGCGCTAGAGCCTCCTCCAGCTTGCCCAGCCCTTCCTCGAAGCCGGCGTGCAACTCCGCCGCACCCATGTTCGTGAGCGCGTACACAGTCGCCTCGGTGTCGTCGAGTGGTCGCGCGAGGTCGAGCGCGCGGCAGCCGGCCGCGATCGCAGCTTCAAGGTCCTCGACCACCATGCGGCGCTGTGAAACGTTGCCGTGCGCCATCGCCAGCTCGTGCCCAGGGGGCAATTGCTCGAGCAGCTCGACCGCCTCCAACGCCAGCGCCTCGCCCTCCCGGACCCGCGCGACGAAGAACATCAGCCGTGACAGCGTCCGCAGCGCATCCCCCTCGCCCAGCCGGTCGCCGAGCCGCCGACGGCAATCGAGCGCTTCCTCCTGCGCCTCGATCGCCGCGGCGAACTGATCTGTCATCCAGCACTCGTCGACGCGACGCTTCAGTAACTCGGCCCGCCTATCAAGCGCCAGCCCGCCCGCGAACCTGAGCGCTCTGGCGTACTGCGCGGCCGCCTCGCGATGCGCGCCGCCGCGAGCCGCCTCCTCAGCCGCCTGAGGAGCCCACCGAAGCGCCGCCTCACGGTCGCCGGCCGCCTCGGCGTGATCGGCCAAACGTGCGAAGTCCGGACTCTCGCCTTGCCGAGCTTCCAGCGCCGCGAGGACGGCGCGATGAAGCGCAACGCGACGGTTAGGCGGAATCGACTCCTCAACCGCGACGCGGGCGAGCTCGTGCCGGAAGCCAACGTCGGTCCGGCCCGCAACGAGCATCCCCGAAGCTACGCACTCCTCGAGCCGCTCAACCAGGCCTGGCGCCACCGCTTCCAAAAGCCAAAGGTCGATTGCCCCGGGAACCACGGCCGTCGCCTCAAGCAGCCTCCGCGCCGGTCCGGACAAGCTTCCCGCGCGGGCAAGCACCGCGTCACGGACGGTCGCGGGGAGGCGCTCCCCGCCTGTCGCGAGCACCTCCGTTACGAAGAACGGATTGCCCCCTGAAACCCGATACACACCAGCTGCCTCCGCGCCGGCCGGCGCCGCTAACGCCTCGACGGCTTCCAGCGACAGTGGCGAAAGCGCCAAGCGCCGTACCCCGTGCCCTATCCGCAGCTCACCCAACACCGAGCGCAGCGGGTGGTCCGCCGCGAGCTCATCGTCTCTGTAGGTCGCAATCACCAGGGCGGGCACGATCTCAGCACGGCGCCCGAGCATCGTCATCACATCGAGGGTCGCCTCGTCCGCCCAGTGCAGATCCTCGATCACGAGGATCGTAGGTGCAGCAGCCGCGAGCTCGTCGATCAGGGCGGCAAAGCATCGTGCGGGGCGTTCACCTCGCGCGATCGTCTCTGCGAATCCATCGCTGGCGCTTGCGGCGATGTCGACGAACGGTGCGAAGGGACGTGGGGTACGCAGTCCATCACACCCGCCCCACAACACCCGTCGCTGCGGCCGCGGACGGTTACAGAATTCGCGCACCAGGGCGGTCTTCCCGATCCCGGCCTCGCCCGTGACAAGCACCAGCCGGCCGCGGCCATCGACGGCGTCCGCCCAAGACGCCTCGAGCGCCTCGAGAAACCCTCCGCGCTCCAGCAGGCCCCCGGGGCTGGCGAGAGTAACCAGGTCACGAACCGCATCGCCCACGGACACATCGTCCAACGCCGCGATCTGCCCGTCAAGCCATCCCAAGATGGGTATCCCCGCCTCCCAACGTAGGTGGTCCTCCCGATGCCCTCGCGGCGTGGTCCTCATACGTTGGCGGCACGGCAGATCAAGTGCACCGCGAGATCTGCGAATGACCGCTAACAGGGTGAGGACATCGAATGAGTGCAGGCACGCGATATCCGGTTCCATCTCGGCGAGAATTTCTGAAGGGTGCGGGGGCTGCCGGGGCGGGTTTGGTGGCGGGCTCGGTTGGTGGGGCTGCCGGTGCGGCGGCTGCGGCGGTCGCGCCGCCGCAGCCGCTATCGCCGGGCCGCTACGCGCACGGCAGCGGCGGCGCGCCGGCCTCGAGTGTCGACTTCGGCCGCATATTCCCGAATCTACCGCCGTTTGCCGACGCGACCGACACGGTTCGCGCGGCGCTGCTCGAGGTGGGGCAGCACGGCGGGGTCCTCGACGCGCAGGACGACCTCGCGGCGGGCCCGAAGAACCTCATCGTCGATCCAAGTGTCAACGGCAATCCAACCTCGACCAATCCGTACGGGACCAATCCGGACAACCCGACGATGACGGCGGGATCGACATTCGTGGGGCAGTTCACCGATCACGACATCACGTTCGATCAGACCTCGCATCTGGGGGTGCCGCAGAACCCGTTGACCTCGCCGAACACGCGCACCCCCGCGCTCGACCTCGATTCCGTGTTCGGCGGCGGCCCGGGGTTGCGCCCGGACCTGTACGTCGACAACCCTGACGGGACAGTCGGCCCGAGGCTGAAAATCGGATCGCTGGTTGGCCCTGCTCCTAACAACGCAGCGCACGAGGACGTCCCGAGGCTGGCCAACGGCGACGACAGCTACAGCGCGCTCGTGAGCGACCCGCGCAACGACGAGAACGTCATGATCGCGGGACTTCACTGCGCCCACATCCTGTTCTACAACCGCGCGCTAGGCGATCTGTCGGAGTTCGACGTCCGTCACTTCCCGGCCGCCCGCGCGGGCGAGCTATCGAACCCGTACGTGACGTTCCTCATCGCGCGCCAGGTGACGCTGTGGCACTACCAGTGGCTTTTGGTCAACGAGCACCTGCCGCAGATCGCCGGACAGACGATCGTCAACGACGTCCTCCAGAACGGCAACCGCTTCTACAAGCCGCCGCCGGGCGACGCGTTCATGCCGATCGAGTTCGGCGCGGCCTGTTACCGGTTCGGGCACAGCATGGTCCGCCCCTCCTACCGCGCGAACTTCACCAGCGGCACCGGCGATAGCACAAGCCCGACCGCGGACCCATTCTTCGGGCTGGTGTTCGACCCAAGCTTGCCGGGCACCGGACCGATCACAAGCGACCGCGATGATCTGTTGGGCGGCTATCCCGGCGGACGACGCTACATCGGCTGGCAGACGTTCTTTGATTTCGGCGACGGCCAAGTCAAGAACAACAAGAAGATCGACACCACGATCTCCAGCGTGCTGTTCACACTGCCGTTGCCCGCGATCGCCCCGCATACCCAAACGAGCCCCATAGTCCTGCCGCAACGCAACCTGTTGCGCCAGCTCACCTGGGGGCTGCCCTCGGGCCAGGCGATCGCAGCCGCGATGAAGGTGCCAGCGCTCAGTACCAGCGACCTCTCGGACATCGCGGGGGTGTACGCCCCATTCGCCACCAGCACGCCGCTGTGGTACTACATCCTCGCCGAAGCCAAGACGATCGAGGACGGAATGAACCTCGGGCCCGTCGGCGGACGGATCGTCACCGAGACGCTGCTGGGACTGCTCCGCGCGGACCCCACCAGCTACCTGAGCCTGTTCCCCCGATTCCAGCCCTTCCTCGGCACAGACCTACAGCTCGGGTCAAATCTCAACCCCAATCTCATCGGAAACCGCACCTACACCCGCGCGCACTTCCTCTACTACGCGCGCGTCGTCGAGCCGGGCGTGTACCGCTGAGAAGATGCCAAACGGTCTGCTCACTCCGGCGCATGTGGGGCTCATACTGATCGTCCTACTCCTGATGTTCGGTCCCAAGCGCCTCCCAGAGACCGCACGCGCCCTCGGCCGCGGGATCCGCGAGTTCAAAGCCGCGATCACCGGTAACCGGGACAGTTCCTCGCACGGCGAGCTCGAACCGCCGCCGAAACCGTAGGCGCTGCCGTCATCTAGCTCTTCGAGGATCCCATAAGTTGGGCACGGCAATCTGCGCGAGAACCAAAGATCATCCTGCGGAGCCGGTCGATCAGGGCTGGACGAGGATCTTGACGTTTTCCTCCTTGTTGTTGATCAGCTCGTCGAAGCCGTTCTTGACGATGTCGTCAAGGGCGATCCGTCCGGTGATGAACTGGAACGGGTCGACCTTTCCGCTCGCGATCATCTCGATCGTGGCGGGATGGTCGTTCGCGTACGCGAGGCTTCCCAGGACGTTGACCTCGTGGAACACGAGGTCGTTCATCGCCACCGATGCCTCGTGGCCCCAGATCGCGACGTTCACGCACGTCCCGCCGGCTCGGGTCGACAGTATGGCCGACTTTAGGACGGCGTCGATCCCGGCGCACTCGAACGAGACGTCGGCGCCGCGTCCCTTGGTGAGCTCGCGCACCTCACTCACCACGTCGGAGGTCGTCGGGTCGATCACGTGATTGGCTCCGGCGATCGGTGCCTTTTGCTTGCGCACGGCGGCCGGCTCCACGACGATGATCTGCTCGACCCCGGCAGCACGCAGAGCGGCCGTTGTTACGAGTCCGATTGGGCCTGCCCCGAAGACCAGGGCTGAGTGGTTGGGCTGGGCGCCGGACAGCCTGACCGCGTGGTAGGCGACCGCCAAGGGCTCTACCAGAGCACCGACGTCGGTGCCGAGGTCGCCGAGCGGGTGGATCCATCGACGCTCCGCGACTACTAGCTGCGAAAACCCTCCTCCGAAACCCGACAGGCCGACGAAACCGAGAGACTCACAGACGTTGTACTTGCCCTGCGCACAGGCGTCGCAATGTCCACAGATGATGTACGGCTCGACGACGACGCGGTCTCCGACGTGGACGTCGTCGATACCGTCACCCACCTCGCGGACTAGCCCGGCGAACTCGTGACCGAGCGTGATCGGCACCGTCTCACCGGTGAGCGGGTGCGGAGCGTCTGCGGCCGGAGCGAAGATCGGCCCTTCTAGGTATTCGTGCAGGTCGGTGCCGCAGATGCCGCACCACTCGACCTCGACCTGGACCGTCCCCGGACGTGTCCGCGGCTCTGGCACGTGTTCGATGCGGATGTCGCCAGGACCGTAGTATCGGGCCGCTTTCATGAGGAGATCTCCTTGGAGTCGAGTGTGAGCTGCATCAGTCGATTGACGTCCCCGGGCGCCTCCATATGGGGCGAGTGGCCGCTGGCGTCTAGCACGTGCACGTCCGCGCTCTCCGGCACCCGCCGAGCGTGCTCAGCTGGGAGGATGCGGTCGTCCGCCCCCCAGACGACCAAAAGCGGGATCTGGAGCTCGGCGAGGCGGTCGCCGATGAGCGCGTGCTGTTGCCCGCCGCCGAAGATCTGATCGGCGATCGAGCGCAGGGCGGCGTCGACGCCGTCGATGCGTTTGTACTTGAGCACGTCGTCGACTAGCTGGCGGGTGACCTGGCTGCTGTCCGCGAACAGCAGCTCGAGCGCGGGCTTCAGCTCGCGCCGGCTGCCCGCCGAGATGAACCGATCGAGGTACTCGCCGTTGATCTCCTCGCCGAGGCCGGCGCTCGCGATGAGCGTAAGCGACCGCGCGCGGCCGGGGCTGCGTAGCGTAAGGCTGGCGGCCACGAGGCCTCCGAGGGAGTGGCCGACGAGGTGCACGCGCTCGAGCTTCAGTGCGTCCAGGAACTGCTGTACCGCATCGACCAGGAACTCGAGATCGCCCGCCCCGACGTCCTTCGAGGAGCCGCCGTGGCCGGGCAACTCGAGCGCGTAGACGATGTGGTCAGCCGCCAGCGCGGGAGCAACGAACAGCCAGTTGTTGAGATCGCCACCAAACCCGTGCAGGAGCACGACAGGCTCGCCGGCGTCCCCTTGTCGTAGGTAGCGCAGCGTTCCTGCGGGCACCCGCACCGTCTCAGCTGCGGGACCGGCGTCCTCCTCTGACTCCCCGGGCACGAACGAGGCCTGGAACTCCGCCACGAAGGCATCGATGTCCGCGTCCGCCACATCGGCGTTGGCGACCACGGCGAGGAGGCCGCCGACCGGGATCAGGTCACCCGGCGAGGCAACGCGCCGGCGCAAGACGCCGGCGACCGGGCTCTCAACGGAGCCGTTCAGCTTGTCTGTCTCGACCTCGGCCACCTCGTCGCCCACGACGATGTCGGTCCCTTCCTCGACGAGCCACTCCAGCACTCGGCCCTCGGTCATCGAGAGCCCCCACTTGGGCATCCCGAGCTTTTGGATCTCGCCGCTCATGCCGGCCTCGCGCGCGCCGCGCCTGAAACCTCACGCACCGCGGCTGCGATCTGATCCGGGCTCGGGACGTAGGCATCCTCGAGCACGGGACTGAACGGCACCGGACTATGCGGAGGGGTCACCATCCGCGGCGCCGCCTTGAGGTCCCCGAACGCTGCCTGAGCCACCTGCGCGACGATGTCGGCCGCGAAGCCGCAGCGCGGATTCGCCTCGTCGACCACGACCAGGTGACCGGTGCTCGCGACGCTCTCGAGGATCGAATCGAGGTCGAGGGGCGACGTCGTGCGCGGATCGATGATCTCGCATGAAATGCCTTCGCCGTCGAGCTCGGCGGCTGCCTGCTGGGAGACCAGCGCCATCCGGCCGAGCGCGACGATCGTCACGTCGTCACCCTCGCGGACGAAGTTGGCCTCGCCGAACGGAATCGTGTACTGCTCCTCGGGCACCTCGCCCTCGGTTCCGTACAGGACCTTGTGCTCGAGGAAGATCACCGGGTCGTCGTCGCGGATCGCCTGGATCAGCAGGCCCTTGGCGTCGTAAGGCGTGGACGGCGCGACGACCTTGAGCCCGGGGATGTGGGTGAAGATCGGGTGCAGCGCCTGCGAGTGCTGCGATGCGGCGCGGATTCCCGCTCCCCACATCGTCCGGATCACGATCGGCGTCCTGGCGTTGCCGCCGAACATGTAGCGGAACTTTGCGGCTTGGTTGAAGATCTGGTCAAAGCAGACGCCCAGGAAGTCCACGAACATCAGCTCCGCCACCGGCCGCAGCCCGGCGGCGGCGGCACCGGCCGCCGCGCCGATGTAGGCCGATTCGCTGATCGGCGTGTCCAGGACCCGATTTGGGAACCTGGGGTACAGGCCCTTGGTCACGCCGAGCACTCCGCCCCACGCGTCCTCCTCCCCGGGTGAACCCATGCCGCCGGACACATCCTCGCCGAACAGCACGACCGTCGGATCACGCTCCATCTCCTGGGCGAGCGCTTCGTTGATCGCCTGCTGGTAGGTGATGGTTCGAGCCATCTCGTTCTCCTCGCTCAGTAGCTCACGTAGACGTCGGCGCCGACATCAGCGGGGTCTGGTTCGGGAGCCGCCTTGGCCTCGGCGACCGCCTCGTCGATCAGCACGCGTGTCTGCTCGTCGATCGCCTCCAGCTCCCCCGGATCGATCGCGCCGGCGCTGGTGGCGCGACGGGCGAACGCCAGCAGGCAATCACGGCTGCGGCGCAGCTCTTCGACCTCGCCCGGGGCGCGGTAAGTCTGCTGGTCTCCCTCGAAATGACCGAAGTAGCGCGAGGCCTTGCACTCGATCAGCGTCGCTCCACCGCCCGCCCGCGCGCGGGCGATCGCCTCGCTCGCCGCCTCGCGGACGGCGAAGAAGTCGAAACCGTCGACGCTGATGCCCGGCAGACCGCAGCCCTCTCCACGCTTGATCAGGTCTACGCCCGCCTGATGGAAGTTGGGCGACGTGGATTCCGCGTAACCGTTGTTCTCGATCACGAACACGACCGGTAGATGCCACGCCGCCGCCAGGTTCAGGCTCTCCAGGAACGTCCCCTGATTGGAGCCGCCGTCGCCGGTGAACGACACCGCGACCTGATCACTCTGCCTGACGCGAGCGGCCAGTCCGACGCCACACGCCAGTGGTGGGCCCCCGCCGACGATGCCGTTAGCGCCGAGCATGCCCCGAGACAGGTCGGCGATGTGCATACTGCCGCCCTTGCCGTGGCACAGGCCCGTCTTCTTTCCATAGATCTCGGCCATCATCCCCTTGACATCACAGCCCTTGGCGATCGCGTGGCCGTGTCCACGGTGAGTACTCGCGACATAGTCGTCATCGCGCAGCAGCAGACAAACGCCGGCGGCGATCGCCTCCTCCCCCGCGTAAAGGTGCACAAACCCCGGGATCTCGCCCGTGGCGAACTCCAGGTGCACTCGCTCTTCGAACTCGCGGATCGTCCGCATCACGCGGTAGGCGTCAAGCAACTCATCCCTGGTCAGCTCAGACGACGCCGGGGTCTCAACGGCCGACATGAACTCTCCCTCCTTCGGACGGCGATCGATCGACTCGATCCTACCCCTCCGAAAGATCCACGCAAGTGGCAGGCGTGCCGGCCGCGCGCTTCATCACCGCATCGACGTCGATCCGCAGCGGCCCGTCAGCCAACCGCACCGTGATGCGGTCGTCACCGTGGCACTCGATCTCGCGCTCGCCGTCGAGCGCCACCGAGCCGTCACCCGCTCCGAGCCGCACCGGAACACCCGGCTCGAGCGTCTCGAAGTCGGCGACGGCAATCTTCGTCACGAGCCCCGGCGCGAGCGCGACCTGCACGACAACTCGAGACTCAGCGGGATCGCTCGGCATGCGCACGTGCAGTCCCTTGCCGCCCCCCCGGGCGCGCGGCGACAGCAGCCCGGCGAGCGACGACAAGCCCACCGCGCTTGGGTCCGCGACCGTCACGAACAGCTCGCGCAGCGCGTCAACTCGCCAGAGCGCGCGCGCCCCGACGAAGCGCTCACTGGTCACCGCGACATCGACGAGCGCAAGATCCGGCTCGGCTCCGGGACGTTCCACGATCAGCACCGGCTCGCGGCGCAACCCATCGGGACCCGCGTGCCCGGTCGCCACCAAGCCGGTTGCGATTCCGGCCACGGTCGTCTCGCGCATCTCGGGGAAGACGTTGTTGGTGCCGGTCGACAGCGCGCAGATCGGCACGTCTCCGCAAGCCTTGGCGACGACGCGGTGCGTTCCGTCCCCTCCCAGCACGACAATCGCGGCGACGCCCTCGGCACACATCCGCTCAACGGCGCGCTGGCTGTCCGCCGCGGTCGAAGTAATCGGCATGTCGAGCTCGTCGAGCGCGGGAAACGGCGCGCCCATGCTCGTGTCCCGCGCCGTGCGTCCGGCCAGCTGGCGGCGTAGCGAGCTCGACAACCCGTCACCAGCCGGCATCATCAGCGTTCGCTGCACCCCCGTAGCGCCGAGCCCGGCCAGGAGCCGGAACACCATCCCGGCTTTGTCTGCGTTCCCGAACACCGACGCGCCGGCAACGAGGCGGCGGATGTCTCGCCCCGAAGCAGGGTTGGCGACGATCCCCACGCACGCGTCGGCGGACACGCGCAAAGGGTACGCCGGATGGGGCTGCGCGGAAGTCGCAGCGGCAGGAGACTCGGATCCAGTCAGAGAATGCGCGATCCCTTCGTCGCGGTGAATGTGGCCACCGATCGACAGGCGCATGCACGTCGTTTGCGCCCTCATGGGAGTCAAGGCTGACGGGTCGGCTGATCCGCGCCGGGGTGCCCCCGGTGATCATCGGTCCTTGGCCGCGGATGGTCGGCGGGGCGCTCGACCCCCGACCACCCAGGCGCGCCGAGCCTTTGCGCTCGACGAGCTCGATGATCGGCGCGACATCTCACCGCTGCGCGGCTGCATCGACGTGCTGCGACCCTGCCTGAGCGGCTTCGCGACCGACGCCGAGCACGTGATGGTTTGTCGTAGACGGAACGGGTCGCGGTGCCGTGGCTCGACGGTGATCCGCGCGTGCGCCGTCGCGTAGACCGCCCGCGTTCGAGGAGGGCATCTAGTGGACGGAGGCCATCACCGAAACCAACACGATCGGCACGGCACGGGCGATCGATCGCGCGTGCAAATCTTCGCGGCCGAGCAGTTCCTCGCCGAGCAGCACGCGTCGTAGTGCTCGGCGGCGCCGATCCACGACCCAGACAGCGGCGAGGCGGGGTCGACCCGGACGGGCGGAGACGCACGAGCCCCAGACAGCCTGGCCCTTGCCCGGCAGCAGCCGAGACGCCCGAGAGCGTGCGCAGGTTCGAGCGCAGGCCCAGCGAGGACCGACCTCGCCGGCCAATCTTGCACTGTCGACCGTCTTGCTCGCGAGCCGCCGCCCGTCCCTCCGCCTGCTGGGCCAGGGTCGTCTCGAGGCGCAGATCGGTGACTGGGCGGCGCTCAGCTGAGCCAGCGGTGCGCTGCGGCGCGCCGCTGCGCGGGACCGTCGGAGCAACTGTGGACGTGGCTCCAGAACGAGTCCGGGCGCGAGGATCTGGTAGCGATGGGCAACTTCGTGCGGAGCGGCGCCGAACCTGACCGCACGGGCCCGGGATCGCTTCGCTCGTACGCCGCTGGCGGGCCGGCTTGGGGCTGTCGGACGCCGGTCTCTCGCGGGGCTTGACGTCGCCGTCGCCGACCTGCCGTCGATGCGGCCGGAAGCTGATGCTGTAGTCGACGAGATCCGAGCCGCAGGACGACAGTCTGTCGCGATCGACGTGGATGTAAGCGACGCAGGCCAGGTTGATGCGATGGTAAGGACGCTGGTCACCGAATTGGGGCGACTCGACGTAATGGTCGCCAACGCCGGCATCGCCGACGTTGCGCCTCTGATCGACGTCACCCCCGAGGCCTTCGACCGGCTCATCTCAATCAACCTGCGGGGCGTGTTCCTCTGTTACACAGCCGCCGCCCGACAGATGATCGACCAGGGCAGCGGCGGGAAGATCATCGGCGCCGCGTCGATCGCCGCGCATAAGGGCTTCGCGATGCTCGGGTCCTACTCCGCCTCCAAGTGGGCAGTGCGCGGCCTGACCCAAGCGGCGGCCCAGGAGTGGGCCGAGCACGGGATCACGGTCAACGCCTACTGCCCGGGGATCGTCGGCACCCAGATGTGGGAGCTCATCGACCAGAAGCTCACCGAAGCTTCGGGCGAGCCCAAGGGCGCCGCCCTGGCGAAGTTCTCCGAGCTCATCACACTGGGGCGAGTGGAAACCCCGGAGGACGTAGCCTCCTTCGTCTCCTACCTCGCCTCGCCCGACGCCGACTACATGACCGGCCAGTCGGTAATGATCGACGGGGGAGTGCTGTTCGCCTGACCCTGTCGTTCGCGGCCCGTCAGACCGCTCCAGCGCCTCGATGCAGGCGTCCGAAATCCTGTGCGATGAGACTCCTGAGTTGAACATCTCAGCAAGCCGCGAGTCCGCCGCGGACGGACTGCCGGTCGGCCGCAGAATCAGGAGCAGCACACGTCTCTTAGCGCTAGCCGGCTCGGCGCGTTCCAGCCGTGGCACTGACCTGACGCTCGCCTACGCCGGGCCGCCGGTAAAGGCGGGGCCCGGCGTTCGGCGATGAGTCGGGTTGGGTCGGGTGCGGCTACCAGGCGGCTACGGGTGGCCCTTGGGCGTAGGCTTCGGC
This sequence comes from uncultured Solirubrobacterales bacterium, assembly GCA_963836715.1. Lineage (GTDB taxonomy): Bacteria > Actinomycetota > Thermoleophilia > Solirubrobacterales > Solirubrobacteraceae > Palsa-465. The sequence continues at coordinate 126,798 of CAWIKH010000006.1, forward strand.
GACGGGCGTGTAGGTGATCTCTCGGTTCTTGACGTTCAGCCCCCGCGCGAAGCCGGGGTCCTCGGCGAGCGCGGCGTCCACGCCTTCGCTGGCGAGCCGGCGGACGTAGGGCAGCGTCGCGTTGGTGAGCGCCCGGGTTGCTGTTACCGGAACCGCGCCGGGCATGTTCGCCACGCAGTAGTGGAGAACTCCGTCGACCTCGAACACGGGCTCGGCGTGCGTCGTGGGGTGCGAGGTTTCAAAGCAGCCGCCCTGGTCGATGGCGACATCGACGATTACCGAACGGGGTTTCATCAGACCAAGCATCTCGCGGGTGACCAGGTGGGGGGCGACGGCCCCGGGGACCAGCACGGCGCCGATGACGACGTCCGCTTCTCGGAGCTCGTGCTCGAGGGTGATCGAGTCGGACATCAGGATCCGGGCTCGCGAGCCGAAGTACTGGTCCAGCTCGTGCAGGCGATCGAGCGAGCGCTCGAGGATCGTCACCTCCCCCTCGGCACCGAGGGCGATGCGGGTCGCCCCGGCCCCGACTACGCCACCGCCGATCACGAGAACCCGGGCGGGGGCCACGCCGGTGACTCCGCCCATCAGCACTCCCGGGCCGCCGAGCGGGGACTGCAGGAAGTAGGCGCCCGCGTGTGCCGCGAGCCGCCCGGCGATCTCGCTCATCGGCGCGAGTAGCGGGAGCCGCCCGTCCGCCGTCTCGACCGTCTCGTAAGCGATCGCTGTCGCCCCGGAGCTCACGATCGCCTCGGTTTGCGCCCGGTCGGGCGCGAGATGGAAGTAGGTGAACATCGTCAGGTCCGCATGCATCAGCGGGTACTCCGACTCGATCGGCTCCTTGACCTTGAGCAGCAGCTCGCTCTGCTGCCACACCTCCGCGGCAGCCGGGAGGATCTGCGCTCCGACCACCTTGTAGGCATCGTCGGGAAAGCCCGACCCGACACCCGCTCCAGCCTCGACCAGAACCTCGGACCCGAGCGCGACCAGCTGCTGCGCGCCGGCCGGTGTGAGCGCTACCCGCCGCTCGGCCTGCTTGATCTCCTTCACGACACCGATTCGCATTCCGTCATCTCCACACAATCATTAGCTTTGCTTGAAACGTCACGCTGGGCTCGCGGTCGGACCAGCCGTTGGTGGGCTCGCGGTCGGACCAGCCGTTGGCTTCTTGGCCGCGGGGGTTGGCTTGAGCGCGTGGGTCCCCGCCGCGGCGGACACGGGGGTGAGTCGGATGTGGTGTCCGCGCGAGGCGAAATATCCGATCACCATCACCAGCACCCAAATAGGGGCCACGTACAACGCGATCCTGGTGTCGTGATTGAACGCCAGCAGCACCAACACCAACGTGAGGAAGGCCAGCGCGAACCAGTTCCCGCCCGGCGTCAACGGCATCCGGAACTTCCCCTCGGGCAGCCGGCCGGCGTTCACCGTTCTGCGGTAGCGCAAGTGCGAGACCATGACCATCCCCCACACGAACAGCCCACACACGGTTGCGATGCTCGTGATATAGGCAAACGCGCTGGCAGGAATGAAGTAGTTCAGCACGACCCCGCCCAGCATCGCCACGAACGAGACCATCATCCCCGCCGCGGGAACCTTGTGGCGACTGACCTTGCGAAGGGACGCGGGCGCCTGCCGGAAACCCGCGAGCGTGTACAACATTCGGCCCGTGCTGAAGATGCCGCTGTTACACGACGACAACGCGGCAGTCAGCACAACGAAATTGACGATCCCGGCGGCAGTCGGAATCCCGACCCGAGAGAACACCACCACGAACGGGCTCTGGCTGGGGTTCAAGTGGTTCCAGGCGACCAACGACATGATGATCGTCAGAGCACCGACATAGAAGATCAAGATGCGCCAGATCACCTTGTTGATCGCCGACGGGATCGTCTTCTCGGGATTCTGGGCCTCACCCGCCGTCACCCCGATCAGCTCGACCCCCAAAAACGCGAACATAACGATCTGCAAAGCCAAAAACGGCCCACTGAAACCCTTGGGGAAGAACCCACCCTTCGACCACAAGTTCGAGAAGCTCGCGGTATGACTGAGGTCGCTGATCCCCAACAGGATGATCGCCAAGCCGAGCAGGATCATGCCGATGATCGTGACCACCTTGATGATCGCGAACCAGAACTCGAACTCGCCGAACACACCGACCGCGATCAAATTAACCCCCAAGAGCACCACCAACGCCGCCAGCGCGGGGACCCACTGCGGCAGCCCCGGCACCCAATACTGCACATAGATCCCAGCCGCGGTGATCTCCGCCATCGCGATCACCACCCACATCAACCAGTACGTCCAAGCGGTCGCGAACCCCGCCCACGGACCGACGAACTCATCGGCGTAAGTCGCGAACGAGCCCGACACGGGCCGGTAAAGCATCAGCTCACCAAGCGCCCTCATGATCAAGAAGATCACGACACCAGCGACCGCGTAAGCCAGCAGCAGAGACGGACCGGCCTGCTGGATCGCCTTTGCCGAGCCGAGGAACAGACCCACCCCGATCGCGCCACCGATCGCGATCATCTGGATATGACGCTCCTTCAGCCCACGATGAAAGTCCTCATGAACCGCCTCCTCAGGCAACACGAACTGCTGCGCCGCGCTCTCCACCTCACGCTTGTGTGTCGCTAGACGATCCATGCACTCGGCTCCTGACGCGTTCGTTACGGTGACCTGTCAAGCCACTCACACGCCGACCGAGAGTCAGAGCCGGAAAAGCATTGCCCGCCGAAGATTGAGGCGAAGCTGAGCGCATTATATACGTCGAATCGAGCACGCCATCCGTGAGGGCGCGCCGATTCGAAGCGGATAACTACCTATCGCGCACGGCAGCTGTCGCGGCGAAGCGGCAGTACGTGGGGAAGCAGCACCGGTCGAGCATTACCGTGGCGCGCTTGCCGATCCCGATGAGCCCGAGCAAGCAGCTTGTCCGTTACTCCGTTTCCTGACGCGCATTGGATCCCGGGTGTTGCTGGCAGTCTGGCGCAAGCGCGGCCGCTGCTGCTGTTGCCCAGATCCAAGCGTGCGCGGCCTGGGCTCGGTACGACCGCATTGCTTCTCGCGCTGGCGAGCGCCGCGCCGTCGCAAAGGCGACAGAGCGGTGGCCCGCATCGGCGGTGCTGGGTGCCGCGGCTGACGACCGCATTGGCCGGGACCACATGCGGGCGACCGATATGGTCCAGGACGCGGGGTCGCGGGTGCCGCGATGTGCCTGATTGGCGTCGTCGGGGCGTTGGGCTTGTCTGCCGACTGGTGCCGCGACCCTCGTCCGGCGAGGATTGATTCGCGTCGCGCCCCGTCGTGGTCGCGACCTCGATGGTAATCGGCGCGACGCGAGCGCCCGCGTTTTGGCGACGGTATCCATGCCGTGGCCAACCGCGGGCGAGGAATCGTTGCCGGGCACGGTTGCCCGTCAGCCCAAGCGCGCCGGACCAGAACGAGAAAAGCCTGGATTTCCCGGGGGCTTTTCTAGAAGCGGACGACGGGTCTCGAACCCGCGACCTTCGGCTTGGGAAGCCGACGCTCTACCAACTGAGCTACGTCCGCAAGTGCCGGGCAATCCTAGCGATTGGGGATGTTCGAACCGGGGGTCTCGCCGGTCAATCAGGAGGCGCGTCCGGCAGCGAACCGGAGCTCTCGACCCATGGATCGTCGATCCCGATCGGGACGAACGGAAGCAGCCCGACGATCTCCATGAGCCGCCGAGCGTGGGCCGGGAGGTCGGCGCTCAATCTGAGCTGGGAGCCGGTTGCCTTGGCGCTCCGGACCAGCGCGGTCATGGCCCTCAGCCCGGCCGAGTCGATGAAATCGATCCCCGAGAGGTCGAGCAGCACGTTGCTGTTCGCCACGAGCTCGGCCTCGACGGCCCGCTCGAGCCTGGTGGAGCTCTCGAGCGCGAGCTCCCCTTCGACGCGGACACGCACCCAACCGTCGCGCATCGGCTCGAGGTGGAGCGCGAACGGGGTTGCGGAATACGCCTCCGCGATCCCGGGAGGCTCATCTGGGTCGATCCAATTGGTGCGGGCGGGCAAGTTCACCTCGAGTTCGTGTCCGATGCCCCGAGTCCGGTCCAACCATCTCATGTGCGGCGGCGGCCGCGCAACCGGTTGCGCGCGACCGTGCAAAACGAACCGCGACTATTCGACGTATCCTCGCCCCTCCGCGGGTGCCACGGGCCCGTAACCGACCCGCAAACCCGAGTATTACTCTCCGATCATGCGCCGCTTCGCGATTCCAGCCTCCGCCGTGTTCGTCGCGGCGGGGCTGCTGGCCCTGCTCGCCTTCGGCGTGGCGCACCAGGGAACGAGCTCGTCGATCGACGCCTCCGTCACGCGCGGCGACTACCCGATGGCGCCGGGGGCCTATACCCAGCTGCCGATTCTGGGCTCGTCGGGCCAGGAAAGCCTCGCGGATCTGCGCGGCAAGATCGTCGTGGTCAACGTGTTCGCGTCCTGGTGTCAGCCGTGCGTCGCCGAAGCGCCGATTCTCGAGCAGGAGCAGCGCCAGCTTGCGAAGCACGACGCGACCGTGCTTGGGGTTACCTACCTCGACAACTCGAGCGACTCCGAGCAGTTCATCCACCAGCACGGCATCACGTACCCGGTGGTCCGGGACGTGAGCGGAAACTTCGTGAAGGGGTTCGGCACGACCGGCGTGCCCGAGACCTTCGTGATCAACCGCCAGGGCCGGATCGTCGCGCTGCGTCGCTACCAGCTCGCCGGAAACTGGCTCGAGCAGACGATGACCCGGATCCTGGCCCGATCGGCATGACCCGGGCCGGCCTCCGGACCGGGGCGATCGCCTTTCTGATCGCCCTCGTGGCAGCGCCGCTCGCGCCCGCAACGGCAACGGCAACGGCCGCCGTCGCTCCTCGCGCCTCGCTGACCGACATCGAGAGCGACGTGATGTGCACCGCCTGCCGTGAGCCGCTGGAGGTGGCGCAATCGCCGCAGGCCGACTCAGAGCGCGCGTATATCCGCGGGCTCATCGCCCAGGGCGAGACCAAGTCGCAGATACTCAAGAACCTCGTCGCCCAGTACGGCACCGCCGTCCTCGGCAAGCCGCCGGCGCATGGATTCAACCTCGCGGTGTACGTCATCCCACTGGCGATCCTGGCCGTCGGGGCCGCGATCCTCGCCTTCACGCTCCCGCGCTGGAGGCGCCGCACCCGCGCGGCGGCTCGGGCGCCGGCCGCGACCGGACCCGTGCTCGACCCCACGGACGCACAGCGCCTCGACCAAGAGCTCAGCCAGTTCCGCGGCTGACCGCACTCCGCCTCGGCTGGGCGACCCCTGCAACGCCCCGCCGGGCGCGATCGCTACATCGCGTCCGGGGCGCTCACGCCGAGCAGCCCCAGCGACAACGCGATCGTCGTCTGCGCTGCGACCGACAGTCCAACCCGCTGCATCTCGACCGGCTCGGGAGTGGCGCCGACCACCCGGCACGCCTCGTAGAACGCGGTGAAGTCCTGGGCGAGCTCGAGCGCGTAGCCGGCGATCCGGTGAGGCGCGCGGCGCTCGGCCGCCTCGGCGATCTCGCCCGGGAACGACACGAGCTGCTTGATTAGGTCGCGCTCCTGATCCTCCAGCGCCACCGAGTCCCAGGCCGCGTTCAGTGCCGCGGCCACGCGCCCCTCCGGGAACCGGCGAAGCATCGAGGCGATGCGAGCGTGCGCGTACTGGATGTAGTAGACGGGGTTCTCGCGCGATTGCTTTCGCGCGAGCTCGACGTCCAGCTCGATCGTCCGGTCGTGCGAGCGCTGCAGCATGAAATACCGCGTCGCGTCGACTCCGATCTCGTCGAGCAGATCGTCGAGCGTCACGAAGTCCCCGCGGCGCTTGGACATCGCGAACACCGCGCCGCCGGCGACCAGGTGGACGAACTGCAGCAGCGGAAGCTCGACCGTGTCCGGATCGCCACCGAGCGCCGCCATCGCCGCCTTCATCGCGCGGACGTACGCCGAATGATCGGAGCCGACCGGGACCATCTGGCGGTCGAAGCCGCGCTCGCGCTTGTTCTCCAGGTAGGCGATGTCCGCGGCGAGGTAGGTCGGCTCGCCGTTCGATCGGATGACCACCCGGTCCTTGTCGTCGCCGAAGCTCGTCGTCCGCAGCCACAGCGCGCCGTCCGCGTGGTACACGTGACCGACCTGCTCGAGCACCGTAAGCGCGTGCTGCAACGGGCTCGGCCAGCCCTCGTGCAGCGTGCGCTCGCTGAAATACACATCGAACACGACTCCATAGCGATCGAGCGTGGCCTTGATCTGGGCCAGTAACAGCTCGACGGCGCTCCGCGACAACTCGTCAACCCTCGCGTCCGCGGCCCCCGGGATGCGCGCCGCCAGGTCGGCCACGTACGACCCCTGGTAGCCGCCTTCCGGCACGTCCTCGCCCCGGGCCCGGCCGCGCACCGACGCGCCCAGCAGCCTGATCTGGTTGCCGGCGTCGTTGAAGTAGTACTCCCTCGTGACCGAGTGCCCCTGGTGCTCGAAGATCCGCGCGAGCGCGTCCCCGTAGGCGGCGTGGCGTCCGCTCGCCGCGACCAGCGGACCGGTCGGATTCGCCGATACGAACTCGATCGAGATCCGCTCCACCGGATCCGCGGCGCCGGCGCCGAACCGCTCGCCGGCGGCGAGCACCGATCGCAGCGCGCGGCGATGCCAAGCGTCCGAAAGCCACAGATTCACGAAACCCGGGCCGGCGACCTCGGTCCGTTCGAGTTGATCGCCGAGCGTGGCCTTCAGCTCGACCCCGATGCGCTCGGCAATCTCTTTGGGTGGCGCCGCCAGTACTGGCGCCAGCAGCATCGCGGCGTTCGTCGAGTAGTCGCCCTGCCCCTTATGCCGTGGGCGGTCGAGTGTCGGCGCCGCTTGCGGCGCGCCGGCATTCCCCCGAACCGCGGCGGCGGCGCTCCTAACCGCGGCGGCCAGCTCTGAGAGCGGACCGTTTGCGTGACCGTCCGTCACAGCCCCGGAATGGTCGGCCAGATCCCCGAGTGGACCCGCGGTGGCTGGAACATCCGCTCGAGCCGCTCGATGGCGGTCGGGGTGCCCATCGCGATGATCAGGTCTCCGGAGTTGAGCACGGTCTGGGGTGGCGGCGAGGTCTCGAGCTCGCCGTCCGGGTGGCGGACGGCAACGATCAGGGCGGGTCCGCTCACGTCCGCGATCTTCTTGCCCACGCCTTCACATACCGGCGAGACATCGATCTCCTCCATCCGGTAGTCGGCGACCTCGAACGCGCCGCCCACCTGGGGGCGCAGCGCCACCCGTGCCATCGCCGCTCCGGAGGTCTTGTACGGCGAGATCACCCTGTCGGCGCCGGCACGGAGCATCTTCTTCTCGGAGTCCTCCGCCGAGGCCCGGGCGACGATGAAGATATCCGCGCGCAGCTCCCGCGCGGTGAGAGCGATGAAGATGTTCTCGGCGTCCGAATCGACGCACGCGATCACCCCCAGAGCACGTTCGATCCCCGCCTGCTTGAGGATCTCGTCGTCCGACGGTTGCCTCTCGATCAGTGGGGCGCCGGTCGCGAGCGCGGCCTCGCGATTGGCCGGGTTGGGGTCGATCACAACGTACTTGGCGCCGGCCGTCCGCAGGTCGCGCGCGACCTGGCGCCCAACGCGGCCGAAGCCGCAGACGATGTAGTGGTCGGTGAACGAACTGATCATCCTCTCTATCCGGCGTCCTTCGAGGACGCCACTGAGCTGCCCCGAGACGAAGAACTCCGCGACGGTCGCGAGGGCGTAGAAGAGCGTACCTATGCCGAACAGCTCAAGGCCAACCTTGAGCGCGCGACCGCCCGCGTCCGGGGGGTCGGGGATCGAACCGAGGGTGGTCACCGTGTCTATCGTCCATTCGAACCCATAGGCCGGCGAGACGTGCTCGATCACCGCGAAGCCGATCGTTCCGGCGATCACCATCGCGCCCAGGGCGATCAGCAGGATCCCCAGCCTTCGGATGAACAGTCGGACCTCGCGGCGGGCGTGCTCTCGCTGCCGCAGCACGGTAGCGCGGTCTCTGTCGTTCTCCTCGCCCGGGAACATCCAGGCGCCGCTTTGACTCCAGTCGGCCATCAGTAGTGGTACGGCTCGCCGGCCAGGATCTTGTGCCCGCGGTACAGCTGCTCGAGCAGCACAACCCGCGCAAGCTGATGAGGCATCGTGATGCGGCCGAGCGACATCCGGTGGTCGACCTCGTCGAGCTCGAGCCCGAACGGCCCGCCGACCACGAAGCACAGATCTTGAGCGCTCTGGCGGCGCGTCTCGAGGAAGTCGCTGAACGACACCGAGTCCAGCTCCTCGCCCTCGCGGTCCAGCAGCGAGACAAACGTGCGATCCGGGATCCTCCGCGTCACCTGCTCGTCCTCGCGTACCTCGATCAGTTCGAGCTTGACGTGCCGCGAAAGCAGCTTCTGGTAGTGCTGGACATCGTCGGAGAACGGTGGGCGCAGCCTCCCGACGGCGACGACGAGGATCCTCACAATGGGATACTACGGTCCCATGGACGATCCCGGCCGCCAGGAGCGGCACATCAACATCCACTTCTCGCCGGACATCATGGCCGGCGTATACGCGAACTTCGCGAACGTAAGCCACTCTGACTACGAGTTCACGATCACGTTTGCGCGCGTGGACCACGAGGTGGAGGACGACGAGATCCCGGGCGTCGTCGTATCGCGCATCAATCTCAGCGCCAAGTTCATGCGTGAGCTGATCGACGCCATGCAGGACAACTACTCGAAGTGGCAGACGCGCGAGGGCATCAAGAACCTGCCCGAGTACGGCGGTGGTCAGGGACTCGAAGAGTCCTCTGACGACGACGACGAGTAGCCCGCCGCCACGGAGCCATTGCTGCTCTGCCCGCCGAAGCTGACCGCCGAGCCGATCCGCTCGGCCGTCGGCGGGTGCGTGGCGAGCAAGGAGGTGAGCCAGCGCGGCGGCTCGAGGTCGGCGACGTTCTGCACCGCGATCGCGCGCTCGAACGAGATGAATGCATCCGGGGCGTCGGTCAGGACCAACGAGTAGGTATCGGAGCGGCGCTCGATCGCCCGCGAAAGGCGATTGCCGATCAACCCCGTCGGCGCTCCGACCGCCGCCGACGCCAGCGCAAGCGCGGGGAGCGCACCGGCAGTCCCGCGCTCGGGTGAAAGCTCCCAGCTCAGCCGCTGCACCGCGAGCGCCGCCGCCGGCGCGACCAACGCGGCGTACAGGACGCCGCGAGGCACGTCCCGGTTTCGCACGTGAGCCAGCTCGTGCGCCACCACCACGCGGATCTCGTCGCGGCTGTAGCGGTCGAGCAGCGTGTCGAACAGCACGACTCGCTTGGTCGGGCCGAGGCCGGCCACGTACGCATTGGCGGCGGTGGTCCGGCGGCTCGCGTCGACCGAGTAGACCTCCCCCACGTTCACGCCGGCAGCGCGGGCGAGCTCGAGCACATCGGACCGCGTCTGGCCTTCCGGCAGCGGCGTGAAGTCGTTGAACACCGGGTCGAGCACGACTGGCGCGAGCGCGGCCAGGACGGCGCCGAACAGGACCGACCCGGCTGAGGCCGGCAGCCACCACCGGCGCGGATAGCGCCTGGTTAAAGCGACCGCCGCGCCGCCGGCCGCGCCCGCGAGCACCGACTCGATCGCCGCGCCTTTGACCAGGTCGGCGGCCCATCCGCGCCAGGACTGGGTGACGAGCCCGACCGCGATTCCCCGCCGGCGCAAGATCGCTGACACCGGCAGCGCCGGAAGGGACAGCCCCACCGCCAGCCCTGCCCCGGTCAGCGCGCCCGCGAGCACCGGCCGCTTGGACGTCACAGGCAGCCACCGGGGCGGCCGACGGACGACGCGCGCGAGCGCGCCGAGCTCGATCGCGGCCCGCGCCATCCCGAGCGCGAGCTGCGGTCGCGCGAACCGGGCACCGCGCTCGATCTCCGCGTCGCTGAAAAAACTGTGAAGATCTATCGCTGCAGGCTCGATCGGCCGCTCTCGCGGAGAGAGCAGGCGGACGCCACCCTCCGCGGCGACGAGCACAAGCAGGATCGATTCAACCATCCGGTGGCGCGAGGGGTGCCTCACCCGCAAGACTGTAGCCGCGCGCGCCACTGGGCAGCCACGCAAATGAGAGTCGCAATCGTTTCTGACATCCACGGCAACCGGCATGCCTTCGAGGCGGTGCTGGACGCGATCGAGGCCTCCGACTGCCAGGAGATGTGGTGCCTCGGCGACCTCGTCGGCTATGGCGCGGAACCTGACGCGTGCGTCGAGCTTGCCCGGCGGTACGCCGCGATCTGCCTGGCCGGAAACCACGACCTCGGGGTCCGCGGCGCGCTCCCGCTCGAGGAGTTCTCGCGGGGCGCCGCGCTCGCGGCGCGGTGGACCCAGGGCGTGATCACGCCCGAGACCCGCGAGTACCTGGACAAGCTCGAGCCCGCCTATCTCGACGAGCATGTCGGCCTGTTCCACGCGAGTCCCAGGGACCCCGTGTGGGAATACGTACTGTCGCCGCTCCAGGCCGAGTTGTGCCTCGACGCCCAGTCGCACAGGGTCTGCCTGATCGGCCACTCGCACGTCGCGCTGTCGTTCTCACGGAACGAGGGCGAGTCGGCCAGCGGCCAGACGCGGGGACCGGGCGAGCAGCTGGACCTCGCGGAGGGTGAGTGGCTGATCAACCCGGGCAGCGTGGGCCAGCCGCGCGACGGCGACCCTCGCGCCGCCTGGCTCGAGCTGGACCTCGACGCCTGGGAAGCCGTCTATCGACGCACGGAATACGACATTGCCGGGGCCGCCGCGGCGATCCGCGCCGCCCGGCTTCCCGACTCCCTGGCCGAACGTCTCGCGTACGGCCAGTGAGGGGCCTCTCACCCTGCCTCTAACGGAATGCCAACGGGGTGACCGTCTAAAGTCGGGTCGCGCATGCGCTGTGGGCCTCGCGCCATCCTCGCCGGCGGGCTCGGCTTCGCCGTCTCGTGCGTCGCCGCCTGCGGCGGCGGCGCCGGCCTGCTCACAGCCGACCAGTCGATCGCGCTGAGCGACCAGGGCAACGAGATCAACTCGGCGGTGCAGTCCGGCAACTGCGGCGCCGCCATCAATGCCAGCGCAGCGCTCAACCACGACGTCCAGAACCTGCCCGTGACCGTCAATCCCACGCTACGCAGCAACCTGAGTCAGGGGGCGTTGACGATCGCCCAGCTCGCGGGGAGGGACTGCCGCCAGCAGACCGCGACCACGACGTCGACGCCCACCACGACGTCCTCGACCACCACCCCGTCGTCGACGTCCTCGACCACCACGCCCACGACGTCGAGCACCTCGACGAGCACGACCTCGACCTCGACCTCGACGACGACCACGGCCGCAACCACCCCGACGAACCCGGGTACTTCTACTACAACGACGACGAGCGGTGGGGTGGGACTCGGCGGTGCGAGCACCACCACGACCGGAAACGGCAACAGCGGCGGAACTGGCGCGGGGAACGGCAACGGTGGCGGAAACGGCGGTGGTGGGTGACTAACGGAACAGCGATTGTCGGGCGGTACCGCATCGAGGGGCGCCTCGGCGTCGGGGGGATGTCCACGGTGCGGCTCGCGTTCGACCAGCGCCTCGAGCGCTACGTCGCGATCAAGTTGCTCGCCGAGCATCTCGCGGACGATCCGACGTTCGTGTCCCGGTTCCGTCGCGAGGCGCTGTCGGCGGCCCGACTGGTGCACCCGAACATCGTCCAGGTGTTCGATTTCGGGTTCGACGAGCACGCGCGCCAGCACTTCATCGTGATGGAGCACGTCGCCGGCCACTCGTGCGCCGAGCTGCTCCGCGACCACGGCCCGATGGACGTCGAGCAGGCGGTCGACGTCGTGATCCAGGCCTGCCGCGGGCTCGACTACGCGCACCGCAACGGGGTCGTCCACCGTGACGTCAAGCCGGGCAACCTGCTCGTGTCCGATTCCGACGTGGTCAAGCTGGCCGACTTCGGGATCGCCCGCGCCACCGACCAATCGAGCATCACCCAGGTCGGCTCGGTGCTCGGGACGGCCGCCTATCTCGCGCCCGAGCAGGCGCGCGGCGAGGAGGCCGGGCCGCGAGCCGATCTCTATTCGCTCGGTGTCGTGGCCCACCAGCTGCTGACCGGCCGCCTGCCCTACGAGGCCAACTCGCTGTCCGAGCTCGCGCTCAAGCAACAGCGTGAACCGCCCGCCTCGGTCGACGAACTCAATCCCCGGGTGCCACCGGAGCTGGGCGACGCGATTTCGATGGCGCTCGCCCTCGATCAGGAGGACCGCCCGGAGACCGCGATGATTCTGGCTGAGGCGATCGCCCAGGGCGCTCGCGGCGTCGAGCCGCTTCGGGGCGAAGCGCGGACCGCGGGGAACCCCGGGAGCACCGCAGCCACGCGCGTGTTGTCGGGGCGCGGCTCGCCCACGGCCGAGACTCGCGTCGGGCCGCGCACGTCGTCGACGAACAGCGGGACGAACGCTCAACCGCGGCCGAGGCAGCTGGAGCCGCGCCGGCCAGCCTACCCGCCGCCGGCGGGCGGCTACGGTCCTGACGCGGTCCGTGGCACGCCGGCGCCGCAGCAACGCTCAGGCGGGTCGCGCGCCGCGCGCCGCTTCTTCGCGTTCCTCGCCGTGGTCGTGGTGTTTGTGGCCGCGGTAGCGGTGGCGATCGCCATCGCCGCGAGCACGTCGAACAACGTCGTGCACTTCCGCAAGGTCGTCGCCCACGACACCAGCGACGCGGTCAAGCAGGTTCAGAGCATCATCAACCAGTACACGAAGTAACTTCGGTGCCGTCTGCGCAGCTGATTGCGAGCGGGCGCGTCTGCTGGGCCGCCTTCGGCGGCGTCCGTGGGGCCATGTGCCCCGTCCGGCCAGGGTCGCGCTACCTCAGACGACCGTGCCCGGCGGCGCGCCGGCCCGGAGCGCGGCCGCCACCGCCGCCAGCTGCCCGGCGTCGATCGCGTCCCGCAGGTCGGCCATCAGACGGGCGATGAACGAGAGGTTGTGGACGGTCACGAGGCGCAGCGCGGTTAGCTCGCCGGCGCGCAGCAGGTAGTGCAGATACGCCCGGGAGAACCCACCCGAGCACGCGGGACAGGGACAGCCGTCGAGGATCGGCTCCGGCGAATCCCGCCACCGGCCCTTGATCAGGTCGACGCGCCACCGGGCCGCCGGGTCGGGCACGAGCGCGACCCCGTGGCGCCCGAGCCGCGTCGGCAGCGCGCAATCGAACGTGTCGATCCCCATCTCGACGCCGGCGATCAGGTCATCGACGTCGCCGATCCCGAGCAGGTGGCGGGGCCGGTCGGGCGCCAGGCGCTCGAGCTCAGAAGTGGTCCATGACACGACCGATTGCATCTGCGCCTTGTCCTGACCGAGCGAGCCACCGATCGCGACACCGTCGCAACCGCTCCCGGCGACAACCCCAGAGGAAACGGTCCGCAGGTCCCGGTCGACGCCGCCCTGGACGATCCCGTACACGGCCTGCCCGGCCGGTCCGTGCTCGGCGTGCCACCGCAGGCAGCGCTCGAGCCAGCGATGGGTCCGCTCCATTGAGCGCTCGGTGTATTCGCGTGATACGTGGAACGGCGTGCACTCGTCGAACACCAGCGCGATGTCCGAGCCGAGCGCCGCCTGGACCGACATCGAGGTCTCGGGTGACAGGAAGCGCTCACGCCCGTCGACGTAGGAACGAAAGCGCACGCCCTCCTCGTCGATCGACAGAATCGCCCCGGTCGACTCCGACCCATCGGACAAGCCGGACCCGGAGCGCGACCCTGATCCCACGCCCGCACGACCGCCGCGTCCCCGGCCCTTGATCTCGTCGGCCACGCCACCGTGGCCCATCGAGAACACCTGAAAGCCGCCCGAGTCGGTAACGATCGCACCGTCCCAGCGCATGAACGAGTGGAGGCCGCCGAACTCGCGGACGAGCTCCGGTCCCGGCGCGAGCAGCAAGTGGAACGTATTGCCGAGGATCAGCTCGTAGCCGAGCGTGGCGACGTCGCGCGGTTCGAGCGTCTTGACTGCCCCCTTGGTCGCGAGCGGCACGAACGCAGGCGTGGCGACATCGCCGTGCCCAAGGTGGAGCGTGCCGGTGCGCGCCAGTGACTCAAGGGCTCGGGTCCGGACCGTGAACACGGCCCGGACCCTACTTGGGAGTTACGCTAGGCCGCCTGCGGGGACTCGGTGTCCTCGCCGCCCTCGATCGTGTTGGCCTCGCGGCCGACCGAGATCGCGACCTTCTGAGGCTTGCGCTGCTCGGGCTTCTCGATGTGGACCTCGAGCACGCCGTTGTCGAAGTTCGCCTGGATGCCGTCGGCGCTGACGCCCTCGGGAAGGGTCAGCGAACGGGAAAAGCGTCCATACGCGCGCTCCACTCGGTAGTAGCTGTCCTTGCGCTGCTCGTGCTCGGACTTGCGCTCACCGGAGATCCGCAGGACGTTGTCGTCGAGCTCGACGTTCACGTCGCCCTCGCTCAGGCCCGGCAGGTCCGCACGCAGGACGTACTCGTTGTCGTTCTCGATGACGTCCATCGCCGGCATCCAGCTGCGCACCACCGTCCGGCGCCCGTTGCCCGGCGTCGGCGAGTCGAAGAACGTGCCGAAAAGCCGGTTCATCTCGTTCTGCACCGTGTGGAGCTCTCGAGCGGGCTCCCATCGAATCAATGCCATGTCAACCTCTCCTTGTAAGGATGAGAATCGTTATCCGCGATCATTATGAAATCTAAGTCGCTTAGTGTCAAGTATAGTTCGCGTAGATCGGATAGATCGGCCACGTCGGGAAGCCCGCCCCGCTCGCAACAGGCTGCGTGGGTGCGTGTCCCACCCGGGTGCCTCGCGCCCGATCCAGCGACCAAGGGACACGGGATGGCGGCGCACGAGCACCCGGTGCGGTCACGCACCGGAGCTACTCGATCAGCGACTCGCCGGTCATCTCGCGAGGCTGCTCGATCCCGAGCACCTGCAGCACGGTGGGGGCGACGTCGGCGAGGATCCCCTCGTGGCGCAGCTTCAGCCCCGCCACCGTGACGATCACCGGGACCGGGTTCAGCGAGTGGGCGGTGTTCGGGCTTCCGTCGTCCTCGAGCATGTGGTCCGAGTTGCCGTGGTCGGCGGTGATGATGCAGGCGCCGCCCGACTCGTGGACCGCCCGGACCACCTCGCCGAGCGCGCGGTCCACGGTCTCGATCCCCCGAACCGCGGCCGGGATCACGCCGGTATGCCCGACCATGTCGGGGTTGGCGAAGTTGATGATCCCGAACGTCGACGAGTCCTCGCGCCAGGCGTCGACGAACGCCCCGGCGGCCTCGGGGGCGCTCATCTCGGGCTTGTAGTCGTACGTGGGGACGTCGCGCGGCGAGGGCACGAGCTCGCGGCGCTCGCCCTCGAGCGGCTCCTCCTCACCGCAGCTGAAGAAGTACGTTACGTGGGCGTACTTCTCGGTCTCGGCGACGTGCAGCTGGCGGGCGCCCCGCTGGGCGAGAGCCTTCGGAAGGGTCATCGCCGGGTGCTCGGGCGCGAACGCGACCGGGTAGTCGAAGTCCTCCTCGTACTGGGTCATCGTGGCGTAGCGCTCGACCACCGGCGCGCCCCCGCGGTCGATCTCGTCGAAGCCGGGCTCGGCCAGGGCGCGCGTGATCTGGCGCATCCGGTCGGGCCGGAAGTTGAACGCGATCACCGAGTCGCCGGGGCGGATCCGGCGCCTCCGCGTCACCGACCAGCACAGGGGTGATGAACTCGTCGGTCTCGTCGCGTTCGTACGCCTCCCGTGCCGCCTCGGCCCCCGAGGCGGCGTGGTGCTCGGCACGGCCGTGCACGAGCAGGTCGTACGCGCGCTGCGTGCGGTCCCATCGCTTGTCGCGATCCATGGCCCAGTAGCGACCAACCACCGACCCGATTCGGCCTTCGCCGGCGTCCCCCATCCAGCCCTGGACCGTCTCCAGATAGCCGGCACCGGAGTGGGGCAGCGTGTCGCGGCCGTCGGTGAACGCGTGCAACACGAGGTCCGGAACCCCGATCGTGGCCCCCATCCGGATCAACGCCTCGAGGTGCGCCCAGCCGGAGTGGACGCCGCCGTCGGACACGAGCCCGATCAGGTGCACGCGCTCCGCGTCCGAGAACGCCGCGCGGAGCACGGGATTGGATTCGAACCCACCGCTGGTCGCGGCCTCGTCGATCCGGGTCAGGTCCTGCATCACGACCGCGCCGGCCCCGAGGTTCATGTGTCCGACCTCGGAGTTGCCCATCTGACCCTCGGGCAGCCCGACCGCACGCCCGCACGCGATCAGCTGCGCGTGCGGGTACGTCGACAGCAGCTCGTCGAACACCGGCGTGTCGGCGAGCGAGATCGCGTTTCCGGGCCCGTCGGGTGCGATCCCCCAGCCGTCGAGGACGATCAGTACCGCCGCCGGCGCGGGCAGCGCGCTCGGGCCGGGCGGCACGGGCATCGAACGCAGCCGCTTCGACGATCGCCGCGAACCCCTCCGCGTCGAGGCTGGCGCCGCCGACCAGCGCGCCGTCGATGTCGGGCAGGCACAGCAGCTCGCCGCAGTTCTCACCCTTCACGCTGCCTCCGTACAGCACCCGCGTCCGCTGCGGCCTGCTCGCGCGAGCGGTCGGCGACCAGCGCGCGGATGAACGCGATCGCCTCCTGGGCCTGCTCCAGCGTCGCCACCCTCCCGGTCCCGATCGCCCAGATCGGCTCGTAGGCAATCACCACGTCTCCCAGCTGCCGAGATCGTCCACGCGGGCTAGGTCCTCCTGGACCTGGTGGCGGAGCTTGCGCTCGGTGTCGCCGGCCTCGCGCTCGTCCTCGGTCTCGCCGACGCACAGGATCGGCTTGAGTCCCGCCGCCAGCGCCGCCGGCACCTTCAGCTGGAGCGCGCGGTCGGTCTCGCCGAACAGCTCGCGCCGCTCGGAGTGGCCGAGGATCACGCCGTGGACGCCGATCTCGACGCAGCATCGGCGCCGACACCTCGCCGGTGAACGCGCCCGTGGTCCGCGTGGTGCATGTTCTGGGCGTAGACCTGGACGCGCGAGCCGCGCGTGGAGTCGACCATCGCCTCCAGTGCCGAGATACGGCGGGCAGATCGCGACGTCGACGCCGTCGGCCGGTCGACACTCGCGGCAGCAGCGCCTGCGATGAACTCCTCGGCCTCGGCGACGGTCTTGTTCATCTTCCAGTTGCCCGCGATCAGCGGGCACGCGGCCGCTCCTCGGACGACCCGTCGCGCTCATGCCAACGCCTCCACACCGGGCAGTTGCTTGCCCTCGATCAGCTCGAGCGTGGCGCCGCCCCCGGTCGAGAGGTGGGTCACGGAATCAGCCAGGCCGAACCGCTCGAGCGCCGCCGCCGAGTCGCCGCCGCCCGACCACCGTGGTCCCGGGCGCCGCCGCCACCGCCTCGGCGACCGCGCGCGTCCCGGCCGCGAACGGCGCCAGCTCGAACGCCCCCATCGGACCGTTCCAGAACACCGTGCCCGCGCCGGCGATCACCTCGCTGTACACGGCGGCCGTTCGCGGCCCGATGTCGAGCCCCATCCATCCGTCGGGCACGTCGAGCCCGTCGAGCTCCCGGGCCTCCGCGTCCGCCGCGAACCGGTCCCCGATCACCAGGTCGACCGGCAGCCGCAGCTCGGCCCGCGCCGACGAACCAGACGAAAGCGTCCGCCGAGCCAGCTCCACGTCCTCCTCCGCGCACAGCGAAGCACCAACCGAATGGCCTTGCGCGGCGAGGAACGGGAAACACATCGCGCCGCCGATCAGGATCGTGTCCGCGCTCTCCCGGAACCGATCGATCACGCCGATCTTGTCGCTCACCTTGGCGCCGCCGAGCACGGACACGAGCGGCCGGGCGGGATCTTCGAGCACGCGCATCAGCGTGCTCACCTCGCGCTCGAGCAGCAGGCCGCCGGCATGCTCGGGCACGAGCCGTGCCACCCCCTCGGTGGAGGCGTGCGCGCGGTGAGCGGCTCCGAACGCGTCATCGACGTAAACATCGGCGAGCGAAGCAAGCGCGCGCGCCAAGTCCGGGTCGTTCTTGGTCTCGCCCGGCTCGTAGCGGACGTTCTCGAGCAGCAGCACGTCGCCGTCGCCCATCCCGTCGACGGCTGCCCGCACGTCGTCGCCGACCACACCCGGCGCGACCCTGACGGGAGCGCCGATCAGCTCGCCGAGCCGGACCCGCCACCGGCGCCAGCGACAGCGAAGGCTCGCGATCCTTCGGCCGCCCGAGGTGCGAGACGAGCACGATCCGCGCGCCCCGCCGGCGCAGCTCCTCGATCGTCGGCAGCGCCGCGCGGATCCGCATGTCGTCGGCCACCGCTCCGTTCTCGAGCGGCACGTTGAAGTCGACCCTGACCAGCACGCGCTTGCCGTCGAGGTCTCCCAGGTCCCGCAAGCGTCCTCACAGCAGCTTCTGCGCAACGTCGACGATGCGATTGGAGTAGCCCCACTCGTTGTCGTACCAGGCGACGAGCTTGACCATCGTCCCGTCCATCACAGCGGTGAGCTGCGAGTCGAAGATCGAGGACGCCGGGTTCTTGACGATGTCCGAGGACACGATCGGATCTTCGGTGTACGCGAGCATGCCCTTCATCGGGCCGTCGGCAGCCGCCTTCACGGCGGCATTGAGCTCCTCGATGCTCGTTGCCCGATTCGCCTCGACCGTCAGGTCGACGACGCTCCCGGTCGGTACCGGCGCGCTGACCGCGAAGCCGTGCAGCTTGCCGTTCAGATCCGGGATCACGAGGCCGATCGCCTTGGCCGCCCCGGTCGAGGCCGGGATCAGGTTGATCGCCGCCGCACGCGCCCGGCGCAGGTCCCGGTGCGGCATGTCCTGAAGGCGCTGATCGGCGGTGTAGGCGTGGATCGTGGTCATCAGCCCGTGCTTGATGCCAACCGTGTCGTGCAGCACCTTGGCCACCGGCGCCAGGCAGTTCGTGGTGCACGAGGCGTTCGAGATCACGTGGTGCTGCGCGGAGTCGTACACGTCCTCGAAGTTCACCCCGAGCGCAACCGTGACATCGGGCGCGGTCGCCGGCGCCGAGATCAGCACCTTCTTAGCGCCAGCCTCGAGATGCTTGGCCGCGTTCTCGCGATCGGTGAACAGGCCCGTCGACTCGATCACCACCTCGGCGCCGAGCTCCCCCCACGGAAGCGCGGCGGGGTCCTTCTCGGAGAGGAAGCGGATCTCGTCGCCATCGATGCGGAAGCCCGTGTCGGTAGCCTCGACCTCGCCCGGGAACGGCCCGTAGGTCGAGTCGTACTTCAGCAGGTGGGCGAACGTCTTGGGGTCGCCGATGTCGTTGACCCCTACCCATTCGATGTCGGCGCCGGCCTCGTAGCCGGCGCGGAAGACGTTTCGGCCGATGCGTCCGAAGCCGTTGATACCGACGCGTACCGGCATGCTCGCACCCCTCTTTCGTTTCATGTTCGTGGCAGCAACAGGAATGCCGGCCGTTGATGCGGGTCAGTCGGCAGGCGGTAAGGCTACCGAGTCACGTCCGCGATACGACTTCCACCCGCAGCCCGTCGGGGTCCTTCAGGTACGCCGCGTAGTAGCGGCGCGCCGTACTGAGGGCGCATCCCCGGAGGGCCGTCGTCGCTGCCGCCGTTAGCGAGGCCGCCGGCGTAGGCGGCGTCGACCGCCGCCTTGCCGCTCGCCCGGAGCGCCACATGCCCGTAGCCCCGCCCCGGCCCCGGCGCCCGGGGCGGGCCGGGCCGATTACGATCCAGACCTGCGGCCCGTTGACCCCGTACGCGACCGCGTGCTCGGACTGAACCATGCGCCTGGCCCCGAGCGCATACAGCACGGCATCGTAGAACCGGCTCGAGCGTTCCAGGTCGCTGACCTCGAACCCGACGTGATCGATCACGCCGGCCGGCTGACGTCTCGGTGGACGACGTGCACAAGGTACTCGGGCTCGAGCTTGTAGCGGCTCGCGAGATGCGCGGCGATCGCCACCGAGCGGTGGCGACCCCCGGTGCAGCCGATCGCCACCACGAGATGTGCCTTGCCCTCGGTCAGATACTGCGGGAGCAGGTAGTCGAGCAGCGGGTGAAGCTTGTCGTAGAAGGCGTCGAGCTCCCCGTCGCGGTTGATGAACTCGACGATCCGCGCGTCCTCTCCGGTCAGCGGCCGCAGGTCTGGCTCGTAGTGCGGGTTCGGGAGGAAGCGGACGTCGAGCAGCAGATCGGGGTCGCGGGCGGGGCCGTATTTGAAGCCGAAGCTCTGGAACGTGACCGCCAGACGCCCCGGGGTGCGCGTCGGGAGCAGCTCGTCCGCGAGCTTCCGGCGCAGCATCGCCGCCGTCAGGCCGGACGTGTCGATCACGACATCCGAGCGCCCGCGCAGCGGCCTGAGGAGCTCGCGCTCGCGGGCGACGCCGTCGGTAACGCTGCCCTCCGGCGCGAGCGGGTGGCGCCGGCGCGTCTCCTTGTAGCGCGTCAGCAGCGTCTGCTCGTCGGCGTCGAGGAACAGCACGCGATGCCTGACGCCGGCGGCCCGCAGGTCGTCGAGCATCGCGGTCATGCCGTCGAAGTACTCGCCGCCGCGGACGTCGGACACGACCGCCGCGCGCTGCACCTTCGAGCCAGCGTGCATGAACAGGTCGACCAGCGACCGGATCATCTCCGACGGCAGGTTGTCCACGCAGAAGTAGCCCTCGTCCTCGAAGGCCGCCATCGCGGTCGACTTGCCGGCGCCCGAGAACCCGGTGATGATCACCAGGTCGATCAGGGCCGAGCCCTCGTCCCGCGACGGTTGCGTTGGCTGCTCGAGCTGATCCACTCCTGAACCCTCCATGGTAGGAAGCTTGACCGGTCACGCGGACGCGCGGGATCACTACATGTGACCGCTGGCGATGTGGGAGGATCGCGCCGTGTGGTGGCGGAGCGCGCATACGATCATCCTGGCCGCGCTCACGCTGTTCATCCTTGGAGCCGCCCCGTGGGTGGTGGGGGCCGCGACCCGGTACGACGACAACCCGCTCGCGGCCCCGACCCGCGCCGTCGAGCGATCTGCGCCGCGGGCGCTCCAGGCGATAATCGGCACGGCTCCGGCCGGCCGGCCGCTGCCCGCCGGCTTCCTCGGGCTGTCGTTCGAGTACGGCGCGCTCGAGGCCTATGCGGGACGCAACCCGACCGCGCTGAACCCCGTGTTCGTCCGGCTGCTGCGGAACCTGACGCCCGCGCCCGTGCTGCGGATCGGCGGCGACAGCACCGACGCGACCTGGTGGCCGGTCCGCCGGGTCGCCCGTCCCGCCGGCATCAGCTACGCGCTAACGCCGAGATGGGTCGCGGATGCCAGAGCGCTCGCCGTGGCCGTACACGCGCGGCTGATCCTCGGCGTCAACCTCGCCGTCGGCCGCCCGAGCTTGGCCGTCGCCGAGGCGCGCGCGCTGCTGCGCGGCATCGGATCGCGGCGCGTGGCCGCGCTCGAGCTCGGCAATGAGCCCGACGTGTACGGCGTGTTCCCGTGGTACAAGGGACGCCACGGGTTGGTGTTCGCGCGGGACGCCGCCTACGGCCTGACCGCGTACGTCCGCCAGATCGCGCTCTGGGGCGCGGCGCTGCCGAAGGTCCCGCTCGCCGGGCCGGCCACCGCCAAGCTCCCGTGGATGGCCGGGCTTCCGGCGTTGCTCCAGGCCACACCCCGGCTGCGGATCGCGACCGTCCACCGCTACGCCCTCAAGGGCTGCCAGACCGACCCCGAGTCGCCCGTGTACCCGTCGGTCGCGAACCTGTTGAGCGACCGCTCCGCGAGCGGGCTGGCCGACGCGCTGGGGCCGTACGTCGCCGCCGCCCACGCGGACGGCCTCGAGTTCCGCGTCGACGAGCTGAACTCCGCGGCGCTGGCCGGATGCCTCGGGCGCCGCGGGGTCAGCGACACGTTCGCGTCGGCGCTGTGGATGCTCGACACGCTGTTCAACATGGCGAGCGTCGGCGTCGACGGCGTCAACGTCCACTCGCTGCCGGGCGCCGCATACGAGCCGTTCACGTTCGAGCGCACCCGCGCCGGCTGGCGGGGGTCGGTCCGCCCGGAGTACTACGGGATGATGATGTTCGCGCAGGCGTTCCCGCCCGGGGCGCGGCCGCTGCCGGTGCGCGCGGCGAGCGGGCCGGTCAAGGTGTGGGCGACGACCGCGGGAGTGGTGATGATCAACAAGGACGCCCGCGCGCACGAGGTGGCGCTCACGGTTGCGCTGTCTCGAGCTCAGATCGAGTGGCTCCGCGCACCGAGCGCCGCGGCCACCGCCGGGGTCACGTTGGGCGCCGTGGCGGCCCTCCCGACCGGCGTCCTCCCCACCCCGCGCCTGGAGCCCGTCTCGCCGGAGTCGGGGCGCTACTGGATCGATCTGCCCGCCGACAGCGCCGCGCTGCTCAGACGATGAGGGGCACTCAGACGCCCGTTTTGTGCAGCTCGCGATAGACCTCGCGCGCGAGCTTGCCCGGCATCCCGGGCACAGCCTCGAGCTCCTCGCGCGATGCCGCCAGGATCGCGTCGGGCGAGCCGAAGTGCTTGAGCAGCGCGCGCTTGCGCGCCGGCCCCACGCCCGGCAGCTCGTCGAGGATCGACGCGGTCATCGCCCGGTCGCGCCGGATCCGGTGGTGGGTGATCGCGAACCGGTGCGCCTCGTCCCGGATCCGCTGGAGCAGCTGGAGCTCGACCGTGTCGTGCGGCAGGCGGAGCGGCTCGCCGGCGCCGGCGGTGAACACCTCCTCGATCCGCTTGGCCAGCGAGATCACGACCACGCCGCGATCGCGGAACCCCTGGAGCGCTCGCAGGGCGGCCGACAGCTGGCCCTTGCCGCCGTCGATCACGATCAGGTTCGGGAGCGCGGCAAAGCTCGGGTCGAAGTCCTTGTCGTGCGGAGACAGGTCGTGTTGATGCTCGAAACGCGCGAGCCGGCGCGACAGCACCTCCTCCATCGCCGCGAAGTCGTCGGGCTCACCGATCGCCGGTCCGCCGTTCTCCGCGAAGTCGCCGCGGATCTTGAACCGCCGGTAGTCGGACTTCTTCGGCGCGCCGCCCTCGAACACCACCATCGAGGCCACCGTGTTCGTGCCCATCAGCGTCGAGATGTCGAAGCACTCGATCCGCAGCGGAAGCGCGTCGAGCCCGAGCGCCTGCTGGAGGCCGTCCAGCGCCTCGACTCGCTGCTGGCGCCGGCGCTCGGAGCGCAACCGCTCCTGATCGAGCGCCAGCCGCGCGTTGCGCTCGGCGAGCTCGAGGATCCGGCGCTTGTCCCCGCGCTCGGCGGCGCGGATCTCCACCGAGCCGTCGCGCCGGGCGCTCAGCGCCTGCGCCAGGACCGGCGCCGAGGCGGAGACCTCGCGCTGCACGACCAGCAACGGGGGCACCATCATCGCGCTCGCGTAGTACTGGAGGATGAATGCCTCGGCGACCTCGGCGATCTCGCCCTGGGCCTCGTTGTCGAGGTAGAAGCTCTGGCGGTCGGACAGGACGCCGTCGCGGACCTGGAACACCTGGGCGTTGGCCTCTCGCTCGTGCACGGCGACTGCGATCGCGTCGAGCGTCCCGACGGCCTCGTTGGACACGCGCTGGCGCTCGAGCAGCGAGTGCACCGCTCGCAGCCGGTTCCGTTCCCGGGCGGCATCCTCGAAGCGCTGCTCGGCGGCCGCCTCGCGCATCGACTTCTCGAGCGCGCGCTCGATCTCGCGGTAGCGCCCCGACAGGAAGTCGATCACGCCGTCGATGCCGCGCCGGTAATCCTCGCGGCTGACGTAGCCGACACACGGGGCCTCGCACCGCTTGATGTAGTAGTCGAGGCACGGCGAGCCGCTGCGCCGGCCGGGCTCGGAGCCCTCGCACGAGCGGAACAGGAACACCTTGCCGAGCACCTCGAGCGTCGCGCGGACCCGCTTGGCGTTGCTATACGGACCGAAGTACGCCCGGTCGCGGCGGTGGCGCTCACGGGTGAAATAAACCCGCGGAAAATCCTCGTCGAGCGAGATCGCGATGTACGGGTACGACTTATCGTCGCGCAGCCGGATGTTGAACCGGGGCTTGTACTGCTTGATGAAGTTCTGTTCGGCGAGCAGCGCCTCGGTCTCGGTGTGAACCACGAGCGCCTCGATCTGGTCGATCATGTCGACCAGATCCCTACCTCCTCGCGTGCTCGGATTCGAGAAATGCGACGCGACCCGCTTGCGGATCGAGATCGCCTTGCCGACGTAGATCACCTTGCCGCGGCGGTCGCGGAACAGGTAGACACCAGGCTCGTCGGGGAGATCGCGACGCTTGTCGGCTGCGACGACTGACACACAATCGAGGATAGGGCCGGCATCGGCCCCTCGGGCGCGCGCGGAGAGGGCGTGTACCCTCCAACTCATAGGCGCGGCTGGAACGGATCCCACCTCAGACCGCCTGCAAATCAGTGGACACCGCCCCCACCCCGCTCTCCGATGTGGCGCTGGCTCAGCTGTTGCGCGCCCACGGCCTCCGCGCCACCGCACAGCGGCGCGCGATCTACGGGTTGTTCGCCGGCACCGAGAACGGTCACCTGAGCGCCGAGGAGGTGTTCCAGCGGGCGCGGGCCGGGCTTCCGGAGCTGTCGCGGGCAACCGTCTACAACGCGCTTGGTGAGCTGGCCGATGCCGGGTTGCTCGGCGTGGTCGAGGGGCCCGGACCCCGACAGTTCGACGCCAACGTCGCGCCTCACCATCACTTCCGTTGCCAGCGTTGCAGCGGCCTCTACGACATCGAGCCCGAGCACATCGACATGACGCTGCGCGAGCCAGGGTTCGAGGTGGAGCGCGCGCACGTGTTGCTCGAAGGCCTGTGCCCGAAGTGCGCCGGCGACGGGACCGACTCGGCGCCGCCACGCACACGTCCGGTCGCGTCGTGACGCGATTTCAGTACTTGCGGGTCGCCCACAGCACGGCGAACACCGCGTAAGCGGCGCCGCCGAGCAGCAGCAGCCACGCGACCGAGGCTGCCCCGCCCGCGTTCCACATCCGCGAGGTGGCCGTCAGCGTCAGCGTTCCGACGCCGACCGCGATGTACAGCACGGCCCGACGGCGGTCGCCGAGCGAGTAGAGCGTGGACCGGTGCTGGCGGTACATGATCGACGCGAACCAGCACAGCGTCCCCAGGAACGCGATCGTGACCGCCTGGATCGCGACGTTGGCCGCGGTGACGCCGCCCGACAGCGTCCCCACGATCGCGGCCAGCGCGAGCACGATCAGGACATTGCGGACGGTTGTGTTCACGCGCTCAGGGTACCGCGGCGAAATCCTGGCGTGCGGATTCCGGGACCTGAGGCCGTTCGGCGGTCCCCGAGGCCGCGGCACCTTCGACCGCCACTGCCTCGTCGACGAGCGGCTCCGCGGCGAACCGATAGCCCACACCGAAGTGTGTGTGAACGTAGCGCCACCCGGGCGAGATCTGCTCGAGCTTCTGCCGGAGCTTCCGGACGAACACGTCCACCGACCGGTCGCCGCGGGCCATCGTGTAGCCCCATACGCGCTGGTAGATGTCCTCGCGCTCCAGCACTCGGCCGTCGGCGGCCGCGAGCTGTCGCAGCAACTCGAACTCCTTGCGCGACAGCGAGGCGCCCTGTTCGCCGGCGTAGGCGTCGTAGCGGTCTGGCCGGATCGCGATCTCGCCGGCCTCGATCGTCGCCTCCTCGATCGGCACCTCGCCCGCGCGGCGGCGGCGCAGCACGGCCTGGATCCGCGCCAGCAGCTCCTCCGGGTGACACGGCTTGGTCACCCAGTCGTCGGCGCCGGCGCGCAGGCCCTTGACCCGCTCTGAAACCGTCACCGGCCCGCTGCAGACCAGCAGGGCCAGACCGGGCAGAGCCGTCGCCACCCGCTCGATGTAGTCCAGGCCGGTGAGCGCAGGATTGACGATCAACGCGTGCAGTCGCAGCGCCGCGAGATGCCCAGCGTCCGGGGGGAACACCAGCACCTGCGCTTCCCACCGAAGCGCTCCTAGCCTCCGTTGGAGAACGGTGAGCAGTCCGCTGTCATCATCGATCAGCGCAACCCGGATCGGCGACGCATCGCTGGACGGTGCCATCGTTAGGTCGAGTTTAGAGAGTCCTCCCGACGGCCCCCAATAAGGTTGGTCAGCCCAATGATGTCCTCGTCAGCTCCGCAAACCACCACGGCGGCCGAGTCGATGCAGCGGCCAAGGCAGATCGGCGTCCTCGTCCACCCGACCCGGAACCTGGACGAGCCGCTGCGACTGCTCCGCGACTGGGCGCAGCAACACGTGATCGATGTCGTCCAGATCGTGGCCGCGTATCCGCAGCAGCGGGTCGCCGCCGAAGGCGATGCGGCCGACTGCGACCTGATCGTCTCGATCGGTGGCGACGGGACCACGCTGGCCGCGCTTCGGGCCGGCGCGGTGGCTGATCGGCCGGTGCTCGGGATCGCCTGCGGGAGCCTCGGCGCGCTGGCCAACGTCACGGTCTCAGATGCCCCTCGCGCGCTCCACCGGTTCAGCCACGGCGACTGGCGTCCGCGGAGGTTCCCGGCGCTGTCGGTCGCGCGTCCCGACGGCGAGACGCTGTTCGCGCTCAACGACTTGGCCGTCGTCCGGGGCGGCGGTGGCCAGGTCCGGCTGACCGCGCTCGTCGATGGGACACTGTTCGCCCGGCTCGCCGGAGACGGGGCCGTCGTCAGCACCCCGATCGGTACGAGCGGCTATGCGATCTCCGCCGGCGGTCCGCTGATCCTGCCCCACGTCGACGGGTTCGTGCTCACGCCGCTGCCCAAGCACGGCGGGTTCGCGCCGCCGCTCGTGATTTCATCCGCCTCGGAGTTGGTGATCGACGTCGCCGGGGGCTTCGCCGGCGCCCGGGTCGAGGTCGACGGGCAGGTCGCGGGTATCGGCGAGGGCGCCCTGACGATCATCTTCAGGCCGGCGGTCGTGACGCAGGTGAGCTTCGCTGACCAGGAGCCGCTGCTTGCCGGGCTCCGGCGGCGCCAGATCCTCCTCGACAGCCCGCGCCTTCTCGCCGAAGCCGACCGGGATTCCTTCACTGCTCCCGCGGAAACCTGACCGCGACCTTCAGGCCGCCGTCGGCGCGTGGATCCGTCGTCAGACATGCGCCGTGGGCGTCGACGATCGCCTGCACGATCGACAGTCCCAGGCCGAGACCCCGGCGCGCGTCCGCGTTCCGGGCGGCGACCGAGCCGGGTCCATCCAGGCGGGAGAACGGCTTCACCAGTTCGTCCACCTGTTCGGGCTTGACGACCGGACCGGCGTTGATGACCTCGAGCGTCGGCTCGCCGTCGCGCACTCCAGTCCACGCGGTGACCCGACCGTCCGGCTCGTTGTAGCGGACCGCATTCTGGATCAGGTTCGCCACGAGCCGCTCGACCATCGCCGGATCCCCCGTCGTGGAGGCGTCACCGAGCTCCGTCGAGATCTCAATTCCGTTCGACGGCACCGCGCGCACGACCTCGGCGGTGACTTCGCGCAGGTCGATTGGGGCACGCGACTCGAGGCCCCGCTGGCTCCGGGCGAGCGTGAGCAACGCCTCGATCAGCCGCTCCTGCTGCTCGCCGGCGGTGAGCACGCGGCGGCACGTCTCGTGCAATGACTCGACCGACGGATTGGGGTCGCTGAGCGCGACCTCGACCAGCGCGCGCTCGAGCGTGATCGGCGTCCGCAGCTCGTGTGAGGCGTTCGCGACGAACCGGCGCTCGGACTCGAACGCCCGCCTCGAGACGAACTCGCCGGCGTTCCAGACCGCCCAGAAGGAGTGCGGCTCGATCTTCGGTGGCGCACCGGTGACCGCCAAGGCGCCCGGTTAGTCGGCGAGGCGCCCGGTTAGTCGGCGAGGCGCTCCCAGCGCTCGTACAGCTCGTCGACCGCACGTTTGGCCTCATCGTGGCGTGCGGTCGCTTGCGCGGTCCGCTGCGGCGTCGACCACGCAGCCGGGTCCGACAGCTCCTGTTCGAGGGCCTTCAGCAAGGCCTCGGCGGCCTCGATCTCGCGTTCGAGGCGCTGCTGTTCCTTGGAGTTGGTCGATTGGGGCGGCGTGCGCGCGGAGCGGGTCTGCGGCTTGGCCCTGCCCGGCTTGACGGCCTCCTGGCGTGTACGCTCCTCCCGGGCGCGGACGTACTCGGGCCAGCCGCCGAGGTAGCTGTGCAGCGTCGTGTCCTCGACCGCCACCGTCCGCTTGCCAACCGCGTCGAGCAACGCCCGATCGTGCGAGACGAGCAGC
This sequence comes from uncultured Solirubrobacterales bacterium, assembly GCA_963836715.1. Lineage (GTDB taxonomy): Bacteria > Actinomycetota > Thermoleophilia > Solirubrobacterales > Solirubrobacteraceae > Palsa-465. The sequence goes on from CAWIKH010000006.1 coordinate 154,997, forward strand.
AGCGAGCCGCTGAACTCGTTGAGCGCCGCCTCGAGCGCTTCGCGGCTCTCGAGGTCGAGGTGGTTGGTCGGCTCATCCAGGATCAGGAGGTTGGGTGGGTGGGGTTCCCCAGCAAAGAGGATCGCGAGCGACAGGCGCCGGCGCTCCCCGCCGGAGAGCACCTCGAGCGGCTTCTCGGCGTCCTCACCGGAGAACAGGAAGCGGCCGAGCAGCCCGCGCGCGTTGTTCGGGGTCAACTTCGTCAGATGCGTGGTTGCCTCGAGCACCGTCCGAGCGCTGCCCGCGGACAGGTCCTCGGCGTGTTGGGAGAGAAATCCGAGCTTGACGTTGTGGCCGGTCCGGAGCTTCCCGGCCACCATGACCGGACCCCGGCCGTTGGCGGCCGCCTTGGCGTCCGCATCGCGCAGCTCACGGCGGCCCGCCAGCGTCTCGATCAGCGTGGTCTTGCCGGCGCCATTTGGCCCCACCAGCGAGACGTGCTCGCCGCGCTCGAGCCACAGCTCGGCGTTGTCGAGAAGCACCCGGCCGGCGACCTCGACGTGGCCGTCCTCGAACTCGAACACGACCCGTCCGCTCCGCTCGGGCGGCTTGAACGAGAACTCGAGCGCGGCGCCGGCCGCGGGGCCGCGCTGGAGGCGGTCCATCTTCGCCAGCTTCTTCGCGCGCGACTGGGCCTGGCGTGCGCGGGTCCCCGCCCGGAACCGAGTGACGAACCGCTCGAGCCGTTCGATCTCGGCCTCCTGGCGCTCGATCGCCCGTCCGAGTGCCAGGTCGCGCGTGGCCTTCTCCTTGCGCCACGCGTGCCACGGTCCCTTGAAGAACTTGGCGCGCCCAGCCTCGAGCTCGAGCACGGACGTGCCCACCGCCTCGAGGAACCAGCGGTCGTGCGCCACCAGCACGATCGCGGCGTCGAGGCTGGCCAGGTGCTGCTCGAGCCACTCGAGCGACTCGATGTCGAGGTGGTTCGTCGGCTCGTCGAGGAGCAGTAGGTCGGGATCGCCGGCGAGCGCGCGCCCGAGCGAGGCGCGCGTCAGCTCGCCGCCAGAGAAGGTCTTGAGAGCACGGTCGAGAGCGGAGTCGTCTCGGAAGCCCAGACCGCGGAGCGCCGCCAGCGCCCGGTCGCGCCACCCGTACCCGCCGGCATGCTCGAGCCGGGCCTGCGTCTCGGCGTAGCGGCTGAGCGTGGCGTCGTCGTGGGCGCCCTCTGCCATCGCCTGCTCGAGCGACGCGAGCTCCTCCTCGATCGCAACCAGCTCGCGCGCGCCCGACAGCATGTACTCGCGGAGGCTGAGGTCGCGCTCCCGCGGCGGGCGTTGGTCGTGGAGCGCGATCTTGGTGCCCTTGGCGAGCACGAGCTCGCCGGAGTCGATCGACGCCTCGCCGGACAGCATCCGGAGCAGGGTCGTCTTGCCCGCGCCGTTGCGCCCGGACAGCGTCATCCGGTCCCGGCGCTCGAGCTTGAACGAGATGCCGCGTAGCAGCGGCTCGCCGGCAATGTCTTTGCCCAGGTCGGATGCGATGACTACGGCCATATCTGTGAGTGATGGTATGCAGGGCGCGCCCTCTAGCATCGGCTGCATGCGCCGATCCGCCTGGCCGCCGGTTCCTCCGATTGAGATGCCGCCGGCGCGGACGATCGTCGCGCCCGATCGCGGGGAGCTGTTCCTGCGGGATTCGGGTCCCGCCCACCCCGACGGCCCGGTCGTGATGCTGCTTCACGGCTGGGTGGCGACCGCCGATCTCAACTGGTGCGGCGCCTATCACGCCCTGGCCGACGCCGGCTACCGCGTGCTCGCGATCGATCACCGCGGCCACGGGCGCGGCCTGCGGGCGCTCACGCCGTTCCGGCTTACCGACTGCGCCGGCGACGCCGCCGCGGCGCTGCGCGTGCTCGACGTGGCGCCGGCGATCGTCGCCGGCTACTCGATGGGCGGCGCTATCGCCCAGCTGATGGCGCGGAATCACGCGGATGTCGTCAGCGGACTCGTGTTGAGCGGAACCGCTCAGCATTGGCAGGATCCCGAGACGCGCCGGGCGTTCAAGGCGCTGGGGCTGGTCGGGCTGGTGCTGTCGGTGGCGCCGCGGTCGACCTGGAGAGCCGGGCTGCGCCGCGCCGGCATGCACGACTCCCCGCAGACAGCGTGGGTCCTGTCGGAGATGATGCGCCACTCGGTGCCTGACATCGTCGAGGCCGGCCGCGAGCTCGCCCGCTTCGACTCGCGGCCGTGGCTGGGGCCGCTGCAGATCCCGACCGCGGTCGTCGTGACCTCGCGCGACCATGCGGTACCGCCGCGCAAGCAGCACGAGCTCGCGAGCTCGCTGGGCGCGCAGGTGTTCGAGGCGCCGATCAACCACCTCGACGTCACCACCAACGGACAGACCTACAACCCGGTGCTGCTACGAGCGCTGGATGCAGTCGGGGGTCGCGAAAGCGCCGCGGTGGCGTAGGGCCGCCGGCGCCTCCCCCGGGCCGCCCGGCACCTCAGCAACGCCGGCCCCGGCCCGGGCGGCCGCCTCCCTCGGGCCGCCCGGCACCTCACCAACGCCGGCCCCGGCCCGGGCGGGCGCCTCCCCCGGGCCGCCCGGCACCTCACCAACGCCGGCCCCGGCCCGGGCGGCCGCCTCCCCCGGGCCGCCCGGCACCTCGCCAACGCCGGCCCGGGCCCCCGACCTGCAAAACGCGCCATTCCGCGCCGCAGCTCGTGACCGTGACGCGTCAGGCATGTGGGACATGCGCGACGCGTCATGGTCCAGCCGGAATCGCTCCCTTGACGTGTCATGCAGGTCGCGTAGGGCCGCGTGCGCCAGGCGAGGCGGTCCGCGGGCTCCTCAACGTGCCAAAGCGGCCTGCGAGCAACCGGCGAGGCTCGTCCGCCGGCCGACTGTTCGGTACCCTTAGACGAAGATGCGTCGCGCCCGGATCATCACAGCGTTGACCACCGCCGCGCTCCTTGTACTCGCCACCGCCCCGGCCGCCCTGGCGGGCGTCTCTCACGGCGGCGAGGGCTGGTACGGCGAGACCAACGACACGGTGATCACCAACGCGATGTTCATCACGATCATCTTCTTCCCGACGATCATCGTGATCTTCTCGCTGATCCAGTGGCGGCTCGACAAGCGCAAGCACGCCCGGATGGACGCCGCCAAGGCTCGCGCCGGCAACGCCGATTGGCGCGGCGGCTGGTAGCAACCGGCCAACCGAACGCGCCCAAACCCGCCGCCGGCGCCTCATCCCGCGCCGGCCATGTCCAAACTTCGTGGACCCTCGGCCTAGAACACGTGTTTAACCAACGCATGGTGTGGCCGATTGGACACATCTGCGGCGATAATCTGTTGATCGGTAACGGGCAATCGCGCAGCCATCAGGGGCGGCTCGCGGGAGCGACTGAATCGGAGGCGCAGGCATGGCGAAGACTGGCGCGGTAGAGCAGAGAGGCACTATCCGGGTGGGTTCCTCGCGTGCCACGTCGCGCAAGGCCGCGAACGGCGCAGCGACGTCGCGCAAGGCCGCGAACGGCGCAGCGACGTCGCGCAAGGCCGCGAACGGCGCAGCGACGTCGCGCAAGGCCGCGAACGGCGCAGCGACGTCGCGCAAGGCCGCGAAGGGCGCAGCGACGCTGGTCAAGAACGGCCGGGCACGCGTCGACGATCCGGCGCTCGCCCGTCTCGAGCACGCCCTTCAGGCAGCCGCGGCCGGCGACTTCGGAGTTCGCCTGCCGGCGCGGCGCAAGGACGACATCGGACGGCTCGAGGCCGCCTACAACCAGGTGGCGGCACGCAACGCCGCGCTCGAGGCTGAGCTGGTCCGGGTCGCCGAGATCATCGGGCGCGAGGGCCGCATGACCGAGCGCGCCCGCCTGCACGGCGCTGGCGGTGCATGGAGCACCGCAGTCGACTCGGTCAACGGCCTGATCGACGACCTCGTCCGACCGACCACCGAGGTCGCCCGCGTGATCGTCGCCGTAGCCGAAGGCGACCTGAACCAGAAGATGGCGCTCGAGATCGAAGGCCGGCCGGTCAAGGGTGAGTTCGCCCGGATCGGAACCACTGTGAATTCGATGGTCGAGCAGCTCTCGAGCTTCGCCGCCGAGGTCACGCGCGTCGCCCGCGAGGTCGGCACCGACGGCAAGCTCGGAGGTCAGGCGCAGGTCCCCGGCGTCGCCGGCACCTGGAAGGACCTGACCGACTCCGTGAACTTCATGGCCTCGAACCTGACCGACCAGGTGAGAAACATCGCCCAGGTCACCACCGCGGTCGCCAACGGCGACCTCAGCCAGAAGATCACCGTCGACGTGAAGGGTGAGATCCTCGAGCTGAAGAACACGATCAACACGATGGTCGACCAGCTCCGCAGCTTCGCGGACGAGGTGACCCGCGTGGCACGAGAAGTCGGCACCGAGGGAATCCTCGGCGGCCAGGCCCAGGTCCCGGGCGTCGCCGGCACCTGGAAGGACCTGACCGACAACGTCAACTTCATGGCCCGCAACCTCACCGACCAGGTCCGCAACATCGCCCAGGTGACCACCGCTGTCGCCAACGGCGACCTCAGCCAGAAGATCACCGTCGACGTCAAGGGCGAGGTGCTCGAGCTCAAGCGAACGGTCAACACGATGGTCGACCAGCTCTCCGCGTTCGCCGACGAGGTGACCCGCGTGGCACGCGAGGTGGGCACCGACGGCAAGCTCGGCGGCCAGGCCAAGGTCGAGGGCGTGTCCGGCACGTGGAAGGGCCTGACCGAGAACGTGAACTTCATGGCCTCGAACCTGACCGACCAGGTGAGAAATATCGCCCAGGTGACGACCGCGGTGGCGCAGGGCGACCTGTCCAAGAAGATCACAGTCGACGCCCGCGGCGAGATCCTCGAGCTCAAGGACACGATCAACACGATGGTCGACCAGCTGCGCTCGTTCGCCGCCGAGGTGACCCGCGTGGCGCGCGAGGTCGGCACCGAGGGGATCCTCGGCGGCCAGGCCGAGGTCGAGGGCGTGTCGGGAACCTGGAAGGGCCTGACCGAGAACGTGAACCTGATGGCGTCGAACCTGACCACTCAGGTGCGGAACATCGCCGGCGTGACCACGGCGGTCGCCCACGGCGACCTGAGCCAGAAGATCACCGTCGACGCCAAGGGCGAGGTCGCGGCGCTGGCGGAGACGATCAACCGGATGGTCGACCAGCTGAACTCGTTCGCGGCCGAGGTCACGCGTGTGGCCCGCGAGGTCGGCACCGAGGGAATCCTCGGCGGCCAGGCCCAGGTGCCGGGCGTAGCCGGGACGTGGAAGGACCTGACCGACAACGTCAACTTCATGGCCCGAAACCTCACCGACCAGGTCCGCAACATCGCCCAGGTGGCGACCGCGGTGGCGAACGGCGACATGACGCAGACGATCACCGTCGACGCCCGCGGCGAGATCCTCGAGCTCAAGCAGACGCTGAACCGGATGGTCGCCCAGCTGTCGAGCTTCGCTGCCGAGGTCACCCGCGTCGCCCGCGAGGTCGGCACCGAGGGCAAGCTCGGCGGCCAGGCCGAGGTCGAAGGCGTGTCCGGAACGTGGCGGCGCCTGACCGAGAACGTCAACCAGCTGGCGGTCACGCTCACGACCCAGCTCCGCGCGATCGCCGAGGTGTCGACCGCGGTGACGCAGGGCGACCTGACCCGGTCGATCTCGGTCGAGGCGCAGGGTGAGGTCGCGGAGCTCAAGGACAACATCAACCAGATGATCGCCAACCTGCGCGAGACGACTCAGCGGAACGCCGAGCAGGACTGGCTGAAGACCAACCTGGCGAGCATCTCCGGAATGCTCCAGGGACAGCGCGACCTGGCCGCGGTCACGCAGATGATCATGAGCGAGGTCGCCCCGATGGTGAACTCCCAGCACGGGGCGTTCTTCCTGGTCGAGCCCGCGGCCGAGGAAGGCAGCTCCGAGCTGCTGCTGGCGGCGTCATACGGCTACATGCCTCGGCGCAGCGAGATGCGAAGCCGGTTCGTGATCGGCGAGGGCCTCGTGGGCCAGGCGGCGCTCGACCGCAAGACGATTGCGATCAGCGACGCCCCTCCCGGGTACATCAAGGTCGGGTCGGGCCTCGGCGAAGCGACGCCGGCCGACATCCTCGTGATGCCGGTGCTGTTCGAGGATCAGGTCCTCGGCGTGATCGAGCTCGCCTCGATCCGCCCGTTCTCCGAGGTCCATCGAGACTTCCTCGCCCGGATCGGCGAGACGATCGGCGTGGTGCTCAACACGATCCGGGCGAACATGCGGACCGAGGAGCTGCTGGCGCAGTCGCAGAGTCTGACGATCGAGTTGCAGAAGCAGTCCGAGGAGTTGCGCGAGACGAACGATGAGCTGCAGGAGAAGGCGAGCCTGCTCTCAGAGCAGAATCGGGATATCGAGATCAAGAACGAGGAGATCGAGCTCGCGCGCCGTGGTTTGGAGGAGAAGGCCGCGCAGCTGGCGCTCTCATCGAAGTACAAGTCTGAGTTCTTGGCGAACATGTCGCACGAGCTGCGGACCCCGTTGAACTCGATGCTGATCCTGTCACGGCTGCTGGCGGAGAATGAGGATCGGTCGTTGACCGACCGAGAGGTTGAGTTCGCCCGCACGATCCATTCGGCCGGTAACGATCTGCTGTCGTTGATCAACGACATTCTGGATCTGTCGAAGGTCGAGGCGGGGCGGATGGAGCTCGATCTGGCGCCCGTGGCGCTGGTGGATGTGTATCGGGATGGCGAGCGAGCATTCCGGCACCTGGCGGAGCAGAAGGGGCTGTCGTTTGGGGTTCAGATCGATCCCGCGCTGCCGGCGTCGGTCATCTCTGATGAGCAACGGTTGGGGCAGGTGCTCAAGAACCTGCTCTCGAACGCGTTCAAGTTCACTCACGAGGGTGGGGTCACGCTCGCGATCGGGTACCTCCAGGACCGCTCAGGGCTGCGGAACGATGCACTCCGGGAGGCCAACGGGGTCATCGAGTTCTCGGTCAACGACACCGGGGTCGGGATTCCGGATGACAAGTTGAATTTGATCTTCGAGGCGTTCCAGCAGGCCGACGGGACGACCTCGCGCAAGTACGGCGGGACCGGCCTGGGGCTGTCCATCTCCCGAGAGATCGCGCGCCTACTCGGCGGTGAGATCCAGGTCGACTCCGACGTCGGTCGCGGCAGCCGGTTCTCGCTGTTCCTCCCGCTGATCGAACACGCCGCCGACGCCCCTGCCGACACCCGCCCCGACGACCCGGCGACCGAGATCGCGGACCTCACCGACGGCGTCCGGCCGCTGTCCGTCGAGGATCAGCTCGCGGACGAGATCGACGAGCTCGAGCGCGGCGACAGGGTCGTGCTCGTGATCGACTCCAATACCGACCGGGCGAAGACGATGGTCGAGGCCGTCCGCGCGCGGGGGGCCAAGGCGATCCTCGCACGGCGCGCCAGCGCTTCGCTCGGGCTGGCCCGCGAGCACCACCCGGGTGCAGTGGTGCTCGCCGGCGACCTACCCAGGTTCGAATCGGTGCTCGGGCAGCTCAAGAAGCACCCGGACACGCGCCACCTCCCGGTCGCGCTGGTCGGAGACGGCGCGGTTCGCCTCGACGGTCTCCGCGCCGGCGCGGCCGCGTTCATCGACGATCCGGTCGACGAGGCAGGCCTCGAGGCTGCGCTCGGCAGGCTCGAGCGAATCTCCGGGGCGCCGACACGGCGGGTCGCCGTGATCGCCGACAACGGCGAGGTGGACGAGCAGATCGGGTCGCTGCTGGCCGGCGACGAGAACATTTACGTCCAGAGGATCGAGTCGGTGAACGCGCTAGAGATGCTGCGGCAGGAGCCGTTCGATCTCGGAGTCGTGGCGGTCGGTCGGCCCCGCTCCGCCTCGTTCGCACTGATCCGCGAGGCTGCGACCGACGAGGCCTTGCGGGAGCTCCCACTGATCGCGTTCGTCGGCGGCGGCCTGTCCAAGGCCGACCGCGCCCGGCTGGACGCGGCGGCGAAATCGGCCTTGATCATGATCGCCGACTCGCCCGAGCGCCTGGTCGACCGCGCCGCGCTCTTCCTGCACCGCGCGGAAGCGACGCTGCCGATGCAGACCCGCGAGCTGCTCGGCCATCTCCGAACCGGCGATGCGCCGCTCCACGGTCGCAAGGTGCTCGTGATCGACGACGACATCCGCAACGTGTTCGCGCTCACCTCGACCCTCGAGCAACGCGGCATGAAGGTCGTGTTCGCCGAGAACGGCCGCGAGGGGATCGAGCGGCTTCACCAGCACCCGAACACCGACGTCGTGCTGCTCGACATCATGATGCCCGAGATGGACGGCTACCAGACGGCCAGGGCGATCCGCTCGATGCCGCGCTTCGAGCACCTACCGATCATCTCGCTGACCGCCAAGGCGATGAAGGGCGATCGCGAGAAGGCGATCGCGGCCGGCGCATCGGACTACATCACCAAGCCCGTCGACGTCGACCAGCTCCTCTCGATGGTGTGCGTGTGGCTCGACGCCTAGATATTGATTTGAGTCCCGCACACCCCGCCCACCCACCCCCCGCCACCATGCTCGCCGATCCCGAGGCGATGGTGGACCTCACGGCGGTCGAGACGCTGCCGATCCTGCTCGTCGACGACCAGCCCGAGAACCTGTGCGCGCTCGAGGCGGTGCTCGAGCCACTCGGGTACCCGCTTCGGACCGCCAGTTCGGGCCACGGGGCGCTCCGGATGCTGCTCGAGCAGGACTTCGCGATGATCCTGCTGGACGTGCGCATGCCCGGCCTCGACGGACTCGAGACCGCACAGCTGATCAAAGAGCGGACACGCACCCGGGACATCCCGATCGTGTTCCTGACCGCCGCGCGTGACGAGGTGTCGGACATCACCCGCGGTTACGGCGTCGGGGCGGTCGACTACGTGCTCAAGCCGTTCGACCCCGACCTGCTCAGGTCCAAGGTGTCGGTGTTCGCGGAGCTCGAGGCGAGCCGCCGCGCGCTGAAGCGCTCCGAGGCACTCTTGAGCGGCGCCTTTGAGGCGGCACCGATCGGCAAGACCGTGCTTGACGCCGACGGCCGGATCGTCCGCTCGAACCCCGCGTTCGCGCGGCTAGTCGGCCGAGAGCCGGCCGATCTGAACGGGGTCGCGGTCGTCGCGCTTTGTGAGCTCGAGGACCGGCCGGCGCTGTCGGCGACGCTCGAACAGCTCACTCGAGCACATCCTGGCCGCGCCGGCGCCGAGCAGCCGAGCGTCGACCTCCGTCTGCAAACGAACGCCGGGTCGGAGGTGTGGGTCGGCATGGTCGCGTCGGCGATCGAGGCGACCGAGTTCGCCGAGCCCCTGCTGCTGGCTCAGTGGGTCGATCTGACTGTCCGCCGCCGCGCCGAGCAGGACCGCGCCGATCTGTTGCTCGAACAGGCTGCGCGCGTGCAGGCAGAGTCGGTAGCCGAGCGGCTGTCGAAGCTCCAGGACCTCAGCACGGCGCTGGAGCCGCTCGAGCTCGACGAGATCCTGCCTCAGCTGGCCGCGCGGCTGGCCGAGCTGTTCGGGGTGCAGGCGGCAGAGGTGCAGATCTCTGGCGAGCACGACGAACCGCGGGTGGTGCGTGCGGCCGGCGGCGGGGTTCGCTCGGTCGCGGGTGAGGAAGCCGGCGCCGACGCAGACGGGTGGCGTCAGGTGCCGCTCGTGATCGAACGGACGACCGTCGGCTACGTACGCCTCGCCCAGCCGTCCGGCCGGCCGTTCAGCCCGACCGAGCGATCGCTGCTCCAGGATGCGGCCGACCGTGCCGCGCTGGCGATCCGCCGGGCCCAGCTGCACGAGGAGGAGCATCGGATCGCGGTCGAGCTCCAGCGCGGTCTGGTCCCGAAGAGCCTACCCGAGGTGAGCGGCATCGACCTGGCCGCGTCCTACGACGTCGCCGGGCTCGCCGCCCAGGTCGGCGGTGACTGGTACGACGCGTTCGCGATGCCGGACCGCCGCCTCGGGATCGTGGTCGGCGACGTCACCGGCCGCGGCATTCGGGCGGCGTCCGCGATGGGGCAGCTGCGGACCTTGACCCGAGCCTTTGCGCTCGCTGAGGGCGGGCAGCGGACCCCGGGCCAGGCACTCACGCTGCTGAACCGCCACCAGCTAGAGGGCGACGACGAGCAGCTGTTCACAATCGTCTACGCGATCCTCGACCCCCAGCAGGGCACGATTTCCTGGGCCAACGGCGGTCATCCGCCACCGCTGCTGCGCGGTGCCGACGGAACCGGTCACTTCCTCGAGGGCGGCAACGGACTGATGGGAGTCGAGGACCACGCCTACGACACCCACGAGGAACGGACGGGCGCGCACGACATGGTCGTCCTCTACACCGACGGACTGATCGAGCGCCGAGGCGAATCGCTCGACGTCGGGCTCGAGCGCCTCGCGGACGCGGCCTCGGCCGGCCCGGAAAACGCGCAGCGGATGTGCGCCCACATCCTCGATCAACTGCTCGAGCCGCCCGGGCAACGCTACGACGACGTGACGGCGGTCGTCGCGCGGCTGCCCGGGTAGCCTCGAGCCCGATGGGCACCTTGCGCCTCACGACAACGCTGCAGAAACGCGGACCCGCGGCAGCGCAAGGCCGGCAACTGACCGTGCCAACATGCCTGGCATGACCAAGAGCAATGTCGAGCTTGCTCGCCGCGGTTACGAGGCCATCAAGCGCGGGAACTTCGATGCGATCCGCGACCTGCTCGATCCCGACGTCAACTGGCACGGCGGCAATCCCGACGGCGACTATGCCTGCCGTAATCGCTCGCAAGCGCTCGCCTTCATGCAACGCCCGGATCGCGGACCCATCGGCGATCTGGTCGAGATCGTCGATGCCGGCGACAAGGTGGTCGTGATCATGCAGCGCCTCGCCGACGACGGCGAGTCGACCGAACTGGTCGCCAATCTCACGACGTTCCGGGACGGCAAGGTGGTCGAGATGGTGCACTACCCGAACCCCGACGACGCGCTCGCCGCGGCCGGACTCTGACCGAAACCGCTCGCACCCGCCCGCTGACCGGCGAGGAGTACCTCGAGAGCCTTCGCGACGGGCGCGAGGTCTGGATCGACGGCGAGAAGGTCCGCGACGTCACCGAGCATCCCGCATTCCGTAACGCGGCGCGATCGGTCGCGCGCCTGTACGACGCGCTGCACGACCCCGAGACGCGGGAGCTGATGACCCGCGGAGGACCGGCACGGCATCCGCACCCACCGGTTCTTCATGCCCTCGTACGCGCCGGCGGACCTGCTCGCCTCGCGGGAGGCGATAGCCCATTGGGCGCGCATGTCCTACGGGTACATGGGCCGCACGCCCGACTACAAGGCCTCGTTCATGGCCACGCTCGGGGCCGACCCCGACTGGTACGAGCCATTCGGCGACAGCGCCCGACACTGGTATCGGAATTACGCCGAGCAGGTGCTGTTCCTCAACCATGTGCTCATCAACCCGCCGATCGACCGCGACAAGGCGGTGCACGAGGTGGAGGACGTCTACGTTCACGTTATCCGGGAGCGCGACGATGGCATCATCGTCTCCGGCGCCAAGATGCTCGCCACCGGCTCCGCCGTCACCCACGCCACGTTCGTCGCCCAGAACAGCGCTGTGCAACTCGAGGAGGGCAAGGCCGAGGACTACGCGCTCGTGTTCATCGCGCCGATGGACACGCCGGGCAAGAAGCTGATCTCGCGCAACTCGTACGAGTCCGCCGCACGCTCGCCGTGGGACAACCCGCTGTCGGCCCGGTTCGACGAGAACGACGCCGTCGTCATCTTCGACAACGCCTTCATCCCGTGGGACAACGTGCTCGTCTATCGGGACGTCAGGAAGGCGACGGGCTTCTACGCGCAGTCGGGGTTCATGCCGCGCTACACGCTCCAGTCCGGCACGCGGCTCGCGGTCAAGCTCGACTTCCTGTGCGGCCTGTTCCTGCGCGCGCTCGAGGCGAACGGCACCGGCGGGTTCCGCGGCGTCCAGGCCAAGTTCGGCGAGCTCGTCGGCTGGCGCAACCTGATCTGGGCGCTCACCGACGCGCTCTGCTACGACCCGATGCCCGGCCCGGGCGGAACGGTAATCCCCAAGATCGAGAACGCCGTTCTGATCCGGCTGTTCGGCACCCAGGCCTTCCCGACGGCGCGCGCGCTATTCGCCGAGATCCTCGGGGGCGCCCCGCTGGTCGTGCCGTCGAGTAACCGCGATCTCCAGAACGACGCGCTGCGTCCGGTCATCGATCGGTTCTACCGCGGGTCCACCGGCGACGCCCACGGCCGGATCAAGCTGTTCAAGCTGATCTGGGACGCGGTCGGCAGCGAGTTCGGCTCGCGCCACGAGTGGTACGAGATCAACTACAGCGGCAACCAGGAGCAGATGCGGCTGGACATGGCGCGCTTCTCAGGTGGCCGCGGGATCCTCGACGGCTGCAAGGCGCTGGTCGAGCAATGCATGTCCGAATACGACCTTGACGGCTGGACCGGCGACACCTGGATGGACGTGGCTGACCAGGGCTGAGCGCACCGGCCCGTCCTCGACCTCCGTTCCGACGCGCGCGCCTCAGCCCAGGTAGCCGTGCGTCCGCAGGAACTTGCGCAGCTTGGCGACGAACCTCGCGCCACCGGGCTCCTCAGGGCTGAGCGCACTGTTCAGATGCCCGGCCTTCAGCTGCATGGCGAGGAAGCTGTTCACGAGCTTGACGTGCCCGAGCAACTCTTCGTCGGCGGCCCAAGCCGCCACCACCCCGACGCTGTCGGGATAGTGCTGCGTTGCCATGCTGTTGAAGGCCTTCAGCCACCGGGCGGCGTCGCGGGCGATCAGCTTCGGGTAGTGGCGGGTCACGTTGAAGAAGTGCCGGTGCGAGAACGTGAATATCTGGATCGGCAGGCCCGACGCGGCGAAGTCGGTGAACTCGTACGCGAACGCATCGTCGGCGGTCAGGAACTGGTACCGGCCGTTGTGGCCAAGGTCCACGATCTCCTCACCCGGGTCGCCGAAGTCGTGCTGGGTCATCGCGTAGGTCATCGTCCCCGGATCGAACGAGAAGATCTGCTCGATCGAGCAGCAGTGCGCGCCGCCGCTGTACAGATCCAGCACAACGTCGGGCTGCCCGTCGTGCTCGACGTCGAGCACGTGCACCGAAGACGTCTTGTCCGACGGAGACAAGGGTGCGCAGTACGACCCACACAGCTTCGACGCGACCGGCTCGTCGTAGAACACCGTGCTTCCCTGGGCGATCGTGAGGTGCAGGCCGGTGAAGTTCGGATACAAGCCGCTGAACGTGAACGTCGCGGTGACGTTGCCGGACTCGGCGGTCTGGGTGGTCGCCAGCGCCGCCGGCGCGAAAGCAAGCGATAGCGCCGTCACGACAACGGCAATGTGCAGTGCGCGTTTCACAGGGGCGGATCCTATACGGGCACCGATCAGATCCGGAACACCGGGATCAGGCGTTGCTCGTGCTCGGCCTCGATCCGGGCGATCACCTCGAGGTGCTCCTCGAGGCCTGACCCCCGCAACTTGGTCGCGAGCAGTTCGTCGACCTGGAAGATGCCCGCGCTGTTGGACATCGCGATCTCGACGCGCACGGCGCGGTCGCGTCCCGGGGAGATCTTCACGTCTTCGATCGCGTACGCCGACAGCGAATGAATGTTCAGGCGCCCGGATTCGAACGGCACCCGCGACCGGCCGCGCGCCATGTCGAGTGCATCGGCGACGCGCACGATCCCGGCCTCGACCGTAAACGGCGCCCCCTTGCGACGGTGTCCGATGATCGCGTGCATCGCGTCCGACGCGATTACCGTTCGCTCCGGCTCCTCGTAGGCGCTCGACAGCAACGCGTCGAGCTTGTCCGCGGTCAGGAACAGGCTGTAGTGCTCGTGGTCGTCGCGGTGGATCGACATGCCGACGCAGTGGAACAGGCACCCCGCGGCGATCACCACTTCGGCGTCGTGGTCGCTCATGCCGTAATCGGCGGTGACGCTCGGCGTGACGCCCCGGCGAAACAGCAGCCGAGCCAGCCGCAGGCCGATGTTCAGCACGATCTGGATGTGGACCCAACTGTGATCGCTCATCCCGAGCCGCCGGGAGGCGTTCACAGCGGACACGTGCCACAGCGCCTTCACGTGCGGGTCGGCGTTGACGGCCTCGAGGAACCGCTCCAGTCGCCGGTTGCCGCGCGTGGGCGCCCGCACGCGCACCTCCGCGATCGCCTCCCGTGGCGGGATTGGCGGGTCGAGGCGGTCGAGGCGTTGCATGTCCCTGCCCTGGACGGGTGGCTCGGCGGGTGACTCGTCCGGGCCGGGTTCGTCGAACTCATCCATGTGGCACCTCCAGCAGTAGGCCCTCCCGCAATCCGCCATTGGCGACCTCGAGCGGCGCCCCGAACAGCTCCGAGGCTACCTGGAGGATCACCAGCCCGGCCGGGAGGAGCCGGGCCCGGTCCTCGTCGAGCGCGAACCGCCGCGCCAGACCGTCTGCTCGCGCGCCGGCCAGCAGCGCCAGCGTCCGCGCGAACGCGTCGGCGTCGAGCACCGGCCCGGCGATCCGGCGCAGCGATGTCGCGCTGCCGCCCACCGCCACCACTCGAGCTGTGGCCGGAGGCCGGACGCCGTCGAGCGCCTCCCGCACCCGCGCGCGGGCTCGCGAAAGGTCCTCGGCCGAAGGGGGGTCGGAACGCAGGCACTCGTCCGCGACCACGCCCGAGCCGACCTCGGAGGACGCAAACCAGCTCACCTGATCGGGCACCGTCCCCACCACGAGCTCGCATGATCCCCCACCGGCATCCACGACGCCGAGCGGGCCGGCGGGATCGTAGCCCAGCGTTCGCGCGGCGCCGGTGAACGCAAGCCGGGCCTCGTCCGCGGCGGACAGGATCTCGATCTCGAGCCCGCACGAGCGGCGGACCGCCCACACGAGCGCGTCGCGGTTCGGCGCCCGCCGGACGGCCGCGGTGGCGACCCCACGCACGTCGGTGGCACCGAACTCGAGGGCCGCCTGAAGCTGGGCGGCGACGACCGTGGCCACCTCGGCGATCTTGTCCTCGCGGATCTCCTTGGTCGCTGTCAGACCCCGCCTGACGTGCGTGAACGCCCGTTCCTGGTGGATCTCGAGCAGCCGGTCCTCGTCGCAATCCGCGACGAGCAACCGCGTCGTGTTCGAGCCGATGTCGATGCAGGCACGGCGCACGATGGGAAAGGCAGGCGACTCCCGAGCGCGCACGGCGGCGATCGCTCGCGCCGGACTCTACTGATATCCCCCGACGGGCGCCGACGGTGCCTCGCCGTGCACGCCATTCGACAGCGGGCCGGCGCGGTTAGGGCCGGGGCCGAGGCGCTTGGTGGGGTCCGAGCCGGGACTCGCGGACGCCGGAGGGCCGGGACTCGCCGACGCCGAAGGGCCGGGACTCGCCGACGCCGGAGGGCCATGATTCGCCGACGCCGAAGGGCCGGGACTCGCCGACGCCGAAGGGCCGGGACTCGCCGACGCCGAAGGGCCATGACTCGCCGACGCCGAAGGGCCGGGACTCGCGGACACGCCCGGGTTCGCGCACCGGTGCGCCCTCCGGTCGGTGGAAGGCGAAGGCCCCGGGTTGGCGGACGGCGGTCGTGCCGCGCTCAGCGACGCGAGGGCGAACCAGGCCACGGCCGTGACCGCGACCGATCCCGCACCCGCCACCGCCAGCGCCGCGCGGGGGCTCCCGAGGGCGGTGATCGTGCCGCCGAGCAGGATGCCGGCACCGGGCACGCATTGGAACAGAGATTCGTTGAAGCTCATCATCAGCGCCATCCAGCGGTCCGCCGTCTCTTCCTGGAGCGCAGTGCGGGCGGCCACGGCCTCGACCCCGTTGCCGACGCCCGCGAACCCAGCGCCGATGATCGCGACCGCCAGCGTGGGCGCCACCGCCATCACCAGGAAGCCGATCCCCAGTGAGGCGGCTCCGATCACGATCAGCGACCGTGAAGGGAGCGCCCGCCAGCGCGCGTAAATGGCGGCGCCGGCGACAGCGCCCGCCCCCCAGGCCGACAGCAGTCCACCGTAGCCGGCGGAGCCCGCATGCAGCGAATGCTCCGCGAACACGACCTCGACCGGAACCGAGATCGTGAAGAACAGAACGCCGAGCACCTGAAGAATCAGGAGGCGGCGAATCACGACCCGCTCGCGGGCATACGCGATCGCAGCGCGCACCCGACCCCTCGCGGGGGCCCGGCTCGGCGCCGGGCGAGGGAGGCCATTCGCGGTCGCCAGCGTCAGCCCGATCACGCCGAACAGGCAGCCGTTGGCGATCAGGGCCGGGCTGGTCCCGCCGGCCGCCACGACCGCTCCGCCGATCGCCGGGCCGAGCATGAAGCAAACCGAGAATCCGGCGTTCGCCACCGCATTGCCTTCGCGCAGCAGTCCGACCGCGGACGTCACGCTGACCGTTGCCGCGCGCGCCAGCGATCGCGCGGTCAGCGCCGCCACTCCGTCAACAAGCGCTAGCGCCAGGACCAGCGCGAGCGAAAAATGCCCCGCCACCCACGCCAGCGCGAAGAACACGAGCGCCTCGAACCCGTAGAGGGCCGGAAGCACGGCTCGCGTTGGACGGTGGTCGAGGCGAGCGATCGCGAGCGGCGAGATGAACGCAGGCACGAACTGCGAAACCAGGAAGAACGCGGCCGCCCCGAGGGCGCTGCCCGTACGGCGGTAGACAAGCAGCGCGAGTGTCAGCGATCCGACCATGAACGCCAGGTCGTTCAACATGTAGGCAGCGAGCAGCCGCCGGAATGCGCCGATCTTCAGGACCCGGGTCACGGGTTTACCTCCAGGGCGATCCTAGTACCGAGGCGATCTCCGTGCTCAGTCCACAGATCCCGGCGCTTCACGACCCGCGTGGCGGCAATCGTCAATCGTGTTTTCAGGGAGGCCTCGCTGCCCGCGGCTGTCATCCTCTTCGAAGATGACCATCCGATCGCGGTCCTGGGATCGCGCCAACACATACTCCCACAGCGCGTTCCCGCCCGCGCGGCTTGCCGCCGGCCGCGAGAGCACCGTGTCCGTGTGCCTGCCCGCGCGCAACGAGGCTCGCACGATCGGCCCGATCCTCGAGCAGCTCGTTCCGCTGCGCGAAGCCGGCGTCGTCGACCAGATCGTGGTCGTCGACCGGTCCAGCGACGGCACCGCGGAGATCGCGCGCGGGCTCGGTGCCGAGGTTCACGACCAGGATGAGCTGATGCCCGAGCACGGCCCGGTGCTGGGCAAGGGCGACGCGATGTGGCGCGCGCTGCCGGTGTTGACTGGCGAGGTGATCTGCTTCCTTGACGCCGATTCGGGGCGGTTCGGCGCCCATTTCGCCTGCGGCGTCCTCGGTCCGCTGTTGCGCGAGCCGGAGATCTCGTTCGTCAAGGGGTTCTACCGGCGACCGTTCCGGGTCGGTCAGGTCACGGTTCCCGACGGCGGCGGTCGGGTCACCGAGCTCACCGCGCGGCCCTTGCTCAACCTGTTCTATCCCGATCTGGCCGCTGTCCGGCAACCGCTCGCCGGCGAGATCGCCGCGCGGCGCGACCTGCTCGAGCAGCTGCCGTTCGCGACGGGTTATGGGGTTGACATCGGCCTGCTGATCGATGCGTACTCGCTCGCCGGGCTCGATGCGATCGCCCAGGTCGACCTCGACGTGCGCCAGAACGCCCACCAGGCGCTGCGGGACCTCGGCCCGATGGCATACGCCGTCCTGCGAGCGGTCGCCGTGCGACTCGAGCGCGAGGGCCGTCTCCGTGGCCCGTTCCCGGCGACGTTCACCCCGGCCGGCGTGGACGCGCCACATCCCGCGCCCACCGAGGCTGTCGAGCGTCCGCCGCTGCGGAGCCTCCGGGCCGCCGCCTGAGAAGCGGGCCCCGCTGAGGGGCACGCGATCAACCGGCGAACGCGCTCCGAGCCGCCCGCGCGCCGGCCGCCGTTCGCTCGAGGTACCCGTACGTTCCCTTCCCGCACAGCTCCTCCGCGGCATCGCACAGCGCTGCCAGCGCCGCGAACGCGAACGCTCCGCCGACCGATATCCGAGCGACGCCCAGCGCAGCCAGCTCGGACACGGCCGGCGCCCCGCGCACCGCGAGCACGTTCACGGGGCGGTCGACCGACTCGACCACGCGGCGGATGTCGTCGGGGCTGGTCAGACCCGGCGCGAACAGCACGTCGGCGCCCGCCTCCTGATAGGCCTGCAGCCGAGCGATCGTGTCGGCCAGATCGTCACGCCCGCGGATATGGTTCTCCGCGCGGGCGGTGAGCACGAGCCTGACCGGCCCCGCATGTGCGACCTCGACGGCGGCCGCGATCCGCTCGCGGGCGAGGTCGAGGTCGTAGATCCGAGCATCATCGCCGCCCGAGTAGTCCTCCACCGAGCACCCAGCCAGGCCCGCCTGCACCGCGAGGCCGATCGTCTCCGCCACGCCGGCAGGGTCGTCGGCGAACGCGTTCTCGAGATCGGCCGACACCGGCAGGTCGATGCCCCCGGCGAGCGCGGAGGCATGCGCCAGGGCCTCGTCCCGGGTTACCGCTCCGTCGAGCCGGCCCAGCGTGGCCGCGTGCCCGCTGCTCGTGGTGCCGAGCGCCTCGAAACCGAGTGACGCAAGCACCGCGGCCGACCCGAGATCCCACGCATTGGGCATCAGCAGCGGATCGCCTCTGCGGTGGAGCTCCAGGAACCTGTTCGCCTTGTCAGTCTGAGTGGTGGTCATGGGTGCCAGGGTAACGTCGTAGCTGTCTCAGTAAAGTCGAGAGAGTGAGCTTGGCGCCGTCAACACGCGACCCGGAAACGGGCGAGGACGGATCGTTCCGCCGGCAGGTCAGCCAGTTCCGGCGCTGGGTGTCCGTCGAAGGCGACAACGAGTTCCCGCCACAACCCGGTCGGTATCACCTGTACGTAGCCCGCGCGTGCCCGTGGGCACACCGTACGATCATCGTCCGTCACCTGATGGGTCTCGAGGATGCGATCGGGATCTCGTTCGTCGACCCGATCCGTGACGAGCGCGGCTGGGCGTTCACCGGCGGTGAATACGTCGATCAGGTCAACCGCATGCATTACCTGAGCGAGGCGTACCTGGCGACAGATCCGGGTTACGCCGCGCGCGTCACCGTGCCGGTCCTGTGGGACAGGCAGACGCAGGAGATCGTCTCCAACGAATCCGCGGACATCGTGCGGATGCTCCATACCGCATTTGCACCGCTTGCAGAGCATCCGGTACAGCTCCGTCCCGACTCGCTGAGCGGCGAGATCGACGCGCTCAGCGAGCGGATCTACGACAACGTCAACAACGCCGTCTACAAGGCGGGGTTCTCCAGGAATCAGGCGGTGTACGAGCGCGAGGTCGCGGAGCTGTTCGCGACGCTCGACGAACTCGACGAGCGGCTCGCCGACCGGCGTTTCCTGTTTGGCTCGCTGCCGCTCGAAACCGACTGGCGACTGTTCACCACGCTCGTGCGCTTCGATGCCGTTTACCAAATCCACTTCAAGTGCTCGCTGCGCAAGCTGGTCGAGTACGAGCACCTGTGGCCCTACGCTCGCGATCTGTACCAATGGCCCGGGGTCGCGGAGACCGTCGATTTCGGCGAGATCCGCCGCCATTACTACCTGACGCATCCGATGATCAACCCCAGCGGGCTGGTCGCGGTGCGTCCGGCACAGGGCTTCGATCTGCCGCACGGACGCACGTCACTCGGCTAAGCGACGCTCCCCTCCCCTTTCTGTACGACTGCGGAGCGGTGGGACCGGTTCCACAACATGTGCGCTCCGTTACATACGCGGTAGACTCCGCGCGTACGTGGGCGCACGGAGTTGACCCGGGGGAGAAAGGGATCGGTGGAGACAGGCCGCACTGAGACGCTGCTCGAGCGCGAGCCCGAGCTTCACCGGATGCAAGAAGCGATCCGGGAGGCGAGCGACGGCGCTGGCAGCCTCGTGGTGATCGGCGGCCCGGCGGGTATCGGCAAGACGGCGCTCCTGCAGGCCGCCGCCGGCATGGCTGAGAGGGCCGGAGTACGCGTGTTGCGAGCACGTGGCAGCGATCTGGAGCAAGAGTTCGCGTTCGGCGTGGTCCGTCAGCTGTTCGAAGGCCCGCTGACTTGGAGCGACGCGCCGCGGCGCGAGGCGCTCCTCCAGGGTGCGGCGGCGCTCGCGGCGCCACTGTTCGAGTCCGGCCCGGCCGCGCCCGAGCCGGCACAGGACTCCTCCACCTCGCAACCCGCCGACAGCGTCGAGCGCGGATCGACGGCGCCGGCCGATCGGCGGTTCAGGCTCGTCCACAGCCTGTATTGGCTGACCGCGAACATATCGAGCGCCGGCCCGCTCGCGCTCGTGGTCGACGATTGCCATTGGGCGGACGCGCCGTCGCTGCGGTTCCTCGCCTACGTGAGCGCGCGCTGTCACGAGCTGGGCGTGCTGGTGGTCGTGACCGTTCGCGACGGCGAGCCCTCGGCCGTGCGGGACCTCCTGTTCGCACTCCGCGCCGACCCGCGCGCGATCCTGATCGAGCCGGCGTCGCTGAGCCCCGAGGCCGTCACGACGCTGGTGCGCTCCGCGCTCGGCTCGCACGCCGATGCCGACTTCTGCGCCGCATGCGCACGGGCCAGCGCCGGCAACCCGTTTCTGGTGCGCGAGCTGATCGCCGAGCTCGAGACCGAGCGGGTCGAGCCGGTCGCCGCGAGCGCCGCGAGCGTCGAGACCGTACGTCCCGAGTCGGTGTCCCGCGCGGTACTGGCGCGGCTGAACCGTCTCGGCGCCGACTCCCGCAATTTGGCTCGCTCGGTCGCTGTGCTCGAGAACGCCTCGGTGCGCCAGGCGGCCACGCTGGCCGGAATGCCGGGTGCCCGGGCGCTGCGCGCCGCCGATCGCCTGATCTCGGCACAGATCCTCGCGTCGTCGGCGACGCTCGCGTTCGTGCACCCGTTGCTGCAAAGGGCGGTGTACGAGCGGATCCCGGCGGCCGCATTGGCCGACGGTCACCGGCGGGCCGGTCTGATGCTCGCCGGCGAGGGCGCGCGGAGCACTCAGGTCGGAGCGCACCTGTTGCGCGGCGAGCCGGCCGGCGAGCCGGCGGTGGTGGTGCTGCTGCGCGAGGCCGCCCGGGCGGCGCTCGCGGACGGTGCGCCGCACACGGCGGTCCGCCTGCTGCGGCGGACGCTGCGCGAGCCGCCCGGGAACGATGCGCTGGGCGTGGTACTCGGGGAGCTCGGCGAAGCCGAGGCACTCGCGCGCGATCCGGCGGGCCCCGCTCACCTGCGCGGGGCGCTCGAGCTCGTCGTGGCGCCCGCGATCCGGGTCAGGCTGGCGCGCATCCTCAGCGAGCTGCTCCTCTGGGACGGCCGCCCGATCGAGGCGCACGGAGTGCTCGTGGGGATGATCGAGGAGTTGGGCCCGACGGCCGCGCCGCCGCTACGGGCCGTGCTCGAGACGCTTCGCGCCGTGATGGCATCGGTCGACCGGCGGCTGGTCGCGGAGATCGAGCCTCGCCTCCCCCTTCTGCGCGAGCTCGCGGTTGCTGCCGGCCCTGCCGGCCGGGGTCTGCAGGTGTTCGATGCCTGCTGGCAGGCCGGACGCGGGCCGTACTTCGGGGATTGGCGAGAGCTGATGGATGCGGGCCTCGATCGGGGGAGGCTCGTCGCCGAGGAGCCGACCGGTCCGCAGATGGCCAGGTACGCCACCTATGCGCTGGTGTTCGCGGACGAGATGGGGCGCGCACAGGAGCAGATCACGAATGTGCGCGCCGACACCGTGTCGCGAGGATCGATCGACGCCCGCGTCAGCAGCCTCACGTGGGGCGCACTGCTCGCGCTGCGTGTGGGCGAGCTGCCGCAGGCCGAGGCGGACGCGCGGGCGGCGCTCGAGCTCAGCGACCGCTACGAGGTCGTGTGGGCACGGATCTGGTCGGCGACGGTCCTCGCGCTGACGCTGCTCGAGCGAGATGCCGCCGCCGAGGCCGACGTGCTGCTCGAGCGGGCGCCGATCGACGCGGCGATCGACACCGTCGCCGCGGTCCACGCTTTGATGGCACGCGGCCGGGTGCGGGCTGCCCAGGGGCGGACGGCCGAAGCGATCGCGGATCTCCGCGGCGTCGGTGAGATCACGACCGTCGACAACCCGAACGTCCTCCCGTGGCGCTCGACGCTCGGGCTGGCGCTCGCCGGCTGCGATCCCGAGCAGGCGCGCGCGCTCGTCGGCCAAGAGCTCGAGCGAGCGCGGTGTTTCTCACAGCCTCGTGGGGTCGGGATCGCTCTGCGCGTTTGCGGCGTGCTCGCGGGCGGCGAGGACGGAATCGCGATGCTGAACGAGGCGGTCGAGTGGCTCCGGCGCTCGCCGGCTCGCCTCGAGTTCGGGCGCGCACTGTTCGACCTCGGCGCCGCTCAGCGCCGTGCCGGCAAGCGGAGCGCCGCGCGCGAGCCGCTGCGCGAGGCGCTCCGCCTCGCACAGCAGTGCGGGGCGGAGCCGTTCGCCGTGCGGATCGACGAGGAGCTTGCCGCCACTTGTGTACGCGTGCGCCGCGATCGCGCGTGGGGGCCTGATGCGCTCACGCCGGCCGAGCGCCGCGTCGCCGAGCTGGCCGCGAGCGGACTCACGAACCGTGAGATCGGCCAGACGCTGTTCGTGTCGGTGAAGACCGTCGGGACGCATCTCGGCCACATCTACGAGAAGCTCGACCTCCAGGGGCCACAAGCACGTGAGCAGCTGGCCGCAGTGCTCAGCGGGAACGGTGTCGCGGTCCCCGGCACGAACCCGCCACATCCCGGACCAGGTCCGCCGCGTGCCGGGCCAGCCGCGCCCCAGGCCGGCCCGGCCGCGGGGGACCTACGTCCGGATTCGCCCGCCCCCCGTCACGTCACACTGGACGGGGCTCAGCGCGTCTACGGGCGCTGAGCCCCGCCGAGCTTGTCCCCCGGCACCACGCGCTGTGCGCGGTGGATGAACGCGCCCCCATTTAGATTCGTTCGTGGTCAAGGGACTGGAGGTAGATGAACTGGCCGATGCTCGACCGCCACGCCAGATCTGGCTCGGAAACGAGGACGTCCCTGCGGACCTGCGACGCCGGCGGCTGACCGATCAGCGTCTTCGGAACCGGTAGCGGCGTCAGAGTTACCCAAACCGAACCAAGCGTGTCTTGCACGCGCGGATCATGGCGCGCCTACCCGGCCCGTCGCATCGGGACCCCCCCTGATTTCTGGCAATCGGGGCGCGTTCAGTGGCCGTGCCGGCGCCGTCTGCGTTGTGCCATCAACAACACGACGGCGACCCCTGCGGCGGCGACCGGAGTCGGATTGCGCTTGACCCGCCCCCACACGACCGAGCCCATCAGCGACAGACCCTGCATCGGCTCGCTCGGGATCGACGGGTTGGACAGCGGCGGCGTCTGCGCCGCGGCGGGCGGCGGCGGGGGCGCCACCGGTGGCGGTTCGGGGGTCGGTGACACGGGGGTCGGTGGCGCCTGGGTCGGTGGCGCGGGTTCGGCTGATGCCGTCACCGCGGGCTCTGGCTCGCCCGCGTGAGGGGCGGCCGCCGGCTCGGGCGAAGGCGGAGGCGCCGTCTCCGCGGGCGGCTCCGCGACCTCCGTCGGCCGCTCCGCCGGCTCCACGACCTCCGTCGGCGGCTCCGCCGGCGTCGCGGCCTCCGTCGGCGGTTCCGCCGGCGTCGCGACCTCCGTCGGCGGTTCCGCCGGCGTCGCGGCCTCCAACGGGGCCGCGGCCGCGGCCCACTCGGGTACCTGCGAGACGACCGTGTCCGCCGCCCGCCCGGGCTCCACAGCCGGCGCCGTCCCCACCGGCTCAGCAGCCCCCACCGGCTCAGCAGCCGGGGCGCCGGGCTCCGCAGCCTGCGCCGGGGACGCGTGGTCCTCCGCCTGCGCGGCCAGCGAGCTCTGAAGCCGCTTGGCGAACTCCCTCAGCAGCCGCTCGGAGATGTCCTCGATCATCCCGCCGCGTCCAAAACGGGCGAGGCGCCCGGTGATGTGGTAGTCGGTCACGACCTCGACGCGGGTGCCTTGCCCGTCGGCCGGCGCGAGCCTCGACAGGATCGTCGCCTTCGCGCCACCCTGCCCGCGCTTGTCGGTGCCCTGGGCCTGCATCGTCGCGCTGTGCGACGCCTCGTCGATCTGCTCCATCTCGAGCTTGCCCGTGTACGAGGCCGTGGTCGGCCCGATCTTGACCGTGAACGTCCCGTTGTAGCTGCCGTCCTCGTTGCGGCCCGTGACCGCGGCGCCCGGCAGGCAGGGGGCGACGTGCTCGACGTCGATCAGCGTCCGCCACACCCGTTCGATCGGCGCGGCTACCTCAAACGACTGCTCTAGCTTCATGACGTACCGCCTCCAGGTCTTCGGGTGTGTCGACGTCGCGCGCCGACAGCAGGTGTCCGCATTCGATCGTCTCGCCTCCTTGTAGGAGACGCCGCGCGCCCCGGTCGCCGTGGAGGTTGCCGATCAGCCGCATCTGCACCGGGCCGAGCACGACCGGATGCCCCGGGCGGCCGTCGTAGACCGCGCGGGCGGCGGGCGGCTCGCCCACGAACCGGGCGACCAGCTCCGAAGTCATGCGGGGCTGGTCGCCGAGCGTGACGATCACCTTGTTGACGTGCGCATCGGCGGTCAGGTACTCGATCCCGCGCCGCAGGGACGCGGCCTGGCCGTCCTCCCACCGCTCGCAGATCACTGGCTCCGCGCGCATGAACTGGACCTTGGCCAGGATCTGCTCCGCGAACGCCCCGAGCACGATGGCGATCCTCTCGAGCTCGGCAACCGCGCTTTGCGCGGCAATCGCGTGATCCAGTAGCGGACGACCTTCGAGTTCGGCCAGCTGCTTCGGTTCGTCTCCGAACCGGGTGCCGGCGCCGGCGGCGAGGATCAAGCCGCAGATCAAGCGGGCACCTCGTGGATCCGGCCCTTGCTCTCGGCGAGCCGGCCGCCGTCACGCCCGTGGCGCGCCGCGACGATCTCGGCCAGGATCGACAGCGCGGTCTCCTCGCGGCTGATTGCGCCCAGATCGAGACCGACCGGCGCGGATATGCGCTCGATCTCCTCGTCGGAAACGCCGGCCGCCACCAGCCGCTCACGGCGCTTGGCCTGCGCGCGGCGCGACCCCATCGCGCCGATGAACCGCGCCGGCGAGCCCAGCGCCAGCAGCAGCGCCGCATCGTCGAGCTTGGGGTCGTGGGTGAGCACCACGATCGACGTGGCCGGATCGACACCCCCGAGCTGCGCGACCGCCTCCTCCGGCCAGGCCGCGATGACCTCCTCCGCATCTGGGAACCGGTCGCCAGTAGCGAACCGCGCGCGCGGATCGATTACATAAGGGCGCCATCCGGCCGCGCGCGCGAGCGTGCACAGCGAAGCCGCGATGTCGACGGCACCGAACACGATCAGTCGCGGCGCCGGCGCGACGACGTCGATGAACAACCCGTCCCGGCGCTCGGACGCCTCTTCCCACAGCTGGTCGGCCGCGAGGCGAGCGGCTTCGTCGTCGAGCTCCGGGGCCCCGAGTGATCCCGACCTCGCGCCGTCGGGCTCTACCAGGAGCTTGGCCCCCGGAGAAGCGCCCTCCAAAACGGTCACCTCGGCCGCGCGACCGCCCGCGCGCGCCACCTCTTCGAACCGGGGCGTGGTGGGGTGGGCGGGGTCCGTGTCATACGCCTGCACCCAAACGTCGATCTCACCGCCGCAAGGTAGCCCGACGTCCCACGCGTCCGAATCGGCGATCCCGAAGTGGACGAGCTGCGGCGGGTCGCCCCGCAGAATCCCGTCGGCGATCTCCGCGACGGCGCCCTCGACACAACCGCCCGACACGGAGCCGGCGATCTCGCCGTGCTCGTTGACGGCCATCTTCGCCCCCGGCGGGCGCGGCGCCGACCGCTGCACGTCGATCACGGTGGCCAGAGCAATCCGGTCTCCCCGCGCCTTCCAAACCTCGATCTCAGACAGGACCTCTCTCATGATTCAGATCTCCTCAAGGATGACAGCAAGCTGCTCGAGTGAAGCGAGCGAATTTCCCGCCAGCAGCTCGTCCGTATGCGGGATCGCCGCGCGCATACCACGCGTCAAAGGGGCAAACTCGGGGTGGGCGGCAAGCGGGTTCAGCCACACCAGGCGGTGGGCGCTGCGCCGCAGGCGAGCCATCTCGACCTGAAGCTGCTCGGGGTCGCCGCGGTCCCAGCCGTCGGACAGGATCACCACCACGGCACCGCGGCCGACCCGCCGGCCGTGGTCGCGGTTCAGCGTGGCCAGCGCATCGCCGATCCGAGTGCCGCCAGAGAAGTCGGTGACCGCCTCGGCGGCTCGCTCGAGTGCGCGGTCGTGGTCGCGGCCGCCGAGCTCATGCGTGATCCGGGTAAGCCTCGTGCCGAACGCGAACGCCTCAACCCGGCGGCGGGCGGCGACCGAGGCGTGCAGGTACTGAAGCAGCATCCGCGCGTACGGGGTCATCGACCCCGACACATCGCACACAAGGACCACCGGCCGCGGCCGACGCGACGGCGCGCGCCAGTGCCGGTCGATCGGCTCCCCTGCGGTGCGAAGCGAGGCCCGGACGACGCGGCGCAGATCGGGTGTGTGTCCGCGGCGCCGAGACGGCCGCGTCCGCCGCGACAGCCGGGTGGGCCCCCGGCGAGCGAGCTGCGCGATCAGCAGCCGCGCAAGCGCCATTTCGGCGTCGGTGTACGTGGCGAAGTCCTTGTGTCGCAGCAGCTCGACGTCGCTCCATGCCGCCGGCACGGGGCTCAGCTCGCCGCCCTCGGACGGGGGCGGCGGCGAGCCGCCGGTGGCGAGCCCGGCATGGGGCAGCGCCTCGCGCTCGATCCCCCCGAGCTCGTCGAACGGCGACTGTCCGATCGGCCGGCCGCTGCCGTACACCGCCATGAACGCGAGATCGAACTTCCCGAGGTCAGCCCGATCGGAGCACAGCACCGCTCGCAGCGCGAGCCTCGCGTCCTCGCGCGAGGTGCAGTCGACAGCCCCGAGCGCACGGTGCGCGGTCAGGAGCTCGCCGAGGCCGACGCGAGAGCCCTGCGACCGCAGCGATGCCGCCAGCGCCGCAAGCCCGTCCGTGACGCCGTCGCCTAGCAGGGCCGGCTGCTCATACACCGTCGAGCACACCTCGCGAGATCACTCGTTCCATGTCCTCATGCACCTTCAGCGCGACGCCGAGCGTCTCCTCCAGATCGGCATCCTCCCCGAGCTGGAGCAGCGCCCGCGCCCACACGATCGTCTCCCCCACGCCCGGGAGCTTGTACAGGTCCCCCTGCTCGCGCAGCCGCCCGACCGCGGTCACCACCCTGCTCGCGATCGCCTCCGGAACGCCCGGGATTCGCGTGCGGACGATCTCGCGCTCGAGCTCGGCGCTCGGATAATCAATCCATTGGTATAGACAGCGCCGCTTGAGCGCGTCGTGCAGCTCCCGCGTGCGGTTCGAGGTCAGGAACACCGTCGGACGCCGCGCGGCGATGATCGTCCCCAGCTCGGGGATCGTGACCGCGAAGTCGGCCAGGAACTCGAGCAGGAACGCCTCGAACTCGTCGTCCGCTCGGTCGATCTCGTCGATCAGCAGGACCACGGGTCTGCCTGACTCCTCCTCGAGCGCGTCGAGCAGCGGACGCCGCAGGAGAAACCGGGGCGAGAACAGCTCGCCCTCGTCGACTCCAGCCTCAGCCGCCCGGAGCGCGAGTAGCTGACGGGCGTAGTCCCAGTCGTAGACCGCGTGATGCAGGTCGATCCCCTCGTGGCACTGGAGGCGGATCAGGCGCGCGCCGGTGGCGGCGGCGAGCGCGCGTGCGACCTCGGTCTTGCCGACGCCGGCCTCGCCCTCGAGCAACAGCGGCTGCTCGAGGGCCACGGCGAGGTGGACTGCCAGCGCCAGCGGCCGGCCGGCTAGATAGCCCTGGGAGGCGAGCGCCGCGCTCACCTCCTCTACGGACCCGATGTGTGGAAGAGTCACACAGCCATCATGGCAGCCCCGCCGCCTGTTCGAGAGCGCGCCGGCACAGCACCCGCGCCAGGTGGCGCTTGTAGTCCGCGCTCGCGTTCAGGTCAGCGGGCGGGTCGGTTCCCTCCGCCGCCTGCTCAGCCGCTCTGGCGATGCTTTCCGCGTTCAGCGGCTGGCCCCGCAGGGCTTCCTCGACCGCTCCGGCCCGGAGCGGCACCGAGGACATGTTCGTCAGCCCGACGCGAACGTCCTCGCACACGTCGCCGGTCTGCTTGACGAGCACGCTGACCGCGACCATCGCCCAGTCCTCGCTGCGACGGTTGAACTTCTGGTAGCTGTAGCCCCAGCCGTCGAACGCCGGCATCCGCACCTCGGTGAGGACCTCGGCCGGCTCGATCGCGGTTTCCATGTAGTTCTGGAACAGGTCGTTCGCGCCGACGCTCCGCTGGTTGCCGCCAGCGCCCTGCAACGTCACCGTCGCGTCGCAGATCATCATCACCGCGGGCAGGTCCGACGCCGGGTCGCCGTGCGCCAGCGACCCGCCGATCGTGCCCCGGTTCCTGACCTGCGGATCCGCGATCGTCCCCGCCGCAACGGCCACCACCCCGAGATCGGGGGTGTGCTCGAGCTCGGCGTGGGGCGTCAGCGCCCCGATCCGCCAGGTTCCGTCCTCGCGCTGGATCCCGTGCAGCCCGGGCACCTTGCGCAGGTCCACCAGCAGCGACGGCGCCGCCAGCCGGAGCTTCATCAGCGGCAGCAGCGAATGTCCGCCGGCCAGGAGCTTGGCGTCCTCGCCGCCGTCGGCGACCGCCTTGATCGCCTCCTCGAGCGTCTCCGGCGCGGTGTAGTCGAACTCGGCCGGAATCATGCCGGCACACCTCCCTTGGCTTCCTGAATCGCCTCCCACACGCGCATCGGCGTGAGCGGCATGTTGATGAACTCCACGCCGAGCGGCCTGAGCGCATCGATCACGGCGTTGGTGACCGCCGGGCTCGCGGCGATCGTGCCGGCCTCGCCGACGCCCTTGACGGCGAGTGAGTTGACGGGACTCGGCGTCTCGGTGCGGTCGGTCTCGAAGCTGGGCAGCTCCGCCGCCGTCGCCAATGCGTAGTCCACGAACGTGCCGGTCACCAGCTGCCCGGCCTCGTCGTAGTGGACGCGCTCGTACAGCGCCTGCCCGATTCCTTGCACGACACCACCGTGCACCTGGCCGTCGATCAGCATCGGGTTGATCGCCGGTCCGCAGTCGTCGACCGCGACGTAGCGGACGATCTTGACCTTTCCCGTCTCCGGGTCGACGTCGACCACGCACGCGTGCGCGCCGAACGGGAACACGAAGTTCTCCGGGTCGTAGAACGACTGCTCGGCGAGTCCCGGCTCCATGCCCTCGGGCATGTCCATCGTCACATAAGCGGCGCCCGCCGCCTCGGCGAGCGTCAGCCCCTTGTCGGGCGAACCGCGGACCGTGAACTTGCCCTCGCGCAACTCGATGTCCTCGGGGGCCGCCTCGAGCTGATGGGCGACGATCGCCTTGGCCTTGGCCGCGACCTTATTGGCGGCCCGAGCGGCCGCCTCGCCGCCGACGGCGAGCGAGCGGGAGCCATACGTGTCGAGTCCGAACGGACCCGTCTCCGTGTCGCCGTGGATGACCTCGACCTGCTGCGGATCGATCCCGAGCCGGTCCGCGACGATCTGCGCGAAGCCCGTCTCGTGACCCTGGCCGTGAGGCGACGTGCCGGTGTACAGCGTCGCCGACCCGGTGGCGTGGACGCGGACGGTGGCGGACTCCCAGGCGCCGCCCTGCAGCCCGAAGCCGCCGGGACCCACGATCCGCGACGGACCGAGGCCGCAGATCTCGGTGTAGGTCGAGAAGCCGATCCCCCGGTAGATGCCGCGCTCGCGCAGCTCCTCGGCCTCCCGGTGCACCTGCGCGGGGTCGATGTGCTCGAGCAGCTTGTCAAGCGCCAGGCCGTAGTTCCCGGAGTCATACACGACGCCGATCGGGGTCTCGTGGCCATTGGCGAACGGCGGGATGAAGTTCTTGCGCCGGAGCTCCAACGGGTCCATCCCTAGCTCCTGGGCGAGCTGCTCCATCGTGACCTCGATCAGATGGGTCGCCTCCGGCCGCCCCGCCCCCCGGATCGCGTCGGTCGGGAACTTGTTCGTCATCACGCTGGTCACGTCGGTCACCACGGCCGGCGTGCTGTAGATGCCGCACATGACGAACCCGCTGAACGGCGGGATCGCCGGCGTGAGCAGCATCTGGTAGGCGCCGATGTCGGCGATGATCTTCGTGTGCCAGGCGGTGAGCGTGCCGTCGCGCTTGGCGCCGACCCTGACGTAGTCGATCTGGTCGCGCCCGTGGTGGGTGACCATCATCCCCTCGGAGCGCGTCTCGACCCACTTAACCGGGCGCCCGAGCTTGCGCGCGGCCCACGCGCAGCCGACCTCCTCGGCGTAGATCTGGAGCTTCGACCCGAAGCCGCCCCCGACCTCGGGCGCGATCACGCGAACCCGGTCCTCGCCGATGCCGAGCAGGATCGCGAGGAACAGGCGCAGGAAGTGCGGAACCTGGGTCGAGCTCCACACGGTCAGCCGGTCGCCTCGATACTCGGCCAGCACTCCGCGCGGCTCGATGGCCGCCCCGGCCATGCGATGGTTGACGATGCGGCGCTCGATGATGACGTCGGCCTCTGCAAAGCCTGCCTCGAGGTCGCCGCCGCCGAGCGTCCAGTCGCACACCTTGTTGGTCCCGAACTTCTCGTGGACGAGCGGCGAGCCGTCCTCGAGCGCCTTCTCCGGATCGGTGACCACCAGCAGCGGGTCGTACTCGACCACGACATCCTCGGCCGCGTCGACCACCGCGTAGCGGTCATCGCCGATGACGAGCGCGACCGGGTCGCCGACATGCTTGACCGCGCCTTTGGCGAGCACCCAGTGATCGGGAGTGTTGACCGTGACGCCGGGCGGCACCCAATTCATCGGCAGGCCCGCCACCATGTCGAGATCCTCGTTGGTGTAGACCGCAGCGATGCCGTCGCGGGCCTTGGCCGCGGACGTGTCGATCGAGACGATCTTGGCGTGCGCCTCGGGCGAGCGCACCCAGGTCGCCCATAGCTGGCCGGTCAGGTTGATGTCGTCGACATAGCTGGCGCGGCCGGTGATCAGCCGGGGATCCTCTTTGCGGCGCATAGAGCGGCCGACGTGCGACCTGCCGTTCGTCGCGCTGCCATCGGCCGTCGCACTCATGACGACACCCCCGACTCCTGCGAGACGCTCGCCCCCTTCACCTTGGCGGCGTCAAGGACGGCCTTGACGATGTTGTGGTAGCCGGTGCAGCGGCACAGGTTGCCCTCGAGCCCGTGGCGCACCTCTTCCTCGGTCGGATCCGGGTTCTCCGCGAGCAGCCCCGCAGCGGCCATGATCATGCCGGGCGTGCAATAGCCGCACTGCAGGCCGTGGTCGTTCCAGAACGCCTCCTGGAGCGGATGCAGCTCGGTCTCGGTCGCGAGCCCCTCGATCGTCGTCAGCGCCGCGCCGTCGGCCTGCACGGCGAGCACCGTGCACGACTTGACGGCCCGTCCGTCCATGTGAATCGTGCAAGCTCCGCAGTTGGACGTGTCGCAGCCGACGTGCGTGCCGGTCAGCCCCAAGTGATCACGTATCGCATGGACCAGCAACAGGCGCGGCTCCACCTCCAAGTGGTGCTCGACGCCGTTGACGTTCAAGCGGACGGGAACGGTTCTACTCATGCCTCTCCCTTCCAGGTTTGCTGGGCAAACGCGACCATACTCCAAGTTCCGTGCCGTTGTGAAGTGGCCCGCGGCTCGGATCGCGCTCGTCGGCACGCGCCGGTGCGCGCACAGACAAGACGCGGGCCTCGGGGATGTGTAGGCGGGGCGTCAGAGGTGCGCGAGCACCTGGTAGACCGATGCCCAGCCGGTCTCGAAGCCCTGCCTGGCGGCTCGCAGATACAGGCGCCACACCCGGGCCCGTTCGATGCCCGCGAGGCGGACGGCGTCGTCCCAGTGGGCGTCGAACCGCTCGATCCAGTAACCGATCGTCCTCGCGTAATCGGCCTGGAGACCCTCGATGTGCGTCGCCACGAACTCGGCGCGTTCGAGTGCGTGCAGGACGCGTGAGAGCGGCAACGGAACGCCGTCCGGGAACACGAACCGCTCCGAGAACGCGCCCTCGTCCGGGCTGTCGAAGTCCTTGAGCTTCGCGATCCCGTGGTTCAGCAGTCGCCCGCCCGGCCGGAGGAGGCTCCACAGGCGCGTGGCGTAGAGGTCGATCTGCTCCTCCCCCACGTGCTCGACCATCCCGATGCTGGCGATCGCATCGAACGGACCATCGGACACCTCGCGGTAATCGGCGAGGCGGAACTCGACCCGATCGGCGACGCCGGCCTCACGCGCGCGCTCGCGCGCCAGTTCGGCCTGATGCTCGGACAGCGTGATCCCGACTGCGTTCACCCCGTGGCGAGCGGCGGCGTGGATGACGAAGCTTCCCCAGCCGCAGCCGACGTCGAGCACGCGCTCGCCCTCGCGCAGCGCGAGCTTCTTGCAGACCAGCTCGAGCTTGGCCTCCTGGGCCTCCTCGAGCGTCTGCGCCCCGCCGGAGAAGTACGCGCAGCTATACGTCATCGACCGATCCAGGAACAGCTCGAAGAACTCGTTCCCGACGTCGTAGTGGTGGCGTACCGCGCGCCGATCCCGGCCGACCGTGTGCCGCTGCCCACGGAGTCGCAGCTCGGCCGCCGGCGCCGGCGGCGGGACCACGAGCCCACAGGCGCGGATCACCGCGAGGGCGAGGGTCACGCGCTGGCCGACCGTGAGCGGCGGCGGCTCGAACTCATCCACCAGCCGCAGCGCGGCCTCGAGGTCGTCGACGTCGAGCATCCCGGCGACGTACGCGCGACCGAGGCCGAGCTCGCCCGGCGCCCGGAGCACGTGCGCGAGCGCCCGCGGCGTGCGAAGCGTCAGCGTCGGCGAGCCGGGCTCGGTTGGCTGCACCATTGTGCCGTCCCAGAAACGGACACCGAACGGCCGCTGCGGAAGGGTCGACGTCAGCGCGCGCCGCAGGGGAGCGGTCTGGGATAGCGCCACGGGTCCTAGCTCAGCTCCCGGCGGGCACGCGACACTCCCGCTCTACGCAGCCTCGACCAGCGCTTTGCTGTCCTTGCGATTGGCGCTCACCCGCACGACGTCCCAGGCCAGGCCGCTCATCTCCATCGCCCGGATGACGCCTGCTGACGGATCGATCTGCCAGCGCCGCAGGCCGTGGCGGTACGAGCACGGGAACGCGTGGTGGTTGTTGTGCCAGGCCTCGCCCCACGTCGGAATGGCCAGCCACGCGAGGTTGCGGGACTCGTCGTGCGTGTCGTAGTCCTGGCGGCCGAAGTAATGACACAGCGAGTTGATGCTAAACGTCGCGTGGTGCATGAAGAAGATGCGGGCGGCGCCACCCCACAGCAGCGCGGTCAACCCGCCGGCGATCTTGCCGGTGAGTGCTACTCCGAGCCCGAACGCCGCCGCGAGCCCTACGACCACCCACAGCACGAACGTGTTGTTGACGAACCGGATCCACGGATCCGCGAGCAGGTCCTTGGCGTAACGGCTCTCGTCGGCCACCTCCATGTCGCTGAACACCCACCCGAGATGGGCATGGGCGAGCCCCTTGAGCGCGCCGCGCCATCCCGAGCCGTGTCCGACGTGCGGGCTGTGCGGGTCACCATCGGCGTCGGAGAACTGGTGGTGCTTGCGATGGGTCGCCACCCAGTCGATCACCGGCCCTTCGGCGGCGGCGGATCCGAGTGCGGCGAAGACCGCCCTGGTGAAGCGGTGACACGTGAAGCTGCCGTGGGTCAGCAACCGGTGGAAGCCGACGGTTATCCCGGTCCCGACTGCCATGTAGAACACCGCCAGGATCAGGATGTCCTGCCAGTTCAGGAGGTTGCCGGTCCAGCCGAACCACATACCTACACCCACCATGATCGGTGGCACGGCGGTGACGATCGCACTGGCGAGGCGATCTACGAACGGCATCTCAACCGGACGCACGCCCCCAGCGGGCGCCCTTAGGGGAGTCGTTCCCATCTCTCTCCTTATCTGTGACGTTGTAGGCGTCCGGGGCGGACCCCTCGCGCGCCACCTGTACTTGCCAGCGACTGACGTCGGGCGCCGCTCGACTCACGGGCCGAGCCGCATGTGACGCGGGCGGGGATCCTACTGGCTGAGGCGGGCGCCTGCACCGCCACCACCGCGCACCGGCCGATGGCGCCGCCGCTGCCGATCGGCGCCAACACACTGAGGTAATGCTAATCCAGCGGACCGCCGGGTGGCGGCCAGCCGCCCGGCGGTCCGCCAACTGCACTTGCCGGCGACTCCTGACGGCCCGCGCCGCTCAACTCACAGCTGATCCTCCTGTCGGCGCTTGGGTATGGCGGCGAGGAGCTTGTCGGGACGGATTGGAAGGTCGCGCACCCTCACGCCGGCGGCGTGATAGACGGCGTTGGCCACCGCCGCCGCGGTGCCGACGATTCCGATCTCGCCGATCCCCTTGGCCCCCATCGGGTTGACGTGGGGGTCGTCCTCGTCGACCCAGATCGCGTCGATCTGCTCGATGTCGGCGCAGCTCGGCACGTGGTAGCCGGCGAGGTCGTGGTTGAGGTAGTCGCCGAACTCGACGTCCAGCACGCTCTCCTCGTGCAACGCCATCCCGATGCCCATCGTCATCCCGCCGATGAACTGCGAGCGAGCGGTCTTGGCGTTGATGATCCTCCCGGTGGCGAACACGCCAAGCGCTCGGGACACTGCCACTTCGCCGGTGTCGACGTCGACCCTGACCTCCACGAACTGAGCGCCGAACCCGTGTTTGGCCAGCGGCTCGTCGGCGGCGACCTCGTCCCGGGTGTCAACTTCGACCCCGGCTGGAGCGTCGGGGCCCGCGGCGATCATCCTCGCGCGCAGCTCCCGGCACGCCTTCACCACGGCCGAGCCCCACGACGCGTTGCCCATCGACCCGCCGGCAATCATCGCGGTCCCGAAGTCGGAGTCCCCAACCTGCACGTCGATCTGCTCGAGCCGGACCTCGAGCGCGTCGGCAGCGATCTGCGTGAGCGCGGTGCGCGCGCCGGTGCCGATGTCGGCCGCGGCGATCTGGATCGTGTAGCCGCCGTCCGGCTCGTACCTGGCTCGGGCGGTGGAGGGGCGCCGGCGTGCCGGGTAGGTAGACGACGCCACGCCGCTGCCGATCAGCCAGCGCCCCTCGCGACGCACCCCGGGGCTAGGATCGCGCTCGGACCAGTCGAACCGCTCGGCCCCCTCGCGCAGGCACGCCACCAGGTTTCGGCTGGAGAAGCGACGGCCGGAGTCGGGATCGACGTCGGGATCGTTCTGGATGCGCAGCTCGATCGGATCGATGCCGCATGCGATCGCCAGCTCGTCCATTGCCGCCTCCAGCGCGTACATGCCGGGCGCCTCCCCCGGCGCTCGCATCCACGAAGGCGTCGGGACGTTCAGTGCAACCACACGGTGGGTCGTCCGGCGGTTCGGAGCTGCGTACATCATCCGGCTCGGCAGGGCCGCCTGCTCGGCGAACTCGCGCACCGTGGAGGTCTGGACGATCGCGTCATGACACAGCGCGGTCAGCCGCCCGTCGCGGTCGGCGCCGAGACGCATCCGCTGGATCGTCGGCGTCCGGTAGCCGGTCACTTGGAACATCTGCTGGCGGGTGACCGCGATCTTCACCGGGCGCCCAACGGTCTTCGAGGCCATCACGGCCAGAATCACGTGCGGCCGCGGAGTCCCCTTGGAGCCAAACCCGCCGCCGACGTGCCGTGAGATCACCCGCACCGCCGCCGCCTCGAGGCCGAACGCCTGCGCCAACGTGTTCTGCACGTTGGTCACGCCCTGGTTCGAGTCGTAGATCGTGATTCGCCCTTCCTCCCAGATCGCCAGCGTGGCGTGCGGCTCCATCGGGTTGTTGTGCTCAGCCGGCGTCTGGCACGTGCAGTCGATCGTGACCTCGGCATTCGCGAACGCGGCGTCGAAGTCGCCCTGCTCGGTGTCGGTCGTGTAGTTCGGGTTGACGTGATCGGGCTTGTACAGACCGGGATGGTCGGGCCGCAGGAGCACGTCGTGAGGCTCGGGCGCGTAGTCGATCCGCACCAGCCGCTCGGCCTGGCGCGCGGTCTCGATGCTGTCGGCGACCACCGCTCCGACGATCTGTCCGCGGTAAAAGACCGCGGTCGATTGCAGGATCGCGAGCTCTCCATCGCTGACCTCGTGCAACCGCGGGGCGTTCTCGTGGGATACCACCGCGATCACGCCGGGCAGGCCGAGCGCTGCGCTCGCGTCGACACCGAGGATGCGTCCCCTGGCGATCGTGGACTGCACGATCGCGCCGTACGCCACGTCGTCCTGAACGTGCTCGTAGGCGTACTTCGCCTGCCCGGTCACCTTCTCGCGTCCCTCGACGCGGTCGACCGCCGCCCCGATCATGCCGATCGCGGTCGCGCTCATCCCGCCTCCGCCAGCTCGAGCAGGGTCCGCGTGATCAGGTTGTGCGCGATCTCCACCTTGTACCCGTTGTCCCGTAGCGGCTGGGCCTGTGAGAGCTCCGCATCGGCGGCCCGCGCCGCAGTCTCCTCGTTGATCGGCGCGCCCCGGAGCGCCTCCTCGGCTCGGCTCGCCCGCCACGGCGCGTGGGCGAGCCCGCCGAGCGCGACGCGGACGTCCGCCACCGTGTCGCCGTCCAGCCCGAGCACGGCCGCGATCGAGACGAGCGCGAATGCGAACGAGCGGCGCTCGCGCACCTTGCGGTACCGCTGGCGGGTCGGTGAGCCGAGCGGTGGCGCCAGCTCGACCGCCGTGATCAGCTCGCCGGGCTCGAGCACGGTGTCGCGATCCGGGGCGTCACCCGGGAGCCGGTGCAAGCCGGGAATCGGGACCGTGCGGCTCCCCGACGCGCCCTGCACGTGGACGGTCGCCTCGAGCGCGGCCAGCGCCACCGCCATGTCGGATGGGTTGGTGGCCACGCACTGTTCGGAATGCCCGAGGATCGCGAGGTTGCGGTGGTCGCCCTGGAGCGCGGGACAGCCCGACCCCGGCGAGCGCTTGTTGCACGGCTTAGTGATGTCCTGGAAGTACGGGCAGCGCGTTCGCTGGAGCAGGTTCCCGCCCACGGTGGCGAGATTGCGAAGCTGTCCGGACGCGCCGTGCAGCACCGCCGAGGACAGGACCGGGTAGCGCTCGCGCACGCGCGGATCGGCCGCTAGATCGCTGTTGCTGACGGCGGCGCCGATCCGCAGGCCACCCCCGTCGGTGTCTTCGATCCGGCCACGATTTCGGAGGCGGCTGACGTCGATGAGGGTCCCCGGCGTCTCGACCCCGAGCCGCATCAGGTCCACGAGGTTGGTCCCGCCACCGAGGAACCTAGCCTCGGGCTCGGCGGCGAGCAGCGCCACCGCGTCCTCAGCGTCGCGGGCGCGCTCGTAGCGGAACGGTCTCACGAGGACGCTTCCGCGATCGCGGGCACGATGTTCGCGTACGCACCGCAGCGGCACAGGTTCCCGCTCATTCGCTCCCTGATCTCGGCCTCGGTCAGCTCGATCGCGCCGTTAGGAGCCACCGCGTCGTGCGGCGTGACCGCGCTCGGCCAGCCCGCCCGGGCCTCGGCCAGCATTGCGGTTGCCGAGCACAGCTGCCCGGGCGTGCAATAACCGCACTGGAATGCGTCGTGCTCGATGAACGCCTGCTGGAGCGGGTGCAGCTCATCGCCGTCGGCAAGCCCCTCCACAGTCGTGATCTCCGCGCCGTCGTGCGCGACGGCGAGCGCCAGGCAGGCGTTCGCTCGCCGGCCGTCGATCAGGATCGTGCACGCGCCGCACTGCCCGTGGTCGCACCCCTTCTTGGCGCCGGTGAGGTGGAGGTGCTCCCGCAGCAGGTCAAGCAGCGACGTCCGCGTGTCCACCGTCATCAGCTGGCCGACCCCGTTGACCCGCAGTCGCAGGTCCGTGAGCACCGGCGGCTCGATCTGGGCGCGAGCGTCTACTCCGGCCACAGCGACTGACTTTACCCCGGTGGCGAGCCTGGAAACCGCCGCGCGCGTAGTGGCCCGTCCTCGGTCACGACTCCGCGTATCGGGCGAGGAGGTCGTGGAGCTGGGACGCGTTGCGCACCGAGTAGTCCCGGTAGCAGTTGTTCATCAGCAGATGCGTCTCGCGCGCCTCGCGGGCGTGCTCGGCGATCGGCCGCGCCAGCTTCGCGAGCTCCTCCTCCGAGTACAGATAGCGAAAGCGCTCGGCCGCCGATCCGGACGTGTCAGCCCACGTGCTGTCCGACCGTCCGTGGAAGCGGACCATGAACAGGTCGGGGTTGGTGATCGCCATCAGCCGCGGCAGCCCGGAAGCCTCTGGCGCGTCGACCGAGACGAACACCAGGCCGTGCTCCTCGAGCATCGCGAGCGTGCGCTCGCGGTCTCGTTCCTCGGCCAGCCACCGCGGCGAGCGGAACTCGACGCTGATGCGGTACTCCGGAAGACGCTCCCGGAGCGCCTCGATCTCGGCCCGGCTGTCACGGCGCGGCCCGAACCAAGGCGGGTATTGGAACAGCACCGCACCCAGACGGCCGGCCTCGTGCAGCGGCCGAAGCGCTCGCTCGAACCGCCGCCACGCCTCGTCCATCGCCTCGGGCCCGAGGTGCTTCGGGTAGATGTTGCGTTTGGCGGCGTCCTCGGGCGAGAGCTGCTCGCGCAGGTCGCGCCACAGCGATCGGGGCCGTGTCGGATGCCCGGTGAGCAGCGAGTAGGCCTTGACGTCGAACCGAAACCCCTCCCGAGTGCGCTCCGCCCAGATCGCTGCCTGGTGCTCGGCCGGCGGCGCGTAGTAGGTCGAGTCGACCTCGGTCAGCGGGAAGTGCGCTGCGTAGTACCGCAGGCGTTCCTCGGCGGACATCGTGCGGCGGGGGTACCAATCGGCCTCCTCGACCAGCGTGCGCTCGGTCCAGGAGCAGCTGCCGGTCAGGACGACGTGCTCGCCGGTCCACGCCGGCGATCCCAGCTGTTCGGAGTCCACCGCTTCGTCGTCGTTCACGCGTTCTCGACAGTATGGACCGCGGCTCCGCCGTAGAGTTCAGCCAGGCCCCCGCTACGACAAGGAGAGCAGATGGGTTTCGACCAGTACCACGAGCCGCCGGGGGAGCTGTCCGCCGCGACTCGAACGTTCGCCCGGTTGTGCGCCTCGCTCACCGAGGAAGCCGAAGCCATCGGCTGGTACGAGCAGCGGATCGCGGTCGAGACCGATCCCGAGGCGCTCGCGGTCATGCGCGATGCCCAGGGTGAGGAGTTCAAGCACTTCAGCATGGACCTGGAGTTCCTGTTGCGCCGCTCGCCCGCCTGGCGCGAGATCGCCGAGGGCGTCCTGTTCCAGCCGGGCGACATCGTCGAACGGGGCGATGAGGCCGAGGCCGAGACGCTCGAGGCGGGTGGCGCCGGGGGCGAGAGCGGCTATCCGGCCGGCTCGCTCGGGATCGGAAGCCTGAAGGGAGCGCGGCGATGAACCACCTGCTCCGCTCACTGGCGCCGATCAGCGACTCCGCCTGGAAGGAGCTCGACGACGAGGCCCGCGAGCGGCTCGCCCCCGCGCTCGCCGCCCGCAAGCTCGTCGACTTCTCGGGCCCCCACGGCTGGGATTACTCGGCCACTAACCTGGGGCGCGCCGTCGCGCTCAAGTCGGCTCCGTGCGACGGGGTGACCGGAAGCCAGCGGCGCGTGTTGCCACTGGTCGAGGTCCGCGCGCATTTCGAGCTGGCGCTGTCTGAGCTGCGGGACATCGACCGCGGCGCCGACGACGCCGACCTCGAGCCGCTCGACAACGCCGCACACCAGATCGCCGTGGCCGAGAACAAGGCCGTCTTCCACGGCTGGAAGGACGTGATCGAGGGGATCGCCGAGTCATCTCCGCACAAGGGGATCAAGCTCGGCAGCAAGCCCGATGCGTACCGGCGGCCGGTGGCGGCAGCGGTCGAGCGCCTGCTGCACAGCGGGATCGGCGGCCCCTACGGACTCGCCCTCGGCGGCGAGGAGTATCAGCGCGTGGTCGAGGGCGCCGAGCACGGCGGCTATCCGCTGCTCGAGCACCTGCGCAAGATCCTCGACGGCCCGATCGTCTGGGCACCCGGCGTCGGTGGCGCGGTCGTGGTCAGCCTGCGAGGCGGCGACTTCGTATTCGAGTCCGGCGAGGACCTCTCGATCGGATACGAGGGGCACGACGCCGGGTCCGTGAGGCTGTATCTCGAGGAGAGCTTCAGCTTCCACGTCGCGACGCCGGAGGCCGCGGTACCGCTCGCATGAGCCGCGACCTCGCAGGCGGCTAACCCGTGGTGCCGGGGACGAGCGCGCCGAGGGACCTCGCTGACGGCTAACCCGTGGCGCCGGGGACGAGCGCGCCGAGGGACCTCGCTGACGGCTAACCCGTGGTGCCGGGGACGAGCGCGCCGAGCAGCGTCTGCACGCCCTCCGCCACCGTCAGCACGAATTCGTGCCCCACCTGCCCCGGCGGCTCGACGGCCACCGGCGCCACCGGCGCCACCGGCGGAGCGGCGACGAAGTGCTGCGCGACAACGGGCGCGTACGTCGCGTCGGCCGGATTCTGGTCGTCGCACGCCGTCCCCGGTCGCACCGCGTTCATCTCGGCGGCGGCCGGAGGCTGCCCCCCGACGAAGTTATGCAACACGCACCAGGTCATGCGGGGAGTGCCGTAACCACTCGCCCCGAGCAGCGGAGCATTGACGTTCACCAGGCCGGAGTCCCATCCGACGTTCTGGTCGTCGAAGTCGTAGTAATAGACGCGAGCGATCTGGCCTGATTCGCTCGGGAGCCGCAGGTAGCCCTCCGCCGCCAGCGCCTGCGCCGTCGGATTGCCGTTGAGGCACGCCAGCCAGGTGCCGTCGTCCTGCGGATTGCCGTCGCCGCACACGCTCGTCACCCCCGCCCTACCGGAGTTGGTCAGCCACACGCCGACCTCGGTCAGCCAGATCGGGGGATCGGAGCGATATATCTCGTCGACGGCGGCGATCGCACCCTGCGCGCTAGGGAGGCCGGACGTCGCCGGAGGAAGCGGATCCCCGCCGTTGAGCGCCGCATAGTCGACGTCCAGGTAGGGGTGCAGCGCAACCGCGTCAGGTGGCGTCGGATCGATCGCCGACAACATCCGAAAATACCCACGCAGGTAGTGGCACGCCGACGGGATACAACTCGAGGTGTTGAAGTTGAACCCGCCGGCGACCAGCGTGTAAGTCGGGCTCGGATCGGCTCTTTTGGCGTCGAGGTACCAGTACGCCGCCGCCTGGGCGCTGCCGCCGTGCCCGTTCCCGCCCGACGGCGTGACCTTCGCGCTCCCCAGCACGCACTGTTCCTGTGCCGCCACCCACGCGCCATTGCGAGCGGTGCAGTTGCGTCCCCCGCCCGGGATCGAGTCCGGGTCATACGCGGAGTCGGGCTCGTTGAATATCTCCCACTGGGTGACCCCCGGCGCGGCCTGCTCCAAGCCGCTGAGGCCACACTCATACTCGCTGTCAGTCGGCCAGATGTCGTCCGTGGAGGTGTTGAGAGCGGTCGTCAAGGTGACCAGCACGTGACCGACGCCGACGGCGCGTGCCGCCGCCGCGACCTCGTCGACGAATACGGCGTCCAGGGTCCCGGGACCGGCCGGCGACTTCTGACAGGTCCCCGTCGAGAAGCTTCCCCTGCCGTCGTTCACCGCATCCCACGGAATGTAGATGCGCGCATAGCAGACGCCGGCCGTGGTCGCCTGGGAACACGATGCTCCGCCGAGCAGCCCGGTGAAGTACGGATCGCTCTGGTAGGTGAACGCGGGCGCGCTTCCGGGCTCGACGAGCCCGTCCATGTTGATTCCCCAGCCAACCGCGAGCGCGCGCGCCTGTACCACCAGGGTGCACGCCGTGACGGTCAGCAAAACGATCCATGCTCTCACTCTCAATCGCACCCGACCGTAGCGAAGGGGCCCGATCGAAAGCGTCGGTCCTCTGATCCCTCGGACTCGACGCCACGGCGTTCCCCCACCGGGACGCGAGGTGGCTGATCAACATCGCCGGACAATGGCGCGAGCCCGGCGCCACCGAGGACGAGATAGCCTGGGTGCGGGCCACGTTCGCCACGCTCGAGCCGCATCTCAGCGGCGGCGCCTGCGCCAACTTCATGGGCGACGACGATGCCCAGGCCGCCACCGCCGCCTACGGCGCGACACTCGAGCGCGTGCGACGGGTCAAGGCGGTATACGACCCCGACACCGTGTTCCGCCTGAACCAGAACATAGAACCGGCGACGCCCCCAGGGCGATGAACGCGCGGCAGCAGATCGCCGAGCAGCGCGAGCTGTGGAGCTCGAACCCCCGCGACTGGGCCTCGATCGCCGAGCCCGAGAACCGGAAGCTGTTCGACGAGCTGCTCGACCTGACCGGGGTCGGGCCGGGAACGCGGTTGCTCGACATCGCCTGCGGGTCGGGCTACGCCGCCGCGCTCGCCGCCAGGCGCGGGGCGGAGGTCGCGGGCGTCGACAT
Organism: uncultured Solirubrobacterales bacterium; assembly: GCA_963836715.1. GTDB lineage: Bacteria > Actinomycetota > Thermoleophilia > Solirubrobacterales > Solirubrobacteraceae > Palsa-465. The sequence goes on from CAWIKH010000006.1 coordinate 197,474, forward strand.
AGCCCCGGCGCTGCTTGAGATCGCGCGCGAGCGAACCCTCGAGGGCAGCTTTCTCGAGGGCGAGATGGACGCGCTGCCGCTCCCCGATTCGCGGTTCGATGTCGCCACCGCCGTCAACGGCTTTCAATTCGCCCTTGACCCCCCGAAGGCGTTCGCCGAGGCCGCGCGCGTGCTCGCGCCCGGCGGGCGGCTGGCCGCGGCGACGTTCGCCGAGCCCGAACGGAACGAGGGCACCGCGCTCCACCTGGCGATGAAGACGCTGGTCGACGAGCCGGCGATCGACGGCTCGAGGCCGTCGATCGCCCGCGCGATCGCCCAGTTGTGGTTCCAGCGGAACAACGGCCGCAGCACGGGTGTGAGCGCTCGCAGCAGCTTACGATCGGCGTACACCTGCCAGTCGAAGCGCACGTGAGTCCCGGCGGCCGTCGGCGTCAGCGTCCACGTCCCGCGACCGCGGAGGTCACCCTCGACGTCCGCGGTCACCCGGTGCGGGCGGTCGAGCTCCGCGATCACCGAGCGTGTGTGCAGGTGGTAGGGCAGCCGCCCCTTGAAGTGCTGCGTGGACGCCGTCCCGAGCGCGACCCGGTCGTCCGCCCGCGCTCCGAGGTAGACCGGGCGCCACCACTGCGGGTACGTGCGGGTATCGGCGAGCGCGTCGAACACGACCTCGGGTGGCGCGACCACATCCCATTCGTCGACGAACAGGTAGGGCGCCGTCGGATGCGCGACGCTCATGACCAGTCCGGCGATCGCCCGCTGCACCCGGAGCGACGGCTTCGCCGCGTGACCGGTGTCGCCGTATTCGAGTACGAGCTCCGCGCCGGCGACGGGCCGCGGAAAGCCCATGCGCGTGACCTTGCCCTCCCGGCAGAGCTCGGCCAGCCGTTCGAGGAAGGCCTGCGTGCGGCCCGCGGGGCGGACCTCGATCCGGACGACGCCGGGACCGTCGCCGGCCGGCACCTGGGTGTGCGGCGTGCCGGCGGGCACCTCGATCGACTGTCCCGCGGTCAGAACGTGCTCGCGGCCACCCATCCCGACCGTCATCGTTCCGGACACGACCTCGAGGCGCTCGACCTGGGTGCCGTGCAGATGACGCTGCGCGAGGAAGCCGCGCGGGCGTCCGGTCACCTCCATCTCGAGCAGTTCGCCGTTCGTCTCGGCGGCGGTGCGCAGGAACCTGACCGTGAGCCCCAGCGGCTTCATCTCCAGCACTTCATTCGCCATCGTCGTCGCCACCCTTCGAGGATCGTCGTGCCCCAGCTGTTCGGTTGTTCGTAACCGCCACGGCGCTGGATCACAATCGCACCGATGTCACAGACCAGCGCGAACTCCACAACTAGCGGCATATGAGCACAGCGGCGGGCGCCAAGGTCATGATGTTCGAAGACACCGCTCGGGCGAGCACGGCGGCGCCCGGCCGTCCCTCGGGCTCGGCGCTCGCCGAGTTCGAGCAGATCTATCGCGGCAACTTCGACGTGGTGACGGCGTACTTCGCGCGGCGCTGTGCCGAGCCGCAAATCGTGGCCGATCTGACCTCGGAGACGTTCGTGCGCGCCGCCGGCGCGTTCGGCAGCTTCGATCCACGCAGGGGTTCGGCTCGGGCGTGGCTGTTCGGGATCGCCGCCCACGTGTTCGCCTGGCATTGCGCCCGGACCGCGAACGGGCGGGATGCCGTCGCCCGGCTGGCCCAGCGCCGGCCGCTGGATGTCGACGAGATCGAGGAGCTGGCCGCCAAGATCGATGCCGAGCGTGACGGCCGGAACCTGATCGGGCGTTGCGCGCGACTCCCCGAGCTCGAGCGTGCTGCTGTCGAATTGGTCGACCTCGCCGGATTGACGCCAAAGGAGGCCGCGTCGGCGCTCGGCGTCTCCCGCGTCGTCCTGCGCAAGCGGCTGTCCCGGGCGCGGGCCCGGCTGAGAAAGGAGCATCAGGGCGATGAGTAAGTTCGAGGACCGCCTGTGGCGTGAGCTCGTTCGCAGGCACGGGGCTGATTTGGCCCAGATGACCAGACCGGCGGCCAACCGCGCGCGGCGGGCGCGCCCGCGCCTGCTGGCCGGCACTTCGGTCGCCCTCGCCGGGGTCGTGGCCGCGGTGGCGCTGGTGCTCAGCGCCGCGAGCAGCCCGCCGGCGTTCGCGGTCAACCGCAACCCGGATGGAACGGTTACCGTCACCATCCACCAGATCACGGCGATCCCGCGGGCGAACGCGAGGCTGGCCGGCCTCGGCATCCGGGCGAGGCTGGTCGAGGTAGCCCCCGGCTGCACGGTCAAGGCGCTTCCGCCCGCGGCCGTGGCGGCGATGAAGCTTGCGACGAGCATGGCGGGAAGCGCAGCGTCGCGGGTGGCGATCGCCCGGCTCGACCCGCGCGAGATTCCCGCCGGCAAATGGCAGGTGATCCCGACGTATCGCGTCGCCGGCACGGTCCACGTCGAGAAGGGCCACCTGATCCAGGGCCAGGCGCCTGTCTGCTTTAGCACGGTTGTGGCACCCCCGTGCCAGGCCCGACCAACGACCGTCCTGCGCAATGGTCACCTGACGAAGCTCACCCCCGCCGAGGCTAAGCGGCGCGCCGCCCAGGCGCTCGCGACGTATCGCGCAGCGGTCAGCCCCCGCCAGAGCAACAGCGCCGACGCCGGCAACTCGGGCAACTCGGGCAACGGAGCGGCAACGCGGCAGCGGCAACGGCGGCAACAGCGGCAACAGCGGCAACAGCGGCAACAGCGGCAACAGCGGCACCGCCACCTCGACCGGCACCCAGGTACCGGCGCCCGCCGCGACATGGGTCGTCGGCTGCTACGTACAGGGCGCTCCGGGGCACCCGCCTGACACCGGTAACAGCGGCAACTCCGGCAACTCGGGCGCCAGCGGCAATAGCTGATTCCGGGCCTCCCCGCAGCCACGGGCCGGCCTCCCGCGGCCCGTGGCTGCTCGTCGCTGCGGCCGTCACCTGGAACCTGCTGAACCTGCGGGCGGAGACCCTCGGCGTCTCCTACGTGGACGACAGCTCCGTCCACGAGCAGATGGTCCGGTTCGCGACCGCGCAGCTCCGCAGCGGTCACCTGCCGCTCGACAGCTGGTTCCCGTTTCTCGGGCTCGGCTCGCCGCAGTTCCTGCATTACCAGAGCCTGCCTGCGGTGCTGGCGGGGCTGGCCGGGCTCCTCGTCGGTCCCGATGCGGCGTTCCGCTGGACGCTGTACCTGCTCCTGTCGGTGTGGCCAGTCGCCGTCTACCTGTCCGCGCGACTGTTCGGTGCCGGCCGCTCGGGCGGCGCTGCCGCGGCCGCGATTTCCCCGTTCCTGGTAAGCAAGACCGGGATCGGCTACGAGCAGAACGCGTACGTCTGGATCGGATACGGAGTCTGGACGCAGCTGTGGGCCTCGCTGACGCTACCGCTCGCGTGGGGGTTCAGCTGGCGGGCGATCCACGAGGGCAGCAACCTGTTCGCAGCAGTCGCGCTCGTGTCGCTGACAATCGCGCTGCACTTCGAGACCGGCTACCTGGCGCTGCTGCCGCTGCTCCTGTGGCCGCTCGTCGCGGGCGGCCCGATCCTCACGAACGCGCGCCGAGCGATGCTGGTCGCCGGCGGCGCGCTGCTCGCGGCCGCGTGGGTGATCGTGCCGCTGCTCGACCAGCGCCCGTGGGCCGCGATCAACGAGGCCCTGCGCGGCACCGCACTCTCAGACGGCTACGGCGCGCCGCGCGTGCTCGGCTGGCTCGCCGCGGGCCAGCTGCTCGACCACGGGCGGATCCCGGTCGTGACCGCGTTCATGGCGATCGGCCTGGCCCTCGCGCTCGCCCGCCGGAGGGCCGATCCCGGCTCGCGCGCGCTCGTGGTCGCGCTCGCCGCGTGCCTGCTGCTGTCGTTCGGGCGGGCGACGTTCGGATCGCTCGTGGGCGTGATCCCGGGCGCCGGCGACATCTTCTTTCGCCGGTTCATGACGGGCGTTCAGCTGGCCGCGCTGATGCTCGCCGGCCGCGGCGCCGCGTGGTCCGCCGGTCGGGTCTGGGACGAGCTCGAGCGGCTGGCGCTGCGCCGACGCCTTCCTCCGCGCGACGCGCTCCGCCGGCGCGTCGCCTGGCGGTGGGCGAACCCGCGCATGGAACGGGTCCGGACGGCGGTCGCCGTCGGCGCGATGCTCCTGGTGCTCGCCCCCGCCTGGCTGCAGCAGCGGTCGTTCGGCCGCCGCAACGCCGGCCACATCGCGGCGCAGCGCCGCGCTGACGCGACTCAGGGCGCCGACGTCGAACAGCTGATCGCGCTGATCCAGGCGAATGGCGGCGGGCGCGTCTACGCCGGCATGCCGTCGAACTGGGGAATGAACTTCACGGTCGGGGCCGTGCCCGTCTTCAAGTACCTCGAGAGCGCGGATGTCGACGAGGTCGGCTACACGCTCCGAACCGCATCCCTGATGACCGGCCCCGAGGACCACTTCGACGATCGCAACCCCGCCGACTACGAGCTGTTCGGGATCCACTACCTGATCCTCCCCGCCGGGTCCACGCCACCGGTTTCGGCGCGCGAGGTCGCGGTCGCCGGTCCGTACGCGCTGTGGACCACTGCCACACCCGGCTACATCCACGCCGGCGCGATCGCCGGCACGCTCACCGCCGACCGCACGGATCTCGGCGCCCGGAGCATCCCCCTGCTCGGGTCCGGGCTGGCGGAGCGCGGGGATTATCTGGAGATTGTTTTCGGTGAACGCCAGCTCACGCCCCCGCCATTGCCCGAGCCGTCCCGCGGAGCGAGCGCCGGCACGGTGACCTCGGAGAGCGACGACCTCGAACAGGGCAGCGTCATCGCCACCGTCACGATGCGTCGGCCGGGCGTGGTCGTGCTGAGCGTCTCGTTCGACGACGGCTGGACCGCCACCGTCGACGGTCGCCCGCAGCCGACGACGATGGTCGCGCCGGCGCTGGTCGCGACCGACGTCCCGGCCGGAACGCACACCGTCGGCTTTCGCTATCGGGGGTACTCCGACTACCCGGAGCTGTTCGCGCTGTGCGCGCTGACGCTCGCGGCGTTCGCCGGCGCCGACGCCGTCCGCCGGCGACGGGTCAGATCAACTCTCTAGGAGCCACCGATCGTGTTATCGAGGCGCCAGGTCTTGCCGCCGTTCTTGGAGACGTACTGGAGGGTCGAGTTGCCGCTCGTCTCCCCGTCGACGAACGCCACCAGGTGGCCCTGCGGGTTCTTGACGACCGCCACCGGGAGGCCGAAGAACAGGGCTCGGTACCACTGCTTGCCGCCGTTGCTGGTGGTGTCGATCACCTGACCCGTCCCCCAGGCGAAGATCGTCTTCTGACTCGCGGCGCCGATGTAGATCACCGCGAGCGGAGCCTGAGCGGCATTGAGGTGGAGCGCCGGCCCGTCCGTCTTCCAAGTCTTGCCGCCGTTGACGGTCGCCGCCGGGTACTGCGCTTGACCGGTGTCCACAAGCGCGAATCCGTGGTTCGCATTGGTGAACATGCGGTTTCCGAAGATCTTGTTCGCTCTCACCGTCGAGCCCGGCGCCAGCGTGTGCGCGGGCCGGCTGATGAGCGTCCCGGTGACGGTCTGCTGTGGTCCGGCGGCGGCGGCGACGGACGCGCCGGAGCCGAGCGCCGCAGCGCTCACGACAAGTATTGATATGACGGTGCGCATGAAACCTCCGGTTCGACGAAGCCCCTGGATCGTCCAGCCTAGTGGAGCACGAGCCTGAGCACGATGATCAGCAGGCCGAGCAGGGCACCGAACAGGGCCTGGAACAGCAGCTCGCGGCCCGATTGCTTGGCGCGCACACCCGCCAGGATCTCGATCGCCACGACCGTGCCGGCCGATGTCCACACGGCGGCAGTCACGGCGGTCGACAGCGAGGCATTCGCCGCCCAGAAGATCAGCAGCGCCACGAGTGGGATAGCCGCGCCGAACAGGATCGGCACCTGATTCCCCATGATCCGCGCGAGCTCGGCAAACCGGGCCGGTTCTCGATCCTTCAGCCGGTGCGAGGCGAACTCGGCGTATGAATGGGCGAGCCAGTAGACCAGCATCGTGATCGCGACGGCGCCGACCGTCTCGGCATACGTTTCGCTGCCTGCCGACTCGGCCGCGAGCAGGGCTCCCACGGTCATGAGCCCGTAAATCGCGGCACTCAGGTCGGAGAGCATCGCTACGCGATCGGGGGCCGGCGGTCGACCCACGGCTGCTCGGCTTCGAGCTCGGCGGCCAGCGACAGGACCGCATCTTCGCCGCGCCCCTCCATGATCCCGGCCGGCACCGCGGGTCCCGAGGTCACGCGCGTCTGGTCCCGGCCGGCACCGCGGGTCCCGAGGTCACGCGCGTCTGGTCCCGGCCGGCACCGCGGGTCCCGAGGTCACGCGCGTCAGCAAGCACGTCGTGATCGTCGAAGAGGGCGCCGAACGCGTTCAGCTCGCGATCGAGGCGCTCGATACGGCCGAGCGCGAGTTCAGCCAGCTCCCGCGCGGACACGTCGCCCCGGTGGACCAGCTCGGCCTGGCCGGCCACACCCGCGAACGCCACTTCTTCGTCGAGCACGCGGCCATCCCAAGGCGCCGCCGTCAGGCGCCGCCGACCATTCTCCTTTGGCCCCGGCCCCGGGCTATGATGTCGGTCCGTCGGCCTTCGGTCCCTTGGCGGGGATCGCCGCCTCGAGCCAGCGGCTCAGCGCGCGGCGACCGACGAGCGTGATCTCGCTGTTGGCTCCGAGCCAGTCACGAACTCGCAGCTCGCGGACGATCCCGAGCGCGTCGCTCGGTCCGGGGCCATCACCCCTCGCCGCCAGCGCGTCGGTGCCGGGCTCGACCATCCACCGTCCGGACTCGAGCGCGGCGAGCGCGATGCCCTGCTCGTCCGTCGGTAGATCGAGCGGGTGCGGCCCGGCGCTCCGCAGCGGGTCGTCGCTCCGCAATGGGCTCCGGCTCGGCGACGGCGTCTCGCGGGCCGGTGGACCCCACGGACCCGGCATCCGGACCGGAAAGTCTTCGTCGACTCGCTCCGCCTGCGATCGCAGCCAGGCTCCGGCGCTCTCCATCCATTCCCGCGCTGAGCCGACGTCGACGCCGAACATCTGCGCGAAGTCGTCTACGTCAATGTTGTCGACGGCTCGCTCCACGGAGCGCCCCAGCTCGCGCGCAATCGCACGCAGCTGCTCTTCGAAGCTGTCGCCGGTGGGTTCGTCTTCGGACATGAGTACATGATGACACGCGCCGGATCGATTCAATGAACGCACCGTGAGCTGCGACTGGCTGCTGGTCGACGGATCGAGCATGATCTTCCGCGCCTACTACGGCGTGCCCGCGGGCGAGCCGGGGCCCGACGGCTTTCACGTCAACGCGATCCGGGGGTTCCTCGAGCGCCTCGCTCGCCTGGTCGCCCAGCGCCGGCCGCGCCACCTCGCAGTCGCCGACGACGAGGCGTGGCGACCGGACTGGCGGGTGGAGCTGATCCCGACGTACAAGTCCCACCGCGTGGCCGAGCCGGTTCCCGGCGGGCTCGAGCCGCAGCTTCCCGTGATCCGCGCGCTCCTTCAGGCGATCGGCGTCGACATGGTCGGTGTGGCCGAGCACGAGGCCGAGGACGTGATCGCCACATGGTGTCGCCTGGCCCCGGGGACGATCGAGATCGCGAGCGGCGACCGGGACCTGTTCGCGCTGGTGGAGAGCCCGCGGGTGTCCGTCCTGTATCCGGAGAAGCCGGGCCTGGCGGTGATCGACGAGGACGAGGTGACGCGCCGCTACGACATCCCGGGCCGGCGCTACGCGGACTTCGCGATCCTGCGCGGCGATCCCTCGGACGGGCTGCCCGGACTCAAGGGGGTTGGCGCGGTCACCGCGGCCGGGATGATCCGCCGGCACGGGGACATCGCCGGCGTGCTCCGTGACCGCCAGCTTCGCGATGCCGACCGCGAGTACCTCGAGAGCGCGATGAGGGTGGTGCCGCCGGTCGACGATCTGCCGATCGAGCTTCCGGCCGGCCGTCGCGAGTCCTATCCCGCGGACGATGCGGCGATGCGGTGGCTTGCCGAGCGGTACGGAGTGCGAGAAGCCTGCTCACGGCTCCTCGCCGCCGCCCGCCGCCTCAGCTCTGCTCCCTGACGCCGGCACGACCGTCAGCACCAGCCGCGATGGCCGGGCGCCGTCGTGCTACAGCACGTTGCGAGCGATGACACCTTCGGCTGCCGTCGTGTCGTCACCACCGGTGCCCGGGTTCACCGCGAACTTGGGATGTGCGGAGCTCGCGATCTCGACCCGGATCCGGTGACCGGGCAGGACCCGCTGCGCGGTGTCCCACATCGTGACCTAGACCTCGTGCACGGTGCCCGGGCGACGGGCAACGCGCGGTCATGGCCGCCGCGGAAGCGCAACCTGACCAGACCGTCGCACAGGCGGGCAGGTCGAGCCACTCGTTGGCGCCCATCAGGAACACTCGCGCGGGCGCGACCGGTTCGGCGGACACGCGGCCGCCGACCGCCTCGTCGAGGAAGCCGTTCATGATCGTGTACAGGTCGACGACCGCCTCGTGGCCGAAGTCGACCTCGCCGAACTTGCGGTCGGAGTTCACCTGGTGACCCCAGGGCCCCATCAGCAGGCGCTGGCCCGAACGTCCGGCACCGCCGCGTATCCCGCATTCGCGAACGCGTCGGCCCGCTCGCTCTCCCGATCGCCGCCGCGGCCGTACGGCGCGCACATCACGACCGCCGGCGCCGGCAGCTCCGCCGGCAGCACCCGATCGAGGCGCTAAAGCACAGGCCGGCAACGGTCGATCATCGGGGAGTTCGGGAGAGGCGAGATGGTCGTCCCCTTTGCGAACCAAGCCGTGGCGCCTTGCGACGACTGAAGGCGATCGCGCTCGGCGTCGGCCCGGGACCTGCATGACGCGTCATTCCATGCATCTCGGCGTGACCTTGACGCATGAAGCATGTGGGGCATGCGCTACGCGTCACGGTTCGTCCGAGGAACCAGAATTGTCCCGCTATGCAGGTGATTTGTTCCGCCGGACCCCGATTCGCGGCGCTCAATTCACGGACGCCGTGATAATCAGCGCTTCTTCTTCGGCGGCGGGTAGACGTACCGAGCGATCGTCGCCGAGGTCCACCCCATCACCCATCCGGGGAACATGATGCGCAGCTTGTCGAGGGTCTCCTTCCTGGCGAACCTCGGGGCGAGCACCCAGATCAGCGCCCACACGGCCGCGCAGCCGATGGCGTACCCGGTGTAGGTGTCGCGAAGGCGCGGCGGCCGATCGTTCATCGGTCACATCCCTCCTGCCACGACGAGCAGCGCATCGGGCTCGTCGGAGTCGCTGCCGGCCGGCGGCGCGTCGGTGACGGTCTCGGTACCGGAGGTGCCTCGTTTGCCGCGCGCGCGGGACAGGCGCCCCGCACGGCGCGCGACGTCGGTCAGCAGGTACTCGATCTGGCCGTTGACGCTGCGCAGGTCGTCGTCGGCCCAGCGCTTGATCGCGGCGAACACGCGAGGGTCGAGTCGGAGAATAAAGCGCTTGCTGTCTGGCATCTCGCTACCTCGGATGATGATATCATATCGCTATTATGTCGACAGGTGAACTCGAGGTCCTGGATCTGCGCCACCGCTTTGGCGACGTGGTCGCGCTCGACGGCGTCGCGTTCGGGGTGGGGGCGGGCGAGATCGTCGGGTTGGTTGGGCGCAACGGCGCCGGCAAGACGACCACGATGCGATCGGTGATGGGGATCGTCCGCCCGGATCGAGGCGCTGTGGAGTGGTCGGGACACCCGGTCGGCGAGGCCGATCGGCTCCGGTTCGGGTACATGCCCGAGGAGCGCGGACTGTATCCGCAGATGCGCCTACTCGACCAGGTCGCGTACTTTGCCCGGCTGCACGGCTTCGACGCGGCCGCCGCCGACGGCGCGGCGCGGACCTGGCTCGAGCGGCTGGGGCTCGGCGAGCGGATGTCCGACAAGCTCGTCGCGCTCTCGCATGGAAACCAGCAGCGCGTGCAACTCGCGGTCGCGCTCGTCCACGGCCCCGAGCTGCTCGTGCTTGATGAGCCGTTCTCCGGGCTCGATCCGGAAGCCGTCGACTCTCTGTCGCACGTCCTGTTCGAGCGGGCGCGGGACGGCGCCGCGGTCCTGTTCTCCAGTCACCAGCTGGAGCTCGTCGAGCGGATCTGCCGGCGCGTGGTAATCGTGGAGTCGGGCCGGGTGCTCGCCGATGGAACGCTGCCCGAGCTCCGCCGCCGCCTCCCGGCGCAGCTACGCGTCAAGGTCGACGCGCCGTCGGACTGGGCGCGCCCGCTGAAGGGCGTCCGGATCGAATCGGCCGACGAGGATGGAGTGCTGCTGGTCGTCGATCCGGGCACCGATCCGCAGATCATCCTGCGCGCGGCGCAGACCGCAGGGCCGGTGGAGCATTTCGGCTTCGAGACCGCCGGACTCGTCGACCTCTACCGCGAGATGGTGTCGCGATGAACCGGACGGGCATCACCCGACAGATCGCTCGGCGCGAGATCACCGAGCGCCTGCAGGGGCGCTTGATCCGGATCATGACCTTGGTTACGGCCTTGGTCGTCGTCGGCGGGATCACGATCCCCACTCTGATCAAAGGGTCCTCGAAGCCGACCCGCGTCGGCCTAGTGGGCAGCGAGGCGCAGGCGCTGGCGCCGACCCTTGAGCGAACCGCGGCGGCCGCCAAGGCGAAGGTCACACTCTCGGATGTCTCCGACGAAACGGCCGCCCGCGAGCAGGTCACGACCGGTCAGCTCGACGCCGCGCTGAGCGTCGGTCCGTCCACCGCGCGGGTCGACGTCGAGCAGAGCCTCGACCCGACGATCCGGGCCGTGCTCCAGGCGAGCGTCGACTCCGCGCGCCTGCGCCAGTCGCTCGCGCAGTCGGGTATCCCCGTCGACAAAGTGCTCCCCGCCCTCACCCCGGTACCGCTCGCGGCCGTGGCCCTGAAACCGCCGCCCCCGGACAAGACCGCGCGCACGATCGCCGCGATCGCCGCCGCCCTCCTCATGTACGTGAGCCTCGGTCTGTACGGCGGCGCGGTCGCCAACGGTGTTGCGCAGGAGAAGACCTCGCGCACCGCCGAGGTGCTGCTGGCCGCGGTCAGACCGAGCCAGCTGCTGAGCGGCAAGGTGTTCGGCATCGGCTTGACCGGCCTCGGCCAGCTGGCGATCGCCGCCGGCGCCGGCGTGATCGCCAATGCCCTCGTCCACAGCACGAAGATCCCTGGCAGCGTGTGGGTGCTCTTCCCCGCGTTCCTGGTCTGCTTCCTGGCCGGGTTCACGCTGTATGCGTTCGCCTTCGCGGCCGGCGGCGCGCTCGTCGCGCGGCAGGAAGAGGTGCAGTTCGTGACGCTGCCGCTCGGGCTGCTCCTCCTCGTCGGCTACCTGCTCGTGTACGCCGTGATCGCCCATCCCGACGCGACGTGGGTGAAGGTCGTCTCGTTCCTGCCTCCGCTGATGCCCAGTCTGCTGCCGGCCCGCATCGCGCTAGGCCACATCGCCCCATGGGAGATTCCGCTCGACGCGCTGATCATGGGGCTCTCGATCTGGGCGATGATCCGGATCGCGTCCCGCGTGTACGCGAACGCGCTGATCTACAGCGGCGCCAGGCTCAGCTGGAAGGAGGCGCTGCGGCTGACCGACCAAAAGCCGCCGGTCACGGAATCGTCACGATCAGCCGCGGCGTGAGCCGCCTAGCTTCCGCCTACGGTTCGTAGGAGCCCGGCTCCCAGGCGCGCGTGCTGACCGAGATCGCGTTCCAGGCGTTGATCGTGACGATCAGGCCGATCAGCGCCGCGACCTCGTCCTCGGTGAAGTACTTGACGACCGCCTCGTAGGCCTCGGTTGGAACGTGGTCGGCCGCGAGCAGCGTGACCGACTCCGTGAAGGCCAGCGCCGCGCGCTCCCGCTCGGTGAAGAACGGCGTCTCCCTCCACGCGGCCAGCGCGTACAGCCGTTGCTCGGTCTCGCCGATCGCGCGAGCGTCCTTAGTGTGCATGTCGATGCAGTAGGCGCAGCCGTTGATCTGCGAGGCCCGGATCCGCACCAGCTCGCGCAGCGGCGGGTCGAACTCAACCTTGTCGAGTTGCCTGGTGGCGGCCTTGTCGAGGTGTGCCATCGCCCGAGAGAAGTCGGCGGCGTGGGCGTCGAAGTCCAGACGGACGGGGATCTGGTGGTGTTCCTGTGTGGTTGTCATAGGCACAATTTAACCCTCATGCGGCCCGCAGTTAAGATCCACTTCAATGGCACAAACATGGGCCATTTCGGGCGTCGACCTGCACCTCGACCTCGCCGGAACGCGGGTGCGGGCGGCGCTCGAGTCCGCGCTCCGCGACGCGGTCTCGAGCGGCCGGCTGCGACCCGACGTCCGTCTCCCCTCCTCCCGCGCGCTGGCCGCGGACCTGGGGATCGCCAGGAACACGGTCGCCGAGGCCTACAGCCAGCTCGTTGCCGAAGGGTGGCTGACCGCGGTGCAGGGCTCTGGCACGCGCGTCGCCCGCCGCCCCGAGGCGGCCAAGCCGGCGGCGCCGACAGATGCGCGCTCCGCCCGTCGACACCGATTCGACCTGGGTCCGGGTTCGCCCGACGTGTCCAGGTTCCCGCGCTCGGCGTGGCTCACCGCCGCGCGTCGCGCCCTTGGCGCGGCCTCGTACCGGGCGCTCGACTACGCCGACCCGCGCGGGTTGCCGGAGCTACGGGCCGCGCTCGCCGACTACGTCTCGCGGGCCCGCGGCGTCGAGGCGACCCCTGACCGCATCGTCATCTGCTCGGGCTTCACACAGGGGTTCCGCCTGCTGTGCGAGACGCTCCGCGCCCGCGGCGCGAGGAAGCTCGCGATCGAGCGCTAATCCAGCCCGCCACAGCCGACGCCGCCCGCGCCTGTGGGATGAGACTGGCGACGGTCGACGTCGACAACGAGGGCGCTGCGGTCGATCAGCTCGGCTCGGCCGACGCGGCTCTGCTGACGCCCGCCCATCAGTTCCCGATCGGAGCGCCGCTCGTCGCACGACGGCGCGTGATCGTCGTGGAATGGGCGCTCGCGTCCGGCGGGCTGATCATCGAAGACGACTACGACGGCGAGTTCCGCTACGACCGACACCCGCTCGGCGCGCTCCAGGCGCTGGCTCCGCAGCGGGTGGTGTACGCGGGCACCGCCAGCAAGACGCTCGCGCCCGGGCTCAGGCTCGGTTGGCTCGTCCTCCCCACGGAACTGATCGACGACGTCGTCGCCGCCAAGGCGCTCGCGGACCGGAACAGCAGCGCCATCGACCAGCTAACGCTGGCGGAGTTCATCGCCTCCGGGGCCTACGACCGGCACATCCGGCGCTCGCGCCTGATCTACCGGCGCCGACGAGACAGGCTGGTAGTCGCGCTCCGGCGGCACGCGCCCCAGGTTCGGATCTCGGGAATCGCCGCCGGCCTGCACGCGCTCGTCGAGCTTCCCGGCCCGATACGCGAGGAGGACGTCGTCGCCGACGCCGCCGCGCGCGGCCTGTCTGTCCAGGGGCTCGGCGCCTATGCGCACGGCACGCACACCCACCCTCCCGCGCTCGTCGTCGGCTACGCCAAGCCGCCCGAGCACGCGTTCACCGCCGCCCTCGCCCGCCTCGCAGCGGTGCTCCGCGACGCTACCGGCTGACCGCCGGACCCGTCTGCAGACGCGCGGGCGCGTGAGCGCGCGGCGCCTGCAGGTAAGCACCAGGACGACGCCGACCACCGCGCCGAGGACCGCGGCGCAGCGATTCTTTTTTGAACGCCGTCGGCCGGAGCGAAAGCCGGTGGCGCGGCTAGTCGAGGCGGCCGGAACGGCAACGCCTACTTCATCACACGGTGAAGGAGTCGCTGGCATCTAGGACCCTGGACCAGACGAGTCTGCGTTGTACGCTGGAGTGGGGTCATGGACGAAGAGGTAGAGGAAGTAGCGACGGAGCGCGCCGGGGAGGACGAGGCGCTCGACCCACTGCTGGTCGCGCCGGCCGCTGTGCTGGAGGGTTTGCCCGACGCGGTCGTCGCGGCGGCGCGCGACGGCCGGATCGTATTCGTGAACGCGCTCGCCGAGGAGCTCTTCGGCTACCCCAAGCACGAGCTTCTCGGGCAACCGGTCACGACGCTGTGGCCCGAGCGCGTCCGTGAGCGGTACAGCCGCAACATGGAGCTGTACTTCGCCACCGAGCACCCGATGCGGTTCTCCACCCCCGCATGGGGGCTGCGCCGCGACCGCACCGAGTTCATCGGCGAGATGAGCTGGGGGATCGTCGAGACGAGCGCCGGGGCGCTGCTGCTCGCCGTCGGCCGTGACATCTCCGATCAGCGCGCCGCCGAGGCGCGCCTACGAGCCGTGGCGGCGATGGGCGGGCGAGCGCTGGCGGGCGCCGACCCCGCGGACCTCGCCGGCGAGGCGATCGAACGGCTGGTGAAGCTGCTGCCCGTCGCGGCGGCGGAGGTGCGGCTCGCTGACGGCTCACCGCTCGCGTCACACGGTCCGGATCCGGAGGCGGGGCTGCGGTTTGCGATCGGCACCGGCGATGAGCTGCTCGTCGCACCCACCCGCGCGCTGACGGAAGAGGAATTGAGCTTCGTGCGGGCGGTGGCGAACACCCTTGCGACCGCGCTGGCGCGGCTCCGCGACGAGGAGCGCATGCGCCACGAGGCGGTGCACGATCCGCTGACCGGGCTAGCGAACCGAACGTTGCTCCACGACCGCCTCGGGCACGCGCTCGCGCGCTCCGAGCGCGACAGCGGCGCCACCGCCGTCCTGTTCGTCGACCTCGACAACTTCAAGCAGGTGAACGATGCCCACGGGCACGCGGCGGGCGATGCGACGCTGGTGGAGCTGGGCAGGCGCCTGCAGACGGCCGTCCGCCCGGGCGACACGATCGCGCGGCTCGGTGGCGACGAGTTCGTCGCCGTGTGCGAGCACGTGGACGAGAGCTCGGCGCTCGCGGTGGGCCGGCGTCTGCTGGAGGCGATCCGCCGGCCGTTCACCACCGCGGAGGTCCAGCACCAACTGTCCGCGAGCATCGGGATCGCGCTGGGGCATTCGGATCCCGACGTACTGCTCGCCAACGCGGATGCGGCCGCCTACCGCGCCAAGGCGGCCGGACGCGGGCGCATCGAGATGTTCTGAGCAGTAACCGCTCTCGCAGATCGGGCCGCGGGCGCGCTGCAATGATCACCATGGAAGGTAGAGATGGTGAGTGACACCGAGCAGGCGTGCGCGGGTTCCGCAACTAGACGATCTTCAGCGGGTTAACGAGGACGCGATAACCACGCCGGTGGGAGAAACCGGGGAGGACAGCATGCGACGAGCGGGACTGTTGCTGTTGCCGTTGCTTGTGACTGCGCTCAGCGCGTGGCTCGTCCTGGTCGCTTCGGCATCGGCCGCCCCCCGCCGGGTCGGCCTGACGATCACAAGCGCCCCGAACCCTTCGACCGACGGGCAGGCGGTCACGATCTCCGGACGCCTGACGGCACCCGACCATCGCCACGCGGTGGTCTTGTTGTGGCGAAGGCTTCCGCACCAGCACCGGTTTCACTTCACCGCCGCAACGCGAACCGGTTCGTCGGGCCGGTGGTCGATGACCGTTCGGGTC
This sequence comes from uncultured Solirubrobacterales bacterium, assembly GCA_963836715.1. Taxonomy (GTDB): domain Bacteria; phylum Actinomycetota; class Thermoleophilia; order Solirubrobacterales; family Solirubrobacteraceae; genus Palsa-465. The sequence continues at coordinate 213,047 of CAWIKH010000006.1, forward strand.
GATGGCAATCGCTGGTGGTACGTGACCTCGCGGGGACTGCGCAGCCACACAGTGCATCAGCGGGTGCAGGCGCTGATCACGTTGGCGGCGTCGGCGGCGAAGGCGGCGCCCGGCGACCAGGTGACGTTCACGGGGAGCGTGTCGCCGTCACACCCGGGCCTGCAGATGGTCTTGCAGCAACTCGCGACCACCGGCTGGCAAGACCTCGCACAGGGCGCGCTCGACCGGGCATCCGACTTCTCGATCGACGACGCCTTCCCGGCCGACGGCATGTACCAGATGCGGGCGTACCTCCACTGGGGAGCGAAGAACATCAACTCGTACTCGCCGGCCGTCACCATCGACGTGAACGGGATTTTCAAGATCAAGCACGTCGTCATCATCATGCAGGAGAACCGCTCGTTCGATCAGTACTTCGGCACGTTCCCCGGCGCCGACGGCATTCCCGGCCTCGCCGGCAGCCCGGGCACCGTGCCATGCGTCACGGATCCGGACAACGGCGGGTGCGTGCAGCCGTTCCATGACACCAGCGACAAGAACTACGGCGGTCCCCACGGCGCCGCGAACGCGACCGCCGACATGGACTGCGCCAATCCGACCGGCCGCACCGGCTGCAAGATGGACGGGTTCGTCGGCCAGGCCGAAAAGGGATCGAATTGCACGACCAACGACCCCAGCTGCAGTCCATGCACCGCGAGCTCAAAGACGCAATGCATCGACGCCATGGGCTATCACGACGCGAGCGAGGTCCCCAACTACTGGGCCTATGCGGAGAACTTCGTGCTCCAGGACCAGATGTACGAGCCGAATGCCTCGTGGAGCCTTCCCGAGCACCTGTACCAGGTGTCGGAGTGGTCGGCGTTCTGCACCGACCCGAACAATCCGTTCTCGTGTACGAACGCGCTCCAGAACCCGAATCCGTCCGACGGGCTGGCGCACTATGCCTGGACGGACGTCACCTACCTGCTGCACGAGAACGGCGTCAGCTGGGGGTACTACGTCTTTCAGGGCACCGAGCCCGACTGCGAGGACGACGCCGCGATGACCTGCGCACCGGTGCAGCAGGGGCCGAAGACGCCGGGGATCTGGAATCCGCTGCCGTCGTTCACCGACGTCGCCCAGGATGGGCAGCTCGGCAACATCCAGACGCTCTCGAACTTCTTCGCTGCCGCGAGGGACGGTACGTTGCCGGCGGTGTCGTGGATCGACCCGAACGGCAAGGTGTCAGAGCACCCGACGGCGCTGGTCAGCGCCGGCCAGACGTACGTCACCGGACTGGTCAATGCGATCATGGAGAGCCCGGACTGGGACAGCACCGCGATCTTCCTGTCGTGGGATGACTGGGGTGGCTTCTACGACCACGTCGTACCGCCGGTCGCGGACGAAAACGGCTACGGCCTCCGCGTGCCGGGCATCGTGATCAGCCCGTACGCGAACGCGGGCATGATCGACTCGCAGACGCTCAGCCACGACGCCTACAACAAGTTCATCGAGGACGACTTCCTCGATGGGCAGCGGCTCGATCCGGCGACCGACGGACGTCCCGATCCGCGCCCCGACGTGCGCGAGGACAACCCGCTGCTCGGCGACCTGACCGCCGACTTCGACTTCACTCAGCCGCCGCGGCCGCCGCTGATCCTGCCGGTCTGCCCGGCCACCGACCTGACGCCACAGCCGTCCTGCTGAAAACGGGTGACGCCCCGGGCCGGAGGCGGGGCATCACCCCAACCCTCAGCTCAGGTGGAAGATGAAGTCGTACTCCTTGCCGCCGTCGCGCGACAGGAGCGTCATCTCACCGCGGCTGTTGCGGTATGCGCCGGTCCCGCCGGTGATCGACAGCACGCTGTTGCGCGTGTCGTAGTACGGGCCCTGAACCGTGATCTGGCCGGCCTTCAGGAACGTGGTCCACAGGCACTCCCAGATGCTCTGCGCGGGCGCGACGCGGATGCAGAAGCCCTCGTCGTGCCCGACCTGCTTCGTGTTGGCGATGTTGAACACCGGGTTGTTGAACGTCAGGACGTTGCCCTTCACATCCTTCCCGCCGCCCGTCGGGATCTCGGTGTCGGTGATCGCGTGCTCGATCACGTGCACGGTCGTGCCGGCGGCGAGAGCTCGCCTCGGCTTGGCGGAGCTTGGTGCGGCGGCGATCGCTCCCGCCGCCAGCGCCGCCGTTGCGGCCAGCGCGAACGTGCGCCGGCGTGGCTTGCCGTATTGCAAGGCACTCCCTCCTCATGGTGGACTCCAGGGAAGCGGCGATCGTACGCCGCGGGACCAGCCGCCGTCCAGGGTCCGCCCGCGGCGCCCAAACCCCGACCCAAGGAGAGCACCGTGCAGATCACCCGAAACACCCTCGACAGCAACCCTGGGCCGAGCGACTGGTTCACCGGCATCGTCTACCTCGACCCGGTCGCCACGCCTTCAGGGCAATCCCGCGTGGCAGCCAGCAGCGTCCACTTCACCCCTGGCGCCCGCACCGCGTGGCATACCCATCCGCTCGGGCAGACGATCTACGTCACCGAGGGCATCGGGCGCTGCCAGCGCCGCGGCGGGCCGGTCGAGGTGATCCGGTCCGGCGACCGCGTTTATTTTGAGCCCGGCGAGGACCACTGGCACGGCGCCGCTCCCGGCCGTTTCATGACCCATATCGCGATGCAGGAGGTCGACGACCAGGGCAGCCCGGTCAACTGGGGCGAGCACGTTACCGACGCGGAGTACAGCGCCGACCCCGCGTCGTAGCTGGTGGCTGCCACCCGCAAGGCCGGGAACGACCGCCTATCAGCCGGACATGTCCACCGGGTAGACGTTGGTCGGCTCGATCGTCACCACCACGCGTTTGTCCCCCGGCTGGTCGTGCTCCTTGACGTCGGCGGAGTACTTCGCGCCAAGCTTCTCCGCGAACGCGTAGTCGTCGTCGGCCTCGATCCCCGCATTGCCACGGACCACGAGGTACCGGTACGGGTTCTGGAGGTCGAGCAGCATCAGGCTGCACTCCGGACGCTTCATCAGATTGCGCGTCTTGAGCCGGGCGCTGTTGAGCGAGAGCTTCAGCTCGCCGTCGTCATGGAGGAACCAGAGCTCGGTCATCTGCGGGAATCCATCGCCGCCGATCGTTGCCAGCGTCGCGACCTGGCCATCCAGCAGGTCGCGATGAGATTCAGGGAAGGTCGTCATGGCGACATTCTTACTGACGCGTCGCCGCGCACACTACTTCGCGGCGCGAATGCCGCCGGCGCTTACAGCGCGGGGTCGTAGTAGTAGCCCCACATCTGGAGATCGGGGCTTCTCGCGACGACCTTGCCGACCGCCGCGTCCCACGACGCCCACGAGTCGGTCACGATCCACTTGGGCATCGAGCGGCGGGGCAAGGCGGGCCCCATCTCCGAGCACCACAGAGGCAGCCGCTTGGAGGCCGCCCAGGCCGCCTCTTGTGGAACCTGCAACAGCCCGCCCACCTTCGTGTGGTAGCAGTGGGCGGCGATCGCCTGCACCCCCGGCGGCCGCCCGTGCGCAAAGCCCTGCTCGGTCGCGCTGAATCCCCACGGGCTGAACTCGCCGTACACGCGAATTGCGCGCGGAACGAGCTTCAAGAGGACCGGCTCGACCGCGTTCCACACCGCCCGGTAGTTCTGTCCCACGGTTCGCCCGTCCCTGCTGAGCGAGACGGTGCCCTGCCCGTAGGCGCTCGCCATCGACAAATCCTGCTCGTTACCGACCCCGACGGCCCAGACGAATGGCGCATACGCCGGGAGCACCCGCGCCACGTAGGCCGCGACCTGACTCGGGGTCCAGTGGTTGTTGAACTGGAGCGAGATGTAGACCCGGAACCCTGCCGCGTGTGCATCCTCGACGCAGCCGCTGCCGGCGCCGAGCGACGCGTCCTCGGGCGACAGGATCAGCCGCATGACGTTGGCGTGGTTGGCGCGCAGGAACGGATTGACGTTCCGGTTCGCCAGGCACGCGGTCTCGCTGCTGACCGCAAACAGAGAAGGCCGGGCGGACGCGGCTGCAGGCGCGATCATCAGCGCGGCGGCCGCTGCCGTCGCGACGACCGCTCGCATGCCGAGGAGCCGCCTGAGGATCGAGATCTTGCTTCCGTTCACGCTTGTCCTTGTTCGCTGGGCGCCGAGCTTCGTGCCGCAGCCCGGCCGGTCGCTAGGTTCTGCATCGGCACGACGGACACCTTCCTTGAGCCATGGGGGGTGCCGCCGACCGGCACGACGATTGCGGTCGACGCGATCACGATCTTCCGCATATCCCACGGCAAGATCGCCGAGGAATGGACTGTCTGGGACGCTCTGGGCCTGCTGCAACAGGTCGGAGCGGTGCCGAGCCCGGCTTGAAGCACGCGCCGGGCTGTGGCGATCCCGCGCCCCGCCCGCCGAGGCCCACGCGTGGTCGGCGTGCAGTCTTATCGTCCCCTGAAGATCTTCTAGTGCTGTTCTTCATCGCGCTGCGCAGCCTGACCGAATGCGTCTGCGTGGTGACCACAGCGAACCGTCGGTCGGCTCGCGGCTGGCCCGAGTGGTTGTGACCGTGGGCGTCATTGCCGCTGTGGTCACTGTGGCCGTCAGCACCGGGGCCGTCACGATTCCGGGCGTTTCGACCGGGTCCCGGAAGACGCAGGCGAGCGACCAGGCTGCGCTCGCCGCGCAGCGGACCGCGGCCGACGAGCAGTGGGCCTCGGCCATCTGCACGAACATCCTCGACTGGAAGAACAAGATCGAGCGCGACGGGACGAGCCTCGACCTCGGCTTCGGTCCGGGAGCCCGCATCGAGGACGCGATCACCGCCACGACCCGCCTGGTGAGCGAGTTCGACAAGCTCGGGCTGCCGCCGGGCGCTCAGACAGCGCGAACGCGCGCCGAGCTGAACCAGCTCCGCTCGGACCTCGGGTCGCGCCTGCACGCGCTCGAGGGAGCCGGGAGCAGCGTCGCCGGCGGAAACATCGCGGCGATTGGCACCCTGGTCACCGACCTCGAGAGCGATAACGGCCTAGGCACCCAGATCACCGGTGGGCTGAGCCACGTCGTGTCGGTTGACCTCGGGCTCTCGCTCGCCGAGACCCGGGCGTGCCGCGAGCTTGTCGGCATCCCCATCTAGTGGACTAGCGGGTCGATCCGAACGTTGAGGGAGCCCCCCGAGGGCGATACTGTCGCCGCATGGAGCGCAACGTGCTCGGCGGGCCGCTCGAGAGTTGCGGCACCGACCCGCTCACCGGCTTCTACCGCGACGGCTGTTGCCGCACCGGTCCCGGTGATTTCGGCAGTCACACGATCTGCGCCGTCGTCAGTGGAGAGTTCCTCGAGTATCAGCGGAGCATCGGCAACGACCTGAGCTCGCCGGCCCCCGAGTACGACTTTCCCGGCCTCGCGCCCGGTGACCGCTGGTGCGTCACCACCCAAGCGTGGCTGCGGGCGCACGAGGAGGGGGTCGCGGCCTTCGTCGTGCTTGCCGCGAGCCACGAGCGCGCGCTCGACGTCGTGCCGCTCGACCTGCTCGAGCAGTACGCGGTCGACGTGCCCGCGGACCCCGGATCCCTCGACGCTACCTGAGCGTCTCGACGGTGAGCGACGACGGAGCGCTCGCCGAGCGAGCAAACGGGTGATCATTTTCGACTCGTCGACCTCGGCAAACGGGTCGTCCGGGATCCTGTCGACGAAGTAGAGCTGGTTCGGCAGGTCCTCGTCGTCGCGCCCTCAGGGCTCAACACGGCTCCACAGGCTATCGGCCGTCGGGCGCGGTACCCGGTGCCGGCGAACCCTGTAGGTAGGTCTTATGTTCTTAAGAAGATCTCACTAAGACGGCCTAGCGTGCCCGGAGGGAATGAGCGCTCCTCGGCATTTGTGGTCTGGCGATTGGCGGCACGAATCCTCGGCGCGCCGGAACGAGCTCGCCGCGAATCGCGCGCGCACCACCGTACCCGTCGAGCCCGAGGCTCCCGCGGCTGCCCCGCGTACGCGGCCCCTTCGCGACCGGCTGCACGCCCTCCTCGGGCGCATGCGGACGGCGCTCCGGCGCATTGGGAGCTTGCGCCTGGGCACTCGGCGCCAGCGCCGTATCGCGATCGTCGCCGTCGCCCTGACCCTGCTGCTCGCGGGCGCGGCGTACGCAGTGACATCGGCGGTGGTGGGTGGTTCTGGCGGGCAGACATCGCCGGTCGCGACCCGATCGGGGGCGTGGCTCGGCATCGACGTAACAAGGTCGCAGCTCGGCGGAGTGATGGTCGTGAACGTCTTCCCCGGCAGCCCGGCCGAGGCGGCGGGTATGGAGCCAGGTGACGTGATCACCCAGATCAACGGTCACCAGATCTTCACGCCACGTGACGTAACCCGGTCGATCGCCGGCAAGCGCCCAGGAGACCAGGTACAGCTCCAGTTCCAAGGCAGCGGAACGTCGTACACGGCGAAGGTCCCGCTGGCGTCCCGGCCCGCCGGTTATCCATGAGCTTCCTCCACCCCGCAGTTCTGGTCGCGCTGCTCGTGATCCCCTTGCTCATCGCCTGGTACGTGGGGCAGCAGCGTCCGCGCGGTCGAGCCGCAGCGGCGTTCGCAGCCCCCGTGCTGAGCGCCTCGGTGGCACCGCGTCGCCCGCGCTGGCGCCGGCACGTCCCGATGCTGGCGTTTGCGCTCGCGCTCGCGGTGTTGATCGTCGCTGCCGCCCGCCCGCAGCGAACCGTGGCGGAGCCGGTCGACACCGCGTCGATCATGCTCGCCAACGACACCAGCGGCTCGATGGCCGCCACCGATGTGGCGCCTTCACGCCTCGCCGCCGCCGAGAAGGCCGCCAACCGCTTCCTGGCGAAGGTTCCGGGCTCTGTGCGCGTCGGCCTGCTCGAGTTCAACACGACGGTGGCACTGCTGCAGTCCCCCACGACCGATCACGCGCTCGTCAGCTCCGCGCTCGCCCAGCTGCGCGTGACCGGCGGCACCGCGATCGGCGGTGCGCTCCGGACCGCGCTGCACACGCTTGCGACGGTCCCGAAGGAGGGCGGCAAGAAGCCGCCGGGCGCGATCCTGCTGCTATCGGATGGGGCCTCGGACGTGGGCTCCGATCCGATCACGGCCGCGCAGCAGGCGGCGGCGGCACACATTCCGATCTACACGGTCGAGCTCGGGACACCGAACGGAACCGTCAAGGAGAAGCGCGGCAACCAGACGGTCACGGTGCCCGTGCCGCCGAACCCGGCGCAGCTCGCGGAGATCGCCCGCGTCTCGCACGGGCAGGCGTTCACCGCCACCGACGCGAAGGGCCTCGACACCATTTACGAGCGCCTCGGTGCTGAGCTTGGGCACAAGAAGGTCAAGCACGAGATCACCGCCACCTTTACCGGGGGCGGGCTCGCCCTGCTGCTGCTCGGCGCCGCTGCATCGCTGATGTGGTTCGGCCGATTGATCTAAAGGAGAACGGATGACTGACATCGACAATGCGGACGAGCTGCGCGGCGAAGCGCGCGCAGCGTTGGGAGAGGCGCTTCACGAGATCAAACGCGTGATCGTCGGGCAGGACGCCATGCTGGAGAGGCTGCTGGTCAGCCTGCTCGCCGGTGGCCACGTGCTGCTCGAAGGGGTTCCCGGACTGGCCAAGACACTCACGGTGAAGACCCTCGCGGCCGTGCTCGGCGGCTCCTACAGCCGGATCCAGTTCACCCCCGACCTGGTCCCGGCTGACCTCGTCGGCACGCGCGTCTACCGGCCGGACACGGCCGCGTTCGACACGGAGCTCGGCCCGGTGTTCTGCAACTTCCTGCTCGCCGACGAGATCAACCGGGCACCCGCCAAGGTTCAGTCGGCGCTGCTCGAGGTCATGCAGGAGCAGCAGGTGACGATCGGGGGGACTACGTACTCGGTTCCGTTGCCGTTCATCGTGATGGCGACCCAGAACCCGATCGAGTCGGAGGGCACGTACCCGCTGCCCGAGGCCCAGGTCGATCGATTCCTGATGAAGATCCTCGTCGATTACCCGAGCACCGGCGAGGAGGCGGCCGTCGTCGGCCGCAGCCTGCGTGAGCCGGCCGGCGTGCAGGAGAGGCTGGCGCTCACCGACCTCCGGCGGTACGCCGCCGCGGCCGCGACCGTGCTGGTCGACCGCGAGACGATCGGCTACGCGGTGGCCCTCGCGGACGCGACGCGTCACCCCGCTGGATACGGGCTCCCGGACATCGCCCCGATGATTGAGTTCGGCGCCAGTCCCCGCGGGCCGATCGGCCTGGTCCAGGCCGCGCGCGTGCTCGCGCTGTTGCGTGGCCGCGGCCACGTCGAATCCGACGACGTCCGCGATCTCGCGGCGGATGTGCTCCGCCACCGGATCGTGCTGTCCTATGACGCCCTCGCCGAGGGCGTGACCGCCGACCAGTTGCTCGAGCGGGTGCTGACCGCCGTCCCCGAACTGGGCGTCGCGGACCTCATCCGTGAGGCGCCGACGGCGGTGCGCGCGCGGTGAGCACGGCGCTGCTGGAGCCGCCGGCGGCGCGCCAGGGCCCCGGGCCGCTGGCCGAGCCGCTGATCGAGGCGCTCGACCTCGCGATCACGCGACTGGTGGCGCGAATGCTCCCGGGCGATCGCCGTGCCGCCGGCGTGGGCGTTGGCATCGAGCTCGCTCAGCTCCGTCCGTATGAGATCGGGGACGACGTGCGCCACATCGACCCTGCGGCGACGGCCCGCACGGGACAGGCCCACGTCCGGCTCCACGTGCCCGAGCGCGCGCTCACCACCTGGATCGTGCTCGACGTCTCGCCCTCGATGGCGTTCGGCACCGCGCGCCGCCTGAAGGCGGACGTGGCCGAGGGCGTGGCGCTCGTGTTCGGTCGTCTCGGCGTGAGGCGGGCTGGCAGCATCGGGCTCGTCGCGTTCGGCGCCGCCGCGCCGCGAGTGCTCCCGCCGCGCGGCGCCAAGCCCGGGATCGTCGCGCTGCGGCGGATGCTCGCCGAGGGCGTCGCGCCCGACGGGCAGCACCAGGCCGATGGCTTGGCCGACGCGCTGGCGCGCGTGGGGCGGATGGCGCGCCAGCCGGGACTCGTGGTCGTGATCGGCGACTACCGCGATCAGCACGGCTGGGAGCGTCCGATGGCATCGCTGCGGGTAAGACACTCCGTGCTCGCGGTCGAGGTCGTCGATCCGCGCGAGGCGGAGCTCCCCGCGGTCGGACACCTGGCGCTGGTCGATCCCGAGAGCGGCGCCCGCATTCACGTCGACACCTCCAACCGCCGCGTTCGCGGGCGGTTCGCCGAGCTCGAGCGCGAGCGGCGCGACACCCTCGCTCGCGAGCTGCGCCGCCTGCGAATCGACCACGTCACGCTGGCGACCGACCAGGATTGGCTGCTGGCGCTCGGGCGCCACCTCCGATGAGCTTCGCCTCGCCACTGTGGTTGGGGGCGCTCGCGCTGATCCCGATCGCGATCGCCGCGTCGATCGCCGCACGCCGGCGGGCCAGGCGCTACGCGGTCCGATTCCCCGCGGTGTCGACGTTGCGGCTGGCGTCCGCCGCGGGCGTCTCGTGGCGGCGTCACCTGCCGGCGGCTTGTGCGCTGGCCGCGGTCGCCGCGCTCGCGTTGGCGCTCGCCCGGCCCCACGTCAGCTACAGCGCCCCGGTCGACCGAGCCTCGGTGATGCTCGTCACCGACCATTCGGGGTCGATGGCCGCGACCGACGTCCAGCCGACGCGGCTGACCGCTGCCGAGCGCGCTGCCAATACCTTCATCGATCAGCTACCCGGGAACGTCCTCGTCGGCGCGATCGCCTTCTCGGACTCGCCGGACGCAGTGCAGGCGCCCGTCTCCAACCACGATGCCGCGCGCGCGATCGTCAACGCGCAGACCGCAAGCGGCTCGACGGCGACCGGCGATGCCCTCCAACTCGCGCTCCAGCTGCTGCGTGGCGCGGACAAGAAGCACGCGCCGTCCGCAATCGTGCTCCTTTCCGACGGTGCCGCCAACGCCGGCGTCGATGTCACGACCGTCGCTCGCGAGGCGGCGCAGGACAAGATCCCGATCGATACGGTCGCGCTCGGCACCCCGAAGGGCGTCCTCCCGAGCCCCGACCCGTTCCAACCGCCGGTGGCCGTCCCCCCGGACCCGCAGCTGATGCAGGAGATCGCACAGCTGTCGGGCGGGCGCTCGTTCAACGCCCAGACCGCGGACGAGCTCAGCTCGATCTACAAGGGGCTCGGCCACCAGCTGGGCAGCGTGACGCGCAAGCAAGACGTCACCGCGGCATTCGCGATCGGCGGCCTCGCGTTCCTGCTGATCGGAGCCGTTGGCTCGACGCGCTGGTCGGGCCGCCTCCCCTGATCGCAAACGATCGGCAAGGGTTGTGAGGCCGGAGGCGTTCCCGCGAATCACGTCGTATCGGATACGAATGCGGAGGTCTTCGCGGTGAACGCCACTCCCAGCGCCTCGCCGGGCTCACTGTCACTCAACCTCCACACTGGACAACTCAAGGTCAGTTGGGCAGTGAACGGCACGACGATTGACGTGTCTGGGGACGTTCGCTGCGTCGAGAGCCTGTCGCCCCCGCCGAGCGATCGCTTCCTATTCGTCGTTGAGGTACCGACGTCAGGCTTCTACGTCTTGAACACGACGAACATCTAGTGCAGACGCTGATTGCCGGAGGGCAGGCCTGCTGAGCAGCTCGACTTGGGCGTGCAGTCCGCCCTCGCAGCGAGCGTCAAGATGAAGCGCGCCGCCGTGGCTGGTCGTAATCGCCGCGATGATCGGGAGCCCAAGCCCGTGCCCCTCGCCGCGGTTCGTGCGCTCGGCGCTGAGTCGCTGAAACGGCTGCTGGAGCCGGTCGAGCTCGTCCGGCGGGATCACCGGCCCGGTGCTCATCGTCGGGTCCCGCTAGCGCGAGGCGGCGGTTGAGGTTCGTCGCGGATATGTTGCGCGCGGCCGAGGTGATGGTTCGCAGCGGAGGCAGCACCGGGCCGGCGATCAGCCACCCGAGCAGCACCGCCACGGTGGCCATCAGCCCGAGCGCGACCCCGGACATGAGTAGCAGTGAGTGCAGGTCGGCCGCGTGCTGGCTTTGCCCCAGAATCGTTGCGAACTTGCCGGGCGGAAACGGAATGTGCCCGGACGGTCCCGGCAGTCGGACCGAGAAGCCACTGCTGCGCGCCGTGAGCAGATAGGTGAGCCCGAGCAGCCCGGCTCCGCATCCGATGAACACACAGCCGTACAGCAACGCGAGCCGAAGCCGCGCCGTCCGCCGCGGCGGGCGCGGCCGGAAGCGGATGTCGAGCGCTGCGCGCACCGGTCAGATCCGGTAGCCCGCCTTGGCGATCGTCTCGATCACCGGCGGATCGCCGAGCTTGGCGCGCAGGCGGCTGACCGTGATCTTGACCGTGTGCGTGAACGGATCGGCGGCCTCGTCCCACACGCGCGCGAGCAGCTCCTCCGCCGACACGCACCGCCCCTGACTCGACAACAGCAGCTCGAGCACGCCGAACTTCTTGGGCGCCAGCTCGAGCTCTCGCTCGCCTCGAAACGCGCGCCGGCGTGCCGAATCGACCACCAGGTCGCCGTGGCGGAGCACAGGCGGAAGCGCGGGCTGGCCCGTCGCGTAGAAGGGAGGAGAGTCGATACCGGAGACACGACATGGCACATCACGACAAGCCCCGAGCGCGACGCGCCACCGTCTCGGTGATCGGCCTGATCACCGCGTGCGCGCTCGCGGCCGGATGCGGGAGCAACTCCGATGGGAGCACGTCGAACTCGGGGTTCGCCGCTGAGTCACTCGCCTACTCGAAGTGCATCCGCACCCGCGGCGTGCCGGCCTACCTCGACCCCACGTTCCCCCCCAGCGGCGGGATCGCCGTCACCGACCCGCCGGGCGTCGACCTGCAGTCGCCCGCCTACGAGCACGCGTCGGCGCAGTGCGGTAATCGCTGAGCACCCCCGGCACAGCTACGCGACATAGGCGCCCAGGAACCGGCCCGCCATGCGCCGATCGCTTAGCATCGCTCTGGTGCTCGACACGCCGGGGATCGACATGGAGCAGCACGACGGCCAGGATCAACGACGCCGTCCCGCGATCGTGGCCGTCGATGACGAGCCGGCGGTGCTTGCCGCGGTCGCGCGCGACCTGAGGCGCGGGTTCGGCGAGCGCTACAGGGTGATGCGCTCCGGCTCGGGCGCCGAGGCGCTCGATCTGCTGAGGCAGATTCGCGCGCGCGGGGAGCAGGTGGCGCTGCTGGTGGCTGACCAGCGGATGCCCGGGCTGTCAGGCACCGATTACCTGGTCAAGGCGCGCGAGCTCGTGCCGGAGGCCAAGCGCGTGCTGTTGACCGCATATGCGGACACCGAGGCGGCGATCCAGGCGATCAACGAGGTGTCGCTCGACTACTACCTGCTCAAGCCTTGGGACCCCCCTGAGGAGCAGCTGTTTCCTGTCGTCGAGGACCTGCTGACGACGTGGGAGGCGGGAGCGGCGCTCGAATCAGGCGGGGTGCGTGTGATCGGCCATCGCTTCTCCAAGCAGTCGCACGACTTGCGCGACTTCCTGGCCCGCAATCGCGTGCCGGCCCGGTGGCTCGACGTGGAGCGGGACAGCGAGGCGCGCAATCTGCTCGCGGTCGCCGGCGTGGACGCCGATCGGCTGCCTGTCGCGCTGCTCGAGGATGGATCGGTCCTGGAGCGCCCGACGATGCTCGAGCTCGCGGGGCGACTCGGCCTCTCCGCGCAGCCGATCGGGGATCACTACGACCTCGTGATCGTCGGCGGCGGCCCGGCCGGGCTCGCCGCCGCTGTCTACGGCGCCTCCGAGGGTCTGCGGACCGTGATGGTCGAGCGCGAGGCGCCGGGCGGGCAGGCGGGTCAGTCAAGCCGAATCGAGAACTACCTGGGCTTCCCGGCCGGTCTGAGCGGCTCAGACCTCGCCCGGCGGGCGACCGACCAGGCGCGCCGGCTCGGCGCCGAGCTGGTCACCGTGCAAGAGGCGGTCGCGCTGCGCGTCGAGGGATCGGGTCGCCTGGTCGAGCTGACCGGCGGCGGTCTGCTCAGTGCCAACACGGTCCTGGTCGCCTCGGGTGTCTCTTATCGACAGCTCGACGCGCCCGGCTTTTCCGAGCTGACCGGCGTGGGGATTTACTACGGCGCGGCGCTCTCCGAGGCGCGGGCGTGCTCCGACCAGCACGTGTTCGTCATCGGCGGCGCGAACTCGGCCGGCCAGGCCGCCGTGTACTTCAGCGGCTACGCGGGACGGGTGACGATGCTGATACGCGCGGACTCCCTGGCCAGGTCGATGTCGCAGTACCTGATCGAGCAGATCGCGGCGATTCCGAACATCGAGCTGCGAACGCGATCCCAAGCAGTCGCCGCCGAGGGCGCGGACGGCCACCTGCGCGCGCTACGGATCCGCGGCCCCGACGGCAGCGAAACGGTCGAGGAGGCCGACGCCTGCTTCGTGTTCATCGGCGCCGCCCCCCGGACCGACTGGCTCGAAGGCGTGGTCGCGCGCGACGAGCGCGGTTTCATCCTCGCGGGTCCCGACGTCCGCGATCACGGTTGGCCGCTGTCCCGGGACCCGTACGCACTCGAAACCAGCGTGCCCGGCGTGTTCGTCGCCGGCGACGTCCGTATGCGCTCGATCAAGCGCGTGGCGAGCGCCGTCGGCGAGGGCTCGATGGCGGTCTCGCTGATCCACGAGTACCTCGCGAGCGCATGAGCGAGCCCGAGCGGCCCACGCTCGAAGAGCTGCGTACGATCGACCTGTTCGACGAGCTCGACGACCAGCAACTCGCGCGCTGGCTGGAGACGGCCGAGATTCGCGAGCTGCCCGCCGACGCGCTCGTGACCGATGCGGGCCAGACCGCGGAGTTCATGCTGTTACTGCGCGGGGTCGTCCAGGGCCTGGTCGTCGAGGCGGGCCGGGTCGAGCCGATCACCCGCCAGACGGCGCCCACCTGGATGGGCGCGATCACGGTGCTCACCGAGACTGGCTACGCCGGGGAGATGCGGGCGGTGACCGACGTTCGCGTCGCTGTGCTCGCCGCCGAGGATTTCACGCGGCTGGTGCTCGATCAACGTCCGGTGTTCCGGCGGGTGATGCGGGCGATCCGTCCGGTGGCGACCCGGATCGCGGCCCGCGAGCAGAATCGCGAGCGCCTGGCGTCGCTCGGGACGATGGCGGCGGGGCTCGCGCACGAGCTGAACAATCCGGCCACCGCGGCGCGGCGCGCGGCGGCCGACCTAGCCGACGCGCTCGACGTGTTGGCCTCGACGATCGGGCTGTTCGTCGAGTCGGGTATCGAGCGGACGCAGGCCGAGGAACTGGTCGCGATGCAGCAAGAGGCGATGGAGCGGGCGAGCGCACGAGACGCGCTGTCGGCGCTCGATGCGGCCGACGCGGAGGACGAGCTGCTCGAATCGCTCGAGCGCCTAGACGTAAGCGAGCCGTGGCGGCTGAGCGAGCCGCTCGCCGCCGCCGGCATCGACGCGGATTGGCTCGATCGGCTGGCCGACATCGCCGGGCCGGGCACAAGCGCCGCGGTCGCGTGGATCGCCGCGTCGCTGACAGCCAGCGGGCTTGCCGCGGGGATCGCAGAGTCGACCGAGCGGATGAGCAAGCTCGTCAAAGCGATCAAGGCGTACGCCTTCATGGACCGGGGCGAGCTCGTCGAGACCGACGTTCACGAAGGACTCGAGACAACGCTGATGGTCCTCGGCCACAAGCTCAAGCACACCTCGATCGAAGTCCGGCGCAAGTACGACCGGTCGCTGCCCAAGATCACCCTGCGAGGCTCAGAGCTGAACCAGGTCTGGACCAACCTGCTGGCCAACGCGATCGAGGCGCTTGGCGACGCGGGCGTGATCGAGATCTTCACCGAACGCGATGGCCCCTGTGCGCGAGTCGACATCGTCGACGACGGCCCCGGGATCCCTGACACCATCCGCGGTCACGTCTTCGACCCGTTCTTCACCACCAAGGACGTCGGCGAGGGCACCGGTCTCGGCCTCGACACAGCGCGTCGAATCGTGACCGAACGACTGGGCGGCTCGATCGACTTCGAGTCAAAACCCGGACGAACCGTCTTCCGTGTCTGGCTCCCACTGAACGGGGCGGGTTAGGAACGAAGCTCGGCGCCAATGCCACCTGCCGACGGCGGCACAGCGCTCAATCGGCGAGTCCGTGGGTGTAGGCGTAGTGCACCGCCTGGGCGCGGTCACGCGCTCCGATCTTGGCGAACACGTGGTTGATGTGGGTCTTGACGGTCGCGTCGCTGACCACCAGCGTGGCGGCGATCTCCGCGTTCGACAGTCCGCGCGCGATCAGCGACAGCACCTCGGCCTCGCGCGGAGTCAGGTCGTCGGGCAGGCTGGCACGTGCCGCCGGACGGCGGTCGGCGCCGGCGCCGGCAGCGGCGATCAGGCGGGCCTGGACCACCGGATCCAGCACCGCCTGGTGGTCGGCGGCCGCGTGGACGGCGCGAGAGATCTCGGCGATCCCGGCGTCCTTGGTCAGGTATCCCCGCGCGCCCGCGCGGAGCGCGTCGAGGATCGAGTCATCGTCGGCGTGGGTCGTGAGCACGACGATCTCCGTCTCGGGCTGCGCCTCCCGGATCCGGCGGGTGGCCTCGACGCCGTCGAGTCGCGGCATCCGCAAATCCATCAGCACGACATCGGGCCGGTGGCGCGCGGACAGCGCCACTGCTTCTTCGCCGTCGGCGGCGGCGGCGACCGGCGTGATGTCGGGCACGGCCTCGAGCAGGGTCATCAGCCCCTCGCGCACGAGCGCCTGATCATCGACCACGAGAACGCGCACCGGGCCGTTCATCGGACGCGCTCCGCCGGGGCGGCAGGCGCCTTCGGAGGCGGCAGCCGGAGCTCAACCCGCCAGCCATCGCCGGCCGCGCCCGCGTCGAGCGTGCCGCCGAGCAGCGCGGCCCGTTCGCGCATCCCCTGGAGGCCGTAGCCGCCGCCGGAATCGGCCAGCCCGTCTGGAGCCGGGGCCGGCCGGCTCGCGGAGGGTCGATCTTGCACGAGTAACACCACGTCGTCACCGGCATTGTGCCCGGCGTGGACGGCGACCGACACATCGGCGCCGGGAGCGTGCTTGCGGACGTTCGTGAGCGCCTCCTGGACGACCCGCAGCACCGCCTGGCCGGTCGGGCCGATCAGGCGTTCCGGGTCGCCGTCGAACATCAGCTCGGTGGGCGCGTCGGCGGTCGCGCGGTAATCGGCCACGAGCGCCTCGATCCCCGCCGACGCCGACACCGACTCGCCGCGCAGCGCCCCGACCGCCCGGCGGGTCTCCTCCAGCCCTTCCCGCGCCAGCGCGTGGGCACGCTGCACGCGCGCCAGGACGGTGTCGCGGTCGGCACCTTGCTCGACCAGTGAGCTCGTCGCCTCGAGCTGGATCGTCAGGCCGGCCAGCGTGTGCGCCAGCACGTCGTGGATCTCACGCGCGATCCGGGTCGATTCCTCCAGGCGCGCCGCGCGCAGCTGCTCCTCGTGCGAGCGCTGGGTCTGGGCGAGCAGCAGCTCGGCTTGCTCAGCGCGCATCCGGGCCTGGCGACTGGTCGACGCGGCCAGCGCGGTCGCGGCGAACCCGAGCGAGTAGGCGAGCAGACCGAGGCCGCTCAGGTCGTAGGCGATCACCGCCGAGCCGAGCGCCAGGACTCCGAGCGCGACGACGACGAACGCGCCCGCCAGCTCGACTCGCACTCCGGCCGACGCCACCGCCACGAACACGAACGCGCTGGCGGCGCTGTCGGGCGCGGCGCCGGCGAGGACGCCGCCGGCCACGGCGAGCACATAAACATCGGGCGTTACGCGGTGCTCGTTCGGCCAGATCGTCCACGCGAGCCCTGCAACGAAGCACGCAACGAAGCAGACGGTTACCACCAGCCCGCGCCCGCTGCCGCTCGGATGGTGGTGCGAGTGCAGCACCGACCAGCTGATCAACACGAGGGCGACAATCCGGATAACGGTGGCAAGCCGGCGGTCGAGGCGCGCGAGAATCATCGTCAAGGACGGTACGGAGTCCGGAGGCGGGGCTTCAACTCCGCGGGCAGCCCCGCGACTCGGCGAAGCGGGACCCGCTGGTCGCGGATCCCGCTGTCGAATGCCCACTCGATCGCCTGCCAGGCACGGTTGCTCAGGCCAGCTCCGGCGCCACCCGGCCCATCAGATGCTGGCGGCGAAGTGCCTGGACGAGCGTGCGCCCGCACACCTCGCACACCGCCATCGACAGCAGCGCCACCGTCCAGGCCTCGCCGCTCGTGATCGAATGCGTGGCGCTGAAGTGACCGATCGTGGCGGCGCCACCGTTGTTGATCCAGATCAGGAACGCGAACCGCGAACCCATCCCCAGCACCCAGAAGAAGCCCGAAATCCAGCCGGCGCGGGCGAGCGCCTCGCCGTCCACGTCGCGCCGCATCATCACGGCCTGGCCGCTGGCGATGCCGATCAACAGTCCCACCAGCGCGAGGACCACGACCAGCACCAGGTCGTTGCCGGCCGTGGGGATGCCATGCAGATAGTTGGCGACCGCGATCGCCACGATGACCACCGGACGGATCAGCGCCTTGGCGGTCAGCTTGCGCTCCTTGATCTGAAGCAGGACGAGGAGCACCAGCGCGGAGTCGATGAGGTAATCGGTAAATGTCATGGGTGCATCGTCGTCCCCAAACGCGCTGCGCACATCGGCGCGCGGGTCGATTCGAGGGTGGAGATCGCCGCGGTCTCCACCCGCGGGTGGAGACCGAAGCTGCGTGCCAGACTCTTTCCAATGGACTCCGAGCGCCGGCGGCATGTGACCCTGTCGGGCGATCTCGCCGGCAATTACGTCGTCGTCGAGGAACGAGCGGACGGATCGCTCGTGGTCGCGCCCGACTCCTCGAGGCGATCCGCGGCCGCCGCGCGACGACCGGAACCCCAAGGCGTCGGCTCGCTTTTCTCCGGGCTGGTCAGCCGTCCGCCGTCGACGCCGCCGAACGTCCCCGAGATCCTCGAGGGCTGGGGCGTCGAGCTCGGTGAGGGTGAGGGCATCAGCGAATTCCTCATCGCCGACATCGACGGCAGGACGGGTTTTCTCGCGGTCACGACGCAGCGGTTCATCTTTGCCGCGCAGTCGGGGAAGGGGCTCGGCGTCGTCCAGGAGCACCTGCTCTCGGCCGCGCGCAACGTCGAGTTGGTCGGACGGCGGCGGCGCAGGGCGAAGCTTCGGGTCACCTGGCACGGCTCGGAAAGCACCGTCGGGCTCCTCGACCGCGATGCGCTGTCACGCCTGCAGGAGACCCTCGCAGGTCACGGCATCGGCTGACGGTTTCTAGACCAGCATCGCCCGCGCGTCGAGCCCCACGGTCCGTTTATTCTCGGCCCGTGCGGATTCTCGTGACGGGCAGTGCCGGACACCTCGGTGAGGGCTTGATGCACGGGCTCGGCGAGCTCGGACACGACCTCGTCGGGCTCGATGTCCTCGGCGCTCCGCACACGATCGTTGGCTCGATCGTCGATCGGGCGTGCGTGCGCGGATGCATGGAAGGCGTCGACGCCGTCCTGCACGCGGCAACGCTTCACAAACCCCACATCGATTGGCGCTCGCGGCAGGACTTCTTGGCCACGAACATCACGGGCACGCTGATCCTGCTCGAGGAAGCCGTAGCCGCGGGCGTCGAGCGGTTCGTGTTCACCAGCTCGACGAGTGCCTTCGGGCGCGCACTCGTACCGCCGCCGGGCGCGCCCGCAGCATGGATCACCGAAGAGGTGGCGGACGCGCCGAGGAACGTCTACGGCGTCACGAAGAGCGCCGCAGAGGATCTGTGCGAGCTCGTTCGCCGCGATCACGGACTCGCGATCGTCATCCTCCGCACCTCGCGCTTCTTCCCCGAGGGCGACGACCGCGAGCACGTTCGCTCTCACTACGCGGACGACAACGCGAAGGTTAACGAGCTGCTCTACCGGAGGGTCGACCTGGCAGATGCGGTCAGCGCACATCAGCTAGCGCTCGAGCGCGCGCCCGAAATCGGGTTCGGCCGTTACATCATCAGCGCCACGACGCCGTTCTCGCGCGAGGACCTGGCCGAGCTGCGGGTCGATGCCCCCGCCGTCGTGAGACGGCTGTTCCCGGACTACGACGCCGTGTACGCACGGCGCGGCTGGTCGATGTTCCCCGTCATCGAGCGTGTGTACGTGAACGATCGCGCGCGGACGGACTTGGGCTGGTCTCCGCGCTACAACTTCCGTCGCGCCCTCGACCGCTTGGCCGCCGGGCACGATTGGCGCAGCGAGCTCGCGCGCTCGGTCGGAGCCAAGGGCTACGCCGCGTCCGGCGGCGTATACACATTGCGCTGACGCGCCTTCCCTGGCACCGCGACCCGAGATCGCGTCCGGCGCTTTCTCTACGTTGCCGGAATGGGACGACTTGCTACCGCGGGGCGCGACGGCAGCGTCTTCGACGAGGTCGCGGCCGAGTACGACCGCAGCCGTCCGGCATACCCCGACGAGCTCGTGGACCGTGCCTGCGAAGTCGCGGGAATCCGGTGCGGTGATCCCGTGCTCGAGGTCGGGTGCGGCACCGGTCAGCTGACCCGCAGCCTCCTCGCCCGGGGCCTTCGGGTCGTGGCAGTCGAGCCCGGGAAGCATCTGATGGCGCTGGCCGAGCGGAACCTGGACGGGCGTGGCGAGGTCGAGTTCGTCAATGCGCGCCTCGAGGACGCGGAGCTTCCCCGCGGGCGCTACCGAGCGCTGTTCTCGGCGGCCGCGTTTCACTGGATCGACCCCCACGTCAGTTGGCAAAAGGCCGCTCGCCTGCTCGCTCCCGGGGGTACGCTCGCGCTCATTCAATACTGCGGGCTCGAGAACCGCGCCGGCGCCGACGACCAACGGGCGCTGTTGTCGGCCCTGGCGAGGACCGCGCCGGAGCTCGCCGCAGACTGGCCCGCTTACAGGGACCTCGCCGCGATCGCCGCCGGAGTGCAGCAGCGCCGCGAGAACGTCTCGGAGGCGTGGGCCTGGGTCGGAAGCCAGGACGTCGCGCGTGCGGACGCCGGCCACCTGTTCTGCGACGTGCAGATCGCCACCGTGCCGATCGTCGTCGAACACACCGCCGACGAGCTCACGGGCCTTGTTCGCAGCGCCTCCTTCTACGCCCGGCTCTCACCGAACCAGCGCCGAGCCATCGAGAACGAACACGCCGTGATCTATGAGCGACTCGGCCGGCCGATCCGCTCGAGCATGGTCGCCGTCCTGCTCACGGCGCGGCGACGCGGAGCCGTCTAGACCGGCGACGTCGTCAGCCAACGAGCTGGCTCAGTTCGCTGCCCGACGCGACCAGCGCGAACGCCCGGCGCTCACAGGTGACCGGCACCTTGACCACGACCACACCGGCGTGAACCGGTTCGCTGACCGGCCCGCCGATCGAGGTGACCGATCCATCGGCGTGGTCGGCATCAGGGGCTCCTCTTCCGTCATGCCCGTGATCGTCGCTTGTTCGCGTTCGGCGACTCGCCGGTCGGTTGCGCGGGTGCCGGCAGGAACACCGTGTAGACCAGGCGCCGCCTGCGTCCTGCCCCGGGCGGATTCGCGAGGCGCGGCCGGAACACGATGGCGATGTCGCGGAGAAGCTCGGCGAACTCGGCGTCGGTCAGCCACAGCGCGCCGACCTGATAGTCGGCGCCGTCACGGACCGGGTCGGGCGGGTCGGAGGCGAGGTAGCGATCGGCGTCGGCCAGCATCCCCGCGACGTAGGCCATGAACGCCTGGCCGTGCTGCTCGGCGCTCATGGCCCTGGCCTCGCCGGGGTCGATCCGAGCGGCGAACAGCCGCAGTGTGTAGGTACGTTCGACCGCGCCACGGACCCGCCGCTCGGCCACCACCTGAAGGACACCCGCGTTCGTGAGCAGCGCCACGTGGCGGTAGAGGCTGCCGGGCGGCACGTCGTCGAGCTCGGCGGCGAGCTGGCTCGTGGTCAGCGCGCGGTCGCCTAGGAACGCCTTGACGATCCGCAGCCGCACCGGATGCAGAAGCAGATCCGCGCTTCCCATGGCGGGAAGCCTACCAGACCGTTCACGATTCTTAGAACATTTACAAATTCGGGAGTGCTGGCATAGGAAGGATTCGACCTGACCCCCGGCGATCACGAGCCGACCGGGAGCGCGCCGATGAAAAATGTCATGGTCGATTTCGGCCGGAGGCCACTTACGCTCGGCGCGGGCGCGGCGTACGCTGACGGTCATGCTCGCATTCCGGCTCCGAAAGGGTTCACCGACATGACACTGACGACCGTCGTGTTCTCGGTCTGGGCCGTGTTCTGGCTCTGCTGGCTGATCGCTGCCGTTGGCGCCAAGCGGAGCGTTCGCACCTCACGATTCCGCCCGCCGGGCCTGGTGGTCGTCGTCGGGGTTGTGCTGATCCGTGTTTTCCATACGGGCACGCTGGCCGTGCACAGTCCGATCTTGCAGGTCGTGGGGCTGATCCTGTTCGCGTCCGGTCTGGGTCTGGCGGTATGGGCGCGGATCTACCTGGGGCGGAATTGGGGGATGCCCATGACCGAGAGGGCGGAGCCTGAGCTCGTCACCTCGGGCCCGTACCGTTTCGTTCGCCACCCGATCTATTCGGGTCTCCCGCTAGCCCTCCTCGGCACGGCGCTCGCCACGAACCTTTACTGGCTGATTGCGTTGCTGATCCTGGGTGGGTATTTCACCTACAGCGCCACGGTAGAGGAACGGCTGATGACAACCTCGTTCCCGGCTGACTACGCCGGCTACAAGGCGCACACAAAGATGCTGATCCCGTTCGTACTTTGAGTCACTGGGTGACGGGCGGGCTTGCGACGACGTGCTCGCGGCCGCTGAGCTCGCGGCCGAGGGTTCCTGCGCGTCGCGCATCGCCTCGGCATAGGCGGGCTCGGACAGGCGTCGCATTCCTTCCTCGGAAGCTACGTCCTCGACCACGGCGATGATCGCCGGTTGGAGATCCGGTCAGGCGTGCGCGGGATGTTCGTATTCGGCGCGCGTCGCGCCACGCGGGCCACCGGTATGGTCCGCCTCGAACGCCTGCCGGCAGTCCGGCGAGCAGAAGTAGTAGGTCGTGCCGCCGAACTCGGCAGTGACTGCCTTGTCGCGGTCCACCTTCATCCCGCAGACCGGGTCGGTCGCGCCCCGCCGCCTGGTGATCCAGAACAGTGCGGCGAAGATGGCGAACCCCATAACGTTCAGCGCGAGCTTGTAGTTGACCTGGACCTGGCTGAAGATATCGGCGCGGGTCGGCCGCGGACCGGTCGGGATCAGCCCGAGCGCGCTGAAGATGCCGTTGACGATCAGCGCGGCGATCACCATCGTCACGAACATCAGCGCGGTGATCCGGATCGTGAACCTGGTGCCGTAGTACTTGCGATAGATCAGGAGGATCGGTACGACGATCAGGTCGGCGAACAGGAACGCGAGGACCCCGCCGAACGAGATGCCGCCCGACCACAGCACCGCGGCGAGCGGGACGTTCCCGACCGAGCAGACGAAGCTGAGCACCGCGATGATCGGACCGATGATCACGTTCTCGATCGTCGGCAGCGGCGCCGGGGCGTGCTGGATGAACAGGTGCTCGAAAAAGCCGTTGCCCAGCTGGGCGATGAGCCCGGCGAGCAGGAAGCCGAGCGTGATCTCCTTCCACAGCATCTTCCAGTCGCCACGGAAGTTGTGCGCAACGTCCGACCACGCTCCGACGGAGGTGAGCCGCTCGCGCCAGGGCAACTGCTCGCCTGCGGCGTGGTGCTGGTGGCCGGTGTCCGCGGTTACGGCATGCTCGCGAGCCCGTTCCTCGAGCTGCCGGCTGATGAACAGCCGCAGCAGCGCGGTCATCAGCACGATCATCACGACCCCGCCGAGGTACTCCGCCGCCGTGAATTGCCAGCCGATCAGCACCCACAGCACCAGCCCCAGCTCCCACACCAGGTTCGTGGACGCGAACTGGAACGCGAGCGCGGACACCGCGCTGGCCCCCTTCTGGAACAGTGACTTCGCGATTGCGATCGCCGCATAGGAGCAGGACGAGGAGGCCGCACCGAGGCCGGTGGCCCAACCGACCGGCCGGGCGCCCGAGCCGCTCATCAGCCTCTCGATCCGCTCCCTCGGCACCCACGCCTGCACGATCGCCGAGATCGCGAACCCGAGCACGAGCGCCCACCACACCTCCCACGCCATCAGGAACGAATCCTTCAGGCCATGCCAGACAACATCCATGGCACAGACACTACCAGGTACCCCTAGGGGGTAGAGGTAATGATAGACTTGTGCCATGGCTGAGACCCAGGCGCCCACCAGGGGCTATACGGCGACCAAAGACCAGTTGCTGGCGCGACTGAAGCGGATCGAAGGCCAGATCCGCGGGATCGAGCGAATGGTCGAGAACGACCGCTACTGCATCGACATCCTCACCCAGATCAGCGCTGCCCAGGCGGCGCTGGACAAGGTCGCGCTCGGCCTGCTCGACGGGCACGCGCACACGTGCGTAATCGGCGCCGAACCCGAGCAACAGGACGAGCGCACCGAAGAGATGATGGCCGCCGTGGGCCGACTGCTCAGACGCGGCTGATCTCGCCGAGGCTCCCATCGCGCGGCCCGTGGCCTGAGACCCCGGGCAACTTATTCACGACTATGCATGCAATGATGTGAGCATGAGTCATGGCACGGAACCAGACCTCGCGTTCCTCTCGTCCGAGACCGCTCGATCGGTCGCCGAGACGATGCAGGCGCTCGCGACCCCGAGTCGGGTGCGCATCCTCAGCCGTCTCGGAGCGGGCGCCTGCTCGGTAGGCGTCCTCGCCGAAGACCTGGACATGACCCAGCCCGCCGTTTCCCAGCAGCTCCGGGTGCTGCGCCACCTGGGGCTGGTCGTCGGGGAGCGCGACGGACGGCAGGTCATCTACGCGCTCTACGACGATCACGTCCGCTCGCTGCTCGGCGAGGCTGTCTCGCACACCGAGCACCGGCGGCTCGGGCTGGCCGTTCGCCCGACCGAGCAGGCTCTGACGGCATGAGCGCTACCGGGCCGGCGCTGCTCGCCGCGGCGGCGGGCGTCGGATTCGGCCATGCGATCCTGCCCGACCACTGGGTCCCGCTGGCCGTGCTGGGACGCACGCGTCGCTACCCGCTCTCCAGGATCGCCCGCCTGTCCAGCCTCGCCGGGGTGGCGCACGTGCTCGTCTCGATCGTGCTCGGCGCGGTAATCATCGCCATCGGGCTTCAGTTCCGCTCGACGATCCAGCACGCGCAGGACACGATCATCGGCTGCATCCTGATCGCCACCGGGATCGGCTTCCTCGTGCTCGAGCTCACGGGCCATGGCCACCACCATCACGACCACGACGGCCACGGCCACGACCACCACGAGCACGACCATGATCACGATGATCACCACCCGAGCGACCAGACGGGTGGACGTCTCAGCGGACTCGCGGCGGTCATGGTTCCGTTCGGTGCCGCCGCCTCGCCCGACCTGACGATCCTGCCGGTGTTTCTCGCCGCGACCACCGCCGGCATCGCGACGGCGGTCGGATCGCTCGTGATCTTTGCCGCGGTAACGATCGGCACCATCGTCGGCCTGACGATCGCCGCCGCCCGCGGCGGCTATCAGATCCAGGGCGAGTGGCTCGAGCGGTGGGGCAACGTCTTCACCGCCACCGTGCTCGTCATCATCGGCCTGCTCGTCCTATTTGGAGTCATCTAGCCCCGTGCGTCGGCCTGCTGCATCCGGGAGAGATGGGCGCGGCAACCGGTGCAGTGCTGGTCGCGCAGGGCCACGTGGTGTTCTGGCAGCCAAACGGGAGAAGTGACGCCACCGCGCGGCGCGCCGCCGAGGCGCTCGCAACTGGCCGAAGCGGAGTTCGCACCGCTTTGTACGCGCGAACGTGAGCTCCCCGACCGGCCCCGCTCCCCGGCGGCGGCTACCGGCCGGCCATCTCGTCGATGCAGACCACCGCGGCCAGGATCAGCGCGTCGTTCTCGCTCGGCGCGACCTCGATCCCGTACGTGTCGCGGACCCGAAACCAGCGCTTCGAGATCTCGGCGATCTTCTCGCCGTCGCGTTCGATCTCGTATTCGTGATCGACGATGTTGCCCTTGGCGCTGAGCTCGCCGCCGGCCGTGAGCTCGATCGCGAAGCGATCGCGCAGCGGCGTGATCAATGCCTTCTTGATCGTTGCCACGATGTCCCCGCCGTGCTCGATCTCCATCGTGTCGCGGATGCGGAGCTTCTTCTCCTGGATCTTGTACAGCTCCTCCCCCGCTGGGCTCTCGAGGATGAACGTGTTCCGCACCCGCAGCGCCTTGCCATCGACCTTGAACGCGCGCTCACCACCCTCGGTCTCGACCCAGAAGTCGTCGCCGATCGAGAACAGCTTCTCGCGCATCTGATATCGCGTGCCAGCGGCCTCGTCGTGTCTGTGTAGAAATCCCATGCGCCGCTCCTTTCAAGCCTCCACGCCGGTAGTTTTCAGCGCGCAGGCGCCAATCCGTCATCCACAACGGGTGATGCGCCCGCACTCGGGAGGATCAGAGTGTGCGCCGGCAGCCGCGAGTCGGCGACCTGTCCGATACAACGGAGGCACCACTGTGGACGAGAACGAACTAGAGCTGGGCCCCATCGACATCGTCGTGATCGGTTATCCGCCGGGGGCGCCGATGACCGGCGAAGCGGTCCCGATCATGCTCGACCTCGTCGATCGGGGGATCGTCCGAGTGCTCGACGCCCTGTTCGTGACCAAGGAGGAGGACGGAACGTTCTCGGGCGTCGACCTCGCCAATCTCGACGCCGACAGCGCGGGTGATTTGACAGTCTTTGCAGGAGCTTCGACCGGACTCATCAGCGAAAGCGACACCGCTTTGATCGCCGCGGAAATGGAGCCCGGGAGCGCGGCCTTGACGATCGTGTATGAGAACCGCTGGGCGGGGCCGTTCGCCGCCGCCGTCCGCCGGAACGGCGGGCGCCTGATCGCGAGCGAACGCGTGAGCACTCAGGATCTCATCGACGCCCTCGACGCCGCCGAGGCCGCGGCTCTCAGCTGAAAGGAAGGGAAACAATGCCTGGACTTCTTCGTGGAGTGGCCCGCACCGCTGTGATCGCCGGCACGGCGACGTCCGTGTCCAACCGCGTCAGCCGCCGTCAGTACAACCGGTGGGCGGAAAAGGATGAGCAGCAGCAGGCCCAGCAGCAGCAGGCCCCGGCCGCGCCCCCGCCGAGCGCACCGGCGGCGACCGCTCCCGGTGGCGACGACCGCCTGGCGCAGCTGCAGCAGCTGGGCGAACTGAAGCAACAGGGAATCCTGACCGACGAGGAGTTCGCTGCCGAGAAGGCTCGCATTCTCGGCAGCTAGCGCGCACCGTTTGCGTTGAGACGGGCGAAGCTAGGCGGCCGCGAACTCGATGACAACCTTGATGTCATCGGGCTGGCGCTGGAGGGCGTGCACGAACTCCTCCGGACGGACCCGCCGGGTCACAAGCTGCTCGAGCCACGAGCTATCAGCCCTGGCGAGGACCTGTGCGGCGCGATAGTAATGACGACGGTTCGCGTTAACAGAACCGAACAGCGCCAGGTTTTTCAACACGGCATCGCTGGCAATCGCCGTCGGCGAGGTCGCATCGGGCACCACGGCCGGCCCGACCCCGGTGAGGCAGATGATCGCTCCAGGCACGGCGGCCTCCGCGGCTGCCCGGATCAACCGCGCGGTGCCCGTGCACTCGATGACGATGTCCGGGCCCACGGCGAGCGCCGACTCCAGATCGGTGTGATACGTCGCGCCGAGCGCCTCGACCAGCGCAGGCTTCGGGCCACTCGTCACCCGGTCGACCACATGGACGCGGCTGTTGGGACCGTATTGCACGGCGATCAGCGCGGCGAGCAGCCCGATCGGCCCTGCGCCCACGACCAGCACATCGCCCGGCTCCCAGAACGCCCTCCGCCCGATCGCCGCGATGTGCTCCCACGCCTTCGCCACGACCGTCGTCGGCTCGAGGAGTACCCCCAGCGCGCCGAGCCTGCGGTCCACCTTGACGGCGTACTCGGGTTCGATTCGCCAGCGGTCGGCCATGAATCCGTCGACCTCCTTGATACCCCGCTCGGTGTACCGACCGTTGGTGCACATGTCCCACTCCCCCACCGCGCAGTGCGGACAGGGCACGGGATCCGGGCGCCGCACGATCCCGACGACATGGTCGCCGACGGCGAGCGCGGTGGGTCCCGGGTCGATCACCCTGCCAAGCGACTCGTGTCCGAGGACCAGACGCTCGCGGCCGGGCGGCGCCCACCCGTAGAGCCCGGTCGCTATCTCCACATCCGTACCGCAGACGCCCACGGCCAGCGCCTCCACCAGCACCGAACCGAGCTCGAGCCCCGGCTCGGGAACCTCATCGAGTCGCGCTGACCCTGACGTGCCCGGCATGACCGTCACTGCGCGCAAATCGCAACCCCCGGTAGGACGTGCGCAGACTCTACTGCCGTGGGATCGCCGTGCTCGCACGATCGGGCTCGTTGCCCACTGGGGCGGCCGCGTCCATCTCCGGACTGAGGGCACTCCGAGCACATGGGCGACGTAATCCTCCTGTCGCTCACCGCGTCGCTGAACCCGACGCTGGTCGCTGCCACGACCCTAATGCTGCTGCTCGACCGGCCGGCGAGGCTGATGGCGGGATATCTGCTCGGCGCATACATGACGAGCATCGCCCTCGGACTGGTGATCGTCTTCTCGCTTTCGAACTCCAGCGCGAGCAACACGACCGAAAACACGATCAGCCCGGCCGTCGACATCGGGCTCGGGGCGATCGCGCTCACGATCGCGTTCGTCCTCGCCACCAAGCGCGACGAAGGCGTCAGGGAGCGCAGACGAGCGAAAAAGGCGACCAACCCCGATAAACAGCCGCCGCGATGGCAGCGCGAGCTCAGCAAAGGGTCCGCCCGTACCACGTTCATCGTCGGGGCGCTGCTCACTCTCCCCGGCGCATCCTATCTGGCGGGACTCGATCAAATCCACAAGCTGCACTACTCCACCGCGGTGACGGTGCTGCTCGTGATCGGCTTCAACCTCGTGATGTTGTGGCTGCTCGAGGTCCCACTCGTCTCGTTCCTGGTCGCTCCGCAGTGGACGCCGCACGCCGTCGACCGCACCAAGGCGTGGGTGTCCCGGCATGCCCGGGTCGTCGCGATCCGGGGATCCGCCACGGTCGGCTTGTTGCTCATCGTCAAGGGATTGATCGGGCTGCTCGGCTGACTGCCGCGCGCCGATCGCCCGCGGCGGAGGCATCAGCCGGTGTGGAAGAAGCGCGTCGTTCGTGTGATGGCCTCGAGTCCGAGCCGCAGGTAGATCGTCAGCCCGGCGTCGTGCAAGCTACCGCGAGCGGTAACTTTCGTCTGCATGCCAGTTCCGGCGCAGCTGGCAGCCGTCGCCGAGCGGTTGCGCTGTCCCGTCTGCCTTCGGCCGCTCGCGGCCGCCCAGAGGTCACTGATCTGTCCGGGCGGCCACACCCACGATGTGGCGCGGCACGGCTACGTCACGCTTCGATCACCAACCGGGCGTCCCGCCGACGGCGACGATGCCGGCATGGTCGCGGCCCGTGCCGCCGTGCAGGCGGCAGGCCATTTCGAGCAGCTGACTGCCGCGCTCGTGGCGGCGGCCCGGGCGACCGGCGGTTCCGGATCGTCGCTCATCCTCGACGTCGGCGCCGGAACCGGGCACCACTTGGCGGGCCTGCTCGGCGCGCTACCCCACGCCCACGGCATTGCCGTCGACGCGTCGCGTGACGCGTCGCGTCGAGCGGCACGGCGCCACCAGAGGATCGCCGCGGTGCGCAGCGATGTCTGGCAGCAGATCCCACTCGGCGATGGCACCGTCGATCTCGCGCTGAGCGTGTTCGCACCGCGCAACGGCGCCGAGCTCGTTCGCGTCGTGCGTCCAGGGGGAGCGGTTCTCGTCGTGACCCCCACATCAGCGCACCTCCACGAGCTCGCCACGCTCCACAGGGTCCGCGTCGACCCACGCAAGCTCGACCGCCTGCGGCGGCAGCTCACTCCGGCGTGGCGCCCCGAGAGCGTCCGACGGATCACCTGGACGCTCGAGCTCACGCGACACGACGCCGAGGCGATGATTCGCATGGGCCCCGCCGCATGGCACCTCGAGCCCGATCTCGAGCATCGCCTCGCCGCGCTGTCAGAGCCGGTGCACGCAACCGCATCGATCGAGCTGCGCACGCTTCGGCGCGGCGGCGGTCGCTCGGGGTAGCTCGGTGCCCGAGCGCTCGAGGCCCGCGTTCTGGGACGATCACGCTCGCGAGTGTCAGGCGCTGCGGGTGTCATCCTCCTGGTGTTCGGAATCGGCGTGGTCGTGTTCGCCGCCGACGTGTTCGTCGACGGGCTGCTCGGAGTCGCCCTGGCGCTCGGGATCGCCCCGTTCGTCCTCTCGGTCTTCCTCTCCGGGTTCGAGACCGAGAACCTCGCGGTTGGGATTGCGGCGAACGCGAAGGGCTTGCCCGGAGCGGCGGCCGGTACATTCCTCGGCGGCGCAGCTAGGCCGCCGTGCGCGCGTCGACGAGGCCGGCGATCGACAGCCGCCGCCGGCACAGGGACACGGCGAACTCACGGGTGGCTGCGGGCACCGCGTCCCCCCAAGCGGCCGCCGCCTCCGTGGCGCGGGCCAGCACGTCCTCGAGCAGGATGTCGGGATCCTCGGCCTCGGTCAGGCACCGCACGCCGAAGCCGACGTGCCAGCGCTCGTCGAGCTCGACGTGCCTCACGCCCTCGCGCACGCCGGGCAGCACGCCGTCCTCGAGGTCGTCGAGCAGCGCGCGCTGTCCGGCCGAGAAGACGGCCCCCTCGAGCACCATGTGGTAGAGGCTTACGCCGGTGAGGATGCCGGTCCGCCCCGCCGCCAGCTCGGCGGACATCGCGGGCAGCCGCACCTCGAACAGCTCGAGCAACGAGGCCGGCACGTGCTCGCGTGCCGCGGCCCGCCGCTCGGCCGGGGTGTCTCCGGGCAGCCTGAGCACCTCGGCGGCGACACGGTCGAAGAACAGGGCGTGGCGGTCCTCGTCGCGGCGCTGCAGGAAGAAGATCCACATCATCATCGTGTCGACATGCTCGGCGACATCCGCGAACGGCGTGAGGTGCTCGGCGACGGCGTCCTCGGCCACGCGGAATCCGGCGAGCAGCGTGGTCAGGCGGATCCGTCGCTCGACCGGGAGCTCCGGCCACGCGCGCGCGTCCGGGCCGAGGTCGATTGACGCCGGCTCCCATTGCAGGCGGGCCACGATCTGGGAGTACGTCGAGAGCCGCGGGAAGATCGACAGCTCGGAGCGGTCAGCGGTCGGAATGCTGAGACCGCCGGGCCCCATGTTCGCGTACGCGTCGACGATCTTCTCTTGCGCCATCAGAAATAGTTTGCCGAATAGGTTGCGGCGACCACAACTAGTGGACCCGTCCGCGAGTCCACTCGACGCGCGCCGGCCGTTTCATCGTGCGGTAGACGAATTGCGGATGGTCGGCGGCGCCTGACGGCGGCGCCTCAGGGCCATGGTCGGCGGCGCCTGACGGCGGCGCCTCAGGGCCATGGTCGGCGGCGCCTGACGGCGGCGCCTCAGCATTCGTCTGCGCTGACTCGCGGACCGACACGACGTGCTCGTGATGTGGTGAGAAGCGGCAGACGGGATCGGTGGCCGCCGCGTCGTCCGCCAGCCGGAGCGCCTGGCAACGGCAGCCACCCCAATCCACCTCCTGGCGCCCGAGCGGGCACGAGCGGCACGGCTCCTGCATCCAGTCCGTGCCCCGGAAGCGCGTGAACGCGTCGGACTCGTTCCAGATCCACTCCAGCGGATGCTCGCGGACGTTGGCGAACTCGAGTCCCGGGATCGTCGACGCCGCCTGACATGGCAGCACCTCGCCGCCCGGAGCTACCACCATCGCCGTCCGCCCCCAGCCGCCCATGCACGGCTTGGGAAGGTCCTCGTAAAGGTCGGGAAGCACCCACAGGACGTCGACCTTGGGGCCAACGCGATCGCGGAAGCGCTTCACCGCCTCCTCCCCGCGCCGGAGCTGGTCCCACGAAGGTAGGAGCGCCTCCTGGTTGAGGACCGCCCAACCGTAGTACTGGGTGTTGGCGAGCTCCAGCCGTTGTGCCCCCAGTTCGACGGTGAGATCGAGCAGCTCCTCGATTCGATCGAGGTTCTGCCGGTGCAGCACGCAGTTGATCGTCAGCGGGAAGTCGAGCTCACGGGCGACGCGCGCGGCCGCGAGCTTCTTCTCGAAGGATCGGTTCCCCGCGATGCGGTCGTTCTCCTCGGGGTCCGGACTCTGGATCGAGATCTGCACGTGGTCGAGCCCGGCCGCCTTCAAATCCTGCGCGCGCGCGAGTGTGAACAACGTGCCCGCGGTGATCAGCGACGAGTACAGACCCGCCTCGCGCGCTCCCGCGCACAGCTCCACCAGATCACGGCGCAGCATCGGCTCGCCACCGGTCAGGGCGAGCTGAAGGACGCCCAGCCCGCGCGCCTCGCCGAATGTCCGGATCCAGTCGTCGGTCTCGAGCTCGCGGCGGTACTTCTCCCCGCCGATGTCAACCGGGTTCGAGCAATACGGACAGTGCAGCGGGCACTGGTAGGAGAGCTCGGCGATCAGCGTGTACGGGTTAGGCGCCGGCATCTACCAGGAGTCCTCTCTCAGCCATGCCGTCGACCAGTTCGCGAACGTCGTCACCGAGGTCGGCGCCGTCGTACCGCGCGCTCAGAATGCCGACGATCTCCTCGACCAAGCGCTCCCCGTCGCACAGCTCGAGCACCTCGACCGCGGTCGGATTGAGTCGTACGGCACCTTCGGGGACGAGCAGCAGGTGCTCCTCGCGCACCTCGTCGTAGCGCAGCCGCGCTCCCGTGACGAGGCGGGGACGCGTCATCCCTGCGGCCCCGGGGGTTGGGAATCGCCGCGAGCAATGGCGTCCAGCTGCGCCCACAGCACCTCGGTCTTGAAATCTCAAAGCCGCTACAGCAGCGTCCTGCCGCTCCCGTGTGCGGCAGCGATCCACCACCAGCTCGAGCGCGTAGTCGGCGTCGCGCGGCGCCTTCACCAGCCGCGTCCGGAAGTACTCGAGACCTGCGGGATCTATCCACGGGTAGTGGCGTTCAAGCGCGTCGAGCCGCACGCGGATCGCGGCCGGCCCGAACAGCTCGGTGAGCGACGAGGCGACCGCCTCGATCCACGGCTTCTGGCGCGCGAAGTTCACGTAGGCATCGACCGCGTACCGCACCCCGGGGAGAACGCTGCTCTCGGACTCGAGTTCCTGACGAGACACACCAAGCGCCTCGGCGAGGCGCAGCCACGACTCGATGCCGCCGGTTCCTTCGGCCGTCCCGTCGTGGTCGATGATCCGCTGGATCCACTCGCGCCGCACCTCGACCTCGGGGCAGTTGGACATGATCGCCGCGTCCTTGAGCGGGATGCACTTCTGGTAGTAGAAGCGATTGCTAACCCAGCGGTGCAGCTCCCCGCGGGTCAGCTCGCCGGCGTCCATCCGTTGATGGAACGGGTGCAGGTTGTGGTAGCGCGTGCCCTGCGCGCGCAGCTCGGCGATGAACTCCTCGGGCGGCGCCGGCGGGGTGGGCGGGTCCTCATTCCTCCTCGCTCTGATGACAGTGTCGGTCACAGCTCGACCTCGAGTCCATCGTAAGCAACTTCGACTCCGGCCCGCACGACGGCTGCCCGCTCCGGTGAGTCCTCGAGCAGGATCGGGTTGGTGTTGTTGATGTGGACGAGCGCCTTGCGCGGTCGCTCCAGCCGGGCCAGCGTCTCGAGCGTCCCGCCGCGACCGGAGAGCGGCAGGTGTCCCATGTCACGCGCGCTGCGAGTCGAGATGCCGAGCCCAGCGAGCTCGTCGTCGCGCCAGAAGGTGCCGTCGACGAGCACGAGATCGCTGGCGGCGAACCGCTCGAGCACGGCGTCGTCGAGGCGGGCCAGTCCGGGGACGTACGTGAGGACGCCGCCACCCGCGCGGTCGCGAAACACGAACCCGCTCGCCTCGAGCTCGACGCCCGATCCGTCCAGGTAGCGCGGCGCGTCACCGCCCACCGCGAACGGCTCGACCGTGAGGCTTGAGCCGTCGAGCGGGTGCGCCCGTTCGGGCTCGAGCGTGTGCCACTCGGCGCCGCAGTAGCGCTCGAGCATCGACAGCACGGGGTACCCCTGTCTGAGCGCGCGCTCCACGCCCGCCCCGCCGTACACGCGCACCGGCGCGGATGACTCGCGAAGAAGCAGGAGCCCCGCGGTGTGGTCGATCTCCGCGTCGGTCAGAAGCACGCCCGCGATCGGCGGTGACCGAACCCCGTCGACGTGCGGGTCCGTGATCGCCTCGAGTTGCTGTCGCGCGTCCGGCGAGGCGTTTACCAGAAACCACGGGCCGTCGCCGCCGCGAATCGCGAGCGACGATTGCGTACGCGGTCGTGCCCGCACGCCTGCGCGGGCGGCGTCACACGTCGGGCAACCGCAGTTCCACTGCGGAAACCCCCCGCCTGCGGCCGAGCCGAGAATCCGAACGCGCACGCGGCGGGCGAAGCGGTGCGTAGCCTCAGGCAGCTGCCGGAGGCCACGCCAGCTTCACGCTCCTACCGGTGGTAGAGGTAGGAGGTGACCTCCGAGCACATCTCGATGAACTCAAACGTCGGCTTGCTCCAAGTCATAGGATGCCTCTCCCTCTTCTCTTAGAGTTCAACGGTCCGGGTCGCATCTTACACACGGAGTGCAAGTCGCTGAAAAGGCAGCCGGACGTTGGTCATCGAGGTAACAGCAGCTGACCCAGACACGATCGGTGCCGATCTCGTGGCGGTCGCGCCGGGCACACGAGCGTCGGCGCTCGGTGCTCCGGAGCGCGCCGTGGCAGACGCCGACCCGGTTGCGGTCGTGTATCGCGACCCCAGCGTGCCGCTCGCGGTCGTCGCACTGGAGCCGACCGTCGAGGGCCTGCGGACCGCCGCGGCGCGGTCGGTGCGCGCGGCCCGGCGTGGAGGCACCGTCGCCTGGATACTCGATAAATCGCTGCCCCTCGCGATCGCGGAGCAGGTGCGTGCGCTGACTGAGGGCGCCGTCCTCGGCGGCTATGACGGGCGCCGTTGGCGCAGCAGCGAGCCACCGTGCGGCGTCGATCGCTTCGTGATCTGCGGGGGCGGTGAGGAGCTAGCGCCAGCCGCCGACCGCGCGGCACTCGTCGCGCGCTGGACGAACGTCGCCCGCGAGTTGGTCGATGCGCCGCCGAACGTGATCTCGCCGGCGGGGCTGGCCGACCGGGCAACGAAGTTTGCCCATCTGGACAGCGAAACTATCCACCCGGGTGAGGCCGGGCTCGGCGCGCTCGCCGCCGTCGGCGGGAGCAGCCCGATCCCGCCGCGGCTGATCGTCCTGCGCCACCAGCCACCGGGCGCGCCGGCCACGCCGCGGCTGGCGCTCGTCGGCAAGGCCGTCACGTTCGACACCGGCGGCTACTTCCTCAAGCCGCAGTCCGACATCGTGCGCCAGAAGGCGGACATGGCGGGCGGGGCAGCCGTCGTGGCGGCGCTCGGCGCGATCGCCGAGCTGGGGCTTCCGCTGTCGGTCACCGGGTTCGTGCCCGCCTGCGAGAACATGCTCAGCGGCAGCGCGATCCGGCCGACCGACGTGATCACAACCGCCTCCGGTCTCACCGTCGAGGTCAACAACCCCGACGCCGAGGGACGCCTGATCCTGGCCGATGCGCTGTGGTACGCGCGGCGCGACGGCGCGACGCACCTAGTTGACCTCGCCACCCTCACAGGTGCGATGCGCGCCGGCATGGGCGACGTCTACGCCGGCGTGTTCGCGCCTGAAAAGTCCTGGCGCGACGCGGTCGTGCAAGCCGGCAACGCAAGCGGCGACCTCGCCTGGCCGTGGCCGCT
This sequence comes from uncultured Solirubrobacterales bacterium, assembly GCA_963836715.1. Taxonomy (GTDB): domain Bacteria; phylum Actinomycetota; class Thermoleophilia; order Solirubrobacterales; family Solirubrobacteraceae; genus Palsa-465. The sequence continues at coordinate 247,910 of CAWIKH010000006.1, forward strand.
TCACCCGCGCTACCGAACCCTGATCGACTCGACCGTGGCCGACCTGCGCAACACCGCCGGCAAGAGCTTCGGCTTCCCGATCGTGGCGGCGACGTTCCTCGCGCAGTTCGCAGGCGACGGACCGTGGGCGCATGTCGACATGCTGGGCCCGGCGCTGCTCGACGAGGATCGCGGCGACACGTTCGGCCCTGGCGCGACGGGCTACGGCGTCCGCATGCTCGTCGAGCTCGCCACGCGCCTGAGCGCCGCGGCCGCCGCGTGAGCCTCCGCGTAAGCGTTAGGCTGGCGCGATGAACCGCGGAGATGGCGATCCGCGTGCCGTGGCCCCGGCCACGCCCGGACGCATCGTCGACAGCTCGAAGCTCGACCTCGTCGCGGCGGAGCGAGCCGCACGGGATTTGCTGCGCGCGATCGGCGCCGACGCCGACTCGCCGGATCTGCTCGAGACGCCCCGCCGGGTCGTCGCCTCCTTCGCCGAGCTGGTGACGCCCGCCGAGTTCGGCGCGACCGTCTTCCCCAACGAGGGCTACGACGAGCTCGTCCTCGTCCGGGACATCTCGTTTCAGACGCTGTGCATGCACCACCTACTGCCGTTCCACGGCGTGGCTCACGTGGCGTACCTCCCGGGAGACAGCATCATCGGGCTGTCGAAGCTCGCGCGCGTGGTCGAATTCTTCGCCCGGGATCTGCAGCTACAGGAGCGCATGACCGTGCAGATCGCCGACTGGCTCGAGCACGAGCTCTCCCCGCGAGGCGTCGGGGTCGTGCTCAGCGCGGAGCACATGTGCATGACGATCCGCGGCGTCCGCAAGCCGGGGGCGCGAACGGTCAGCTCGGCGCTGCGGGGGTCACTACGCGACGACGCCCGCACGCGCCAGGAGTTCTTCAGCCTTGTCGGCTGATGCCGCTGAGGCGCCGCCGTCAGGCGCCGCCGACAATTCGAAGCAGCAGTTCCCGCTGATCGAGACCGTGGTGACCACAACCGGGAGCGACGGCGTGGTCAATTGCGCCGCCATAGGAGTGCGCTGGGGCGAGGAGGAGCTCGTGTTCTGGCCGTTCGACGCCACGCGCACGCTGCGCAACCTGCGCGTTCGCGGCGAGGCGGTCGTCCATCTCACCGACGACGTGCTGCTGTTCGTCGAGGCGGCGCTCGGCCATCCCCTCCCCGCGATGCGCCCCGCCACCGCGATCGACGGCTGCGTGATCGCGGACGCGAACTCCTGGCGGGAGGTGGTGGTTACCGAGATCACGCCGAGCTCTGACGAGCTGCCACGCTCTCGCGTGCGAGCCCGGGTCGTGGCCTCGGGCACGGGGCCCCGACAGCCGCTCGGCCTGTGCCGCGCCAGGCACGCGGCGGTCGAGGCGTCGATCCTCGCCTCGCGCCTCGAGTGGCTGGGCGCCGAGCACGTGTCGGCCGAGCTCGCCCGCCTCCAGGAGCTCGTGGACAAGACGGCCGGCCCCCGCGAGCGGGCAGCAATGGACTTCGTGCGACGTTATGTCGCGGACCGAACGTGACCGAGTTCGTGGTCACCGCGCCGGCGCGGCTGCACTTCGGAATGCTGGATCCGGCCGGGATCGGTTCGCGCCGTTTCGGTGGATGCGGTGTCGCCGTGGAGTCTCCGCGAGTGGTCGTCGCGGTCAGGCCGCGGTCCGGCGAGGACGTCGTCGCCCATGGATCACAGGCCGAGCGCGCCGCCGATTTCGCGCGCCGGGCGCGCGCGGCGTTCGGCCTTCGCGGGGGCGTCGAGGTCGACGTGCGCGAGGCGATCCCGCCGCACATCGGCCTCGGGTCAGGCACCAAGCTCGGACTGGCGATCGCGCGCGGCGTGGCCGAGCTGGCGGGCATCGCGGCGCGACCCGAGCAGCTGGCCGACGCGAGCGGGCGGGGAGCGCGATCGAGCGTGGGTGCGTGGACGTTCGCGGCGCCGGGCCTCGTGGTCGAGGCCGGCGTGCGCGACGAAGGCTCGATCAGCCCGCTGGTGGCTCGGCAGCTCATGCCGGAGCGGTGGCGATGCGTACTGGCGCTGCCCGTCGGGGTCGAGGGACTGTCCGGGAATGCTGAGGAGAGGTTTTTCGGTTTGCTGCAAGCGGAGCGTGACCCCATCGAGCCGCGGGTGTCGCGGCTGCTGCTGACCGGTCTGCTGCCGGGCCTCGTGACCGCGGACATCGACGAGTTCGGCGCCGCGCTCGCCGCCATCCAGCGCGAGATCGGCTCGATGTTCGCGGCCCGCCAGGGTGGCGTGTTCCATCCGCGCGCGGCTCCGGTCGTCGACGCGCTGCTGTCGCTCGCGGTTCGTGCGGTCGGACAGAGCTCGTGGGGGCCGTCGGTATACGGGATCGTCGATGACCCCGAGCGCGCCGTCGCCGTGGCCGATCGGCTGCGCGCCGCTCTGGGTGCCGAGAGCCACGTCCGCGTGGTCGACTTCGACCGCTCCGGAGCGCGGGTTGCGCGCGACGGCTTCGGGGCGGGCGGCGGCATGACCGGTTCGGGGAGCCCGAAGCTCCTGGTCAGCGTCGTGTCGGCCGACGAGGCACGGCGCGCCCTCGCCGGCGGAGCGGACATCGTCGACGTCAAGGACCCGGGGGAAGGTGCGCTCGGGGCGCCGGCGCCGCGCGTCCTGTCGGAGGTGGTGCAGGTGGTCGGTGGCGCCGCTCCGATCAGCGTGGCCTTGGGTGACCTGCCGGCCCTCCCGCACACCGCGGCGCTCGCCGCGCGTGGCGCCGCACTCAGCGGCGCCCGCTACGTCAAGGTCGGGCTGCGCGGCGTGCGCGAGCTCGACCGCGCGGTGGCGATGATGAACGCGGTGTTGGACGCGGTGGGAGATCAGACTGCGGTGATCGCTGCGGCGTACGCGGACGCCGCAGGGCTCGACCCACCGGCATTCGCGCCCGCATGGCTGCCATCGCTGGTCGAGCGGACCGGGATCGCCGGCGCGCTCGTCGACACGTTCGTCAAGGACGGGCGCGGCCTGTACGGCTGGCTGTCCGAGTCCGAGCTGGCTGACCTGATCGCCCGCACACGCGCGGCCGGCGGAAGCTTTGCGGTCGCCGGGCAGCTGCGGCTTGGCGAGCTGCGGCGCGTCGACGCCGACATCGTCGGCGTGCGGTCGGCCGTGTGCCGCGGCGGCGATCGTAAGGGGGAGCTCGACCCGGAACTGGTGGCGGCCGCCGTCGCCGAGCTCCGGACTTTGGCGCTGAGGCTACGCATGTGTTACCCGCATCGCCAAAGTCCGATCGTTAGCTGGGGGTGATGAGGGTCCCGAGGCCGTCCGGCGGACGGACCGTTACCGCGACGCCGGTGCGGCGGACGGCCTCGGGCAGGTAGGGGTCGACGACCCGCCCGCCGCCGCGAGCCTGCAGCGCCTCGAGCTCGCCGGCGGTCAGCTCGCGAAGCGGCAGGTCGTTCGACGGCCACCGCGCGAGCACCCCGTCCGCGGGCTTTAGCAGGATCGCCTCCTCGCCTCCGATCGTGGCGGCCGCGAACACCGCCAGCGAGTCACTCGTCACCGCCCAGGACTGGGGTATCTCGGCGCGCCCGGCGAACGCCGCCGCCGCCACGACCATGCCGAGCGCGCCCGGCGCGACCAGATCCGTGAGCCGCTCGGCGGCGGGAAGCAGCGGCGCGAGCAGCACGCCGAACTGATCCATCGCCCGCAGCGCGAGTGCGTGCGCGACGTCGTCGGCGAGCCCGACCTGAGCGTCGACGGCCCGCACGGCATCCGCGAACGGACCGCCTCCGGGCACCACCAGGACCGGCCGTCTCGACGCGATCTCGTTCACCTCGGTGCACGCCCGGCGCAGTCCGTCGAGCCCCGCGTCTCGCAAGAGCCCGCCGCCGATCTTGACCACGAGCGGGCGAGGTTCACTCACGGGCGAGCACCGACAGCGCGACCGCGGCGGCCACGTGTCCCGCGGGACCTGCGAGCGGGCCGGCATTGCCGTGGACCGACAGCCGGCAGCGCGCCGCGGCGGCCCGGGCCAGGAACGCGCCCACGCCGACCGCGATCACCTCGGTGCCGGTGGGCAGCCGCGCCGCGACGCGGTCGAGCGACGCGGCGATCGCGGCGACCTGCGCCTCCTCGACGGCCGCGGCGATCGCCTCCAGATCGCCGTCGCCAAGCTGCTCGGAGTCGGCACAAACCACCCGCGCCAGCCGGGAGCGAACCTCGCTGGGCGATGTGCCGCGATCATCCGGGAACGTGCAGGTGCACTGTTCGGGGGTCAGGCTGCCCCGCAGCAGGTGCGCATCGGCGGCGATCGCGAACAGCTCCGAGGACACCGGACATGGCCGGCCCCCGATCGGCACCTGCGAGAGCACCGCGGCGACATTGGTCCGTAGCGCGCCGGTGTACACGAGCTCGCCCGCCAGCAGCCGCTCGAGGTCCGTGTGGCCGCGCGCGAGGACCGCGCCCGCGGCGATCGGGATCACGTCGGTGGTCGTGCCCCCGCAGTCCACGAGGATCGCGTCGGGCATCGAGCGCGCGACCAGCAGCGCCGTCGCCATCCAGTTGGCGGCCGCACACCGCAGCGGCGTGGCCCGCGCCGCGTCGACGCCGATCAGCTCACCCGTCGTGGTCAGCACGCTCAGCCGGCGTCCGGGTAGGGCGCGCCCCGCGGCCTCGAGCACGTACAGCACTCCCTCTGTCTTGCTCGCGAACACGTCGGCGAGCTCCGCGGTCGTGGTCAGCGCGACCGGCGTGCCGTCGGGCCCCAGGCGCCCGACGACGCCGGCGATCACCTCGGCCGTGGCCTCGGGCTCGCGCCACACCTCGAACGGCTCGGACGCCGTCCGCACCCGCATCTCACCGTCCACCACCGCCGCCTTGGTGTTGGCGCCGCCGACATCGAGCCCGATCACGGGAACCATCCGGGCATCATGACGCGGACATGCAAATCGTTCCGGTCCTCGATCTCAAGGGCGGCGTCGTCGTGCACGCCCGTCGCGGCCGTCGCGCCGACTACGCCCCGCTGCGCAGCCCGCTGGTCGACGGGTGCGAGCCTGTTGCGGTGGCGCACGCGCTGTGCGCCGTCTGCCGGACCACCAGCCTGTACGTGGCCGACCTCGATGCGCTCGCCGGACAGCCGGTCGACGAGTCGGTCCTGGCGGCGCTCCGGTCGGTGGCGGACCCATGGGTCGACGCCGGCGCCACCACGCCCGAGGGGGCGGCAGCGCTGGCCCGCGCCGGCGTGGTACGGAACGTCATCGGCACGGAGTCGCTCGCGCCTGGCGCAGCGGTCAGCGCCTCCGGCACACCGCCGGTGGCCCTGAGCGTCGACCTGCGTGACGGACGTCTGATCTCTCCCGACCCGGAACTCGCCGGCCGCGATGCGGCGGCCGCCGCACCCCTGGCGCGAGCCCTGATTGTGCGCGAGCTGCTCGTGATCGACCTGGCCCGCGTCGGCAGCGGCTCGGGCCCGCCACTGGACGCCGTTGCCGAACTGGTGGCCGCCCTGCCCGGAGTGGCGATCTACGCCGGCGGCGGCGTACGCGACGACGCCGACCTCCGCGCGCTCGAGTCAGCCGGGGCCGCGGGCGCCCTGGTGGCCACCGCCTTGCACGAGGGCCGCCTCACGCTGTGAGCAGCGCCTCGCAGGCGCTGACCACTCGCGCGGTGAGATCCTGCTCGCAGACGGACTGCAGCGCCTGCCAGCCGGGGATCCCGTTGACCTCGAGCACGACCGCCTCGCCGTCCGGGCCGATCAGCAGGTCGACCCCGGCGATGTCGGCCTCGACCGCGGCGGCCGCCGCGAGGGCCAGTCCCCGCTCGTCCTCGGTCGGCGTGACCGCCCGTGGTCGCGCGCCACGGGCGATGTTGGCTCGCCAGGAGTCGGTCGCCCGCTCCATCGCGCCGGCAATCTCGCCCCCGACCACGAGCACGCGCACATCGCGCCGGCCGACGGGCGCGACCGTGCGCTGGACGTAGTAGACGCCCCGCTCGAGCTCGAGCGCGCGGAATACCCGATGAGCCACGTCCCGGTCCTCGACGCGCACGATCCCATTGCCCATCGCGCCGAACAGGGGCTTGACGACGACGTCGCTTCCCAGCTGCTCGAACGCCTGCATCGCGCGGTCGTAGTTCTCGCACACGATCGTGGGCGGCGTCGGCACGCCGGACATGCCGAGCACCGCGCCGGCCCACGACTTGTCGACCGTGCGCTCGATCGCGCGCGGGCTGTTGACGCACCGGACCCCCAGCTCGGCGAGGACGTGCAGCGCGTCCATCCGGAAGATCACCTGCTCGAGCGAGCCGCGGGGAAGGCCGCGGACGATCAGCAGGTCGAGCACATCGAGGACCACGCCGTCGGGACCGAGAACGTGCGCATCCCCGTGCTCGTCGACGACGGACTGAAGACGCGTGGCCGGGATCGCGAGCACCTCGTGGCCGTGGGCGGCGAGTGCGGCGATCAGCCCGCGCGAGTGCCACGAGCCGGATGCCCCCAGCACGCCGACTCGGAGCCGTCCGGTCAATTGGTGAACGAGCGCTCGAGCACCTGGGGCGCGTGCCCGCCGCCGTGATGCGCCCGCCCGGACTCGGTGCTGGTCAGCGTTGCCGCCGCCGGGCTGAACAGCATCGGATCGATCTCGTAGAAGTTCCAGTCGGCGGCCTCGAGCAGCTCGCCGAACGGCGTGCCGAACGCGTCCGAGGCGGACGAGGGCAGCCGCTCCGCGAGGTCGGCTACCTCGTCGTCCGCGCCGTCGACCCACAGGTGGACGGTGCCGCCGTACAGCACGGCGTCGTTGGTGCGCCCGATCGCGACCGGGTCGTTCTTGGCGACCGGGGCGATCGGGCAGCAGCCCCACCCGTGGCGGACCCGCGCGGGGTCGACGCCGAGCTCGTGCAGTTTGTGCAGCGCGGTCTCGACCACACGGGCGCTGATCTGGACAGAGCCGCAGACCGAGGCGGTCGGCGCGATCAGGAACGTGACCGCGGACGCGTGAACGCCACACCGCTGCGCGACCTTGTCGACGATCTCGGCCGGCGGGTCCTGGCGGGTCTCCAGGCACAGCACCGCCCGGTCGGCGTTCTCGCGCCAGGACAGCTCCTCGAACAGATCCTCGGCCCGAGCCAGCGCACGCCCCGGGCCGCTGGCCATCGCGAAGAAGTCCTCGTGCTCGAGCTTCCAGCCGGCGTACTGCGCGGCGAGGCACGCGGCCGCCGGATCGTCAGTCGCGACTGCGATGCCGGGCCAGGTTCGTTCACCGACGGTTACCGGGACCGGGTCGACCCGGGCCAGCCCGCCCATGCAGACCGCCGCGAAGCCGAGGCCCGCCAGTAGTCCGCCGCGAGCCTGGGCGCCGCAATCCACCAGCCGCGCGCCCGAGTCGAGTGTCCGCACCTCGATCCCCAGCCCGTCGGCGTCGGCGACCAGGGCGTCGACCAACCCTGCGGCACGTTCGTTCATCGACACGCTCACTCGCCTTCCTCCTCGTCGTTGAAGATCAGGATCTCGCCGCGCGTGAGCTCCGTCCGGTCGCCCGACCACCTCGCCCACGCCCCGCGCAGCAGCGCGTCGTCGACGGGCAGGCCGAGCTCGCGCGCCCGGCGTAGCTGTAGACGCAGCGCCGGAGGCCGATAGCGGGTGGCGAACCCGTAGCTCGGCAGAGGCTCCAGAGCCCGACCCGAGACCAGGCTGCCGCGCTTGTTGCCCAGCCCCGCCTCCGCGCCGATGCCACCGAGCGCGATCACCGTGCCCGCCAGCATCCGCAGCCCGGCGCCGCTCCCGGTCCTTCCGCCGACCGCCAGCAGACCGCGCCGCATGCCGGCACCGGCCTCCTCGCCGGCGGCGCCGGAGACGACGATCTCGCCGCCGGTCATCCCCACCCGGGCGCCGGGATACGCAGCGCCGAGCCGCGCGCCGGCATCTCCGAAGATCCGCAACACCCCGCCGGACATCTCGGCGCCCGCCCAGGCGCCCACATCGCCACGCACCTCGATCTCGCCGCTCGACATGCCAGCGCCAACCCCATCGAACCGGCGCAGGTCGCCCGCGAGCACGAGCTGCTCCTCCTCAGCGCCCGCGCCGGACACCTCGAACAGGTCGCCCACCACCACCGTCTCGCCACCGCAGCGGAGGTCGAGCGCGGCGACCGCCGAGGCGTTCAGCCCGCGCAGCCGCTCGGGGATCAGCGGGGGGGCGAGCACGCGTGCCGGCGGCTGAGTCCGGAGGGTGAGGGTCAGCGTCATGGTGGGTCGCGCAGCTCCGACAGCGGGAAGTGAAACTGGCCGAGCTTGCCGCCGAAGTTGGCGGCCGTCACGTGCATCGCCCCGGCGCGGGCGGCGGCGTGCAGCCCGCGGCGCATCGCCTCGCGCACGGCATCCTCGGAGACGCCGTCGATCACGATCTCGAACAACGCGCCGGCGCCGTCCGGGACCAGCGTGTCGTCGACCTGGACGCGGAGCGTCGGCGCCATCTGATGGTTCGTGGACGCCGGCATGGACTTCGAGGTGAGCGAGCCGACCTTGCTGCCGCTGCGGACGATGCCGCCCGGGAACGGCAGCGCGATGCCGTCGCCGCGCATCGCCTTGGCCGCCGCCTGGGCGGCCGCGAGCGCAGCATCCTCGTCGCCCGCCGCGACCACCAGGTTCCCTCCCCCAACCCCGCGGCCGACGCCGACGGACTCGCACACCAGGAACTCGCCCTCCATCACCGGGATCCGCCAGAAGCGCTGCCCGTCGATCACCTTGCTGGCTTGGAAGCCGTCGCCGAAGTAGCGCAGGGTCCCCCCCAGCGCCGCCGTCCTCTCGGCGCCGGGAAGCCCGTCGAAGCACGCGGTCGTCGGGCAGGTCATCACGCTCTGGCCGACGCGCTCGACGATGCGCTTGCCAACGCCCTCGCGGTCCATCGCAAACAGCAGCACGGCGATCCCCGGCCGGCCGTCCGGCGTCTCGGCCGCGTCGATCACGCGCTCGATCGCCGCCTCGCACTTGCAGCCGATCACCGAGGTGGCGAAGCCGGTCATCGAGCGCGCCGCCTCGAGCGCCCAGTCGTCGGTGGCGGCCGTGATCACGACGCGGGCGTACCGCATCGGGAACGCCTCGGCGAACGTGCCATCGATCTGAGTATCGCCGAGCGCGTAGCCGCTCACCGCGTTGCCGCCTCCACGATCTGAGCGGGCTCTCGCAGCGCCGGGTCCCGGACCGGGTAGTGCTCGAACGCCACCGTGTAGCGGTCGCCGAACAGGGGCGCGAGAACGCGGTTCACCGCGGGATCGAACGCGGCGCGGCTCGACAGCAGCAGCCCGTCCTCCGAGCGGCGCAGGTCGCCCTCCTCGACGACCACCTCACCGCCCTTGATCACGTACCGAGGGGTGGCGAACATCTCCTCGCGGTCGGCGCGGTCGTGGTAGATCGTGACGTCCGCGTCGGCGCCGATCCCGAGGTGGCCCTTGTCACGCAGGCCGAGCCGGCGGGCCGGCGCGGCGCGCGTGATGATCGCGATCTCGTTCAGCGTGTACTCGCGGTCGAGCCCATCGAGCAGGGCGGTGCTCCGGATCGCCCGCTGGTTGGCGCGGCCCATCTGATCCTCCCGGAAGGCGCGGTCCATCAGCAGCCGGATCAGCTTCGGATAGGACAGGAACGAACCGCCGTTCGGATGGTCGGTCGACAGCATCACCTGCCAGGGGTTGTGGCCGAGCAGCAACAGCTCGAGCCCGATCCCCCATTGCAGGGCGTGGACGTAGTTGCCGGCGCGGTACCGGTACGGGACGATCCCGCAGCCGGTCTCGACCTCGGTGTCGTGGTTGATCCATTTGTCGGCCCCGAGGTCGCGGAGGACCGCCGAGACGTGGGCGTCGGCGGTCATCGTCATCGCCGGCCCGAACATCACCTGGCCGACATCGGCGGTGATCTCGGGGTGGTTGGCGACGTACTCAAGCAGCTCGGGTGCCCTGGAGCGAGGCAATCCCGTGGGCGGGCCGCCATAACAATGGAACTGGAGGTGGGCGAAGTGCGCCTGGCGCCCCGACAGCGTTCGCATCGTGTCGAGCGTGGTGTCGGCGTTGCCAGGGACCCCGAGGTTGTTGGCGTGAACGTGGACGGGATGGGGCAGCCCGAGCTCGTCCACGGCTCCGCCGATCGCCTCGAGCACCTGGCGTGGCGTCACCTCGAAGCCTTCGACCTCGTCGTCGAGCGAGTGGACGTTGCCGTTGCTCTGCTTCCACAGCTCCACCCCGCCGGGATTCACGAGCTTCACCCCATAGCCACCGGTGGCGTCGAGCCACCACGCCACCGCGTCCTTGATCCGGTCCCCGCCCGCCCCCACGGCCCCGCGCGACTCCCGGATCAACTCGAACAACACCTGGTTGTTGCCCATCAGGATCAGGAACGCCTTGTCGATCATCGGCGTGTCGCGCAGCTCGGAGAGCACGTGGCGCGCGGCCAGCGGCGGGGCGGCCGCCTCGACGACCGTGGTGTAGCCGAGCAGCGAGTACCGATAGCCGGTGGCGAACGTGGACGGGACCAGCCCGCCGGTGCCCGAGCGGAGCACGTCGGTTCGATCCATCGGCTGGTCGCGCCGGTCCTCCGGGGACAGCTTGCGGGCGGCGTTCACCTTCGGGCCGGCGATGTGGGCGTGGATGTCGACGCCACCGGCCATCACGACCATCCCCCGTGCATCGATGCGGCGGGCGTCGGGTCCGACGTCGGCGACCACCTTGCCGTCCTTCAGGCACACGTCGCGGACCTCGCCATCGACGTCGTTGGCGGGGTCGTGGACGGCGCCGCCACTGATTCGGATCGACGTCACCGCTGGACCTCGTCGAGCAGCCGTGCCAGCAGCACCGCCGCCGTCGGCGCATCGTCGGGCTCCGGCGCCTGCAGCGACAGCGGGACCCCGTCGAGCCGGTGGGCGGTGCCGGCGGCGGCCACGCCCGCGGCCGCGGTGCGGATCGATACGGCGACATCGGGCCTCGCCGACAGACTGCCCAGTGCGATCTCAGGCACACCGGCGGGGAGGTCCGCGGGCGGGGTGGGCGGGCTCTCAATCAAAAGCGTCACGTCGACGCCCTCCCCGGCGGCCAGCGGCGATGTCGCGGTGACCAGCTCCGGATGACCGCCGGCAAGATCCACACCACCGGCATACCCGGTCTGCCAGGCCAGCACGTCGTCCGCGCTTCTCGACCCGGGAGCGCGCGATAACTCCAGCGTGACAACGTGCCGGTCGTGGCACAGCGCGCGCACCAGCTCGTTCAGCGCGAGCGCGCGTCGCTGACCGCCGGCGCCGGCAATCAGGCCGGGTCCGTAGACGAACGCGGCGTTGGGGACCGCGCACAGGCGATCCATCAGCGCACTCGCGTCGCCAGCCAGATCGCCCGAGCGGAGCGCCACCCCCCGTTGCAGCGCGTGCAGGCTCACCAGCGCGTCGAGGTCGTGCTCGCGCGTCCAGCGAAGCTGCATGTCGGCGCGCTGCGCGGTGGCAGTGTCCCGGTCGTCGATCACCGCCAGCACCCGCTCGGACCGCGAACCGTCGGCGAACCCGAGCCGCTCGAGCAGTCGCGGATGAGTGGTCTCGGGGTCCTCGCGCCAGATCACGACCAGGCGCGACCGATCGCGAAGCTCGCCGAGCGTTGCCGTCGAGGCGCCCCGCAGTGGCACGGCCGGCGCGCCGGGCCAGCGGCCAGCCACAGACCCGGTGGTGACCAGGGCACCGAGCCGGTCGGCCAATGCCACGGCGGCACGCGCATCCTCGACGGTGGCGCCGTCGAAGCCGTACACGAGTGGACGGCGGGCGGTGCGCAGGAGATCAGCAGCGCGGCTCAGCGCGGTCTCGACGTCGACCGCGTCACCGTTGATCGTGGCCGGTGTGCCGTCGCGCCGGCGCATGCGCACCGAGAACCACTGCGCGCCGAGCGGGCACTCCGGCCGCAACCGTAGGCCTTCGCTCAAGGCCTCGACGGTCACGTCGTCGCACAGCAGACCACAGCCGGCGCAGGTCACGGGGCCGAGGTCAGCCACCGATCGGCACCGCTTCGGATAGCGCGGACAGGAGCCGGGCTCCACGCTCGACGAGCTCGGGCACGCCGGCGCCGGCCGAGATCAGCGTGCACACCGGCTCGCCACGTTTGATCACCGCGCCGGCGCGAGGGATGTCGCGCACCAGACCGCCCGGCCACCACTCGGGGTCGGGGGCGCACAGGTCGTGGCCTGCGAACAGCACGAGCTTCACCTTCGCACACCTCGTCGCCGGGGATTCGCCGGCGGTGGGGAGTCCCAGGCCTCGCGCTCCGCGGACATGTGCCTCGAAGCTGCCCGGCCCGAACAGCTCCAGCGAGCCAGGCGGCCTCGGGTTCACCTCGAGCACCCACGTGTGGCGCCCGTCCCAGACGGCGTCCACGCCGAACACTCCGCGCACGCCGAAGTGCGCCGCGACCTCGCCGCACACCGCCCGCAACTGGCCGTCCAGCTGGGCGAGCTCCCCATCGGGCAGACGCGGGGGGGTCACGTTGCCCATCCAGCCAAAGCCCGGCCGGCGATGCAGCTGCTCGGTGAGACCGAGAACGACGGCACGGCGGCCGTCGCCGATCGCCACCGCCGAACACGACAGTCCGTCGACCCGGCGCTGAAGGATCTCCGTCGGCGCCAACCGGCCGCCCACCCACCGGCGCACGCCGCGGCCGCCGCCTCCGCGCAGCGGTTTGCGCAGCCACAGCCCTCGCCCACCGGGGCCCGGGGCCGCGCCGGCCGACCGGGTCTCCGGAGCGCGCGCGCCGGCGCCGCGCGCGGCGGCGCCGACCGCCCATGGGTCGCGCACGGCGGCCAGCGACTCGGGCGGCGTCCCCAGCAGCTCGCGCCCGTCGGCCAACCGCGCGACCAGGTCAGGGCGGTTCTCGAACCCGGCGCCGTACACGACCGCGTCCGCCTCGACCTCCACGGCGAGCGCCGCCAGCGCCTCGCCGCTGGGCGCAGTCGCTCCCGGCGCCACCGCGCGCAGGTCGACGTCGCCGAAGCGGTCGAGCGCGATCACGTCGTAACCGTCGGCGACCGCGACCTCGGCGACCATGCGCGCGCTCACCGCGACCACCAGCACTTTCACGGCAGCGTCATTCCGGTGAGCAGCGCGACCAACAGCGTGCCGGCCACGAGGTCAGCGGTCGTCCCCGGGTTCAGCCGGTGGTCGGGTCCGCGCAGCGACGCGTCGAACTCCCCGAGCGTCCGGGTGCCGGCGCGCACTTCGCGCGCCGCCGCCGTCACGGCCTGCGCCGCCGCGGCGCCGGCCTTGCGCTCGATCAGCGTGTCGGGGTGAGAGGCGAGCAGCCCGATGTGAAGCGACACGATCGCATCGAGCGTCCGGGCGCCGTCGCCGAGCGCCTCCGCCAGCAACGGCAGCCCGGTGTGGAACACGAGCGCGTAACCGGTTGCGTACTCGGAGGCGATGCTGTCGCGATGCGCGGCGGCGGCCATCGCCTCGCGCAGGGAGACGCGCGCCGGAGCCCTGACGTCGTGCTCGGGCGCCTCGCCGAGGCCACCGGGACGAGCCGCGACGATCGCCGCAAAGGCGGCGTCGGCATCGTCGACGTCGAGCCGCGCCAGGATTCGCTCCGCCGCCGACCGCAGCGATTCGTCCGCCTGGCGGGTCGCCTCGGCCCGAACCAGCGGCGCGAACAGGAGCACGATCCCCAGGTTGGTGTTCGCGTCGGTGACGCGTGCAGTCGCACCCACTCCGTCCGCGATCAACTCCCCCACACCCCGCCGCAGCGCCCGGCGGCGGGCGAACACGGGGCCGACCGCGAGCGCCGAGCGGACCATGTCGGCGTAGGTCGTGTCGGAGAAGTCGTGGTCCGGCGTGATGTTGCCCGGCTTGGCTGCTGACACCTCGAGCAGGCACGCTAATTGGACTTGATGTGCGAGTAGGTCCCGGCTCAGTCTGGAGTGAGCTAGGGTTGCGTCCACTAACGTCACCATACGATAGGAGAGAGGAGACTCACTTCATGGCCATCACCCTGGCAACCGGCGAGGCTCTTGTTGGCGAAGGTAACGAGGTCGCCCACATCGACCTCCTGCTCGGGTCAAAGAGCGGACCGGTCGGCGAGGCATTCGCCGCCGCCTTCGTCAACGAGACGGAAGGTCACACGAACCTGCTCGCCGTGGTCACCCCCAACCTGCCGGCTAAGCCGGACACGGTGATCAGCAACAAGGTGACGATCAAGGGCGCCAAGCAGGCCGTTCAGCTGTTCGGTCCGGCACAAGCCGCGGTCTCACGCGCCGTGGTGGACTCGGTCGCCGAGGGCGTCATCCCGAGGGATCAGGTCGACGACCTGGTCATCATCGTCGGCGTGTTCATCCACTGGGAGGCCGAGGACGACAAGAAGATCTACGACTGGAACTACGAGGCCGTGAAGATGTCGATCGCCCGCGCTCTGGGCGGCGAGCCGAGCACGGACAAGGTGCTGGCCGAAACACCCGCCGCGCGTCACCCGTTCGCCGGCGGCGCCGAGGGGTAGCGAGGGAGCCGTTGACCGCGCAGGCCGGAGAGCCGCCGCTCGCCGGTCTGCGCACCGTCGTCACCGGAGCCAGTTCCGGGATCGGGAGAGCGATCGCGATCGCATTCGCCGCGGCGGGCGCGCGCGTCGGCATCAGCTTCTGGCAATCCTCAGAGGCAGCGCGAGCGCTGGCCGACGAGCTCGGTCCCGGCCATCCGCTGCTGCAGGCGGATCTCAGCACCGCAGACGGATGCACGTCGATCGTGCGAGAGGCGTTTGCCGCGCTCGAGAACGTCGACGTCTGGGTCAACAACGCCGGGGCCGACGTGCTCACCGGCGAGGCCGCGACATGGCCGGCCGAGCGCAAGCTCGACGCGCTGCTCGAGCTCGATCTAAAAGCCACGATCCGCTGCTCGCGGCTGGTCGCCGAGCGGATGCGACCGGGCGGCTGCATCCTCAACATCGGCTGGGATCACGCCACGATCGACGGGATGGCGGGTGACGACCCCGAGCTGTTCGCCGCCGTGAAGGCGGCGATCCTCGGCTTCTCGAAGTCGTTCGCCCGCTCGGTCGCTCCCGACGTTCGCGTGAACGTGCTGTGCCCCGGTTGGATCGAGACCGCTTACGGCGCAGGCGTGGATCGCGGCTTCTACGACGAGGTCGCGGCGGGAACGCCGCTCGGCCGCTGGGGCCGCCCGGAGGACGTTGCCGGCGCCGCGGTGTGGCTGGCTTCGCCGGGCGCCGCGTTCGTCACCGGCCAAGCGTTCAACGTCAACGGCGGCACCGTTGGCTGAGACGCTGTTCGTCACCGGCCGCCTCGCCGAGCCGGCGCTCCGCAACATCGTGTCCGAGCTGGAGATCGACCACCAGATCGCGGTGATGAACATCAGCGTCGCGGCGCTGATGACGACTCGATGGATCGCGCGACGGCTCGAGGTGCCGCCCGGTGTGGACAACATCGTGATTCCGGGACTGTGCGACGGCGACGTGGACACGCTTCAGGAGGCGACCGGCCTGCCGGTACGCAAAGGGCCGGCCGACGTCCGGGCGCTGCCGGAGTGGTACGGCCGGGAGGCCATCCGGGCGGAGCTCGGCCCGCGGGACATCCGCGTGTTCGCCGAGATCAACGGCGTGCAATCGCTCACGCGCGAGCAGGTGATCGACCGGGCGGAGGCCTACCGCGCGGAGGGAGCCGACGTGATCGACCTCGGCCTGTCGCTCGATCGCTCGTGGCTCAGAGACGGGCCGCCGACGATCATCGCACTGCGCGAGCGCGGGCTGTCGGTGAGCATCGACACGCTCGACCCCGAGCACATCCGGATGGCGGACGCCGCGGGCGTCGATTATGTGCTCAGCCTCACGCCGAATACGATCGACGTGGTTCCAGAACTGCGTGCGACACCGGTGCTGATCACCGACGATCCGGACGACCTCGACGGGCTGGACGAAATGGCTTCTCGGATGGATGAGCTCGGCCGGCCGTACCTGCTCGACTCGATTCTGGCCCCGATCAATTCCGGCTTCGCTGCGTCGCTGGCCCGCTACGTCGAGGTCCGCCGCCGCCATCCCGACGCCGAGATGCTGATGGGGATTGGCAATCTGACGGAGCTGACCGAGGCCGACTCGACTGGGGTCACCGCGTTGCTGATCGGCTTCTGCCAGGAGGTCGGCATCGGCGCTGTGCTCACCACCGAGGTGATCGGGTGGGCGCGCGGGGTGGTACGCGAAACGGTCCTGGCGGCACAGATCATGCACCTGGCCCAGCGCCAGGCGCGACCGCCCAAGCACATCGACGGCGGCCTGGTCACCAGCAAGGACGAGTCGATGCGCGCGCCGACGGAGGACGAGCTGCGCGCGATGCAGACCCAGATCTCGGACGCCAACTACCGCCTGTTCGCCGATGCCGATTGGTTGTACGCCTTCAACGGCGACCGGTTCATCCGCGAAGCCAACATGTACGCGGTGTTCGATCAGCTAGGCGTGAGTGACCCCTCCCACGCCTTCTATCTCGGCAAGGAGCTGATGAAGGCCACGATCGCGCTCGGCCTGCACAAGAACTATCGCCAGGAGGGCCCGCTGGACTGGGGCGTGCTGAGCTTTCCCGAACCTCGACGGGAGGACATCTGATGAAGAAGATCCTGATCCAACTCGATACCGATCCGCACCCCAGTGCGTTCGACGCGATCGCCGCCTACGACGCCGACGTGGACGTCGTGATTCCGTACGGCCGGATAACCGCCGAGAACCTGGCAGATGTGGTCCAGGGTGCGATCTTCCCCCGCGGTCCGGATGGCCTGGCCAGCACCGCCTTCTGGGTGGGTGGGTCGAAGGTGCGCGACGGCGAGGCGGTGTTCGATGCCGCTCAGAAGCTGTTCTTCAAGCCGTTCAAGCCGTCGATCATGCTCGACTCGGACGGGTCGAACACGACGGCGGCGGCCGCCGTAGCCCGCGTCCGCGGCGCGGCGACGCTGGAGCGCAGCCGCGCGGCGGTGATCGGAGTCGGGCCGGTCGGACTTCGCACAGCGGAGCTGCTGCGCCGCGAGGGCGCCGAGGTGACCATGTTCACCTTCCCGCCCGATGTGATGGAGGGCGGACACCGCCGCGCGTCGGGCATCCCGGTCGCCCAAGAGGCCGGCTTCGAGGTCGTCGAGCCGGCGTCGAGTGACGAGCTCGACGCGACGCTCGCCGGCCACGCGGTCGTGTTTGCCGCCGGGCCCTCGGGCACGCAGATCCTGCGGCGCAGCGGCTGGGCGCAGCAGGGCGTGCGCGTGGTCGTCGATTACGCGGCGGCCGAGCCCGTGGGCGTCGAGAGCGTCGACCGGGGTGACAACCTCGAGGAGGAAGACGGGGTCCTGAAGCTCGGCGCGCTGGCTGTGGGCGGCCCCAAGATGAAGCTGCAAAAGGCCTGCATCCGAACGATGTTCGAGACCAAAGGCACGGTGCTCGACGTCGAGGGCGTCTACGACGTCGCGCTCGAGGTTCTGTGAGGCTGATCGCCAGTCCCGCGGCCCCGCGCGTGCCCACTCTTTCGTACGCCCACCCGTGTCGAAAGCGAGTGCCGCAGGCCAGGCATCTCAGCCTCACTCACAGCCAGACCCCGCCAAGGGTCCCCGGGGTCCCTATTTGGAGAACACGAACTTCCCCATCGGTCCGTCGAGCGGGCCGTCGGCCTCGGGCCGCCACAGGATCGTGTCCTCGATCTTGCGTGCCAGGGTGAAGTCCTTGTCGGTGATTCCGCCCGCCGAGTGTGTGGCGAGCTTGACCCAGAGCTTGCCCCAGGTGACGTTCAGGTCGGCGTGATGGCCGGCGGCCTCGCACAGGTACCCCACGGCATTGACCGCCATCAGCGTCGTCGGCCAGCCGTCGGTGTTGTACTTGCGCCGGATCCACTTGTCCTCGTAGTACCACTGGTCGAGTCCGTACTCGGAGAACTTCGCGGGGATCTCGTCCTCGCTGTAGGTGCGCGGTTTGTCCTTCGTTGTGCTCATTCTCGAATGATATGCCCCGCGTAGCCGGCGTCGACCCGGGAACCGTGTCGTTTGACCTGTGCGTGTTGCGCGACGGCGAGCCGGTCGTGGAGGAGGTGTTCGAAACCGGCTCGTTGAGCGAGGACAGCACCCCACTGCTCGAGGCGCTGGCGCGCCACGGACCGTACGACCTGATCTACGGTCCAAGCGGGTACGGCCTCCCGCTGGTGGCCGCCGCCGATGTGGGCGAGCGCGGGTTGTCAGAGATGGTGCTGGTCCGTCCCGACGAGGCACGCGCCGACGCGGGCGTCGGCGGGATGCGGTCGCTGCTCAGAGCACTCGCGGGCAGCGGCTTGCCCGTCGTGTTCGGTCCCGGTGTCATCCATCTGCCCTCGGTTCCGCGGTACCGCAAGTACAACCGGATCGACCTCGGGACCGCGGACAAGGTGTGCGCGGCCGCGTGCGCGATCGTCGATCAGTCAACCCGACGCGCGATCGAGCCGCGGGAGACCTCGATGGTCTTGCTCGAGCTCGGCGGCGCGTTCACCGCGGCGCTCGCGATCGCCGGCGGCCAGATCGTCGACGGCATGGGCGGGTCCTCGGGACCGCTGGGCGTGCGGGCCCCGGGGGCCTTGGACGGCGAGGTCGCCTATCTGCTCGGGCAGGCGCTGCGCAAGGACACCCTGTACAGCGGTGGCGCCCTGGATCCGGCCGGCGCCCTCGACATGACCGACTTGGAGGCGCTGTGGACCTCACCCGCCCACGCGGAAGGCTGGACGGCGCTGCTCGAGGCTGCGGTCAAGGCGGTGCGCGCCCTGGTTGTCAGCGTTCCGACCCCGCACGAGATCGCGGTCTCCGGCCGGCTGGCTCGGCTACCCGAGTTGATCGCGGCCCTCGCCGCGGCGCTGGGAGCGGTCGCCCCGGTCGTCCCACTCGTTCCCGGTCGGGCGAGCGCCGCCGCGCGCGGTGGCGCGCTGCTGGCGGACGGGCTGGCCGGCGGCCGGAACGCCGACCTGGTTGCGGTGCTGAGGTTGCGCGATTCGAGCGGCACCGCGCTCGACTATCTGCGCGTGGCCGGCGCCGAGGCGATCGCGCTGGGCTGAAGGGTCCGTAGGCTGACCGTTTCACCCGACTGTCGGGTGAGGATGACCGGCCGGTCACTTGACACTTGACTGATCGGTCAGTGTGACTGCCTGCCCGATCGGTCAGTCAGTAATCCTGGCCGGCTGGGTGAAAAATGTTGTAGCTGACGGTCAGGTTGTGTAGTGGCCGCGCCCCTGTTAGGTTTTTTTGGCCCATTTTCCGGACGGAAGGAGAGAGTCGCGTGGCTGCCACTGCC
This sequence comes from uncultured Solirubrobacterales bacterium, assembly GCA_963836715.1. Classification (GTDB taxonomy): domain Bacteria; phylum Actinomycetota; class Thermoleophilia; order Solirubrobacterales; family Solirubrobacteraceae; genus Palsa-465. The sequence goes on from CAWIKH010000006.1 coordinate 267,135, forward strand.
GACAAGGCTGTTATCGAGGGGTTGATAAAGCAGAATGGGACGACGATCGGGGCGGTGTTGGGCCGAGGCTCCGTGGGTGTGGCCGAGGAGGGACCGGATGGCAAGATGCACGCCACCATCCGGATCCCCCTGGACGAGCTGGTGTTCGAGCCCAGGGTGCTAGTCATGCCACACGGTGGCGACCTCGAGCTCGAGATCATCAACGACGACAACAACTCCCACTGCGCGGTCCTGCCCAACAACGGCGACGCAAAGTTCATCTGGCTGGTGAACTTCTCGAAGGGAACGGCCAGCCTCAACCTCGACGGCCCGGGCTATTACTGGTACGGATCGCGGACCGGAAACGATGAGGGCGGCGGCCTCACCGGCACGATCGTCGTCGGGGGCGAGGTCCCAGACGAAGCCAAGCTCGACCGCCCACCCCAACCGCGCCCGTAGAAAGGAGCCGCTGATGGCAACTGAGACTGAGTATGTTGACGCAGGGGCAGCGGTCGACTTCCGGATTCTGAGCCCCGGCTTGGTCGGCAAGGCGCCCCCGGTGACTAAGGGCGTCAATTACGACCGGATCCTCAAGGCCCGCGACGCGGAGCCGCACAACTGGATCACCTACTACGGCGCGTACGATGGGCAGCGCCACAGCCCGCTCGATCAAATCAACCAGAGCAACGTCAAGGATCTCAAACCCGCCTGGGTGTTCCAGTGCGGCTCGGTGGGCATGCACTCGGGCGCGTCGACGTACTCGTTGGAGGCGTCCCCGCTGGTAGTCGACGGCATCATGTTCGTAACCGGCTTTGATGGCTGGCTCTGGGCGCTGGACGCCAAGACCGGTCAGGAGCTGTGGCGCTACCACCGCGCCTCCCCCTACGACGTGCGCCTGTGCTGCGGGAACGTCAACCGCGGGTGCGCCGTGGCCGACGGGAAGGTCTTCATGACGACCCTGAACGCCCACGTGATCGCGCTCGACGCGACGAACGGCGAGCTCGTCTGGGACCAGCCGTACGGCGACGTCCGGGCCGGCGAGAGCGCGACCGTCGCCCCGCTGATCGTCAAGGACATGGTCATCGTCGGAAGTTCCGGCGGCGAGTTCGGCGTGCGCGGTCATTCCGACGCGTTCAAGCTCGAGACCGGAGAGCGCGTCTGGCGGTGCTACATGGTTCCGGCCCCCGGTGAGCCGGGCTCCGAGACCTGGCCGGCGGACGGCGAGGCCTGGGCGCGTGGCGGCGCGAACTGCTGGACCACGCCCACGTACGACGCGGAGCTCAACCTCCTGTACTTCAACACGGGCAACCCGTGCCCCGACTTCGACGGGGGAGTACGCGAGGGCGACAACCTGTTCACCAACTGCGTCGTCGCGGTCGACCCCGACAGCGGCCAGATCAAGGCGCACTACCAGTACACCCCGCACGACGTGTGGGACTACGACTCGACGATGGAGAACATCCTGTTCGAGATGGACGGGCGGAAGTGCTCCGGGCACTTCGACAAGAACGGGTACTTCTTCGTCCTGGATCGCACGGATTGCAGCCTGATCCGGGTCGTGCCGTTCGTCGACCGCATTACGTGGGGCGAGATCGACTCGAGCGGCAAGGTGACGCCGCGAGTGTTCCCCGACAAGGAGGGCGACCCGGTCCACTTCTGGCCAGGGCCGGCCGGCGCCAAGGAATGGACGCATGCCGCCTACAGCCCGAAGACGGGGCTGTTCTATGCGCCGGTGCAGGACGTCGGTGCGACCGCCACGCGACGGCGCCGGGAGTTCAAGGAGAGCATCCCGTACTGGGGCGCGGGCGTTGCGGTGGACACAGAGGACGTGTCCGGCTACCTATCCGCGATCGATCCAGCGACGGGTCAGGAGAAGTGGCGCTTCCGGCAGGAACACCCGATGACCGCCTCCGTGCTGACCACGGGCGGCGGGCTCGTATTCGCCGGAGGCCCCGCCGGGAAGTACTGGGCGTTCAACGACAGCACCGGAGAGCTGCTGTGGGAGTTCCAGTGCGGAAGCGGACACCACTCGAGCCCCAGCAGCTACACGGTCGACGGGCGGCAGTACATCGCCGTGCCGGTCGGGTACGGTGCCTGGACCGAGGGGTTCTACCCCGGGGCGCTCGCCCAGGCGGGTGGATCCGCGGTCTTCGCGTTCGCGCTGCCGGAGTAGCGCACAGCGACCGAAGCCATACGCGATCTGTCACGGCGCCGCGCGTCGTGGCAGATCGCAGGGTCGCCACGACGTTTCGAAACAACCGATGTTCGCGCTTCTCTCTCTCGGGTTCACGCTGAGCCTGGACAATTTCCGTACCTCGATCGTGCTCGGGGGCCTCAAGCCGACCCTGCTGCGGTCGGTCAAGACATCCGCGATCTTCGGCCTGTGGGATGGCGTCGCGCCGCTGGTCGGGATCCTCGTCGGCCACTTCCTGAGCGATAAGATCAGCTCCACCGCCGACATCGTCGCCGCGGTCGGCCTCGGTGCATACGGCCTGTTCGTCGTCGTCAGGTCGTTGCTGAAAGCCCGAGCATGCCGATCCGGACCTGCGGTTCGCGACGCGCGGGCTGCCCCTGCCGTTGAGCGTCGACAACGTGGCCGCCGGCGCGGCGCTCGGCATCGCTGGATTCTCTCCCTGGCTCGCGCCCCCCCTGTTCGGGATGATCACGTTTATGATGTCGGTCGCCGGGCACCAGATCGGCCGCACAGCGGCCCACTTCGTACCCCGCATCCGCACCGACCTGTTGACCGGGATTGCGTTCGTCGCGATGGCGGTCTTTCTGGTAGTTGGCATCAACCTCCCGGGCGACTGACGCCGGACGCGAGAGCCGGGGCGCTGGCGGCGTACGGCCTGTGCCCCCTGTCGAACAGCAGAGGCACGAGCAACGTCCAGGCGAATATGGTGGCGACCCAATGGACCGCACCTCAGTCGACTTCTACCTGGTGGTCGATACCTTCCTGCTCCTGCTGATCGGCCTCGGACCGAAGATCGCGCTCGTGCCGTTCGTGGAGATCACCGACGGACCCTGGCGACGCTCTCGGCCGAGGCGGACTCGATCAGCGTCGTCGCGATGGTGGTGGTGCTGGTGGCGGCGGTGCTCGCCCCGGCCACTAGTCGGAAGGTTTTTGAGGTCGTGAGGCCCGACTTCAACAACGTCCGACTAGTAGCTGCGAGCCACACGGCTTTCGCAGTCGCGTGGGCGCGGGTGGCGACCTGCAAATCGCGTCATCGCGCGCATCTGGGACAGACCGTGCCGTGCCACGCATGTGGGGCATGCGCGATACGGCACGGTCCCGACCGTGCGCGTCGAATGTCGCGCCATGCAGGTGATTCCGGGGTTAGCCCGGGATCGCAACGGCGGACAGGCTCGTGCGCGGTCAGCCGGTCGAGTCCACACCGCATCCAGGTGGCGGTCGACGATTCGCCGGCGACGCGGCCGCGGCCTCCACGGGATCGACCCCCGGCTGCGGAGTGACGCGGAAGGCGGTAAGGATGTCGGTCGCTTTCGGGACGTAGTCAGGATCGAAGTAGCCCATCTCGGCGTACGGGGTGACCCCGGAGGCCCAGCGATCCTTCTTGGGGTGAGGTGACGCCGTGGTGCTGATCGCCATCATTTGAGCGGATCCCTTCGGTCGGGCCTCGGCAGCGCAAGCCCGACAAGGCATAGAGATAAAGTTCTAAGTTCTCGTATGCACATAGAGACTCTCCTATGTGTTCGAAGCCATAGACGTCGATTTGCCGTCCGCGGCGTTTCTCTGTTGAAGTGAATGGACGGGCCGGTTAACGTGCCTCGGCTCCCGCGAGCGCGGGACCGAAGGCGTCCATGATCGATGTTGCACTGGATCCGGCCGAAGTACGCGCCGCCGAGATAGCGGTCGTGATCGATGTGCTGCGCGCCACGTCGACCGTGACACAGGCACTCGCCGGCGGGTATCGGCGGGTGCTCTGTGCCGAGAGCATCGAGCGTGCGGAGGCTCTGCGGAAACCCGGTCGGGTCCTGGCCGGCGAGCGATCCTGCGTCAAGCCGGATGGATTCGATCAGGGGAACTCGCCGAGCGAGGCGATCAAGCCCTTCGGGAGCGAGCTCGTGCTGGCCACTACGAACGGCACGCCGGCGGTCGCCGCCGCCGCCGAGCTATCCAACACTGTGGTGCTCGGCTGCATGCTGAACCTCGACGCCACCGTCGGCACGATTCTCGAACACGCGGCCGCTGCCGAGCTGGACGTGCAGGTGGTCTGCTCCGGCACGAACGGTGCGGCGGCGGTCGAGGATGTGTACGTCGCCGGCCGCATCAGCCAGAGGCTGAATGGCCCTCGCACCGACGCGGCGCTCGTGGCCGAGGCCGTGGCGAGAGCATTTCGCGATCCGCTCGAGGCCCTGTCCGCCGGCGCCGACGCCCGAGCCTTGGAGGCTGCCGGGCTCGGCGACGACATCGCCTTCTGCGCGCAGGAATCGGTGCTCGACGTCGTGCCGAGGGTGGTGATGTCGGATGCAGGCGTCGCGGTCGTCACAAGGAACGAGAACGCTGCACGCCCGGGATCCGGCGTCGCCCAAGCCGGCACCGGCACCCCTGATTAGATCCCGGTTCCCACCGCGCCGAGCGAACCGGGATCCCGTGTCTCGGCCCGGACGAACCCGATGAAGCTCGCGGCCGCCCGGGGCACGGGACCGACCCTGGACCGCAGCACGAACCACAGCCGGGGTGCGGGGCCGTCGCTGAGCGTGATCTCGCCCAGCCATCCCGCCGTCAGCTCGGGCTCGGCCGCGGCTCGCGACAGAAGCGATACGCCGAGACCGGCCCTCGCCGCCTGCTTGATCGCGCCGTTCGAGCCGAGCGTGAGGGTCTCAGGGCTGAGGCCACGCTCGCCCAGGAACTCCTCGCCCAACGCGCGCGTCCCCGAACCGGGCTCGCGCAGCAGCCATGCCCGGTCTGCGAGCTCGTCCGCGCGGACCGGTCCCGCCGCAGCGAGCGGGTCGTCGGCGCTGGTGATGCATACGATGCGGTTCTCGAGCAGCGGCTCGGCGACGAGGCGCTCGTCGGCCGGAGGCTCGCCGGAGATGGCGACGTCCGCAAGGTGGCTCGACACGCGCTCGAATACGTACTCCCGGTTCCCCACGTCGAGCGCGAGCTCGACATCCGGATGGCTCGAGGCGAACACCCGCATCAGCGGCGGCACGAACGATTCGGCGGCGGTCGTGACCGCGGCGATGCGCAGCCGACGAGCGGCCACCTCGGCCGCCTCCCGCGCCGCGTGCCGCCCGTGTTCCAGTAGCCCGACGACATCGTCGGCGTACGGCCTGAACGCGATCCCCGGTTCGGTGAGGCGGATGCCCCGGCCCGCCCGCTCGAACAGCTCGCACCCGAGCTCGCGACCAAGCGCGGCGATGGCGGACGAGACAGAAGGCTGCGTGACCATGAGCTCCTCTGCGGCCGCCGTGACCGAGCCCCCGCGAACGACCGCGAGGAACGCCGTCAGCTGAGTCACCGTTATAGCCAAGAGGCTAAGGATAACCAGCTTGGCGATGTGATTTTCGATGACTCGTGGCCGCTAATCGATCTGAAGCGCCGCTCCATGTGGAGCGACGTCTTTGTCCGGGTGGACGATGACGAGACTTCATCGACTTGCGATTCTCGAGCCCATGAACTACCTGACCGATGGTGTGCACCTATACGAGAAGATCGGCTGGTGCGAGAACTTCGGCCTGACAGGGGGCGGCTGGCTCACCGTGCGTGACTGCCGAACGGGCACGGTGCGAGCGTTGTGCCAACTGGAGCTGGCCCTGTGCGAGCCGGTCTCCAGAAGTCCCGCTGTTTCACGCTAGCGCCGCCGTTGAAGAACGGCTGGTGGTTGACGGCCGGCCGTGGCGTGTCGGTCTTGCTCGCCACCGCCCCCTCGAACGGCTTCACACACACGGACATCTGCCTCACTGCCTGCGGCGGAACCGGCAGGCAGTGAGACGTTGAGTCCAGGGTTGTCCTGGCGCGACGCAAGAAACCACGCATTTGCTCCGTGGTCACCCGCGTCTCGGGCTCGTGCTGGCTGGTGGTTCGAGCGAGGCGACGAAACGCCGCCGACGCGAGTCCCGTCCGGACCTCTCAGGCCTCGCCCGCTCCGATCGGGGTCGGACCGGCGACGACACCGTCGTCGTGGAGACGGCCGATCTCGCCGCCGCTCAGACCGAGCACGTCGGCGAGGACCTCGTCGGTGTGCTCCCCGAGGCGCGGCGCCGGCCTCGCGGCCAGCCGCCCGGCACTCGAGAACGCCAGCGGCGCGCCGGGCATCAGGTAGGTTCCGATGTCTGGCTGCTCGACCTCCGAAAACATCGGGTTGACCGTTGAACATCGGGGATCGCCCTCCACCAACTCGGTGAAGGTCTGGTACGGCCCCCACGAAACGCCGTGGCGATCAAAGGCGTCGCGCACTTCGTCGAGCGTGCGGGCCACGACCCACGGCTTCAGGGTGGCTCCGATCAGCTCGCGGGCGGCGAACCGACCGCCCTCCTCGTCCAGGTCGACGTCGATCAAGCGAGCGATCGCGTCAAGGGCGGGCTCCAGCCCGGTCGCCTCGACGAGGTTGCGCCACTGGCGCAGGGTCAAGGCCACGATCATGACGCGGCGGCCGTCCTTGGTGGCAAAGTCGCGCCCGAAGGCTCCGTAGAGATAGTTGCCGTCCTTCGCGCGTTCATGGCGGTTGATCTGTACCTCGGCGATCTTGCCGAGGTTGCCCACCATCCAGAACGCGACGTCGGAGACCGCGATCCGGACGTACTCGCCGGCGCCGGTTCGAGCGCGCGCGCGTTCGGCCGCCAGCAGACTGGTCGTGGCCAGCGCCCCCGTGATCGCATCCCATGCCGGCAACAGGTGGTTGAACGGCTCTGCGAGATTGGGTGGCCCGGTTGCCCAGGGGAAGCCGGTGGCCGGATTGACCGTGTAATCGACGGCCGACGAGCCGTCGTAGTTGCCAACGATGTTGACCATGATCAGGTCGGCACGACGGGCGGCGAGGCGCTCGTAGTCCAGAAAGCCGCGTGCCGGAAAGTTCGTCAAGAACAGTCCCGCGTCGGGGCCGGGGGCGGTGATCAGCGCGCTGACCAGTTCACGACCGGCGTCGCTGCCGAGGTCGACCTGGATCGATCGCTTGCCCTTATTCAGTCCCGCCCAGAACAGGCTCTTGCCGTCGGCCGTCACCGGCCAGCGCCGACGATCCAGCCCGCCTCCGAGCGGATCGAAGCGGATCACGTCGGCACCGAGCTGGGCCATCGTCATCCCGCCCAACGGCGCGGCGACGAACGCGGACCCCTCGACAACCCGCAGCCCCTCGAGGATCCCAGGCAACTAGTGGCCTCCCCCGAATGCGAGCGTATTTGCGGCGGCGGCCACTAGGCCACCACCGCCTCGAAGCTCCAATCGAGCACCGGCTCGGGCTTGACGTCGGCCCGATCGGCATTGACCCGCGCGCGCAGCCCCACCAGTCCCTCGGCGGCGGAGCTCTCGACCGTCAGCTCGGTCCTGAGGACGTCTCCCTCGAACACCGGCCCCAGGTGGTCGCAGCCATGCCAAGCGACGATCGTCGCGATTGCCGGAATCGCTCGCGTCGCGTGGGCGGCCGCAATCGAGATCGTATGGCCGCCGTAGACGAGGCGGCGACCGTGAGCGCTGCTGGACGCGTCGGTGTGCGCGGTGGCGACGTTGAGGGTCAGGCGGGCGAGCTCCGGGGCGCCGGTCACCGTCTCACCCGCTTCGACGAGGAACGTCTGCCCCGGCGCCAGCTCGTCGAAGTACGGACCGGGTACTGCCGCGCGCAGGCGGTCGAGCCGCCAGCCGGTCGGCACCGCCCGGCGCAGCTGCTCGGCATCGAGCTCCTGCGGGATGTTGGCCAGGTCGTCGGCGTAGCCCGTCTCGACCTCGGTGTCCCCCAGGGGAATCATCGGGCAGCGCCAGTAGTCGAGCACAGGCCCGCCTTGTTCGTCGGTCGTCCGAACTCGCATCGCGACGAGTCCGGTCGCCAGTCCCCCAGCGCGACGGCGGTTCTGCTTGAGGGCGACGATCTCCGTGCGGGTACGCAGTGTCTCGCCGATGAACACCGGTCGCTTGAGCACCAAGCCGCGGTAGAAGAGGTTGCCGCGTACGCGCTGCGACGGACCCGTTGATTGACCGATGGAGACGTCACAAACCAGGTTGGGGTGAACGAGCGGTCTGCTCTCGCCTGTCACCTCACGACACAACGCGGTGTCCAGCGCGAGTCGCAGCCGGTCTCCCCCGAGCGCCTGATGCAGCGCCGCATGACCTTCCGTCAGGGTGAGCCCGGGTGCGTCGTCGAACACCTGCCCGTGGCTGAGCTCCTCGAACCAGGGTCCGCCCACGACCACCCGCGGACGCGCCAGGCTGCTCATGTCGGCACTCCCTCCATGCCCGCCGCGCGAGCGCGGGCGATGACCTCGAGAGCGAGCTTGCGGCTCGCCTCGTCGATCATCCCGCCGTGGAACTCGACGGCGCCGCGTCCCGCGGCCTGTGCGAGCGCCTCTAGAACGGAAAGCGCCCGCGCTATCTCCTCGGGCGCGGGCGTGAACACCTCATTGATGATTGGAATCTGCGCCGGGTGCACAGCCCACTTGCCGTCGAAGCCGAGAGCGCGCACGTGCTCAGCGCGTCGCCGCAACCCCGCCTCGTCCCTGATCTCGAGATACGGACCGTCGATCGCCTGCAATCCAGAGGCGCGAGCCGCGACCAGCACCGTCTCCTGGGCGTACAGCCAGCTCTCGGGCGCGGTCAGTCCCGGCGCGCGTCCGAGCGACGCAGCCAGGTCAAGGTAGCCGACGATGAGCGAGTCGAGCCGTGGAGACGCGCAGGCGATTTCGGCCGCGCGCAGCAACCCTGCGGCGGTCTCGACGAGCGCCTGTATGCGCACGCCGGCCGCCTGATCGCCGAGTCGGTCAAGCAGGCCGGCGACCGCCGCAATGTCCTCCGCTCGCTCGACCTTCGGGACGATCAGTGATGCGATCTGTGGGCCGGCGCGTAGCACGAGCTCCACGACATCGCGCTCGCCCCAGGGACCGTCGAGTGCATTGATGCGAACCGCAACCGCCGGGGCAAGCGACTCCTCCCGCTCCAGGACGACGCCTACGAGCTCCCGCGCCGGTTCCTTCGATTCGGCGGCGACCGAGTCTTCCAAGTCGGCGATGACTTCGTCCACCTCGAGCTCAATCGTCTTCAGCAGCATGCGCTCGGACGAGCCGGGGACCGACAGCGAACAGCGCCGGGCGTTCATCACCGGACCCTATCGGCTCCCGCGCGGCTGAGGTGACGCCCAGGCGCCCGATATCAGGGTTTTTCCGCACATCGTTCGGGCCGCAGTCCCGATGGCAGCTGGCGCGACGGTCGTGAAACTTGTCGGCACGGCCACAGGTGGAGAGGTTGATTCATGGGCGCGGATATTCCCGAGCCGACAACACAGGCGCTCCCAGCAGAAGACGCGGAGCTCGTCGACTTGCTCACGGCGGTGCTCGTCGATTCGAATCTGTACACGGACCGCCGGATGCGCCTTCATCATGAGATCAGCGCGATGCTGCGTGCCATCCAGCGCGATCTCCACGGCGAATCCGGAGACGAGCCCCGTTGTCAAGCGCTCGAGGCGGACAGCATTCAGCTTCCTGACTTGCTGACGACGGTGCTCGTCGACCCGAACCTTCACTCGGACCTGCGAATGCGCATTCACCGCGACATCCGCGCGATCCTGAGTGTCGTGGAGACGCAACGGAACGGCTGACGCGTCGCACGTGATGCGGTGCTCAGGGTCGGCGCCGCGGTTCATGTAATCCGGCTTCGCTCGAACTCCTCGAGCTCCGCTTCGTACTCGGACCCAATCTGCTCGAGGAGACGGCGCGTCGCCAGTGCCTCGGCCTCGTCGACAACCGAGATCGCGAAGCCGACGTGGATCAACACCCAGTCGCCCTCCTGCGCGCTCCCCTCGCCCCCGCTGACGAGCGCGACGTTCACGACCCGGCGGACGCCCGAGACGTCCACTCGCGCGAGAAAGCGCTCCTCATCGACGAACTCGACTATCTGTCCCGGTATCGCTAAGCACATGCCTGCTCGAGCGCCATTCGGTGCGACAACATGCCTAGGGCACCCTTGCGTCCATGCCGCGAACCGTACGATCCGCCGCTCCTCGCGCGCGTCGGGCTCTGGCCGCAATCGTGCCCGGAGAAACTACCGATGCGCGGTCGCCCTGGTTCCGAGGTCTGCGGGACCCGATGGCATCCGCGCCCGCCGCGTGGTCAGGACCGTCGACGCCGTTCTCGCCCCCAACGGCAGGGCGATCCGGGCACGCATCAGTAGTTTGCCCTGGCGAGGCGCGTAGTGGGTGCGATTGTGCCGCGGAGCTGTGCCTCGCAAAGTTCGAGGCATGAGCGGGCTCACACCAGCGACGGGTGCGCCATCCGCGCCAACGGATGAGCCCGGCTCGCCGCGGCGCGACCCCGACGGGGAAGATGTCGTAGCGAAGCTCCCCGGTGGGCGCGTGCTCGCTGGGAGGGTGTGGGCGGGCACGGGCGCGCCGATAGTGGCGCTGCATGGACTGTTCGATTGCTCGCTGGGGTGGAAGCACGTCGCCGCCGCCACGAAGCGACCGTGTGTCGCGTTTGATCTGCCTGGGTTCGGGCGCTCGTCAATGCCCGCGGAGAGGCGCTTCGGAAGCTATGCGGACGACATCCTCTGTGGGCTCGACATCCTCGGCCTGCAGAGCTTCTCGCTTGTTGGCCATTCGCTCGGCGGGGCCGTCGCCACCGAGCTCTCAGAACGAGCCCGCGAACGAGCGCTGAACCTGACCTTGCTGGCACCGGCCGGATTCGGCCCGGTGCCGGTCGCCGAACTGCTTGAAGGCAACCCAGTCGGTCGCCTCGTCCGACTCGGCGTCCCGTTGGCGCTGTCAAATCCTCTGAGTGCCGCCGGCATCTATATGGCGGTCGTTTCCCACGGGCGCCCGCCCGAGCGCCAGATGCTCGGCCGCGTCATCCGCCGGGCCTTCAGCGCCGCGCCGGGAGCGATCGCCGCCAATGAGGCAGTGGTCGCCGCAGCGCGGGACCCGGACGGGTTCGTGCATCGCGAGGTGAGCTACGACGGACCGGTGTCGGTGCTGTGGGGCGCCAGCGACATCCTGATGCCCATGTCACACGCCGCCCGCCTGCGCGAGGCCCTGCCCCAGGCGAAACTGACCGTGTGGGAGAGCATGGGACACCATCCTCAGCGTGAGCGCCCTGAGCAGCTCAACCAGTACCTCGCCGCCACCACGCGCGCGTCGGAAAAGACTATGTTGCGCGCCGCCTGACGTCGTCGACACCCTCGGTCGGGACGGAAAGCGACGCGGCGGCGGACCGCCCGAATCACAAACGCTTCAAAGCGCGGCGGCGTGAGACGCTGCTAGCTGTCAACTGCCAGAAAGCGCGACTCCCAGCTCTCGAGTGCGACGATAACGCCATTGCGGGTCAGGTCGTCGCCGGAGCGGATGAAGGAGTCGTCGCTGAGCCTGTCGGTGAGCCGCCAGGTCCGTCCGGCGAGATCGTGCCAGGGAAGCCACACCCGGCCCTCGGCTCGGGCGGGCGAGAGGTTGACCACGATGAGATGGCGCGCCTCTGGACGCGACCAGCACCACGCGACGAGCTGTTGGTATGAGTCGTCGGACCCGGCCGTGCAGTCGCACAGGCTCCAGTCGCCGGTGCCGATCCGGGCATCGGATATGGCCCGCAGGAGCCGGGTGTAGAACGCGAGCAGGTCGGAGTCGAGTGGGTTGTCCGGCCCCCGTCCGAGCTGTATCGGGAGATGTATGAGCGCTCCTTCGAATTGGCCGTCGTGGTAGAGGCGCGCGCCTTGAAGCGTGGACATCACGACCGCGGCCGCGCGCCCCTGCGCAGGACCGAACGTGGCGGATGCGCGGTCTTCGTCATGGTTCTCGATGAATCGGATCAGACGCTGCTGGTAGGACGCGTCGGCCCGGAGGTGGCCCCGCACGGACTCGGGGGAATCGTGCGCGAGCCGGTCGTACAGCCGCTTGTCGTAGCAAAGGTCAAAGCCCTGCTGTTGCAGCGTCCACTCCATGTCCCAGTACACCTCGGCCATGAACAGAAAGTCCGGATACGCCTGCCTGCAGTGAGCGATCAGGGTCGGCCAGAAATCGGTGTCCGGGGCGGGGCCGGCCCGCTCACCCCATGTCCGCGCGAACACCTCGTTGGTCATCAGCATCGCCATGTCGCAGCGCACCCCATTGCACTGATCCGCAATCGCGGTCACCGTCTGGGCGGCTGCTTCGCGTAGCGCCGGCGAGAACGCGTTCAGCTGCAGCACGTCCTGCCAAGGCTCGAAATATGGGTCACGCCCCTTCGCGAACACTGCGCCGGCGCTCTCCATGAAATCCTTGGGATGTGCCGCGAGCTCCGCCGCACTGCCGGTCAGGAAACACTCCCGGCGGTACGTGACCCAAGGATGGTCCGCCGCAACATGGTTAGGGACGTAATCGAGGATCAGCGCGAGGTTTCGGTCCGCGAGTTGATGACGTGCTGCCGCCAGCCCGCCCGGTCCGCCGAAGCGCTCGTCCACCACGTAGTCGCGCACGCAGTAGGGCGAGCCAAGCACATCGTCATCGTGCAGGTCCGGTAGCGCAGCCCGGTACGCGTCGAGCAGTTGCGGCACGCCTACAGCGATCGTGCGTCCGATCGGACTCCGCTGCCAGACGCCCATCAGCCACACCGCGTCGACTGGCAGCGCGGCCAGCGCATCCCACTCGGATGCCGGCACGTCGCCCAGCCCGAGCGGGCGCCCGTACTTACCGCCGAGCCGCTGCAACCATGCGGCGGTGTTGATTTCGTAGATCGTCGGGCTCGCCGGCAGACGCATCGCGCGGTACCGGCGTACGTCAGTGGCTGTGCGGCGTGTAGATCCGCTCGATGTAGTCCTCGAGCATCCGTCCCGCCCCGAACGCGGGAGCGAGCGTCCGCAGCGACGCGCGCACACGGGCCAGCCAGGCTCGTGGGAGCCCCTCGGCGTCGCGGTCGTAGAACGCCGGCACGATCTCCTGCTCGAGCAGCCGGTACAGCGTCCCGGCATCACGCGCGTCCTGCGTCCAGGAATCGGGCTGGGGGTCACCCGGGAGCGCCCACCCGTTCGTTCCGTCATACGCCTCCGCCCACCACCCATCGAGCACGCTCAGGTTCAGACCACCATTGATGACCGCCTTCATCCCGCTCGTGCCGCTCGCCTCCAACGGCGGCCGCGGCAGGTTCAACCAAAGATCACACCCCCGCACCAGCATCTTCGCGAGCGCCAGGTCGTACTCGTGCAGATACACCACGCGCTCCGCCGCGTGCGGAACATCCTTCATCCGATACAGATCCTGCACAACCCGCTTGGCCTCCTCATCGCTCGGATGCGCCTTCCCCGCCAGCACAAGCTGGATCGGCTCAGGCCCGGACAACAGCCCGAGCGCCCGCCCCGGATCATGCACCAACAGCCCGAGTCGCTTATACGTCGCGTTACGCCGCGCGAACCCGACCGTCAACACATCCGCGTCGAACACGCGCGCGGCCGACTCGATCATCGGGCGCGGCTGACGCTCCGCCAGCCGGTCGATCCCGCTGCGCTCCTTCACGAACGCCACCAACTCAGCGCGCTGCTCACACCGAGCCGCCCACAACTCCGCGTCCGAGACACCATCGAGCGCGTCCCACATCGCGACCTCCCGCGCGCGGCGCCACCACTCATCACCCAGATGACGATCCAGCAGACGATGCATCGCCGGCCCCACCCACGTCGCCAGATGCACCCCATTAGTGACATGCGTGATCGGGACCCCCTCCACCGCCCGCTCGGGCCACAACCCCCACCACATCTCCCGCGCCACCCCCCCATGCCGGCGACTCACCGCATTCGCCGACCGGCTCATCCGCAAACTGAACTGCGTCATCCCGAACGGCTCCGCGCGATCCGGGGGATGCTGACGCCCCAACCGCACAATCACCTCAGGATCAGCCCCCAACTCCGCGATCACCCCCCCAAGCGTCGCGACCACATCCTCCCCCGAATACGTCTCGTTACCCGCCCCCACCGGCGTATGCGTCGTGAACACCGTCCGCTCCCGAGCCGCCGCCAACGCATCCTCGACCGTCGCCCCCCGCGCGACCTCCGCCCGCGCCAACTCCAACACCGCACACGCCGCATGCCCCTCATTCAGATGCACCAACGACGGCACGATCCCCATCGCCCCCAGCGCCCGCACACCACCCACCCCCAACAGCACATACTGCGACAGCCGCGTGACCGGATCCCCCACATACAACTGCGACGTGATCCACCGCTCCAACAACCCATTCTCAGGCACATCAGCATCCAACAAAAACAACGGAACCCGACCAACCGCAACCCGCCAAATCTGCGCCCGGACCACGCTCCCACGAATCGGAACCGTGACCACCAACGGCTCCCCATCGGACCCGCGCACCAAAGCCATCGGCAACCGCTCGGGATCATTATCAACCCAATACTCCTGCTGCCAGCCCGACGCATCCAAACGCTGCCTGAAATACCCCTGCCGATACAACAAACCAACCGCCACCAACGGCAACGCCTGATCCGAAGCCTCCTTCACCAAATCACCCGCCAAAGCACCCAACCCCCCCGAATACACCGGCAACGAATGATGCACCCCATACTCCGCACACAAAAACGCCACCGGCCGCCCAGCCACCACCGGACCCACCGACGGACGCCGCAAATCAGCCGCAAACGCGTCCTCGAGCTCCGCCGCCCGAGCAATCACACCGGGATCACGCGCCGCCCGCACAAGAGCCTCACTCGACACCTCCTGAAGCAACCGCACAGGATTCTCGCCCGAAACCTCCCACCGATGGGGGTCGATCGCGCGGAACACCTCCTTCCCCCGCGGATACCACGCCCACCGATAATTGAAAGCAATCCGCGCCAACGGCGCCAGCTCCTCAGGCAACCGAGCCGCCAAATCGGCGGCCCGGCTCGAAAGCTCCTCGTCACCCCAGGCCATAGCGACGATCATCCCAGGTCCCGCGCCGACGTGGGAGTCCCCGATCGACGTCAGGCGGCTGGGGTGTGCGCTACCGGAATACCGGACTCCCATGGGAGGACCTTGCCGAACTGGACCAGCTCGCCATAGACGGCGGGGTCGAAGGTCGGGCTGAGAGCGCGCCGGACGGGCCAGGCCGCGGCTTGGGCGGGGGTCTGGGCCGCGCTCATATCCTCAAACCAGGGGCGCGAGGCGTCGGTGTCGATCAGGCCGGGGCAGAGCGCCATGATCAGCTTGTTCTCGGCGAGATCGGCGGCGCGCCGCTCGTGAGCTACTGCGCGGACGGCCGCGACCTGGGCGACCTTCGACGGGATGTTCAGCCTGTCGGAGCGCGAGCTGGCGATCGGCGTCCCCGCGAACCATCCGCTCGCCCACGCCGACGCCGTCGAGGTCGGCGAGCTCGAGGGACAAGTCTGGGTCTCAAGCCGATCCGACACCGGCGACACGCTGCTCGGAGTGTGGCCAGGCCTGGCGGAGCGGCCCGACGTCCGCTATGTCGTGCGCGACTGGCTCGCCAAGCTCCAGATCGTCGCTGCCGGCCTCGCCATCACGACGATCGCCCCGATCATGCTCGATGCCCTGCCCGCAGGCATCAGAGTCCTCGCGGTACGAGGTGAGCCGCAGGAGACGCGACGCGTCGTCCTGGCCCGCCCACCGGGAGCGCTCGACGGCCCCACGGCCCTGGTCGTCGACGCGCTGATCACCGCCGCGCGGAGACCGGTCTTCGCGACGGCCGACTGAAACGCACGAACCATGACCAGACGACTCAGCCGGTGTTGCGGAGCGGGCTGGCATCCTCGCCGTGGAACACAAGCCGCTCCTCGGGCCACGGGTCGCGTTTGGCCGAGTCCTGCTCGACCAGCCAGTCGATCACCGCCTCGGCCTCCGGGCCGGCGGGGAGCGAGAGCTCCTGCACGGTGAATTCCTCCAGGAGCTGGATCGCGTCGGCGGCGGTCCTGGCCTGGATCCAGCCATCCGGTGCCTGGCCGGCGTGCAGGTCGGGATCGAGCCAAAGACGCCGCGGGAGCAGCCGCTGCGCGTCGTCGCGGGCGACCAACCAGGCGAGCTCGCCGACCGCGCGGTACAGATCCTCGGTCAGCGGTCCGGGCCGGCGCTCCTGGAAGAACGCGAGCCGAGCGCCGTAGTACCACAGCTGCTCGCGCGCGGTCTTCTGCGTAAACCACTCCCAGAGGCGGTGCCCCTCCTGGCGGTAGTCACGCACAATCGACCGCGCGTTGTGCACCTTGTCCGCCAGCGCCACCCGCAGGATCGCATCCTCGCTGACATCGGGAAGGTGCTTCAGGTAGCGCCGCTTCCGCTCGATCCACGGCTCCGACGGGTCACCGTCGACCGTGTCCGAGCACCCCTCGACGATGGCGGCGACCCGCTTCCCGAAGCCGCGCTCGATCCGCTCCAGCATCGCCCGGCCGCCACCGTCCTCGACCGCATCGTGAAGCATCGCGCCAATCGCCTGATCCTCGTCGCCGCCGTCCTCGAGCACCAGACCGGTCACGACGAGCAGGTGCGCCGGATACGGGATCTCGGTTCCCGCACGACGCTGGCGGCCGTGTACCTCCGCCGCCATCGCGACGGCCGCCAGGAATCGCGAGGTGAGCGGCGGAGGCGCGCTCGCCGTCACGTCGAACCTCGTCTCGATTTGTTCCCGCGGGACACGTCGTTCATCCGGTCTCTCGCCAACGCACTTGGACTCTCTGAACACCGCCGCACCCAGACCACCCGTGCCTTCCACGATAGCCACCCGCTGGGTCTGGGGGTCGGGGCAACCACGGATCGGTTGACCGGGTAGGCGCGGATGGCGAGGCCGCCGGGCGGACCTAGCCCGAGGACGTGAGTGGACCGGGTAGGCGCGGATGGCGAGGCCGCCGGGCGGACCTAGCCTGAGGACGTGAGCGGCGCGAGGTCGCCGCCGACATCGGCGCAAATGAGCACGTCGTGTTCGGCGGGATGGTCGCCGAGGACGCCGGGTTCATCCACACGAAGATGGCGCGCAAGATCCCGCCGCAGCTCCGCGATCGCCGCGACTGGCAGCAGATCGAAGCGTGGGGTGCGATCACGCCCCTTGCAGCGGTGACTCCCTGCCTTTGGCGCCTAGGTCCGCTCCACGTCGAGCTTCAGGAAGTGAGTGGCGCAGGAAATGCACGGGTCATAGTTGCGGATTGCCTGCTCGCATTGCCACTGCAGTTCGTCATCGGAGAGGTCCAGATGCCCGGACACAAAGCCGTACAGGTCTTCCTCGATCGCGCGCTGATTCTGAGACGTGGGCGGAACGATGCGCGCGTTTCGGATCGCGCCGGAGGCGTCGATCTCGTAGCGGTGCCAGAGGATTCCGCGCGGCGCCTCGCTGACCCCGCACCCGATGCCATCGCGCGGCTCGAGCGCGATCGCCGGGGGATCGGGCCGCTCGTAGGCATCGATCAGGCGCAACGCCTCTTCGATCGCATACGCCAGCTCCACGCCACGCACGATGATGCTCTGGAAGGGGTTGCGACACACCGGGCCGAGTCCAGCGTTGCGAGCGGCCTCACGTGTCATCGGCGACAGCGTGTCGAAGGCGAGGCTATAGCGCGCGAGTGGCCCGACCATGTATGAGCCGCCGTCGCGCAGCCGGCTGTGGAGGGCGTTGGAGTGCGCCACGTGCTCCTCGACAAAATGCTCGTCAAAGTCCTCGGCCGGAATGTCGAGACCGCTGGTTGAAACGATCCGCCCTCGGTCGATCGGGTAGCGCCCGTCGTCGTCCTGAAGTGCGACGAACTCGTAGTCGCGCTCGAACTCGGGCATCGTGAGCGTGCCGGTGAGCGCGATCGTGGCGAGTGTCTCCTCGAGCGCGCGCTGGAGCGGCTCGACGAGCGGCTGCAATTCGTCCCGGGTCGGGGCGCGATAGAACCCGCCGGTCCGTGGGTTGATCGGATGCTCCGCCCGGCCGCCGAGCGTGATCAGGATCTTGTTGCCGGCTTTGCGCGTGGCCAGCCCACGCTCGACCAGCGCTGGATGGTCGGCGGCCATGTGGATCGCGCTCTCGTAGCCGAGGAAGTCAGGCGCGTGAAGCAGGTATATGTGCAAGGCGTGGCTCTCGATCCACTCGCCGCAATACAGCAGGCGACGCAACTCACGGATCGGACCGTCGACGGCGACGCCGCATGCCTGCTCGATCGCGAGGACCCCGCTCGTCTGGTACGCGACCGGGCAGATGCCGCAGATCCGGGCCGTGATGTCCGGCACTTCGGTGTAGGAGCGCCCTTTCAGGATCCCCTCGAAGAAACGCGGCGGCTCGTAGATGCGCAGTTGCACCTCGAGCACGTCGCGCCCGCGGATGCGGACGCTCATCGCGCCCTCGCCCTCGACGCGGGCAAGCGCGGCGGTGCTGATGCGACGGCTGCGAGGCTGGCGCTCAGGCGTGACTGTCATGGCGCTCACTTTCGCGTCGGAAGGCGGGTGCGCCGGCGTTGAACGTCCGGTATACGCGAACGAGGTCGATGTCGTCCACGTCCAGCTTCCGGAACCACGTGGTCAGAGAGCTGGCGTTCGGCGACTCCATCGGCCCGAAGCACCCGTAGCAACCGCGGTCGAACGACGGACATATCGCTCCGCAGCCTGCATGAGTCACGGGACCAAGGCAGGGCGTGCCGTGGGCAACCATGACGCAAACGTTGCCGCGCAGCTTGCATTCCTGGCACACGCTCGAGGCGGGGATGGCCGGCTTGCGGTTGCCGAGCGCGGCGCGGACCACCTCCAGCAGCTGGTACTTGTTGACCGGACAGCCCTGTAGCTCGAAGTCAACCGGCACGTGAGCGCTGATCGGTGTCGAATATTCGAGCGTATGCACGTACTCGGGTGAGGGGTAGACCGCGGTGACCAGGTCCTCGACGTCGGTGAAGTTGCGCAGCGCCTGAATCCCGCCTGAGTTGGCGCACGCGCCGATCGTCACCAGCCGCCGCGACACTCGCCGTACCCGGTGGATGCGCTCGGCGTCCTGCTCGGTGGTGATCGACCCCTCCACCAGCGACAGGTCGTACGGTCCCTCGACCTCCGCTCGCGAAGCCTCGAGGAAATAGGCGATCTCGACCTGGCCGACAAGGTCCAGCAACTCGTCTTCACAGCTGAGCAAGCTCAGCTGACACCCATCACACGAGGAGAACTTCCACACGGCCAGCTTCGGCTTGACGGCGAGCGCTGTCATAGCTCGGGCACCTTCAGCCACGGCTCAATCTCGTCATAGCGCACCACCGGGCCCTCCCGGCAGATGAACCTCGGACCGAACTGGCAGTGACCGCATTGTGCGATTGCGCAGTGCATGTTGCGCTCCATCGAGATGTAGAGGCGCTCGGGGGGAAGGTTGCGCGCTTTCAGAGTCAGCGCGACGAAGCGCAGCATAACCTCCGGGCCACACGCCATCGCGATCGTGTTCTCCGGGTCGAATGATGCCAGTTCGACGAGCTTCGTCACCACGCCGACCTTCCCGTGCCAATCCAAGGCCGCGATGTCGACGATCACGTCGATATCCAGGTCGTAGCGCCGGCGCCATTCCTCGAACTCGCTCACGTACAGCAGCTCACCGGCCGACCGGCCGCCGTAGCAGATAATCACGCGCTCATATTCGTGCCGATGCGCTAGGAGGTGGTGGATCGCCGGGCGAAGCGGCGCCAGTCCGAGACCGCCGGCCACGATCAGCACGTCGCCGGCCGTCGCCTGCGCCAACGGCCAGCGGCTGCCGAACGGGCCCCGCAGTCCGACCAGATCACCCGGCTCGAGTTCGCACAGCGCGCCGCTCACCCCTCCGACCGCGCGCACCGTGCAGCGCAGGGGGTCGAGAGTTGTGGCTTCGCCGCTGAGCGAGATCGGTATCTCGCCGACTCCGAAGGCGTACAGCATGCCGAACTGGCCGGGGGCGAACAGTGGCAGCTCCTGCCCGGGCAGCGGCTCGAGCGCGACCGTCCACGTGTCGTGAGTCTCGCGACGCCGGCTGAGTACCCGGTGGGGGTGCGGCGTCATCGCGCCCACAGCGGGCGTGAGCGGCTCAGCTGACGGTGACGCTGCCATACACGTCGAGTAGCTGAAGGCGGGTCGCGTGCAGACGCTCGACGATCACCGAGGTGAAGCTGCGCATGAGCTCGTAGCCCAGCTGGGCGTCCTCCGCAGAGCGGCGGCGCAGCGCCGCGGCGTCGAATTTGACCGCCCGGGTCGTCCCCCGCGAGCGGGCATCGAAATGCGTAAGGTACGGCTCGAACAGCCAAGACCAGCCCACGGGGTCGCCGTTGTGCAACGTTTCGATCGTGATTGTTCCCGTCGGTGCCTGCATCTCGAGGGCGACGAAGCCGTCGCGGATCAGGAAGAAGGCGTCCGCTGCGTCGCCCTCGATCATCAACGCGCGACCGTCGGCGAACTCGACCTCGTCGCCCAGTTCGGCGATTGCCTTGATGTGTTCCGGACTCAGATTCCGGAACAGCCGTGTCGTAGCCAGTTCCTCTTCGATGCTTTCCATGGTCGCTCCCCTATGAGGCCTCTTCGGTCGGCGCCGGGTTCGACAGGATCGCCGAGACCTCCTCGGTGATGTCGATGCCGACCGGGCACCAAGTGATGCATCGCCCACAGCCGACGCATCCGGATGTGCCGAACTGATCAATCCACGTCGCCAGCTTGTGCGTCATCCACTGGCGATAGCGCGAGCGCGGCGTGTGGCGCGCCTGCCCACCGGTGACATGGGTAAACGAGAGCGAAAAACAGGATTCCCAACGGCGCGTGCGCTCGGCCTCCTCGCCGGCCAGGTCGGCGGTGTCCTCAACCGATGTGCAGAAGCAGGTCGGGCACACCATCGTGCAGTTGCCGCATGTCAGACATCGCTCGGCGACGTCGTCCCACCGCGGGTGCTCGTAGTTGGCGTAGAGAAGAGCCCTCAGGTCGACCTCCGGCATCTCGCGCCCCATCTTCGCCACTGCGCCTGCGGTCACATCCGACGCGTCACGCTCGTCGACATCTTCGGCGAGGCGGTACGGCACGCCGGAGAGCACCAGCGCGCCTCGCTCGGTTCCGACCTCGACGACGAATCGGTGAGCCCCGCCCTCGAGCACCTCGGTCAGCGCCAGGTCGAAGCCCGAACTCGCCTTCGGGCCGGTTCCCATCGAACTGCAGAAGCACGTGCCGCTCGGCTCTCCACAGTTCACCGCGATCAGCAGCACGTCCTCGCGCCGCGCGGCGTAGCTCTGGTCCGGGTTGGCGCCCGGCAGGAACACCCGGTCCTGAATCGCTATGGCATGCAGCTCACATGAACGCACGCCGAAGAAGGCGTAGCGAGGTACCTCAGTCGACTCCTCGATGAACTCGAGGCCCTCGCCGTTCTCCCCGCGTCGAGCTCGCCACAGCTGCAGCCGCGGAGGGTGCAGGAACTGCTTCCACGAGTTCGGACCGACGGCGTAACCGAATACTGCCTCGTCCTCGCGGCGCCGCAGGCGGTACCTGCCGCCATCCTGTTCGTCGCCCCAGCCGATCGGCAGGTCCGCAGCTGAACGGACGTCGCGATAGACGATGGCGCCGTCGTGCACGGTCGGACCCACCAGCTGGTATCCCCCATCACAGATCCCGGCGAGCAGGTCATCGAGGGCGACGCGGTCGATGACCACAGTGTTGCCGGGAGGCGGTGCGGGTCGGACGGCGTCGGTCGCCACACGGCATCCTAAGCAGACTCAGAGCGGCATGTGGTTTTTTTCCAACCCCGGGCGGCGCACACGCGTAGTTTTCCGATGAACGGGCGAGACGCGCGTTCCAATCCTGCTTCGGCAATGACGCTCACCGGACAACATCGTCGCCGTGCCTGACCGTCCCGTACTTGTGATCGGCGTTGGAAACCGGCTGCGGGGCGACGACGGCGCCAGCTGGGGGGTGGTGCGACGACTGCGCGAACACGGGACGCAGATTCGGATCGAAGTGAATGAACGGCTGTGCGAGCCGAACGACCTGATCGAGGCCTGGCAAGGCCGAGACGCGGTCGTGCTGGTCGACACGATGCGCTCTGGCGAACCGCCGGGGACGATCCGTCGATTCGACGTGACCAGCGAACCGCTGCCTGCGCGCCTGCGTGGCTCGGTGTCCACCCACGGATTTGGGCTCCATGAGGCGATCGAACTGGGACGCGCCCTACACCGACTGCCCCGGCGCGTGATTGTCTTCGCGGTCGAAGGACGGCACTTTGAAGCCGGGGCCACGCCCTCCGGCGAGGTCGAAGCAGCCATTGCCCCGCTCGCACGCGCAGTTCTCCGCGAGGCCAGGGAGCTGGCAAGGAGCTAGAAAGGTCGGGCGGCCGGCTCCTTCCGAGGGAGCCTAGCGCTCAGGGTGGTAGCGAAGACCGTCGAGGGCGATGCGAAGGATGTGCGCGACCTGACTCGGCTCGCTGGCCGGGATCTTGGCGATGCCGACCACCATCTGCATTACCTCCGGGAACTCGACGTCCCGGCGGACGACCCCGGCTTCCTGGGCGCGCTTCAGCAACGGGTCGCCGGCGTCGTACAGCGACGCCCGACACACCTGGAACAACGGGGCGTCGGTCTCGAGGTAGTTGAGCAGCTCGTGGGCGAGCGCTTGCTTGGTCGCGAGATAGCCCATCAGGCGCTCGAACCATGCATTGAGCGCCTCCCATGGGTCGCTGCCGCCGAGTTCGGCAGCGGAGCGGCAAACCTCCTCGACCTCGTTGACGTAGAGAGCCTCCAGCAGCGCCTGCCGATTGGGGAAGTGCCGGTAGAGCGTGCCGATGCCGACGCCCGCGCGGCGCGCGATCTCCTCGAGCGCGGTCGACTCCCCTCCCTCGGCAAACGCTTCCCGAGCAGCCGTGAGCACCTTCTCATAGTTGCGCCTGGCGTCCGCGCGCTTGGGCCGGGCGATCAGAGTCTCAGGACTGACTTCGGTCGTGCTCATTGAGATTCACTTGACAAACGGAGGGTACCTCCATATAGTTTCCGGAGGACTCCTCCATTTATTTCGGAGGTGGCCTCCATTTTAGCGCCCTACGGAACCACCTACAAGTTGGGATCTGTATGAACCTAGTCTCCTCGCAAACTGCTCCGTCGGAAAGCCGTCGCTGGACCGCGCTCATGGTCGTGTGCTTGGCGCAGCTGATGATCGTGCTCGACGTCACGATCGTGAACGTCGCGCTGCCCTCGATTCAACGCGACCTCCACTTCAGCCAGTCGAACCTCACGTGGGTCGTTAATGCGTTCCTCGTCACGTTTGGGAGCCTCCTCCTGCTCGCGGGGCGGATCGGCGATCTCGCCGGCCGCAAGCGCGTGTTCCTCGCCGGCCTCGTCACGTTCATCGCCGCGTCGCTCCTGTGCGGCATTGCGCCAAGCCAGGGGGCGCTCATTGCCGCCCGCTTCGTGCAGGGCGTCGGTGCCGCGGCCCAGGCCTCGGTGATCCTCGCGATCATCATCACCGAGTTCCCCATGCCGAGCGAGCGCACTCGGGCGATGAGCGCGTACGTCTTCGTGTCGGTCGCGGGAGGCTCACTGGGCCTCCTCGCCGGCGGGATCCTCACCGAGGCGCTGAGCTGGCACTGGGTCTTCTTCGTGAACCTCCCAATCGGCCTGGCCACGTTCGTCCTCGGTCAGACGTTCATCCGGGCTGACAGCGGACTCGGGCTCGAGCACGGCGTCGACTGGATCGGCTCCATCCTCGTCACCGCGTCGCTGATGGGCTTCATCTACGCGATCGTTCAGGCCACCAGCCACGGGTGGATCTCGGCGCAGGTCCTTGGCTTCGGCGGCATCTCCGTACTGCTCATGGCGGCGTTCGTGGCGCTCGAGGCCCGCATCGAGAACCCGATCATGCCCATGCGCATCCTGAGGCTCCCGGGGCTCATCAAGGCCAGCCTCGTCAGAGGCTTCCTCGTGACCGGCATGTACTCGACGTTCTTCCTCGGCAGCCTCTATCTCGAGCACGTCCGCCACTACAGCGCCGTCCAGACCGGCGCGGCCTTCCTGCCCTGGACGATCACGGTCGCGGTCCTGTCGCAGGGCATCACCGCGCGGCTCGTCGCTCGGTTTGGGCCGCTCCGCGTGCTCACCGCGGGCATGGTGAGCGGGGTCGTCGGGCTGCTCTTGTTCAGCACCGTCGGACCGAGCACGACCTTCTTCCCGACGATCTTCTTCGCCTGCTTCGCGATCGGCCTGGGCATCGGCAGCGCGTTCATGCCCCTCCTCACCCTCGCCATGGCGGATGTTCCCGCCGCTGACTCGGGCCTCGGCTCGGGGATAACCAACGTCTCCCAGCAGATCAGCGGTGCGCTCGGCCTGGCTGTCCTCAGCACCATCGCCGCGAACCGGACGAAGGGGCTGCTATCCGCCCACGAGGGCCTCAGCAGCTCCCTGATCGGCGGCTATCACCTCGCCTTCATCGTCGGCGCGGCAACGATAACCGCCGGCATCGTCCTCGCCTTCGCGCTCCTTCGGCCCCGCCGCGAGCGCCCGGGACTACAACTGGCCGACAGCGTCGCGGCCGACGACGGCGCCCGAATCAACCTCGACATCGAGAGAGAAGCCGCATGACGCACGTCACTCGCCTCCCCACTCACAGCACACCGTCAAACCGGGAAGGTCGCCGGTCGCCACACGCCACGCTGCACTCCGGCCGGCGGCCGAGTGTCCGACTGATTTCTGACGCTGTCGTGGCCAGCTACATCCACGACATCTCGCAACGACACCGCGGCGACATCCATGCGTCCGATGCTCGTTCGCGTCGACCGGCGCACGACGCGTGACCTCGCCGGCGCCCGAGCCGCCACGCCGCCTGAAAGAACCGCCCCCCGCCCCCGCGGGGGGGCGGTTCGCTTTCTTCGCGAAGGGGATGGGCTCTTTGCGGAATCCGTCGTTGGGCTGGAACCTGTGGGCATGGCGCGGCTGCTGATCGAGCTGTCTGCGATCAGCGGGATCGTCGCAATCGTGAATCTGTCGTCGTCGAAGCCGCGGGACGCTTAGCTAACATCTTAGCTATGCAGGTGAACATGCACGAAGCCAAGACGCGGCTGAGCGAACTGGTCGCCGCGGCGGAGCGCGGCGAAGAAGTCCTCATCGCCCGCGACGGAACGCCGGCGGCGCGACTGGTCGCGGTCGTGAAGGAGCATCGGCCGGTCCGGCTCGGGGTTCTCGCCGGGCAGATCGAGCTCGCGGACGATTTCGATGAGCCGCTGCCCGAGTTCGAGCCGTAGGGCATGACCGTCGTTCTCATCGACACGCACATCGCGCTGTGGGCGCTCGGCGAACCCGGGCGCCTCACCGACTCGGAGCGGTCGCTGCTGGTCGATCCAACCGTCGATCGCTGCCTCAGCCCGATCTCGGTCTGGGAGGCAGCGATCAAACGAGAGGCCGGCAGATTACGCGCCCCCCGGGGCCTGACCCCCGTGCTCGCCGCCGAGTTCCGCATGCTCGCGCTTACCGCCGCCTTGCTTGAGGAGGCGGCGGAGTTGCCAAAGCATCACCTCGATCCGTTCGACCGTGTCCTGATCGCGCACGCACTGCGCGACGACCTCGAACTGCTCACGCGCGACGGAGTCTTCGCCAGCTACGGCGTGCGCCTTGCGACGCCGGCGGCCACGGCAGACTGACTCGTCGGCACCTCGCGATTCCCGCCGTCGAGCACAATCGCGGCTTCGTGGAGTCGCTACGTGCCGGGCTCCTTTGGAGCCGCCCCGGGCTCGCCTCCGGGGGCGGGCTCCCCCGCCGGGAGCGCGGACTGGTGTGCGCCGGATGTGACCTCGGCCTTGAGTCTCGCGAACTCGTCGTCAACCGAGCTCTTGGCGCCGAGCTCATCGAGCTGGCGGTCAACGTCGTCCTGCGCCGGGCCGAGCGCGGTCAAGTCCTCGAACGTGCCGGCGGCCTGCAGCTCCTCGACCGCCGACGCGCGCGCCTGCATCTGATCGGTCTTGTCAATCGCGCGCTGCATCGCTGCGCCGACGTCGGCCATCTCGTCCCCCACGCCGGTAGCCGCCTCAGAGATATGCACCTGCGCCTCGGCCGCCGAGTACTGCGCCTTGATGACCTCCTTCTTGGAGCGGAACTGCTCAATCTTGGCCTGAAGCTGCTGCTCGGCCGCCGTCAGTTTCTCCTGTTCTGACTCCAGCTCTGAGACCTGCTGATCGAGCGAGCCCGTCTCCTGAACGATCATCTGCTTGCGCTCGAGCGCCGCGCGGGCAAGGTCCTCCCGCTCGGCGGACATCGCCTCCCGGGCCTGGCCGTCGAGCTTGTCTGCCTGCTGGTGCAGGTTCTGCTCCTGGAGCTGCAGCCGCTTCTTGGCCGTCACCACATCGGCGATCCCCTTCTTGACGTTCTGTAAATCCTCCAGCTGGCGCTCGTAGGCGTAGTCAAGCGTCTCCGCTGGATCCTCCGCGTGATCGAGCATGTGCGAGATCTTCGCCTTGGTGAGTGTCGAGATGCGGCCGGCAAGTCCAGGCATGATGTCCTCCTACAAGTTGTTCTCGCCGCTGAGCCCGGTCGATGCGAGGCGTGCGGCTGGGCGCGACATCACAGCGTCAACCTCGGCACGCCGAGCCGGGCGCGCAATTTGCTCCCACTCAAATCAAGCCTACCCGACCCATGAGCTCGGGCCGTTAGCCAGTGCGATGATCGCGACAAGCTTCGTTGTCGGCACGCTCCGGTGATTGTCGTCCCGATGCGCCTCCTGACTCTCGCCGAGGGTGTCCCGGGCAAGCACCTCATGAGTGCCGCTCGCGCTGGCGCGCAGGCTATCGCCAGCCCACGGCGCTGCGAGGTTCGAACACCGAAGGCGGCACCGAATGACCGATCGTCAGATCGTCGTTCCAGCGGAAGCCACCCGCGATGAAGCTATTGAGATATATGGACAGTGTTCGGTGATTCGAGCCGACCCGAATTCGCACCCCGTCTGGGAGTGTGATCACCAAGACTCCGGGGGCCACGGCTGCTGGTTTCATAAAGGGTATGCAGAACTTGGCAATCGCAACTCGTGCCGTTCGTGCTCGTCCAAGGCGCGCGGAGAGCCGGGACGCGGGCTGTTCTATCGTCGGTCGTTGACCTTGCTTGAGCTGGATCATGTCTTCTGCATCGTGCGCGAGCCCGGTCAGGCCGCGCGGCGGCTTGAAGCAGACGGGTGGCTGCTGGACGATGGTCAGACGCACCACGGGCAGGGGACGCGAAACCGCCGACTCGTGTGGGCCGAGCAGTTCTTGGAGCTGGTGTGGCTGACCGACGCTGCCGAAGCGGCTGCCAATCCGTTGCACCTAGACCGTCGCTCGGACTGGATCACCACGGGCGCCAGCCCGTTCGGTCTGGGGTTCCGCGGCCAGATCGACCCGGCCGACAGCAACGAGTTCTGGCTATACGACGCGCTTGGACCGCGCATTTGGATTCATCGCGACAACGAGCGATTCCCGCAGCGTCCACTCATCTTCGTACTCGAAATGACTGCGGAGGAGATGAAGCAGCGTCGGCGACGGGGCCGCATCCCCGGTGCGGTCGCCTCTCGCCAGCCCGGCGACCTGTGCGAGATCCGGGTCCACGGTCCGGCCGCGCCTTCGTTGCCGCCGTTCGCCGGACCGCCGATCGCCTATGTGCCGGGTCCGCATCTGCTCGAGTTAGTCGTCGGCGACGAACACCGTTCACAGAAGGTAAGCAACGTGTTGGCGATCGTTTGGTAGGACGCGGCGGCCGCTTTGCGCGGCGCAGGGCGGGGCTTTCGGCTGGCGGGCGGCCAACCAGAGTTCCCCCGCCCGCTTCCGGGCGGCGCATGCGCGCCTTGTCGGTACTCCTGACGAAGCGCGGCGGAGCGTTTGATGTCCGCGCGGGATGGGAGGTCCGGAGCTGGGCGCTTACCATGAGCCCGATCGTCCCACTGAGGAGGAGAACCAAATGGTGAAGCACCTGGCTGCGCTGCCCGACGAACGGGCCGCCTCACGTCCGGGAGGGCCGTGTCTCGCTGACGGCGACCGAGAGCTCGACAACGCGACGTTCGCCGCGGAGGTACTCCGGGTGTCCGGCGCGCTGTCCGGGATGGGCATCGGCCGTGGTGATGTGGTGGCGGTAGTACTTCCCAACAGCGTCGAGCTGGTGACGACCATGTTCGCGGCCTGGCGGCTCGGCGCGGCGCTGACGCCGGTCAACCCTGCCCTGACGAGACCCGAGGTGCAGTACCAGCTCACCGACTCGGGCGCCCGACTCGTCGTGGCGGATGATTCGTCGTTGTCGAAGGTCGAGGGCGGGGCCGCGCGCGCGTGCGGTGTCGACGAGCTCGTGCGGCGAGACGGCGCGACTGACGTTATGCCGCCGAGAACGGAAACCGACGAGCTGGCCTTGATGATCTACACGGGCGGGACGACTGGACGCCCGAAGGGTGTGATGCTCGACCACGCCAACCTCATGGCGACGGCGGCGATGATCGTCGACTGGTTCGATATGACCGCGGCCGATCGTTGTCTGCTGGTGTTGCCACTCTTCCATGTCAACGGGATCATGGTCAGTGTCGTCTCGCCGCTCGTAGCGGGCGGCTCCACTGTGATCGCCCCCAGGTTCGACCCGAAGACGTTCTGGGATCTAGTGGAGCGGGTCCGGCCCACGTATTTTTCCGCGGTACCGACGATCTACGCGATGCTGACGGGGCTGCCGGCGGCGGTCCGGCCGGACACCGCATCGCTGCGGTGCGTGGTGTGCGGAGCCGCGCCGATGCCCGCCGCGGCGATTCATGCGTTCGAGGATCGCTACGGGGTTGCGATCCTCGAGGGATACGGCCAATCGGAGGGGACGGTTGTGACGACGGCAAATCCCTTGACCGGTTTGCGCAAGCCCGGGACGGTGGGCTTGCCGTTGCCAGAGCAGGAGGTCCGGGTCGTCGGCGAGGACGACGCACCGTTGCCGCCCGGCCAGGTGGGCGAAGTAACGGTGCGAGGCCCAAACGTGATGCGGGGCTATCTCGGCAAGCCCAAGGAAACGGCTGAGGCGCTGCGTGGAGGTTGGCTGCACACCGGCGATCTCGGCCGGTTTGACGAGGACGGCTATCTGGTGCTCGTCGACCGGCTCAAAGACATGATCATTCGCGGTGGCGAGAACATCTATCCGAAGGAGATCGAAGACGTTCTTCATACGCATCCGTCCGTGCTCCAGGCAGCGGTAGTTGGCCGGCCGGATCCGCTGTTCGGTGAGGAGCCTGTCGCGTTCGTCGTCCTGCGTCCCGGCCTCGCCGCCGAGCCTGACGAGCTCATCGAGCACTGCCAGACCGTCCTGGCAAAGTTCAAGGTCCCGCGCGCCGTCTTCATCGAGGCCAACCTACCCACGACCCCCATTGGCAAGATCGCCAAGCCGGTGCTGCGCGACCGTCTCCCAGCCGCCACCGCCCGAGGGACGTGATGGCTCCTCGTGTCGTACTCGCGGATGCGGAAGTGACGAACCGTTCCGGCACGGTCTGGCCTTAGTGCATCGCGCCAGCGGGGACGGTGTCGAGCAGCCCGATGGCGCGCGGCGCGCGGTCGTCGTCCAGGATCACGGCCCCGCCCGGCCAGTACGGATGCGGCGCGGTGGAATTGTGGACGAGCAGCGGCTCATAGACCCATGACCCGGTGTTGAGGAGCCGGGGCCGGCCCTGCGGTCCCCGCCAGCGCGCCTCGAGGTCACCGGGGAGCGGGCCGAGCCGGTGCACATGACCGAACAGCACCCACTCCGCATCAACGCCAAGACGCCCGACCACGTGGGACAGCGCCGGCAGACTCGCACGGCGCATCTGCGCCCCCAGGATCCGTGCGGTCAAACGCGCCATCCCGGGGCGCAACAGCCGGCGAGGAGCCAGCGGCATCGTCGAGGCCCGCATCAGCTCAGCGACATCCTCCGCCACTCCGGCGAACAGGCGCGGGAGCGCCCGAATCACAAACGCTTCAAAGCGCGTCAGCGACGGCCCTCCCGCCAGCTCATAGTCGATCGGGACCGCACCCGGTGGCGGGACGCGCCCGAGGAGACCGCGCGTCACACCGAACGCCGCCTCGGGCAGCAGATGACGATCGAGATAATGCCCATGCGTCGCCCACACTCCCGGAGCGAGCCACACGCCCGGGTAATGCACCCGGACGCGCGCCGGCGCCAGCCACGAGACGACGCGCGCCAACTCCGGCGTCGCGTCAACAGGAACACGACTGTCAACAGCGAGACCCGCGCCGACGCGCCGAATCCAGCCGGCGACCAACGCACGATCGTGGTTCCCGGGCACGAAGATCACCTCCCGGCCGACCCCCAACCTCCCCCCGATCAGCCGCAAGATCGGCTCGGCGACACCCATGGCACGCCCCGGCCGCTCTTCGAGCAACTCCACAACATCCCCGAGCAGCACCAGCCGCTCGATCCCCTGAAGCGCCTCACACAGCCCGCGCAGCGGCTCGGGGTGCGTAAGGACGTCGTGCCGCAGACGCGATCCCAGATGAAGGTCCGACAGCACAAGCGTCGACACGCCAGCTCACGATAGCCAGCGGCGCGCCGTGCGTCATTTCGCGAAAAGGCGCTGGCGGCGCGCCAAGGTCACGGCCTCTAGCCTCGAATGAACGCCGAGGGCCCGTAGGACGTGGCGGACGTGGTTACGCACGGTCTCTGGGCTCAGATGCAGCTCCTGAGCGATCTGCTGTGTCGACCGGCCGCGTTCGAGCATCCGCAACACCTCGGACTGGCGCGGCGTCAGGCGCGGAAGTGCCGGCAGAGGCGGCGTCTCGCGCTCGTTCGTGACCTGGCCGAACACGCCAACCACCCGGTTCCCGCGAACAAGCGGCACCGAACTCACCTCGATGGTCAGCCGATCACCGTTCCGGTCGACGACGACGAACTCGGCGTCGGTGACGGACTCGGTACCGACGACCTTGCGGGCAAACAGCTCGAGGGAGCGCTGCTTGTCCTCTGGTGCCACGATCGACGAGAACTGGCGGCCACGGACATCGCCGACGCGCCGGCGTGCGGCTGGATTGATCCAGACGACGACGCCTTTGGTGTCAAGCACGTAGCTCGGCACGTTGACTAGCTCGAGCGCGTCTTCGATCTCGTCGCCGTAGGGACCGAGCCCTTCCATGCGACCAAGTGTGCCGCGCACGGCGGCGCTACGTCAATGCGCCTCTTCGAAAGGTCTTACCGAACTTGACCCGAGCGGGTCATTTAGCGCGCGGTACCGCGGGTCGACAAATGTATCAACGAGACCATGCGGTTGGCTCCGAGTTCCCCAGTCGAACTCCGACAGCCGCGCGGCGAGGAAACGCCGTCCAGAAGGGGGCGCCATGAACGCAACTGAGAAGTCACGAACCGACGCACACCAGATCACGAGGCCGCCGCGCTCGCATGCGCGGGTGAGCGTCGTCATCCCAACGCTAAACGAGGCCGCCAACCTGCCGCACGTGTTCGCGCGGCTGCCGTTCGAGGAGCTGTTCGAGATCATCCTCGTCGACGGGCACTCGACCGATGACACGATCGAGATCGCGCGTCAGTTGTGCCCATCCGTCCGGGTCTTGCTGCAGGACGGCAACGGCAAGGGCAACGCTCTGGCTTGCGGCTTCGCGGCCGTCCGAGGCGACATCATCGTGATGCTCGATGCCGACGGATCGACGGATCCACAAGAGATCCCCGCTTACGTCGACGCGCTGTTCGATGGGGCGGACTTCGCCAAGGGGTCTCGCTTCATGGAGGGCGGCGATAGCGTCGACATCACGCCGCTGCGGCTGCAGGGCAACCGGTTCCTCAACGGGACCGTGAACGCGCTCTTCGGCACCGGGTACAGCGACCTCTGCTACGGCTACAACGCGTTTTGGTCTGATGTGCGACCGACGATCAACGTCGACTGCGCCGGATTCGAGGTCGAGACCCTGATCAACGTCCGGGTCGCCAAGGCCGGTCTCAACGTCGCCGAAGTGCCCAGCATCGAGCACGAGCGGATTCACGGGGTCAGCAAGCTGCACCCGGTGCGCGACGGGCTGCGGGTGCTGCGGACGATCCTCTCGGAGCGTTTCGCTGGGCGCAGGCAGACGCCGCCTTGGGTGCCGGCATATCGCGAGCTCGAAGCCGATCGACAGATGCGCGGTTCGCTAGCCGAGCTCACGGGGCGGCCCGTCGATGTGGCCGCCGCCGCCTAGAGACCCGTGCTCATGCGAGATCTAGCTTTCCTGGCGGGCAGGCCCGGGCGGGTCCGACGGCGCCGCGACCGGAGCCATGCTGCGCACCGCGGCTACGTCGAAGTTGAAACGCTGGCCGGCACGGAGCCCCGGGGCACGGACGACCTCGACCTCGGCCGACTGATCGTCCCAGCCGCAGACGCGGTAGATCGCCTCAGTGCCGAGATGCACGCGGCGCCTGAATTCTCCGATCTTGAGTTCAGTGGCTCCCGTAGTCGGGCGAATCTATCAACCGCGGCCTCGCCGGAAGACACGATCGTTATGAGGCGACGGAATCGTCCAGACGCGACGGGGCGCGCGGGCGTGCCGCCGCTCACTCGCAAGCAGTTACGCCGGCGCCACATCGCCGCCGTCTACGCGGTGCCCGACGACGTCCGCCACGCGCTCGGCTGGCTGCTCCGCGGCCCTGTCGCCACCTCGCCGTTGCTTCCGCTGGTCGCCAGGCGAACGCTGCTTCGGCTGGGCGGGGTGAAGCTCGGAGCGCTCGTCTACGGGCTCGAGCATTGCTATTTCGCCGAGGCCGACGTCAGCATCGGGACGGCTTCGTTCGTCAACGCGGGCTGCTGGTTCGAGGGCGCCGGACAGATCGAGATCGGAAATGACTGCATGCTGGGCCCGCAGGTCATGATCCTGACCTCCACCCATCCGGTCGGCACTGGGCGCGAGATCTCCCGCGAGCCCGAAACCCTCGGCGTCCGGATCGACGACGGATGTTGGATCTGCGCCCGAGCGATGATCTTGCCAGGCGTCAGCATCGGAGCGGGCGCAGTCATCGCCGCCGGCGCCGTCGTTACCGCCGACTGCGATCCCGGAGGCATGTACGCCGGCATCCCGGCAAGGAGGATCCGATGAGCAGTCCGCGAACTCAACTGACCGCGTGCGCCGGCATCGTCGGCAGTGGCTTGTCTGTCGCTCTCGTGCTCGGTGCGCCGTCGCATTGGTCGGCCCTGGCGGGAGCGCTCGTGCTCGCATGTGTGCCCGCGGGCGCAGCCGTGATGTGTTGGGTGGACGCCGGCGAGAATGCCGCCCAGGCCGGCTTGACGCTAGCTGTGAGCTTGGCGGTGGTCGCGATCGCGAGCGCGGTGATGATCTGGACCACCTTCTGGCAGCCGCGTGCGTTGCTCCTGCTGGCTATTGCCAGCGCGGCGTCGTGCGGCGCCCGACTGTGGTGGCAGGTGGAGCGATGACACATTACGAGCACGCAATCGCTCCCTCGGTCTCCCTGGGGGTGGACCGGCCTGCGACGCGACGGATCCAACCGCAGCTGGCTCTCCCCTTGGTAGGGATGGGCTTGTGGGCCTATGGCGTCAGCCAGCTGGATGGGTCAAAGATCGGGAACTTCGGTCTCCTCGCGAGCGCCGACATCTGGTTCGTTCTCGGTTTGATCACGCTCGTTGGCGGTTTTGCGCTAGAGCTGCGCCGCGGCAAGCCGCGCGGATGGCTCCTCGGTTTGCACCTGGTGGGCCTCGTCGTCGCGATTCAGTCGACGGTCTCGATCCTCTTTGGCGCCCCAGAGTTTGCCTGGGTCTACAAGCACGTGGGGATCATCTCGGCGTTTCAAGCGTACGGCCACGTCACTGACCCAACAAACATCTATCAGCAGTGGCCAGCCTTTTTCGCAGCGGTCGCCGGCATTAGCTCGCTTGCTCATGTCAACGCACTGTCGTTCGCCGGCTGGGCACCGCTCGCATTTGAGCTCGCCAACGCGCTGCTTCTGCTGGCAGTCTTTCGGTCGCTGACGCATCGCCGGGTCGCCTGGCTCGGTGTCTTGCTTTACGAAGGGCTCGCTGCCTGGGTCGGGCAGGATTATCTTTCGCCCCAGGCATTCGGCTACCTCCTGTGGCTCGCGATGGTGCTGATCATCGTGCGTTGGCTGCAGGCTCCGGCGAGCCCAACGACGGCGCCTAGACGGCTCACACGCTTGCGGGCGGTATTGCTCGCCGGACTAAGCCCCGCTCCCCCAACGACGAAAGCTACGCGGGCCATCGCCGTGACGCTGGTGGTCATGATCTACTTCGCGATCGTCGCCGCACATCAACTCACGCCATACATGGCACTCGCCAGTCTTGGCGTGCTCACAGCGCTCGATTTGGTTCGTCCACGCTGGCTGGTGATCCTGATGGCAGCGATCGCAGGGGCATACCTCGCGCTGCACTACCAGCTCATTGCTCACGACTTCGGCGGCCTGTTCAGCGGCGGCAACCCGATCCAGAACGCCGCCGGCCCGACGGGCACTTACCACGCAGGGGCCGACGCAACGACGCAGCTCATCGTACGTGTGCTAGCCAGTTGCATGTGGCTGTCGACACTGGTCGCGATCCTGCGCCAGCGCCGGGCACTCGGACGCGTCGTAATCCCCGCCGTTCTGGCATTCAGCCCGTTTCTCGTCCTCGGAGCGCAGAACTACGGCGGGGAGGCGATCAATCGCGTCTTCTTGTTTTCTGCTCCGTGGTGCGCTGTGCTGATCGCAGGCACCCTTGTCGAGCTGGGTGGGCTGCGTCGATGGCTGCTCATTAGTGCCGTGAGCCTGACGGCACTGTTCGCGGGGCTCCAGGGACTCTATGGTCCGGTCCGTGTTAACGCGTTCACGCCCGCGGAGGTGACCGCAAGCCGCTGGCTATACGCTCACATCCCGCGCGGATCGTTGGTCGTGCTTCCTCAGCAGAACTTTCCGACGCTCGAAACCGCTGACTACAAGGACTACGAGGTTGCAGTCATGCCGGCTGATCCTCAGGTCGGGCAGTCGTGGATGAATGAGGGCGACCTTCCGCAGGTCAAGCGCTGGCTCGCCGGTCTCGGCCATCAGACCGCGTACCTCGTAAGCAGCCGCAGCATGAGCGCCAGCGTCGATTACTACGGAGCGCCGAAACAATATCCGGCCCTAGTACGTGCGCTACCGACAGCCTTGCAGGGGTCGGTCATATACCACAATGATGACGTTACGATCTATCGTCTAGACGTCTCTGTGATGGCCGCTCCGTCGCGATCGTTGGACCAGGCAACAGCGGTTCGACCTTTCGAGGGCTAATGCGACGCTTTGCAGTACTCATCGTGCTCCTAGCCGTTGGGTTCGCTCTGTCGGCGTCCGCCCTCAGTCGAGTCGATAGTAATCCTCAGAAGTCAGCGAGGTCAGCCCTCCCCCGGTACACAAAGCTCGTCTGGTCAGACGAATTCAACGGTCCGGCCGGTACACCACCGGCCGCGTCAAAGTGGATCCCTGACGTCGGTGCCTGGGGCTACACCAACAACGAGCTTGAGACCTACACGAACAGCCCGGCAAACGCGTCGGACGATGGCCACGGCCACCTTGCAATTGTCGCGCGCCGGCAGACGGAAACGGGGCCCGACGGACGGACCCGGAACTACACCTCAGCTAGGGTCGAAACGCAAGGGCTGTTCTCGGCAAACCACGGCCTGATCGAAGCCCGCATGAAGATCCCGGCAGGCGCGGGGTTGTGGCCCGCGTTCTGGATGCTCGGCGACGACGTCAACAGGGTGGGGTGGCCTGCGTGTGGGGAGGTTGATGTGCTCGAGGCGCTCGGCCTGAACCCCTCGGTGGCGCACGGGTTCATCAACGGCCCGAGCGGCGGCACTTCGCATTACACCGTCGGGCGCGCGATTACGTCGCCGCGGTCGCTCGCCTCTGCCTTCCACACCTACGCGATCAGATGGAGTCGGAACTCGATCACATGGCTTCTCGACGGTGTTCCCTACGGCACCGTGACTCCCAAGGATCTTTCTCCCGGCGCGAATTGGGTTTACAACCGTCGGTTCCACCTCGTGCTCAACCTCGCGGTCGGCGGTAGCTGGGGCGGGCCGCCGAACGGCTCGACGTTGTTTCCCGCGACGCTCCTGGTTGACTGGGTGCGGGTGTATCAGTAGCCACGAGCGACTGGGAGGCGAATCGGCCAGTCGTCCGCCAAGTGGCCACTGAAGATGCGCTACCTGTTTCGGCGCAGGGCTATAGTTGGACCTCGAAATGCTCGCATCGATCTGCGCAGACGAATTGAGCGGATGCGGCTACTGACTTACCTCCCGCAGCTGGCAGCGATCGGAGGGGTAGAGCTGCACGTATTGCAGCTAACTCGGGAATTGGCTCGGCGCGGTTTTCGCGTGGACCTTTGGTACACAACGGACGGCGAGCTTCACGGAGAGTTTGCCTCGTTCTGCGAGTCGGTAATGGAAGGACCATCGATCCGTTATGGTGGCTCGCCGCTCGAGGACCTTCGGCGGATCGTCCCGGGTGTCTGGTCCGCGGTGCGAACGCGGCCTGACGTGTTGTATGTGAACAACTTCGCCGAGCTCGGGTGGGCTGCGGCTGTAAAGACGATCTCGCGCGTCCCCATCGTTTGCTATCTACATGAATTCGCCCCGTTCAGGTCAGCGTCAATCTCGGTTCTCGGCAGACAGGTCCGCCAGTTTGTCGTCGCATCGGAGTTCATGCGGACGACATGGGCCCGGCACGGTCTCGACCCTGAGCGCATTGAGACGATTCCCAACGGGATCGACCTTTCCGATTACCCCAAAGGAACCCAGAACGACCGGGTACGCAGTCGACAGGCGCTGGGGCTTCCCGATGACGCGTATGTAGCTTTGTATCTTGGCCGGATCGACATGGAGAAAGGCGTTGAGGTTCTCCTCGACGCCTGGCGGGATCTCGATGCTTCTCCCGAGGAGGCACGGCTGCTCCTGGTGGGCTCCCCGGTGCGGAACGCAGATCCCGAGGCCTACCTCAGGCAGCTCCAGGATCGGGCTCCGGCTGGCTGTCAGTGGCTCGCGATGCGGCCCGACGTGCTCGGAGTGATGCACGCGGCCGATGTCCTCGTCCTTCCGTCCGTTTGGGAGGAGCCCTTCGGCCGGGTGATCATCGAAGCCTTGGCGACCGGGCGGCCGGTAGTGGCATCTGATTGCGGCGGCATTCCCGAGATCTTGGACGGCCCGTTCGCGGAGTTCCTTTTCCCCCGCGGGGACGCCGAGAGCCTGGCCGACCGCCTGAGAGCACTCAGGCGGTGGCGAAGCGAGCGCCCTGAGTTGGCCGACCAGTGCGTCACTCATGTCGCCGAGCGGTACACCTTAAAGCAAACGGCGGGCCGCACCGAGGCGGTGCTCCGTACTGCTGCCGACGGGGCAGCTGCCGAGGGAGGTGCGCCGCGGTCGAGGCCTTAGGCTCGATTCGTCAGTAACGGTTGCGCCGGTCGGGGTAGGATTGGCGAGCCGGGTGTCGCCATGGCGTCGGATCGTCGGGGGAGGTGGTCGTGGTCGGGAGCCGACTGGCTGGTGTGCCGCGCCGGTTTCTTTGCGGGCAGCCATGATGGGGTTGGTCCTCGATCGTCGTCGTGGCCGCGGCCCGACTTGTTCAGCCCGGTGCGCGGAGTCCTCGGAGGCACTTGAATGCGTGGATGAACGCCTTAGGCCAGTGCCAGACGGCGGGGAATGGCGCCGGACGTGGCCGGTGATCCGGCCGACGGCGTGAAGGATCCGGTACGCAGCCGTTTGGGTTCGGTCTGGTCGGTGATGAAGCACTGGAAGCCGTGACGGTCCTGGTCGATCAACGACGGCTGCGCAGCGGGCGTGCGGCTGCTCGGCCCAGCAGATCAACCGCGTGCCCTCGCGCCATTCCTCGACGTTGACCTTGCCGGCCAGCTCGGTCACCCACGCCCCGCCACTGGGCAGGCCGTCCTGATCGATCGCCGGCCGTCAAGCACCTCCAGCAGCTTCCAGAAGCTCACGGCGGACCCGTTCGGTGAGCGGAAGGCGGATGTCGCACTCGCGGCACGCGTCGGCGGGATCGTCACCGCGCGCACGGAATCCGGGACGCGCCAAGATCTCTCCCTACCCAACGCCTCCTGAAGCAGCTTCTCCAGCGCCAAACCCAGCAGGGCGAGTTGGTCCTCAGCGTTGTTCGCGCCGGCGTTTCCGGGCCTCAGGATCCCGGCCAGGATCTCTCGCCCGCAGCTCGCGATCAGCGGCTTGAACCGGAACCCGCCGTTGTAAGGCCCGGCCGCCCGCTCGTTCATCCGAATGCACCACGATCCAGGGCGCGTCGAAGTCGACGATCACCCGCTCAGGCGACGCGGCCGCTGCCCAGGCTGGCGCGAGCAGTTGCCGTGCCGGCCCGGATTCCCGTCGGCTCCGACTTTCGACAGACTGGACCACCCGCCGCGCCGTGGACGCCGAGCGACTTCTCCGAACAGCGACTCCTGACCGGCTAACACGCCAGCTCCGAGACGGACCGGCCACCGTCAGCGAGCATCACCGCAGATCGGACAACACCGGGCCCGTGCCGCCCGCCCGAATCTTTACGGCTCTCACACTCCAACTTCCCATCACGTTCACGGTGAACCTCCGGAGCGCGGGATCAACGAACCCGCAACTCGGATCCTCCCCGCTCAGCCAGACGTTTCCAGATGCCTCGTTGCTCCGCGACGCGGGCCCTACTGACGATCGCGGCTAGGTTGACACGCCACCCCGCCAGACGGTATTACTACGCACAAGACAACCGAATCGAGATGGGTCATTGAGGGCACGGTGCCGAGCAACTGCGAAGCCAGTCCAGCGCCGACATTGCGCTCACGGCCGCAAACGTGCCGCCAAGGCCACGTGCAAGCTGCCGAGGTATAGGCCGAGCCAAAGGACTGAGCATGCGTAAGCGGATCATGGTCGTACCGTTTGCAGTACTGCCGATGTTGTTGCTAGTCACCCCCGTTGGACTGGCAAGCACACCCCAGCCGATAGGCGATCCTGGCAGCTGGAAGCTAAAGTTCGATGACGAGTTCAATGGCTCGTCAGTGAGCCAAGCCAACTGGAACCTCAACTGGTTCGGTGCCACAAACACGTCCTTGACGGCTCCCGTCAACCCGAGCTCTGAGATCGAATGTTACAACCCCAAGCAGTCAGCCGTGGGTGGCGGCGCGTTGAAGATCACTGCCGTCAAACAGAACTGCGCCGGCTACGAATATGCGTCTGATCTGCTGAATACCAACGGCCATTTCCAGTTCACCTATGGCTTCTTGGAGGCGCGGATAGATCTGCCCGGCAATGGATTCGGCGGCGTCGCAAACTGGCCCGCCTTCTGGGCGGACGGTCAGAATTGGCCGGTCACGGGCGAGAATGACGTCATGGAGGGACTCGGCGGTCCGGTCTACTGGCACTTCCATTACGGAACGGCCGCTGATCCGCAGCAAGTTGGAGGCGGGCCCGCCGGCAACTACTCTGGTTGGCACACGTTCGGTGCCGATTGGAAGGCTGGCTCGATTACTTATTACTACGATGGCGTTAGCGTTGGGCGGGTGACCGCAAGCGTGACGAGTGCTCCGATGTACCTTATCCTCGATTACGCTCTGACGAACAATTGGGGAACGGTGCAGGTTCCGTCGAAAATGTCCGTAGACTACGTAAGGGTTTGGCAGCACTAGTGATGGGTGGTCGCGGAAGAAAACTGCCGGATGCGCTTCAGCGATGGCCTGGCGCGGCGCGCCGGGGCTTCTGGACCCCTCGAGAGCTCACATTCGGGTGAACGTTCCAGGCCCTCTTGTCGTAGCACTCGAGGTTGAGGCGGACCGACCGGCCTCCGGGGCGGATCCGAACGTGCGGCGGAGATCTCGAGCGAGTTCTCGCCCCACCGAGCTGGCCCCCAAGGTCAACCCCGAGGACTGGCGCGACGGCACGCGGTTGATCTGCTGGCCCGAGCAGCCGCACGCCCGCTGCGCAGCTGTCGTTGATCGACCAGGACGGTCACCGCTTCCAGTGCTTCATCACCGACCAGATCGAACCCAAACGGCTGCGCTACCGCATCCTGCACGCCGCCGGCCGCATCACCGGCCACGTCCGGCGCCATTCCCCGCCGACTGGCACTAAGTCGAGGCCTTAGCGACCTGCTGCCCCTTGACATAGCTTCGCGCGGGCACACCGCGGGCTACGGCGTCCGCGGGCACGTCGTCGAGGACGAGCGCGTGAGCTCCGATCACCGCACGATCGCCTACCTCGACGGGACCAATGATCGAGGCCTTGGCAAAAACGAAGACATCGTCACCGAGGGTGGGAAAGCCGACGTTTGGGCGCGTACGCGATTCATAGAAGCTGTTGGCGCCCAGCAGCGCAGCGGCGCCTAACACCAGGTTGCGGCCAGCCACCACGCCATCGCCGACAACGACCCCGGCGGGATGCTCAAGAAAGAACCCGGGGCCGATCTGTGCACGCCAGTCGATCTCGGCCCCAGTGAGCATCTGGGCGACGATCATGACGGCACGGGCCGGTGCAGTGGCACGATGCCTCCCGAGTGCATGCGCTAGCCGGTACATGACCACGGCGAACAAGCTTGGGAAGACGTAGGGCGATATGCGGCCCTCCCGTTG
The DNA here is from genome assembly GCA_963836715.1 of uncultured Solirubrobacterales bacterium. Classification (GTDB taxonomy): domain Bacteria; phylum Actinomycetota; class Thermoleophilia; order Solirubrobacterales; family Solirubrobacteraceae; genus Palsa-465. The sequence goes on from CAWIKH010000006.1 coordinate 307,709, forward strand.
GCGCCGGGCAAGGGCAACGTCGGCTGCAAGGACTCCGTGGATACCTAGCACATTACCCATCAACCGAGCCGGCTCGTCTGAGTCTGTTTTGACGATCTTGAGGTCTGCGAATCCGCGCACGGGGTACCCAATCTGTGCCCCTGCACTTCCAGTTGATCGCTAAGTCCCAGCCGCGAGACTCGGCGGATGCTCTTCGCATACAGCAGCGGCCCGCGCAGCATCCCCGTGTACTCCAGCCTTGACAGATCTCTTGGTAGCCGACCGGCGGATTCCTCGGAGCCGGCCCGCGCTCTGAGGTAGAGCAGCTTGACGATGGTCGGAATCGACTTGGCAGCCGAGCGCAGAAAGCGTGGATCCTTGGTCGCCGCCCTACAGAGAGCCGCGGTGAACCCAGCGCCGTAGTTGAACAGCTGGCCACGGAGCGCCTCGTCGTCGCGCCGGTGCTCGTGCCAGCACAGTGAGCGGGGCTCGTAGACGAGCCGGTCGCCGCGCAGGATCGCATCGCTGAAAGCCGCGATATCTTCGCCTCCGCCGGTCGGGCTCCCTGCGCCGAGAGTTGGATCGAAACCTCCGGCGAGAACCAGAGCACGTCGCCTGAACGCCATGCTGTTGCCGGAACCGAACATGCCGCCCCAGTACGGATATAGGAGCCGATCGTCGTCGCGCTCTGCCGTCAGGTCGTAGCGACGTCGTTCCGTCCCCTTGGAGAAGCCTGCGTATTGTTCAAAACGCTTTTGCGCGGTCGTCTCCAATTCGAGCGGCAGGACCATCCCGGTGGTCGCAGTCACCGATTTCTCAGCGAACGGCGCCAGCAGCCAAAACAGCCAGTCTGGGTCAACGACGGCGTCGTCGTCGGTGAATGCCACATACTCGGCCTCGGAAGCCTCCGCAAGTCCACGGTTGCGGGCCACAGAAAGGCCCCTCCTCGGCTCAGGAACATACCGGATGCGGGGATCACCCAGCGCCATCCTGGACACCAGAGCGAGGGTCTCGCCGGTCTCCGGACGGTTGTCGACGATGATCACGTCGATATCGTCTCGGTCGATAGCCGCGAGTGATCGCAGACATCGCTCGAGAACATCGACCCGTCCAGTGGTCGAGATGATCACAGCGACTGAGCCCTCGGGATGATTGGTGACTCCAGCGTTGCAGCCACCATCCTCAGCGGGGATTCCCGCGACTAGGGCTGCCGCACTCTCGGGAACACAGGCGCACCCGTGGTTAGTCACATGCTCGACGATCGCTGGCCCGATCTGAGCCCAGATCGCATCAGCGAGGCCCTTGTCCTGCCGACCGACTGGCGCGCACTCCCAATGCACCACGCCGAGTGGGTCACCATGCAGGCGGACAAGCGCCAAGGCGTCGCGGTGCGCGTCTGTGGTGGGCGCGCCCGCAGCGTGGGCGAACTGCGGCGGCAAGTTCAGGTCGACCAGCCCGATCGCCGTTGGCTCAAGGTGCCGAAACGCGGCAAGCGGCAGGTAGCCGTCGGTCATCGGTGTATTGGCGCGAGTCATGACCGGGGCCTCGTCCATCAGGTGGTCACCGCAAGGTCAGGCGAGTGAAAGACGGCGGCGATGCGACCGGCCAGTGCGTGGCGGGGTGCGAGCACGTTCGTGAGCATGGCGACGACGACGACCACGCAGCCAACCGCGACGAGCATCCTGCTCGCCAGCATCGTCGGGGTAGTCGGCAGCTGGGTGGAGACGAGACTGATCGCCACCGCGCCGAGAATCTTCGCAATGAGCGCAGCTGGTGGCCGCGGAAGCCGCAAGATTCGTCGCGAACGAAGCCCGAGCAGTCCGAACAGCAGGCCGTAGCTGCACAGCGTCGCGAGGCCCGCGCCAGGGATCCCCAGTTTCGGCACGAGGTACACGTTCAGCCCGATGTTCGCCACGGCCGCGGTGACCGTCGACACACCCACTGCCAACGTGTTACCCGAAAACAACAGCACCCTCATCGCGGCCCCCATTCCGGCGAAGGGAAAAGCGGTGACGGCCACGATCGCGACGATCAATAGCAAGCCGCCGGGTCGATAGCTGGCGGGGACCCAGATGCTCAGAATGATCGGAGAGGCCGCGCACAACCCGACGACGATCGGAATCAGCAGCGCGTAGAGAAAGTCCCTCGACTCGGCGAGGACGGATGTCCGGAGTCTAGAATCGACGAGCGCGAATACGCGGGGCATCCACGCCGTATTGAGCACATAGAGCAGAACCATCGTTAGGTTGGCAACGTTGTAGGCAACGGCATAGCGCGCGACGGCAGCCGGTCCCAAATCGGCCCTTACTATGAGCCTGTCCGATGTGTCGAGGACGAATGCCGCCAGCGCGGCGGGGACGAGGCCCGCCGAATAGCCAAGCGCTCCGACGAGCATCGGCAGATCACGGCGACGGAACAGCATTGGCCGAGCTACTGTCAACGCGACTGCGACGGCCGCCCCCTGCGCAATCAAGTGACCAGCCACGTACTCAGACGCCGTGCGGTGCACGAGCACGACCATCGACAAGCTGAGCACCTCGGCCACAACCGACTGAAGCAACGTGACCAGCCCGAAAGCAAGTAGCCGGTCACGACTGCGAATGAGGCCCAGCGCAGAATTCGTAACGGCCCAGAGCGCTGCCCACGCCACGCCGTATTCCAGCGTAGGGCCGTAGCGTCCGAGCCCGAGTGCCGGAGACCAGAACGAGCCCATAGCATAGATCAACACGAACATGCCGAGTGCGAGAATCACTGCGAGGGTGACCACACGGCGGGCGTCGCGGTCCCCGTCCCCAGTCGCAAACACTCGCTGGACGGCGGACTGGAGGCTGAAGCCGACCAGCGCGACGACCACTTGCACCACGGCGAGCGTGGCGGCAACGAAGCCGAACTGAGACACCCCCAGCATCCGCGTGATGATCGGGGTGCATAGCGCGGCGACGCCGAGCTGCACCCCCCACAGCAACATGTAGAGGGAGTCGCGGCCAAACAGCCCCTTCATCGTCTCGGCCGTCTGCGCCTGAATTTCGTCGGAACCGTCGTCTGGGGGGCTCGCACCAAGTGCTTCGGACGCCCGGGATTCTTCAGCCGTGACGGGGGCGTCAGCGGAGGGCTCGGCCACCGCTGCGTCGACGTGTTGCTCCAGCAGGGCGCTCATGGTGCGACCGCTCGAACGTGCGTCCGATCCTGCCGCGAACGCGCCCGGAAGTACGCCCACGGCCCAGCGACCAAGCCTCGTAGCTCCGCATTGAGCAGTCCCCGGGCAACGCCGGAACGATTGGCGGCCGCGCGCGAGCGTTGTGCCAGCCGGCCCGCGTGCAACGTGCCGACGAGCAGCCGTCCAGCGACCTCTCGTCCGGATCCACGCGCGAAGAGAAACTTGCACAGGTACGCCGAGAGCCCCTTGCCATAACAATACATCTGCTTCTGCAGGTCCTCCTCGTCGACACGATGGTCGTGCCAAACGAGCGCAGCAGGCTCGTAGGTGAGGGCACGCCCAGACCGCAGCACGCGCACAAACGCGTCAAGGTCTTCGCCTCCGCATGTGGGCGATCCGGCGCCGAGGCTTTCGTCAAAGCCACCGATGGCCTGGATCGCATCGCGCCGAAAAGCGACGTTTGCGCCTGTCCCGAACACGCCTGGTGCATAAGGATGGAGCCGTGAATCCGCTCCCGAGGGCCTCGCGTCGAACAGCCGATGCTCACAGCTGGACGACCATCCAACCCGGGCGTCGAAGTACTGCTCAGCTGATCGCTCGAGTGATGAACTCGCCACGAGTCCAGTGACACAGCCGACGTCTGCCCGGCGGCGAAACCCCCGCATCATCGCATCGACCCAGAGCGGGTCGACGCGCACGTCGTCGTCGGTGTAGGCAATGAACTCACCCCGAGCCTCGCGCAGCCCGCGATTGCGCGCGACGGACAAACCGGGTCGCGGTTCGCGCACGTAACGCACACGGGCGTCGTCGCGGGCAAGCTCGAGCACGAGCTCCATGGTGCTGTCATCGGCCGGCGCGTTGTCGATGATGAGGAACTCGAGGTTCGGGTAACGCAAGTTTTGGCTCGCGCGCAGACAACGGAGAAGTCCTTCGGGGCGGTTACGCGTGCACACGATGACAGTGACCAGTGACCCGTCGGAATCCTCGATCCAGCTTCCCGCCCTCGTCACACCGCAGTCCCGTTTGGCTCTCAGGTCTGCGAGTGCCGGGAGGCAGTTCTCGGCCAGTTGGCGCTCGACGCGGTCGCGAAGGTCCCCCTCGATCGCTGCCAGCACCTGGTGCAGGGCCAGCTTGCCCGCAGAGAGCGGCGTTTGCACAAACCCCAACGGCTCGCCGAGTACGCGGATCAACAGCCGGGCCTCCTCAAACGGGGCCTCTGTTTGACTAAGCGGGATCTCGGTTTCGACGACCGGATTGGACAGCTCGAGTTCCCCACTCCAGACAGGTCGCACCGGCGCCGGAGCTTCGGCATTGGCGTTTGGCCTCACCAGTTCAGTTCGCCGGTTGCCCGGCCCTAGCCACTTGCTGCGGGCATAGGCAATCGGACCAAGGGCCATACCGATCCACTCGACCAGATCCAGCTGCCTTGGGAAATCTGTTGCTTTCGCGGCGTTCTTGCGCGACTGGGGACTGAGCAGATACCGAATTCCTGTCGGAATGAGCCGGATCAGACCACGGCGGTTCGGCGCCGATGTCAGATGCTTGGTGATCAGCGCGCCGAGCCCGACCCCGTAGCTGAAGACCTTCCGGTATAGCTGGTTCATGGCGTCGAGGTGCCGATGTCGGACGATCGCGCCGGGTTCAAAGACAAGTGTCTGGCCGCGGAGGATCAGGCGGATGCAAATGTCGAGATCCTCCGCACCCCTTGCATGCGTGCCCGCACCCAGGCACGGATCGAACCCGCCCAGGTTCAATAGCGCCTCCCGCCTGAACGCCATATTGGCTCCGGAGCCGAAGTGGCCGGCGGTATACGGAAACAGTGGAATGTCGCCGGGCGGTGCGTCGAGCCGGTACACGCGGCGCATCTGACCCTTCCCGAAGGTTGCGTACTGCTCGAGCAGCGACTGGGCCCGCGTGCCCAGCTCCAGCGGCTCGATCTGACCGGTTACGCACGTGGCCTCCGGGTAGGCAGCGAATGCATCCAGGAGCGCGTCGAGCCAACCGTCGTCAACGACCACGTCGTCGTCAACGAAGGCCACGATGTGGCCCTTGGCTGCGACGAGGCCCGCATTACGCGCGCAGGAGAGGCCGGGAGTGGGTTCTTCGACGTAGCGCACGACCGCGTCGCGACCGAACGCCGAATCGAGTGCCTCCTGGACATGCGATTCCTCCGGTCGGTTCTCGACCACTATCACCTCCAGCGGCCCGCGAGCGTGGGCGCGAATGGTTTTGATGCAGCGAACCGTGGCCGTTGCGTCGGCACAAGTCGTCACCACGACCGAGAAGAGCGCAGGCGCGGTCATGGCGTCGTGGCCGGTGGGCGCCGCAGGCAGGACTCGGCTTGGCTTCCCGGTAGCTGCCGCGGCGTGCTCGGGCCGAAGTCTGCGTCGTGCGCGCCGCGCGCCTCGGTATGCCTTGGTGCGCAGGCGCTCACCCTGCCACGACAGCGGAGCCAACCGACCCATGAGGAACTGGTCGACGTCGTCGCCGTCCATCGCGTGTCCCACCGTCCAGCGTGCGATCGCCCAGGGGTCATCACCTCCGTGCGACATCGCGTTCTTTACCGCGGCCGCCGACCCGTACCCGGATCGGACCACGAGGTCCCGTACGCGTGCGTCGTGGGCGCCGTGCGGATACGCAAACGAGTCGACAGGCCGACCGATTAGCCGCTCTAGCCCGGTCTTGCTCGCTCGGACCTCGTCCTCGGCCGCCAACGGAGTCAGCTCGTCGAGGCGGGGATGAGTGACGGTATGCGCGCCTACCTCGACGCTGTCGCTCCGGCCTGCCAAAGTTTCAAGCTGCTGTTCGCTGATCATGTTGGGTGAGCCGACAAACCCGGTCGTGACATAGACGGTCGAGCGCAAACCCTCACGCTCCAGCATCTCGACGGCGTCGACCGTGTCAGCGAAGCCGTCATCGAAGGTGATCCCCATGCAGCGCTCCGGAAGCGGCCGCAGACCGAGCAGCCCGTCGGCGATCTCGCTCATCGTCAGCGCCGTGCGACCACTCGCGACAATCGCGCCGACCTGACGCACGAACTGCTCAGTACTGACAGCGAACGGGTCGTCCCCACGGTTCGAGACGCTGTGATACAGGAGGATCGGAATCAGCTGCGTCATGAGCGCCCGGTTAGCCTCGTGCTGATCAGACCAACCAGGTAACCGGCCGCGGTGATCATCAACCCGGCCACGATTGCTCCGGACCGGGCGACTCCGAACCGATCTCCGCGGAGCGCTTCCGCCAGTCCCCGCCCAACGCCGGTCGGCAGAGTCCGCATCACGTACGAGCGTTCGCGCTCGAGCGCGGCGTCGCTGCCGACGCTCCGCGCGACAACCGCTTTCGACAGTCCTTCCGCCCAGCACCGCCGGCGAAAGTAGCGCCAGCGCGTACGGTCCGGGCTCACGCGATGCTCGACTTCTGCGTCGGGCATCTGGACGATGCGACCGCCGGTGGCGGCGCGTGCGCGAATCGAGAACTCGGTCTCCTCGCAACCGAGGGGAGTGCGACCGACGCGACCAATCCCGTCCGTGAATCCGCCGACGCGGTCCAAGACTGTGCGGCGGAACGCCATGTTGGCGCCGATGGGATTACGGATCTCCGTGCGCGTCGCCGGCAGCCCGCGGTAAGTGCATCCGACTACCCACAGGAATTCGGACGGGATCCACGATGGCGCGCGCGACTCCCAGGCCGGGACGGCGACCCCGCCGGCGCCGATCACAGTTGGATCCTCGAAGGCCCGCGCGAGCTCCCGCAACCAGCCCGGCCTGGCACGAGCGTCGTCGTCCAGAAATGCGACGATGTCCCCGGTGATGTGACGGACGCCCGTATTGCGAGCGCCGGAGAGACCGCGGCTCTCCTCGTTGGCGACGACGCGTACTCGCGGCAACTCACGACGCGCGCGGCCGAGTAAGTCGTCGTTGTGATCGATCACGACCACAACCTCGTGCGGCGCCGGATCCTGTGCCTGTGCTGACGCAACGGCATCGACCAGGGCGTCCCAACGTTGGTCGGTGTATGCGCAAGTGACTACGCTGATCAAGGGTCCCACGCACGTCAGACTCTCGACCGGATCGACCACGTCGGAGGGAAATACCTCAGAGTCGAAATGGCTGGTAAATGCACTCATAGCAGGGTCTCGATCACGTACAAGGCGAACCTCGAATCGGGGGCACTGACCCGCGCAGCTCGGTCTAGGTGCGCAGGCGCGCAAATGAATGATCGGCAGGTGCTGGCAAGAACTTGAGGTTCAGACCGTCGGAGTCAGGCCTCTTCGGGAATCCTTACGAGCGGCGCTGATTGGGAGACGCGCGGGCAGTCCCCGCGCCCGCGGTCGGTTGACGTCGCCCCCACCGCGCAGCGCGCGGCGACGATCAGGACCAACACGGCCATCGCTCCCAGGTAGACGCCGTGAGGGTATTGAAACGGGTGATTCGAGATCGGCCAGAGGAGCGAGACGCCGCTGTCGCCCTCCATCGTGTCGCGCCAGAAGTGAATCGCCAGTCCGATCGCGAGCCCCAGCATCAGGTCGCGGCGCCGGCGCCACAGCAAGGCGACCGCGAGCACGACGGCGATCGCCAACAGCGAGTGCGTGTAGGGACGTGGAGTCCCAGCCGTGAGCCAGGCGACCCCCAGCCGGCCGGGGACGTGATCCAAGTCGATCGCCACCGACGCGATCAGGGCCGGCACCAGGAACCGCTCGCGTGCTCGCGGACCGAGGGCCCAGAAGAACAGAAGCGTGGTCAGGAGATGCGCGAGCTCATCGAGCGGCCCGCCCGGGATCACCGTGTCGCCCGCGAGCCTGGTGCCCCAGTCGGCAGCTGCCAGTAGAACGGTCGTCAGTGCGAGCGTAACCGGCGAGAGCACAGTTAGGCGTCGACCGAGCGCGCGCCCGCGCTGATGTGAGGTTCGTCCGTGAGCCGTCAACCTCCCCGATTATCGACCACGACTCGACGCAACCGAAATCCCGAGCAGTTGTTCGCTCGCGGGCAGGCTTACCGCCGAGGAGTTTGAGGAGCGCATCGACGCCGTGCATCGCGCGAGAACCAGAGGGCATCTCGAGGCCGTCGGCATGAACCTGCCGTAGGCATAACGCGCGACCGAATTGCTGCGCTCAGCTCCGACCAGCCGGGCGACCGGCGATGCCTGGCGGGGTCCTCCGATACCGGCCGAACCTTCTATCGCCGCCAAGACCCAGACGCCCTCGCCCGCGCCCTCTTAGAAACCGCCCATCGCCTTGGTGACCGGGGCCAACAAGGGAATTGGTCTTCAAATCGCAAAAGGATCTCGCGGCGCACGGCTTCACCGAGCTCGGCCGGTCACGTCGCCTCGTTGGGTTCGATGTCAGGAGAGATGACGCCCGCGCGGGCTGGATGTTCAAGCTACGGCGCCCGGTGGGAGTCTGAGGCGCCCGCCCCCACCGGCTCGGCGTCGACTGCCGGGAGCCGGTCGCGCGCCTCGAAGAACTCCGTCCCCTCGATGCTGATCCGGGGTAGGACGCGGTCGAGCCAACCCGGCATGTACCAGTTCGCCTTGCCCATCAGAACCATTACCGCGGGCACGAGCAGACAGCGGACGACGGTCGCGTCGAGGATCACGGCGACGGCCAGCCCGACGCCGAACTGCTTGATCGTCGGATCGCCGTTCAACACGAAACTCCCGAACACGAATACCATGATTGCCGCCGCCGAGGTGATCACCCGCGCGCCCGTCAGCAGTCCGGAGATCACTGCGCGTTTGTTGTCCTCGCCTGCGTGGAGGTGCTCCTGGATCTGGCTGACGAGGAACACCTCGTAGTCCATGGAGAGGCCGAACAGGATCGCGAACATGAAGAGCGGGACGTAGGACACGATCGGTACCGGGCCGCTCAGCCCGATCAGCCCGCTCAGCCACCCATACTGGAAGATCGCCGTCAGAACTCCATAGGAAGCGGCGATCGAGAGCAGGTTCATCACGGCCGCCTGGGCGGGCACGATGAGCGTGCGGAACGCGAGGGTCAGCAGCACGAAGCTGAGCGCAATCACGACCACGATCTGCAGTGGCAGCTTGCTCGAGATCCGGCTCGCCAGATCGTCGTACCCGGCCGTGCTGCCGCCGACGTATGCATGCATGTTCGTTCCCTGCTCGGCGCTCGGAATCGTGCTCGAGCGCAGATGGTGGACGAGGTCGGTGGTCTGACTGTCCGACGGAGCGTGTTTGGAGATTGTGTTGAAGTACGCCGACGTGCCCGGCTTGTCGACTTGTGCCGGCGTGACGGCGGCCACACCGGAGGTGGACGAGATGTCCTTCTGGAGCTTCTGCAGACGCGAGTCGTTGGCCCCGTCCTGCGCCGGCGAACCGAGCGTGACCGCGATCAGCAGGGGGCCGTTGACGCCGGGGCCGAAGTTCTCCGAGATCAGGTCATACGCCCGGCGGGCGGTGGTGGAAGTAGAGAGCGCCCCTACGTCCTGCTGGCCGAGAGTGAGCGAGAGCAACGGGATCATCAGCGGGATCAGGATGGCCAGCGCCACGAGCCCGGCGATCAGCGGATTGTTCGCGACGCCGTTGGCCCAGCGACCGGAGAAGCCGCGCTTGTTCTGACCTTCCGGATGGACCTCGCGGACCCGCAGCGAGTTGATTCGCGGCCCGAGGACCGCGAGCACCGCGGGCAGCAGCGTAAGCGCTCCCAGGACTGCGAATACGACCGCGATCGCGGCCATCAACCCCATCGTCGTTACCAGTGGGATGCCCGCGACCACCAGCGACACGAGCGCGATGGTGACGGTCCCGCCCGCAAAGAACACGGCGCCGCCCGAGGTCGCGGTCGCTCTCGCAATCGACTCGTCCACGGCGAGCCCGTCGCGGAGCCCGCGGAAGTGCCGGGTGACGATGAACAGCGCGTAGTCGATTCCCACCCCTAGCCCGATCATCGTCGCGAGCGTCGGCGCAACCGTCGGCACCGTTAAGACGTGGCCGAGCAGCCGGATGATCGCCAGGGTCGACGCGAGCCCGAGGATCGCCGTGATGATCGGCAGCAGCATCGCCGTGACCGTCCCGAACGTGAACGTCAGGATCACCATCGCGGCGATGATCCCGATGAGCTCGCTCGACTCGGTCGACGGCTTTGAGACCTTTTGGCCGAGCTGGCCGCCGGTCTCCACCTGGAGCCCCGCCGACTCCGCGGGCTTCGCCGCGGCATCGATGATGCTCTGCGCCTGCGCGACCGACAGCGAGCCCGGACTCTTCGACAGCGTCACCGACAGGTAGCCGGTCGCCTTGTCCTTGCTCAGCGCGTTTGCCCCCTGTGGCGTCAGTGGGTTGACGACAGAAGCGACGTTAGGCGCTTTGGCGACGTCAGTAGCCGCCTCGTTGACGGCGTTCGCGTACTTGGAATCCGTCAGCTGCCCGCTGTGCGCGTGCAGGACGATTGGGCTCGTGCCGTTCGCCTGATCCGGGAACGACTTCTTGAGGACGTCGGTAGCCATCTGGCTATCGGTCCCCGGCAGCGACAGGTTGTCGTTCGTGTTGTCGCCGAGCCGATGCGAGACGGCGACCAGCGCGACCGCCACGACGAACCAAATGCCCACCACGAGCAGCCGTCGCCGCACGCAGAACCTCGCTAGTCCGTAAAGTGCCCCAGTCACGTGTAGCAAGGGAATTACCGGCTGACCGAGCCGCTGTCAAGTGCGAGCCGCACGCAGAGCGTGACGCACCGCTCCATCTAGTCCCGGGTCTAGTGCGCCTCCACCGGCCTCCAGTGGTGCCCGACAGTCGGCAGCACGTCCTCGGCGACAACGGCATCGAACACTCGCTCGATTGGGACATGGGCTGTTCGCTTGACGGAGTGGGAGGCCGCCCGAATGGGCTCACGGCTTACGCGGCCCGTTGAACGCGTTGACGCTGAGCTGGGGCGGAAAGCCCCCGGAGAAATCGAGCGGTTCGTGGCATCGATCACGACCTTGTCGCCGAAATTCTCGGGGCCAGCGTCGGCGTGCCTGCTCTGCGGCATCGCCGAGCACCGCCAGGACGAGCAGCTTGCCGTGCGCCGCCGCCTCGCGGATGAACCGGCGTTGATCCCGGCCCCATCGGCCGCCAGCCACTCGCGCAGCACAGGGTCGCGCCAGCATCGTCCGTCGGTCGGTCCGGCGCACAGGAGGAGCAATCTTGCGACCCGCCCGCCATGCCCTCCTCTGTGGGAATCGGGCCGATCATCCGCGTCCGTGCGCGACCGCCACGCTTTTCGGGACGTGCGCAACACGGCACGGAGACGTCCGTATTTCTCCGCGGTCTGCTTCGGATAAGCGACGATGGCCGTTCGGCGGAGTGTGCTCATACTGAGCGGGTGGACACGGCCATGGTGCAGCCCCTCGTGTTCATCGAGAACCGTACCTTCGACGAGATCGAGATCGGCGAGTCGGCGACACTGACGCGTGTCCTGAGCCGGCCCGACATCGAGCTCTTCGCGGTCATGTCGGGTGACGTGAACCCTGCGCACCTTGACGAGGAGTATGCGCACAGCGATGTATTTCACGAGATCGTGGCTCACGGGATGTGGGGTGGGGCGCTGATCTCGACGCTGCTCGGTACCAAGCTGCCGGGGCCTGGGACGATCTATCTCGAGCAGACGCTCAGCTTTCGGCGGCCGGTGAAGATCGGTGACACGGTTACGGTTTCTGTCACCGCGACAGCGAAGGATGCCGAGCGTCACAGGATCTCGCTCGACTGTCGTTGCGTAAATCAGCGCGGTGAGACCGTGATCGAGGGTGTGGCGAAGGTCATCGCACCGATTTCCAAGGTTCGCCGGCCGCGGGTCTCATTGCCTGAGGTACATCTCCGTGAGCACGGTGTGCTATTGCGGCAGCTGATCGAGAAGGCCCGGCCGCTCGGACCAGTCCGAATGGCTGTCGTGCACCCCGTCGACCGCGATGGACTGCTGGGGGCGCTGCAAGCCGCGCAGGAAGGGCTGATCGTCCCCGTCATGATCGGACCCGAGAAGCGCATCAAATCGGTCGCGGCAGCGCACGACCTCGATATCAGCTCGTTGTCTCTGATCCACGCGGACCACGGCCACGATGCGGCAGAACGGGCGCTCGCGCTGGCGCGGAGCGGTGAGGTCGAGGCGGTGATGAAGGGCCGCCTTCGTACCCGCGAACTGATGCGACTGGCGGTGGCGCGGGGAACCGGACTGATGACCGACAGGCGAATGAGCCATGTATTTGTGATGGATGTGCCGGGCTATTCCCGGCCGCTGCTCATCACGGACGCGGCTACCGCCGTGCAGCCCGATCTCGGCGCGAAGCGCGCCATCGTCCAGAACGTGATTGATCTGGCCCTCGCGCTGGGTATTGAGAAACCCAAGATCGCAGTGCTGTCGGCCGTCGAGACGATTTATCCGGGACTCCGCTCCACGCTGGAGGCGGCCGCACTGGCGAAGATGGCCGAACGTGGCCAGATCACCGGTGGGATCGTCGATGGGCCACTCGGGTTCGACGACGCGGTTTCCTCTGTAGCAGCACGCGCAAAGGGAATCGAGTCGCCAGTCGCTGGTCAAGCCGACGGACTCGTGGTGCCCGACCTCGAGAGCGGAGCGATGCTCGTGAAGCAACTCGGTTATCTCGGCGACTCGCAAGCCGCCGGGATCGTGCTAGGTGGGCGGGTCCCGATTGTGCCCACCAGCCGCGCTAACAACGCGCTCGAGCGTGTCGCATCATGTGCCATCGCCGTATTGCTGGCGCACACCTACGGCGAGCCTAAACCGACCGCAAACGAAGAGTCGCACACGATCCGCGTGCCGCGCGCGGTCGGCAATCTCACATCCCGCTAGCTCCGCTACGCTGAACTACGAGGTTGCGCAGGTCGTCGGCGCCGTCGCGCCGGCAAAACGCTGGGCAATCCATGCGGCCACGTCGGCGGCGGTCTTCGGCCCCGCGTCGATGTGCATCACGCCAGGGTAGGTGCGGTAGTCCACCGTCTCGCCGTGGCTGCACAGGCGCATGGCGAACATGGCGTTGATCGTGGGACGCACGAGCGGGTCTGCGTCCCCCTGCGTGATGATGATCGGCGCCGGGATCCTCGTGCCCCCCGGCGTGTTCTCGGCGATCAGGCCCTTCCACGGCTCGGTCTCCCACGGTAGTTTCTTTATGTAGCTGAGCTTCAGTGCGAGCTGGAGCACCCCGACAGCGAGGAACCCTTGCTTCTCGGTGACGCAGATCCTCGCCAGGCGCTTGACGATCGGCTGCGCCGCACGAGTGACGACCTGATCCAGACGCAGCTGCGGGTACACCTGGCTCCACGTGTCGATCGTGTAAGCGGACAGGATCCGGCCAAACGGCGCGTCGCGGTTGGCCTCGAACAGTTGTCGTAGGTCGGTCGCCGGCGCGGCCGCGGCTACGCCGAGGAGCTTGAGCTCCGGGGCGTACGTCGCCGCCTGCTGGCCGGTGAACAGGGCGGCTTGCCCGCCCTGGGACGCGCCCCAGACGACTAACCTCCTGCTCGCGTGCGCGGGCGCGAACAGACGCGCCGCACGGACTTCGTCGAGCGTCGCGGTCGCCTCGGCATCTCCGACCAGGTAGGGGTGCGGGCCGGGGGTGCCGAGCCCTTGATAATCGGGGGCGACCACGACGTCTCCGGCCTGCAGAAACCTGGTGAGCCCGTCGATCGCCGGCCAGTACGACGGGCCGATGTTCGACGGCGCGCAACTGGAATCGACACCAGTCGTACCGTGTGTGAAGGCCACGACGTTCCGGCCGCCCGCCGGCGCCGGTGTCGTGGGAACGAACAACAATCCGCTCATGGCGGTCGGGTGGCCCGTGTAGCTCCGCGAGAGATACAGGATCCGCCATGCCTTCGCCCCGGCCGGCGGATCGGCCAAAGCCTCTGATCGGACGACTGTCCCTGGCGGCCCCGCGGGCAGCGGCGAGGGCAACGCGTAGAAGCTTCCCGGCCTCGGCGATCCGGACGAGCTGACGAGCACGACCACCCCCACCACCGCCACCAAGATCACGGCGCCGGCCGTCAGAATCGCGATCCTCAGCCAACGACCAGGATCGCGTCTTCGCCGCGACGGCGCGTCATCGGCCAGCCCCGCATCCGTGTCATCCACGGGCCACACATCCCCTTGAACTCACGTTCAGTGCGCGATCAGGCGTTCGATCAGCGCGCGAACCTCACCACCCTCGAGTGCTTGCGCAGCGAACCGCGCAGAGTCGTTGGCGTCGCGCAGGAAGACGTGGAGCCGATGCTCCCCGCTCGCGAGTATGAGATCGGTGCTCTCCCGTGAACCATCATCCTGCCAGTGGGTCACGGTCACGAGCGCGGTGTGCGAACTGGCGGCGAGAACCGCGTCGAGATCGGCGTCCTTGGGACCGCGCTCCCCGCTGGGTAACTGCTCGGTCAGCCGTCTGAGCGCCTCGGTGGTCTTGCGCAGCGAGTAGAAGTGGATCCCTAGCGCGTCGATCCGGACCTCGAGCGTAATCTGCTCCGGCTGGGGCATGAGCAGGACGCGCCACGGAGTGTCGGGCTCGGTTCCGGTCAGGCGGGCGTCGAGAACGACGCGGCTACGTTGCTGGAAGGCCAGACCGATCCCGAGATCGCCGCGGACTTCAATGTGCACGTCGCCGGCTTCGGTGGTGATCAGATCGCGCGCGGCGAGGGAGCGGACGGCCTCGGCCAAAGCCTCGGGGCCGGGATCGCGCTCGAGCCAGTTGATTAGTCCTCCGACCGCGGCGATCTCAGCCGGCGTGTAGGCTCCGAGCGGGACGGGACCGGTGCCGACCAGGTTGACCACGGCCGTGATCAGATCCGATGGAGCCCCGTCCTTGGTCGTTTGGTCGCTCATTCAGCTGCCTCGGCCGCCGGGAACATTCGGACCGCGTAGGCCAGGTTACGCTCGTTACCGAGCTCGATTGTGGCCGGTCGGGTCGGGCCGAGCTCGGGGAGCGACCAGCTTGGGCGGTCGTGCTCATGGCCGAGCAGCTCGCGAGCGAGGTCCGATGGCGTCCTGGTGATCCAGACATCGGAGCCGCCGAACAAGCCGCGGCCTTGGGCTCTTCCCGTGAACTCGAGCTCGCGCAGGCTGCTCGCCCGCTCCGGCGGTGGGAAGCGCTCGGCGATCTCACCAGTTGCCGAGGTCACGTCGTCGTCTTCCTCGATCTCAGCGATCATGCCCGTGAGCTCATCGCTGACTGCCTCCGGGATCGGCACTCGCGCTCCGAGGTCGGGCGACAGGTACATCGGGCGCTTCTCAGTCGATCCGGACCGGCCCCATGGGCCGACGTTGCTACGACTCACGCGATAAACGACATAGTCGGCGAGGTGCTTGACGTCGGTCCACGTCGGCAGCTTGCGCTTACCCGCCGTCATCGTCGCTGGCGTCTTCTCGAGCTGAACCCAGGTGCCGTGCACCGTGCGCCCGTGAAGCTTCTCCCGCACGAGTGGCCCGCGCATGCCGTAGTCCGGATACTGACTCTTGTCGACCTCGGGATGGTGGCTCGAGATCCGCTGGTGGCTGACCTTCGGGAACAGCCAGCGCTCGTATAGATAAGGCTCGTCGACAAGCACGTGCGCGCCGTGCAGCAGATCGCGCAACTGCGTTACGTCGAGTCCCTGCGACTCGAGGTCGGCCACGATCGCGGCCTCCTCGGGGGTGAGCCGCTCGGCGGCCTGCAACAGCCCGCCGCGAAACCGGGCGGCGCGGGCCGTGATCTCGATCATCAATCGCACACGGGTGCGGATGCGCTCGGTCTCCGCGGGACTCAGTGCGGGCTCGGTGGCCTTTGAATCGTCAGGCATCAGCGGGCACGCCAATACATCATGATGACCATGATTCGGTCGATCCGGGCAAACACGTCGCGCACACGACGGCAGTCATCATCACTCCGCTCACCCAACCAATCGCTCTCGACCACCACCGCGCTGGTGATCAATAACTCACCGCGCGCGGCAAGGCCTTCGCCTCCTCGATCCAGCGTGTAACCTCGCTGACCGATGGGACGCGCCGGACCAGCCGCTTGGCGTCGTTAACCTCTTCGAGCTTCTCGGCGAGATTCTCAGCGTTGCGGTGACCAAGCTCTACGACAGTGTCCACTCCGGCCGCCTCCAGCAGTTCGGCGTACTCCCCGGCGACGCCGTTGATCCGGAACAGGTCAGCATGGTTGACCCACTTGAGAATGCGTTCGTGACCGATCCCGGACGCCTCTGCGATTTGTTTGCGACCTTCCGGTGTCGCGCCCTCGGAGAGCAACTCCTCGACGGAGCCGATGCCCGCCTCTTGCAGCTGCGCCGAGTACGTCTCGGCGATTCCCTCGATGTCAACAAGATTGGTCACAACGACCTCCTCAGGTGTTCAACTTGGCTCGTCGGGTTGTGCCGGGGACGCGTGATCACCCGCGCCTGGCTCCTTCAGCGCGTTCGCCGCGTGCTTGGCTTTGTCGGACAGGGTTCCGCCGCCCTTCGCGATCTCCACCAGTTCGCCCGCATCCTCCTCGAGCGACTTGATGCCGCCCCGCTTCTCAATTACATCGCTCGCCTGGTCAGCAAGCTTCTTCCAGTCAACCATGATCTATCCTCCCGCCTTGTGCTTGTGTGTCTGCACCCGCTAGCTACAGCCAGCCATAGCTAGCCAGTGCCCCCCGTTGCCAGCTGCGCCGCCGATGGGATCTGATCCGGAACCGAGATACCCGCCGCGCTCGCCAGGCCCGAGAGGCTCGTTATGTCACCGTTCGACGACTCGATCGCAGAAACGTCCGGTTTCCCGCTCTTCACGCTCGAGCCGATGGACTTCAGCTTGTCCGCAAGCGCATTGACGGGCGCCACCAGCTTCGACAGGGTTGGGCTGGCCTGTGCGTCCTTGATCGCGAGCTTCAACTCGTGATAAGCGAACAGACCGGCGAGTGCCGCTTTCGCCACGGCAAGCTTGTGCTTTGAAAGGTTGCCGCCGGTGAACGAGCCGGCCTTGAACGGCTTGTAGATATAGCGATGAAACGCGCCGAACGCGAGCCCCGCGTGCAGTGCGAACTTCACCGTCGGGAGTTTCCCGACATTCGCCGTGGTCGACGTCGAGGTCGTCTGCGAGCTGGACGAACTCGCAGCAGCGGCGCTCGACGAGGTTGAACTACTCGAACTACTTGAGCTGCCACAGCCTGCAGCGGCGAGCGCGAATGTGACGAGTAGCAACACGACGTACTTCGGGCTCGCGGTCTTCATTCCGACCTCCGGCTGCTCGGTATGGTGTGGCCCGGCGAGCTCAGGTTAGTCGGGGTCCAGTCGACCGTCAAGCTTCGCCGGAATGCGCCCCGCACCAAGGCCAACACAAGACCGCGTTCTTCAAGCCCGTTTGACCTGTGGTGGAGCGGACTATCGATCCGCCCCATGACGCGGTCGTTAGCCGGATTGGGTCTGACGGAGATCTTCAAAACGAGGAAGTTCGCTCCCAAGGAGCGAACTCCACGAGGAGTGTCACCACCGAGGGAGTACCGCGACGAGGGGCACGACCGAGGCGCTCAGTTGGTTTCCGAGTCCGGCCCCTCGGATCGCCTCAGGCGCAGCGATCTCCGTGTCCATCGCGAGACGCCCGCCCAACGATTAGTCCTAAAACAAGCGATCCCGGGTGTGCGTGGCTGGGTCGCGGGGCGGGATCGATCCGGTGAGGTTTCCAGCGTGGTTGTTGGGGGTTGAGGAGCGGGTGGGGATGGCGATCGGGCTCGCGTTTGGTGTGGGTGGGTGTCTGGTGACGCGATCTGGGTGTTGTTCGGGGTGGCTGCGGTGTACCGGCTGGTGTGGCCGGGGGTGATGGTTCTGGGCGGGTTGTGTTGTTGTGGTTGCTCGGAGTGTTAGAGGGTGTCGAGCAGGCGGAAGAGCGCTGTGAGCCATGGGTTGTAGGTGAGGATGCGCCAGCGTATGCGTCGGCCGGTGGTGATGATTTGGCAGGGGATGTTGATGAAGGCGGTGAGGAAGGTGCGGAAGTCCATGGTGAGCAGGCGCCGGCGTTGCTCGTTGTGGTGTTCGGCCCAGCGCGGGGTGACGGGTAGTCGTAGGGCGCACCAGGCTTTCAGGCTCCAGGCGAGCGCGGCCATGGTCATGTACGCCCAGTTGGCGTGCAGGGTGTTCACCGGGGCGTGCAGGGCGCGCACGCCGGACTTCAGCTGGCTGATGAGGTTCTCCTGGTTGCAGCGCTGCCGGGCTTGATCGATCACCTCGTCGGCGGTCATGTCCCAGTCGTTGGTGATGTAGAAGAAGTAGCGGTACTCGCAGAACAGGACGTTCTCGCCGCGTTCGACCGAGATGTTCTTGCGCAGCGCGACGACGCGGTAGTCGCGCTTGCAGTTGCCGGGCCGGTAGGAGAACTCGACGACGTCCTCGGCCGCCTGGCGCAGCACCTTGTAGTTGCGCTCGCGCACGATCTCGTCCTTGACGTTGCGCGGGCGGGCGCGCGGCGTGGTCGCGATCTGTCGCTCGGCGCGGGTGACGAGCTCGTGGTAGATCTCCTCGTCGCTGCTCTGGGCTTTCTCGATCAGGTTGGCCTTGGCGTCGTAGCCGAAGACGAACCGCACCCCGTCGTCGTCCCAGCGGTCGAACTCGGTGGTGAGCGAGAAGTCGGTGTCGCCCCGCAGGCGGATCTCGTGAAACCCGGCCTGGCGGCACAGGGCGATCGCCCGGTCGTAGTAGTCGATCACGCCCTCGTGGCTGGGCCGGTTGGCGCCCAACAGCCCCAGATACAAGGGTTCTTTGGTGTTCGCGAGCGAGACCAGGAGCGCCGAGTACCCCCAGATGCCGGTGTAGGCGATGTCCATCCCCTGCTTGGTCTCAGCATCGGTGGGCACGATCGAGGCGTCGGCGTCGATCACCGCCGGCTCCTCGAAGAACGCCTCGGGCTGGCGGCGCCACACCTTCAGCCGGGCGCGGTTGACCGCCTCCTGCAGGGCGATGATCGAGGCTGCGTCAAAGCGCCGGCAGAAGTCCCCCGCGGTCGTCGGGTCCGGGAGGCTCTCGGTCCCCAGGCCATCGAGGAACACCGCATCGCAGCGGCGGGCCTCGATGTCCTGCAGGCGTTGCCCGCCGCACAGCGCGTTGTAGGCGATGTTCAAGACGTGATCGGACTCGTGGTAGGGCCTGTGCAGCTTGAGCAACTGCAGCGAGGCGTCGATCTCTGAGGCCAGCCCGACGTCGCCGATCAGCTTCGCGATCGCGCCGATCCCGCCGTGCACGGTGGCCTTCGTGCGCGCCGAGAGCTCGTAGGCGATGTTCGCCCGTCCGAGCACCGGCCCGCTCATGTTCGGTCCAACCGCACGCGCAAGACGCCGCTCGATCGCGGTCGCCTCGGCGCGCAGTCGCGCGGTTCGCCGGCGGCGGTTGTTGCTCAATGGGTCGCTCCTCGTGGTCTGGTGGACATGCACCACACGATACCAGACAGTAGCTCTACTGTCTGGTATCGTGGTGGATACTGACCCCCGGGAGAAAGAGACACGAGATGCCACCGACAAACACCGCCAAGCTGGCCGACTACGAGCAGCGCTATCGCGAGCTGGCCGCCGAGCTCGCCACCGTCGGCCTGATCCACTCCGGCAGCGTCACCCGCCGCTACACCCGCTGCGCGACCCCCGGCTGCAAATGCCACGCCGACCCGCCCCAGCCCCACGGCCCCTACTACCAGTGGACCGCCAAGATCAACGGCAAAACCGTCACCCGCCGGCTCAGCGAGACCGAGGCGGAGCTCTACCAGGAATGGATCGCCAACGACCGCCGACTGCGACACCTCATCGGACAGATGCGCCAGATCGCGGCCAAAGCCGCCGAGCTGAAACTCAAACAAGCAGCCGACCCGTCACCGACCACGCCTCACCCCAACACGCACACAGACAACCAGGCCACAACCCGCAGACACCCCACAAAACCCTGAAAAACAGGGACTCCAGGGCCCCACCACCGAGTCCTCAGACCCAACCAACGCTTGGTTTAGGATTAGTAGGTGAGCCCCACAACAAGCAGCACAACCCCGGCGAAGCCTACGAGTCCCCCGCCGGCCAGCAGCGACCGTCGGCGAGCGAGGATCGAGATACCCGCGAGCACGATGCCGATCTGCAGGGCAGTCTCCGAGAGCTCGTACAGCAGGTGCTGACTGTCGGCTCGGTTGCGCTGCTCATCATCACTGGCGATCTTCGCCCGTAAGGCGGCGTCTATCGGAACGAACTCGGCCTTGATGCGAGTCTCGAGTGCCTGGGCCTTGGCGACGGCGACCGCCTCTTTGGGATTACCCGTACCGACAACTCGCAACAGCGTTGAGTCGCCGGACGCGATGAGGTTCTTCACATCATTGGTCTCCAGCGTCGCGTTCGTGTCGGCCGACTTCGTCTCGCCCGTGATGACTTCCTTCACTGATTCGTTCGACAGGAACGTCGCAACGGCAAGGAACGCCGCGAGGACCGCCACGACGACGGCCGCTCGAACCGGGATCCCCTCGCTCTGCGAATCGCCGCCCTGTCCCTCGGCGACTTTCTCAAAGCGCTCAATTGCCTCGTGAGCCTCCATCCACCAGCGAGTCTATCCGCGAAGGACCGAGGCGAGCGCAGCTCCGCTGATCCGGGAACCTTGAGCACGAGAGTGGTTTGTTTCGCACGAGACGCGCGATTTCGCGCCGTCCCGGCAGGAGGCGTCGTCGCCTGGTCCTCTTCCTATCTGATCACATGTGCCGGTGGCGGCCGCGATGTGGTTCCGTTGTTCACTGTTTCGTCACTGCCCGGTGCGGACACCACAATCGCTGCACGTACAGGCACGCACGCACATTGGTGTACACATCACGGTCCGGACATGATGCGTACTCGATTCCGCCGCCGCGTCCTTAGTCCCCGCCACCGTCACGAAGCCAAACGCGTCGGAGAACCGTCACGGACGGCCGCACCTGCTTCCGTGCACGGCAAAGCGAAGGTGCCGTGAAGAACGCCTTGCGGGTCTAGTGATGGTCGGTGCGGTGAGCCAACGTTTGGTTGGTCAGGCGAAAGTCGTTGTGAGGGATCTCCTTCACCGGCCGGTAGCCGGGGTCGTTGAGGAAGCCCCAGGCTGCTGCCGTGTCGTCGAAGCGGATCACCACCGTTGCCGTTCCGCGGGTCACCCTCGGCGGCTTCGGAGTCGAAGCCCGCCACCAGGACCTCGGCGCCGTGCTTCTTCAGCAGCGGCCTCACCCGGGGCAGGTACTCATTGCGGTACCGGTCGACGTCGTCGACTGCATCAGCCCGAAGTATGCAGCCATCACATGTCCTCGGGCGCCGCGGCGGGCAACACCGGCACTATATGTCGTGCACCGGGCGTCACCGCAGCCTCTACTGCGGAAAGCCGACGACTCGCACACCACCCATCCGCGCTGCCGGGCCCGGTAGGTACCTCACCGACGGTGGGACAGCGGCCTATCGTTGGCTGTCGGAAGCCGGTGATCGGACCCAGGAGTCCTGCTCTGGACCGCGACGACGATCTCGAGCGTCACGCCACCTCCCGCGCAACACGCGGACAGGTCGGTGCGGACGTTGAGAGGGTCACGCGGGGCGCTTGCGCGTGGCCTCCAGCTCGGCAGCGCGCTCTCGGATGCGGTCTTTGTCGGTGATCGTGTGCCAGCGTGTCGCGCGACGTTGGCCGGCCCTCCGAACCCGGCCGGCAGCCTCCAACTCTCGGAGCAGCCTGAGCACATGATCGCGGTTCCCCCCGGTCTCCTCGACCAGCGTCGACGTGGTCAGGCCGCCGTTCGCTGACAACAAGGACTCGACACGATCGGCGGGTATCGCCTTCAGCGTCCCCTTCGCTCGCGCGCGAGATGTTGTCCGCCCGCGCTTGCGAGATCGCGATGCCGATTCGGAAGACACCTCAGCCGAGGTCTCACGCCTTGATTGTGCGGAGTTCTTCGTCCGAGCGCTGGCAGCCGGGTTACGCCGGTTGGTCACGCCGGCCGGCGGCTGCCTGGATGGCCGGTTCTCGCGGCGGTCGAGCGCGACTCGGGCAGCGTCCAACGTTTTGATTTCGTCGTTCAGTTCGCGAAGCCGCTTGTCTATCGACTCCACGATCTCTTGGGTTGTTCTCATACTCATGATGCTACGCATATGCCCGGCGCCGGCACGCTGCAGGGCCTCTTCATGCGCGGGCCGCCTGGTATGCGACGCCGGCATCTCGATCGCGCCCTCGCGGACGCAGGGTGACCGGACCACTGGTCGCGATGCCGCCTCTCGCCCAGATTTCGGAAGGCGAGTAGGCGAACCGCATGTCAACCACCGAGCAGACCAACCTCCCCAAGGCACTCATCGAGGATCTCGCAGAGGCTGTGATCTTCGCTGATCGCCACGGAGTGATTCAGCTCTGGAATCACATCAGGGAACCTGCGCCGTCGCCTTGACAAGGCGGACATCTGCCGCGGTCGCCAGTTTGGGCGTGGGCAGCTCAGACGACCGGCTGCAGGAGGTCGATAACGTCGCGGCGGCGGTAGAACTCCACGCTCGGACGTCGACGATCGCAATCCGGTCGCTGCGCGAGCCTTTGGAACGCCGGCGCGATCAGCGAATACACGGCCGGCGGCTCCCCGTGAAGCCGCTCAACTGCGTACCGGCCACCCGGTAGCGATCCCAGCTCGAGCCCGAGCGCTTCGGGATCGTCGCCGGACCAGCGTTCGACGCAGGCGCGATATTCGCCGCTGGTTGGGTCGAACAGTCCGTAGAACCTGCGACCGCGGAGACATCCGACCGCTCCTTCCAGCTCGGCCCAAGCTCGAGTGATAGACGGCTGATCGTCGATGGCACGGGCGAACATCACCCGAACTTCCTCGCGTTCGACGAGCCTTTGATGCTGTTCGACGCTCACCTCGACGAGGATAGTCACTCGCAGCCGAGGTCACACAGCCGGGTCGAACCGCACGGAAACGCCAACGCTCGCTAGGTGCCCGGGCGCAGCTCCGCCAGTTCTCGTGCGAGCTCCGTCGCCCACTCGCCTTTGCGCCGAGGATGGACCTTCACCCAAACATCGCCCCGCCACGCGTTCAACTCGAGCGTGCCGGCACGACCAGGCATCCGAAGATGCCAGTGTCGACTACCCACACGGCCCGCGAGCTCCCGCTCACTCGTCACAACAAGGCCGCGCCGCTGACACACAGCGAGCGCCTCCTCCGACGTCACGCTAAGGGCCAATTCCAGCAAGGCGATCTCTTCATCCTATCCCCCACGCCCGCCTCACCGACCGCTGCGCGATCGGGACGACGCTCCGAGGCCCTGTCCGGGTGGACGAGCTCCGACAGCTCGACCGGTGCGTCGGACCGCCAACGGATCCCGTCGTTGAACCAGACACGTCAGTCTTCGCTCTCGCTCGTGAGCACGAGCAGACACGAATCGGTGCTGGACCGTCGGCCATCGGCAGCTCGATCTTCCCCGCCAGCATGCTATTGCGGTGATATCATCATCGCAATAGGGCATTGCGATCGAAGGAGACGTGGCCGTGGACGAATTCGCCAACAAGCTTGCAGTGGTGACAGGCGGAGGCTCGGGCATGGGTCGCGAGCTCGTTCGCCAGCTCGCGTCCGAGGGATGCTCGGTCGCGGCCTGCGACTGGAACGTCGATTCGGTCGCGGCTGCGGCGGCGACGGCGCAGGCGGGCGCCCCCGCCGGCGTCCTCGTCACCGGCCATGCCTGCGACGTCTCCGACGAGGCGCAGGTCCAGCGTTTCCGCGACGAGGTCGTGCACCGGCACGCTGCAGATCACGTCGACCTGGTGTTCAGCAACGCCGGCATCGGCGGCGGCCCCAGCTTCGTCGGCGGTCGCAGGGAGGAGTGGGAGCGCACGTTCATGGTCAATTGGCGCGGGACGTATAACTGCGCCCGCACGTTCGTGCCGCTGCTGATCGCCAGCCGCGACGGCGTGCTGGTCAACACGAGCAGCGTCAACGGCTTCTGGGCAAGCCTCGGCCCGGGCATGCCGAACACCGCCTACGCCACGGCCAAGTTCGCGATCAAAGGCTTCACCGA
The DNA here is from genome assembly GCA_963836715.1 of uncultured Solirubrobacterales bacterium. Taxonomy (GTDB): domain Bacteria; phylum Actinomycetota; class Thermoleophilia; order Solirubrobacterales; family Solirubrobacteraceae; genus Palsa-465. Next base: position 331,805 of record CAWIKH010000006.1, read on the forward strand.
GGCGCTCATCGAGGACCTACGCACCAACGCCCCGCAGGTCCGGGTCGCAGTCGTGATGCCCGGGCACGTCGGAACCGACATCATCGCGAACAGCCGCCGCGCCAACGGTATGCCCGAGCCGCTGGACATGAGCGACGCGCAGATCGAGGAGGTGATCCCGGCCGACGCGCAGGCCAGCCTGATCAGTGCCGGCATGTTGCAAAAGAAGGCCTCCGCCGACGACCTGCGCCGACTGCTTGCGCAGATAGAGACCGACTTTCGCGACAAGGCGCCACTGACCGCGGCAGACGCGGCCACGATCATCCTCGCCGGGGTCCGGTCACGCCAGTGGCGGATCCTCGTCGGCGACGACGCCAAGATGCTCGACGCGGCGGTGCGCGCCACCCCTGAGGCCGCCTACGACTACCCCGAGCTGGCCAACGCGGCCGCACGAGCGCGAGCCAGCAGCCAGAACGCGAGAGAAACGACCGTCCACGTGCGGTGATCCGCGCGCGATCCGGACAACCGCATCAACGGCGGCATCCGCGTCGCTGCACAGGATTCTCGAGGACACCGCGATCAAGCTCGACTGCGTCGCGTCGGACATCCTCGGCGTCTCGGGCCGGGCGATGCTCGACGCGCTCGTGTCCGGCACTAACGACCCGGACATGCTCGCCGATCTCGCTCGCGGCCAGCTGCGCAAGAAGATCCCGGCGCTCAGGGCGGCGCTTGTCGGTCGCTTTCGGGACGAGCACGCGCTGATCGTCGGGCAGATCCTCGCGCACATCGACTTCCTCGACGAGGCGATCGAGCGGCTGTTGGCGGAGATCGAGGAGCAGATTGCCCCTTTCGCCAAACAGCGTGACCTGCTGATGACGATCCCCGGGGTCAAGCAGCGCCCCGCCGAGGTGCTGATCGCCGAGATCGGCGTCGACATGAGCATCTTCCCGACCCCCAAGCACCTCGCGTCCTGGGCGAAGTCCTCGCCCGGCAACGAGCAGTCCGCCGGCAAACGCCGCTCGGGCAAGACCGGCAAGGGCAACAAGTGGCTCAGAGCGACTTTCAACGAGTCCGCCAACGCGGCCGCCCGAACCAAGGACACCTACCTTGCCGCCCAATACCAACGGCGCCGCGGCCGCCGCGGCCACTCAAACCGGTGCATGAGGGCGAGCGGGTGGCGCCAGGCGCGTCCAGACGCCGTCGGAACCGTCAATTACAAAGTCGCGGGCCCGAAAGGCGCAGGTGAGCCCGAAGCTTTCCCCCCGGGGATGCCCAGCCGGGCCGGCTTGTCGTGATCGAGCCAGAGATGAGGAGCAGGCCCGCGGGACCTTGTTGTTCCAGGGGGCTCCGAGAAGCAGCGCGATGGAGGAGACATGTCTCGCGGGCCTGCATAGCTGCCGCCATCACCGGGCCGCGCCGGGCCGGTTCTAGATCCCGGCTTGTTCCCTCCTTGCGGGATACTTCGCGACGATGTCGTCGGAGGAACTCGTACCTGCTGCCGGTCCCACCGTCCTGCCCCGCGGCCCCGATCGCGGCCTCAGCATCGACGAGGTCGGCAGCATCCGACTCGGCGAAGACCCAGCTCCCGCAGCCGCGTAAGCGTGCGCTCTAAGCCGCAGAAGCCCGAGCCGGCCCAGCCCGTCGCCCAGTCTGTGGGCACGTTGGTGTCGGTCAACGTCGGCATGCCGAAGAACGTGCGGTGGCAAGGGAAGAACGTCTATACCGGCGTCTTCAAGGACCCCGTCAGCGGTCACCGCCGAGTCGGCAAGCTGAACATCGAGGGCGACGGTCAAGGCGATCGGGCGGGGCATGGCGGCGAGCAGCGCGCCGTGTTCGTCTACCAGATCGACTCCTATCGGTACTGGGAACGCGAACTCGGCCGAAACGACTTCGTCTACGGACAGTTCGGCGAGAACTTCACCGTCGAAGGACTTGGTGACGACGAGGTCTGCATCGGCGACCGCTACCAGATCGGCACCGCCACCTTCGAGGTGACGCAACCCCGGGTCACCTGCTACCGCGTCGGGATCCGCATGAACGACCCGCACATTCCCGCCTTGCTCGTTTCACACCATCGCCCGGGCTTCTATTTCCGTGTGCTCGAAAAGGGCGAGGTAGAAGCGGGAGACGAGATCATCAAGCTTGCTTCCGGCCCCGAACAGATGCCGGTCGCCGAGGCAGATGCCCTGCTCTACCTCCCCGGGCACCCGCGCCAGCAACTGCTGCGAGCGCTCCGGATCCCTGCGCTCAGCCCCGGCTGGCAGGCCTCGTTCCAAGCTCTGCTCGAGGAAGAACCAGGTAGCGGCAACGCCGGGCTTGCGGTGACGAGCCCGCCTCCGGCCTGGCCGGGCTTCCGTCAACTGACCGTCACCGCGATCACCCGCGAGAGCGAATCGGTGATCTCCCTACGCCTCGATGACCCAAACGGCGCACCATTACCAGCCGCCCGCCCAGGCCAGTACCTCACGCTGCGGGTCCAGCCCGACAAGCAGCAGAGGTCGGTGCTCCGCAACTACTCCCTCTCCGGACCGCCCGACGCCGGCTACTACCGGGTCACCGTCAAGCGCGAACACGACGGCGCCGCCAGCGGCTATCTGCACACCCGTCTCGCCGTGGGCAATCAACTCGACGTCGCAGCGCCGCGTGGCACCTTCATCCTCGACCGGACTCATGCACCCGTGCTGCTGATCAGCGCCGGGATCGGTGCCACTCCAGTTCTCGCCATGCTTCAGGCGCTGGCGGAGGAGCATTCCGATCGCGAGATCTGGTGGCTGCACGGCGCACGCAACCGGCGCGAGCACTCGTTCGCCGCCGAGGCGCGCAGTCTCCTCACCTCGCTTCCGAACGTACATACTCACGTGTACTACAGCGCTCCCGATCCGGATGACCTCGAAGGCCGCGACTTCGACAGCGCGGGCCGTCTCACGGGATCACTGCTCGCCGAGCTCGAGCCGCCCCGCGATGCCGAGGCATACCTGTGCGGACCTACACCGTTCATGGACGAGATCAGCGCCGGTCTGGCGGCGCTGGGGATCGACGCCTCACGCATCCATAGCGAGCCGTTCGGGCCTGCACCGGGTCTGACGCCGGGCATCGCAGCAATACCTGCGCGGACGCCCCACCCACCCGCCGGCCAACCCGGAAACGGCGCAACCATCGAGTTCGCCCGCAGCAACCTCGCGATCCCATGGAGCAGCGATTACACGAGCCTGCTCGAACTCGCCGAGGCATGCGACGTACCCGTCCGTTGGTCGTGCCGCACCGGCGTCTGCCATACCTGCGAGACAACCCTCATCGCCGGCAATGTCGGGTACAGCCCCGATCCGGTCGAACCTCCCGCCGATGGAAGCGTGCTGATCTGCTGCTCACAGCCACGCGACGACGTGGTGCTCGACCTGTGACCGGCATCACCAACTCACCCAGCGCCGCGTCACGCCGTTCCCGGAAGACTACGTCACTGTCGAGTCGGTAGGAAGGCGTGGTTCTGTCCGGTCGTGTTGTTGCTGCCGTTGGCGACGATCTGCCATTGTTGTTGACGGCGACGGCGTTGGTGAGCGCGAAGCCAGAACCCGCCGGGACAAGGTTGTTCAGGTTCTGAAATCCGCTGCGACTGTCGACAACGGCGCCTGCGGGCCCCCGGGCCGACGATCATGCCGAGATCGTGATCGCGTCAGGGAAAGTATTCATGCCTCGCCCGAGTCGTTGATCACGTTGCCCTGGGAGTCGAGTCCGCCGAGCGTGCCGAGGTCGGTCATCGTTCCGTTGCTCCACAGGAACGCGTGGCCGGGGCGTCACGCACGGTAGTACGTGGACGCTAGCGCCGGCGCGGCCGTCGCTGCCAGGACCGCCGCCGACCAGGCACGCGGCCAAGACAATCCATCGTCTGGTCGATGCGTGCTCCCGGAGGCGCCGTGACCGGATCGTAGGTCGCGTGATTGCGTACATGAGGTTCTCCTCCGATCGGTTCACCCGTCGCGATCGACGCGCCCACGCATCGGCGCGGTGCCGCCGGCAGTACACCGCAACGATCCAACTCGGTTTGGCTCCTGAGACCCCCCGGGCTTGTCCGATCTCGGACAGTTCGGCCGTACTGGCGCTGCTCGCCTGGCGGTTGCTCGGGTCCTTGGACGGCGCGGGTGTAGGCTTGTTCGAGCCGGACCGGAGAGGAGCGGGATGCACAGCCCTTGGGTTGGTGTCGATCTTGCGAGAGACCACGTTGCGTGGGCCCGCCTCGTGAGGTGCGCCTACGACGTGACCCTCTCGGGACGAGGAACGCCGCCGGTGCTCCGAGACGTCATCGTCCGCTCGTGGGCGCGCTGCGTCGAGGCCGGAGTCGACGCGGAACGACCCGCGTCGCGCGTGCTCGATCAGGACGAGACGCGGCAGCGTCTGGACGCGCATCCGCTGGGGGTTGTCGTGCCACTGGTGCGCAAGTTTCTGGCCGACGTCGCGCAAGACGCACGCCACCTCGCGGTCCTTGCCGACGAGGCGGGCGTGCTGCTCTGGTCCGAAGGACATCCGAGCATGGTCGAGGCCGCCGCGGCCCCGCACTTCGTGCCGGGCTGTCTGTGCAGCGAGCAAGGCGTCGGAACCAACGCGATCGGTACGGCGCTCGCGCTCGATCATGCACTGCAGGTCTTCTCTGCCGAGCACTACAACCGCCTGCTGCATGGTTGGACCAGCTCGGCGGCCCCGATTCATGATTCCGACACCAACAAGTTAATCGGGGCGATCGGTCTGTCGGGCTCCTTCCGTCGCGCCCACCCGCATTCGCTCGCGCTGGTGACGGCCGTCGCGCGGCTGGCTGAGGTACAGCTCGCCGACCGTCAGGCCCGCCGCCACCGCGAGCTCGAGGCTCGCTACGTGGACCTCGTGGCGCGGGCGCGCCCGCGACGTAGCGCGCTTGTGACCAGGGGCGGGCGGGTGCTCGCGGCGACGCCTCCCGGCTGGCTCGGGGAGCGGCTCGAGCTCCCCGGGACGAACGGCGAGGTGACGCTCGACGGTGGGCCGCGGCTCGCGATCGAGCCGCTGGGGCCTGACGGGAGCGTGGTTTGGGACGCCGGCGTGCGGCGCACCCCGCCGCGGCCGCGACTCGACCTGAGAGCGCTCGGCAGAGACCACGCCGAGGTCGATCTACTTGGCCAGCGCATCCTGCTCGGTAAGCGCCATAGCGAGCTGGTCGTGCTGCTGGCGCTGAACCCTCGCGGGATGAGCGGCGAGGAGCTCGCCCACGCTCTATACGGAGTGCGCGGCAGGGAGGTCACGGTGCGCGCGGAGATGGCTCGGCTCCGCCGCCGGCTCGGCCCACTCGTCGCGTCCCAGCCTTACCGCCTGGCCGCCGACGTGCGCGCCGACTTCCTCGAGGCTCAATGGCTGGCGCGCCGTGGCGCGTTCTTGGCGGCGAGGGACGCGTACTCCGGACCGCTGCTGCCGGCCTCGGACGTGCCGGCGATCGCAGCGGCACGAGCTCAGCTCGAGCACGACTGCCCGCAGCGGCCGTGGCGGAACCACGTGACGGCCCGAGTTGCAACCCCCTTGCAACCCTCGCTACCCGTCTGAACGCCCCCTCCGTGGCGTGGCATGCTCGCCCCGCACTATCGGCAAGAAGGAGGGATGTAGCAAGATGGCAATCGATTTCAGTCTCACCAACGAGCAGCGGAAGCTGCAGGCCGACACGCGCGAGTTCGCGGAGAACGTGCTCGGGCCCGTCGTCCGCGAGGCCGACACCGAGCCCGATCCTCTGCGTGGCTTTCAGCGCACCAAGGAGGCGTACGTCGCGGCCTATCAGGCGGGGATCGCCTTCTGCATGCTGCCCCGCGAGTACGGCGGCGCGGGGGTCACCAACGTCGAGCTGATCATCGCTGCCGAAGAATCTGCGCGATCGACCCCGGCTTCGCCTGCACGGTGCTGGTCAATGGCCTGGGCCTGCTGCCGGTCTGGTACTGGGGCAACGATGAGCAAAAGGATCGGTACCTGCGCGCGGCGACGTCCGATCCCACCGGCGAGTACATCGTCGGCTACGCGGTCTCAGAGCCGGCCGGCGCGCCCGGCGGCACCGCCAACTTCGACACTCCGATGCCCCACCCCGTCGGGATCGGCGTGACTGCGATCCGCGACGGCGACGAGTACGTGCTCAACGGTCGCAAGTACTGGCCGTGCAACGTCGGCGGCTGGGACGGCAAGGGCGCCAATACGAGCATCGTCGTCGTACGCACCGATCCCGACAAGGGCGGCACCGAAGGGCTGTCGGCGATCATGGTGGACCGCGGCACCGCGGGCGTCAGCTACAAGCTCATCGACAAGATGGCGCATCGCCTGACACCGAACGCGGAGATCGTTTTCGACAACGCGCGCGTCCCGGCGGCCAACCTCGTCGAGGGCACGGAGGGCAACGGCGACCTGCTCATCAATCGGAACTTCGCGTGGTCGGGCCCCGTCGCCGGCATCGCGGCGGTCGGCGTGGCGCGCGCCGCGTACGAGGCCGCCCTCGATTGGGCCAACACGTACACGAGCGGTGGTCCGCGGCCGATCATCCACTACCAGTACCCGGGCTACGTCCTGGGCGACGTCGCCGCCAAGATCGAGATGGCCCGGTACTTCTGTTGGAAGACGGCCCACTACCTCGACCAGCACGACTACCACGGTGAGCTGATCGGCGCGATGTGCAAGATCCAGTGCACCGAGATGCTGTTCGACTGCGTCTACAAGTGCATGCAGGTGGTCGGCGTCAACAGCCTTGACCGCCAGCACATGTTCGAGAAGTATCTCCGTGAGGCCGCACTGTTCCCGCTCTACGACGCGGGCAACTTCGGGATGCAGCGGCGCCGCGTGCACGGCGTCATGGCGGATCCGTCGTTCAACCCGCGGGCGCTGATGGACGACGAGCCGGTGGAGTTCACCAAGGCGATGGAGACCATCGACACCGTTCCGGTGCCTGCGAGCGCGGCCCCGCAGATGGCAGCGGTCGTCTAGCCCGACAGACGATCCGGCCGGACGAGCGCGGCGCGAGCTGTGTGAGCTTCGTCCGGCCGGACGCCGACCATTCGCCGCCGGGCTGGGTTGAATCATTGTCAGGGGACCGGCACGACCCACGCTTGCGATCGCCATCAGCGTCAGGGCCTCCTTGCCCTATCAGAGAGATGTGAAGTAGCCACGGCGTCGATATGCCTGCTCGAGGCATCACAGTGCCCCGTGTCCCGACGGCTCGGCGCAACAGCATTTGCTTGCGGTGAGTGAGTCCGCGGCAGGGCACTCACCGGCGTGGTACTGCGGACAGTTTTGAGAACGCTGCGCTCCTACCGCAAGGATGTCAAGCCACGGGCTAGCCGGTGCGGCTACGGATGCAGGGCTCGCCGGTCGGCGTGCCGACTCGCACGTGCAGCGGCTCGACGCATGCTCCGGGTCCGGTCAAAGGGGTGGAGAGTTACGCCTGCTCGGTCGCCGAAGGGCGTGTCAGGACCGACCGTGCCCGAATGTCCGTAGGGATCGTCGGGCAGGAACTCGACGGGCTCACGCTCCGAGGACGGTGCTCCGCAGTCGCGGCAATCCCGGCTCTGAGTTAGAGGCCAGTCTCCAGGTCGCTGATCCGGTCGAGCAGTTCGCACACGAGCACGGCGCCGGCGTAGTTGAGCCCGAGGTCACGGCGTAGCCGCTCGGCTCGCGCCACCCGCGCAGCGCTGCTCGGATCAAAGCGTGGCGCTTCGGCCGCCGCGGCCGGGTGTGGCTCGAACAGCCCGAACTCGAGGTAGCGCCGCACGTGCACGATCTTGACCCCCGCCTGCCTGGCGATGACGGTCAGCTCGACCACCTCCTCTGCGGCGAGGTCGCGGTCACCCGGCCCGGTGTGCCTGTCTGCGTTCATCGTCACGCGTCCCGCGGGTCAACGCTCGAGCTTTCGGCGAGCTGCTGGTAGAGCTCGCGCTCACGGTCCGACAGCTCCTTCGGTACGACGATCTTGACGATCGCGTGGAGATCACCGCTGCCGCCACCGTGTTTGGGAAGTCCCCGTTCACGGAGCCGCAGCCGCCGGCCGCTGGACGAGCCCGCCGGGACTCGCACCCGGGCCGTGCCGGTCGGGGTCTCCACCGCGACGGTCGCGCCGAGCGCCGCTTGGGGAGGAGTGATCGGGAGCTCGACATCAAGATCGTCCTCGCCGCGCCGGCGAAACCGCGGATGGGGCTTCAGCACGACCCGCAGGAACAGATCGCCTGGCGGACCACCATCGCGCCCCTCGACCCCTTGTCCCGCCAAGCGGATCAGCTGCCCGTCACGGACACCGGCGGGGAAGTTGACATTCACCTCACGGCCGTCCAGCATCAACCGCCGCCGGCCGCCGGCGAGCGCGTCCTCGAGCGACAGCTCGAGGAGCGCCTCGCGATCGAGGCCGCGCAGCCGCCCGCCAGCGCGGCCGGCTCGCGCCCCGAACAGCGCCTCGAACAGGTCCTCGCCGAACTCCACATGCGTGCCCCCGCCGAACCCCTGGTGGGCGAAGAAGTCCTCGAAACTCTCCTCAGGCGCCTCGCGCTCCGCCTCACGCCAACGGGCGCCGAGGCGGTCGTACCGCTCCCGCTTCTCAGCGTCGGACAGAACCTCGTAGGCCTCACCGAGCTCCTTGAAGCGCTCCTCGGCGTCGCTGTCGGCGTTCAGGTCCGGGTGGTACTTGCGCGCCAGCTTGCGGTAGGAGCGCCGGATCGTGTCCTGGTCCGCGTCGCGCGGGACGCCCAGTACCTCGTAATAGTCCGTGTAGCTCAGCGGCATCGGTCATCGAATCCTCGCTCAAATGAGCCGGACACGACGCCGGCAGCGATCCGGGTAGTTGACTACCAGCCGCAAGCGCGGACCACATCGGCACGCCCGATCGGATCCGGCGAGCCGACCGCGACCGCCTGACAATCGCGACCAGCGACGGTCCGTGTCGCCGATCGCCGCGCCGGCAGAGGCCGGCACTCGGGCGCGACCGCAAGGTGCCATTGCGGTCGCGGGCTAGCATGGCCGAGTGGAATACAGAAGCGATCGTCAAGCAAAGATGCACGCTTTTCGCGCGGAGCGGACCCTGTTCACGCCGGGGGAGATGCTGGTCGCGGAGCGAAATGAGGGGCCGCAGCCCCATCCGGCTGGGGGCAGAAGCGGGACCCGAGTGACGCGGAGCGGGCGAGAGTTCTGCCTGCCCGTGGAAGGAGAAGCGTCGCCTTGAGCTGCTGCCGGGTCGCCCGCTGGCGAACGGCGATCCCCCACTCGACGGCACCGTTCTCCTGCTTCATCCTTTTTGAGAGACGAGTTTGTTTGGATCGGACTTCTTCCCCCGACTCAAGGAGTAGCTCTCATGGCTCGTCCCCCGATGTTCAAGGCACAGGAGAAGCAGCGGATCGTGCTCAGTGTGTTGCGCGGCGAGTGCACCATGGCTGAGGCCGCGCGTCGTAACAAGTGCTCGGAGACCTCGATCGCCAAGTGGCGCGACCAGTTCGTGCAGGGCGGTCTGCAGGCGCTCGAGGACGAGTCCCGGCAGGGCCCGACCGGGCGTGAGGCGCAGCTGGAACGCGAAGTGGCCGAGGTGACCTCGGCGCTGGGCGAGGCGCACGTCGAGCTGCGGCTGCTCAAGCGCGACGGCGCCGCGGGTTTCGCTTCGAGGAGCTGGAGATGATCCGGACCGAGGCCGGGGTGACCGTGGTGCGGTTCTGCGAGCTGGCTGGGATCCCGCAGAGCACCTGGTACCGGCACCGAGCCCGGTGGTTGTGCGCGGTCGAGCCGGTGAAGGGTCCGTGGCCGGCTCCCAAGCGCCGCGAGTTCGAGGCGGTCGTGCACTTCCTCGCGTTGCGCTACCCGGCGTGGGGGCACCGCAAGATCTGGGCGCTGACGGTCGCGCGCGGCTACGAGGTGAGCGTCAGCACCGTGTACCGGATCATGTTCGAGCGCGGCCTGGTGCACCCGGCCCGCTATCAGGGCGAGCGTCGCGAGCTCGCGAAGGCCCGCCGCGCGGTCTTCCACGATCCGCCGACGCGGCGCAACCGGGTCTGGCAGACCGACTTCTCTGAGCTTGAGACCCGCGCCGGCGGGGTCTGGCAGATGGGCGGCGTGGTCGACTACGTCTCAAAGTTCTGCCTGACCTGCCCGGTGACGGCGACCAAGACCTGGCGCGAAGCCGTCGCCTGCCTGGAGGCCGCCCGTGAGCGCGCGAGCGAGGCCCTCGGCTACCCGCTGATCCAGGACCTCGTCGACACCGAGTCCGGAGAGCTGCGCCCGGTCACGGTCGTGACCGACAACGGCCCCTGCTACCGGGCGCGCGGGTTCCGCGCCTACATCGCTTCGCGACCGGAGTTCGAGCACGTCCGCACCCGACATCGCAGTCCACAGACCAACGGCGTGATCGAACGCTGGTTCGGATCGGTCAAGTACGAGCACCTGTACCTGCACGAGATCGACGACGGTCCGGCACTGGCCGAGCACGTCGCGGCGTTCGAGCGGATCTACAACGAGGAGCGCCCGCATGAAGCGATCGCCTTCGCTCTGCCCCGGCAGCGCTACCTGCAGGCGCCGGTCACCGACCAGGAGGCCGCATGACCCGCCAGGCGGCCGTGATTAATGGTCACGGGGCCCTGCCCCGGGACCTCGCTGCCACCCAGCGGCGCACGGGCGGACTTGTCACCCGCAGGGCGGCCCAACGGGCCGAGCGCGCAGCGCTTGACAACCCGGCCGGCGCCGCTACCCACCTTGTGGCATCTGCCACACACCATCAACAGCCCGATCCCTCCCAAAAACTTGACACGGGACACCGTCACCCCCGGACGCCTGTCGTGCTGGTCTGCGGGCGGCGGTGATCGTCGCCGTGCGAGCGCGGTCGGGCGGACTGACGAGTGCAACGCGCCTGCTGTATCAGGTCCGGTCGTTCGCCCCCGGGTTGGACATCACCGGCGTTCGCCGTGCGCTCCTCACCAATCTCCGCGAGCGTGGCGAGCCGCGCCTCCGACAGGGACGGGCTGTGCGGGGTCTGACTCATGGGAGACGGATCAGGTTGTGGCCGGCCAGGGGAGCACCGACCTGCTGCATCTGGCCGCCCTCGCGCAGGCCGCCGAGGTCAACGACGAAGAAACCGGCGTCCTCGAACAGGGCGACGACCTCGGACTTGGCCTCGGCGTCGTCGCCGGACAGGAAGATCACCGGCTGGCCGCCCGCTTGGTGCGGGTCGGAGCCGAGTACGGCGGCCAGGAGGGTGTTGGCGGCCTTCACCACACGCGCGGGGGCGACGAGATCGGCGACGACCTCGCTGGATGTGCGCCCGTCAAGGTCGGCGGGGTCGAAGTCGTTGGTCGGGTCGATCACTATCCGCCCCTCCCAGTCCAGCCCGTCGACGGCCTGCGGAACCTGCGGCCACATCACCGCGACGACGACGATGTCCGCGGCCGCAGCGTCCTTGACCGTCCCCGCCGACACCCCGCGGCCGAGCGCCTCGACTACTGAGCTCAGCGACTGGGGCCCTCGGCTGTTGGCGATCACGACCTGCCGGCCGGCACGGACCGCGGTCTGCGCGATCGCCTGACCGATCCGCCCCGCGCCGATGATCCCGACACTCTTGATGTCCGCTATTTGCATCAGGTTCCTTTCTCGAACTCGGACGCGAACAGGTAGCTGACCGCGAGGCTCCGATAAGGGCGCCATCGCTCGGGTACCTGGACCATCTCGTCCTCGGTTGGAAGGTGGTCGAATCCGTAGGCGCGCTGCACCGCCCGGCGCAGCGCGAGATCGCCCGGGAGCAGCACGTCGGGCCGGTCGAGGGCCACGATCAGGAAGCGGTGCGCGGTCCACGGCCCGATCCCCCGCACATCGGTCAGCGTCGCCTCGACCTCCTGATCGGTCATGCGCGCTAGCGACTCGTCGCTCAGCTGGCTGTCAACGAAGCGTTCCGCGAGCGCCCGCAGCGTGGCGACCTTGCGGGTGGACATGCCGCTCGCGCGCAGCTCCTGTGGGTCGACCGCCAGCAGCTCCCGAGACGACGGCATGCGGCCGCCGAACCGCTGTTGCAGGCGCGAGACGATCGTCCGTGTCGAGCTGACCGACAGCTGCGCTGTCGGATCGGCGACCGCGGAGCCCCCCTTGCGCGCCCGTCCAGCCCGCCCGTGCTGGGCGCGTTCGGCTCGAAGAACGGCCGCCACCGTGGCAACGGCGACGATTGCCAGCACCGCGTTCGCGTTGACGCCAGCGGTCCGCCCTGCATCGAGTTGAGCGGCCGCGGCCGACATCTGGGTCTCCTCGATGACTACATCAGCGCGACCGTTGCCGATGTCGGACACTGGTGTCGTTCTCCCTGGGGACGGTAACTCGACAAACCGGATCGTGGCCGGTGCGCGGGTGATCTGTCATCGCCGGATCCCGGTGATTCAGCAGTTGTCGGCGGGCCATCGCGAGCCGAGGTCGCGGCGGTCGGGTTGATCAGCCACGGCCGTAGACCGGCGCGACGCGCATCGTGCCTCCCGACGGTTCCCGACCAACCGACGGTCGAAGGCGCGTACGCGCGATGGTCCTTCGCGTCCGGACCCGAGCGCGCCGTGCGGTTCGCGGCATACACCGCGACGCTCGACCAGGAGCAGAAGACGGCCTCCCCCACTGCCGCGCGAGCGCCGATCACCGGCGCGGATTGTCCGGGCGATGCGAGGCGGCTCCAAACGGGACGTCCCCGACGGCTCATGGCATTCGCCGGCGCGGCACTAGAACTTGGATTGCACGAGCTGCGTTCGTGACTTCACGCCGAGCTTGCGGAACGCTTTGCGTAGGTGGTACTCGACGGTGCTCGTGCTGATGAACAGCTGAGCGGCGATCTCTCGATTGGTGTTGCCTTCCGCCGCAAGGCGAGCAATCTGGGCCTCCTGCGGGGTGAGTTGTTCGAGTGTGTCCACGGTCCGGTTGGCGGCACGCTCGCCTGCGGCGAGCAGCTCGCGTTCGGCGCGCCGCGCGAACGCCTCGGCGCCGATGCTGGTGAACACCTCATGCGCGGTGTGCAAATGCTCGCGGGCGTCGAGGCGGCGACGTTCGCAGCGCAGCCACTCCCCGTAAAGCAGGTGAGTCCGGGCGAGCTCGAGTCGCGCACGGGTACCGGAGAGGTGCGTGATCGACTGGCGGTAGAGACTCTCGGCGACCTCGCCTTCGCTCAGTAGCGCGCGCACGCGCGTTTCGATTCCGCTCGCCCAGCCGGAGCTAATCACGCGGGTTCGCTCCGAGAGCCAATCGAGGGCGGACTCGAGCTGCGCTCGGTCAGCGGTCTTGGATGCGGCCTCGGCCAGCTCGGGCACCAGATACGTTCCGTATCCGATCGGATCGGGCTGCCACGCTTCCGAGGCCGCGTCGCGCGCGACGTCGTGTTGGCCAAGGCCGTTGTAGAGCACGGCTCTCGCGTAGTTGTTGGATGTCCATCGCCGTGTGGCCGCGTCCTCCGAGGTGTCGTCGATCAGTTCAGACGCTTGCGCCTCGTGGCCGCGCCAAGCGGCGAGGATCATCGGGGCGTTCAGGTGCGCCGGAGTTCCGGTCGTCTCAGCGATCATGCGTGCTTCGTCGATCATCAGCGTGGCCGCGGCCAACTCGCCGGCGAGCATGTGGCTCCTGGCCAGGAAGCTGAGCGCGAACTGCAGGTGCACGAGTGCGCCCGTCTCGCGGGCGACCTGGACTTGGCGAGCGGCGAGGAGATGCAAGGCCTCGTCGTCCCACATTTCGAGCGCGACGATGTTGCCGTTTCTACCCCTGGAGAGCGAGAGCCGCCGACTGACATCCTCGTTTGAGACGTCTTTCGCGAGCAGAAGCTCGAGAGCCCGAGCGAATGCCGGCGCGGCCGCTGCGTAACTGTCGGTCAAGCGGGTCGCGAACGCGTCGAGCACCACGTCGACCGTCCGTGGCGGGCCTGGGCCGGGTGGCGCCGCCCGCACGGCGGCCGCGACCGCCGGCGCGCCGCCGACGACTTCAACATCGCTGGCCATGGCGCCCCCGAGCGCCTCGAGGTACGTCTCGCGGGCTAGCCCGGGGTCGAGTGGCTCAAAGCGGCTCGCGGCGCGCATAAACAGGCGGCCGGCGTCGCCGCCGCGCCGCTGCGCCAACGCGATCTGGGCTCGCAAAAGGTCGACCCGGGCGCGCCCGAGATCGTCGAGCACACCGGCCTCAACGTCTACTAACAGCCCGAGCGCAGGCTCCAGATCGCCGGCATCGCGCTTGGCGCCGGCGGCCGCGAGCAGGCGCTGCGCACGGTGCGTGGGCTCGGGTGTGAGCGCGGCGGCGCGCTCGAGGAACGCAGCGACAGCCGCGGATCCGCCGCGCGCCTGCGCCCGGCCAGCGGAACGCTCGAGCTCTGCGGCGACGTCCTCGTCAGGCATTGCTGCCGCCTGCGCCCGGTGCCAAGCGCGGCGATCCGGATCTATCTCCGGATCGGTGGCTTCCGCCAGGGCGCGATGGACGGCGCGGCGCTCCTTCAGCCCGGCTGCCCGATATACAGCCGAGCGAACGAGTGGATGACGGAAAACCACCCGGGCACCCAGGTCGAGCAGCCCTGCCGCCTCGACGGTTTCCGCAACCGACTCGGGGATTCGAAGATGCTGCGCCGCCAGCCAAACGAGTGCCGGGTCGCCGATCGGATCAGCTGCGGCCACGAGCAACAAGCGTCGGGCGTCACCTGGAAGATTGGCCAGCCTCCGCGTGAAGCTCTCTTCGATGCTCGCTGACAAAGGCACCGCCGCTGGCAGACCAAACCCGCCCGCGAGCTGTGTCGGTGTCAGACTGCGTGGCAACTCCAGCAGGGCGAGGGGGTTCCCGCGGGTCTCGACAACGATCCGCTCGAGCACGTGCTCATCCAGCCGAGCCGGCAAGGCGGACTCCAGCAACGTCCGTGCATCGCGATGCCCGAGGGACAAGACGTGAAGCTCCGGCAGTCCACCGAGCAGGTCTCCCGGCTCTCGTGCGGCGAACACGAGCGCGATCTTCTCCGCCAACAGGCGGCGGGCCACGAACGCGAGCGCCCGCGCCGACGCATGGTCCAGCCAATGAGCGTCATCGACAACAGCCAGCAGCGGCCGCTCCTCGGCGGCCTCGGACAACAGGCCGAGGACCGCCAGTCCGACCAGGAACGGATTCGGCGCGGGGTGGGCGGGCGGGCGGGTGGGTGGGAGCCTTAATCAGTCCGAACGCGACGCCAAGCGCCTCGTGCTGGGGCTGTGGAAGGCGGTCCCAAAAGTCGAGGAACGGGGAACACAGCTGCCGAACCGCTGCGAACGGGAGCTCGATCTCCCCCTCGACCCCGGACGTCCGGGCGATCCGAAACTCGCGCGCAGCCTCGACCGCGTACTCGAGCAGCGCCGTCTTGCCGACGCCCGCTTCGCCGTCCGCCACCAAAACGCCGCCGCGCCCGCCGCGCACGCCGTCTAGCAGCCGCTCGAGCACCTGCCGCTCACGTTCGCGGCCGATCAGCTGCGCTCCTGACCAGAGAACCGATGGCGACCCTCCGTTCATCGCGTCTAAGCATGACTCAGGACGACGCTCGGGTCACGCACGAAGGAATTCAACGCAGTGCTGCGGCGAGGTGAAACGGGCGATCCGCTACGACAGTCGATGCGCGAGCTGTGTGCGTGACTCGACGTTGATCTTCCGGAACGCCTTGCGAAGGTGGTACTCCACGGTGCTCGCGCTGATGAACAGTCGAGCGGCGATCTCTCGGTTGGTGTGGCCTTCGGCCGCTAGGCGCGCGATCTGCGTCTCCTGCGGAGTGAGCTGGTCTCGTGTATCTACGGTTCGGTTGCGGGCACGCTCACCCGTCGCCTGCAACTCGAGCCGTGCGCGCTCGGCGAACGCCTCCACTCCAAGGTCTGTGAAGAGTTCGTGAGCGGTTCGCAGTTCCTCGCGAGCGTCCAGGCGCCGGTGCTCGCGCCGCAGCCATTCGCCGTAGAGAAGATGCGCGCGCGCGAGCTCGGGCCGAAGCCGGGTGCGGCCTAGTCGTTCGATCGCTTCGCGGTACAGCAATTCGGCCGCGTCGCCGTCTGTCAGCAACGCTCGCGAACGGGCCGCGATCCCGAGCCCCCAGTCGGTGCCGGCGACGGCGGTGTGCTCGGTGAGGCGCGCGAGGGCGCTGGCAGCGTGTCCCGGCGCCCCGCTTCGGCTGGCCGCCTCGATCAGCTCGGACAGCGCCCAGCTGGATATGAACAGCTCGGGGGTGTCGTCGCTCGCCCGCTGGGCTGCCACCAGCGCCTCGGCGTAGCGCCCGAGTCCGTTGAACAGGATCGCCTTCACGAACTCGCCCCATTGGACGGCAAATCCCTGACCCACGGCGGCAGCCGCCGACTCGAGCAGCGTGAACCCGTCGGCTTCCCGACCCTGGAGGGCGACGAGCAGCATCGCCGCGTAGGGCGCGAGACGGGTCCCGGTCGCCTCGACGATCGCATCGGCCTCCGCTGTCGCCTCCGCGGCCTTCGCGAACTCGCCGGACCAGGCGTCAATGACCGCGCCTGTAATCAGCCCCATTGGCACGCGGGCGAGTGCGCCCGCCGCGCGTGCCAGTCCGAGCTGACGCGCGTTGATTGCGTACCAGCTCTCGTCGTCCCAGAGAACGTAGGACGGTATCGGGGGCAACGCGGTCCACCGGAAGCTGTTCTCGGCCGGAATCTCTGCGGCGGCAAAGGCGTTCGATGCGCGCCTCAGCGCCGGCGCCGCTGCGGCGCGTCCCTCGGTGATCAGCAGTGCAAGTCCGTCCAATAGCAGATCGAATGGCTGCGACGGGTGTGTTGACGGGGGAGCTAAGGGCTCACGACTTATCAACTGATGCAGTGAGGGGCCAGGATCCCTTTGATTCTGGGCGTTCGGCCCCTCAATCCAGTCAGTTGTTCTTTCGTGAGCTAACCTCGCCGCCCGCGAGACCTCAAGCAGATCACCGGCGGTGGCCAGGCTGCCGGCGAACCACGCTGCGCCCCACGCGTCCAGGTCGCGCGGGGTCGACCGTCAATGCGATCGAACGCTCCAGAAACGCCGCCGCAGCGGCCAGCCCACCCCGTGCCTGCGCACGTCCCGCCGAGCGGTCCAGCTCACACGCCACCTCCTCGTCGGGCGTGGCCGCGGCCAGCGCGCGGTGCCAGGCGCGCCGATC
This sequence comes from uncultured Solirubrobacterales bacterium, assembly GCA_963836715.1. GTDB lineage: Bacteria > Actinomycetota > Thermoleophilia > Solirubrobacterales > Solirubrobacteraceae > Palsa-465. The sequence continues at coordinate 348,885 of CAWIKH010000006.1, forward strand.
CGGATCGACCTCCGGATCGGTCGCCTCCGCCAGCGCGCGGTGGACGTCGCGCCGCTCATTCAGCCGGGCGGCTCCGTAGACGGCCGAGCGAACCAGCGGGTGCCGGAACAGCACGCGGGGGGAGAGAGCCAACAAGTCCTCCGATTCGACGGTGTCCGCAGCTGACTGCGGAATGCCGAGCCGCTCAGCCGCGCGCCATACCAGCGCCGGATCGCCGACCGGGTCCGCTGCTGCCACCAGCAGCAAGCCCCGCGCATCCTGAGGAAGCCTCGCCAGCCTGCTGAACCGCTGCAAACGGGAGCTCCATCTCCGCCTCGATCCCGGACGTCCGGGCAATCCGAAACCCGCGCGCAGCCTCGACCGTGTGCTCGAGCAGCGCGGTCTTGCCGACGCCCGCTTCGCCATGCACCACCAGCACGCCGCCGCGTCCGCCGCGCACGCCGTCCAGCAGCCGGTCGAGCACCTCGCCCTCGCGTCCCCGGCCGAGCAACGGCCCTCCTGACCACAGAACCGGTGACGACGCCTCGCTCATTCCGCCTAAGCATGACTCAGGACAACGCTCGGGTCACGACTAAGGAATTCAAGGATTCGAACGCTCGGCAGTAGCGCCACGATCCCATGTCCATGGAGAGCAACGCCAGAGCGAGCACTCGGTGAGCACAGCCGACCCGCGCCCGAGCACCGCCGGCGCGCTTGCGGACTGTGCACCGATCCCCGGTTCGGCGCTCGGCCCCGCGGTCAACGAGCAGGGGTACTACGTCGGGCGAGTCGAGGCGAACCTCTACTGGGTCACGGACGGGACCTACCAGTCCGCGTTCCTGACGACGTCCGACGGCGTCGTCCTGTTCGACGCGCCTCCGACGATCGGCCACAACATCCAGCGGGCCGTGGATGAGATCGCCACCGCCCACGGCGTCAGCAACGAGGTGACGCATCTCATCTATTCCCATCACCACGCCGATCACGCCGGCGCGTCCTCGCTGTTCGGCCCGAACATCACCCGCATCGGGCACGAGGAGACGCGGAAGCTGCTGCTCCGCGACGACGACCCCGCGAGACCTCCACCGGAAGAGACCTTCCAGGAACGCCGCACGCTCGAGATCGGAGGCGAGCGCATCGAACTGGCCTGGCACGGCTCCAATCACTCGCCGGACAACATCATCATCCATCTGCCCGACCACGACACGCTGATGCTCGTCGACGTGGTCAACCCCGGCTGGGCGCCGGTTTGCCAGAGCAAGCTCACCGAGGACGTGCCCGGCTACATCGAAGCCGCGGATACCGCGCTCACCTACCCGTGGAAGCACTTCATCGGCGGCCACATGGACCGGCTCGGGAGCCGCGACGACGTCGCAACGCACCGGCAGTACATGGCCGACATCGCGGAGAGCTCACGGAAGGCGCTGGACACCGTCGATCCGACGCCGTATTTCCTCAAGCACGGCGAGAACACCTGGGCTGCCGTGAGCGGCTACTTGGACGCGATTACCGCTGCCGCCGCGGCGCCGGTCATCGAGAAGTACACGGGCGTTCTGGCGGCCGCCGACGTGTTCACGGCCAGCACCACGTTTCACATCATCAATCGATCCGCCTCGACCTGGGCTACGGATTACAGGTTCGCCCGTGAGCCCGGCCACGCAGCTCGCACAGGTCGCGCCTGTCGATGAAGCGCGCACGGCGGACGTTGGCGATGGTCCAGAGGCTGGTCAAACGATCGTCCGACGACCTAACCTGATCGAAGCGCCCGACCCCGGCGCCAGCATGACCAGCTCGACGAGGAGCCAGCGCGGGGAGGATCTGGAGCAGCCGATCTCAAGGGATGGTTCGGTCGCTCGGAGCCTGCTCGAGAGGAGTGACCTCCTCCAGCTGCTGGATCTCGCTGTGACCAAGCAGGTGACGGTGATCTCCGCGCCGCCGGGAAGTGGGAAGACCTCGCTGTTGCGCGCGTGGGCTGACCGCTCCGCCAACCCTCGTAGAGTCGCGTTCGTGTCAGTCGGCCGCGACCAACAGGATGCGCAGCCGTTCTGGTCAGCCGTCCGAGATGCGATCCGCAGCCCGGCCAGCTCGATCGATCCCGATACGCAACCTGCGGCCACCACTGCGCTCGAGGGCGACCATGTGGTCGACACAGTCCTTTCGGAGTTCGCCGAGCAAGTCGAACCCGTCGTGCTGATCATCGACGATCTCCACGAGCTGAGGTCACCTGACGCCCTCACGCAGCTCGAGCATTTGCTCGCGACTGCACCGAGCTCAACGCGCGTGGTGTTGTCGTCTCGCCGGGATCCGCCGATCAGGCTGCACCAGCTCAGGCTTGCCGACGAGATCGCCGAGATCCGGGCCGGCGATCTTCGGTTCACTGAGAGTGAGACGCGCGAACTGCTCGCTGCGTCCGAGATCAGTCTGTCCGACGCCGGTGCGGCCGCGTTGTACCAGCGCACGGAGGGCTGGGCGGCTGGCCTGCGTTTAGCGGTGATCTCGCTCAGCGGGCACCCGGATCCCGAGCGTTTCGTGGCTGAGTTCTCGGGCACCGACAGGGCGATCGGGGAGTATCTGATGGCCGAGATGCTCGAACGCCAACCGAGCGAGGTTCAGAGCATGCTGTTGCGAACCTCGCTCGTCGACCGGGTGAACGGTGAACTCGCCGACCTGCTGGCAGGACGCTCGGGCTCGGAGCAGATGCTGCTGAAACTCGAGGAGGCCAACGCGTTCGTCGTGTCGCTCGACGCGCAGCGCACCTGGTTTCGCTACCACCAGCTTCTGGCGGATTTCCTGCGCCTCGAGCTCCGCCGAACGTTGGCCGATGAGGTCCCTGACCTCCACCGCCGGGCCGCCCGGTGGTGCGCTGACCACGGGGACGTCGTCGAGGCCGTGCGGCACATGCTCACTGCAGGCGACTGGCCCGATGCCGCCCGGCTCGTCGCAGAGCACGCGTTCAGGTGGGTGCTCGACGGGCAGGCGGGAACGATCGACGCGGTGCTGCAGGCCTTTCCTGAGGGCGCATCAGCCGATCATCCTGACCTGGCGCTAGCTCACGCGGCGGCTGAGCTAAACCAGGGACGGTTGGAGGAAGCAGCCACTCAGCTGGCGCTGGCCGACTCCTACGTCCAGAGCGCTCCGCCGACTCGCCGCCGCCACCTCGCGGTGGCAATCGCGTCTCTGCGGTTGGCGATAGCACGGCGTAGCGGTCAGTTCAGTGAAGTAATCGAGCAAGTGAACCTGCTCGATGCTTCGATCTCAGACGAATCGACCGATCAGGTCGCGATGGGTAGCGAGCTTCGGGCAGTCGCGCTGCTGAATCTCGGGATCGTCGAGACCTGGTCTGGGCGACTCGCTGACGCTGAGCGGCACCTCTCCGAGGGAGCCGAGCTCGCCCAGACGATCGGCCGACCATACCTGGAGGTCGCGTGTCGTGCGCATCAAGGGTTCCCGTCAAAGCTTGTCTCGGTCGCGACCGCGCGCGAGCGCGGCCGTCAGGCGGTAGCCCTGGCCGAGCGTTACGGCTTGGACGATCGGCCGATACTCGCGCCCGCGCTTGGGGCGGTTGGCGGCATGGCGATCTGGATGGGCGAGTTCGACGAGGGAGAGCGCTGGCTACGCCGCGCCTGGGAGGTCGCCGAGGCACACGTTGACCCGGCCGCCGCAGTGCTTCTCCGCGTGGCGACGGGCATGTTACACGCGGGTCGCGGGCAGCATCGATCGGCGCTGGAAGAATTCGCGGCAGCAGCGCGAGCGCAGTCCCTACTTACAGGTGTGCACGCTCTCACTCCGCGGATCACCGGATGGCTCGCTGCCACGCAGGCTCGCCTTGGAATGCCAGATGAGGCGCGCACAACGCTCACCGAGTTCTCCGCCGATCCCGGGCAAATCGGTGCCATCTACGACGGGCAAATGGGTGCCATTCACAACGCTCGCGCAGTGATCTGCCTGGCGGAAGGGGACCCCGCTACAGCGTTGGACGCGCTCGGAGGTGTGTTGGAGATCACGCCCCCGGTCGTCCCTACGTTCACGCTCGTTGAAACGCATCTGCTCGCCGGTATCGCGCACTTGTCCCTGGGGGATCGAAAGGCCGCCGCTGCCGCGGCCGAGTCAGCGCTTGCAGCCGCCGAGCCGGACCGCCTGATGTTCCCGTTTGCAATGACCCGAGCCGCGGAGGTGCTCGACGCGCTGCCACGTCACGAAACAGCTCATGGCGCCCTGCTCGCCGACATCGTCGACCTGCTGCGAGGCGAACCGGCTCCGAGCGTCGATCGAGAGCGGCTAATGCAACTGGAGGAGCTCAGCCCGAGCGAGTTGCGCGTACTGCGATTTCTGCCGACAAATCTGACGCGGCCCGAGATCGCGGGAGAGCTCTACGTGTCGATCAACACGGTCAACACGCACATCCGCAACATCTACTCCAAGCTCGGTGCGCGCGATCGCTCTTCCGCCGTTCAACTCGCGCGCGACCTGCGGCTCCTCTCAACCGGGCGCCGCTAAACATCGCCGAAGTGGCGCCAGCCCCGTCGCGCGCACAATCACCAGATTCCGGCGTCGCCGGCTCACTAGGTCGGGCCGCAGGATGCCCGCGTGGCAACATCGCCCGGCTTGTACGCGATCCGGATAAAGGGCCGACTCGGCGCTACCGCCGGGTCGGCCTTTCCCTCGATGGTGTCTGAGCTGAAGGGCAGCGACACCGTGCTCACCGGCTTGCTCGAGGATCGGTCTGCGATGTTCGGCGTCCTTGCGCAGATCGAGGCGCTCGGCCTCGAACTGCTCGAACTCCGACAAATCCGCGCGAGACCGCCTGAGAGCACAGACCGAGGAGGCGTCGATGCCCGCGGCTGACGCGAGCTATTCGGGTCGATGGCTGAGCCTCGCGGTGGTCGACGTCGCGCAGGTGATCGTGCTGCTCGACGCAATGAAAGGCGCGCTGATCATCGGGCGGCGCGAGACACGGCGCGCGGGCGAGGAGCGTCCTCGATTCCCCTGCGACCATTGATCCGTACCGTGTGATGAGGAATCTTCCGCCCGTCGACGACCCTGACCCGATGGTCGCGCAGTTGCCGCGATCAGCGCTCATCATTTTCGGAGCGTGAGTGATGCCTGGTTCGGCTGTCCATGTCGAGGGTGTGGTCAAGCGCTTCGGAACGACGATGGCACTTGCCGGGGTCGACCTCGATGTCGAGGAGGCCACGGTCTTTGCGCTGTTGGGACCCAACGGCGCGGGGAAGACGACGCTCGTCCGGGTACTGGCTACGCTGCTCGCTCCAGACGCCGGACGTGCCGAGGTGTTTGGCCGCGACGTCGTTCGCGACGCCGAGGGGGTGCGGGAGCTGTTGGGGCTGACCGGCCAGTTCGCGGCGGTCGACGAGATGCTGACCGGCCGGGAGAACCTCCAGATGTTCGGGCGCCTGTTCGACCTCTCGGCCACGGAGGCTCGCCGGCGGGCGAACGAGCTGCTCGAGCGGTTCGACCTGGCTGATGCCGCCGACCGCCTGGCGCGCACGTACTCCGGTGGGATGCGGCGACGTCTGGACCTCGCATCGAGCCTGCTCACCCGCCCGCGCGTGCTGTTCTTAGACGAGCCGACGACTGGGCTGGATCCGCGCAGCCGCAATGAGATCTGGTCGGTCGTGCGCCAGCTCGTCCGCGAGGGGACGACGCTTCTGCTCACCACCCAGTACCTCGAGGAGGCAGATCAGCTCGCGGAGCAGATCGCCGTGATCGACCACGGTCGGATGATCGCCCAGGGCACGGGGAGCGAGCTCAAGGACCGGGTCGGCGGTCAGATCCTGGAAGTCGAGCTGGTGAGCGCGGCGGAACGGGACAAGGCTCGGGCGGCGTTGGCCGGGATCGGTTGCGGTGAGCCGGAGCCTGGCGAGCGGCTCGCGCAGCTAACGCTTCCGGCGCCGCGGGATGGCCTCGAGATGATCGAGGATGCGGCGTCGGCGCTACGGAAGGCGGACATCGCGGTTAGCGATCTCGGGCTGCGCCGGCCGACGCTCGACGACGTGTTTCTGCAGCTGACCGGCGCGCCGAGCGAGAACGGGGCGGGGGCTGAAGTCGCGACCGGTGACGGACAGCCCAATCGGACCGGTCCGAGCGTTGGTGCCGCTCGCGCCCCTGCAGCCGTCCGCCCGGTCGCGAGGCGACCGTCGCGGTGGCGGCGCGTCTCGCCGCGGGAGCTTCGCGCGGACATCACCGACGCGTGGGTGGTCAGCGGACGCAACCTACGTCACTTCGTCCGCCAACCGGACCTGCTGGTGTTCTCGACGATCCAGCCGATCATGTTCGTGCTGCTGTTCACGTACGTGTTCGGCGGCGCGATAAGTCACTCGCTGCCCCCCGGCGTGAGCTATATCGACTACCTGTTGCCGGGCATCCTCGTTCAGTCGGTGACCTTCCGGGCGAGCATGACAGCGATCGGCCTGTCCGACGATCTGAAGCTCGGCGTGATCGACCGCTTCCGCTCGATGCCGATGGCACGCTCCGCGGTGCTCATCGGCCGTACCGCGGCCGACCTGGTCCGCAACGTCCTGATCATCGTGCTGATGATCATCGTCGGCTACATCATCGGCTTCCGCTTCCAGGCCGGCGTCGCACAGGCCCTCGCGTGCATAGCGCTTGTCAGCGCCTTCGGTCTCGCGCTGAGCTGGATCTTTGCCTTCGTTGCGCTGACGGTGCGCAGCGCCGAAGCCGCGCAATCGGCCGGCTTCGTGATCCTGTTTCCGCTCGTGTTCGCGAGCTCGGTGTTCGTGCCCGTCTCGAGCCTGCCGAGCTGGCTGCAGGTAATCGCGAAGGTGAGCCCAGTCACCCTCACCGCGAACGCAGCGCGCTCCCTGGCCCTCGTCCCCGGAACACCATCCTCCCTCGGCGGCGCCATCGCCTGGATCGCCGGCCTCCTCGCCGTGTTCATCCCGCTGTCCGTGTGGCGTTATCGGCGCATGACCTGACGCCGCCGACATCAACGTCGCCACGTCAGTGCCAGGTGGTAGCGCTCCCCGCTCACGCCGGCCGTTTCGCGTGCTCCAGACGATGACCGCCCACCGCCAAGCTCGCGGCGGTCGGCTGGCGGGCGACCCGGCGATCGTCCGGGGTGCCGACAATCACGGGGCGACGCCGACGCAAATCGCTCTGACGACGTATGGACGTGCGACCCGATCTCGCCGCTTGCCGCGGCCTGCGGAGGCTCGGTGGGTTGGTCGCGATCGCGGTGGTGGTCGTGACCCTCGCGCCTGGCCTGGGGGAGTTGCGTAGCCGGTTCGCCCATGCGCAGCCGTTCCCGCTCGGCGGCGCAGGCAGCTTGGCGCTAGGGGTATGGGCGCGCCGGCATGCCCGCGGACGAGATCGCACGCAAGACGGTCGCGTTCTTCTTGCTGACAAGTGCTGTGCCCGTCGCGATGCTCATCATGTTGTGCGCCGGCTTGGCGACGGGCCGTCTCCCCGGCGGCGGCGAGCTCCTTCTCACGGTGCTCCCCGCGGTTGTCGCCGCGGGAGCAATCGCTGCGACGCTCGCCTTGCGCCGGCTGTCACGCGGGGCCGAGGCAGGGTTAAGGCGGCAGGGTGAGGCGTCGAGATGCGTCCGCGTCGCGCCGGCGCAGTCAGCCATAGCCGACGGCATAGATAGGCGAGGCGCTTCACCAACTCAGGCAAGCTGACCCGCTGCTGCTCGCCGGGCTCGTGGGGTTCTTGGTCTTCGACATGCTCACTTTCTGGCCGAGCGTCCGGGCGGTGGGAGCCTCGCCGGACCTGGCTCTCATCGGGATGGCCTACCTGATCGGCCAGCTCGCTATAGCTAAGCTAAGAGGTGATTGTCCCGGACCGTGATCTCCCCGGCGTGCAAGGCGACAGCCTCTGCTAGATGATCACCGACGACTTTCCGCGTGCTCGAAGCGCTCCTTAAGGAAAGCCCGATCCCTGTTAGCGCAGAAAATCACACGAATCCGGTGAGGACGCCTCACCAACTCGGGCGCGACGCTGACGGCATCGCTCGCAGGCGACGACAAGGAGACCTTCGATGAACACCGATGCGTCTGACTCCAATGACATTCCCGACGTGGACCGGACCCGTTGGCGGATTGATCCGACGCGCTCGAGCGTCGAGTTCCACGCCCCCAACTTCTGGGGCCTAGCGACCGTCAAAGGAAAGTTTGAGCGCTACGACGGAACCCTCGAGCTGTACAAGACACCCGCGATCGAACTGACGATCGACGCGGCGAGCCTCAACACGAACAACAAGAAGCGCGACACCCACCTGCGCTCCGGCGACTTCTTCGACGTCGCCAACCACCCGCAGGCCCGCTTCGTCTCCGACAGCGCCACGCTCAGCGGCCAGCAGTTGAAGGTACAAGGCCACCTACACGCCGCCGGAAAGAGCATCCCAGTCGACTTGGACGCCACCGTCAGGCCCGTCGGCGACGAACTCGAAGTCCACGCCGAGACCCACGCCAACCACCATCACCTCGGCATGACGTGGAACCGGCTCGGCATGCTTCGCACCCCCAGCAAGCTAATCGTCCACGGCCGGCTGGTCCAGGACGGCAACTAACCGACGCGCCCGAGCGCGGCTCCCGTTCCCGGGTCAGGGTGCCGATGCTTTGGATGCGCAGTCATGCAAACGCCCGTTCCGCTCGCTTCGGTATCCGGCGCTCGTGCTGCTGGTCATGTCCGAGTCAAGCGGCGTCCCGCTTCCGGGCGTCCACAGCAGCAGCATGTCGGTTTGCGTTCGTTACGTGACGGCGGTCTCGCTGAGACGCTTGACCGCTGCACGGACATGGCCTGGAGCCTCGAGCCAGATGAAGTGGCCGGCGTTTGGAACGACATCGAGAAATGCGCGAGGGGCTAGCTCGGCGGTCGCCCGAGCCGCCTGTCCCCACGGGATCGGGCTTGCAGCGCCAGCGATGATCCCGAACGGGACAGCGCTCTTGGCAAGCTCTTCGGCAACTCGATCGGTGTCCTCGGTGACCTGTCCAATTAGGCCGGAATACGCCGCCATTGAGACTTGCATCGCCCGCATCGCCGGAGCGTTTTCGGGATCTGCAAAGTACGCGGGCCATACGAGCCTCATGGACTCGAGGGCCTCCTCCGGTGTTCCCTCGCCAGCCATCGCGCGGTCGTCAAGCGCTCGAGCACGCTCGCGATCATTCCGGGGCGTACGCGCGATGACCTCGGCCTCAAACGCAGCCATGCCACCGTCTCCCACAACGCCGATCGGGTCGACTGCCAGGACGCCGAGCAGCCGTTCCGGATGCGCGGCGAGGATCCGCAACGCTAAGTGTCCACCCCAAGAGTGCCCCACGACCAGGGCTCGCTCCCACTGCAGCCCGTCGAGCACGCAGACCGCGTCCTCAATCGCTTGAGCCATCGTGAACGGCCCCTCAACGGTCGATGGCCCCAGGCCGCGCTGCTGAAAGGAACCGACTCGAAATTCGGATCCAAGCTCAGCGCCGAGCTCGTCTACATAGGAGACACTCAATCCAGGGCCACCATGCAGCAGCAAGACCGGTGGCCCAGACCCCACAGACCAACCGCCCAGCGCGCCATTCACGCTCTCGAAAGTGAACACGTCGCGCCCCACCACTGTGTCCCACACTGTACTTGACCTGTCGCCCTCCCTGGCGCGCGTTGGCGCGATCAGACGCACCAGCGCCAGCTCCCCGCTGTCGGTCCCCAAGCCTCACCGCGCCCGTGCTGACCATGGCGAGCCCGGCTAACCCTGCCCGATCGGCTTGCCACGGATCGGATCGTCCGGTCCGATTTGTCCAGGCGCTCGCCTTCGCGTGAATCCGAGCGCCAGCGTCGACCTCTAGCCGTTGCTTGGGTCGTCGATCATCGGGTTCGCGATGCGGACGCCGGTCGGGGCGGCAACCAGCCTGACCATTCCGGACGGAGTTGGTGCCGTTGACGTTTTGAGGCGGGCTTGACCGCCCCGGCGCAGCGACGATGCTTTCGCTGTCGGGCTGACTCCGAGGATGCGCTCGAGGTCCAGCAGTTAATCGTCGAGGCTCTGGGCAACTACACCCCATCAGCGGACCAGCAGCGCGACTATGTGACCTTCTTCGCAGAGCAGGTTCACCGAGGCCGGCTTTCACCCCAGATCGAGCTTCAGATGCCGCTTGAAGTCCCGCGCCGCGAGCTTCCGAAGGCCGTGGTGGTGACGCTCAACAGGCAGGTTCAACGCCGCGTCAGCTGGATGCAGATTGTTGCGTCCGAGCGCCCGGTACGCCATCCGCGAGGCCGTCACCTTCCCGAACACCGTTTTCAACACGCGTCGATGATCGTGCTCGACCCGACCGCGGGTCACCTCGTCGTCACCGACAACCGACTCGAGGCGCTGCTTACGGACCGCGCGTAGCGCGAGATGGTCATCAAGCAGTCTGCGCAGAATCGCGATCGGACGTCATGTGTCATCCATGAAGGGCCGGGTGTTGTCAAAACCCGGGGGGGGTGGTGCGATGAAGTACGAGTGTGTGTTCGGGAGGCCGGAAACGACCGTCCTCTCCGGTGACGTCACGGCGGCCATCGGCGAGCTGAAAGCTAAGCCGGGAGGCGAGCTGCGGGTGAACGGCAGCGGCGCCCTGGTCCGCTGGCTGCTCGATAACGACCTCGTCGGCGAGATGAACGCGGTCATCGTCCCCGTGGTCGTCGGCCACGGCACGCGGCTGCTTCCCGCCATCGGCCCTGAGACAGCACTCAACTGCTCGACTCGCGGTCCACTCCGAAGGGGCTATCGATCCAGGTCTACCGCCCCGCCAAGAGCCCGCAGTACGCGACGCCCACGGCCGACGTGAAGCATGCGGCATAGGTGCCCGGCTTTCAAGGGGAAATCGCTCGTCGTGGCGGCTGCCGTTTCGTTTGCCCGCCACCGACAGCTCACCGAAGTCAAGACAGCATTCGAGCGGCTCAAAGCGCTCCAAGCCGCGACCAGCTGACACCAGCGCCGGCGAACCCACCCCCGAGCAATCCTCCGGCGACGGCCACGATCACCGCTGCCCGCAGACCGGCAACACAGGCCCGCCCAGCAGGAGCCTCAGAGTACCTCTCACGCCCTTATTGAACGTTCCGGGTTAGTGACGAGCATCGTTGTAAGCAGTATGTGCGAGCCGATGATGCTGTTCCCCGTGCGCCGCGTGCATCCTGTTGTGCAAACATACAGACGCTTTGCTAGTAATGGTCGGCTCTTGCCAGCTTGACAGCGCCATGTCGCCGCGCATAGGCTAGAGATTAAGGGCGCGAAGCATTAGGAGAGGACGTTTACCTCATTGTCGCGTTGACGGGGCATTTCGTCTCAGACGACCGATCAGATGGCGCCGGGCAGTCTTCTGGGGTCCCGTCTTTGTACGTCGCACAGGGGTGACCGCTCTGGGTTAGCTCCCGACCGAGAGCGACCGCGAGGAGGTTTCATATGGGTCAGTTCGATCGCAGTGGCGGGCGTACAAGTCGGCGCTTGACGGCGTTGGTGTCAAAACCGTCGTCAGCCTGAGCACGATGGACGAATGTACCTGCACTGTGACCATTCATGGTAGATGAGGGGGGGTCCCGGTCCACCGTCCGGTCGGCGCCTTGCCGTGGCCGGCGCCCGTTGGGGCGGTTCGCGGCGGTCCTGATCGGTGCGGTGTGTCTCGGCTGGTTTGCGTGCGCTGGGGTCGCGTCGGCGCAGCCGACGTTCGCGCTTGTCGGCGGTTCGTGGTTCGTGACCGGTTCCGGTTCGCGGTCGCTGGCGTTTGGTCCTGACGGGCGGCTGCTAGCGACCGCCCCGGCAACGGTTCCAGCTGCGATCCCGGTGACCGACCAGCCGCCGGGTTCGGTTCAGATTCCGCCGGGCTCAACTGGCACGCCCGACGGTTCGCCTCACTGCCGATCTCGTCGGTTGGCCCAATCGGAGCGAGTGTGAGGGTCCTGGCGAGGTCCAGCAGTGGCTTGAGCGCCGCCGGCGCTCGGGCGCCGTTCTTCGTCGTTGTATCCAACGAAGGCGCGCATTCGACCACGCCCAGCACCCCCGTGGTGCTGACGATCAGGCTTCCGGCCGGTCTGAGCTACGCCAAGCAGTTCGCGGTCGAGGTCGCAAATCTCGATCTTCGGGTGCCAGGCGGCCCCCATGGGATCGCGTACCGAGCTTCCCGGGCGCTGAGCACGACGAGACCGAGGGGGTGAGCGTGAGGTCCGTGAAGCTAATGGTCAGCCGACTGCGCCAGGCGTCCCACATCGGGATCGCGGTCCGACTGCTCGTCGCCAGCCTGATTCTCATAGGGGCGTGCGAGGGCGCCGCGAGCGCGCTTGACCAGCGGGCGTTCGTCCCGCTGGTCAAGCCCGTCACCGAGCTTCCCGGGGTGAAGCTGCAGTCCGGATCGAGCGGAGCGCCCGACGGCGTCGCGTCGCTGCCCAAGTCCGCGACCGGATCGGTACGCCCGAGCGTCAGGCTGCTCGTACGCGCGGCCACGGGCGACAGCGTGGCCGGGGCGCTGGCGCCGTTCTTGGTGCTCGTCACCAACAGTGGCCAGGAGCCGACCACACTGGGTCGCCCGGTGGTGCTCACGGTGCACGCGCCCGCCGGCCTGCGCCTGGAGCGCGTCACCAACCTCGACGGTCTCCCGAACCCGGTCGAGCCCGCACGCGCCGCCGGCTCCGCGTCCGCGGCGGGCTGGCGATGCGGCGGCGCGATCACGATTCGCTGCGAGCTGGAGCGGACTGCGGCCGCGGGCGCGGTGCCGGCGTCCCTCCCCGGCCACTCGTCGAGCGAGCTGCTGTTCACGTTGAGGGTCGCCGACTCGCTTGCGCCCGGCTCGGCAGGCATCCCTGTGACCGGCGCGTTCTCGATCTCCGCTCCGGGCAACGTCGCAACCAGCGACACTTCGGTGCGCGCCGGCCTGACGATCGCCAAGGACCTCCCGCGCCCGCAGCTGTTTCCCGACCTGGGCGGGTCGGCGGCGGTGTCATCGGGCGGGCGCGCGACCGAGACGGCGGACGTCCTCGTCGTCGGGTCCGGAGCGGCCCATCCGGGCCACGGCCGGCCGTCGATCACGCTCACCCACCTCTTGCCGCCGGCCCTCGTCGCGGGCTGGCGCGCGAGCGGGTCCGGCTGGAGCTGCTCGGGCACCGATCCCGTATGCACCTACGCCGGCACCGTCGCGGTCGGGTCGCTCGCTCCACGGCTGACGCTGACCTACGTCGTCAGGCCGGCCAGCGTACAGGCCATGCGGCTCGCGCCGGGCGGCCCGGGGCGCGTGGTGCAGTGGGCGCTGACGGTCGACGGCAACGGAGACTCGCCGTCAACGCCGGCGACGTTCCCGGCGCTGATCGCGGTCACGCCGCCGCCGGGCTCGACCCTGATGCCCTCGGTCCTCGCGGCGGGCGGGATCGATGAGCTGCTGCCAGGAACGGGCACCACGCTCGACGTGCGGCTGACCAACCTCGGCGGGGGCGCCACGGCCGGCACGATCGTGCTGCACGGGACGCTCCCGGCCGGCGCGGGCCTTGCGACGGCGTTCGAACTCGGGCGGGGCGCCGCGAGCGCCCCATGGCCGTGCACGACACGGCCCAGCGGCAGCGCGGTGCGGGCGTTCACCTGCAGATCCAGCCCCGGTGCCCTGATCCCGGCCGCGAGCTCTATCGAGCTGACGCTTCCCGTTAGCGTCGCGCGGGGCGCGCTTCCGCGCTACGGGGCGTTCGCCGTCCAGGCGAGCGCCGCCAACCAGATCAGCGGGGCGAGCGCGCGGACCGCGACGGTGCCGCTGATCATCCTGCCGGGCAACGTCGGCTTCCCGGCGCTGACGCTGTCGGAGGCGACCGGAAGCGCGGCCAGCGCGCTGGCACTCAGGCCCGCGGGCAGCGGCGCGCCCGCGGCCCTGCTGACCGGCGCTCCGTTCGCAGAGCGACTCGATGTGCGCGACGCGGGCGGCGCGGCGATCGCCGCCGGCAGCGAGGCGAGGCTGGTGCAGAGCTTCGCGCGTGGCGTTCGCGTGCGCGCAATCCGCAAGCCCCCCGGCTGGAGCTGCGCCGCGACCGGCGCCCTCAACCCACTACTGAGTTGCACGGTCCGCTTCGCCAGGGCGCTGGCGCCCGCGGCATCGCTGACGGGACCAACGGTCCTGCTCGTGGCCGCCAACCCGTCCGCGGCGGTGGACAACTGGCCGGCGAGCATCCGCCTGACCGGGCCGGGAGCACCGGGCGCGGCGCGGCTACCGGTGCTGGTCACCGTCACCCGCAGCGGGCCGAGCCTGGTGCCGAACGTGACCACCCTGCTCGTGCCGACCGCGGGCGGCACCGGACGCTTCCGCGTGGTCGTCGCGAACACCGGAAGCGCCGCCACCAGCTCGCGTGTGCGCCTCACGCTGCGCCTCCCTGCGGGTGTGCGCCTCACCTCGCTGCAGCGATCCTCCTGGAGCTGCTCGCGCGGGAGCGGATCGGCGGTCTGCACGTCGTTCTCGGGTGCCCGGGCCGGCGCACGGCTGCCGGGATTGGGGTTCGCTGCCGCATTCGCGCCCCGGACCGCCAACCGCACGCTGACGATCGTCGCGAGCGCCGGCGACGGCGGCGGAACTCCCCGTGGACCCGCCGTCGCGAGCGCGCAGGTCACCCCGCGAGGCGTGCTGCGCGCTGTGATCAAGGCTCCCGACACGGTCGCGTTCGCGGACCAGCCGCCGGTGAGCTCGCAGGCGGCGCTGGTCCCGACGACCGTCACGCTCGAGGGCGACGGCAGCGGCGGCAGCGGTGTCGGCGTGAGCTACAGCTGGAGGCAGCGCTGCACGACGGCCGCGGACGGGGGTCGGGCGCGCGGGGTCTGCGCCGGCATCACGCCGAGGGTCCGCTGGCGCTACCAGCCTGCCGGCGTGGTGCGCCCGGCGACCGCCGACGTCGCGTTCATCGCGCCGCCCGTGCGGCGCCTGGCGCGGCTCGTGTTCCAGCTCACGGTCAGCGACGGCAGCGCCACCTCATCGGCGCTCGTCCGCGTGAGCGAGATCCCACCGACCCCGGCCCGCTTCGGCTTCACGTTCACCCATGCGCAGCCCGGCAGGACGCCGACGAGCGGGCCGAGCACCCTGCATCTGGATCTCCCGCGGCCGGCCGCGCCCCTGGGCGGCGCCGGCCCAGGAGCTCCGGATGTGCGGCCGGCGCAGCGATCCGCATCGGCGCGCCGAGCGAGCCGCGGCCATGCCGTCCGCCCGCGCCAGCAGGGTGGGTCAGGGTCGCTGCCGGGGGCGTTCTGCGACCTGGTTCGCGACGCGGCCAACGGGCGGTCCTCGTTCACGCAGGCGTTCGGGCCGATCTCCTTCAATCTTGACCACGTCAAGCTGAGCGGGAGCGGGTGCGCCGCCGACACCACGCTCAGCTTCTCGGACTCCTCGATCAGGCTCAGCTCGTTCCTGAGCGCCACCGGCGTCGCCGCCTCAATCAACAAGGACGGCGTCACGCTGACCGCCGCGACGATCACTGGACCCGAGGCGTGGCACGCACCGAAGTTCACGCTCGGCTCCAAGGGCCTGTCGCTGCCGTTCGGGTCCGGCACCAGCGTCGAGGTCGACGGCTCGATCTCGGGCGACGGGCTCGCGTTCGTGCCGCTGCCCGCTGGCTGGAGCGGCAGCACGACGCTCAGCTTCACGGCCACCAGCGACTCGACCGCGTTCGCCGTCAGCGCCAACGGGTCCGGGCCCGCGTCGTCCGCCGGCCCGGACTCCCCTCGACCGAAGGTCACGATCGACGGCGCGCTGAACGGCAATGGCACGTTCTCGCTCGACGTCGCGCTGACCGGGCTGATCCAGGTTCAGGGCCACTCGTTCGACGTCACCGGCCACGTCGCGCGTCCGACCGCCGACGGACCGCTCGAGGTCAAGCTGACCGGCCAGCTCCGAGAGGGATTCGACGTCGTCCCCGGTCTACGGATCGACGCGCTGTCGGCATCAATGGAGCCGACCGCTGACTCGCTCGGGCTCAACGGCAACGGCACCGTTCTCCTCACCAGCGGTTCGAGCTCGGTGGGCGTCGGCGTCAAGTTCGCCTACGACAACCCGCGCAACTGGTCGCTGACGGCGGACGGCGCCGGAACCGGCTCGTGGAACCCGCTGCCCGGCCTGGTCATCGGCCCGAAGGACTTCAGCGGGTCGATCACCGCGAAGGACGACAAGTACGACTTCTCGCTGAAGCTCGCGCCCGCGCAGGCATGGAAGCCAACCGACGCGGTCACGGTCTCGGGCCTGAAGCTCACGCTCTCCAACACCTGCCAGGCCACCGGCGCGACCTGCCCGACCAACGCGCGGCTGTTCCTGACCGCGTCGGGCCACGTCGACGTCAGCCTCCCAGGCACCACGGTCTCCACCGATCTCGCCGGGGTGCTGGCGCTGCCGAGCGGAGCCTTCAGCGTCGCCGCGACGCTGACCAAGCCGATCGATCTCGGGGCCGGGATCTCGATCGACTCCGGCAAGCTCGAGCTCTCCCGCGGGCTGCCCGCGCCCGCCGGTGAGGCCCTCCTGGCGGACTCAACGGAGCCCGACGGGCTCAGGCTCGAGATCTCGGGCTCCGCCAAGCTGCCGCTCGTCGGCAAGGTGCCGACGATCCAGGCAGCGTTCTCGAGCCGCGGCTTCAGCGTCGCCGCCCAGCTCGGGTCCTACAAGCTGCCTGGAGCGGGCGGCGAGGGATCGTCGCTCGGCGGCACCATCCTCGGCTGGTCGTCGTTCCCGACCTCGCTGAAGGTCGGCGGCACCACGGTCGCGCTCCCCGCGAACACGTTCGAGGTCACGGGCGCGTTCGACGCGCCGAAGTGGCTCAAGGACCTGCTGGGACTGCCCACCGACTTCCACGCGCGCGCCACCGGCGCGCTCAACACCACCAACGGCGACTTCGGGCTGCGGGTCGACGTCGCCCTCCCGAAGACCACCTACATCTATGGCGACGCCAGCTCGGCCAGCAGCCTCCGGCTGTCGACGGTCTACGTGGAGATCGCCCGCAAGGGGGCCGACTTCAACATCGCGCTTGGGGGAACCGCCAAGCTCGCGATCGCGGCCAGCAGCTCGCTGCCCGCCAGCGATATCGACCTCGGGCTCGCGCTCGGCTTCTCGGCTCAGACCCAGACGATCTCGGGGACGTTGACGATCCAGAGCCGGAACGGTTGGCAGTCGGCGTTCGGCGTTCGGGACCTGACCCTGTTCGACCTGGCGCTCTCGTTCCAGCTCGACCTCAAGACGCTGATCCCCGGGATCGGGTTCGGCGCGACGGCGGTCCTGCCGGCATCGGTGAGGGACCCGCTCGGGATCCCGAGCGGCGTCAAGACCACGCTGGTCGCCAATCTGACGCTCACCAATCCCTGCCTGGGCCTCGCGATCACCGACCCGGCCAAGTCAGGCCAGAACGTGCTCGACATCGAGCGCAAAGGGATCCTGACCGCGAAGCAGTTCGAACTCGAGATCGCGCCGTCCGGCTGCACCGTCGGCCAGTTCCGCTACGAGCCCGGCCTGTCGGTGCAGTTCGACGGCGCGATCGCCGGCGTAGCGGTCGCGGTCCACGCCCACGTCGGCGTGTCGCCGTTCGCGGTCGACGGCAGCCTCGACGTCGGCGAGTTCCAGGTCGGCGGGATGACCGTGCAGAAGACGCACATCGATCTCGCCATCTCGTCCAGCAAGTTCCAGGTCAACTTCTCCGGCGGCGTCAAAGTGTTCACGACGACCGTCCAGTTGAGCGGGGGGGTGAACCGCGAGGGCGACACCACCAAGATCGACTTCCACGGAAGCATCGACAACCTCTCGTTCGGCGACACGGTGAAGATCAAGCGCGTCTCCGTCGACGCCCACGTCGAGACCGGCCCCAAGCCGAAGGTGAGCTTCAACGCCGAGGGCTCGATCGAGCTGCTCGGCTCGACCGCCACTGCGAAGTTCACGCTCAATCTTGACAACGGGACGCTGACGCGGGCGATCGCGGACGTCACCGCGAACATCACGATCGGGGGCGCGGGCGCAGTCGTACTTGACGGCAAGTTCAAGCTCGACTACGCGCCGAGCAGCGGCTTCGCGATCGACGCCACCGTCAGCGCGAAGGTCGGCTCGTTCAACCTCGGCGCGGCGAGCGTCAAGGTCCGGCCGAGCTCCGTCGAGCTGTCGGCGGACCTGAGCTACGGCAGCATCTTCAAGGCGAGCCTCAGGGGTGCCGTCTACTTCGGCAACGTGCCCAAGGGCACCACGGTCGTCGGCCCCGACGGCAAGGCGGTCGCCGCCAGCGCCGGCGACTTCCTCCTCTCCGCGAAGGACGTGAGCCTCAACCTCGGTGGCTTCCAGGCGCGCGGAACCGTGGAGCTCGGCCGCGCAAGCGGGCAGGTGTGGGGCAAGGTCGACACGCGCATCCAGCTGCTGGGTAGCGCCGGCGACAATTCGGTCGCGATCGCGGGCGCGTTCAACTCCGGCGGCGACTTCTCGTTCACCGGCACCGGCAATCTGAACCTCGTCGGGGTCACGGCCAAGCTGAACGTCAAGGTCGCACGCTCGGGCGGAACGGTGACGGTCCACGGCGACGCGACGGTCGGGATCCTCGGCTCGAACATCTCCCTGTCCGGCGACTTCCGCTACGACGGCGGCTCGCCGCGGGTGCGCCTGAGCGGCTCCGGCACGCTCGTGGTCGGGGGCTATCGGCTGGCAGACGGAAGCTTCACGTTCTCGAACTTCCCCGCCGACGCGGGGCTGTTCGCGAATGTGCGGATCACCGCCGGCTCGGTGCTCAATGCGACGGGCCGCTTGACCATTGTCGGCGACCGCTACTACCTCGGGGTGAGCGCGAACCTCGATCTGAAGGTGACCACGGTCCAGGGAAGCGTGATCTTCACCAACTGCACCGACCCCTCCTGCCGGACCGGCAAGGGCGCAACCACGCTCGACGCCAGCGCGACGCTCATCAGAGACAAGTTCTCATTCGGGATCTCCGTCCACGTCTCCTCGAACGGCTCGTTCAGCGCAACTGCCTCGAGCCCGGTGACGGGCGAGTTCCGCGGCCGCACCGGCGACATCACCATCCTCGCGGTCGCTTTCTACGCCGACTTCCACTACCACATGACGCTCACCGTGACGAGCTCCTCGCCCTACATCGCCCTCAGCGGCTCGGGCGGCGGCAACCTGTACGGCAAGAGCTGGGGCTATCGCGGCGGCTGGAGCTGGGGCTGGTCCGGCTGGAGCCACATCTTCGGGATCAACGCCTCGATCCAGACCAACCCGTTCAAGGTCTGCGGCGGAGTGAGCGTGTGGGGCGTCTGGTTCAGCGGCTGCATCTGATCCGCGGGCCGCGCCGCTGACGTCGCGCCGGGCGGCCGCGTTGCTAACGTCGCCCGCCCGATGGCCCGCGACTGGCGCGACCTATTCATCGTCGACGGCGCCTCGCCGCGCGGGCGGGATCCAATTTCCGAGGACGCCCCGGCCGCCCAGGAGCGCCGGCGGGGCATGTTCCGGCGCCTGCGCGAGAACCTGCGCAAGACCCACCAGGCGCTCACGTCAGAGATCCAGGCCACGCTGTTCGAGGACCTGAGCGAAGTACGTGTAGTCCATGGGTGACGCCACGCCCGAGGGCTGGCTTCAGCCGATCCGTTTTCGCGTTCGCCCTTCACTATCCTGCCGCGGGGCGGCGACCGGCTGCGACGTGAGCGAACGCGGCCCCGCAGGTCGTCACCCTAGGGTCGCCGTTGGCCGGCCAATGTACCCCGACCGGCACGCAAAGCTCCCCACCCCGACGATCACGCCGCGCGCGGGGACGGCGGCGTTGTCGGCAATGAGTCGGAGTATGTCGCCCGTCATCCACCGGGCGCACCCGCTCATCCAGCCAGATTGTCGGCTGGGTGTTGCAAGCCGGATCGCAGCGGGACCCTGTTCTACCGCCTGCGCACGATCACCACGCTCTTGCTGAGCGCTGTCTGATCACAAGCCCCCCCGATTCCGATCCAACAACGCGACACGCTTACCGTCCTCGCCGTACAAACCACGACTGCCAGACTCGCCTCCGAGGCGCACTCGCAGGCTCTGCAGCGACCGGGCACACTCCACACTCAGCCCCTACCAGGTGAATCGCGCGCTCACCATCGGGGCGACATCTGCGGAGCGAGGCTCGACGGAAGGTTCGGAGAGGTGGAGGTCGTTGCTCCAATCACACAGGACACGATTGCCTCCACGTCTTTGTCTGACAGATCATTCGCCATCGGCAACGAGAGTGCGCGGGCCGCAAGCTTTGCCGTCTGGCGCAGGCCGTCGACGGCGCGGGCCGCCGCGAATGCAGGCATGCGATGCAGCGGCCTCGAGAAATAGCTCCGCAATTCGATTCCCTTCTGGCGAGCCCGGGTGAGTGCCGCGGTTCGGATCTCGGGCGTTGGCGCCAAGACCGGTACGAATTGCCACGCAGCCCCTTCGGCTCCACGCTGACGTACAAAGCCATGTGGGGCGAGTGCGGCGAGAATGCGTTCAGCGGAGGAGCGCCGCGCGTTCAGAATGCTGTCGTAGACGTCTAACACGGCGAGTGCCGTTGCTGCCGGCCACTCCGCGAGCTTCGCGTTGAGCCCGATGTCTTCATTCACGCTACCACCGTCAAATCCAAAGTTCGTGAGCCGCAAAATGCGGATTGCAAGCGCTTGGTCGGTCGTCGTCACGAGCCCGCCCTCGCCGATCGCGAACGGCTTCGTAGCGTGAAACGAAAACACCTCGGCGTTACCCTGGCGTCCAAGCCGCTGCCCGACCTCGTCTGTCGCGCCGAAGCCGGCTGCCGAGTCTACGAGCAGTGGGACACCAGCCCGTGCAGCTGCCGTCTGCCACGCCTCACGATGCGCGACGGCCGGTGGCGTACCGAACGTGGAAGCCGCAAGAACGGCGGCTACCTTGCCTGATCGCGCACGGAGTCCCGCCTCGAGCGCATTTGGATCAAGGTGCCACGACTCTGGCTCCACGTCCACAAACACCGGCTCCAGCCCCGCCCAAAGAACGGCGTCGACCGTTGCCGCGAACGTGAATGCCGGCATCAAAACCTCCCGCCGAGAAGGAGCGAAGCCGGTCATCGCGCGCAGGGTGACCATCAGCCCAAGCGTGGCGTTGGCCACCGGAATGCACGACACGCCTGAGCCGAGATACCTCTCCAGGCGCTCGACCAATAGCTCATGGCAGGGACCTCGGTTCGAGTACCACCTGGCCTTCCTAGCCACCGCAAAGTACCTTTCGACGGCCCGTGCCGCAGGAATCTGGGGGGCCTGAAAGCGGATTATTGGTCTTTCCAAAGCAGTGTCGGGTAGGAGTCGAAGACGATCTGATCCACCATCGAGAGCCGGACGCCACAACGCAGCATGCGGCGCACCCGCTGCCAGTCGTCCGGCTCGTCGAACAGGGCTGCTGTGAGCTCGTATTGGAAGAGCCGCGCGATAGCTCGGTGCTGAACTGCGCACTGCCATCCGAGCCGGTGCGTCTCCGGGGGAAATGCGCCCATCACCTGGCGCGTGCCATCGGAGCCGTGCTGCTCGAACCTGCCGAACGCCACCTCGGCGCGGGCGGCCTGGGCCGCAGCGACGAGCGTGCTGGCATGATCAGGGCGCAGGGCGTCACCGTCGTTTAGGATCGTTATCCAAGCGCCGCGGGCGAGTTCGATCGACCGGTTCAGCGGTCCGGCGCCCGCTGCCATCCACCGGCGATGAGGGTCCTCGGGGTGCGGCCCGCGGACCGAAAGGGTCTCGTATCGGACGCGCAAGTCGCCGAGTGCCTTGATAGCGGCCTCGGTCTCGGGCGCGGCGCCGTCGCCGACCACTACCACCTCGATGTTCTGGTTGTGCTGCGCAAGTGCCGACGGGACGGCGCGCTCCACGAGTCCGGGCACGTTCGTGCAGGTGGGGATGCAGATGCTTACCAGCGGGCTTGGGTCGGTGAGCGGACGTTCGTACTCCGGCGTCATGCGTGCCGCTTCAAGAAGGCGGCGAATACTCGCTTCGTCGTCCAATATGGCTTCGCTGATCGCTACGAGATGACCGCGGAGGGTGGCGAGTTCGACCTTCTGCTCGGCCTCCCGTCGAGTTTGCTCGGCGGTCAACGCCTCAACTGCGGCGCTAAGCGCCCTCAGCTCGGAAGTGAGCGCCGGTACAGATTCGTCCGGAACAGGTTTCCCCCTACGGACGCGCTGCGCGCGTCGTGCCCGACCATGCTGGCGGTGACCCCGGTCGAGACCCATGATCTTGAGTCGCGTCTCGACCCCTCTGTTCACGTCCAAACGCTCACGGACTCGAAGACTTCCTGACGCCGCGATTGCTGCCGCGGCCGCGGGATCCCTTAGCACCGACCGAATGGCCTCGGCGAACTGTGAGGCGGTGGCCGGAACCTCTATGTAGTCAATATCCGGGCGTAGCGCCCGGTGATCGGCGTCTGGGTTCGCCGAAATCAGGAGGCAACCCGAGCTGAGCGCTTCGCCTGCTGCGGTGGTTGGGAATCCGTCTGTGACGCCCCCGTCGCCACCTGGGTCTTCTGGACGCTCCGCCGCGACGGGAGAAAGGAAAACGTGACAGTCACGATGCAGATCCCGTATGTCCTCGCGCTCGAGCCACCCGTGGAACGTAACCCGTGCGTCCGGCCCGTCCCAGCTCGCGTGGTCATGCGGCCCAACGACGTGAAGATGTACTGGCTGGTCGGTGAGTTCGCGCAGCGCCGCAAGCGCAACACCAAGACCCTTGCGGGCCTTTGCATCAGCGACGAACAACAATTCGAGCGGTCGGGCCGTGAGATCCCGTGCGGTGACAGAGTAAAAGCCTGTATCGATAATCGACGGTTCAACGGCAGCCACCCCGGGAACGTGCTCAATGACCGCAGGCGACCACGAGATGACGACGTCGGCCACCTCAACGAGCCTCCGCACCTCGGCAAAGCCAGCCTCCGTCTGAACGAACCCGCCGCCTGGATACAGCCCAACATGTGCGCGGATGCCCTCGGAGCTGAGTACACCCGACAGATCAAGGCCCTCGGCCCGCCCCGTGTCCCCTCCGCTTCCCTGACGGAGGCCCAGCATCCCCGCCATAAAACCGAGAAACACGCCGTACACGTCTGTGACACCCATAGATGCCGCGAGCCGAGGGAACTGGGCGAGAGCATGGACCGGCGCGGGAAACGAGTCTCGCATCTCGTACATTGAGAAAAAGACCGTGTCCGGACGCGCGCGATACAGCGCGAGGGCGTCGGCGTACCGGAATCCGCTCCGGTGCCACGGGAAGTGGGCGTCGATGTAGGCCAGCCGCGGTCCGCGCAGGCGCGCACGCAAATCACCCGCGATCGAACGCACGCGGCCCTCCCCGCGATGCGGCCACTCGAGTGTCGGTCGGCTGGCGGCCGGGTCGACGACCGGCACGTCATACTGCGATACGTAGTCGGCGTGACGCATCGGGATATGGGGAATGTATCGATGCGCCTAAGTGGAGGACGATTATTGGATGACTGAAACGGGCCAGCCGCCTCGCCGCGTCGTTCTCTACGGCTCGCGGCCAGATGGACATGCGAAGGCGTTGCTCGACCTGCTCGACGCCAACACCCCGTTTGTCGTCGCCGGCCTCGTCGACGACTGTCCCCTGCATCGAGAACGACGCGTGCGCGGACTCGCGGTCATCGGTACCGGCGATGACCTGAAACGCCTACGAGCAGAGGGAATTCAGGGGGCGCTGCTCGGGTTCGGTGATGCGCCCGGCCGGCTAGACGCCGTCGAACGCGCGCTACGAGCCGGACTTCAGCTTCCCATCTTCCTACACCGCAGTGCTCACGTATCCCCCAGCGCTCTTGTGGGGGATGGTGCTCAGGTGTTAGTCGGCGCCTACGTCGGAGCAGACGCCAGGGTAGGCACGGGGGCCCTGATCAACACTCACGCCGTGGTCGAGCACGACGCCGTGCTCGGCGAGGCTGCGGTCGTGGCGCCGTGTGCTGTCATAGCGGGCCGCGCGCGACTCGGGCGCGCAGCGACCGTCGGTGCGGGAGCGACCGTTCTACCGGACTGCGTGATCGGTGACCGCGCAGTCGTCGGTGCTGGCGCCGTCGTTACGCGGGACGTGCCAGTCGGAGCGGCGGTCGGCGGTGTTCCGGCACGACCGCTGCGTCCGTCGCGCAACTTCTCCGGCTAACCCAAGGCTCGCAGACCGGCGTCGAATATCCGTCGGACCAGTTCATCGAATGTCAGGGGTCGGCCTCCATTTCAGGTGCGTTGCGCCCACGACGCGAATCTCGCACCGGAAGCGGTGGCCTCGAGGCCGGCGAGCGAGCGCTGGGTCGCCCCGTATGTGGTCCGAGGCGTGTTCCAGACCGACACAAGCGAACGCGAGGTCCGGCGAGCTTACGGACTGTCCCGGCCCCTCCTGCTGGCGAGCAGGTGAACGAACATTTCCGAGTCATGCTTGCCATAGCTGGCGACTGACATCGAGATCGAGAGGTTTTGCTCGTTCCTGCGAACTATACGCGCGCTTTACCACCCACGGCGCTCGCAAGAGTAACTTACGACCGGCGCTCGCGGCCTTGACAACACACCATGCCGCCAGAGAAGATTGGGCCGAACATCGACGGAGCGGCATCCTCTTGTGCGACGCGCAGCGCGCGCCGAGCAGATGTGCGTGTCAATACTGACTAGGGGGTAGCGCTGTCCAGCGCTCAGTCACATACACGTACGCCCGTGAAGGAGAGATGGTGGCCTCGCGACCTTGCCCGGGCTTATGTCGAGCTGGCGGTTGTGCGCGTCGACGACGAGGCGTTCGGGTCGCGATCGCCGGACGTCGAGGTCGCGGTCGAAATCGCGCGCGAGCACAGGCTGCCGGTTGAGTGTGCAGCTGTTCTGCACGACAGCTCGAGCGTGATCGTGCGTCTGGCGAGGGGTGGCCCGGTGGCACGCGTGGGTGGCCTGACGGCGGTTGTCCGGGACCTCACGGGTCACTACGCGCGCGAAGTGGCGATCGCGGGCTGGCTGGCGGAGGCGGGTGCGCCGGTTGTGGCGCCATGGGATCCGGCAGGTCCATTTGAGCGTAGAGGACGGGTGGTGACGTTTTGGCAGGAGGCGGTCGGCGAGGAAGCCACAGAAGGTGAGGTGATCGGCGGTGCCCTTCGCAGCTGCCACGAGGCCCTGCGCGGCTACGACGGTGAGCTACCCCCGCTGACGGTCCTGTTCGAGGAGGCCGGACGGATCTTCCGCACACTTGATCTGATGCCAGAGAACCGGGCGCTCGTCACCCGAGCATTGGATCACGCGATGGGTGTGGTCGAGAGCGTCGGCCTGCCGGTCCAGGCGCTGCACGGCGACGCGGCTCTGGGCAACGTGCTCGCAGGCGGCGCATGGAATGATTGGGAGAATTGCTGCGTCGGTCCTGTCGTGTGGGATCTCGCGTGCCTTGTGAGCACGGCGCGAATCCTGGGGCTGCGCCGTGAGGGGTCCGAGGCCGCGCTCGCAGCCTACGGAGACGCGCCGGGGCTCGAGCTGCTCGAGGTGTTCGTTCGCGCCCGCGCCGTCCAGAGCCTCGCCTGGTCACTGCTCGGCTCCCAAGATTCTCCAGAACCAGCAGAGCGCACTATCAGGCGGCTCGAGTGGCTGCGCCGTCAAGACTGGGCGCAGTGAGGGCGCACCCATTGAGGAGGTGACGGATGCGGGAGCTCGGGAG
The DNA here is from genome assembly GCA_963836715.1 of uncultured Solirubrobacterales bacterium. GTDB lineage: Bacteria > Actinomycetota > Thermoleophilia > Solirubrobacterales > Solirubrobacteraceae > Palsa-465. Next base: position 374,464 of record CAWIKH010000006.1, read on the forward strand.
AGCGATCGGGTTGGGATGTGCATCGTGATTTCTGCGAGATCGTGATCTGCGAGGACGCGAAGATCCGGCCACTGACCGCCGCCATTCGGTGGGCCGTCCCCGGAGGCGATCCCTTTGTGATGGCACTTCGCCCGGCAGCCGCCCGCGCCAGCTCCGCTGCGCGACAAGATGCTCATTTGATAGTCCAGCTTAAGGACGAGCGCCCGTCTCCATCAGGAAGGAGTGACCGCGACCGGCGACCCTGCCCCGAGGCGGGCGCGGAGAGTTCGTGCTCCAACGCTTGCGCTCGCGGTCGGCTTTGACGCAGCCCCCTCCGACTCCGTGTCGACGAGCCCTTCGGCAAAGCCGTGGTCCGTGAGCGTCTGCGGATGACTCCCCAAGGCGCGGCTGATTTCCACCGTGACTTACGAGCGGTGGCGCCGCACAGCGACAGGAGCTGTGGCGCGCCGCCAAACGGATGGAGCACAACAAGCCCTCGGCGACACCGGGCCAGCACATCGTTCTTTCCCCATGGAGTTACTCAGCGCCCGACGGCGTTGATGCTACTGTATTGCGGCTGTGGGTGAGGCGCAAGGGGCGGAACACCGGCTTTGCTGGCCACGCGACCCGTACCGACGCTGCGTCGTCGTGGGCATCCTCTAATGGCGCTGCCCCCACTCGATCGGGACACTGTCGATCCTGGGCTCTACCGCAGGGCCTGCGCCACCGAAGGCTACTTCACGCTGAACGAGGCATCCCTCCTCATTCGCGCGATCCAATCTTCAGGACCTTCGCCAACCTACCTCGAGATCGGAAGTTTCCGCGGCCGTAGCACCATGTTCGCGCTCGCTGCGATGCCCCGACTCGGACGCGTAATCAGCGTTGATGCATTCGTCTACGCGGAGCACCCCCCCTCGGAGCTCCGGGCCACGCTGAGCGATCCGCGCGTTTCCATTCTTGAGGGAACGACTATGAACAATTGGACGGCCCTCTCGGGCTGTCGCCCCAACGTCGTGCTAGTAGACGCCGACCACAGTTTTGCCGGAGTGACCTTGGACCTGGCGCTCGTCCTGGCGCTAGCACCTCTCGGTAGCCTGGTGGCGACGCACGATGTCAGCGATCGCTTTCCAGGCGTGAAGGCCGCGGTCGCAGCACTGGCTGGGTACGGCGTACTTGCCCATCCGGAGAGAGCGGACGACCTTGTCGTCTGGACTGTGCGGCGCCGTCCAGGCTGGCTTATCGACCCTCATCCCGAAATCGATTGGGAGCTGCCTGGCCAGATGGATGGCACACTCCCGATGGTCGTCCAGCTCGCGAAGCCTGAGTGTCGCACAGCCGGATCAGATGAATAGAACCGTGGGAAGGACTCGACTGCGGTGGCTCGTCGGCCACGTGCGCGCACTGGTTGAGGCCGGCTGGGGTGCGAGGTTTCCGATACCCGGGGGTGATCGTAGGCCCCGACGGGGCGCCGATCGAGGTGATCGCCGTTGAACGTCTGCTGCTTGGAGCTGACCACGTACTCAACACCGTGCGCAACTCCCGCTCCTCCGCCTCGCGGAGCTCGATCGCCCCGGCAGCACACACCACGCCACCAGCCACCGGGAACTCTCTTACAACTGCAAGCACTATTGGAACGCTGCATTAGCGGGAAGGGGGCAAGCCCCCCTCCCGGCCTCCCCCGGGTCGAGGGTCGGATCGGCGGGCGGGCGGAGCCCGTCCTTCGCGTTCACCACGCGGGGATGGCGAGCGTGTCGAACATCAACGACGTGCTCGAGGGCCAGTGGCGCTCGAGATCGAGTGTGTCGATCGGTTGTCCTTGAACGCGTACGTCCCGATCCCTGCAGGTCGGCGGGCAGGTCATTCGTTTCCTGCACGGTCATCTCGGCCATGACATCGCCTCGCCAGCGCTGCTGGGCCAGATCGGCACGCGGTTCCGCGGTGCGGTGAAGCGGTTCGCGAAGGAGCGCGGGATCCCGATCCTGGCGCTGAAGAAGCCCGACCGGTCGCGGTGGGGTGACCGCAAGCGTCAACCGATACGTCAACGACGCCCGGCTCGCGCCCGCCAGCTAAACTCGTCAACTCTGCACGTCCCCGCGACCAAGTCGAACTAGCGGCCGTCTGGGAGCGTGTGGACGTCGTCGGCGCGAGCCCGTTAGCTTGCGGCGCTCCCCGCTGTCATACGACGAGCCGCCACTCAGACGGGATCGGTTCGGGAGCGACCGCGTAGCCTTGGACGCCGCTGTCGTTGTAGAACCAATCGCTGAATTCGGACGGGTCGACAATCCGGTGTTGGTAGGCCCACCCTTCCTCCCAGTCCCTCTTGTTCCAAGGGACGCTGATCCGCTGGTGATTCCGGGCGAGGCAGACATCGAAGTCCATTCGGTGGAGGTGGAGCAGGTGGAGGATTCCGTCCGGCGCGCTCCTGCCGTCGGTCCGCGCGTGGAATCCGCCTCGCCAGTGCATTTTCGTACGCGCTAGAAGGGGCTTGCAATAGGCGGGGCTCGAGTACCACCATCCGCGCTGGTCAAGAATGCCGCGCGCCGGATCGAACGGTGGCTCCTCGTCCCGCATATGAATGATTTCGTATCCGCGGCAGGTGACGAACTCCATATCGAAGGCGGCGAGATAGCTGCCGAGGTCGCCTGTGTGAGGGTGTGGCGCGACGATCTCATCGACGTCTGTAACGAGGACGGCGTCATATCGATCGAGGAGCGCATGCTGCTGCGCCTGCAGCGTGTCGCGATGCCAGGCCCAATCAACCGTCGGGTGGCTCATGCGGACGCGGACGAAGGCCCCTCTATCCGTCGAGCCGTCTCTGGAACCGTGGTCCAAAACGTATATGTCCTCAGGAGCGAAGAACTTCGCGTAGTAGCCCAGCCAGATCGGGAAGAAGATGCTCTCGTCCCTCACCATCGTCAGCACGGCTGCACGTGTCATCGAAACCCCATGATCGCCGTTATCTCCAACATATCGAGGGCCAGGAAGCGTCTCAGTACGTATCCAGTTCTTTGAACGGGATACGTCGCCAGACGCTGTGCCGGGTGTCCTCGTGACTCGTGTTCGCCGAGTGGATGTTCCCGAACATGTCCTCGCGCTCGAGCGTCAGCGACGTAGAGCAGTCGATCCAGACCGCAGAGGTCGGTCGACAGCAGCAGACTGTAACCGCTCGACCTGATAGCTCAAACGCCACGGGGCATACCGTCGTCATCGCCCGAGTTGGCTGAGAGTTGTCCCGCAGCGGCATCCGCACCGGCGTTGCGCTTGGCGCCGATGGTCTGCCGTGATTCCAGCCGGACCCACCGAAGTCTGGGGTCAGGCAGAACAACGTCTTCGATCGGGTCGGTCCCGTCGTCGATCACTATCAACTCGCGGTCGGCATAATCCTGGTTCAGGAAGCAGTCGATCGCTCGGGGCACGAACTCTCGCCGGTTGTAGTGGGGATGAGACAGGAGACAGAGGGTCGGTCCGGATTCGGCGTCTGGACGGCCTGCGCCGGCGAAGTCCACACTGCGCCCGACTGTCTCATCTCGCGACCCGCGCGCGGCGAACGGCGTGACGGCGACCGCGCCGACCGCGATCGGGGGATTGATGAAGCCGATCGCGCGCCAGCTCACGCCTCGGTGAGGATGCGCCCGACGACCGGGCCGATCGCCAGCGCGAGGGCGCTGACGCCGGCCGACGTCCCGATCGCGGTTCCGCGCCGCTCGGCCGGATAGGTCTGCGTGATGGTCGACAGCGTGGCCGGCATCCTGAACGCCGCTCCGATTCCTTGGATGGCGCGGGCCGCGACCAGCACGACGTCGTTGGGCGTCAGCCCGAGGGCCAGGCTGAAGGCTCCGAACACAGCCACCCCGAACAGGAACGGCTTGCGGCGGCCGAAGCTGTCGCCGAGTCGCCCGTCGTCACCATCAGCACCGCGAACGTCAGCGTGTACGCGTTGATCGACCACTCGAGCGGCTGCGGCAAGGCGTGCAGGTCGCGCTGGATCGACGGCAGCGCCACGTTCACGATCCTGTTGTCCAGCATGATCACGAACAGCGCGAAGCACATCGCGCCGGGCGTCGACCAGCGGCTGTTGTCGTTGGTGATCTGGCGCCCGCGTTGGCCGACACCCGCGACCTGTCCTTCGGCCCGCAGGGAAACGCTCTGAGCCAGGAGATCAACGCTCTGTGGAGGAACGACACCGCCAGCGAGCCGTCGATAGAGCGCGCCACCGTTCGCTTTTGCGGTGCGAGTGCCGCGTTTCGCCGGGATGGAGGTCCAGCCGATCATGAACGTACGTCGGCGGCCAGAGATGGGTCGACGCCAGCCCGGTTCGTCGGACCGCCAGCAGGTCCCGGACCGCATACGCCAGAAGCTCCTGGAGGCGGAGGATCAGGCGCGTGCGCTCGGCGGTTTCTTCCGGTGCGGCGCCCTTTCCGTTCCGGCGGCGAAGCTCTGCGACCTGGCCGAAGGTGAGCGATCAGCCGATCGAGGCTGCGCCCGTCCGTCATGAGCCTGGCTCGAACGCTGGCTCGAGCGACGGCCGCGGTTTGGGGCCGGGCTCGGCCTCGATCGCGAGTCGCGGGAGCCTTCCGGTCGAGCCCGCGGGTCAGCGCCCAGGTGGTCCGGCCCAGGAGCTGAAGGACCGCCGGCAGCAGGAGCATCCTGACGATGACCGCATCGAGCAGGACAGCGGTCGACATCGCAAGCCCGAATATCTCGAGCACTCGATCCCCGCTGATCGCAAACGCGCCGAAATACCGCGACCATCACCGGGCGGCTGCCGTGATCACCCGGCCGGTGCGGGCAAGGCCCTCACGGACCGCCGCGCCGGCATCACGCCGGGCCTGCCATTCCTCGTGCACGCGCGAGGAACACCTGGTAGTCCATTGAGAGCCCGAACTCGATCGCGAACGAGAGCACGGGGATGAACGCTTCGATGCGATTCAAACCGGGCTGCGTGTCTCCGAGTCTCGCCGCCCTTCGTGCCGGCGACCTCAGCCTCAGCACCGGAGCTCACCTCAAAGTCATAAGCAACAGCCGAAACCGTCGCGGTTCTTCCCGAATGGATGCGCGAATGCGACGGCCAACCGCACGAGCCCTTCTTCCCGACGGCGGACCGCTCACCTCCAGAGCGGTCGCGTTGCTACTCGACAAACACGCCGCCACCGCCGTGCACGACTGTCCGTCGCTGGCCGGCAAACGGGTCACCCCTACGTGCTCCGTCACACCAACGCGATGCTCCTCCGCGCCCAGGATGTCGACATCCTAACGATCGCACTATGGGCTCGGCCAACACGCGAGCACCAAGTCGACCGAGATCTACCTCCACGCCGACGAGAAGCTCAAGCAACAAGCGATCAACAGGCCCGCTCCGACCCGCACCCCTCCCGGCCGATACCAGCCGTCCGACGCGCTCATGGCATTCCGCAAGCACCTGTGATTATGCGAAGCGCCAAGTCCGACCGGATCTCGCCTAACAAACAGACCGCCGCCCGCCCACCCCCAACTTCAGGTAACGCGCGCCTTCAGATACACGCAGACGACCGTGATTGCCATTGACACCCCCGCAGACGCAGCTCTGACGGCGATCCGCCCTTTGACGGGACGAGTGCTTTTGTGCTTCGACCGGCGCGGGTCTCGCTGCTGCATTGGCGACGGAACACGCGTCCGCCGACGCAGACGCTGACAAGTGGTTTGCCACGGACGGGAGCGTCCGCGCCGACCGACCCTGACGATCGCTTCGACGATTCACGCCACCCGCGCCGGACACTCGCCTCCCGTTCGCGCTGTCGGCAGTCCGCGTCTCGTCAAAGCGGCACCGGCGCCGTCTCGGGCGCGCGTTTCTCGCGCAACCCATAAGCGCGCCTGACGGCGCGAACTCGCTGCCCGAGGCCGGTGGTGCATATGCAAGGGGCCCGCGTCCACAATCGGTGACCGCGGTTCCCCTTTGGCGACGAGCAGGTAAGGCGTCCGGGGCCGGCTGTGACCCGCTTCGCTCCCAAGACAGGTATCTCGTGGCCTTCTCCTCTTTAGGCCTGTGAAATGGGCATGGCCCATAGTTCGGCCACGGATGAGCGGCGTGGGCGGGTGACCATGTAGGTGATGCTGTCTGCGATGTCCTCGGGCTCCAGCGGCTCGGGGATGCGGTCTAGGTCGGCGGTCAGTGCGGCTTGGATCTGCTCGTTGTTGTGGGAGACGAGCTCGGTCGCGACTGCGCCGGGTTCGAGCACGCCGACGCGTACGTGCTTTTTGGTGACTTCTTGGCGGAGCGCTTCGGTGAAGCCGTTCACGCCGAACTTGGTCATGTTGTAGACCCCGAAATTCGCCCAGGCCTGCCGGCCGGCGATCGATGAGATGTTCACGATGTCAGCGACGCCACGCAGCTCGTCCTGCGCCGCCGCGAGCAGGTGCGGCAAGGCAGCGTGAGTGACGTACAACAGGCCGCTCTGGTTGACCGCGATCATCCGGTCCCATTCCTCGACGTCGGCGCCCACGACGGGTCCGAGGAGCATCAGCCCGGCGTTGTTGATCAGGATGTCGAGCCGCCCGAACTGGGCGACCGTGGCCTGCACGGCGCGGTCGGCCTGGTCGCGGTCGGTGATGTCGGCCTGGACCGCCAGAGCCGTGCCGCCCGATGCTTCGACCTCAGCGACGAGCGTGTCGAGGCGGTCCTTGCGGCGGGCGACGACGACGACGTTCGCGCCGTGCTCGGCCAGCTGGCGGGCGGTGGCGTCGCCGATGCCGCTGCTGGCGCCGGTGATGAGCGCCACAGTGCCGTTCAGTGTGGTGATGTTCATGCCGTGCCTCCCGCGCCGGTGTCGGTGAGGGCCAGCGATGAGGACAGGTCTCGATGGGCGTCGATCTGCTGCTGGCGTTCGGCGAGTTTCTCCTCGGCTTGCGCGATAGCGTCGGCGCCGGCGATGAATCGCAGCGGCGGCTGCTCCATCTCGGTGATTGTCACCAGCGCCTGAGCGAGCTTGAGCGGGTCTCCGGGCTGCTTGCCGTTCATGCCGTCCCAGAACGCGTGCTGGGTGACGTTGCGCTCGGCGTAGTCTGCGATCGTCGTGGGCGCGTAGTTGGTCGACTCCTTCGTCAGCAGCTCGGTGCGGAAGAAGCCCGGATTGACGACCGTGGCGTGGATCCCGAACGGCTCGATCTCGGGGGCGAGGGACTCCATCCAGCCATCGACAGCGAACTTCGACGCTGCGTAGGCGGACCCGTACTCGAAGCCGGCGAAGCCGGCCGAGGATGAGATCGTCACGACGTGCCCGGAGCGCTGCTTGCGCATGACCGGCAGCACGGCGCGAGTGACGTTCATCGCACCGATCAGTGTCGTGGTGATCTGGCGGACCATCTGCTCGGGCGTGAGCTCCTCGAAGAAGCCGGCGTAGAAGCTCGCTGCGTTGTTGACCAGCACGTCGATGCCGCCGAAGCGCTCGACGGCCGCCTCGACGGCGGCCTGTGCGTCCTGGCTGCTGGTGACGTCGAGCTTGGCGACGAGCAGGTTGTCCGCGTCGCCGAGCGCTTCGGCGACGGCGGCGGGGTTGCGGCCGGTGGCCACGACGTTGTGGCCGGCGGCCAGTGCCGCCTTCGCGATGTCGACGCCCAAGCCGCGGCCGGCGCCGGTGATGATCCAGGTTGTGTTTTCAGTAGGCATGCGTCCAGAGAAGCACCGAACGAGGCGTTCTGAGAGTCCCTGTTGAGGGAGGTACTGGCAGGGTCTCCCAGCCACCTGTGCCCAGGGTCTACGCTGGTTGTCGTGGAGACAAAGCAGGAGATCCAGGAGTTCCTCACTTCCCGCCGCGCCGCGATCACCCCGGAGCAGGCAGGCGTGCCGTCCTACGGCCCCCGGCGCGTCCCGGGGCTGCGCCGTGAAGAGGTCGCCGTCCTGGTTGGCGTGAGCGTGCCGTACTACACCCGCCTGGAACGCGGGGACCTCCGCGGGGTCTCCGAAGGCGTGCTGGACGCACTGGCTGGAGCACTCAAGCTCGATGACGCCGAACGTGCACACCTCTTCGACCTCGCGCGCGCCGCCCACCCCACCGGAGCCACGAAGCGTCGCCGCGCGCCGAAGCCGCGGATCCGGCCTGAGATCCAGTGGACACTCGACGCGATCACCGGCGCGGCCGCCTACGTCGGCAACGACCGCCTCGACATCCTCGCCACCAACCAGCTCGCACGCGCGCTGTTCTCAGAGCTGTACGCCGCACCAACCCGGCCGGCGAACTTCGCGCGATTCTGCTTCCTAGACCCCCGAGCCGAAGCCTTCTACCCCGACTGGGACGGCGCCGCGCGAACCACCGCCGAGATCCTGCGCGCAGCCGCCGGACGCGACCCAAACGACCGCGAACTGTCAGACCTCGTCGGCGAGCTCGCGACCAAAAGCGACGTGTTCGGCACCCACTGGGCGGTCCACAACGTCCGCTTCCACGCCACCGCCGTCAAGCTGTTCCACCACCCCGTCGTTGGTGAGCTCAGGCTCAGCTTCAACCGCATGGACATCGCCGCCGACCACGGGCTAACCCTCTTCACCTACGCCGCCGAACCAGGCTCGCGCTCCGAGGAAGCGCTGAACCTGCTCGGAAGCTGGGCAGCCACAATCGACCCCGCCGAGCCGCAGCAGGCGATCAACAAAGGCTGATCCGAAGCGAGAACAGTAGGAGCGCTGCACCGTCATCGTCTCCTGGAGCGCCTTGCCACGCGAGCGATCATCCCGGCCCGCACGCGCTTTCATGCTCGCACGCGCCTCTCCGTACAGTCGCCCGCTGTCTACCTATGCGCGGCCAACGGGGCGCTCGCCCGCAGCTCGCGGCGCTCAAGCCCGTCGGCGTCGCTCGTGGCGAACACGACCAATACAGCAGCCAGCGCCCATCGGGCGACCAACCAGCGAGGGTAAAGAACCACCCGGCCTGCACGTACCCCTACCGACGCTTCGCCGCCGCCCTCGCGGACGGACAACGCACGCCTCGGGGCCATCGTGGATCGCTAACCCTTCGATGTTGGACTCTCTCATTCCTTTCTCCGGACCGGTTTATCCCGGCGCTCCCTAAACAGATCCTCGGACACTCCCAAGCCGGGCGCTGTCGTCGCGGGGGCAACTAGGCGGCCGCGACTGATTGTTTCCGAACGGGTCGCGGGTCGGACCGGGTTGCGTGGCAGCGCTGCGTGTTTGTCACGCCTGCGGAGAACGAGGTGGGGACTTCCGCTCCGTGTAGCGGGCCGGCGGCGCCGGCTTCGGCAACGGCCCGCTGATCGGCCGGCATGGTCGCCTTGGCGGCCGTGGCCGAGCGCGTGGCGCGCAGCGCGGTGGTCCGGGTTGTCGGACCGCCGTTGCGGCGAACGAGCGCCAGGAGGTCGAGCGTGTCGGGTGGCGTCGTCCATCGATGTGGCGAGCTTTAGTTGGGCTGTGGAGGATTGGGAGGGTTTTGACAGCAACTTTGAGGCTCTCTATACCCGCATCGTCACCACGGGCGGCCGCGCGTCCGTTAGCGTGCGCTTCGGCTGAGCGGCATCGCCGGGCCGAGGAGCGTGATCCCATGCGATCAGCGTTGACACACCGGTGTCTCAAGCACGCGGCGGTTTGTGCCGTCGGGCTATGCGCGGCCTTCCTGCTTTGCGCCAGGAGCGCCGACGCCACGACGATCCGCCAGCGCATCGTGTCGCTGGCCGAGCAGGAGATCGGCTACCACGACCACGGCTACTATTGCACCGAGTTCGGCCCGTGCGAGACGTGGTGCTCGCTGTTCGTGACGTGGGTATGGCGCAACGCCGGCGTGCCCGTGCAGAGCTTCGCGTTCACCGGCTATCTGTACGACTGGTCGCTAGCCTCCACCTACGTCCTGGGCCCGCGCGGCGTGCCGCAGCCGGGCGATGCGGTGCTGTTCGGCACCGGGCCATGGACCGTCGATACGAGCCTGCATACGGGGATCGTCGAGGCTGTGTATCCCGGCTTCCTGGTCACGATCGAGGGGGACTCCCTCCGTGGCGTGCGCCGCTACGTCGTTCCCCTGCGCAATCCCGAGCAGGTCGGCGAGCCCGGTCCGATCTACGCCTACGCCTCGCCGGTCAGCGCACACGGCGCCCGTGACCTCAGGGCGCGCGCCGCCACCACCTTCGTGGCCCTGTCGCCGCGCGTAGTGACCCGCCAGGACCGCCAGCCGCACAAGCTAACCGAGAGGCAACGACTGCTCCGCGCAATTGCCGCCCTCCGCGCCTTCCAACACATGCCCTACCGCATGGACCAAGCGCTCATCAACTGGACGGGCGTGAACCGGCAGGGACTGGTCGAGGTCACTGTGTCCACGGCCATGCCCGTTTCCGACGCCCAGGGGGTTTGGCAGGCGTTCCTGCGCCGCTTCCACGACGCCGGCCAGGCATACACGGTGTTCTACCAGGCGACGCCCGACCCACCGCTCGGTACCGCCGTGCCGTCGATCTCCGGCACTCCATCGCAAGGCCAGACCCTGACCGAGTCGAACGGCGTATGGTCGAACAGCCCGACCGCATACACCTACGAGTGGGAGCATTGCGACCCGTCCGGCCAGTCCTGCTCGCCCATCGGTGGCGCAACCGGCCAGGCCTACACGCTCACCGCCGCGGATGTCGGCGACACGATCCGCGTGCAGGAGGTGGCGAGCAACGCCGGCGGGGCTGGGCAGCCGGCACAGTCGGCTCCGACCGCCGTGGTGGCGCCGTCGCCGCCCGCGCCCGACTGACACCGCAGCACCCACCCTCGGCGATGCGAGAAGGAACCGAGGCCGGCGTCCTCGGTCGAGCGTTGGCCCCCGGTAGCAACACCCTCAGCGCCCGGTACCACGCAGATGCTCTTGGCGCGAAGCAGCCACGCCACCTCCGGCACCGCTTCAGGAGACGCGGCCCCGCGTGTGCTGTCGCCCAGAAGGAGGCGTCCGGATCGAGGCCTGCGACGGCCTGCGATGGCCGAGGCTCACCGGCGCCCGACGGACGGTGACGCGCTTCTGCAATGTCGCCCTTCCAGGCACAGCACTGCACTTCCGCTCGAGGCGGAATTGGGCAGTCGTGGCCAGTCCGGCGTCTGCTTGCTCGACCCACGAGCACGCTGCGCCAGCAAGCGGCTCAGCGAGTCGAAGCGGAAGTCGTCGACGACCTCGGGCAGGCTTGTGGATCGGACGAGCAGCGCTCGTAGCGGTCGGGTCTGTGCGTGGGGTGCTGCTGGTCAGTCCTGCAGCTCGGCTCGGCGCCGCTCCCGCAGCGTAAAGCGCATGGTCTTGCCGCTGGTCGTCTTGGGGAGCGCGTCGACGACATGAATCGTGCGGGGGTACGCGTGGGCGGCGTAGCGCGTCTTAACTTGCTGCTGCAGCTCGCCGGTCAGCACAGGGGAGGGCTGGACGCCTTCGCGAAGTACGACGTAGGCCTCCACGATTTCCCCGCGCAGCTCGTCGGGAGCTCCGATCGCGGCCGCCTCCACCACGTCGGGGTGGGACACCAACGCGGACTCGACCTCGAACGGCCCGATCCGGTAGCCGGCCATGATGATCACGTCGTCGTCGCGCGAGGAGAAGAAGAAGAACCCGTCCTCGTGCATCGTGGCCAGGTCGCCCGTGTAGTACCAACGGTGATCGGAGCTGAAGCGCTCGGCGGTCCGCGCCGGGTCAGCGGCGTAGCCGGTGAACCACATCAGCGGGCTTGCGAGGACCTCGATCGCGATTCTTCCCTGAACCCCAGCCGGAGCGCTCACGTCCTTGTCGTCTTCGAGAACCGCTGAGCTGAAGCCAGGCATCGCCCGGCCCATCGAGCCTGGTTTCAGCGGTGCTTGAACCTCCGGGTGCCAGCCGTTGACGATCGTCATCCCCAGCTCGGTCTGGCCGTAATGATCCCGGACCGGCACGCCCAGCCGGCGCTCGGCCCAGTCGACCACCTCAGGGTTGAGCGGCTCGCCGGCGCTCGAGCACGCCCGCAGCGAGAGCCGATCGGGCGCATGCGCTTCACCTGAACGCAAGGCCCGATACACCGTCGGCGCCGCGGCCAGATTCGTGACCTTGTACTCCGCGAGCACATTCCACGTCAGGTCGACATCAAAGCCCGCCCTAAGCAGGAGGTTTCGGCGGCCGATGAACAATGGACCGACGATCCCGTAGTACAGCCCGTACGCCCACCCGGGATCCGCCGCGTTCCAGAAGACGTCGTCATCGCGGACATCGAGCCCGTACTCCATATAGATCGCAAACGATGCCAGCGCCTTGACCGGCACCGGGACCGCCTTCGGATCTCCTGTCGTGCCCGAGGTGAACAGGTGAATCAGCGGGTCCAACACGTCGCGTCGCGCGGCCGGCCGCCCTGGAGCTTCCGCCGCGAGCAGCGCATCGAGGAGCGCGTCTCCCGGGCGCGCGGCGGACGGATCTCCGGCGAGGACGACCTGCCACGGGGCATCGGCGGGAATGTCCTCCGACGGATCGAGCTTGGCTCGCTGGCCAGCGTCGCACACCACCACCTTCGTCGCGCTGGGGATCAGGCGCACGGCGATCGCGGACGGCGCGAACGCGGTGAACAGCGGCACGTGCACGGCTCCAAGGCGCCAGATACCCAGCAGCGTGACCACAAGCTCCTCGCTCTTGCCCATCAGCGTCGCGACCCGGTCGCCGTCGCCCACGCCGAGCGAAGCCAGCGCCGCGGCCGCCTGTTCAGACCGCGCCCGCAGTCGACCGTAGGTGATGTCCCGCCCCGAGAGATCAGCCTCGACGACCGTGAACGCCACCGCATCCGCGGGGTGGCGATCACACAGCAGCTGCGCCGGGCGCGCGTTCTCGGCACCCAGCATCTCGAGCAGCCGCTCGACGTGTTCCTCAGGGCCCGGCATCCTCATCCTCCACTCACAGGCGGTGCTGTACCAAGGTCGGTACCATAGTACAGCAATGAGTTCAAGCATGGCTCAGACCGGTTTGCTGGAGGGCGCCCGACAGGCGCCGCTGAGCAACAGGCAGACGGAGATCCGTGAGCGGCTGCTGGAGCTCTTCCTCGCGGAAGGGTTCGCCGATCTAACCCTCGGCGACATCGCCCGTCGGCTGGGCTGCTCGAAGGCCACGCTCTACACGCTCGCAGAGAGCAAGGAACAACTGGTCGTCGGCGTTATCCGCCTGTTCTTCGAGCGGGCAGCCGCGGCGATCGACCAAACGGCCGGCGCCGCACGCACGCCCGAGGAACGCATCGCCGTGTATCTGCGAGCAACCGCCGACGAGCTGCGCGCCGCCTCCGCGCGCTTCATGGCCGACATGAACGCGCTTACGCCCGCGCGCAGGATCTATGAACTCAATACTCGCATCGCCGCGCGCAAGGTCCGAGAGATGATCGAGCAAGGAGTCGCCGGCGGCTCATTCCGGCCCGTCAACGCCGCGTTCGTCGGAGAGGTGGTTGCGGCGACGATCGTCGGCATTCACCACGGGGAAATCGCCCAGGCCTGCAACTTCACCGACGCCGACGCATTCACAGAGCTCGCCAACATTGTCCTGCGGGGCGTGACAGGACACCGCGGGTAGCAAGCCCGGCAAGCGGACCGGCCAACGTCGTTGCCCGAACAGCGCCGACGCCGTCCACGAAGAACTCAGCCGCGAGGGTTTGGTCGCACCCTCGTCAATCAGCTCGATCAAATCCGATACGGAGTACAGGCGCTCCAAGTCAGCGAATCGAACGCGCGCGCCGAACTCGACCCCTATTGTCCCGCTCAACTCGGTCATCACTAACGAGTCGATGCCGATACCGGCGAGCGGCGTCTCGCGGGTCACGCTGAGAGCGACAGCGTCCTGATTGCGCGGTCGGGCGATCTCGCCGTGCGCGGGCCGTGACTGCCGCATCGTCGGCGGCGAGCGGCAGCAACTAGACGCGAAGCTAGACCCAAAGGGGGAACTCTGGCAGCTGGACTTCAGGGTCTCTTTCGACCCGAGAGATCCATGACCGAGAACCGCACGAGCCGTTCGTTGCCGCCTTTTGACCGACTGCTCGACAACCGTTCCGAGGCCGACCGCGTACAAGCGGCGATAGCGTCTTCAGCCTGCGCGCCCTAGCGGTTCCAGGACCCTGCGGTCTTCGGCAAGTCCCGTCGTGAGCTTAGGACCCTTTCCAGACGTACTGAATGTCGGCCGCTCGCTCATCGTTGCGGCTGCCGTCGGTGCGCTCGACTTCCCTGAAGCCGTTGCGCTCGTAGAAGCGCTGCGCACCTTCGTTCGAGACGAACGTCCACAGGCGCAGCCGGTAAGGTCGTGCTCGCTTCGCGAGGCCTAGGAGCTCAACGCCAATCCCGCGGCCAGTGAGATCCGGATCCACGTATAGCTGATCGATCCAATCGCTTTTGCGCACGAGGATCCCCACTACGTGGCCTCCCGCCGTCTGAGCCAACCAGCAATCAAGCCTCGGGATGACGACGTCTCTGATCCATTCGGCGAGCTCATCATCGGAGTGCGAGGGCCGCGGAATGCTTCCGGTCTCCGCGGCTGCCCCACGGGCGCGGAGGTAGAGATCGCTCGCGGAGTCTGCGTCAGCAGCGGCCGCACGCCGAATGGTCAGATTCATCCGACGAGGCTCTCAGGTCCATGACGGCTACTGCCCCTACTCGATCAAAGCACCACTCTGGACGTAGGCGAGAGTGCTCGCTTGAGTACGCGCTAACAATCGTCCGCCGAGTGTGGTGTTACACGGCTTCTCGACGCTTTAGAGAGAACGGCGGAGTTCAGCCCCCGCCGCCAGCGAACCACGCGGCGCGCTCGATCGCCGAATGTGGATCGCCCTGAGGTGCGACTGGCGGTGGCTTCGTCGCCGTCCCGGTCATCTTGGTTGGCGCCACGCCGATGCGGACAACGACCCAACCTCCGTCACGTTGGTTGGCGATCCAGCTGGCACCCGGATCGGCGGTTCGCCTTCGTTCAACCTCAGCGATGGCCTCATCACGCGTCATTAGCTGAGGATACTCCGACGGGGGCGCGCCAGCTGCTCGATGTGAGATCCAACACTCTGGCTGGCTCGTTCCGGTAAGAGGGCCAGCGACCGCGCTGAATGGTGCCGCCGAATGTCCCTAATCGATCGAAAGGGAAGCGAGCTGGCGCACACGGGCTTGGCCGCTACCAGGAGGCGCTGGCGGCGGCTGAGCGGGTCGCCGAAGACCCACGCGGGCTGGGGCTGTGGATTAGGGACCTGTTCGAGCTCATCGAGGCTGCCGTGCGCAGCGGCCAACCGGAGCGAGCAACCGGTCCGCTCGCCAAGCTCGGTGAGATCGCGCATGCCGCCGGCACGGACTGGGCGCTCGGGAGCTACGCACGCTCGGCGGCGCTGCTTGCCGAGGGAGAAACGGCCGAGCGGCTCTACCGGGAGGCGATCGAACGGTTCTCGCGCACCCGCGGGTCAGAGTCGCTGGCGCGCGCGTCTCCTTTACGGCGAATGGCTGCGGCGCGGGCACCGCCGCGTCGACGCCCGCGAGCAGCTACGAGTCGCTTACGCGATTCTCGTGGACGGGGGCATGGAGGCATTTGCCGAGCGCGCTCGCCGCGAGCTGCTGGCCACCGGCGAGACGGCGCGCAAGCGCACCGTCGAGACGCTCGACGAGCTGACCCCACAAGAGCGGCAGGTCGCGCGCCTGGCTGCCGGCGGGCAGACGAACCCGGAGATCGGCGCCCGCGCTCGAGATCCTGCTCGTCGCCGACGAATTCGACTCACCGCGCGCGGCAGTACGGGTGTATCAACCAAGTCATCTCCGACGTGACCGCCCTGTCAGGGGTCGCCGAATGAGCGCCATCGGAGCGAAGCGGGTGTCTCGGCGGCTCCGGCCATGCACTTGCTCCTCGCCAGTTGCGAGACCGGCCGCGCCGTCGGTAGTCGGGCCGCGGCGACCGATCGGTCGGAGCCCTGGTTTCCCGCGGCAGGAGGAGCCGGTGCTAGCTGGATCCGAGCTAACCCCGACTGCCCCTTGGACGAGGACCGGCACTCCGGCGGGACCGCTGCTTTCTCGGTGAGCAGCGGCGCGGCGGCGTTTCCCGACTTGCGCTTGCGATCGAGCAGCCTTGTGCGGGCATCTCGACGCCGTCAGCAGCTTGTCGTCCAAGCAGAAATCGCGTTTCGCTAACACGTGCCTTCACGATCCCGCGGTTCAGGCCCCGGCCTTCGTGATTTCGGAAGTGAGGAATCGCCTCGGACCGCACGTCACGCCCCGTTGGCCGAGTTCAGCGTCTCAGGTCTGTCGCGCGGAGGTGTTGTACGAAAACAGCAGCGCGCTTCGGGCCATGCAGCTCTCACGTCGTGGCTCGGTTGGCAGCCGAGCGGGCATGCTGGCGACTCCCACACGGCTTGACTTAGGGTGGACGGACCCGTGCGCCGGACCCCTCGTGGGTCGCTGCTTCGCCGACGACGTCGCCCGGAGTTAGCACTCGGGAGATGCCGATCGGGTGCCGACCGGGCGCCATGGCCGCTTTCGGATGTCGCCCGACCTGGGTCGAGCGGGAAGAGGCGTCAGTGCGACCCCGGTATTGCGGCGCTCCATGTCAGCGACGTGGCGCCCTGAGCACGAAATGGCGTTTGTTGGTCGTCTGCTCGCGCGTGGCGGCCGGGAGAACCGCTTCCGGGCTCTGCTCGCTCCGGTCCGCGGGTGCGGGGTCGCCTCCCACGCCGCCTGACACGGTTTTTTCCAGACCGGAAGGCAAGGCGAGTTCGGGCCGTGACCCTCCTCCGCGTCAGCGGGTTTGTCTGCCGCCTTGTCTGCCGCGAGCGGTGAAATCCAATGCTCGTACCTGTTATCGGCACGCGCTGCATGACACAAGAGAGGGAAATCGCCTACCTGATACACAGACCGCAGGCTGTTGAGAGCGCCTGCGGGCTGGGAGCACCCGCCGCGGACCGATTGTCGGCTGTGTCCCGATACGGTCGTTATGTCGAATAGCCCTGCAAAACGGCATGTTTGTTGGGGCCGCTATGGAGACCAGATGCGGACACACGGTGTGGCAGGGGCTTCCGGCGGTCGCCTATAGTCGAGCCGGTGAGCGGCCGACCACCGTCGCTGAGGCCCCATCGCGGGCCCGGCGAGCGCGCCGCGGCGCTGGCCGCCTCGTACTGCACCCGCCGCCTCGGACGGGCCTACGCCGAGACCGTGTGGCAGATGCTCGCCGACGCCGCTCGCCTTGGTGTCATCCGTCACGGTAGGCCGGAGGCATGGGCGGCCGGCGCCGTCGTCGCGCTGGCTCGCGTCAACGGCCGCCTCGGCGCGGACGGAGCGCTCACCGCTCAGCAGGTCGCCGACGAGCTTGACGTGACCGTGGGCACGCTCGCGGTCACCGAGCGCGAGCTCGCTCGCGTGCTCAACCTCGCGCGCTACGCGCGCCGCCTGCCCGTGGGACGGGCGTGACGCGAACCGGGGTGAGTGGACCTGTCGCCGAGCTGATCCTGGTTTCCATCGCGGACCAGGCGCGAAGCGAGACGGGATCGCTTGCCCAGGACGGCGTCAATGCTACGTCTCCGTGCTCTACGGACAGCGGACTGACGGCAGTCGCGCCGTGACAAACGCCTCGAACGCCATCGCGTCCGGGTGGCGCCACGTGCCCTCGGTGAACTCAACGGCCTCGCCGGAGCGCCCGTATTGAGGACAGGGGAACCGCGAACCGGCCCGGAAACCGACGCGCAGATCGACTCGTTGGCGTGCGAAGTCGAAATCGCTGCTCACCACGCGCCACGGAGGCTCGAGTTGCAACCTTGCGCAGCAGCTCGGCAGAAGTCTTACCGTGCCTGTAGTGCCGGTGGCGGAGGAACGCGGCCAGCCGTTGCTCACCGAGGGCTCTGGCCTCGGTGAGGCTGGGATACTTCTCCAGGAACGCCAGCGCGATCGGGCTGTCAAGCGAGCGGAAGATCTTGACCGCTCCCGGCCAGAACCGCTCGAGCTCGGCGCGCAGCTGGTTGCTCAGCGCCGTGCGCGTCGGCACGAGATCCTCCCGCCCGCGGCACAGCGCTCTGAGCGCCTTGGTCTGGTCGCTGTCGGGCTCGAGCACCCGGAAGCGGCGATGATCGTGCGCGCCAGCTCGCACAGCACGAACGCGTCGAAGCCACCGGACTTGCCGCCCGAGACGCCGAACCGCGGCCGCGCAGCGGTGACCTGGTTGGGATGCAAGGCGAGCACCCGCAGCCCGGCGTCCAGCAGCCGCTCGACCAGCACCCCGTCCGGGCGCTCGATCGCCACCAGCTCCACCTTCAAGCGCACCAGCTGGCGGCACAGCGATCGCAGCCCCGCCTCATCGTGCGCAAACGATGCGGCCAAAGCTCCTCCCCGGCCGCGTTCTGCAGGACCACGTCGTGCTTCTCAGACGCCCAGTCGACGCCCGCGAAACTACCTTCCATCACTTTCTCCTCGCTGGTCAGGTCTTCACAACGCCCGACCACGAGGTACCGTTGCGGGCGCTCATTGACTGGCCCTCCAAGGGCTCCGTCGTGTTGCCGCTTCCGGCACCTCACCCCGCCGGAAGGGGCTGGTCTAACGCGGGCCCTCCAACGGGGCAAGCTCAAAATGGGCCCTCTCCAGGCGGCGGTCGAGGCCACCGCGACCTCAACGGTCGCGGCAACCTAAGGATGACCAATGAGACGTCGTGTGCAGCAAGCCGGCAATGCGATCCGGCGCGTCGACGGCCAGGCAGAGCGCCCACATCCCGCCCAGCGAGGTGCCGACGATCGGCACCCGCTCGAGGCCGAGCGCGTCCAGCAGCGAGGTGAGCTGGGCAACCGCGTGCACTCGCAACGGGTCGGCCGCTGTAGTCGAAGGCGTCGCCGAGGCCGAACCTGGGGAGGTCGAAGGCGATCAGACGGTGCGTTCCCAGATACGGCATCAGCGGCGCCCACGTCGAAGCGCTCATGCCACTACCGTGCACCAGGCCGTCGCGCGTCTCCAGGACGCGCACAGCTACCGGCGGATCAGCCAGACGCACGCGCCGGCTTGCGACCTGTACGCCACACGCGGCAAACAGCCGGCGCTCGGCCTGCTCGAACGCCACGGTCGCGTGATCGCTGGCACGCTGAGGCATGGTTCGGTCCCTCGGTCGTCGTTCTCGGTGCTGAGATGATTCCGGGTCATGGACCGCTTCGGCCTCGCGCATCGAATCAGCCGCAAGCAGGACCGGTTGCTCGACCGTCTGCGGGACCGGCACAAAGACGCAGCCGCCGGCCTCCCCGGGACCGCGGACAGCTTCGCCGCGCTGATCGGCGAGGAGTTCGCGCTGCTTGTCACGTTCCGGCGCTCGGGCGAGCCGGTGCCCACCCCGGTGTGGTTCGGACTGCACGACGGCCGCCTCTACGTCGAGAGCCTCGCCGATGCCGGCAAGGTCAAGCGACTGGGGCATGATCGGCGCGTCAGGGTCGCTCCGTGCACCGTTCGCGGCAAGCCGAAAGGCTCGTTCGCCGATGGCGTGGGCCGAATCCTCGAGGCACCGGAGGAGAACAACGCCGAGTTAGCGCTCGATCGGCACTACGGACTGCGCCGGCGCCTGTATGTCAGGCTCGGCGCCCGACTCGGGGTGCGGTCGGTTTACCTCGAGCTGACACCCACAGGCCTCGACCGCGCCTGACGTCGTTTCAAGCGCGCACGCATCGGCATCGCTCTCCCGCTTTTCACGCGCGACGCGCATGTCGTTGCCGTCGACGAGCGACCCGCCTTGCGCGGAAAGGCCGACTCGCCGGCCAGCCCTTACGTCGCGGCCAGCTCCCGAGCCGCGAGCGCCCTGCTGGCCGCGCAAGGGAGGGAAGGACATGCGACAGACGAGAGGCACGTCCGGACGTGAAAGCAGGTCGCCCACTTAACGAGGAACGTCCGTCGCCGATTGATGGCTACCCGGCGGCGCTGTTTGAAGCGCGGACCGAGCTGCGATGAGGCGTAGCCCAGGCCGAAGTCGACCGACGCATTGATCAAGCGTCGCGCCCACGAACCCGGCGACCAGGCCCAGGAGCGCGATGTAGAAGGCCGACAGACCCAGGGCCGAGTAATCCGGCAGCGGGCGGTAGGTGGTCGTCGTGAAGGTGATCGGATTGGCGACTCGCTCGGCGAGGATCGGGTTGTCCTTGGTCGCCGGCGTTGCCAGCGACGACACGTGGCTGCCGATCTGCGGCGAGATCTGGGCGATCGCGAGCTGATGACTCCGTTCGCCAGGTTGACGCCGAGTGTCCCAGGCGCGAGTTCTCCTCGAGTTGCACGGCAGCGGTCGCCGGAGGTGTGACGCCCGGCGTGCTGACGCCGGGCCGAGAGCCCGGCGGCGGCGTGGTCGTGGGCTCGCACGGCGTGGTGCACGACGCCGTTCATGTATTGCTCGACCTCGTCCCATCGGTGGCCTGTCTCGAGCGCGATCAGGCTTAGCGCCGCGAGTGCTCCCGCGTCGCCGAAGTCGCGCAGCGGTATCGCTGGCCGCGCGGCGAACGCTGCCGCCGCTGCCGTGTCGCCCTGCCCGGCTAGGAAGGCTGACATCGTCTGCATCGTCGCCAGCGCGCGTCGAGCCTCGTCCGAGACCGCAGGATCGCCGTTCTCAGCGGGGTCGAGCGGTGAGTCGAACCCATCCCCCAGCGCGTCGTAGGTCATGCGGATCCGGCTTGTGAATGTCCGCCATCCGGCGTCCTGGGACCAGGTCTTGGCGCGGTCGAGCAGCGCGCCAGTCTCGCCCGAGCGGCGCAGCCCCCAGTGCCACAGCGACAGCCGCTGCCGGAGATAGTCGCGGGCGTTCGCATCCCCCGGGGCCAGCGCCTCGACCGCGGCCAGGGCCGTGTCTGCTTCCTCGTAGCGGTTGCGCATCGTGTGCGACTGGGCCAGGAGCATCCCCGCGACCAGGTCGGTGTCGGCGCCGGCGAGTGTGGCGAGCTCCGCGCCGAGATCGGGATCTCCGGCATGGTTCGCCGCTCGCGCGCCGTGAAGCGCGAGCTCCGTCGATAGCGCGGCGCCGGCATCGAGTCGGAGCCGAGCCGAGCGCAGCGCGTCGTCAGATCCGAAGGCAACCCGGCACTCAAGGACCTCGACCAGCTGCAGGCGCAGGCTGCGGGCCCGCAGTGGCGCCAGCCGCGTGCGTACCGCCTCGCCGTACAGCGGATGCGCCAGCCAGACCTCCTCCTTGCCGTCGGTCGCGATCAGCCCGCGAGTTTCGGCCTCGAGCAGCGTGTCCTGCGACGTCAAAGCTTCGATCTCCTCAAGCGCGAGCGGCTCCCCGAGCGCGAGCAGTTCGACACCGTGACGGTGGTCGGCGGTCAAGCCGTCCATCCGCTGACCGATCAGATCGACGAGTGACGGACTGGCGGTCGGGCGGCCTTCGAGTCGCCAGAACCCAGGTGACCAAACGAGCGCGCCTGCCTCGACCGCGCCGCGAACCAGCTCGCGTACGTACAGGACGTTCCCTCGGCTGACCTCGGCCACCCAGTCAAGCGCGGCCTCCTCGACCGGGTCGCCGAGCGCAGCTTCAACGAGCGCCCGGACCGCGTCGTCGCTGAGGTAGGCGAGATCCATTCGCCGCGCGGTGTCGTCCTTCCACAACGACACGACCGCATCCGGGCACGGCTCCCCGCCGCGCACCGTCGCGAGTACGAACGCCGCCCCCGAGGCCGCGAGATGCAGGACAAGCGCGGCGGACACCGGGTCGAGCAGCTGCGCATCATCGACGCCAATCACCACCTGACGGCCCCCGGAGCGGGCGCGTAACTCCTCGCCGCAGCGTCCCATCACCGCGACGATGTCCTCGGAGCGAGCCTCGTCGGGTACGAGCTCGGCCACCGCCGCAAGGGGAACCGCCGCTGCGCTGCGCGTCCCCTGCACCCAGCCGACAAACGCGCCCTCGCGCTCCGCCGCGGCCTGCGCCTCCCTGGCCAGGCGCGACTTCCCGACGCCGGCATCGGCGATGACGACGACGCCGTGGCACCCCGAACTGACTCGAGCCGCCGCGATCGCTTCGAGTTCCCGATCGCGGCCTACGAGGGGCCACGCGCCCGGCAGCGCGCATACGTGCCCCTGGCCCCAGGCATATGCAATTACAACTGTACGCCCTCGATAAGAGAGCGTTCATAAGCGCCGGTAATGCGGATTACACGAACCGATCGAGCCAGTCCGACACGGCATCGTCGCCCGGCGCGGCGCAGGTGTGCTCGGAGCTCGGCAGTCGCGAACAGAGCTCCTCGGCTTGGACTGTCCACGCCGGCTCGGCGCCGACGGGGCAGGTGAGCACCGGCGTGGTATCCGGCGGAGTTCCTCGCCGAGCCGGAACTCCCCGATCCGCCGCGCGAGTTCGTAGAGCGGGAGCCCTGACAAGTCGTACCCACGCCCCAGGCGTCTCAAGCGCCCAGGGAGCTCGGGTGCGAACAGCGTTGCCAGATGAAGCTCACGATCGAACGATTGATCCCGGTACCCGGCGTGGTCGATCCCGATAACCGCCATCCGCGATGCGTCGACATCCGCACGCGCGATCATCTCGTCGGCGACAGGACCGAGCACCGCTTCCCAGTCCGGACGGAGCACCAGGCCCTGGCGGTGCAGCGCCGCCTGGCGGCCCGGCCCGTCGAACGTCATCCAGTGATAGCCGCGCGCTGCCGCGGCGGCCCCGCCCGCGGCCCACGCCGCCGAGGTTGCGACCCTGCCCCCATGATCTACGACAACAAGCGGACGCGCCCCGGGGCCGCCCGAGAAGAAATACCCCGGCAAAGTCGTGTGCTCATACGCGATCGACAGTCGCTCGGCGCCGAGTAGCGCGACGGCGCGGTCCCAACACTCACGCTGTCGCTCCCAAAGCCGTTCCTCCTCGACCAGGCCGTCGCTCTCGTCGATCATCGCGAGCGCTGCCGCGTAGTACGAGGCGGCACGCAGATTACGCCGAAGCGGTCTCCTGTCGCCTGGCCGCCGCCCACGCTGCGCCCCCGCCCGCCGTCCACTCCTGCACCCACGGCCCGCAATCGCCGTCCGTGACGCGGGCCGCGATGGCATCGACGATCTCAAGGTCAGCGGCCCCCCACGGCGTGGCGGCGACCAGCGCTCGCAACTCGTGCTCGCGCCGGTCGCTCGCCGAACCCATGGCCGCCGATCGGACAGTCACGTCGCCCTCTAGACGACCGGCTGGACCGGCGCGGCGTCGCTCTCCCCGGGAGCGGAGGACCGCTTGATGCCCCAATACACCAGTCCCAGCGGGATCGCCCAGTTGAACACGATGTTCCCCGCCTTGGTGTTGATCGTGCCCGCGATCGCGTGGAACGGAACCATTGCGGCGAAGATGCACGCCCACATCGTCGTCAGCTTGCGGTTGATCGCCTTGAACTTCGGCGATCCCCAATACTGCTCCGGGACCTGATCGCGGGCGTACTCCTCGGTAAACCGCGTGAAGAACAACGAGGCGAACGAGATCGCCGACAGGATCAGCGCCGCGATCCCACGCGCATACCTAGCGACCCAGTGGGCGGTCGACGCGTCGGCGAGGAACGCCACCACCACGAACCCGATGAAGGTGACCACCGCCCCGACCTCGAGCAGCTTGGGACGCCCGGCGCGCGCGCTCCGGGCTGCGATCACGATCGCCGTCGCGAGCGCGGCCAGCGATCCGATCTTCAGCGTGGCGTGCGACGCGAGCACCGTGAACACGATCCACGGGATCAGCGCGATAAAGATGCCCTTCCCGCCCCCGCTCGACTCGGCACCCTCATTCTTAGTTGACGACATGAAGTTCTCCTTCCGGTTGACGTGACGACTGACCGAAATGGCGGAACTCTCCCGCCCCGCTGCGCCGCTGTCCTGCGTAGCCGACTACGTAATCGCCACGAGCTGGCCCGCACGCGCCCGGATTGGCCAACCGCCCGCCATCATTGACGCATCAAGCCTTCGAGGGAGCGCTGCACTGTCTGCTGCGGCCTGAGCGCCCGTCACACCTGCTCCTGCCGATAATCCCGTGACGATGCGCGATGGCAACACCCCTGATCCCTCGAACCGCCGGGAGCGCGACTGTGTACGTCGTCGCCGGGGGCAATCACGTCGCGATCGCGCTGGATCGCTCGCAGAGCAACGACCTGCTCGACGTAATCGAGGTCCGGGCTGCTCCGGGCGGCGGACGCTCCATCGTCACGCGTTCGCCGAGTGGTTTCGCGTGCTCGAGGGGCAGCTCACCTTCACCGAGGAGCGCGACGGTGTCATGCGCGCCACCCACACTCTGGGCCCAGGCGGCTCGGTACTCGTCGCCCCTGGATTTACCACGGCACCCTCAACCTCTCCGATAGGCCCTGCCGGTTCGAGGTCGTCGGCCATCTCGCGATGATGTCGGGCTACTTCGCCGAGGCCGGCGTGCCCGTCGCCGACGTCTACGCCGAGCCGGACCGTGGTCCACCGGGGCCGGCCGAGCTGTCCGACATCTCGGGCCGCTGGGGCATCGAGTTCTGGACTGGGCCGACCGATCCGAGCTCGCCGCCGGCGCTCGGCACTCCCGCGTGACCTGATATGCGACTCGGGTTGCACGCCCTCGGGATCGGTACCGGTGCTCGCCGTGAGGTGATCGATGCCGTGGCCGTCGCGGCCGAGGCCGCTGGGTTCAGCACCCTATGGGTCGGCTAGCACGTCGTGATGGTCGATCGCAGCGCGTCGCGCTACCCGTACCCCCCAGACGGGCAGATCGCCGTGCCCGCCGATGCCGACTGGCTCGATCCCATGATCGCGCTCAGCTTCGGCGCCGCGACGAGCACGATCCGTCTGGCGACCGGCGTTCTCCTGGTGCCTGAGCACAGCCCGGTGAGGCTCGCCAAGCAGGCCGCCAGCCTCGACCGCCTCTCCCACGGCCGGCTCGCGCTCGGAATCGGCGTGGGCTGGTCCGAAGAGGAGTTCGCCGCGCTCGAAATCCCGTTCGAGCGGCGCGGCGTCCGGACCGACGAGTACGTGGCGGCGATGCGCACTCTCTGGCGCGAGGACCCAGCCTCATTCACCGCCGAATTCGTCAACTTCGCCGACATCCGCGTCAACCCCAAGCCCGTCCGCGACGACGGACGCATTTCCATCATCGTCGGCGGCAACAGCGACGCCGCGCTCCGACGCGCCGCCCGAACCGCGAACGGCTGGTACGGCTTCAACCTCACAGACACCGGCCACGCAAACGAGCGGATCACCCGCCTGCGCACCCTCTGCCGGACCGCCACCCGCGACCCTTGCGAACTCGAAATCGCGGTCGCGCTCGACCACCACCCCCGGCCCCAAGAACACGACGAGCTGGCGCAGCTCGGCGTCAACGAACTCGTCCTCGTGGCTACACCTCCCACAGACCCAACCCAAGCCAACGATTGGGTCAAGGCGCCGCGACCGAACTCCCACTAGCCAAGAAGTCCGCTTGTCTGGTGATTGGCCGAGGTGCGCTGCGCGCCGTTCCTAGTTATCGCTGGTGGGAATCAGGTTGGCGAGCTCCCGCACTGCGACGGAGAGGGTGGTCAGCTCGTTTCCATGCGTTGCCCGGATGTGTGTGAGCATCCCGAGATACCGCTCGACTGTTGCGGCGCTGGCTTCGACCCATGCCTCAATCGCCGCGCTGCCGTCGGTAGAGGTCGATGAAGCGTCGAGTACGGCCGCGGTGAGCGCCCGGTGGGTCTTGTACAGGTCGTCGCGCAGGGCGGCACGGGCGAGCGTTTGCCAGAGGTCGGCGCGCGGTAACTCGAGGATGCGATCGCGGAGCCATGCCAACTCCAGGCGGCGGTCGAGCCCGAAGTGGATGCCGGCCGCGCGGCGGACGGCCTGTTCGCGTCCACCGACGATCTCGACGACGTCGAAAGCGAAGAACACGGCATCGAGGGCGGCGATGCGCGATGCGAGCGCGCTCGGTACCCCAGCATCCGCGAATTCCGCCACGCGCGCATACCATGCGTCGCCGTCAAGGCCGCTCAGCAGCTCCGGCAGCGCCTGCCACAGCGTGGCGGCCCCGGGAGCGTAGTCCGCGACCGCCGCGGCGATGTCGAGCGGAGGGCGCCGGTTGCGGACCAGCCAGCGTGCCGCTCGGGTGAGGAGTCTGCGTCCCTGCAGCAACATCTTGAATTCCGTCTCCTCATCGACGAAGTCGTCGAACGCCTCGACCTCACGCCAGAATCCGCGCATATCGAAGACCTCCACCGCGACGGCGTACGCGCGCGCGATGTGGGGGGTGCCGGCGCCAGTCTCCTCGGCCAACCGAGATACGAATGTTGTCCCCGCGTGGTCGACGATGGTGTTAACGAGGTCGGTGGTGATGATCTCTCGGCGTAGACGATGGTGGCGCATGTGGGGCCGGAAGCGCTCGCGCAGCGATGCCGGTAAGGAGTCGACGAAATCACTGCCGAGATACTCGTCTTCGGGGAGGTCGGACTCGAGCAGGTCGGCGTGGAGGGCGATCTTTGCGTACGCGAGTAGAACTGAGAGCTCGGGGCCGGTCAGGCCCTCGTTCGCGGCCTTCCGCTTCCGGATGCCGTCCTCACCCGGGAGCCCCTCCAGCTCGCGATCGAGCTGGCCACCGCGGTCGAGGTCGTCGATGAGGCGGGCATGGAGGTCGAGCAAGCCGGAAGCCTGGCTGCGCTCGAGGCTCAACGCGAGCGCCTGCGCGTGGCTCTCGCCGAGGACGTGCTTGGCCACGGTGTCTGTGAGTGCGGCCAGGAGCTCGTTGCGCTCGGAGGTCGCGATCTCGCCCTCGGCCACCGCTGCATCCAGCAGGATCTTTAGGTTCACCTCGTGGTCGGAGCAGCTGACCCCCGCCACGTTGTCGATCGCGTCGGTGTTGATCCGCCCGCCGCAGAGGGCGTACTCGATCCGGCCTTTCTGGGTGAAGCCAAGGTTGCCGCCCTCGCCGACGACTCGGCAGCGGAGCTGGGTTCCGTCGATCCGCACGCCGTCATTGGCCTTGTCGCCGACCTCGGCGTTGCTCTCCGACCGCGCCTTCACGAAGGTGCCGACGCCCCCGCTCCAAAGGAGGTCGACGGGCGCGCACAGGAGCACCCGAATCAGCTCATCGGGGGTGAGATCCTCCGCCTCGACGTCGAGCGCCTCGCGTACCGGTGCCGACAGCGGAATCCGCTTGGCGGACCGGGGAAAGACACCGCCCCCCTCGGAGATGGCCGCCGGGTGGTAGTCACGCCAGGACGAGGCGGGCAGATCGAAGAGCCGGCGCCGCTCGGCGAAGCTCGCCTCCGGATCGGGTGAGGGATCGAGGAAGACATGATCGTGGTTGAAGGCGCCGACGAGCTTGACGTGTGGCGATAGCAACATCCCGTTGCCGAACACATCCCCCGACATGTCGCCGATGCCGACGACCGTGAAGTCAGTTGACTGAACGGCCACTCCGAGATGGCGAAAATGGCGCCTTACCGATTCCCACGCCCCGCGAGCGGTGACTCCCATCCTCTTGTGGTCGTAGCCATGCGACCCGCCCGAGGCGAACGCGTCTCCAAGCCAGAAGCCGTATTCGGCCGCGACGGCGTTTGCGACGTCCGACAGCGAGGCGGTCCCCTTGTCAGCGGCAACCACGAGGTAGACGTCGTCCTCGTCGTGGCGGACGACGGCGGCTGGTGGAACGACCTTCCCTCCGACGATGTTGTCGGTCAGATCGAGCAGGCCGGACACGAATAGCCGGTAGCAGTCAGCGGCCTCCTGGAGCAACGCCTCGCGTCCGCCCGTGGACGGCGGGCGCTTGGTCACGAATCCGCCCTTAGCACCGACCGGCACGATAACGGCGTTCTTGACCATCTGTGCCTTCATCAACCCGAGGACCTCCGTGCGGAAGTCCTCCTGCCGGTCCGACCAGCGGATCCCGCCGCGCGCGACCCTCCCGCCGCGGAGGTGCACGCCCTCGACACGCGGCGAGTAGACGAAGATCTCGAACCGCGGACGGGGAAACGGGAGAAACGGCATCAGCGAGGGATCGAGCTTGAACGACAGCTGGCTCTTGGGCTGGCCTTCTGGAAAGCGCTGGAAGTAGTTGGTTCGGACGGTGGCGCGGACGACCGCGAGACAGTTGCGCAGAATGCGGTCCTGATCGAGGCTGGCGATCCCATCGATCGCTTGCTCGATCTCGGCCTCGAGTCGGTCGGCCGCAGCGAGGTCGTGGC
Organism: uncultured Solirubrobacterales bacterium; assembly: GCA_963836715.1. Taxonomy (GTDB): domain Bacteria; phylum Actinomycetota; class Thermoleophilia; order Solirubrobacterales; family Solirubrobacteraceae; genus Palsa-465. The sequence continues at coordinate 402,466 of CAWIKH010000006.1, forward strand.
GGTCGGGGTCAAGCCGTGCACCGAAGAGCTCGACGAGCAGGCGCGCCACCGCCGGATTGCCGGTCAGCGCCTGCTCTAGGTACCGGTCGCTGAAGGTTGTGCCGGCCTGGCGCAGGTATTTCACGACTGCGCGCAGCAACGAGACTTCGCGACCACTCAAGCCGGCTCCTAATACCAGCGCGCCGAGCCGGTCGTTCTCGAACTCACCGCTCCAGACCCGCGCGAAAGCGTGTTGGAAGGCGGTGCGCGTCGCCTCGGTTCGAAGGTCTACGTCGAAGCCACAAACGACGCCGATGTCGTAGATCCAAGTGGAACGCCGATCCTCTGGCTCGATCTCGTACGGACGCTCGTCGATGACCCGCAAGCCCATGTTCTCGAGGATCGGCAAGACATCCGAGAGCAAGATGCGCTCGCCCGAGCTGAACAGCTTGCACCGCAAAGACGTCCAGTCGTCCTCGTCGGTCTGGTAAACGCTGATGATGAGCCCGTCGCCGGCGGCGAGAGCCTCGGCACGGTCGATGTCGTCGACCGCCGCACCAGCTCGCCAGTCGGCGCGATAGGCGATCGGGAACGCCGCCCGATAGCGGCGAAACAGTGCGTTGCCCCGCTCCTCGCCATGCACCGCTCTCAGGGCATCCGCGAGGTCGCCGGTCCAGGGCCGCGTCACCTCGGCGATCCGCTGCTCGATCTCGGCGACGTCGTGGTCCGCCTCGGCGGCGCGGCAGCGCACGATGTAGTGGATGCGCGCGAGCATCGAGTCCGATAGGCGAAGCGCCCAGTCGATTTCGGTCGCGTCGAACGCGTCGCTCAGGACCGAGGCGATCCGCTCGCGGTTGTCTGTGTTGTAACGATCGCGGGGTACGAAAACCAGACACGACACAAACCGCTTGTACGGGTCGTTCCGCACAAACAGGCGGACACGCTGGCGCTCGCCGAGCGCGACGATTCCCATCGAGATCGCGAACAGCTCATCGTCCGTGACCTGGAAGAGCTCGTCCCTTGGGTAGATCTCCAGCGTCTTCGCCAGCGCCTTCGCGTCATGGCTCTCAGGGGGGAACGCCGCCCGGTGTATGACGCGCTCGACCTTGCCGCGCAGGATCGGGATCTGGCGCGGGCTCGCCTCCTCGGCGGCAGTGGTGTACAAGCCGAGGAAACGACGCTCGCCACGGACCTCGCCCGCCACGAAGCGCTTCACACCGATGTAATCGAGGTACAGCCGCCGGTGCACCGTCGAGCGCGAGTTCGCCTTGGTCAGGATCAGCGGCTGACGCGTCCGAGCCATCGCCCGAACGTCCGCGGGCAGCCTCGCGAAGCTCCCGGAGACGATCGCGCTCCGGTGTCTGAGGACGCCGAGCCCCGAGCCGTCAACAGCGCGGAGATGGTCCTCGCCGGCCTCCTTGACGAGGTCGTACTCGCGGTACCCGAGGAAAACGAAGTTCCCGCCGTCGACCCACTCGAGGAATGCATTGACCTCCTCGATCTCGCTTCGATCGAGCGGCGGCGCAGCCGACACGAACCCAGCCACGATCTCGCGCATCCGCTGGCGCATCATCGGCCAGTCCTCCACCGCCGCCCTGACGTCGCTGAGAACCCGACGGATGCCGCCGACAAGCGCCTCAAGCCGCTCGGGCTCGGTCTCGCGATCGACTTCGAACTGCATCAGCGATTCGGTCACCGCGCCAGTCCTGCCTGCGCCCGCTGGGCAAACCTCCGCGAGGCGACCGTCCGTCTCTCGGAGCACTTCGATAACCGGATGGATCGAGAGCTCGATCCCGTATCCGCAGCGGGAGAGCTCCATGCCGACCGAGTCCACCAGAAACGGCATGTGATCGGTGACGACCTCGACGATCGTGTTCGTCGACTGCCAGCCGTGCTCTGCGAGCCCGGGGTTGTAGGCCCGCACGCTGGCGGAGCCGGGCGTGCGGTCACGAGCGAAGTCCCAGACAGCCATCGCCGCGCCGTAGAGGTCACGGGTGCTGCGCTCGGCCAGATCCCCCTGCGGCACCCAGTGGTAGAACTGCCGGACGAACGCCTCGCACTGATCTACCAACTCGGGCTCAATCTGAGCGCGCAGACGGCTGCAGACAGATTGAATGAGCGCCGCCTCGGCCTCCTCCACCCTCAACGCCATCGCTGCACGCCCTTCGATCGACCCGACACCGCCGCGACGCGCGGGACTTTTGGCGCCACGATCGACTTGCCAGCCTACCGGACGGGAAACGCCGCCGGACTTTGCCGGGGGACGCGTCGGTCGCGCCGAGCTAGAAGCGCGACAGTCCGCGATCAGTTGGTGCAGCGGTATCGCAATCTCAGAGGGGCCGTGTGAGGAATCTCAGCACTGGCTGGAGGTTCTGCTGGCGCCGCTGCTTTCCGATGTGCGAGCAGTGGCGCCCGCGGGCAGCACCGGCGCTCCCGAGGTGGACGAGATCCGCGCGTCGGGTTGGGCCGCAAGTCTGCAAGCAACGGCCAGTTACGTCACATCCCTGTGAGTTCGCCACAATGCGCGCAACGCCGCCGATCTATGCACTCACGTGTCGCCGTGCCTAGCCCCTCGTCACCGCGCGGACCTTGCACGCCGATCGTGGATCTGCGGCCACCCCGGATAAGGGAGACCATGGGCGGTGGTAACGGCCGCCGGAGCGTTCGTGCTGTCGCACGGTGATCATGCCTGACATTCACCGTTTGCCGGGCCGCGGGTCGGCCGGGTCCAGCAGGGCGACGCACCCGCAGCTGCTGCTCTTAGTCCGACGTGTCGCGTTGCTGGGCGCGATCGTTGTCGGATTTCTGTGCCTGGGTGCGGCCGGGCTGGCGCTGGCGGAGGGGGTAGGGGTCTGGTACGCGTTCCGCTGGGCGCTCGATACTGCGGCAACGGTCGGTGGCTTCCCGCAACCGCGCACTCTCGCGGGGCAGATCATCCACGTCCTGCTGATCGTGCTGGGCGTTGGTACGCTGTTTTACGGCCTGGCGACGCTGACTGAGTTGATCGTCGGCGGACACCTCGCTGACGTGCTCGCGGCCCGACGCACGCGCAGGATGATCGACGCGTTGACCGATCACCACATCATCTGCAGCTTCGGCCGCGTGGGGCGCCAAGTGGCTCGTGACCTCCGCGCCGCTCGCGCTGAGTACCTCGTGGTGGACCCGCAACCCGAGAACCGCGACCTTGCCCAGGGCCTTGGCGTGCCCTTCATCGAGGGCGACCCCGCCAACGACGCAGTGCTGATTCAGGCTGGGATCGAGCGCGCGCGCTCGATCATCGCGTGCGCAGACTCCGACCCGCAGAACATCTTCATCACGCTCACCGCACGCGAGCTGCGCGCGGACATCCCGATCGTGGCTCGAGCCGCGCTTGAGGACTCCGAGAAGAAGCTCAAACGCGCCGGTGCTGATCGTGTGATCTCACCCTACAAGGCGAGCGGCACCGAGATGGCCCGGCTCGCTCTACACCCGCAGCTACGCGGAGTCGTCGACGTCGACGTCGACACCGAATACCGGCTCGAGAAGCTCGTCGTCGGCGAGGACTGCGAGGGAGCACATCAGATGATCAACGACATCCGTGGCAGTGCGATGATCGTAGGCCTCCGTCGCGGCTCGGCGTTTCATCCTCAGCCGCCGGCCGACACTGTGTTGCTGCCCGGCGACATCATCAACGCGATGGGCACGCCGACCGCGCTCGAGCGGCTGGAGGACCTCTTCGACACGCCCGGCAAGCCAGCCACGGGCGGTCGGCAGGATGGTGGCGAGGGAGAACCAAGCGCCATCGATCGCTAGTGGCTCATCCTGCAAGTGTGCGCGCCTCCGGTCTGACGGGCTGGCCGTCGCGTGTCGCCAGCTGGTCGAGGTCGGGCGCTGCAGTCCGTGCAGGTAGCCTGACGTCGCTCAAAAAGACCGGGCGGCCGTGCGCCCGCAGCGATCCGCCGCCAGCACGCTGATGATCAACTGGCGGCACGTGCACCGCGCAAGTCCGGTTGCCCGGTCCGGCGTGGCTGTCGGAGGGCGAGCAGGCTGCTGATGAGCAGCGCGGCGGCGAGGATCGCAAGGTCGACCAGGAGCGCGGCGCTGTATCCGCTGTCGGGTGGCAGGTGCTGGCCTGGGTGGATATGTGCGATCAGGACGGTGGCGCTGAGGGCGCTGGCGAGCGAGTAGCCGACCGTTCGCAGGAGCTGGTAGAAGCTGATCGCGCTGCCCGTGTCCTGGGTGGGGGCGCCGTCGACGATCTGGATTGGGTTGATCGCGAATACCGCTCCGACGCCGAGGCCGGTGAGGGTCATCGCGGCGATCACCGATGGGTAGCCGGAGCGGGTCAGCAGAAACAAGAGCTGGCCCACGGCAATGATGAGGCTGCTGGCGGCGATCGCCCAGGCGGGTGAGGTCCGCCTGGCGAGCGCGATCGCCGGTCGCCTGGCGGCGAAGCTCGCGGCCGAGAAGGGCGTGAGCATCATCCCGGCCAGGACGGTCGAGGCGCCGAACCCGTAGCCGGCGCTCGGCGGTGTCTGCACGAAGCGCACGACCAGGGACATGAACGGGTAGAAGCCGAGCGCGACCAACGCGCCGGTGAGATTCCCGGCCAGCACCGAGCGTTGGCGCAGCATCCGCAGCTCGACGAGCGGGGCGCGGGTGTGTAGCTCCCAGGCCGTCCAGCCCGGGAGCGCCACGACGGCGACGCCACCGGCGGCGATCACTCGCCAGGAGCCCCAACCCCAGGTCGGGCCCTGAGCAACGGCGATCATCAGGGCGACGACACCGGCGGCCAGCAGCACGGCGCCCACGGGATCCAGTGGCGCGGTTCTACGTGGACTGGATGGCAGGACGATCGCTGCGGCGAGCAGGCACGCGCCAGAGAGGATCCCCCCGGCGGTGAACGGGCCGCTCAGGCCGAGGTACTGCGCGAGTAGCCCGGCGAGGGGATAGCCCAAGCCGACCCCGGCCGCGGTAGTGATCCCGACTACCACGATCGTGCGCCGGGAAAGCTCGGCTGGAAGGTCATCGCGAGCCACCGAGGTGGCCAACGGCACAAGACCTAACCCGACGCCCTGAAGCGCCCGGCCAACCAGCGCTGCTTGTGTTCGTGGCTGCGGCTTCCACTGCGGTCGCCAGCTTGGGGGCTCCCTTGCTGCCAATGATCGCTGCGGACGCTCGTCGGCTCGCGGACTCGGCGGGCAAATGCGTCCAACGGATGACCGGGGTCGCCATAGCGACCATGGAACACCAGCCAGCTGATGCCGTCCACGACCAATATCGTCATCAAGTCATAGCATTCACGACATGAGGAGCGGTTGATTGGATCTTTCGCAGTTGCGCTACTTCCAAGCCGTAGCCCGCACGCAACACATCACGCGGGCCGCAGCCGAGCTGTACGTCGCCCAGCCATCGCTCAGCCGCACGATCGCGAGGCTCGAAGCAGAGCTCGGAATGCCGCTGTTCGAACGAACCGGCCGGCGGATTCGCCTGAATCACTTCGGTGAGATCCTGCTCGCTCACGTCGACCGCGCCCTGCGCGAGCTCGACGACGCGCGCCTGGAACTGGCGGATGCCGCCGGCGACGAGCGCGGCAGTGTCGCCGTGTCCGCCGAGAGCCTGCGAGCGCTCGCAGAACTCGTCGCCCGCTTCCGCGCCAGCGCACCACAGATCAAGCTACGGCTCTTCCAGTCGCCAGCCCCCAGCATGGCCGCCCAGCTACGCGCGGGAGAGGTCGACCTCGCGCTTGCTTCCCAGCAGCTGCCCGGCGACGACCTCGAACAGCTCGAACTGATCAGCGAAGAGGTGCTCCTCGCCGTCCCACCCGATCACCCCCTCGCCCGACGCCGGAGGGTCGCGGTCGCCGAGCTGATCAAAGAGCCGTTCGTCGTCACCCGCCCCGGGCAGTGGCAGCGCGCACTGCTCGACCAGCTGTTCGCCGACAGCGGTCGCGCGCCGGTGATCGCCTGCGACGGCGACGAACCCGGCGCCATACGCGGCCTGATCGCCGCTGGTGTCGGAATCGGCCTGCTGCCAACTATTTCAAGACGCGCCACTCCGACCCCACGCGTCGCCTGGCTCCACCTCGACACCGACCTCGCTCGTCGCACGCTGCGCCTGTACTGGCACCGGGAGCGCTACCTCACGGCAGCGGCACGACGATTCCGAGACTTCACCCACGTCCAGCTCCGCCGACGGCGCGGAACCCATCCGGACTGACCCCGCGGCCGGCATAGAACGTCAAGGCGGCCGCCTCGAGCAGGATCTCAAGCGTGAGCGACGCGCTCTCGCTGAACGCCGCCGCTCTCCGCAGCGAGCTGATCCCGTCCTTGAACCAACCATGTCGGCCCTCGATGGCGGCGCTGACGAACAGCAGCCGCGCGCGCTGAGCCCGATCCGCGAGCGGCAACGAGCTGTTGATCAGGGCACGTGCGCGATCCGCCTGCCCCGCCACCGACGCGGCTTCGACGTAGGTCGCCTCAGTTCTCGAGAGTCCCCAGCTGCGACCCGGCACCAAGTCCGGCGGCTGCACGCTGACGAGTCTCGAGGCCGCCGAACGGGGCGGCCCATACGTTCTCCCAGATCAGCACAGCGGCGACAGACCCGGGCTCCATCGCGGCCCCGATGGCCTCGACGTCCTCCGCCGCGAGCAGCATCGCGAGCTCCATCTCCAGCTGGAGCAGCTCGGCGAGATCACTGTCGCCGAAGTCATGGGACTCAAAGCCCTCGACCGTTCCGTCGAGGTCCTTCTTGAGAATCAGCATGTCGAGCACGCGAACCACGCCGCGCCCGACCAGGGCGGACAGCTCCGCGGCCATCGCACCCGAGAAATCGGCCTTGTCGGCCGGAAACTCGACGACCACATAGTCAACGGGGCCGAGCTCGTCCACGGCGGCGTCGTTCATGGTTCTGTCCTTCGTAAGTGTTGCCGGACATCCCTGTGCGGGATCGCTTCGGGTTCAGGTTCACCGACGCGGCTGACGACGGCATCACCCGGATGGGATGAACGCAGGACGCGGTCCGGCAGCCTGCTGCCGACATCTCGAATCGTCGGAACGTGCCTCGCCACTACTCAGCAGCTGCCGCCACCAGAGAGTCACGCCCGCGCCCTCTCCGGACGGTCTTGATCGCCGCGTACCTCGCCGGAGCCATCCCGGAGCGCTCGTCCGCGCTAGCTCACAGGCAACGTCGAAGCCACCGGCGTTGGAGTGCGATCCTGCGCTCCGGCGCAGCCCGGCGCCATGGGCGTGATCCCTGTGTCCATTGCGATTACGGCGATCCACGCCACGCCACGCGCGCGATCGGATCCGCCCGTGAGGAGTCGTCCGGATCGAGGCCTGCGGAGCGCCTGCGATGGCCAAGACTCACCACTGTCCGCCGACGATGACCCGCTTTGCTTTGTCGCCGTCCGGAGCGAGCGTCGAGCGCGGGGTCGGGTCGCAGCGTGCCACGGCTCGGCGGGCGTGGCATGCTGCGGGCCGTGAGTGACCTCGACCGCGTTCGGCTGCGGCTCGATCGGGTCCGCGCCGCGGTCGGCGAGATCGATCCGGCGTTCCTCGACACGCCGGCGCTGCCGTTCGCACCGCTCGGCCGGGCGCTCGGGTGCTCGGTGACGCTGAAGGTCGAGACGCTCAACCCGGTCCGTAGCTTCAAAGGGCGCGGCACCGAGACGGTCGCAGCCGTGGCCCGCGAGAAAGGGGCATCACGCGTGGTGTGCGCGAGCGCCGGGAATCTCGGGCAGGCGCTGGCGTACAGCGGCCGGCAGCGAGGCTTGGCCGTCACCGTCGTGGCGGCGAGAACCGCGAACCCGCTCAAACTGCGTCAGATCGCCGCCTTCGGCGCCGACGTGCGGCTCGATGGCGAGGACATTGAAGACGCCCGGCTGCTGGCGCGCGAGATCGCCGAGGCGGGTCGCGCCTATCTGGTGGAGGACAGCTTGGACCTGGCGACCTGCGAGGGTGCCGCCACAATCGGCCTCGAGCTCGTCCGGGACGATCCGGAGCTCGATCTCGTGCTCGTGGCTGTCGGCGGCGGAGCGCTGGCCAGCGGCGTGGGCTACGCCGTGCGCTCGCTCGCCGACCACGTGGAGGTGATCGGAATCCAGCCCGTTGGAGCGCCCGCGATGGCGCTGTCGTGGCGTCAGCGAACGGTGGTCAGGACGGACCGCATCGAGACGATCGCCGACGGCGTCGCCGGGCGCTGTCCGATCCGCGAGGTGTTGGACGACCTGCTCGTCGTGCTCGACGACGTGATCCTCGTTCGCGAGGATTCGATCAAGGTCGGTATGCGGATGCTCTATGAGCACGCGGGACTCGTCGTCGAGCCGTCCGCAGCGCTTGGGGTCGCCGCCGTCCTCGAGGAACCCGAGCGGTTCGCCGGCCGGCGCGTCACCACGGTCGTGTGCGGTAGCAACGTGGGTCCTGCCGACTTCGCGCGGTGGGTACTGGAACCCGTCGCACGCTAGTGCGGCGTGGCACAAAACCGCTCGGCATCCCTCATCACCGTTGGCCCGTCGCGCAACCGGAGCCTTTCTCCCGAATCGAACGAGGACCGGCGCTGACATAGTGGACACGAGACCTCTGCCTGCCCGCGGATGCAGAACTATGCGGTCGCGTGATCGAGACTCTCCAGTTGGAAGGCCACCAGCCGCCGCCTGCGGAAACCGGCATTTCATCCCGTCGGCAACGAGCTGGAAAAGATGCTCCGGCTCGGGGGGTCCTTCAGGCGGTGATAGCCGAGATCGACCAACGGTCGGCGTCACGAGGCGTTACCTGCCGAGCAGCGCGCAGACAGCCGATGCCTGGACCGAGCGCAACTGCGCGAGCAAGGGGCCCGTCGGCGCTGCGATGTTGAGCGACGTCGTCACCGATCGCCGGCCGTCCGCTGTCGCGGCGGCCCACTGCACATAGCCAGGGAAGTTGCCGGTATGACCGTAGACGGTGCCGCAGCGCGTCTGGTAGCGGAATATCGCCAGACCCGCAGAGTTTGTGCCGGGACCGGCCGGGCTCGAGGAGCCGCGGACGAACTGCATCTGCTGGTGTCGCTGGGCCATGCCGAAGAACCTGCCGCCGAGATCCGCCCGGACGAACGCGCCGAGGTCGGCCGGGGTGGAGACGATCGCGCCCGATGCCCACGCACCACTCGGGCTCAGAAACGTTGTGACGTCCTGCGGCGGCTTGCCCGGCCCGACCTGATAGCCGTGGAGGAACGGCGCCGGCAGCGAGATCCTCAGCGTCGGGAACGTCGTCTGCGTCAACCGTGCCGGCTCGAAGACGATCCTTGAGAGCAGCTGACCGTAGGACTGGCCACTGACCCGCTGGGCGATCAGACCGACGACGATGTTGTCGGTGTTGGAGTACGCATAGCGCGAGCCCGGCATGAAGTTCAGCCCGGCACCGCGTACCCAGTCGATGATCCTCCTCGGCGAGACGTAGCCCCTAGGGTCGTTGGTCGCCTGCTCGCGAAAGCCATCTGACCGGGTGTAGTCGGGCAGTCCGCTGGTGTGGTTGAGCATCTGGCGCACCGTGACCGGCGACCACGCGGGCGGCATCATCCCGGGGAGCAGCTGGCCGATCGTGTCATCCAGGCCCAAGCGACCCTGGGTCACCAAGTGCAGCGCGACGGCACCACTGAACGCCTTGGAGATGCTGGCGATGCGCATGTGATCGCCCAGCCGGGGGGCCCCAGGACGCGTCACATCGGCCCTCCCGGCTCGGAGGACGGTCGTGCGGCCGTTGCGATACAGCGTCGCGATCGCGCCGATCGGGCCGCCCGGCGCGGACACGAGACGCTGGAGACTGCGCACCAGCGACGCGTCCGTGGTGCGTCCCGCCGCCGTGGAACAGAAGGCCAGGAGGATCACCACCGCAGCCGTGGTTGCCGACCCCCAGCCGATCAGTTCATTCCACCGTCGCCCTCCCACCGTCAGAATGTTCCCCGATTCCGGTCGCAACTACAACCATTCTGCTCACGAGCCGAGCCGTCGTCGTCGCGCCAAGCGATCGTTCCGAGAGGCCGCCGATCGGTCGGCTGTGCCCATGAACAGCGCCGAAGTTGCCACGATCTCCATCGTGACCGGGTCAGCGGCAATCCGGATGTCGCGAGACGGGCGCGGCCTCAAGATCGCCTCCGCCATCCCGGCGATCAGGCCGTAGAGCAGCAGGCCCGCGTCGTCACCGGGCGCCCGCCCGCCGGCACGGCGACGCTTGAGCGGCCGGTGGGATCAAACATCACGCATCTCGACGCGGGCAAACGGGCGACGGCACGCCTCTCATCGCTGCTCTGTTCAGCCGCCGAGGCTTTCGCGGCCGTGCGGCTCCCAGAAGTCGAGCTCGGGCCCGATCGGGATGATGCCGGCCGGATTCAGCTGCGGCAGGTTCAGGTTGTAGCCGCGGATGAAGTGGTCGAAGTTAACCGTCGCGGCGACGCCCGGCGTCTGGTAGAGGTCGCGCAGATACGGCCAGAGGTTGTCGTAGTCGATCAGGCGCCGGCGGTTGCAGCGAAACAGGCCGTGGTAGACAAGGTCGAAGCGCATCAGCGTGGGGAACGCCCGCCAGTCGGCCAGTGTATGCTGCGAGCCGGCGAGGTACCGGCGCCCCGCGAGTAGTGCGTCCATGCGGCCGAGCGTCTCGAACACCGGCCCGACGGCCTCGTCATAGGCCTCCTGCGATGAGGCGAAGCCCGTGCGGTACACGCCATTGTTGAGACCGCTGTAGACCCACTCGTTGAGCGCCTCGATCTCCGCGCGCAGGTGGGCCGGATAGAGGTCCACCTCGGATGCTCGGCCCACTCGTTGAAGGCGCCGTTGAGCATCACGATGATCTCGGACGACTCGTTGTTGACGATCTGGCCGGTCGCGCGGTCCCAGAGGACAGGAACGCTGTAGCGGTCGTCGTAGCCGGGGTAGGAGCGCTCGTAGGCCTCCGACAGATACTCGAAGCCGTTGATCGGATCGCCCGTGGCGCCCGGGGCCTCGCGGAACGCCCAGCCCTTGATATCGCGGATCGGATCGACCACGGAGAGCCCGACAACCTCCTCGAGTCCCTTCAGCGCACGCACCGTGACGGCGCGGTTCGCCCACGGGCAGCCGAGCGACACGTAGAGGTGGTAACGGCCCGGCTCGGCTGGAAACTCGGCGCCGGCGTCGTTTGACACCCAGCGCCGGAAGATGCTGTCGCGGCGGACGAACCGCCCCGAATCGTCGCTGTCGACGCCGCCCGGGACGTCCCTCCAGAAATCGGTCCTGACACTCACCGGAGCACCTCCGTTCCGATGCCGATGGCAAAGCGATCGCGTTTGCGAGCCAGCCAGTCTATTGGTGCCGCAGCGCACACCGGACACGCCGCCCAACGCGGTAACGGTCCCGAACGCATACCGTCGACGTGCCGCCGGCACAACGGCGAGCTCAGCGGATCCGAGGCGGTTGCTCTCGCCCCTGCTCCGTCGCTGACTGGGCGGTGAGCGACCGGCTGCCGCTTGGCGCGCTCAGCGGCTCGAACGAGAGCTTGGGCTGGCGGCGACTCTGCCGCTCATACGGGCCGGCCTTCGTGAATCCAGCAGTGAGCTTATGGCGGTTCCTCCTGTCCTCTCGGACTTGGGCTTGGTCGCCCCGAACGCTCCCGACAAGAGCGGACGGGACAGGAGGGCCGCCACTCAAACTCCTACGAGAACTCGGACAACTTCCCATTCGGTGCCCGTGTGCGCAAATGTCTCGCCCACTGGTGGAGTCGTGAGAGCGCCGTCTTGTCAATGGTCGTCGGGCTCTCCCGCCACGAGCCATCAGAACAGACTGCTTGATCGTGGCGCGGACGGCCGTAGGGTGACGCACCCAGCTTGCTGAGGTGGATCCGAGCGGTACTACGCCTGCGCGCCCAGCAGCGCCGAATACGTCTCGACCACGTCTCGCCGCTCATGGTCAGGCGAGTATTCCGCCGCGACGAATTTCGCCGCAGCCGCCCCACGCGACTGACACCACCCCGGCTCGAGCGCCTCGCACTCGATCACCGCGGCCACCGCGCGGGCGAATCCGAGCACGTCACCCGGCTCCACCGGGTGGCTGAACGCGGGCAAAAGGTACTCTCGTCCGGCGAAGCCGTGGAAGCCGATCGCGTATGCGCCGCAGGCCATCGCCTCGGCTCCTGGCAGGCCGAATCCTTCCTGGTACGCGAGGCTCAGGAAGATCGTCGTCGACCTCAACTGCTCGGCGACCTGATCTTCGCTGAGGTGCTCCAGGGGCCGGACCTCCCAGCCTCGCAGCACGCCGCGTCCATGCAAGATCCCGAGAACCTGCCGCGCCTCGTCGAGGCCGCGGCGAGGCATGTAGCCGATGACCGGCCGGTGCCTCTGAGCGCCGGGGAAGAACCGGCTCGGATCGATGCTGTAGTGCACCCGTGCGACATTGGCCGACGGCGCTCCGTAACGCACCATCTCCTGGCTGTGGTCGGAGACAACGAGGATCGCCGCCAGACTGGGATTCTTTGTATACACGTCCACCTCTTCGATCGAGGCCCGCTGCCACGTCAGGTGTGGGTTCTGGTTGAAGACGACGAACCTATTTCGGGCCCCTGGGCTGCGCAGGAGCGAGATGTCGAGCTCGCTGACGACGACCAGATCCTCGGGCCCGACCACGATGTCTCGGCTCCCGACCACGCGCGTCTGATTCTCAAACCAGGTGCAGCGGAAGCCGGCTCGACGGTGTAGCACGGCCGCGGGAATGCCCGCCTCGTTGAGGATGTCGACGTGGCGGTAAACGACTCTGAAACCGCCAGAAGGCACGTCATAGTCGGGCAGGCAGAAATACACGGTGGGCACGGACCTCTGGTGAGCGATGACGCGCAGTTGCGGGAGCGGGTAGCGCAGGCGCATCGTGCCGCTACTTCTCTTCGCCGATGATCGTTATCGAGCAGCCGATCTCGTTTGGCCACCGTCGACGGTCCGCCATCACTCGGCCATTTCGCCGTTCCCGGTTAGTCAGATTGCCACCGGTCTTCTCAGCGCCAATCATCCCAAAGGACCGCCCTGCGGATCAATCACCCGGGGATGTCCCGCGCTCGCCGCGGACGAGTACGTTCGGGCTTTGGCCCGGCGGAGGATTCAGTGACGTCCCGCCGGCGTGACGACCTTGACAACGATCCGGCTCTCCTGTGGCGGCGATTACCTCCGGGGTGGGAGGGCACGCGTGCAACAGGCCGGCCTGCGCGAGCCGGCAGAGCCCCTCGTCCTGTACCTCGTTGGCGGCGTTCAAGACCGGTATCCAAAGCTGCTGCAGCAGCTTGGTCCGCACAAGGTTGGGAAGGGGTGCCTCTACCTCAAACGTCTCGACGACGTTGACCATGTGGTGCTCCGCGCACTCGTCGAGCGCACCGTCCGAGTGCACCGCGGCGCCGACCGACGAGCCAGCGCCGGCGCTTGACTTGGCCTCATCGCCCAGGCGCGATCCGCCGTGCGCGGGGCTCCCGGGGGCGGGCGGCGAACGTCGCGAGCCCCTGCTCTGGTTCGGGCACCAGCATCTCGCGGCCCGACAACCCTCGTGCAAAGCGCGGATAGCGCGCCTTTCGCGGACGATCGCTTCCACGCTCGGGACCCCGCGGACCGCGCTATCGGAATGGCGAAAAAGCGCTTGCGCGGGTCGACCGGGATCTGCGCCGCGGCTGACGATCGCGTTCGCCCCGAGAGGAGTCGTCCGAGATCGAGGCCTGCGGAGGGCCTGCGATGGCCGCGACCTACCGGTGTCCTGCGACGTCGACAGGAGGTGGCAGACGCCTGCGGCCGTCGACCTATCAAGCGTCCGTTAACCGCAAAGATGGGACTGACTCGGCCAGGCTTCCTCGGCTGGCTCGGAGTTGCTAACACGTAGTGACTCGAGCCCGCGCCGCCGCCGCGAGCCGTCCGGTGCGGCGCCGCGGCGGCGGTCGTGAGCGTTGCCCCCATGTACAGGTCGTGCGTGTATCTCGGACGTGAGTTTCCTCCACGCGCGTTAGGAAATGCCTAACTGCAGATCGTGACCCGCGCGAACAGCCCTCCTAGCTCGGACGAGGACAACCCGAGGGTGCCGCCGTGGCGCAGCGCCTCTGCCTGGACAATCGCGAGTCCCAGTCCGCTGCCCCCAGCAGTTGCGTTCTGGCCACGGGCGAAGCGGCGGACGACTCGCTCGCGCTCGGCGAGCGGGATCCCGGGGCCATCGTCCTCGACGATGATCTCGGCGCCGCCCGCGTCGGCGGTCACCCGCAGGCGTACGTGTCCGCCGGGGCGTCCGTGCCGGGCGGCGTTCTCGAGCAAGTTCTCGATGAGCCGCCACAGACCGTCCGCGTCCCCGTGCACCACCGGCCCCGTAGCCGGCAGGTCGCTCTCGATCGCGATCTCGGGATGCCGGGTGCGGGCGGCGAACACCGCCCCGTCGGCGATGTCCCCGAGGTCGACGTCGGCGGCGGCCACGACCAGTCCCGACTCACCGCGCGCGAGCGTCTGCAGACCGTCGACGAGGCGACTCAGCCGGTCAGACTGCAGTCCGGCGGTCTCGAGGGCAAGACGCCGCTGCTGGGGGTTCGCTTCGTCACTACTGGCGATGTCGAGGTTCGCGCGGACGCTCTGCAGCGGCGTCCGCAACTCATGCCCGGCGTCGGCCGCGAACCGCCGGGCCGCTAGCAGCGCCGCCTCGCGCGCGGCCACGGCCTCTTCGAGCCTACTCAGCATCAGATCGAGCTCCTGTGCCAGAACCGCGACCTCCTGCGGCTGGCCGGGCACGCGCAACTTGACCTCGAGGTCATCAGTGCCCTTGACTCGGCCCGCCTTGCGCGCGAGTTCTCGCAACGGGCGCAGGGCGACACGCGAGGTGATCACGGTGCCGACGAGCACGACGAGTAAGCCGATTACCCCGGTCCAGATCACGATCGTGCGCAACTGCGCCGCCCGGGCCGAGATCGACTGTGCGAGTGCTCCCACCTCGACCGTGACGCCGATCGGCGCTTGCACCACCATGAGCCGCCAGAGCTTCCCGGCTCTGGACGACACCGTGCCCCCGCCGGGGCGCAGCGACATCGGCGGGAAATCGCGCGGGACGCTGCCCAAGATCAGCCGCCGACCGGACGCCGTCGCGAGCGCTCGCACAAACACGATCTGACCAGCCGGAGCCGAGCTCTGCCCCCGTTGATTGAAGGCGTCCATCAGCGCTTGCGCCACGCCCGGAGCAGGAGCGCCAGACGTGGCGGCCTGGGGGGGTGGCCCCGGAGGGATCGGGATCGGCCTACCGGTGCGATCCAGCAGCTGCAGCTCACCAGAAACGGGCGGAGGTGACCCGGGCAGGACGGGCGTCGGGGGCGGCGGTGGACGCACTCCGAGCACCCCGGCGACACCCGGCGTGATGTCGCCGGCAAAGCGCCGCAGGTCAGCATCCGCGTCACGCTTGTCGCGCTGCTCGGTCAGCGTAACGATGGTAAGCCCACCGCCGGCCAGCACCGCGGTGACGACCAGGAGCGCACCAACCACCACGCGCGCCGTGAGCGACCGCAGGATCACGGCCGGCGCAACACAAACCCCACGCCGCGCACAGTCTCGACCAATCGCGGCGCGCCGACTGCCTCGAGCTTGCGGCGCAGGTAGGTCATGAACACGTCCAGCGCGCGGCTGTCGGGAGCGAAGTCATAACCCCACACCATGTCTAACAAACGGTCACGGGCCAGCACAACCTCCGCATTGCGAGCAAGCGCGTCCAAGAGCGCGAGCTCGCGGCCCGTCAATCCCAGATCACGCCCATCCCAGCTCGCCGCCGCGCCATCCACATCGACCAACAACGGCCCCAGCCGCACCGGTGGCTGAAGCGCGGCCCCTCCTGCTCGCCTCTGCGTCGCCGCCCGCCGGAGCAGCGCCCGCAGCCGGGCCACGAGCTCACCGACCGCGAACGGCTTGACCAGGTAATCATCCGCGCCCGCCTCCAGCCCAGCGATCCGATCGTCGACCTGATCGAGCGCCGACAGCACCAAGATCGGCGTCGATAAGCCGCCCGCGCGCATCCGTGCGGCGACCACCCGACCATTGAGATCCGGCAGCCCGATGTCGAGCACCACCGCATCAGGCTCGCTCTGCGCAACCGACCTCAACGCACCGGCGCCATCGACGGCCGTTCTGACCGCGTAGCCCTCCAGCTCGAGCGCCCGGCGAAGCGAGTCAAGGATGGCCGCATCGTCATCGACCACCAAAATCCGTGAATGCGCCACGACCACCCGATTATCGAGCGCCCGCGCTAGCGAAGCACTAACCGACAGCGGTGACGCTCGTCCAAGCTAAGCAGCGCGTTGCACGATCGCTCCGACCCTACTGTCCGGACGAGCCTTCCGCTCCGGCAAAAGAGAGAATCACCACGACGCCGCCAAGCCGAGGCTGCCGCGGGCCGACGAGCTGAACTAGCCCGTTCGGACGCCCTCCTGGACTGTGTGTGAGAATGCTTCCGTTGCGTGTCGACGGCGTGAGCCAAAACACCTGTTGATCGGCCTCAGACGAGCCCTCCTGGTTGGTGCCGCCGCTGCGTTCATTACAGCCGGCTCATCGCTACTGGCCGGCGCGCAGACCATCGCGCGCGCTCGCGACGTCGTGTCTGTCCTGCTGTCGGATGTGCCCGGCGACCAGCTCGGGACGGCACTGAATGGTCACGCCGGGCCGGTCAGTAGCGTCGCGTTCAGTCGCAGTGGAGGCACCCTGGCCACGGCCACCGAGAACGGGACCGTGCAGTTATGGGACGTGCGAAGCAGCACGCTGGTCAAGACGCTCCGAGGACTCGCCGGAATCGTTGACAGTGTCGCGTTCAGCCCTTCCCCGCACACGCTTGCCGCCGGCGGCAGAGATGGGACAGTCCTCTTGTGGAACATGGCGAGCCGCACGGATCTGGGCACGGCCCTGAAGGCCCACGCCGGCTCGGTCTATAGCGTCTCGTTTACTCCCGACGGGCGTACGCTCGCCGCCGCAAGCGCCAACGGGACGGTGGTGTTGTGGGACGTGCGACGTCACACCCGGCTCGGGACACTCAACAACCACGCCGGCGCCATCAGTAGCGTCGCCTTTCGTCCTCACGGCTCCATCCTCGCCGCCGCAGACATTGACGGGACGATCGTGTTCTGGGACGTGCACAGCCGCCATCCGGTTGGGAAGCCTCTCCCGACCCACCACCTCATCAGCAGCGTCGCGTTCAGTCCCAACGGGCGGACGCTCGCCGCCGGAAACGGCGACAACGGGACGGTCGCGCTATGGGACGTGCAAAGCCACCACCTGATCTCGACAGTGCGCACCGGCACCCGCGGCCCCGTCAATAGCGTCGCGTTCAGTCCCCAAGGGCACACCCTCGCAACCGGCAGCGAGAAAGGGACGGTCCAACTGTGGGACGCGCGAAGCCACGCCCTGCTCGAGACGCTCAGCACCGGCCCGGGCCAAGTCTTCAGCGTCGCGTTCAGTCCTGACGGACGATTCCTCGCCGCGGCAGGCTTCAACGGGACGATACGCGTGTGGCAGAAGGGCGTTCTGTGGCGCAATTAGTTGGCCGTTACAGTCAGGCCGCCGTCCCGGTCGGCACACTGCACTAGCTCCTCAAGACGTGCCAAAGACGGCAGCTGGACGCTAGGAGAAGCGGGACCGGAGGCGGTCAGAGCTGGTGAGTAGCCGATAGAGCTCGCTCGATCCTCCACGAACGCCATGGTGGGAGGACAGCGGTCGACAGCGGCTCGGTTTGCGACCGCCCCGCTGGCGGTCTGCAGCTGCGGTATGGGATCGCAGCCTTGGTCTCCAGCGCCCAGTCGGCGGGCGGGTCCGCGCCCGCCGGGCCCGGAACCGGAGCCTCTATCGACGTGGCACGCAAGGACTGCTTCGGCATCGCCCGCAAACCGACCTCGGAGGTCTGGTTCACGGTCGCCGACGGCGTCCTGTCCGACATCCTCAGTCCGAACGATCGAGAACTCGAACGTCAGTCAACACGGTCCAGTACGTCGTCACCACTGCAAGCCGTTCGCCGACCCGCCAGTGCACCGACGCCGTGCATGGTCATCCTCTGCGTTAGCTCGGCCGGCGCGGTGGCGGTTCCCGGTGGGAGCCGGTGACGGGGTCGGTGGTGAAAGCCGCCGAGCCGACCAGGCCGAGACCGACCGCGACGAACAGTGCTGGCGCGACTCGGTCGCCCAGGACAGGGTCGAGAGTGCGTGAGAGTCCAGCGGCGCCGGCTAGGTACAGCGTCCCGGCCGCAGCGAGGCTTTGACGCGGTTCGCGCAGAATTTGCGTGGATCTTCGACCAGCGTGGTTCTTCGATCACAACGCATGTAGCAGGTATACGAGCGCCGCTGCGACCTGGATCGCCGCGAACACGACGACGGTCATTACGGCAGCCAGCACAGTGATCCCGGCCCGTCGGGTCCAACGTGCCAGCCGCGTCCGCGCGACAAGCACAGCGGCAGACGTTCGGGCCTCGAGCGGCGTCCACTGCTGCGAGACGAGCGCCGCGCCGATCCGCTGCTCCCAGCGAATCGTCATTCGCACCGCCTCCCGGCGCGCGCGGATCCGCCACCACGACAGCTGCCGGCTCCGCCGGTGCCAGTAATCGAGCGACTGGACACCATCGTCCAGACGCGGCGGCGCGAGCAGCCGCCCCAAGAGTTGCTCGTCTGTCGATCCTCGGCCGCTCATCCTGCGCGATTCCTAAGGTCGCGTAACCAATACATCGAACACATGCCCAAGTCTCGCACACGTCATCGGTCGACCGACACCGACTGGGTCTCTACTAACTGCCGTCGCGTCTACCTGGCCGCAAGCCAGGGTGACCGGCCTCGTGGGGTCCTTATGCCAGCTGATACTGCTCGTCGGGTGCGTGCGCCAACTTCGTCGACTTCATCGGCGAAGGCCGCGGCATCCAGGCGCTGGCCGAGACCGAGCGGTCGAGCGCGTGCCCCGGGGCGGTGCCCGTCGGGTTGTACCTGTGCTACGGCGACCACGCCCACCAGCACTTCAAGCAGCGGGAGTCGCTCCCGATGCAGGTCCGGCAATCTCCAGCAGGTCTTCGAGCAGCGGACCGCAAGATCAGCTCAGATGCTTCGCGCCCTGCTCGGTCCGATCCGCCTCGAGCTCGTCACGCCGACGTCGGCCGCCCCTTCTACCGCGCCGGAACGACGCTCGACGCCCCCGCCCTCATAGAAGAGCCGCCCCCCGCCGGCGCGGAGGGCGGTTCGAGTTCTTTGCGAAGGTGGAGACGCGGGGTTTTGACCGAGGCGAAATCGTGCGACCCCGCTTGGGGATTCGAGACCCGGGTGCGTCCGTGGCGTGGCCGAGCCTCGGCGGCGAGCCGACCGGCCTGCGGCCGTCTCAGCAGCCGACGGCGTCACGGAACGCCCGGCAAGCCCGGGCCATCCGGGGGGCGGGGAGCAGCGTCACCCGCCGCCGAAAGGCCGACCTCGAGACGGTGTGAATGTTGTCGAAGTTGACGACGCATTCGGTCGGCACACCATCATCCGTCGGCGTCAGCACCAGTTCGGATACGAGCCCGCGACGCGTCCTCGTGAGCGCCGCCACTACGACCGAACCGATCCGGTCGGCGACCGGATCGCGCGTCAAGATCAGCACGGGCCGGTCCCCACCCGGAGTCGCGGCGAACCAGACCTCACCCCTCAGCATCGGCCCAGTCTGCCCAGTCCTCGGCCGGCCCCCAATCCGCGATCTCCGACAGGCCCAGCTCCGTGCTCGTAGCCGGCCGCTCCTCCCACTTCTCGGCGTCAGAGTCCGCCTGGAATACAACCAGCTGCCGGTGCAAAGCGTCGCGGAGAATCTCCGAGCGATCAACCCCGAGCGCCTTCGCCCACCGGTTCAGCTCAGCCGCATCGTCGTCCGGCACGCGGAAGCTGAGCATGGTCATACAGATGATGCTAACACGTATGACATGCACCGTCGCGCTGATCTCGGACTCGAGACGTCGTCCCTATGACGGGATCGTGCGCCGCCGGTCGCGAGAGTTCGTCGCCACGGGCATCGCGCTCGCAGCGTTTGCGGGCGCTCCCGGGGTTGACCATGACCGATTCCGGTCCGACCTAGATGCGGTAATCGACCAGGACATCACGCCGCGTGCCTGACCAGCGGCATCCTCGGGGTCTCGTCGATACCTCGGTCGTCATCGAACTCGAACAGCTCGCCGAGGACGAACTGCCTGCGGAGATCGCAGTGTCTGCGATCACGCTCGCGGAGCGGGCCGCTGGGCCCCACGCGACCGCCGACCCAACTGAGCGCGCACGTCGCCAGGATCGTCTCCAGCGAGCCGAGGCGACCTTCGAGCCGATCCCGTTCGATGCATCGACAGCTCGCGCATACGGCCGGATCTACGCCGCGATTGTCAGCGCTGGACACGAAGCGCGAGGTCGCCGAGCGGTCGACCTTCTGATCGCCGCCACGGCCGTCGCCGCCGGACTTCCCCTCTACACGCGGAACCCAGCCGACTTCGCCGGGCTTGAGTCGCTTCCGGACGTCGTGGCACTGGCCCCGCTCCGATGGCCCGCCCCGGCTTCGAGGTGGCCTCGTTCAAATGCGCCGGCTTCGCGAATCGAATGCTTGCCACACGTCGAGGCGGCGTCGTCCGGTTCTGAGCGCATGACGCCCGACATCGGCCGCCCTTCTACCGCGCCGTCACGACCCTCGATGCCCTGGCCCTCATAGAAGAACCGCCCCCCGCGGGTGCGGAGGCCGGTTCGAGAGGTGGGACAGTTTCCAAATGTCGCACCACAGGCAATCCGGGCTGCTCCGGCGGGACGTTTGTACAGCTGCCCGGCCTGTTGTGTACATCTCGCTGGAAAGCCGCCCACACGCGCGACCGAAGCGGGCGCGCTTGGAAGCAGGCGATGTGCAGTCGCGCCCGCTCGTCACTCGGACCAGCCGGGGCGCACGAGGCCGGACTCGTAGGCGATCACGACGAGCTGCGCGCGGTCCCGGGCGCCGAGCTTGATCATCGCCCGGCTCACGTGCGTCTTGGCCGTGGCGGAGCTCACGACGAGGCGCTCGGCGATCTGGTCGTTCGACAGGCCGGCGGCGGCGAGCGCCATTACCTCGCGCTCGCGCTCGGTTAGCTCCTCGAGCGCGTCTGAGTGGGGCGGCTCCTTGGCGCGCGCGGCGAACTCGCCGATAAGCCGGCGGGTGACTGAGGGCGACAGCAGCGACTCGCCGGCGGCCACTACCCGCACCGCCTCGATCAGCTCGCTCGGCTTGGTGTCCTTGACCAGGAAGCCCGCTGCCCCGGCCCGGATCGCGTCGAACACGTACTCGTCGAGCTCGAACGTTGTCAGGATCACGATCCGGACGCCAGCGAGCGCGGGGTCCGCGGCGATCTCGCGCGTGGCGGCGATTCCGTCGAGCGTCGGCATGCGAATGTCCATCAGCACGACATCGGGGATGAGCGCGCGCGTCAGGTCGACCGCCTCGCGCCCGTCCGCCGCCTCGCCGACCACCTCGATCCCGTCCTGCGCGTCCAGGAGCGCGCGGAACCCGGCGCGCACCAGCGCTTGGTCGTCGGCCAGCAGAGCGCGGATCACGGCGGTCATTTGCCCGGCACCGGGATCCGCGCGCGAACGCGGAACCCGCCGCCGGATCGCGGGCCGGCGTCGAACGTGCCGCCGAGGGCGACCGCGCGCTCGCGCATGCCCGGGATGCCGTTGCCACCCCCATCGCCGTCCGGCGCCGGCACCTCGTGGCGACCGCCGGAGGCGCCCGGGCCATGTCCGTTGTCGTCCACCTGCACGGTCAGCTCATCGGGGGAGTAGGTCAGCTCGACGTTCGCGGCGCCGGCCCCGGCGTGGCGAACGATGTTGGTCAGCGCCTCCTGCACGATCCGGAACGCTGCCAGATCGATGCTCGCCGGGAGCGGCCGGCGCTCGCCGTGCACCTCAAGCGTGACCCCGACGCCAGCCGCGTTGATGTGGGTCACGAGGTCGTCAAGGCGGTCCAGACCCGCCGTCGGCGCCCGGGGCGCCTGCGCGCCGGTGCCGCGCAGGACACCGAGCACCGAGCGGACCTCGCGCAGCGCGTCGGCGCTCGCGTCGTTGATCGCCGTCAGCGCGATCCGCGCCTGCTCGGGCTTCTCGTCCATCAGGTGCAGGGCTACGCCTGACTGCACGTTGATCAGCGAGATGTTGTGCGCGAGCACGTCGTGGAGCTCCTGGGCGATGCGCAGCCGCTCCTCGTCGGCCTGGCGGCGGGCCTGGAGCTCGCGCGCCCGCTTGGCCTCCGCGAAGCGCTCCCGGCGGCTGCGTACTCCCTCGGCGCCGGCCAGCGCCACGAGCAGCCACGCGGCGACCGCCAGCGCCGCCAGCACCCTCGGTCCGCCGGAGTGCCCAAACGCCCACGGCAATCCAAGAAAGACCAGCCAGCCAGCTCCGACCGCGGCCCACGCGACCACCCGCTCCCCCGCGAACATCGCCGAGACAATCGCGAGGCCGAGGGACAGGAAGTTCGGACCGAGCGGGTAGCCCCGCGCGACGTAGACCGCCGTCACGGCGAACACGAACGCGAGCACCTCGCGCACGTACCGCCGCCGCAGGACGAGCGCAAGCGGGCCGAGCGCGAGCAGCGCGTAGGCACCGGCGTCAAGCTCCGTCGCTGGGTGACACGCAGACGCCCACCAACAGCTGTGCGTGCGCGACACGTGATGCGCCGCCCCCGCCGTGACGGCGATCTGGATCAGCCCGCACATCGCGGCGAGGCGGACGTCGCTGCGGCGGATCCAGCCCGACGAGGTCACAGCCGCACGATAGCCCCGCCCGCGGGGGCCGTCATCGGCTCGCGGGCGCAGCCGCGGATACGTCGGCGGGAGTACATCGTGCTGCCGCGATCAGACGTCGGGAGCAGCACAAAAGCCGTCCCTCGTCCGACGACAAATCGCCCGCCGGAGAGCATGCTTCTCCCCGCAGCACACGACCGAACCACACAGACCGAAGGAGCAACGATGCACGGGTACGACACGATCAGCCAGATGATCCGAAACCCCAACCTGCGCGCGAGCGACGCCGACCGCGACGCGACCGCCGACCGGCTGCGCCAGCACCACACCGACGGCCGGCTCGACCAGGACGAATTCCAGGAGCGCCTGGACAGGTGCTTCGCCGCGAAGACCGTGGGCGAGCTGGCCGAGCTCACGCGCGACCTACCGGACGATCCGGCCCGGCACCGCGCGCGCGGCCGCACCGGCTTCGGCCTGCTCGGCTACCTCCGCATGATCCCGATCGTCCCGATCATCCTGGCGATCATCGCCATTCACCTGATCGTCGGTGTGGCCAGCGGCCCGTGGATCCTCATCCCGCTCCTCTTCCTGGCCCGCTTCATGTTCTTCCGCCGCGGATTCCGCGGCTGGAGCGGTCGCCGCGGAGCCGCGCTCTAGCGGCGCCGCGGACGGGGCGGGATGGCCGCGGTGACCGTGCTCGGTCCCATCCGCCTCGAGCTCGTCACGCCCGACATCGGCCGCTCCTTCTACCGCGCCGTGACCACGCTCGACGCGCTCGCCCTCATAGAAGAACCGCCCCCCGCTGGCGCGGAGGGCGGTTCGAGAGGTGGAGACGGCGGGAATTGAACCCGCGTCCGCAGTCGCGCGAAAGGTGGCGTCTACGAGCGTAGCCGGCTCTCTGATCTCACCCTCGACTCGCCTTGCCGGCGGGGTTGTCGGGGGCCAGCTCCGAAGATGTCCCCGGCGGAGCTGGAGCGGGCCTCACCGGGTCAGCCCGCTGATTTGAACCGGACCACCACCGCGGGCGAATGGTGGCCGGCTGACACTCAGCTCTGTGCTTTAGACACGGACGAGGTCAAACGTGTGGAGATCTGAATGATCCGCACTTATTGTTTCCCGGGTGTTTTACGAGGCCTCCCGGGACCTCGACTCGCAACCACCCCCACGAGCCGACCACGTCGAAGCCTGTCGTCCCCGGGGATATGTCTGCACCAAGTATAGCCTCGGGACCGTGGCGATCCCAGGCCGAGCCGGTCAACCGAAGGACGTCATAAGAATCTCGCGGGAACGGCTCGTGGGCGTTCCTACAATCCGAAGTAATGGAGACGAACACGCAATGGCCGTTCGCTCCCGTCGGGGCGCCCGAGGCACCGCTGCCCGAGCCCGAACCGGCCCTCGAGCGCCGGGCCACCGGCCCGATCCGCCGGCGGCTGTCGGCGATCGGGGCCGCGATCGTCGCGTTGCTCGCGAAGTTCAAGGCGCTGCTGCTGCTTCTTCCCAAGCTCAAGCTGCTCGCCTCGACGGGCACGATCCTGGTCTCGCTGGCCGCGTACGCACTGCTGTGGGGCTGGCCGTTCGCCGCCGGGTTCATCGCGCTGCTGTTCGTGCACGAAATGGGCCACGTGATCGCGCTCCGGCGTGAGGGCATCAAGCCCAGCGCACCGATGTTCATCCCGTTCCTGGGCGCCGTGATCGCGGCTCGCTCGCTCGGCGAGAACGCGCTCGCGGAGGCACGTGTCGGGCTGGCCGGGCCCATTCTCGGCAGCATCGGATCGGCCGCGTGCATCCTCGTCTGGCACGCCACCGGCAACGAGCTGTGGCGCGCGGTGGCGTTCACCGGCTTCTTCCTGAACCTCTTCAACCTGCTGCCGGTGGTGCCGCTCGACGGCGGGCGCGCGATGGCGGCAATGGCGCCGTGGATGTGGTTCATCGGTCTCGCCGCGATGATCCCGCTCGCGATCATCTTCCCGAACCCAATCATCCTGCTGATCCTGGTGTTCGCGGGCTTCGAGACCTACAAGCGCTGGCACCAGCGCCGCTCGGGCGGACTCGCTGAGCAGGCGTACTACCGGGTCAGGCCGCTCGACCGGGCACTCGTTGCCGCGGTCTACCTGAGCCTGGTGGCGCTACTGGTGGTGGGCATGCATGCCACGCTGGTGGCGCGCACGATCAGCTAATCCGCGTTCCACCTCAGGCGACCGGCGGATCGCGCCGGTAGACCCGCGACGGGTCCACTAGTGCCGCACCTCGCGCAGCTCGCGCTGCACTTCCCGCGCCATGTCACGCTTCTTCATCGACTCGCGTTTGTCGTACAGGTCCTTGCCGCGGGCCAGCGCGAGCTCTACCTTCGCCCGGGAGCGCGGACCGGCGAAGTAGATCCGCGTCGGCACGAGCGTCAACCCGCGCTCCCGGGTGCTGCCGATCAGGCGTTCGATCTCGAACCGGTGCAGTAGCAGCTTGCGCGGGCGCTCGGGGTCGTGGTTCTCCCGCGCGGCGGGCCCGTACGGAGCGATGTACAGCCCCATCAGCCACACTTCGCCGTCGCGCACGACCGCGTAAGCATCCTTGAGCTGGGCGTTGCCCTCGCGCAGCGACTTGACCTCGGTGCCGGTGAGCACGAGCCCGCATTCGAACCGCTCCAGCAGGTGGTAGCGGTACGAGGCCTGGCGGTTCGTGGCCACGTCGCCGGACGCTGCCTTTCGCTTCCCTCCCTTGGCCATCGCCTCAGTCCACCTCCCAGCCCGGCAGCAGGTCGATGCGGCCTCGCGGGGCGTCGATGCTGCCGACGCGCACCGTCACCGGGTCCCCCAGGCGGATCGTGGCGCCGCCGCGCGTCCCGACCAGCATCGTCCCCTGCTCGTTGAGCTCCCACCAGTCGCCGCGCAGCTGCCGCACCGGGAGCAGCCCCTCGAACTCGCCCCGCGGACCGAAGGCCACGAACGCGCCGGCGCCGGCGAGCCCAATAACCTCGCCCTCGAACGCCTCGTCCGGATCCGTGCCGCGCAGCCACCGCTCGAGCAGGAAGCAGCTCACGATGTCGTCGGCGTCACGCTCGATCGACATCGCCTCGCGCTCGCGGGCCGAGCACCACGGTCCTGCCTCCCCCACCCAGGCTGCCGCCGGCGCCGGCTCGTCTCCGCTGACGGCCGACATCAACGCCCGGTGGCAGATCAGGTCGGGATAGCGCCGGATCGGGGAGGTGAAGTGGCAGTAGCTCGCGAGCTGGAGACCGGCGTGCCCGCGATTGCGCTGGTCGTAGTAGGCCTGCTTGAGCGAGCGCAGCACGAGGCTTCTGAGAGCCCGCCGGCCCCGTCCGGTCGACGCCGTCGACCGCTCGACTAGCTGTGACGCCTCTCCGATCAGATCGGCGGCCTGCTGCGGGGTGACGTGGCCCTTCGGCACCGGCGGCGTCGGTACCCCCAGCGACGCCAGCTGGTCGATCAGCCGCTCGGCCGCCATCCCATCGGGACGCTCGTGCACCCGGTATAGCGTCGGCACGCGCCGGGATACGAGCAGCCGCGCCACCTGCTCGTTCGCCGCGATCATCAGGTGCTCGATCATCCGGTGCGATTCGGTCTGCTCGACCGGCTCGGCGGCGATGACGTTGCCGCGGTCGTCGAACTCGAACTCCGGCTCGGCCGACTCGAGCGACAGCGCCGCGCGGGACGCCCGTCGCGCTTCGAGCGCGGCTGCCGCCGCCCGTGCGACTTCGAGCGCCGGGCCCCAGCTCCCCGGCGCCCGCGAGCGGCCGTCGAAGATGCGGTCGACGGCCCCATAGTGGAGGCGCTCGTCGGAGCGGATCACCGAGCGGTAGAACGCGCTGCTGCGGACCTGGGCGCCATCGAGCACGATCTCGGTCGTGACCGCGAGGCGGTCCTGTCCCGGAACGAGCGAGCACGCACGATTCGAGAGCGCCTCGGGCAGCATCGGCTCGACGGCGCCGGGGACGTACACGCTGGTCCCGCGCCTGTAGGCCTCGCGGTCGAGCAGCGACCCCGGGCGCACGTAGCTGGACACGTCGGCGATGTGCACCCACACCCGCCGCGTGCCGTCGTCCTCGGCAGCGGCCGAGATCGCATCGTCGAAGTCCTTGGCGGTGGCGGGATCGACGGTGAACGTCGGCAGCGAGCGCAGGTCGCGCCGATCCGCCGGCGCCCCCGCGCCATCCTCAACCGCGAGCGACCCTGCGGACATGTCGCGGGCCTCGTGCTCGACCGCGGGATCGAACCTGCGCCGCAAGCCCCGGTCCACCATCAACCCTTCGATCACGTCACGCGCGACGTCCGCGCGACCGATCCTCCGGACGACGGTCGCCCTCCCCCCGCCTCGCCCGTTACGGCCCGATCCGGCGCCGACGACGATCAGGTCGCCGACGGACGCCCGGCGATCGCGGCTCACCACCACCCGCGGGCCCGCGCCGAAGAACGGCTCGGCGACGAAGAACTTGCCACGCCGCGCCAGCACCGCCACGCGTGCGCTGCCGCCCGCGTCCGTGACCGCGCTCACTGCACGCCCGCGTCTGTGACCGTGACCCTCACTGCACCTCGGCCGCCACGGTCCGCTCGGCGACAGCGAACGCCGTGTCGGTCTTGGCGCCCGGACTGGTGACGGCATAGATGTCGGGTTTGATGCCGGCGCCCTCCTTGACGCCACCGCCGCCGAGGTTGGTCCCGTTCGGCGTGAAATATTCGCCGACCGTGAAGTCGAGCGCGCCACCGTTCGGAAGCGGTTCGATCTCCTGGAACACGCCCTTGCCGTAGGTCCGCGTGCCGACGACCTTCGCCCGGCCACGATCACGGAGAGCGCCGGTGACGATCTCGGCCGCCGACGCGGTTCCACGGTCGACGAGCACCACCATCGGGATGCTCGTGGGGATCGCGCCGCCCCGGGCGACGTACACCTGCCGGGGCTGAGCCCGGCCGTCGGTCGAGACGATCGTGCCGTCGGGGATGAAGATGCTGGCGACGTTCACTGCTTCGTTCAGGAGCCCCCCGGGGTTGTCGCGCAGGTCCAGGATCAGCCCGCGCGCCCCCCGGTGAAGGACCTTCTCGACCTGCGCGCGCAGCTCGGCCCCCGACCCATCGACGAACTGCGTCAGCGTGAGCGCGCCCAGCTTGATCCCGTGGGAGGTGACGATCTGCCCGGCCGCCACGGGAACGACGATGTCGGCACGCATCAACGTCACGGAGTGCTTCTTCGTCCCCCGCAGGATCGTCAACGTGACGGGCGTTCCGGCCCGCCCCTTGATCAGGCGCGAGCCGAAGCTCGCCGGCCGGGTGGCCAGGGACGTCGCGCCGACCGCGACGATCACGTCACCCCGCTGGAGGCCGGCCTTGGCCGCCGGCGATCCCGGGAACACGTCGTCGACGAGCAGCCCCCGCGACGCGGCTTGCACGTCCACCCCGATCCCGCTCAGATGCGGGTTGTCCTGGTTGAGGAAGCCCTCGTAGTCGGTCGGGTCGTAATAGTGCGAGTACGGGTCGTCGAGACTGGCCACCATCCCGGCCAGTCCCTTGTTGACGAGCTGGTTGCGGTTGAGCGGGCGGTAGTAGTCCTTCTGGAGCATGTCGAGGACCTGGCTGACGAGCGGATCGCTCTTGTTCTCCACGAACGCGCTGCGCAGCGGCGATGGCAACCAGCTCGGATGGCCGCCGATCCAGATGCCGATCACGAGCACGATCAGAGCGAGGAGAGCGCGGACGGCGATCCGGGGATTGCGGGAACGGCGGCGAGACATGACGGTATGAGGTTACGACGCCGCGAACCCCGACGACCCCAAATGCAGTACGCGCTGGGCAGAAGCAGACGTACCCGGGCTCGGATCCAGTCGTCCGCGAGCCGAGCCCCCGGCCACGAACAAGGCCATCCCGGCCGGCCGGGCCACCGGCATGACCCAGTCTGCCGGGGGTGACGGGCGCCCTAGAAGTTATGCCGGAAGCCGGGTCCGGCAGTGGTCCCCGGGAACCCGTTCTTACCGGTCGGGTCCGCGTAGGTCAGCTTCAGGGCGACGGCTCAGGATCAGACGCGCAGGAAGCGCCGGAGCGACAGCCCGGAGCCGACCGCCGACACGAGCGTGCCGGCCGCCAGCAGCACCACCACGAGGAACGTGAACCCGATCGTTCGCGGCGCCGCGATCAGCGTCCAGTTGCTCGCCAGCGGATCGAGCAGCGCGATCTTCGTCGCGGCGAGGACGGCGATCGCCATCAGCGCGCCGACCGACCCGACTATCACGCCTTCGATCATGAACGGGACGCGGATGAACCAGTCGGTGGCGCCGACGAGCTTCATCACCTCGACCTCGCGCCGGCGGGCATACAGCGAGAGCCGGATTGTGTTCGCAATCAACAAGATGGACGCGAGCACGAGCAGCACGGTGAGCACCGCGGCGGTGATCGTCACGAGGTTCGTGACCTCGAGGATCTTCTTGGTGTCGGACTGCTTGTTCGAGACATTCTGAATCGAGGCGTCGATCGGCTGACCGCTGCCGCCCGAGCCGCTTCCCGAGATCTCGCTGTGGACCGCAAGCACGTTGCTCGGGTTGTCGGGATAAACGTGGTAGGTGTCCGGCAGCGGGTTCGAACCGAGCAGCGCGTAGGCCTGTGGATCGGCCTGCGCCTGCTGCTGGTAGGCCTGCTGCTTGGAGACGAACTGGACCGACTTCACGTGCGGCAACCCGAGCAGCTCGTTCCGCACCCGAGCCGCGTCGGCGGCGGTCGCGTTCGTCTGCATGTACACGTCGACCTCGACGCGGCCGCGGACGCTGTTCGCCGCCCCGTTGGTCGCCTGCACGATCGGGATGAACACGCCGAGCACGAGCATGGTTACGAGGACGGTGGCGAGCGCGGCGAAGCTCGGGGCGGCGCTGCGCCGCATCGAGCGCATCGCCTCGCGCAGGAAGAACCCCAGCTTCATCGGGTCACCCCCGGATGCGACGACGTCATCCGGCTACACCCCGTCCGGACGCGTCGAGGGCTGGCGCATCCGTTGGGCGAACTCCCGTGTGGTCTCGTCGCGCGTATACAGCCCGGTGGCCTCGTCGCGGACGATCCGTCCCTCAGACAGCTCGAGCACGCGCCGGCGCATCTTGTCGACCATCGCCTGGTCGTGGGTGGCGACGAGCACGGTCGTGCCGGTGCGGTTGATCCGGTACAGGAGCCGCATGATGTCGACGCTCGTCTCGGGGTCGAGGTTTCCGGTCGGCTCGTCGGCCAGCAGCAGCGGCGGGTGGTTCACGAACGCGCGCGCGATCGAGACGCGCTGCTGCTCGCCCCCCGACAGCTGATCGGGATAGTTGTGGAGCTTGGTCGACAGGCCCGTCAGCCGCAGGATGTCCGGCACCTTGTCGCGGATCTCGCGACGCGTGCCGCCGGTGACCTGCAGCGCATAGGCGACGTTGTCGTAGACGGTCCGGGCCGGGAGCAGCTTGAAGTCCTGGAACACGACCCCGAGGTTGCGGCGGTAAAAGGCGACCCGGTTGCGCGTGATCTCGCTCAGGTCATGGCCCGCCACCCGGATCGTCCCGCCACTCGGATCGAGCTCCTTGATCAGCAGGCGCATCACCGTCGACTTGCCCGAGCCGGTCGAGCCGACGAGGAACACGAACGCGCCGTGGTCGATCGCGAACGTGGCCTGGTCGAGGCCGGTGTCGCCGCTCGGGTAGCGCTTGGACACGCCCCGGAACTCGATCACCGACCGGGCGGACGGAACCGGCCCGACGGGCTGAGCCTCGCGGGGCGGGATCACCGCGGGTGCAGGGCTTTCGCGCCGCCGCCGAGTTCGCTGCTTGGATTCAGAAATAGCCATAGGTTGCGGGCAGCCTAGCGAGGCCCGTCCCGAAACGCGGCCCGATCCCTCCCTTTGCAAGGGGATTTGCATAAACAGCTATTTTCTTTTCCGGTGCCTTCGATCACGCAAACACCCCTCCCGAATGGGCTCCCTCTGTACCGGATCTCGGTCGAGGGTACGCGCTCCACGACGATCCTGGTCGCGTTCGACGCGGGTGCCCGTACCGAGCGCGAGAACGAGAACGGGATGGCGCATTTCTTAGAGCACCTCGTGTTCAAGGGCGGCGAGAAGTACCCCACTTACCGGGACGTCAACGAGGCCGCAGAGCGGATCGGCGCGGTCCTCAACGCCTACACCAGCCACGATCTGGTCGCGTTCCACATCACGGCGCGCTCGAGGAAGGCGCTCGAGGCGGCCGACCTTCTGACCGACTTCGTCGGCCGCCCACGAATCGACGGCGACGAGCTCAACCGCGAGCGCGGCGTGGTCGTGCAGGAGATCGCCCGCGCCAACGATCAGCCCGCGGTGATGGCCGAGCATCTGATCGACGAGGCGGCGTTCGGCGATCACCCGCTCGGCCGCCCGGTGCTCGGCCCGGCCGAGCACATCCGCGACACGTTCACGCGCCAGGGGATCGTCGAGTTCCGCGACCGCCGCTGGGCGCCCGATAGGGGCGGCGCTTTCCTCGTCGGCAACCTCGAGGACCTCCCCGGCAACGGTGCCGTCGACGACCTGTTCACGCGTTTTCCGGCCCGCCCGGCGCCCGGCCCGTACGAGCCCGCGCCTCCGCAATACCCCCGCATCCTGGTGCGCGAGCGCGACTCCAACCAGTCGCACCTGCGGATGTCC
Organism: uncultured Solirubrobacterales bacterium; assembly: GCA_963836715.1. GTDB lineage: Bacteria > Actinomycetota > Thermoleophilia > Solirubrobacterales > Solirubrobacteraceae > Palsa-465. The sequence continues at coordinate 433,778 of CAWIKH010000006.1, forward strand.
TACCGGCCGGCGGTCGAGATCGCCGATGCCAAGCAGCGCGCCGCGCTCACGATCTATTCGACGCTGCTCGGCGGCTCGATGGGCTCGCGCCTGTTTGACGAGATCCGCGAGCAGCGCGGCCTCGCCTATTCGGTGCACTCGATTGCTCACGCCTACTCCGACGTGCCGGTCCTCCAACTGTCCGCGGGACTCGAGTCGAGCAAGATGCTCGAGGCTTACCGGCGGATGCGCGACATCGTCACCGAGTTGCGCGACCACGGCCCGACCGACGCCGAGGTCGAACGCGCCCGCGCCTATGCCGCCGGCGCCCGCGCGATCGCGTTCGAGAATACCGGCGCGATCGCGCGCCATGCCGCCCAGCAGACGATCGTCTACGCCGAGGACGTCGACCCCGACCGGACGATCGCGCTGCTCGACGAAGTGACGTTCGACGATGTGAGAGAGGTTGCAGGGCGCGTCGCCGACGAGCTGTCGGTGGCGTGCGTCGGCCCGCACACAGTGGAGGAGCTCGAGTCCGCCTGACGCGCCGGATTGTAGGGGGCATCGCCGTCGCGGCGATGATCGGTGGGTGTGGCGGCGGGGGCCACGCCGCGAAACCAAGCTCGGATGCTTCGGTCGGCGCCCCGATCCCGCATACCTCGAGCACCAACACCCAGCTTCACGCCGCGACCGCGCCGAAGACGGCATCGGCCCCACCCGACGTGATCGCGCTCCGCGCCGCTCTGTCGAGCGCCCTGGGCAAGGGTGGCCCGCAAACCGGCGCGATGGTCTACGACCTGACCGCGAAACAGACCCTGTTCACCGAGCGCGCCAGCGTCGGCCGGCCGCCCGCTTCGGTGGAGAAGCTCTACACGACCGTGGCCACGCTCAACGAGCTCGGGCCGAATGCCCGCCTCAAGACAACGGTGGTCGGCACCGGCCACCTCGGCCCCGGCGGCGTCTGGCACGGGAACCTGTATCTGGTCGGCGGCGGCGACCCGACATTCGGCGACGGCGCCTTCAACCGCACATGGGAGCAGGGGTACGGCCCGACCGCCAATCAGCTCGTGGGCCAGCTCGCCCACGACGGGATCAAGCACGTCTCGGGTTGGGTGATCGGCGACGCCGCGCTGTTCGACGAGCTCCGCGGCGGTCCGGCCACGGGCTACGCGCCCGACGTCCCCGACTTAGGCGGGCAGCTCTCCGCCCTGAGCTACGACCACGGCTCGACTTTCAAGAAGCTCAACCCCGGCGCGTTCGCGGCCAAGGAGCTCGTGTTGACGATGCACGGCGCCGGGATCGGGGCGCGGCCACTGAACCGGACGCTTCCGGCGCCGGGAGACGCCCAGCAGCTCGCGTCGGTGCAGTCCCCGCCGCTATCGGTGATGTTGCAACTGATGGACGTGCCCTCGGATGACTTCTTCGCCGAGATGCTGACAAAGCAGCTGGGGGTGCGGGTCGGCGGCAGAGGGAGCATCACGGCCGGCGCGCAGGTGATCTCGAACGCGATCGACTCGTTCGGCCTGCATCCCCGGATCGTGGACGGCTCGGGCCTGTCGCGCTCGGACCGCTCGTCGCCGGGCGAAGTCGTCGACCTGCTCAAGACGATGTGGAACACCCCGACCGGCCGTATCCTGGCGGCGTCGCTGCCCGTCGTCGGTGTCAGCGGCACCGTGCACGGGATCGCCGCCCACAGCGCCGCGCAGGGGCGCTGCATCGCCAAGACGGGCACGCTCAACTACGTCACCAATCTCGCGGGCTACTGCACCGCGCAGAACCATCACGTGCTCGCGTTCGCGCTGATGATCGACGGACCGGGCAACTGGACCGCAATCCGGCTGTTCGATCAGATCGTCCCGGCAATCGCTAAGTACTGACTACCGTTGCGCCCACCGCCCTGGACCGGGACAATCGCGCCGTGCAGGTGACGACCGCCGTCAACCGGCGCGAGCTGCAGCGGTATCTGTCGCGCGTCGATGACCGATGGACGATCGACGTCGCGATGCTCGGCGGAGCACGCGTCGCCGACGAGCAGGGCGCGGCCCCGCAGCGCGAGCGCGGCCCGGAGTTCGTCGTGATCCTGGTCTCGCACGCGTTCGAGGGGATGCCGTGGCTCGAGCGCGTCTACCACGCCGGCGCGCTGTGGGACGGCCTCGAGATGGGCGCGGCGGCGGACGTCCACTGCTACACGCCGGACGAATTCGAGCGCAAGCGGGTGGCGCTCCCGCGTGTCAGGGACGCGGTCAACCACGGGATCGACCTGCTGTCCGAATCCGCGTAAGGGGCCTCGCTTCGACTCGGCGTCCGTGGGGCCATCCGGCCCGTCCGGACGGGGTTGCATGGTCCCATGGACGCCGCGCGCCAGCGCGGCCCCAGCTACGAAATCGCCACCATCCGCTCGATCGGCAGGCGCGCGCGATCGGCGATCTCCGCCGGCACCTTGACCTCGTGCACGCCGTCGCGCAGCGAGTCGCGCAGCTTCGGCAGCGTGATCATCTTCATGAAGCGGCAGTGAGCGGCCTCGTTGGCCGCGATGAACTCCATGTCCGGCGCGGCCCGGCGCAACGGATGGAGCATCCCCGTCTCGGTGGCGACGATCGCCGTTGACCGAGGCACGCCCCTGCTCCCGCTCCCGCCCACCCGTCCGCCCGCCCGCCCGCGCGCGTAGCCGAGCATTCCGCCGGTCGACAGCATGTAGACGCCGTCGGAGTCGATGTCGCCGGCCGCGACGTACTCCATCACGCTGGTCGAGCAACCGCACTCGGGATGGATCAGGAAATCAGCGCCGGGATGGGCGGCCCTGACCGCGGTGATGTCGTCGGGCCTGATGCCGGCATGCACGTGGCATTCGCCGTCCCACACGTGCATCGCCCGCCCCAGCGACTTCTCGACGTAGGCGCCGAGGAACATGTCCGGCCCGAACAGGATCTCGGTGTCCTCGCCGTGCTCTGCGTAGATGTGCTCCACGACCTTAACCGCGTTCGCCGAGGTGCAGCAGTAGTCGGTCTGCGCCTTGACCTCGGCGGTCGTGTTGACGTACATGACGACGATCGCGTCGGGATGGTGGGCCTTCCAATCGCGTAGCTGCTCGGCGGTGATCGAGTCCGCCAGCGAGCAGCCCGCGTCGAGATCGGGGATCAGCACGGCCTTCTCGGGACACAGGATCGAGGCCGTCTCGGCCATGAAGTGGACGCCGCAGAACACGATCGTGTCGGCGTCGGCCCTGGCCGCCTGCTGGGAGAGCCCGAGCGAGTCGCCAACGTAGTCGGCCACATCCTGGATCTCGGGAAGCTGGTAGTTGTGGGCGAGGATCACCGCGCCGCGCTCCTGGGCGAGCGCGCGGACCTCGTCCTGAAGGGCAGGGATGTTCTCGAGTAATAGCGGCGCGTCAGATGCACCGAACATCGGCAGGGTCATGGAATAGGTTCGAGGAGGAGGGACAGGTCGAGCGCCGGAGCGCTGTGGGTGATCGCACCCACTGAAATGAAGTCTACGCCGGTGCCTGCGACCGCCCGGATCGTGTCGAGCGTGAACCCGCCGCTGGCCTCGAGCTTGGCGCGGCCGGCCACGCGGTCCACGGCAGCCCGGAGCTCGTCGACCGACATGTTGTCGAGCAGCAGAAAGCGCGCGCCCGCGTCGAGCGCCTCGTCGACCTCGTCCAGTGTCCGGCACTCGACCTCGAGCGGCAGCCCGGGAGCGTGGGCGCGGGCCTTGTGGACCGCCTCCCTCACCCCGCCGGCGAGCGTGGCGTGGTTCTCCTTGATCAGGATCGCGTCGAACAGGCCGATGCGATGGTTGGTGGCGCCGCCGGCCGCGACCGCGGCCTTCTCGAGTAGCCGCAGGCCCGGCGTCGTCTTGCGCGTGTCGAGGATCGTGGGTGGGCGGGGCTCCAAATCAGCGATGGCCTGCACACAGCGGGCCGCCATCGTGGCTACGCCCGACAGGCGCTGCAGGAAGTTGAGCGCGGTCCGCTCGGCGGTCAGGATCCCGCGCGCCGAGCCCTCGAGCAACAGGACGGCGCCCCGCTCGCGCCACCGTCCTTCGTCGGTCAGGCGCTCGATTGCGATCTCGGGGTCGAGCGCGCGGAACGTCTCGGCAGCGACGTCGAGCCCGTAGATCACGCCGGGCGCCTTCTGGGTGATCGTCGCGCGGGCCCTGGCAGTGTCGGGCACGGTGGCAGCCGTCGTCGCGTCGCCGTCGCCGACGTCCTCGGCGAGGGCACGGGCGACGATCTCGGCAACCGCCTGTGCGCTCATCTGAGGCGAGGATACGGATCGTCCGTCTGCATCACTTGTAAAAGCAGTGCACCGGCTGGTAGCGTCGACTCGCGACGCGGGCCGGAGCGTCGGGGCAAATTCAATCCACTGAGAGGTGGTCAGCATATGAGGCGCATTCGTGGCGCGCCGTTGCTCATCGCGGCAGGACTCGCGCTCGCAGTTGCGGGCGCAGGTGCCGCGGTGGCTCCGGCCGCAGGACCGTTTGTTTGCTCGGGGGCGTTCAAGACCCCCGGATTGTTGAAGGGCACCTACGCTCACGGCGTCGTCGTCAAGGGCGTGTGCGCGGTGAAGACCGGTAAGGCGCACGTGATCGGGACTTTGGAGGTGACGAAGGGATCGGCGCTCGGCGCGGCGTTCGGTGCCGACCATTCGAAGCTCACGGTCACCGGCAATCTCGTCGTCGACGCGGGCGGCGTCGTGATTCTCGGCTGCAAGGCCAATCCCGACGGGACTGGATCGCCGTGCATTGACGACCACGCGAAGGTCCCGAAGCTCACGAGCCATCCGGTCGTCACCGGCAACGTAATCGCGAACTCCCCAATCGGTGTGCTGGTGCACAACACGACGATCGGCGGCAAGTTCAAGGAGACCGGGGGTGGCGGAGGTCTCAGCTGCAAGCCGCCCAAGACCGGGATCTTCGCTGCGATCAAGTCCCCGGTGTTCAGCGACATCGAGGACTCCTCGATCGGAGGCAATGTGGCGATCAACGGCCTGAAGTCGTGCTGGACAGGTCTGGCGCGAGACAAGATCGGTGGCAGCTTGACCATCAACAGCAACACGATGGCCGACCCGGACGCGATCGAGGTGCTCGCTACAAATATCGCGAAGAACCTGTCGTGCAGCGGCAACAGCCATCCGGCCGGCCTGCCCCCCATCGCTCAGCCGGTGTGGGATAGCGCGGACACCTCTCCGAGCGGCTCGCTCTACCCCCGCGGCGCCGAACCCGACACCGTCGGCGGAACGCGTAGCGGGCAGTGCGTGCTGGCGAGTCCGGCAACTCCGGGAGGCTCGCCGGGTCCAGGCGCGTTCTAGACCCTTAGCGGACAAGCGGCTGCTGCTCCCCGAGGGGCGACAGGGGGCAGCGGCCCGCGTCCGCTACTTGGCTGACTTGAGCAGATAGGCGCGCGCGAACCCGTCGAGGTCGCCGTCGAGCACCCGGGCGGTGTCGCCCATCTCGTGGTCGGTCCGGTGGTCCTTGACCATCGAGTACGGGTGCAGCACGTAGGAGCGGATCTGGGAGCCGAAGTTGACGTCCTGGGCCTCCCCCTTCTCCTTGGCGATCTCCTCGCGGCGCTTTCGCTCCTCGAGCTCGAGCAGCTTGGAGCGCAGCATCGTCATCGCCTCGGCCTTGTTCGAGGACTGCGAGCGCTCGTTCTGGCACTGGACGACGATCCCGCTCGGCCGGTGGGTGATCCGCACGGCCGAGTCGGTCTTGTTGACGTGCTGGCCGCCGGCGCCGCTCGCGCGATAGGTGTCGATCTGCAGGTCGTCGTCGTCGATCTCGACCTCGTCGATGTCCTGCACGACCGGCGAGACCTCGACCCCCGCGAAGCTCGTCTGGCGGCGGTGCGCGGCGTCGAACGGCGACAGCCGCACCAGCCGATGGACGCCCTTCTCGCTCCCGTACAGGCCGTAGGCGTTCTCGCCCTTGACCAGGAACGTGGCCGACTTGATCCCGGCCTCCTCCCCCGGCGAGGCCTCGAGCAGCTCGACCTCGAACCCGCGCTTCTCGGCCCAGCGCATCTCCATCCGCAGCACCATCTCTGCCCAGTCCTGGGCGTCGGTGCCGCCGGCGCCGGCGTTGATCGTGACGAGCGCGTCGCCCGAGTCGTAGCGGCCCGAGAACAGCCGCTGCTCCTCGAGCTGGGCCAGGCGCTCCTGGACGCTGTCGACCTGCTCCTCGAGCTCTGCGGCGATCTCCGGGTCCTCCTCGGCGAGCTCCGCAAGCGGCTCGAGATCGTTGACATCGCGCTCGAGGTCGCGGTAGACCGACAGCCTGCGGCTCGCGCGCGCGTGCTCGGCGCTGACCTTCGGCGCTCGCTCCTGGTCCTCCCAAAAGCCCGGCGCGCCCATCTCCTGTTCGAGCGCGTCGACGCGCTCGCTCAGCTCAGCGGGGTCAAAGGTAGTCCGCAAGCAGCTTGAGCTGCTCGCGGATCGCCGCGAGGCGCTGGGACAGAGGCTCTGAGGGCGCAGTCGTCATCTGCTTCCACACTAGCAGCGATACATTGCGCAGCGGTCAACAACGCCCCGAGGCGGGAAGTGGCCCACGAACCTCGAGCGAGACCCGCGCGTCAGCGTCCTCGTGTACGAGCAGAGCAACCCGTACAACAAGGGTGCGCGACTGAGTACGTGGCGGCCCTTAGGGTTTAGTCAGCCGACCGGCTACTGCCATCCACCGTGGCGCCTGGAGTGCCGTGCGGCGCGGCGTTCGCGGAGCTGTCCGCGGACGTCCTCGTGGACGTCGTTGTGGACGTCGCTTTCGATCTGGTGGCGGAGCTCGTCGCGGCGCCGGCGCGACTCGAGCTCGCGCTCGACGCGGTCGAGATCGGGCGCGGGCCCCCACAGCCGCCAGCCGTTGCGGATCAGCGGGATCAGGCATACGAGGAGCACCCAGATCGGCCAGAACTGGCCGTGGTGAGCACCGGCCACGGCCCAAACGACCGTGCAGATTACGAACAGCCCCAGCCCGCCACCAGCTTCCTGGAGCATGCGGCGCTGGAGCATGCTGCGGCGCGCCGCCAGCTCGGCCTTCTGCTGCGCCGGGGACGCCGGCAGGTTGGGCAGGTCGGACAGCAGCTTCCGGAGCTCCTGCTCGGTGCTGGCGCTATAGGCGGCCTGCACCCGGTCGCTCAGCTCGTCGTCGTTCAAACGGCCGGCGGCGTAGTGCTCGCGGATCTCCTGCGCGGCGCGGTCGCGCTGCTCGTCAGAGACGCGAAGGTCGTCGGTCCCTGCCACCGGCCCCTAGGCCCCGTGGCACTTCTTGTACTTCTTACCCGACCCGCACCAGCACGGGTCGTTGCGGCCGATCTGGTCACCCGGGTCGACGCGTCGCTGCTCGACGGGCGCCATCACCGGCCCCTCGTCGGCGGCGACGTCCTCGACCGCGCCACCGGCCGCGGCGGCGATCGCCATGGCGCCCTGCGCAGCTCCGCCACCGCCCGAGTACGTGACCCGTCCCCCGCCTGCGGTGGACGAGCTCGCCGCTCGGCTTGGGCGCCGCGTCGGCGGCGGCGCCGGCGGCCCGCCGTTCCCCGGCGCGACCGGCGTGACCTCGACGTGGAAGATCAGTCGGGCGTAGTCCTCCCAGACGCTGTTCATCAGGTCGCGGAACAGCTCGAAGGCCTCGTTCTTGTAGGCGACGAGCGGCTCGATCTGGGCGAACCCGCGCAGATGGATGCCCTCGCGCAGGTAGTCCATGTCGTACAGGTGCTCGCGCCAGCGCTGGTCGATGATCTGGAGCAACAGGAACCGCTCGATGTCGCGCATCAGCTCGGGACCGAACTCCTCCTCGCGACGGTCGTACTCGTGCTGCGCCTGCTCCTGGAGGGCGTCGACCAGCTCCTCGCGGTCGACCCGATCCGGATCGACGTCCAGGACATCGGCGTCGGGCGGGAACACCTCCTCCATCCTGCGCAGCAGACCCTCGACGTCCCACTCCTCGACGAAGTCGCCGGCCGTGTAGTCCGCGACCTGGCGCTCGATCAGGCTTCCGATCTCCTGGCGAGCGGCCTCGCTCATGTCGCGGCCCTCGAGGATCTCGTCGCGGTAGGTATAGACCACCTCGCGCTGCTGGTTGAGCACGTCGTCGTACTCGAGCGTGTGCTTGCGCTGGAGGAAGTGCTGCTCCTCGACCTTGCGCTGGGCCTTCTCGATCTGCTTGGACAGCATCCCGTGCTCGATCGGCTCCTCATTGCCCTCCTCGTCGACACTCCCGAGCCGGTCGAGGATCTTGTAGATGCGTTCGCCGGCGAATAGCCGCACGAGATCGTCCTGAGCGGACAGGAAGAAGCGCGACTCGCCGGGGTCGCCCTGGCGGCCGGAGCGGCCGCGCAGCTGGTTGTCGATCCGCCGCGACTCGTGGCGCTCGGTGCCGAGGATGTAGAGGCCGCCGAGCTCGAGCACCTGCTCCCGCGCGCCTTCTACCCGCGCCTCGATCGCCGGGAACGCCTTGCGGTAGTGCTCGTCGTAGTCGGGGTCGCCCGGCTGGAGCCCTAGGTTGGCCATCTCGAGCGTGGTCAGGTGCTCGGCATTTCCGCCGAGCTTGATGTCGACGCCGCGGCCCGCCATGTTTGTGGCGATCGTGACCGCGCCCGGGGCGCCGGCCTCGGCGATCGTCTCGCCCTCGCGCTCGGCGTGCTCGGGCTTGGCGTTCAGCACCGAGTGCGGGATGCCCATGCGCTTCAGCTCGGCCGACAGCTGCTCTGACACCTCGACCGAGATTGTCCCGACCAGCACCGGCTGACCGGAGCCGTGGCGGTCCGCGATCTCGCGGACGATAGCGCTGGCCTTGCCCTCCTTGGTCTTGTAGACCTGATCGTTGTTGTCCTCGCGCACCATCGGCCGGTTCGTGGGGACCTCGACGACCGGCAGCGTGTAGATCTTCATGAACTCGGTCGCCTCGGTCAGCGCCGTGCCGGTCATGCCCGCGAGCTTGTCGTACATCCGGAAGTAGTTCTGGAGCGTGATCGTCGCGAGCGTCTGGTTCTCCTCCTGGACGCGCACGCCCTCCTTGGCCTCGACCGCCTGGTGCAGCCCTTCCGACCAGCGCCGGCCCTCGAGGATCCGCCCGGTGAACTCGTCGATGATCTTGACCTCGCCGTCGATCACCGCGTAGTCGACGTCGCGCTTGTACAGCGACTCCGCCTTGAGCGACTGGATCAGGTGGTTGACGAGGTGGCCGTTCTCGGCCCGGTACAGGTGGTCGATCCCGAGGAACCGCTCCGCCTTGGCGACGCCCTGCTCGGTGACCGAGATCGTCTTGTGCTTCTCCTCGAACTCGTAGTCGAAGTCCGCGACGAACTCCTTCTTCATCCGCGGGTCCATGCCCTCGGGCGTCTTGCCGGACGTCATCTGCGGCGCGAGCCGTGCAAACCGGACGTACAGCTCGGCGGCCTGCTCGGGGGCGCCGGAGATGATCAGCGGGGTGCGAGCCTCGTCGATCAGGATGTTGTCGACCTCGTCGACGATCGCGAACGTGTGGTAGTGGGACTTGCCCTCCTCGGGCTTTGGACGGCCCCCGTGCTGGACCTTCTCGTCAAGGGTTGTGGCCATGTTGTCGCGGAGGTAGTCGAAGCCGAACTCGGAGTTGGTGCCATAGGTCACGTCGGCGGCATAGGCGGCGCGCTTGTCCTCGTAGGGCTGCATGTTCTGGAGCACGCCGATGGTGACCCCGAGCGCGTCGTAGATCGGCTTCATCCACATCGCGTCTCGGCGGGCCAGATAGTCGTTGACGGTGACGACGTGAACGCCCCTGCCACCGAGCGAGTTGAGCACGACGGCCAGCGTCGCGGTGAGCGTCTTGCCCTCGCCGGTCCGCATCTCGGCGATCGCGCCGTCGTGCAGCACCATGCCGCCGATCAGCTGCACGTCGAAGTGGCGCATCCCCATCGTGCGCCGACCCGCCTCGCGCACGAGCGCGAAGCATTCGTACAGCAGGTCCTCGAGGCTCTCGCCGCCGGCGGCGCGCTCGCGCAGCTCGTCGGCGGAATCTCTCAGCTCGGCGTCGGTGTAGTGCTCCAGCTCGGGCTCGAAAGCATTGATCCGTCCAACCCGCTGTTCGTAGACCTTGAACTTCTTCGCTTCGCCCATGCGAAGCGCGCGGTCCAGAATGGACATGGGGCTAGCGTAGCAGTGGGTCGGTAGCGGTTCTACGCCGCCGAGGAGACTCCCGACGGCCCCGTGTCGGGCGCCCCGCCGACGAGTGCCTCATCGTCGATCGCAGTCGCGCTGACGTCGGCGGTGTGGCCCGCCGCCGCGCGCGCCTCGCGCCGCTTGCGCCGCTTGTCACGGTGGCGCTTGACCTGGATGTGGAGCTCGTCGGCGCAAAGATTGATCGAGGTCCGGATATCCGGTGAGGCATCCCGGGCCCGCAGCGTCACCCCCTTCAAGTGCAACGTCGCCTCAGCCACCTGGCTGTCGGCGATGGCCGGATTGCGTTCTTCAAACATCTCCACCTCGAGCTCGGCGAGCTCCGACACCTGTCGGTCGACCTTGCGAAAGCGCTTGGCGACGTGCTCCCTCAGGTCCTCGGAAACGGGCAGGTTGCGGCCCTTGACCTCGATGCGCATCGACCTACCTCCTTGCTGGGAAGGATGGATGTGCGTGAACCATCCAGCGTAGTCCTCGACCGGACGTTTGTCGATCGGACATCTCGCAGCCAGGGTGCGCATAATCCACATTCGTGAGCCCTGAGACGTCCTGGACGTTCGACTGGACCGCGCTGCTCTCGGTAGTCGTGCTGGTGGTCCTGTATGCGATCGGCTGGCGCCGTGCTCGGCGGGACGAGCGACACCCGCCCAGCCTGTGGCGCCTGCTTCTGTTCGCCGCCGGGATCGTGACGATCCTGGTGGCGCTCGTTTCGCCGCTCGACTCGCTCGGAGACCAGATGATGGTGATGCATATGGTCCAGCACATGCTGCTACTGGATATCGCCCCGATCCTCCTGATCCTCGGGCTCACGAAGGTGCTGCTGCGGCCCGTGACGAAGCGCCTCCAGGCGGTCGAGCGCCGCGCCGGCTTCGTCGCCCATCCCGCGTTCGCGGTGATCTTCTACGCGGCGGTGCTTTGGCTGTGGCACGTGCCGGCGCTGTACGACAAGGCGCAGGGCAACGGCCTGATCCACGCGACCGAGCACATGACGTTCTTCCTCGCCGGATCGATCTACTGGTGGCACGTCCTGTCGCCGATCCGCAACCGCCAGCGCCTAGCCGGCCTCGGCCCGGTCGCCTACATGGCCGGCGGCAAGCTCCTGGTCGGCCTGCTCGGGGTGGCGCTGGCATTCGCGCCCAGCGTGATCTACCCCTTCTACGCCCACCAGCCGTCGTACTGGGGGATTACTCCGCTCGAGGACCAGATGATGGCGGGGCTGGTGATGGCGCTCGAGCAGTCGATCGTCATGGGGATCGCGCTCGTCGTCCTGTTCGTGCAGATGCTGAACGAGTCCGAACGGACCGCCCAGCGCGCCGAACGCTTTGAGGTCGCTTAGCCGGCTGCCCACCCACCCCGCGGATGCCGCGCAGCGGCCCATTGCCGGGCGCCCTCGCCAATCGCGAGGGCGCCGGCAGAGGACTTAGCAGCGGGTGCTCAGCTGCACTTCTGCGTGCCCGTCACGGTGGCCGACTGCGGCGCGCCGCCGGGGCCGGATTCCGCGGTGAACATCACGCTGTAGGGGCGCTTGCCGCCCTTGCAGGCAACCGACGCACCGTATTGCACGGTCTTGCCGTTCCCCAGCTTCTTGCTCAGGTTCTTCCAGTTCAGGGTCTCGCCCGTGAGCGAGCCCGCGACCCCGGTGAGCGGGAACGACACGTAGCTCGGGATTGGGGTGTTCATCACGAGGTTCTTACCGACGGTCTTGACCGTGCCCGGGAACGGACCGACGAACCCGGTCGGGACCGCGCCACCGGCGCACAGGTGGTTCGGGCCCTTATCGACGAAGAAGTACACGACCTTCCCCTGTCCGGCGTTCCAGACGTCGAGCAGCGGGTTGCACGGAGCGTTCTGCGGGGAGGTGGCGCTCGTATCGGTGACGGGCCCGAGCGTGGCGGTGATCGAGCCGCTCGCGACCAGCGCGCCCTTCGGGCAGCCGGTGTCGCTCTTGGCGGCCTGGATCTTCGCCAGGCTGCACGTCGGGAAGTCCTTCCCGTCGGAGGCCATGCCGTAGATCGTGGTCTTGACGTCGGTCAGTGGCGCGGTGCGGTTACCACCCGTGCCGTTGGCCAGGTACTTCTGGGTGAACCCCATCGACGACGGGGCCTTGCCGGACCCGGTCTTGTTCGGCGAGAACTTGAGGCTCGCTGTGTACGTGTTGATCCCGCCGCTGGCGGCGAAGGCCGACGCTGCGGCGATTAGCACGGCGAGTGCCGTGGCAACTACGACGATCCGTCGCAATTGACTCCTCCTTTATGTGTATGTGTGTGCAAAGCAGAGCCGGCCATGCTCATGGGATTGGTTGTAGTTGAGGAAATGCTTGAGTCTGTCCTGTCGTCGCCTCGCCGAGCGGCGGCTGGGCCTCGCACGGCGGGCCGCTTGGGTCCGTGGTGTAGTAGACAGCGCTCAGGACCGCGGCAAGCGACGCGGAGATAGTAGGGCCAATCGTAGGTTGTGGGTTACTCGTGCACAGATAACTTCCGAAGACCGGAAGTTGCGATATCAGGCTCGAGTAACCGCCCGGCACGAGGTATGGGTTGCCGCGATTGCTCTCGAGGCGATTCGAATAGTCAGTCAGCGTCTCCGGATTGAGCGGGCTCGAAACGCGCACGTAGTGGAGCAGCTTGTTGCCGACCGCCGCGGGCACGGTGGCCTGCGTGGCGGCGGTCCCGTTGGCGAAGAAGGCCGCGACCTCACGCCGGTAGTCGTTGATGTAGTCGACCACGGGGATCACACCGCCGAGGTACGGCGTGAGGCGGGTGAGCAGCGGGACGCTCTCGTTCAGGAACTGCTGGACTCCGGGCACTCCTGCCTTCGACGCGCTGGTCAGCGGGCCGAGGTTCACGAGCAGGGTGTTCAGCTCGGGCGCGAGCACGGCCACCGACTGCAGCGCCGGGGTCAGCTTGACCGCGGCCGGGCGCAGCTTGTCGACGAGCGGCTTGGTCGTGATCGCGAACCGTGTGACGCGGTCGATCGTCGTTTTCGTCGCGGTCAGGAACGGCGGAAACGCCTTGATCGTGTGCGCGAGTGCCACTGCCTGCGCGGCGGTGGCGGAGAAGGTCGTATTCGCGTTGTCGACAAGCTGCTGGAGCGCCGTCGGCGAGCGGGTGACGGCGGCCAGCACCTGCCCGCCGTCGCTCAACAGAGTGCTGGCGGCTGCGCTGTCGCGGTTGAGCACCGCCAGCACCGAATCGACGTTGGTCGCGAACGGATACAGCTGCGCCAGGGCGGCGTTGAGGTCCTGGCCGCGGCCGGTGAGCGCCATCCCCTGCTGCTGCATCCAGGTCTTGAACGCCTGTCGCGTGGCTGGGTCGAACGTCGACAGGATCTGGTCGAGCTGCACGGTCGGGGCGATCTGGCCGCGCGGCAGCGTCGCGCCGTCGGCGAGCTTCGGCGCGCTCGGCGAGCCCGGCGAGAGCTCGATGTACGTCTCCCCGAGCAGCGTCTTCTGGCGAAGGATCGCCCGGGTGTCCGCCGGCCGCGGCACGAACTGCGGATCGAGCTCCATCACCGCCCGGGTGAGGCCGGTGCGACGGTCGAGGCCGACGCTGATCACCTTGCCCACATTGACGCCCGAGATCCGGACGTCGGCCTGGCTGCCGAGGTTCTCGGCCTGGTTGAACTCCGCGCTGATCTCGTATCCGCGAGGGCTCAGCGAGGTCGATCCCCCGAACGAGATCCACAGGAACAGGAGCAGGCCGATGCAGGAGGCCGCGAACGCGACCATCGTCAGGATGCGGGCGGCGCTCGGTGCCTGCCGGTTCATCCGCCCAGGCCTCCCGCGGTCGGTGTGCGCCGCGCGTCGCCGGCCAGCGCCGGCGGGCAGTACGAAGACTTGATCTGGGTGAAATCGGGAGCGTTCAGCAGGTCGAGCAGGGGCGCGACCGAGGGGCTGCCCGCCTGAATCGTGGTCTCGAGCAGTTGGAGCGCCGGACAGGTCGCCATGAAGATGCCCCGCACGGTCGGACCCTGGGCGTCCTGGAGATCGGTCAGGGTGGCCGCGATGTGGGCCAGCCACGAGCCCCAGAACAGGTATCCCTGCTCGCTGCCGGACGGCTGGTAGGCGAGCGTGTTGAGCAGCGTGTTGATTACCTTGACCGAGCTCGTCAACGGCGGCACCGCCTTGGACAGCTCGGTGGCTGCGGGCTTCAGCGCCTTCGCGAGCGGCTGCACCGCGGTCGAGAACGGCCGCAGCTGGTTCTGGATCACGGGTGTGGTGTCGTGGAACAGCGGCCGGGAGGCGTTGAGGGCAGGCGCGAGCGCGCGGGCGAACGGCTGAAGCTCGGTGAGCGTCGGACCGAGCTGGGCGGCGAAGCCTTGTACCTTGCCGAGCGTCCGGTTGGTCTGGACGAGCGTCCCGGGCAGCAGCGAGAGTCCCGCCTCGAGGTTGGCGGACTGCGACGAGATCGCGGCGAAGTTCGTGTTCGACGACTCGATCAGCGAAGCGAGCTGGCCGTCGACGCCGCCGAGTGCAGTGGCCACGCGCTGGAGGTTGTGGATCGCCAGGCTGAGGTTGCTGCTGCGCGCGGCCAGCAGCGTGGCGAAGGTGCGAGTGTCGCGGTCGAGCGGCTCGAACCGCTTGAACGTGCCGCGCAGGTCCGGGACGGCGGAGGCGGGGTCATGGAAGGCGCCGGCGCCCCCCGACAGCAGCAACAGCAGGTAGCTCCGCGTGTCCGAGTCGAGCGAGGCGAGGATCTGGTCGAGATCGACGTCCGGGGTCGTGCTCCCGGCGCCCAGCATCCCTCCGCTCGGGACCGCGCCGGCCCGCGTCGTCCCGGGATCCAGCGCGAGGTACATGTCCTTCAGCGGCGTCCGCGGGCGCAGCAGCACGGTCGCATCGCGGTAGATCGGCGCGTACTTCTTGAGGATGTTCATCGTCACCACGGCCCGCCCGTTCTCGAGCTGGACGCCACCGACCAGCCCGACCTGCACGCCGGCGATCGTGACCGCCTGTCCCTGCCCCGGGGTGACCGCGGCGCTGCTCGCGAACTCGGCCCGGACCGTGTAGTAGCTCTGCCCGAACGTGAATGACGGCTGGTGGTAGAGCACGTACGCCGCGACCGCGAGCGCGCCGGCGACGAGCACCAGGATCGCCACGAAATCCTTGCGGTGGGCCTTGAGCGCGCGCCTCATGGGGCGGGTCCCGTATTCACGCGGTCCAGGGCGGCTGCGGCGCGCCTCATGGCCCCGCCCCCGTACTCACGCGGTTGAGGTCAGGTTTGCCGTTCTTGAAGCACGGCGTGCTGCTCTTCACCGGTGGCGCCTTCCCGGGCCAGGCGGGACGCGTCCCGAGCGGCGCGAGCACCGCGTTGCCGAACAGCGGTCCCTGCGAGCCCAGCGCGCCGGTCTGCACCAGGTCCGAGCCGCCAGCCGGCGAGGAGCGCAGGTAGCGCCCGTTGCCGTCGAAGTTCTGGCCCGCGCCGGCAATCCCCACCGCCGACTCGAGCAGCTCCTGGTAGACGGGCACCCCGGTGGTCAGCGGCGGGTCCTGGATCACGGTGTTGCCGGTCGGGACCAGGTTGTGGGTGACGCAGCGCGCGAGCGTGTTGCTCTGCGACACGAGCGTCGTGCTCGAGTGGATCGTGCTCGCGGTGGCCTCCACGGCCGGCGTCAGATCGGACACGAGGCCGCCGAGCTCGTTCGGCCCCAGCAGCGCGGTGGCCTGCGCGAGCCACGGCAGTGCCTGTCCGATCGTCGGATCGACCTGCTCGATCCCCGGCAGGATCTCCTTGGCGAACGTCTTCGTCGGCCCGAACGAGGCGTCGAGCGCGGTCAGCGCGCCGTTGGTCGTGCGCAGCAGCGGCGGAAGCGCGGCGATCGAAGCGCTCAGATCGTTCTGGCGAGCCGCGAACGCGGCCAGCGTCCTGTCGAACGTGGTGACGAGGCTGGCGAGCTGGCTCTGGCGGGAGGCGAACGCACGGAACACCTCCTCGTTGCCGAGCACCGCCTTGCTCAGATCATGCGGTTGGGTCCCGAGCAGCGCCTGGTTGACGATCGCCGACGCCCGGAACGCGCCGGCGGAGTACTTGAGCGACTTGTTCAGCGCCTGCGCCGCGGTCAAGCCCCGGACGCTCGGGTCCTGAGTGGCGTCCTCGGCGGCGGTGGGCGGGCCGTTGAGCGACGCGCCGAGACCCTGGACGAGCGTCTCCAGGTTGCCGCGGGCGTCGGACGTCAGCGCGGCGAGGACGCGATCGAGCTGCACCGGCCCCGACGTGTTGGCGGCGGGCAGGGTGGCGCCGGACGAGAGCACGGGAGCATTGGCTGTGCCGGGGTGCAGGTCGACGTAGAAGTTGCCCTCGAGGAAGATCCGGGTGAGGATCCCGGCGGTCGCGTCGGCGTGGATCGGCGGGCCGCCCGAGTTGATGTCCATCGTCACCACCCCTGCCCGGGAGTTGCCGCCGACCGGCTTCACCGATGTCACCTCGCCGACGTCGACGCCGGCGATCCGCACGGGCGAGGGAATGTGCAGCTCGGTCTCGGTCGTGAACACCGCCTTGAGCACGAACGGCGAGGCGGCAAACGGCGTCGGGCCGCCGAACACGAGGTAGATCGCCGCCGCGATCACGAGCGCTGCGGCGAGGCCAGCCGCGAAATTCGACATGCCCCGGCGGCGGCGCCTCACTTCGAGCCTCCGCTCTTCTTGTTCGCGTTGCCGCTGCCGGTCTGCCCCGTCTGCTCGGTCTGGAGGCCCTGGTTGCCCGGCACGTTGCCGATGTCCGCCGCCGCGCCCGAGTAGGGCTCGTTACCGGCCTCGCACTCGGCGGTCTCGCCGGGCGAATCGGTGTTCGGGTAGGGATTGACGTGGAGCGGCCCGTGCTCGACGGTCGGGTTGGTCTGTGGCGTCGTGTACGGGCGGCTCGAGGGGACGGCTTCGCCGCCGAGGACATCGTCGATTGCGACCAGCGAGAACCGCAGCGACGTGCCCGAGGTCGTGCTCTCGGACAGCAAACTCCCGATGTTGCGCAGGAACAGCGTCACGTAGTTGCATGACGACTGGACCGGCGTCAGGAACGCGAGCGGCGAGCGCAGGCTCGACGCGAACAGCGTCAGGCGAGCGAGCCCTGCCTGCACGGCCGGCGTCTGACCGTACGTCGCCAGCGAGTTGGACAGGCTGACGAGACGCTGATCGAGCGCAGCCGTCCCGGGGAGGTTGCGCACGCCCGCGGTGAACGCGTCGGCGAGCACCGGAGCGCTCGCCGGCAGCGTCGCGATGCCGGGCCGAAGCTCGCTGAACAGCGCCGCGCTGTCGGTCAGGAACGGCCGGATCGTGGGACTACCGGCGATCACGGCGCTGAACGCGGGCGGCGTGGCCGAGATCGCGTCCTGCAGGTACGGGACCGACACGCTCGCCAGCGCTCGAAACGTGCCGTCGAGGCCGACGAACAGCGCCGCCTGGGTGCTGGCAACCGGTGCGAGCGTTCCCGCGAGCGCCTCGAGGCCGCGGAGGAAGCCACCCAGGTTCGTGTTCGGAGAGGCCAGGTTGCGCGCCACCGGCGCCAGGTCCCCGAGCAACGGGACGAACGCCCCGATCGCGTCGTTGACCCCGATGCCGCGGCCGGCCAGGCCGTCGCTGAAGCCCACGGTCGAGGCGACGACCCCCTGGCGCGTCGGGGGGCTGAACATCGACAGCACCTGGTCGAGATCGACGGCGGCGCTGGTCTGGCCGAGCGCGACCGTGGCGCCGTCCCGGAACGTGCGCCGCGAGTTCCCCAGGCCGATCGCCAGATACTTCTGCCCGATCGCGCCTTTCAGCCTGATCGCGAACGTCGAGTTGACCGGCAGCGGCCCGATGCTCTTGTTGAGCTTCAGTCCGAGCACCGCGATCGGCTGACCCGACGGCGCGCGCTCGGCCTGCACGCTGTCGACGAACCCGACGAGCGCGCCGCCCATGTGCACCTCGGCCCCGTGGGTCAGCTCGCTCGCGTCGGCCACTTGGACTTTCAGCGTGTAGCTGGGGACGAACGGGAGGCCGTTGTTGGCGTTGTAGGCCAGGAACACGGCGACGATCACGACGAGCACGGTGAGCGCGCCGATCAGGACCGGATTGCCGAAGCCGCTGGGGTTGCGACGGGCGTTCATCCGCCGGGTCCGATCAGGTAGTCGAGCAGACTGGTCAGCGGTGCCGCCGACGCACGCGCCACAGACCTGCCCGCTTTCGCCACGGCGTCGCTCAGGACCGCTCTGCTCGCGGGCGACACGCCGGCGGCCGACGCGGTGTCGGCGGCCGCGCTCCCGTTGGCGAGCGCGGTCGCGGCGGCCGTGCTCCCCTTGGCGAACCTCGCCGAGCATCCCGGGACCGGATTGATCGCGTAGCCAGTGCAGTCGCTGACCAGCAGCTCGTCGCGGACGTAGTGCCCGAGGCTGTCGAACCCGTTGGCCGCGTTCGTGCCGTTGAACAGGACGGCCATCAGCTGGCTGATCGCGCCGGTCTTGTCGAGGCTCGCGGTCAGCTGGTTGAGCAAGCCCGCCGCCGGCACGGCCTGGGTGCCGAGCCGGTTCAGCTGGTTGGCGAGCGGGATCGTCGCCACCAGCGGCCCCTGGGACTTCTGCGCGGAATTGCCGAGGTTGATCAGTGCGGTCCGCGCCACGGCCGCGAAAGGCGTCAGCTCCTGGAACTCGCGCCCGAGCGCCGCGGCGCTCTGACCCAGGTCGCTCGCCAGCGGCGTTCCCTGATCGGCAAGCGTGCCGAGGTCGGCCATCAGCGGCCGCAGCTGGCTCAGGAAGCCCGGGAGCAGCTGGATCGACTTCGATATGTCCGCGGCGCGGGCAGCGCTCGCTTGGGAGGTCGTGTTGGCCTGTGTGATGAAGTCCGCCAGCGCGTTTCGCTGTCGTGCCAGCGGCCCGAGCACGGTGGCCGAGTCGGTCGCCAGCTTGGCGAGCGCCCGGTTCTGGCCGGCGAGGATCTTGAGGACCTGGTCGGTGTTGCCGAGCGCCGGATCGGCTCGGTGGATGACCGCGTTCAGATCCGATCCGCGCGCGGCCAAGCCGGTGCCGAGCTCGTTCAGGATGATCGCGAGCCGCTGCGCCACCGGCTCCTGGTAGATGTCCTGGACGATGTCGAAATCGACCGGCGAGCTGGTCTGCGTGACCGGCAGGTAGTAAGAGCCCTTGCCGGGACCGGAGCGGATCCGCTGCAGCGGCGGCGCCGACGCGGAGCCCGGATTGCAGTCGATGTACATCTCGCCGATCAGGGACTGGGGCCGGATCGCACACGTCGCGTTGGCGTGGAAGGGTGCGAATCGGCTGTCGTCGATCTCGAGCGTGACCGCGGCCTTGTTGAGTGTTCCTGGGCGGCACGTCTGCGCGACGCACACGTCGAGCGACGCGATCGACCCGACCGGCGCGCCGGCAACCCGAACTTGCTCGCCCGGGACCGCGAACGAGGCGTCGTCGAAGATCGCCCGCACCTGGTAGGGGTCGCCGCCGGGTCCTCCCGAGGCACTCGCCACCGCCGCGATCACCGCGGCCGCGACCAGCACGAGTGCGATCAGTGCGAGCCGTCTCATGGGCCCGGTGGCGTCAGCCGTCTCATGGGCCCGGTGGCGTCGACCCCGGCTGGCAGCCGGCGACGGCTACGGGAGAAGATCCGTCCGGGGAGGGCTGAACGGCGCCACCGGGGCAGCGCGAGCGGACCATCTGGAGCCTCTGGTAGCGGTCGGCCGGGGACTGCTCGACGAGCTGGTTCGAGCTGCCCGTACCGAACGCGAAGAACGTCGGCTGGACCCGGACGTAGTGCCCGTTGGCGTCGTAGTAGCCGCTGGTCTGGCCGACATTGGTGAGCGCTGCGATGACGTCGGGGGTGTACTCGCGCAGGTTGTCGAGCTGAACCTGGGAGGCGTTCATCGCCTGGATCAGGTTGGGGAAGGCGGTGGCCGCAAGCCGCGCGAGCTTGGGCGTCGCCTCGAACAGAGTGGTCAGGTCGCCCGTGCCGGCGGGGTTGTGGATCAGATCGCTGAGCGCGCTCACAGTGGGAATCGCGACCTGGGCGAGGGAGTTGAGGCTGACAGCGAACGGCTCGAGCCGGCGCGCCGCGACCTTGGACTTCGCGACCACCGGATCAAGCGCGTCGAGCGTGCTCCGCAGGCCGGCGAACGTCGCCGTCGAGCGGTTGAGCGTGCCCGGGAGCAGCTGCAGTGCCTGCTGGAGCGCGACGCTTTGACGCGCCACCGCGCCGGTCGTCGTGTTGGCCTGGGCGATCAGGTCGCTCAGCTGCTGCGCTCGCGACGCCAGCGCCTGCATCGTCTGCGCTCCTTCGACGAGCAGCCCGTCGAACGCTGGCTCGTCGCGGTCGAGCTCGGCGGTCAGGTTGCTCGTGCTGGCCAGCCCCGGGGCCAGGTACTTGAGCGTCTTCGACGCCTGCGCGGAGCGCCCCTGGATGCTCGCCGCCTCACCCTTGATGACGCCGCGCAGCCCGGCCAGCGTGAGCGGGTCGAGCGAGTCGAAGACCTGGTCGAGGCTGACGAAGCTGTACGTGTGGTCCTCGCCGATCGTCCCGCCGCTGGGGATCTCGGGCGCGTCGGTCGGGGCAGGCTCGAGCACGATGTACCTGGTGGCGACACCCGACAGCGAGTTCTCATAGATCCGGACCACCGTGCCGTCGTGCAGCGGCGCCGCACTCGAGTCGATCCCCATCGTGACCTGCGCCTGGCCATTGGGGGTGAGCGAGATCGACTGGATCGTGCCGACCTTGGCCGGCCCCATGAGCACATCGTTGCCGGTGACGAGGCCGCCGGCGTCCTGGAAGTCGGCGTGCAGCGTGTATGTGCTGCTCCCCCCCACGAGCACGAGCACGACAACGACGATCGCGACCACCAGCGAGGCGACCGCGGCAACCCGCGCGATCATGAATCCTTCAACATCCGTGTGGGCATTCGTGCCGTTCTCGCGGAAGCCATGATTGAAACGCTCTCTCCCCCCTTCGCCGCGGTTTCCTCAAGCGGCGCGCCCATCCTGTCAAAGAGGGCGGCCAACCGCCATAGTCCGGATGTTTAGGAGGGGTTAATCACGCGGCGCGGACCGGGCGGGAGACTTCCCCCGCCGCCGCGACCCGAGCCGCCCCTACGGCCGTGCAGAAATCGCCAAAGCGCCC
Source organism: uncultured Solirubrobacterales bacterium (assembly GCA_963836715.1). Classification (GTDB taxonomy): domain Bacteria; phylum Actinomycetota; class Thermoleophilia; order Solirubrobacterales; family Solirubrobacteraceae; genus Palsa-465. Next base: position 454,988 of record CAWIKH010000006.1, read on the forward strand.
CGCTCAGCCCTGCCACGGGCAGCCGGCGACCCACCAGAATGCGTAGCCGCGGTCGCTCGCGGATCGTCAGGCGCTCGGAGTCGTCCGCGGCCGACGGGCCGCCGGCCGGCGCGCCGCCGGCGGCTTGACCAGCAGCGCCGCCCCGATCGCGCCACCGGTATCGCCGAGCGCCGCCGGGAGGACGTCAGGCGGGTTGGTGTCGTTGAACAGGTGCGGCTGCATCGCCGTACGGATCCGCTTCACGTACGGCTCGCCGAGGCGCACGCCGAGGCCGCCACCGATGATCACCGCCGGTACATCGAGCAGGTTCAGCGTCGAGGCGATGCCGGCGCCGAGCGCCTCGACGGCGTCGTCGATGAGCTCGACGGTGAGCTTGTCCCCCCGGTCGAGCGCCCGGGCCCACACGGAGCTCGTGAGCTTCGTCCGGCCGCGCTCCTTCATGATCTTGAACAGATCCGTGCGCTGTTCCTTTTGCCGCTTACGCGCCCGGGCCTCCATCGCCGCGCGACCGGCGTAGGCCTCCATGCAGCCCCGGCGGCCGCAGGGACAGCGAGCGCCGCCGATCTCCACGACCACATGCCCGATCTCCCCAGCGCCACCGCGCCCGACCCAAGGCTTGCCGTTGAGGATCAGACCGCCGCCCACACCTGTCCCCCACATCACCCCGAGCAACGACTCGTACGGCCGGCCCGCCCCCAGGGCGAACTCGGCGTCGGTGGCGACTTGGACGTCGTTGCCGATCACGACCTTCGTGCCGAGCTTCGCCTCGAGCTCCGGCCCCAGCGCAAACGACCCCTCCCAGCCGGGAAGGTTCCGCGCGGTCGACACGGTTCCGGTGGCCTCGTCGACCACCCCCGGCGAGCCGACGCCGACGCCGACGAGCTCGGCCGGTTCGACCCCCGCCCCCCGACACGCGCCGGTCATCGCGTCGACGAGCTCGGCCGCGACGTCCGCGGGCCCACCGCTCGATGGGGTCGGGTGCCGGGACGACCCGAGCACGGTGTTCCCGCTGTCGACGACGATCGCCTCGATCTTGGTGCCGCCGAGATCGATCCCTCCACGGAGAACGCGGCTGGCCTTTCTCGGTCGCGGGACGGTCGTCCGCGGTGCGCTGGCGCCTTCCATACGCGGGATCTTCTCAGAAGATCCCGCGGACCCCCGCCTACCCCCAGGACTCCCGGTAGTGCAGCTGCTCGTCGGTCGCCTCGTCGATCGACACCCCGAGCGCGGCGAGCTTGAGCGTCGCGACCTCTTGATCGATTTGTTCGGGTACCTGATGCACCCCCGCCACGAGCTCCTCGCGCCGGCGCACGAGGTCCTCGACGCACAGCGCCTGGATCGCGAATGAGACGTCCATCACCGCCCCCGGATGTCCCTCGCCGGCGGCCAGGTTGACGACCCGGCCGCGCGCGAGCAGGTTCAGCCGGCGCCCGTCCTCGAGCTCGTATTGCTCGATCAGCGGCCGCACCTCCCGGACGCTCACCGCCAGCGCGGTCAGCTCCGGGAGATCAAGCTCGACGTCGAAATGACCGGCGTTGGCGAGCACCGCACCGTCCTTCATGCGTGCGAAGTGTTCGCCGCGCAAAACCCGTCGCGACCCGGTGACGGTCACGAACACGTCCCCGCGCTCGGCCGCCTCGAGCGCCGGCATCACCTGGTATCCGGCCATTCGCGCCTCGAGCGCCCGCAGCGGGTCGACTTCGCACACGATCACCGCGGCGCCGGCGCCGCGTGCCCGTTCGGCGATCCCCTGCCCGGCCCACCCGTAGCCAACGATCACCAGTGTGTGGCCGGCGAGCAGCACGTTGCTGGCCCGGACGATTCCGTCGAGGGCCGACTGCCCGGTTCCGTGGCGATCATTCAACGCTCGCTCGGTGCGGGCCTCGTTGACCGCCACGACCGCGCAGGCCAGCTTCCCCTCGGCCTCGAGACGCCGCAGGCGCACCAGTCCGGTGGTCGTCTCCTCCGTGCCGCCGATCAGCTCGCCCAGCGTCTCCCCGCCGAGCGCGTGCGCGGTCATCAGCAGATCGGCGCCGTCATCGACCGTCACCTGGGGCTTGGCCTCGAGCAAGATCCGTACATGCCGCGCGTAGGTGTCGAGATCTTCGCCACGCAGCGCCTGCACTTCGATCGCGTGCTCGTAGACAAGGGCAGCGGCCACGTCATCCTGGGTCGACAGCGGGTTGGCCGAGCAGAGCGCCGGCCGCGCCCCGCCGGCGGCAAGCGTGAGCACCAGGTTGGCCGTCTCGGCGGTCACATGTAGGCACGCGGCGAGCCGGACGCCCTCAAGCGGACGTTCCTGCTCAAACCGCGCGCGCACGCGGGCCAGGACCGGCATCTGCCCGCCCGCCCAAGCGATCCGCGACACGCCCGCCGGCGCGAGCCCCAGATCGGCGACCTCGTGCGGCGGCAGCCGCGTGCGTGCCATCGCGGCCGTCCGCTCCCGCTATCGCACCGCTACCGCCACAGGGCCCGAGCCTGGGCCGCAGACCGCGTCCGCGACGGCCCAGTGGACGGCCACTAGTACCGGTAGTGGTCGGGCTTGTACGGGCCGCCGGCTGGGACGCCGAGGTATGCCGCCTGGCCCGGGGTGAGCTCGGTGAGCTTGACGCCGAGCGCTCCGAGATGGAGCCGCGCCACCTTCTCGTCGAGGTGCTTGGCCAGTGTGTAGACCTGTTTGTCGTAGCTGTCGGGGTGGCCGAACAGCTCGAGCTGCGCGATCACCTGGTTCGTGAACGAGTTCGACATGACGAAGCTCGGATGCCCGGTGGCGTTGCCGAGGTTCAGCAGCCGGCCCTCGGACAGCACGATCACCGAATGCCCGTCCGGGAACACCCACTCATCAACCTGCGGCTTGATGCCGATCTTGTTGATATCCGGAATCGTCGACAGCCCGGCCATGTCGATCTCGTTGTCGAAGTGACCGATGTTCCCGACGATCGCCTGATGCTTCATTCGCGCCATGTGCTCGGCCGTGATCACGTCGCGATTTCCCGTGGCGGTGATGAAGATGTCCGCAGTCGAGATCACATCCTCGAGCGTGAGCACCTGGTAGCCGTCCATTGCCGCCTGCAGCGCGCAGATCGGGTCGATCTCGGTGACAACGACGCGTGCCCGCTGGCCTCGAAGCGACTCCGCGCAGCCCTTGCCGACGTCGCCGTAGCCGCAGATGACCGCGAGCTTGCCACCGATCATGACGTCGGTGGCGCGGTTGATGCCGTCGATCAGCGAGTGACGGCAGCCGTACTTGTTGTCGAACTTGCTCTTGGTCACCGAATCGTTGACGTTGATCGCCGGGAACAGCAGCTGGCCCTGCTCGGCGAACTGGTAGAGGCGATGCACCCCGGTCGTGGTCTCTTCGGTGACGCCCTTGATCTCGGCCGCCATGCGCGTGAACCGCTGCGGGTCGTCCTCGAGCGAGCGCTGGAGCAGGCCGAGCACGATCGCGAGCTCTTCGGAATCCGCGGTCGCCGGATCCGGCACCGCGCCGGCGCGCTCGAACTCGACGCCCTTGTGCACGAGCATCGTCGCGTCGCCGCCGTCGTCGAGGATCATGTTCGGGCTCTGGTCAGGCCACGACAGCGCCTGCTGGGTGCACCACCAGTACTCCTCGAGCGTCTCGCCCTTCCACGCGTACACGGGCACGCCGCTGGGCTCTTCCGGCGTCCCGTCGGGTCCGACCACGACCGCCGCAGCGGCATGGTCCTGGGTCGAGAAGATGTTGCACGACGCCCAGCGGACCTCGGCACCGAGCGCGACGAGCGTCTCGATCAACACCGCGGTCTGGACCGTCATGTGGAGCGATCCCGTGATCCGGGCGCCCGCGAGGGGCTGTGCCTCGAAGTAGTCGCGCCGAACCGCCATCAGCCCAGGCATCTCATGCTCGGCCAGGCGGATCTCGTTCCGCCCGAACTCGGCCAACCCCAGGTCGGCCACCTTGAAATCCGCCTTGGCAGCGGTCGTGCTCATCTTTCCTCCACGGTCGGGGTCATCGGTCGATCGCCGTCAGGCGACAACCAGCAGCTTCTGATGCTTCTCTTGCTCGAATCGGAGCCAGTCCTCGGGCCCGACGTCGTCGGGCCGGCGCGCCTCGGCCTCGAGCCAGGTCTGCACCGAGTCGCGCAGATCCGGACTCTCGGCCATCCGCGCCGCGAACGCGACATCGGACAGGCCCACGTCGAAGCGGGCGAGCAGCTCCTTGAGCGTATGCAGACGCTGGAGCTGTGCGGGCCCGTAGAGGCGGTAGCCGGAGGCCGAGCGGGCCGGCGAAACCAGACCCGTCTGCTCGACGTATCGGAGCATCCGGGGCGACCAACCGGTCGTCCGCGCCGCCTCGTTGATGGTCAAACCTTCCATCGGCTCACAACCTTACCACGACAGTGTCAAGGTTTGGGCGGCCCTCTCGAAGATTTTTCGATAGGGGCTCAAGTTGTCTCGGACATTTGTCGAAATACCCCCTGAGAAGTGAAGTGCCGCCTAGCATGCAGACCAACCTCGAACCAGGAAGCCGGAGGCCGGGCATGGAGCGGTCCCGAAAGAGGACGCCGATGATTGACCGCAGCAAGGGACTCTGCGCGATCGCACTCGCCGTGGGATTCGGCTGTGCAGTCTTCGGCGTCGGCGGTGCCACCGCCGGCAACGGCGCCTACCTCCGTCACGTGCGCGAGGCCCGGCTCGAGAGCAAACTCGCCGGACTCGCACTCGATCATCGCTCGCCCGAGCAGCTGGTGCTCGCGGTCAAGCCCAAGCCGAAGGCACATACCGGGGCCACGCCGTCTGCTGTGCCCGCGGCCGCGCCGACGCCCGCGGCGGTCGTGACCCCCGCGCCGACGCCCGCGGCGGTGATGACCCCCGCGACGACCTCCACCGCGGCAGCGACCACGACGACGACGCCCGCGACCACGGCAACGAGCACGACGACGACCCCGAGCAACACCACAACTTCGCCGGACCAGGGGTCTGAGAACGCGGGCGAGAGCGCGGCCGGCAACCCGGCCGGAACCGGAGCGGCCACCGCCGGTGGCACGGCGACCGCCAGCACGACCACGACCGGCACCACCACGACCGGCACCCCCACGAGCACGACCACGACCGGCACCCCCACGAGCACGACCACGACCGACACCACCACCGGCACGACCACGACGGGCACGACCACGACCGGCACCCCCACCGGCACGACCACGACCGGCACGGGCACGACCACGACCGGCACCCCCACCGACACGACCACGACCGGCACCCCCACGAGCACGACCACCACCGGCACGACGACCACCGGCACGACCACCACCGGCACGACCACCACCGGCACGACGACCACCGGCACGACCACCACCGGCACGACCACCACCGGCACGACGACCACCGGGACGACGACCACGCACCGGCACGACCACCACCGCCACGACCACCACCGTCAACTCGGACAGCTCCACCGGCCACGGCCGGCAGCCCGGAACCGTCGGCTCCGGGTCAACCACGTTCTCGTGCCACGGCCGCTGCGACAGCGTCACGGGAACCGGCGAAGTCGTCCCGGCCGCGCTGCCCTCGACCACGTCGTCGTCGACCTCGAGCAGCTTCGGTGTGACGACCGGTTCGGTCACGCCGGCCGTGCTGCCGAGCACTCCGGTAAACGCCGTCTCGTCAACGACCTCGCCGTTCATCCCGGTGGCAACCGCGCCCGCGCCGCCGCCAAGCCCAACTCCGATTCCGACTCCGGCCCCGGCCTCGAGCCCGCCCGCGTCACCGTTCGTTCAGCTCCTCAGGATCCCGACCTTCAACTCCAGCTCGGTGATCAATAACCTGACCCGGAGCAGCAGCTCGCATCACTCAACGCCCACGCTGGTGGCCGCCGCCGCCGGCACTGGCGTCACGACCGCCGGCGGCGCCACCGGCGCCGGCCCCGCGGGCGCGGCCGCCGCCGGAACCGCCGCTGCTGGAACGGCCGCTGCCGGAACCGCGGCGGCTACGACCACCCACGCCGCCGCGGCACACCGCAATGCCAAGCATCCGTCCTCGGGTGACTCGCCCTTCACGGCACCGTTCAACAGCAGCGCGCGGGTCATCCACGACATCGTGAAAGTGATCCCGACCGCGGTGTGGATCGCGCTCGGCGCCGCGTTCGCGCTGATGCTGGCCTTCGCCGGCCTCGCGTTCCGGTCAAGCCGCCGGGCGCGCCGCCGCGAGAAGGAATTTGCGGCCATCTCCGCCGCAGCCCTGACCGACGCACTCACCGGCATCCTCAACCGTCGCGGCTTCACCGAGGCCGCCGAGCGCGAGCTCGCCCGCGCCAGCCGCTATGACCGTCCGTTCGTGCTCGCCTACGTGGACGTTCGGGGGCTGAAGACGGTCAACGACACCGAGGGCCACCTGACGGGGGACGAGCTGATCAAGACCGTCGCCGGCCTGATGAAGGAATCGGCTCGCGCCGACGACGTCGTCGGGCGCATCGGCGGAGACGAGTTCGCCCTCCTGCTCGGCGAGCAGACCGCCGAGAGCGCGGGCCCGGTTGTTCGCCGCATTCAGGCGCATGTCGCGGACGCCCGCGCCGCGATGGAGATTTCTGTCCCCTGGGAGCTGACGATCGGGATGGCCTCATTCCCGGACGACGGCGCGACCCTAGAGGAACTGCTCGACGTCGCCGATCGGCGGCTTTACGAGCAGCGCGGTATCGCATTGAGGTAGTGGGCTGGGGCAGCAGGGACTTGGGGGTTGGGCGCCGTTCGGGCCCCTCACACGGTGGTGAGGGTGCCCGAACGGTGTCCATGTTCGGACCTGACGCCTCCCGGCCGCACCGCGCCTATACGCCTCCCGGCCGCACCGCGCCTAAACGCCTCCCGGCCGCACCGCGCCTAAACGCGCCCCGACCGCACCGCGCCTGAACGCCGGGACTGAATCCCGTCAGCCGCGGGCGAGCGCGCTCTTCAGGCGCTCGATCGACGGAACCGGCGACGGATCGACCTCGCGGAGCACGGCGAGATAGATCGACACCAGGTCGCCCAACAGCACTAGCGAGACCAGCCGCTCGGTGCGGTTCTGGCCGATGCTCTCGACACGGTACGTGCCGGCCGCCTCGGCCTCGATCAGCCCCCGGGTCAGCTCGATCCGCTGGCGGATACGGGGGTGCAGGTCGGAATCGTCGAGGAACACCGCGCTGAACCGACCGAGCTGAGCCGCCCCTTGCCACCCGACGATCTCGTTGTGGTCTAGCTCGGGAAGCTCGTGTGAGAAGCACGGAAGCTTCGCGTTCTCGTTGATCTGGGTCTTCCACCGGTATGCGATCGGCGACGTGAGCCCCGAGCCGGCGATCTGCGGAATCGTGCCGTGGAGGCCTCGCGCCAGCTGCTTGGCGAGCGTGTCATCGGGGGCGTCCGGGCCCCACTCCGACACGATCTGCTCGAGATGGGCGGCGGCGACGTCGATCTCGGCATGCAGCCGCTCGCCCGCGCCGCACAGCCAGGCGACCTCGAGGGCGACCACCAGTGAGTAGGCGACCGCGGCGCGCGGCTGAAAGCCACCGGGAAGCGGAATCACCGGGACGCCCTCGGCGCGCGCGGCCTCGGCGAGCTTGCCGCCGGTGGTCGCGACGATCCGCCGAGCTCCGAGCGCGCCCGCGGCGTCGTAGACGGCGAGAGTCTCCTCGGTGTTGCCCGAATAGCTCGAGCACAGCACCGCGGTGTCCGGCGTGGTCCATGCCGGAAGCGCGTACCCGCGAGCGATCACGATCGACCGCGACGCACGGTCCCCGAGCGCCGCCCTGGCCAGCGACCCGCCGATCGCCGATCCGCCCATCCCGGCCACGACCAGCCCGCCGGGGGCATCGTCCGGTTCGAGGTTCGCCGACTCCACCCGCCACAGCGCGTCGCGCAGGTGATCGGGCATCGTGAGGATGTCTTCGATCTGCCGTGCCGCGTCGATCGACTCGATCGTCTCGCGAGTGAGATCCGCGGTCGTGCTCAAAACCTGATCGCTCCGTCGGGCAACTCCACGCCCGGGAAGATACGCGCGCCGGCGGCAAGTGTGTTCCCCGACCCGATCTTGACCCCCGCGCCGAGCACGACGCCGCCCTCGATCTGGCAGTGATCGCCGATCTGCACGTCGGGCCCGATGATCGACGCACGGATCGTCGTGGCGGCTCCCACGCTCACGCCGCGGAGCAGCACCGAGGATTCGACGCGTGCTCCCTCGCCGATCGTCACGTCTTCGCCGAGCGCGCTCCGATCGCCGACCAGCGCCCGCGGTCCGACCGAGCAGCCAGGTGCGAGCAGTACGGGGGCGACGACGCGGCCTTCGACGTTTGCGCCCTCGACGAGCATCAGCCTCGCATCCTGAAGCCGGCGACCGACCTCGGTTGCCACCTTGCCCTCGAGGATGTCGTACGTCCCCTGGAGATAGCGATCGGGCGTACCGATGTCGAGCCAGTAACCGGTCGCCTCATATCCGTACAGGCCCCGGCCGACGAGCGTCGGGAACACGTCGCGCTCGATCGAGACGTTCGTCCCCGCGGGCGGCATGCCGTCGAGCACGCTCCGCTCGAGGATGTAGGCCCCGGCGTTGATCAGGTTGGTGTCGACCTGGTCCGGCCCGGGCTTCTCCACGAACTCGGTCACGGCCCCGCCGGGGTCCATGCGCACAAGGCCGTACGCCGACGGGTCGGCGACGGGCACGAGCGCGAGCGTCGCGACCGCTCCCGTCCGCTCGTGCGCCTCGAGCTGCGCGGTGAGATCCAGGTCGGCGAGGACGTCGCCGTTGAGCATGAAGAAGCGCTCTTCGAGCAGATCCTCGGCGAACTTGAGCGCCCCGCCCGTGCCGAGCGGCCGCGGCTCCTCGAGGTAGCGCAGCGAAATCCCGATGCCGGAGCCGTCTCCGAGCACCTCCCGGACGCGATCGGCCATGAACCCACAGCCGAGAATCACATCCCGGACGCCGTGATCGCGCAGCCACTCCAGCATGTAGGCGATGAACGGACGTCCTACGAGCGGCACGACCGGCTTGGGGATCGTCGACGTCAGCGGTCGCAGGCGGGTCCCCTCACCGCCGGCAAGTATCAGCGCTTGCAAGTCAGCGGCCTCGGCGGCCCGGCATCAACGTCCGATCCCTTCGTATATGAAGCCCGCCGCGCGAGTCGTCTCGGGATCGACAAAGTTGCGCCCGTCGATCACGAGGTTGCCGCGCATCCGCTCGGCGGCGGCCGCCCAGTCGAGCTCGGCGAACTCTGGCCACTCGGTGACGATCACGCACGCGTCGGCGTCCGCCACGGCGTCGAGCGCGGAGTCCGCGAACTGGACGCCGACCAGAAGCTTGCGAGCCTCGGGCTCGGCAACGGGGTCATAGGCGCAGACGGTGGCCCCGTCGGCCTGGAGACGAGCGGCGAGAACGAGCGAGGAGGCCTCGCGCATGTCGTCCGTGTTCGCCTTGAAGGCGAGCCCCAGCAGCGTCACCCGCTTGCCGACCAGCGATCCGAGATGCTTCTGTAGCTTCCCGATGACGCGACGCTTCTGCAGCTCGTTGACCTCGATCACCGAGGTCAGAAGCTGGAAGTGGTAGCCGGAGTTACCGGCGAGCTGCTTCAGCGCCGAGACATCTTTGGGAAAGCAACTCCCGCCGAATCCGATGCCCGGCTTGAGGAAGTGAGTCCCGATCCGCCGGTCGAGGCCCATGCCGCGGGCCACCTCGAGAACGTCTGCGCCGGTCTCCTCGCAGACGTTGGCGATCTCGTTGATGAACGAGATCTTGGTGGCGAGAAAGGCGTTCGCGGCGAGCTTGATCATCTCGGCGCTCGCGATGTCGGTGCGCACGAGCGGCGCGCCGAGCGCCGAGTACAGCTGGGTCACCGCGTCTCCGGCCCAGTCGCCGTCATCGCCGACGACGACCCGGTCGGGATGGCGGAAGTCGTCCAGCGCAGAGCCCTCCTTGAGGAACTCCGGGCACGACACGTACGCGAATCCTTCCTTGCCGCGCTCGCTGAGGCTCCGCCGGATCGCGGCGCCGGTGCCGACCGGCACGGTCGACTTCATCACGAGTGCGTGACGGTCCGAGCGCGGCATCGCCCCCACCACGGCGTTGACGGCCGACAGATCGGCGTCCCCGGAATACGTCGGCGGCGTGCCCACCGCGACGAGCAGAAGGCGAGCGTGCTCGAGCGCAGGGGCGAGCTCGGTCGAGAAGTGCAGCCGTTCGCGGTTGGCCGCCACCGACTCGGCGAGTCCGGGCTCGTAGATCGGGATCTCGCCGCGCTCGAGGCGGGCGATCTTGTCCGCGTCGATGTCGACGCACCAGACCTCGCCCCCGAGTTCGGCGAACCCGGCGGCGGTGACCAGCCCGACGTAGCCGGTCCCGATCACCGCAATCGGTTCGCGTGCCGAGGACATCGGTGCGGAGGGTAGCGACTGAGGCGCCGCCGTCAGGGCGCCGCCGGCCATCCGAATCTACCTGCCGCCGCCCCGCGTCAGCGACGCGGCGATTCCAACCAGCTGCCGGTTCGGGATGTTGTCGGTCAGCGTGTTCGAGACCCAGTACACGGCGCCGGCCGTGCGCCACGCGACGAGGCTCAGCTTGCCGCCGTTGGCGTACAGCAGCAGCTGCTTCCCGTCGACGGTCTTCGTCTGTGTCGGCTTGTTGAGGATCGGCGGGTTCAGCCAGGTGGTCCCCTGCACCCCGTAGTACTCGCCCAGGATGGGGTTGATCTCGAGGGTCATCCGGTACGAGTAGTGGGAGACGCCCTGCTGGTCGTGGAGCAGGTAGGCACGGGGGTAGGAACCCGGGCTGGCGGTCTCCACCGGGCACAGGCTCGTCGTGCTCAAGCAATAGCTCGAGCCGGACACGATCATCCTCGGGTAGTAGATCGGGACCCCGATCGGGCCGAGCGCCTTCGCCTGGGCCTGACCGTCGCTGACGTCAGCCGACAGGCCCGGGACGGGGCCTCCCCCTGCGCCGCCGTGCGAGCCGCCGCCTCCACCCCCCGCCGAATGGGCCGCCGGAGCCGCCGGAGCCGCCGGAAGCGGCGAGCCGCTGGTCGGCGTCATGAACGCGTGGAAGGCGGCCTGCTCGGCCTGGGTGCTCGTCGCCCCCACGTAGCAGGGCGTCTGCTGAGCCACGCTGCTCGCGTTCGGGGCGACCGGCGCACACGGGAGCAGCAGCGCCGGGAATGGAGTCTGCTTGATCGTGTTTCCAGCCGAGAACGCGACCAGATCGAACAGGTTGATGAGCCCGTCGGTCGTGTGCAGGTTGTGGTCGGTCGTCGCGTTCTTGCCGAAGATCTTCAGCAGCGTGTCCCGCTCGGTGATGATCTGATCCTGGCTGAACTGGTCCTTCGCCCAGCGGATGAAGTCCTGCTGGCGGGCGTTCCGGACGATGTCGCTGTCGGTGTGGCGGAACCGCACGAACGACAGCGCGTCCGAGCCGCAAAGCTTCTGGTAGCCGGGCTGCAGGTCGATGCTCGAGTAGTCGGTCAGCGCGGTGTTGTTGTAGTACCGGTGATCGACGTCGGTGTAGACGCACCCGATTGCGTTGATCATCTGCTCGAAGCCGCCGAACCCGACGTCGACGACGTGGTTGACCTTCAGGCCCGGGAACACCTGCTGCTGGAGGATCTTGATCAGCAGGTTGGGTCCGCCGTAGAAGTACGCCGCGTTCAGCTTGCCGGTCACCGGTGCCCCGCCCTCCGGTATCTGGACCTCGAGGTCGCGCGGGACCGACAGGAGGTTGATCGTCGAGGAGCTCGGATTAAGGCGGACGAGCATCATCGTGTCGGTGTTGACGTCCCGGAACGGCGTCCCCGCGCGATGGTCGGAGCCGACCAGCAGAATCGTCTGGGGGCTGCCAGGGTCGGGCACGGTCACCGACGGCGCCGCCTTGAACGCGGGGGTCACGTTCAGTTCATCCGTGATCTGCCTGACCTGGAGCAGCCCGGCAACCGCGGTCGCGCTAGCCGCGAACCCGATCACGAGCACGCCGGCGATCAGGAACCGCACGAACGTCCCCGTCCGCGACTTCGGAATCAGCCGTCTCACATCAGCCCGCCGTCGATCGCTTTCAGGCCGCTGTGCGAGGCGCCCTCGTCGTGTTCCCGCTCGCGCGCGGCCTCGTCCACGACGATCACGTCCCGCGCGTCGTCGGAGGCCGTCCGCTCGAGCCACATCGGCAGCGTCCGCACGAATCCGACGAGCGCGCGGCGGTAGCGCGCCATCGAGGACACCGACACCCATTCCTCGGGGCCGTGGTGCCCCGCGCCATCCGGGCCGAACTCGACCGCGGGGATGCCCGCTGCCATGAACGCCACCGCGTCCGACGCTCCGTCGCGCCCGACGCTCAGCACCTGCTTGTCCGGGATCGAGCGGGTGACCGCGTCGCGGAGCGCCTGCACGTACGGGTTGCCGCGGGCGACGCTCACCGGCGGAAAGATGAACGTCCTCGTCACGTCGATCGACGGGATCCGGGCAATCTGATCGAGGATCGCCTGCGGGTCCTGCCCGGGGAGGAAGCGGATGTCGACCGACATCCTGCACTCGTCGGGCACCTTGTTGATCGCGTCCCCGCCCTCGATCCGCCCGAGGTTGATCGACGGGCGGTCGAATACCTCCGAGGACTCCCGCGAGAACGGGAGTGACTCGATCGCGCGGAACACGTCGATCGCCTTCAGCACCGCGTTGTCGCCGAGCCAGGGCGTCGAGCTGTGCGCGGCGCGGCCGTGGACCTCGATCACCATCGCGAGCACGCCCTTGGCCTCCACCCCGATGTGGAGGTTGGTCGGCTCGCCGGTGATCGCGAAATCGCCACCGAGCCCGCGGGCGACCACGCCGTCGGTCGAGCGGTCCTCGATCTCCTCGGATTCCTCGTCCGGGACGCACACGAGCCTGACCTGCACCCGCCCCTGCGGCTCGAGGTCCTTGAGCGCGCACATCATCGCCGCCAGGCCACCCTTCATGTCGTAGGCGCCGCGGCCGATCAGCCGGTCTCCGTCGATGCGCGGTTCGAACTGCTCGGGCCGGCCGGGCACGACGTCGAGATGACCGTGGAGAACGATGCAGGGGTATTCCTGCCCGTCATCGAAGGGCCCGACTTCCGCCACCAGCACGGGCAGCCCGTTGTGATCGTGGTGACGCACCTCGATGTCGCGGGATTCGAGCCATCCCTTCACGAATCCTGCCGCCGCGACGATCTCCTCGGGTCGAGACGTGTCGTAGGAGATCAAGCGCTCGGCGAGTGTCAGCTCGTCCAGCATCGGATTAGGAGGATAAGCGCAGACCCGATCCCAGGCCGAAGCCGGCGTCCGAGCCTCAACCCTGCGCAATCTTCAAGAACTGCTCTAGCCGCGCCTTGTCCCGCTCGGCGACACGCCGTTTTTCGGTGTCTTCGCCGGCGGACTCGAGCTCGCGCTCTGCCTGCTGCAGGCGCTCGCGCAGGGCGCCGACATCCAGGTCGCCCGGCGCCGTCGCCTCCTCGACGAGGATCAGCACGTGGTTGCCGGCCATCTGCATGTAGCCCTCGGCCTGGGCGAAGCGGACGACCTCCGACTCGGTCTTGTACAGGCGAAGCTCGGTCGGATCGAGCATCGCGAGCACCGGCTCGTGGTTGGCCAGGATGCCGATCGATCCCACCGCGGTCTTGGTCGAGACCATCTCGACCTCGTCGTTGAACACCTCGCCTTCGGGCGTGAGAACCTCGGCGCGGAACTTGGTGTGCGCCACGAGGCGCTACTCCCGGTCCTCGCCGCCGGTGGAATCGCCCTCGCCGTTGCCGGCGGAATCCCCGTCGTCCGAGGCCTTCTCCTCCTCTTCGGCGCCGCCGGCGTCGTGCACCACCTCGTCGATCGTCCCCTTCATGAAGAACGCCCGCTCGGGGAGATCGTCGTGCTTGCCCTCGAGGATCTCCTTGAACCCGCGGATCGACTCGGCGATCGGGACGTACACGCCCGGCGTGCCGGTGAACTGCTCGGCGACGTGGAACGGCTGCGACAGGAACCGCTCGATCTTGCGCGCCCGGTTCACCGTCAGCCTGTCCTCGTCGGAGAGCTCGTCGATTCCGAGGATCGCGATGATGTCCTGTAGCTCGCGGTAGCGCTGAAGCACCTGCTTGACCTGGTTGGCGACCCGGAAGTGCTCCTCGCCGAGGATCTCCTCCTTGAGGATCGTCGAGGTCGAGTCGAGCGGATCGACCGCCGGGTAGATGCCCTTCTCCGCGATCGAGCGCGACAGCGTCGTGGTGGCGTTCAGATGCGCGAACACCGACGCCGGCGCAGGGTCGGTGAGGTCGTCGGCCGGGACGTAGATCGCCTGAATCGACGTGACAGATCCCTTCTTGGTCGAGGTGATCCGCTCCTGGAGCTCGCCCATCTCGGACTCGAGCGTGGGCTGGTAGCCGACCTGCGACGGCATCCGGCCGAGCAGCGCCGACACCTCGGATCCGGCCTGGACGAACCGGAAGATGTTGTCGATGAACAGGAGCACGTCCTGCCCCTCCTCGTCGCGGAAGTACTCGGCCATCGTCAGGCCCGACAGCGCGACCCGCATGCGCGCGCCGGGCGGCTCGTTCATCTGCCCGAACACGAGCATGGTCTTCTCGAGCACGCCCGATTCCTTCATCTCCAGCCACAGATCGTTGCCCTCGCGCGAGCGCTCCCCGACGCCGCAGAATGCCGACAGACCCTGGTGCTCCTCGGCCAGGTTGCGGATCAGCTCCTGGATGATCACGGTCTTGCCGACGCCGGCGCCGCCGAACAGGCCGACCTTGCCGCCCTTGGCGTACGGGGCGAGCAGGTCGATCACCTTGATGCCGGTTTCGAACATCTCGGTCGTCGGCGTCAGCGCTTCAATCGTCGGCGCCACGCGGTGGATCGGCCAGCGCTTGACGTCATCGGGCAGCGGCTCGCCGAGATCGATCGGGTCGCCGAGCAGGTTGAAGATCCGCCCGAGCGTGATGTCTCCGACCGGCACCGTGATCGGCGCGCCGCTGTCGATCACCTCGACACCGCGCGCCAGACCGTCGGTGGTGTCCATCGCGACCGCGCGCACGCGGTCGTCGCCGAGGTGCTGCTGCACCTCGCACACGAGCCAGCTTTCCTCGCCCGCGGCGATGTCGATCTCCTCCTCGGCCTTGGCCGCGTCCGGGCGGCGTACGAGGATCGCATGGTTGATCTCGGGCAGCCGCTCGGGGAACACGGCCTCGAGCACCACGCCCTGAATCTCTTCGATACGCCCGGTGTTCCTCTTGTCGGGCTCGCCCTCTGAGGCTTCGCTGCGCTGTTCTTCTGCTACTGACATAGCTTCTCCAGTGTAGGTCTACCCGGACAGCCCTTCTGCTCCCGCCACGACTTCCAAGATCTCCTGGGTGATCTCGGCCTGGCGAGCCCGGTTCATCTCCAGCGTGAGGTTCTTGATCAACTCACTCGCGTTGTCCGATGCGTTGCGCATCGCGGTCATCCGCGCGCCATGCTCGGATGCGGTCGACTCGAGCAGCGCCCGGTAGATCGAGATCTCCACGTAGTCCGGCACGAGGCGCTTGAGGATCTCCTCCGGGTCGGGCTCGTAGTCGACGAGCGCGTGGTGCTCTGATTTGCGCCGCGAGGGATCGGAGTCATCCGCGGAATCCGATTCCTCGTCGTCGAGCAGCGTGGCCCGCTGAAGCGGTAGGAGCGTCTCGCGACGGACCACCTGCGAAACCGGCGAGATGTAGCCGTTGTAGATGATCTCCACCTGATCGACCTCGTTGTCGACGTAGGCGGCCATCAGGCGGTCGGCGATTCGGCGGGCGTCGGCGTACGCGGGCCGGTCGGTGAAGCCCGTGAACGTGTCTGCCGGCTGGAACCCCCGGAACGTCAGCGACGTCGCGGGGCGCCTTCCGGAGGCGAAGTACACGGGGGTACGCCCGCCGGCATCGTGCTCGCGCCCCGCGGCCACGCCCGCGCGGACGATGTTCGAGTTGAACGCACCGGCGAGGCCCCGGTCGCCGGCAATCAGGAGCAGGCCGACCCTTGACACCTGCTCGTGCTCCTCGAGGATCGGCAGGCTCGGGACGCGGCCGGCGGCCTCGGCTGCCTGGCGGGTCATTCGCCGGATCGCGTCCGCGTAGGGGCGCAACGCCTCGATCCGCTGTTCGGCTCGCCGCAGGCGAGCGGCAGCGACCAACTCCAGCGCCCGAGCGATCTTCTGAATGTTCTTGACCGCACCGATGCGGTTTCGAACGTCGCGCTGCGATTGCGGCATGGGTCCAGATCAGGCCGCGGCTCACGCCGGCTGCGCCTGCTCCTCCCGCTCGCGGCTCTCGCTCCCGTCCTGGCTCTGGGATCTACCGTTCCGTGACGGCTCGGGGACGCCGTCGTCGATCGGATGGCCCTCCTCGTCGAGGTCGAAGCCGAAGTCCTCGGCGAACTTCGAGACCGCCGATTCGACAGCCTGCTGGGTCTCGTCGCTCCAGTCCCCGCCGGCGATCTTCTTGAGCAGGTCGCCGTCGTTGGCCCGAACCGATTCGGTGAGCTCCGCGAGGAACCGATCGACCTTCTCGACCACGATCCGATCGAGGTAGCCGTTGGTGGCGGCGTACACCTGGACCACCTGATCCTCGACCGGCATCGGATGGCGCTCGGGCTGGTTGAGCGTCTTCACCAGTCGCTCGCCGCGGGCGAGCGTCCGCTGGGTGGCCGGATCCAGCTCCGAGCCGAATTGCGAGAACGCCTCGAGCTCGCGGTACTGCGAGAGCTCGAGCTTGAGCCGCCCGGCGACCTTGCGCATCGGGGCGATCTGGGCGTTGCCGCCGACGCGGGAGACCGAGATGCCGACGTTGATCGCCGGACGCACACCCGAGTTGAACAGGCCGGGCTCGAGGTAGATCTGGCCGTCGGTGATCGAGATCACGTTCGTGGGAACGTAGGCGGACACATCGCCGGCCTGGGTTTCGATCACGGGCAGCGCCGTGAGCGAGCCGGCGCCGAGATCGTCGTTGAGCTTGACGGCGCGCTCGAGCAGCCGCGAGTGCAGATAGAAGACGTCGCCGGGGTAAGCCTCGCGTCCGGGCGGCCGGCGCAGCAGCAGCGACATCTGGCGGTAGGCGACGGCGTGCTTGGTGAGGTCGTCGTAGACGACGAGCGCCGCCTTGCCGTTGTAGAGAAAGTGCTCGCCCATCGCGCATCCGGCGTAGGGGGCAAGGAACTTGATCGGCGCGGCTTCGTCGGCGGCGGCCATCACGATGATCGTGTTGGCGAGGGCGCCGGCGTCCTCGAGCGTCTTCGCGAGACCGACGACCGTCGCCTTGCGCTGGCCGATCGCGACGTAAATGCACAGCAGGTCGCGGTCCCGGTTGTTGATGATCGCGTCGACCGCGATCGCGGTCTTGCCCGTCTGACGGTCGCCGATGATCAGCTCGCGCTGTCCGCGTCCGATCGGGATCATCGAGTCGACAGCCTTGAGCCCGGTGAGCATCGGCTCCTTCACGGGCTGGCGCTGGACCACGCCCGGGGCCTTGAACTCCGTCGGCCGGGTCGCGTTGGTGCTGATCTCGCCCTTGCCGTCCAGCGGGTTCCCGAGCGGATCGACGATCCGCCCGAGCAGCTCCTCGCCGACCGGAATCTCCAGCAGCCGCTTGGTGCGCTTGACGGTGTCCCCCTCGACGATCCTCTCCCACTCGCCGAACAGCACGGCGCCGACGTTGTCGGACTCGAGGTTGAGGGCCAGACCCGTGACGTCGTGCGGAAGGTCGAGCATCTCGAACGACATGCAGTTCTCGAGCCCGTGGATCCGGCAGATGCCGTCCGCCACCGACAGCACCGTTCCGACCTCGGTCAGGTCGGCGCTGGAGGTGTCGAGTCCTTCGATCCGCTCCTTGAGGATTGAGGTGATCTCGTCAGGCTTGATCTGCATTCATGACTCCTTGGCGGGCGAGGCTAGCTAGCCCGCGCGACTTGCTTTCGAAGTTGTTCTAGTCGGTTCCGGATCGACGCATCGAGGATGACATTGCCCACCCGCAACACGATCCCGCCGAGGATGTCGGGATCGACCTTGCTGGAGAGCTCGACGGTGCGCTTGGTCTGCTCTCCGATCCGCTCCCCGATGGTCCCGATGGTGGACTTGTCGAGCGCGACCGCGCTCGTCACCTCCACCGGCAGGAGATCGCGCTCGTCCTCCCACATGTCCTGGTAGCGGGCCTTGATGCGGAAGATCGCCGGCATGCGGTGGCGCTCGATCAGCGCCTCGAGGAAGTTCATGAACACCGGCTCGGCCCCCGTCACCGCCCGCTTCAGGCCATCCTTCTTCTCCTCGGTCGAGAAGTACGGCGAGAAGAAGAACACCGTGAGCTCGCGGCTGTCCGAGAGTGCCTGGGCGAAAGCCTCCAGGTCGTCGCGTACCTGGTCGAGACGGCCGTGCTCGTTGGCCACCTCGAACAGCGCCCTAGCGTAGACCTGAGCGATCGCTTCCACTAGCGGTTACCCCCTCGTCCGATCACGCTAGCGGTGATCCTCCGGGGTGAGCATGCTGAAGTCGAGCTCCGAAAGGGCGTCTTCGACGAGCCGCCGCTGGTCCTCCTCGTCGAGCACCTTGCGTGTGACCTTCTCGGTCGCCATCACGGTCAGGTCGGCAACCTCACGGCGGATCTCCTGGATCGCGCGGCGCGTCTCGGTCTCGATCTCGCGGCGCGTCTGCTCCATCAGCTGCTCGCGCCGCTGCTCGGCGTGCTCGTGGGCACTGCGCTCTGTCGCCTCGCCCGTCCTGCGCGCGCGATCGAGGATGTCCTCGGCCTGACTCCTGGCCTCCGTGAGCCGCTCGCGGTACTCGACGAGCAGCTCGTCGGCCTCGTGGCGGACCCTTTCGGCGTGATCGATCGACTCCTCGATCGCGTGCTGGCGCCGGTCGAGCGCCTCGGAGATCCGGGGGAAGGCGAGCTTCCACAGGATGTACATCGAGATCCCGAACAGCAGCAGGGTCCAGATCATCAGCCCGACGTTTGGCGTGATCAGGAACGAGCCGCTCGAAGCGGCGACCGGGAGGTGAGAGACCGCGGCCATCTACTTGAGCACGTAGGACAGCAGGCCGGCCACGAGCCCGTAGAAGAACACAGCCTCGGTGAGCGCGAAGCCCAGCCACTGGATGCTGGTGATCTCGTCGCGCATCTCGGGCTGGCGAGTGACCGCCTCGATCACCTTGCCGAAGATGATTCCGATGCCGACGCCCGCGCCGACCGCGCCGAGGCCACCGCCGACCGCAATCCCAAAGCCGGCTGTGATCCCGGAGGCCGCCGCTAGGGGAATGATGTGGAAAACAGCAAACATCAGGGGACTCCTTGTCGTGTTAGTGGTGAGTGGCGGCGCCGGCGATGTAAATCGCGGCGAGGGTCGCGAAGATGAACGCTTGTAGCGTGGCCACCAGGCCGAGCTCGAACAGGTAGATGAGGATCCCGGCCGGGAGCGCGAACCACCCGAGCGCTTGGAGCCCGAGGATCACCGCGAGCCCGCCGGCCAAGAACAGGAGAATGATGTGCCCGGCGAAGATGTTCGCCCAGAGCCGGATGGTCAGCGACAGCAGCCGCATCAGGGTGGAGATCACCTCGATCGGGAAAATCAAGATCAGCATCGCCCCGTGAACGCCCGCCGGAATCAGGCTCTTCAGGTATCCGACCGGGCCCTGCTGCTTGATTCCCACCCAGATGAAGGCGATGAACACAACGAGTGCCAGCACCAGCGGCACGGAAATGTTCGCGGTCGCGGCATACAGCGCGAACGACGGGATGTGTGCGCCGAACAGGTTGAACTTTTCCTCCGAGTTCGTCGGCAGCGGCAGGTACCCGATCAGATTGCAGAACCAGATGAACAGGAACAGCGTGCCGATGAAGGGGAACCACCTGGCCGCCATCGAGTCGGGCATGTTCCCCCGGGTGACGTTGTCGCGCATCAGCGAGAACAGCACCTCGACCGCGGTCTGGACCTTGTTCGGCCGCGCCTGCATCCGCCGGGCGATCCACACCATTGTGAATATGGTCAGCAGAGTCGCGATGAACAGGTAGAGCACCGCACGGTTGATGCTGAACACCCCGAGGCTCACCCAGTTGACGAGCTTGAACTCGTTCTGGATCTGGAACTCGTTGTTCTTGTGCTGGCTGAAGCCGTAGATCGCGATCAGCAGGACGAAAATGCCGATGTAGGCGCCGAAGCCGATCAGCAGGACTCTCTGGGTCTTGCTCATCGCGACCTCGGGCGGGTCAGGAACGAGAGCAGGAGCTGCGCCGTGAACGCGAACACGATCACGACCAGCGCCGTCAACCCGTCGTCGCGGCCGGCGCCGTTCCGGACGACGATTACCGCGATCGCCAGCAGGAACAGGCGACCAAGCAAGTACGCGAGCCGCAGCGTGATCTCCCCTCGGGGGTCACGCAGAGAGGGAATGACGCGGTCGATCACGACGCCAAGCGCGCGCAGCGCGATCCAAGCGCCCGCGCCGACCACGTAGCCGACAGCGGGCACGCCGATCAACAGCATGATCGGCGCGGCCACGACGACGAGCACGACGTCGAGGTAGGCCAGCGGCGCAACGTGGCCGTCCGAGGTTGCGGGAGCGCTCAGTGACACCTTGGGATACGGGTCCTTGGGTATTCGAGATGGGGGCGGTAAGGGCCGGGCATGGGGAAAGCAGAGGGCCGCAAGGGTAGCGGCGCGCAGACGAGACCGTCGCGTCCAAAGTTGTTCGCCTGCGCACGCTGACCGACCCACCTTGAGGCGATCCGGTGCGGTACTACGTTAGCGGTACGTTAGCGCCGCCGCGTTGCCCCCGCCAAGCCGGGTTCGGCGCTCCAGAGCGTCGCCGGGCAGCCGATGCGCGACGAATGTGGGGCTTGGGCAGCTGCCCCTCCGCCCACATCGCCGCGATGCCCGTGCGCGGCAGCCCGAACGTCCCCTCGTACACGAGGAACCGGGGCTCCCATCGCGGGAAGAACTTGGCGTTGAATCGGTACAGGCTCTCGATCTGGAAGAACGGGTTGCCGAGCGCGATCAGCTTGCCGAGCAGGCGCTCGAGCCGCCTTTCGGGGCTGTGCATCCACTTCGCGAACGCCGCGAAGTTGAGCGACAGCTCCTCGAGCCCGCGCTCGCGCAGCAACTCGATCGCCCGCACCACAAGGAACTCGGTCAGTCCGTTGGGCGTCGCCGGATCGCGCCGCATGAACGACAGCGAGACCGCGGGACGCCCGTAACAGGGCACGAGGTGCAGAACACCACGGATCGCGCCGGATTCGTCGCGCGCCAGCACGACCAGCGTCTCGTGATCGTGCTCGCCCGTGAGCGAGTCCATCGCCATCGAGAAGCCGCGCTCGGGGGCGCCCTCGCGCCCGAGCTCGATGACCTCTTCAGCCTGGGCGATCGTGTCCTGGTCGAGCGCTCGCAGCTCACGCAGCTCGGTCTGGTAGCCGGCCTTGCTGAGACGGGTCACGGACTGACGCACCTTGCGGATCGGGCGGCCTTCGAGCGAGAAGCGCCCCAGCTCGACGACCGCCTCGTCGCCGAGGTAGACCGCCCGCAGCCCGAGCTCCTCGTACAGCGGACACAGCTGCTCGCTGGCGCCGAGCGCGCCCAGCTTGAGACCGCGGGCATCCGCGAACTGGCGTACCTGCTGGAGCAGGCCGGGAATCGCATCGGGGGGTCCGATGGGGTCGCCCGACAGCAGCAGCACGCCGTTCTCGATCGCGTACGCGACGAACGCCCGCCCGTCCTCGCTGAAGATGTAGTGGCCGTCGGCCCGCAACTTGAAGAACGCCAGCGTGTCCGCGCCATGGGCGCGCACGAGCTCCGAGGCGACCTGGCGTGCGGTAGAACTCGGCGGCGTGCGCGGCACCGCCAGCGGGCGGAAGATCACGTAGGCGATCATCAGCAGGGTCCCGAGCTCGAGCATGTGGACGCCGAGCGGGATGTGATGGTGAAAGTGAATCGGGCCCGGCTGCCAGCGCAGCAGATCGGCGGTCTCGGCTGCGACCCTGCCCAGCGGCGGATCGCCCTGCGTCCAGATCGCGAACATGGCGACGGCCACCCCGATCAAAGCCAGCAGCGGTACGCGCCAGATCGCCGAGCGCAGCGTGATTGGATCGTGTCGGACCGGGAAGGCGTCCCGGCTGAGGATCAGGACCACGGCCGCACCCCAAGTCAAGATCGTCTCCTCGAAGTCGAGGCCCTTGAACAGGTCGAACAGCCCGAGCGCGATCATCAGGACGGCGGCGGTCTGGAATGCCCGCCTCCGCCGCTTGGCCAGATACGGGGCCACTAGCAGCAGCGCGGTGCCGGCTGGCAGGGACAGCGCGTGGAACAGCCGGATCGCCTCCACGGGCTCGAATCCGAGCAGCAGATGGCCGCGCCAGCGGATGTTCGGCGTCACCGTCGAGGCGATATTGACGAGTCCGACGAGCGCCGCCGCGACCGCCGCGAACACGGGCACGCGCTTTGTGAGGGCTTGTCTCGAGAGGCTCATCGCAGTAAGGAACGGCGGATTGCGCCGTCCCGGTCCTCGGGATTACAAAACGCTCACCGACCCATGGCGCGCAGCAGACACGCCTCCCGACGAGACTTACCGCGCCGGTGGCTGTTGGTTACGCCGCCCGCGGCGGCGATCCTGCTTAATTACGCGCCCGACGAGGCGCCGGTCCGAGCCTGCGCGGTCCGGTCGCCTCGGGACGGTGCTTCCCGGCTCGTGGCCTCACGGGGCGTTTGCCGCGGCAGCGCGAGCGTCAGCGCCAGCGCGAGGAACGGAAGGACGGCCACGGTCTCGAACACGGCGGTCAGGCCGCGCGCCTCGGCCAGCAGCCCCAGCAGCGGCGCGCCGATGCCGCCGAGCCCGATCGACAGCCCGATCGTGACCCCCGCCGCGACGCCGAGCCGGCCCGGCAGGTACTCCTGACCCATCACGATCGTCACCGCGAACGTCGCGATCGTCGCCGCGCCCGCGAGCGCCGCGAACCCCACCGCGACGACGGGTCCTGACAGCAGGAAGCCGGCGACCAGCGGCGGGATCACGAGCATCGAGCCGACCAGCACGGTGCGCCGGCCGAAGCGGTCGGCCAGCGGCCCGCCCGTCAACGTCCCAACGGCGCCGCCGAGCAGCATCGCGCTGAGCGCCACGCTGCCGAGCGCCTTGCTCGTGTGGAGGACGTTCACGTAGTAGAGCGGGATGAACGTGACCAGGCCGAAGTACACGAACGACCTGACCGCGATCACACTTGCAAGCACCGCGAACGGTCCCCATGCCTCGTTGCGCTCACCGCTTTGCACGCGTCCGCCGGCGACGTCCTTGCGGAACGTCTTCAGTCTCGGCAACTCGTGGACCAGGACCGCTGCCATCAGCCATGTGGGGATCAGCAAGAACGCGGTCCCGTGCAGCCCGAAGGCGATCAGGAGCGGCGTAACCAGGACCGGGCCGAGCGCGAAGCCGATGTTGCCGCCGACGCTGAACCGGCTCATGCCGCTAGCGCGCCGAGCGCCCGAAACGTAGTTGGCAAAGCGCGAGCCCTCGGGATGGAACGCCGCCACGCCCAGCCCGCTGAGAAGCACGGCGGCGAACGTGAGCGCGTAGTTGGGAGCGAAGCCGACGAGCGCGACCCCGAGGCCGCCGAGCGCCGGCCCCAGCGGCATCAGCCACGGCAGCGAGACGCGGTCCGACATGTACCCGAACAGCGGCTGGACCACCGACGAGGAGATCGTCGCGGCGAGCACGAGCGCGGACGCGGCCGCGATGCTGATGTGATTGTCGGCGATGAGGAACGGGAGCAGGGCGGGAATCGAGCCCTGCGCGATGTCGGTGAACATGTGGCCGAGCGACAGCACGGTCATCGCCCGACGGTCCACGCCGGCGCCGGTTGCCGTTGTCGTGGTTGCGGAGGTGACCCGCGCCGCGGCTGGAGCGCGCGTCGCGCTCATTCCACGGGAAGCTCCCCCAGCCGCTTGTGGATCCGCCGCCGCTTGGCCGCGAGCTCCTCCTCGAGCTGGCCAAGCGCCAGGCGCCGCATCCGCACGAGCTCGAGCTGGGTACCGATGTGTCCGAGCGCCTGCTCGAGCAGGCCCCGGATCTTGGACGGATCCTCGGCGTGCTCGAGCTCGCGTCTCAGTGTCGCCCGCGCGGTCTCAGCCTCGAGCAGCACCGCGAGCTGATCGAGCGACAGGCCCAGCAGGTCGCGGAGCCGAATGATCTCGCGCACGCGCTCGACGTCGGCCTCGCTGTAGACGCGATGTTGGCCCTGGGGCCGGTCGTTCGCGCCCGGGAGCAGCCCGATTTCCTCGTAGTAGCGAATCGTCCGCGGAGTCGTGCCGGTCAGCTCGGCCACTTCGCCGATGCGGAGCGGCTTGGATGCCGTAGTGCTCACGCCGCCACCTCCGCATGCGGCCTCCGGGCGCGCGCCTCGAGCTCCTCCTCGGCCTTCGCGTGCGATGGCCGCGCCGCCGAGATCACCGCTCCGAGCAACGAGATCCCCGACAGGCACCAGAGTGCGGTGTGCATGTTCGACATGAACGGGACGAGCTGGGCGTTGGTGATGTGGTTGGCGAGTCCGGAGAACACCGCGAGCACGACGCTCTTGGGAACCGACGAGGTGACCACCGCTAGCACGAACGCGATCGAGATCACCGCGCCGGTGTTCTGCACGAGCACCCGGGCGCCGGCGGCGATGCCGCGGCGGTGCGGGGGAACCGTGCCCATCATCGCGGCGGTGTTGGGCGAGTTGAACATGCCCGACCCGACGCCGACGATGAACATGTAGGCGCAGCTCGCGATGTACGTGGTGTCGCGCTCGAGCGTCGTCATCAGCGCGAGGCCGGCGGCCTGCACGAGCATCCCGGCGACGGCCATCCCGCGCGAGCCGCGCCGGTCGGCCCAGATCCCGGCCAGCGGCGACGCGATCAGCATCCCGACCGCCAGCGGCGCGAGCTTGATCCCCGCGAGGATCGGCGAATTCCCCTGAACCCCCTGGAAGTAGAAGACGAACACGAACATCAGCGCGAACCGCGCCAGCCCGTTCATGAACGCAGCGGCGGACGCCGCCGAGAACAGCCGGTTCTTGAAGATCGAGAGGTCGAGCATCGGCGAGCGGACGCGGCTCTCGATCAGGACGAACCCGGGGAGGAACACCACCGCGGCGGCCAGGCTCGCGATCACCGCCGGCTCGCTCCAGCCGGAGATCCCGCCCTTGGAAATGCCGTACACGAGCCCGGTCAGGCCGATCAGGAACGTGATCGTTCCGAGCGCGTCGAACGAGGTGTCCTCGGAGCGCCCGGTGACCTCGTGGAGAATCAGCCACGCCCAGGCACTCCCGCCGAGCGCGAACGGCACGTTGAACCAGAACACCCAGTGCCAGGAGATCGCCACCAGGGCGCCACCAAGCACCGGTCCGATCACCAACCCGACCGCCGCCACCATCGTGTTCGTGCCCATCGCCAGCCCGAGTTGCTCACGCGGGAAGGCGTCGGTGACGATCGCGGCCGCATTCGCGAACAGGAACGAGCCGCCGATGCCCTGGAGGATCCGCCACAGGATCAGCTGCGTGCCGTTGGCCGCGAAGCCGGCGCCCAGCGACGCGAACGCGAACACCACGAACCCGCCGATGTAGGCCTGCTTTCGGCCGAACTGGTCCGACAGCCGGCCGGCGCTCAGCACCAGCACGGTCGAGGCGATCATGTAGACGAGGATCACCCAGACGAGCTCGAGCAGGCTCGTGTGCAGGCTCCGCTCGAGGTCGGGCAACGCGATGATCAGCGTGCCCGAGTTGATCGTCGCCAGCAGCATCCCCAGGCTCGTACACGACAGCGCCCACCACTTGTACGAGTCGTGCCCCGAGTGGACGCCGATGCGGCGGGCGCGACTGGTCTGGACTGCTGACATGCTCCTCCGGACGCTCTCGGAATCTGATTCTTACGTAAACGTAAGAATAGCAGCCGGTGGCGAGTGACGGGGCTAGCGGTGGCGAGTGACGGGGGTAGCAGCGGCGAGTGACGGGGCAGCAGCGGCGAGTGACGGGGCAGCAGTGGCGAGTGAAGGGGCAGCAGTGGCGAGTGAAGGGGGGTAGCGGTGGCGAGTGACGGGGCAGCGGTGGCAGGGCCGCCGGCGAGCTGCCGGTTGCCGGCGGCCGACGGCGGCGGTTTCGTCTCCGTTCCACCCCGTCACGAATCTGGAACGTCGCTGTTCCAATTCAGGCGCGATCGCCATGGTGGCGGCCGGGGAGCACCGATACTGGGTGCCGTGAGCCCCAGATCACCTGCAAAACACGACAATCGGGGCGCCGGCTGGGGACCGTGCCGCAGGAGGCATGTGGGGCATGCGAGATGCGGCACGGTCTGGCTCAGAAGGCTCGCGTGACGCGCTATGCATGCTGTGGAACAAGCGATCGCCCGGATCGCGAGCCGTCAGGACAACGTCATCACCGGCGATCAGTTGCGCGACGCCGGCCTTGGCCGCGGCGCGCTCGCGCATCGCCTCACAGCTCGCACGATGCAGCGCCTCTACACGAACGTCTACCTGCTCGGACCCGCGCCACCAACGCCGATGGCCCAGGCCCGGGCCGCGGCATTCGCCTGCGGCGCGGACGCGGTGGTTAGCCATCGCTCAGCCGCCTGCCTTTTCAGCCTTCTGCCCGAAAGCTCCGGCGACGTGGACATCACGGTGGCGGGCCGGAACCCCGGCGTCCACCGCGCGATCAGACTCCACAGGGTTAAGGGACTCCCGCGCAACGACGTCACCGCGATGCGCGCGCTGAGGGTCACGTCGGTCGCACGGACGATCTGCGACCTGGCCGCTACCGAGTCCGCCCGCGACACCGAGCAGGCCTTCCAGGAGGCTCTCTACCGCGAGATCGTCACCGACCGCGCCCTCGGGAAGGTCCTCGAGCGCGAGCCGAAACGGAGGGGCGCGCCCGTGATCCGGGCGCTGATCAAGGATCCGCGCCTCACCCGCTCCGAGCGCGAACGACGACTGCTCAGGCTGATCGAGGCCGCCCAGCTTCCTAAGCCGCTCACGAACGTACCGGTGCACGGCTACAGGGTGGATATCTTCTGGCCTGCCCACGGACTCGTGCTCGAGTTCGACGGCTGGGGCGCCCACGGCCACCGGCTCGCGTTCGAGAACAACCGCAAGCGCGACCAGGTCCTGCTAGCGGCCGGGCTCCGCGTCATGCGCGTCACCGACCGGCAGCTCACGGGCGAGCCGATCGCGATCGCGGCGCGCATCGCCCAGGCGCTATAGACGCATATCTGACACCAGTCCTCCTCCCCTGCCATGCTTCCCCGACGGCATGCGGTACTGGGACGCTTTGTTCGCATTCCTGGTGGCGATGACGATCGCCGCCGTGCTGACCCCGTTCGCCGGAAGGCTGGCGCGGCGCGTCGGTGCTGTCGTGACCCCCAGCGAGCGGGGGCTAGCCGAGCGCGACACGCCCGCCCTCGGAGGCCTGGCGATCCTTGCCGGCGTGCTGATCGCGTCCGCGCTCTGGCTGCCGAGCACGATCAACCTTCGCCACACGCTCGGCACCGCCCCCGGTTCCGGCGGGACCGTGCACACCGCGGCGATCCTTGCCGGCGCCTGCCTGATCACGCTCGTCGGCGCGATCGACGATGCCCACCCGCTCAGGCCCCAATGGAAGCTGCTCGGGCAGATCGCGGCCGCCGTGATCGCGGTTGAGGCCGGCGCGGTCGTGACCGACATCACAGTCCCGTTCGTCGGGACGCTCCAACTCCCGAACACGGGCGGCGTGCTGACCGTGATCTGGCTCGTCGGCCTGATGAACGTCGTGAACTTCTCCGACGGCGTCGACGGGCTGGCCGCCGGGCTGTGCACGATCGACGGGATCGCATTCGCGATTATCGCGTTCGACCTGCACATCGCCGGCGCGGGTGTGCTTGCGGCGCTGACCGCCGGCGCCGCGCTCGGGTTCCTGTTCCACAACTTCCCGCCGGCCTCGGTGTTCATGGGCGACTCGGGCGCGAACCTGCTCGGCTACCTGCTCGGAGTGGTCGCGGTCGTCGGGTCGGTGAAGACGGGCGCGGTCGTCGCCCTGATCGTGCCGCTGATCGTGCTCGCGGTCCCGTTCCTCGACACCGGCTTCGTCGTCGCCAAGCGGCTGAAGTACAGGCGTAAGCCGTGGGACGCGGACGCCAACCACTTCCACCACAGGATGGCGCGGATGGGGTTCAGCCAGCGCCGGACGGTCGCCTACCTCTACGGCTGGACGCTCATGCTCGCCGGCGTCGCCGTGGCGCTTCGGTTCGTGCCGTACTCCAACCACCACGGCACCTACCACCTCGGATGGGCGCTGGTGATGGTGGCGATCGTGCTGGCGGCGCTCGCGGCCAGCGTCTACCTGATCTATTTGCTCGAGATCCTCAAGTTCAAGAGCCGGCGCACCCGGGAGCTGCGAACCGCCGAGCCGGATACCAGCGAACACGAAATCGACGAGCGGGTGCAACGCGAGGTCGAGACCGGGGAGTTCGAGCGGGTGGGTTAGCTGGCGGCGGCGACCCGAACCCCAGACGGCCAACTGAGCGGGCTCACGCGGATCGAACGCACGCTGTTGGTCGCGGTGGCGGTGCTGATCGTCCTCGCCGGTGTGACCCGCTACGCGACCGGCGTCTCCAGGATCGTGGCATTCGTGTTCGCGACGCTGGCGCTTGCCGGCGTCGCCTGGGTCGTCTCGATCTCGATCGAGCAGGTCGGGCGCCAGACAGGCCCGGCGGTCACCGGAGTCATGCAGGCGTCGATCGCCAACCTTCCCGAGTTCTTCGTGGTGATCTTCGCGCTCCAGGCGGGACATCACGTCATCGCCCAGACCGCGATCCTCGGTTCGATCCTCGTCAACGCGCTGCTCGTGCTCGGGCTGGTGATCATTGCCGGCGCCCGGCGCGCGCACGACGGCATCATGCGCTTCAACCCGCGGCTGCCGAACGACACCGCGACCCTGTTGCTGGTCGCGTCGTTCATCATCGTCCTGATCGGGCTGACCCACTCGGCGGGCGACGCGGCCAGCAGCCACTCCGAGACGATCTCGATCATCGGGTCGTGCGTGATCCTCGCCGTGTACGCCACCTGGCTGCGTCAGTACC
Organism: uncultured Solirubrobacterales bacterium; assembly: GCA_963836715.1. Taxonomy (GTDB): domain Bacteria; phylum Actinomycetota; class Thermoleophilia; order Solirubrobacterales; family Solirubrobacteraceae; genus Palsa-465. The sequence continues at coordinate 484,032 of CAWIKH010000006.1, forward strand.
TGAGCTCTGAGTCGATCGCCGAGGAAGCGTCGGAGCCGCCGCGACTCAGGCTGGCCACGAGCCTCGTCCTGCTGTGCCTCGCCGGCGTCGCGGCGGCGTTCGTTTCGGACTGGTTCGTGAACGCGCTCGAGCCGACGATCACCAAGCTTCACATCTCACAGGCATTCGCGGGCCTCGTGATCGTGGCGATCGCCGGCAACGCGGTCGAGAACGTCGCCGGGATCGTGCTCGCCGCCAAGGGCAGGTCCGAGCTCGCGATCTCCGTGGTCAAGAACTCGGTGTCGCAGATCGCCGCGTTCCTGTACCCGATGCTCGTGCTGGTGTCGCTGCTGACCGCCACCCGGCTGACGTTCACGCTCGCCCCGGTGTACATCGGCTCGCTGATCGGGACCGCGGTGATCGTCTGGCAGATCACCGGCGACGGCGAGGCGACCGTGTTCGAGGGGACCGCGCTGGTGGCGACGTTCGTGATCCTCGCGACCGTAGCCGCTTTCGAGTGATGGGCCTCGCTCCGCTCGGCGTCCATGGGACCATGTTCCCCGTCCTGACAGGAGTCGAGGGTCGTGTGACACCGGTCCGCTCGCGTTAGGGTCCGCGACTGAGTAAGTGGCGGAACCGTCAATTACAAAGTCGCGGGCCCTTAGCTGCGAAGGTGCGTGTCGCCCTCGGGTGACTCGCGTTCGATACGAAGGCCAAGCGACCCGAGATGGGCAGCGCGGTCACCCGCAGGCGACACGCACCGGAGCCCTTAAACGACCGCGGCCGCGCCGAGGCGCGTGTACAGCGGATACCGGTCGGCGATCGCCGCGGCCCGGTCGGCGAGCTCGGGCCGCCGCTCCTCGAAGCCTTCGCTGCTGCCGAGCGTCTCGGCGATGATCGTGCCGACCTCGATGAAGTCGTCGAGCCCGAGCCCGCGGGTGGCCAGCGCCGGCGTGCCGATCCGCAGCCCGCTCGAGACGGCCGGCGGCCGCGGGTCGAACGGGACCGCGTTCCGGTTCACGGTGATCCCGACCGACGCGAGCCGGTCCTCGGCTTGCTTCCCATCGAGCGGGGACTCGCGCAGGTCGCACAGCACGAGGTGCACGTCGGTTCCGCCGGTCAGCACGCTCACGCCGCCACCCGCGCCGAGGAGCTCGGCCGCGACCGCCCGGGCGCCGGCGAGGGTCCGCTCCTGCCGCTCCCGGAACGCCTCAGACTGAGCGATTCGCAGCGCCACCGCCTTGCCGGCGATCACGTGCTCGAGCGGGCCGCCCTGCTGCCCCGGGAACACCGCGGAGTCGATCCGCTTGGCCAGTTCCTCGGTTGACAGGATCAGCCCGCCGCGGCCGCCGCCGATCGTCTTGTGAATCGTGGTGGTCACTACGTCCGCGTAGGGCACCGGATTCGGGTGCAGGCCGGCGGCGACGAGGCCGGCGAAATGCGCCATGTCCACGACCAGATGTGCTCCGACCTCGTCGGCGATCGCGCGGAAGCGCTCGAAGTCCAGGAATCGCGGGTACGCCGACCAGCCCGCCAGGATCAGCTTGGGCTGGCGCTCGTGTGCGATCCGCTCGACCTCGTCCATGTCGATCCGGCCGGTGTCCCGGTCGACGTGGTAGGGCGCGATGTCGTACAGGCGGCCCGACACGTTGATCCGCATCCCGTGGGTGAGATGGCCGCCGTGCGACAGCTCGAGGCCCATCACGGTGTCGCCGGGATTCAGCAACGCGTGGTAGACGGCGATGTTCGCCTGGGCGCCCGAGTGCGGCTGCACGTTCGCGTGCTCGGCCCCGAACAGCTCGACCGCGCGCTTGATCGCGAGCCGTTCGGCGACGTCGACGTACTCGCAGCCGCCGTAGTACCGCTTGCCCGGATAGCCCTCGGCGTACTTGTTGGTGAGCACCGATCCCTGGCATTCGAGTACCGCCACCGGGACGAAGTTCTCCGACGCGATCATCTCGAGCGTCCGCTGCTGGCGCTCGAGCTCGAGCGACAGCACTTCGGCGATCTCCGGGTCGACCTCCGACAGCGGGCGGTTGAAGAAGTCGGCGGGAAGCTCGGCGGCGCTCACTGGGCTTACGAGCCTAGCAACGGAGCCGGTCAGCGTTGTTGCCGCCCAGCGACCATTCGAAGCGGTCACACTCGCCGCCCCGCGACGACCGCCAGATCGCCCCGTTCCCACGCCACCCGCGGCTCCAGCCCGGCCTCGGCCAGCCACCGCAGCTGGTCGGCCAGCGGGCTCGGGTGGTCGTAGCCGGGCGTCAGCGGCGTCGTCGCGACCGACGGGTCGATCGGGACGACCACGTCGCCCATCACGAACAGCCCATCCGGCGCGAGCACGTCCCGCACCCGGCAAAATAGATCGGCCTTCGCCGCCCCGGAAAGATGATGCACGCACAGCGCGCTCGCGACGACGTCGAACGGACCGGCCGGGAGCTCGTCCTCGATCCGGCCGGCGCGCAACGAGACCCGCGCACCGGGCAACGCACCACTCGCCACCGCCAGCATCTGCTCGTTCTCGTCGATGCCGACCAGGAACGCATCCGGGTGGCGCGCCAGCAGGCGGCGGGCCGTCTCCCCGGTGCCCGTGCCGAGTTCGAGGATCCGGCGCGCGCCCGATCCGCTCGCGCCGGCCAGCTCGTCCTGGAACGAGTCGTACGCCGGCAGGTCCGCCCGGATCTCGTCCGCATAACTCGCAGCGTCGAAGTGATACTGCCAGTGGAGCGCCTCGGTCAGCTTTCGCTCTCCCACCGCCCCCTCCCGTATGACGCGCCATTCGCCGTCCACCTCGTAGCCGCGCAGGTCGACCACGGTCGACGGCGTTCCGGGCAGCTCGCCGCCGTCGATCACGAGGTCGACCGCGGCGCGCACCAACGCCGGGACCTCGTCGAGCGACCGCGGATCAACACCGCCGGCGCGGTTCGCGCTCGATTGGAGCACCGGCCGGCGCACGCCGGCCAGCGCGGGAAGCACGGGCACCCGCAGTCCGAGCGTCCCGACATCGGACCCGCACGCAAGCGCGAACCGCCCCGCCGGGTTCGGCACGAGCACGGTTACGCCCGCCGGCAGCAGCCGCGCCATCGCGCCCCGCGTTCGCTCTCCGATCTCCGGTACGGCCTTGAACGCGCGCTCGAGAGAGAAGAACATGACCGCCGACGGCTTGTCGAGGGTCCGCCGCTTGAGCAGATACAGGCGCTCGACCGCGAACCGATTGTCGGGATCGCACGCCAGTCCATAGACGGTGTCGGCGCCGAAGAGCACCAGCCCGCCGACTCGGATGCAGCGCTCGAACGCCTCCGCGTCGGTCACCGCCGGCCGACGACGACACGTTCGTGGCCGGCGAGATCGCGCAGGATGTCGACCGACGAGAAGCCGGCGCGCGCCACGAGCGAGGCGACCGCCTCGCCCAGCCCCACCTCGAGTGCGACGAGCGGAACGTCGTCGAGCATCGCCAGCAGCCGGCGCGTCAGATCCATTCCGTCGGGCCCCCCGAACAGCGCCAGCGGCGGCTCGTACAGCTCGATCTCGGGCGGCAGCGCGGACTCGTCGGCAACGTAGGGAAGGTTGGCCAGGACGGCGTCGAACGGACCGGGCACTCCGTCCAGCAGATCGGCGCGAACGAATTCCACGTCGAGGCCGAGGGCAAGCGCGTTCGCGCGTGCGACCTCGAGCGCCTCGGCGCTCACGTCGACCCCGACCACCGACACGTCGGGCCGCTCCTCCTTGAGGGCGAGCGCCACCGGACCGCTCCCGGTCCCGACATCCGCAACCCGGGCACCGCGACCAACCGACAGCGCCACCTCGACGAGGAGCTCGGTCTCGGGCCTCGGGATCAGGACGCGGCGGTCGACCGACAGCGAGATCCGCCGGAACGCCTTACGCCCCACGATGTAGGCCACGGGCTCACGCGCCTCGCGCCGAGCCACCAGCGCCTCGAACCGTTCGAGATCACAAGCGTCCAGTTCGGCGAACGCGTCGATCACCAGACGCTCGCGCGCCACCCCGAGCACGAACGACAGCAGCAGCTCGGCGTCGAGCCGCGGCGTCTCGCATCCACCGGCAGTGAGCACAGCGGTCGCCTCCGACAACGCTGCCGAGACCGACTTCCCGGCCCCGACGACGGCCGAAGGAGACTTGTCGGCGGCGCCTGACGGCGGCGCCTTAGGCAACGGCCTTCGCCTCCAGCCGCCGGCGCTTCTCGTCGTCCTGCAAAGCGGCGGTCAGCTCGTCGAGCTCGCCCATCAGGATCGCATCGAGGTTGTGGACGAGCAGGTTGATCCGGTGGTCCTTGACCCTGCGCTCGCCGTAGTTGTACGTGCGGATCTTCTCCGCGCGCTCGCCCGTCCCGACCTGCGCGGCGCGCGAGGCGGCGACCTCGGCCTGCTGCTCGGCCAGCGCTCGTTCGTACAGACGCGCCCGCAGCACGCGCATCGCGCGCTCACGGTTTTGAAGCTGGGACTTCTCGTCCTGCATCGAGACCACGATCCCCGACGGCTTGTGGGTGATGCGCACGGCCGAGTCCGTGGTATTGACCGACTGGCCCCCGGGGCCCGAGCTGCGATACACGTCGATCTGCAGATCTCCGGGATCGATCTCGACCTCGACCTCCCCGGCTTCGGGGAGCACCGCGACCGTGGCCGTCGAGGTGTGGATGCGGCCCTGCGACTCCGTCTCGGGGACCCGCTGGACGCGATGGGTGCCGCCCTCGAACTTGAACACCGAGTACGCCCCGTCGGGTGGGCGGGCCTTAATCGCGAACGTGTACGTGCCGTCGCCGATCGACAGCGGCTCAGTCTGGAATCCCAGCCGCTCGGCGTAGCGGGTGAGCATCCGGTACAGATCGCCGGCCCACAGCCCGGCCTCGTCGCCGCCCGCGCCGGGGCGGATCTCGACGATCACGTTCTTGTCGTCGCTCGGATCGCGCTCGACCATCACGAGGCGGATCTCGTCCTCGAGCTCGGCCAGACGTTCGCGCGAGGCTTCGAGCAGCGCGCGCAGCTCCGGATCCTCGCCGTCCTCGGCGAGCAGCTCCCGGGCGCCCTCGAGGTCGTCCGCCGACCGGCGGTACTCGGCGGCCAGCTTCGCGGCCGGCTCAAGATCGCGGTACGCCCGGCTCGCGTCCGTGAACCGCGCGCGGTCGCCGATCACCTCCGGATCGGACAGCTCTTCCTGTAGCTCGCCAAAGCGCGCCTCGATCTGTGAGACCAAATCGTCAATCATCTCTCCCCGAGTTTAGGCCGCCGGCGGCGGCGCGAAACTCGTACTCATCGGGGTCTAACACACGCAGTCGCGCGGCGTACTGAGTCATGTATCCGGGCCAGTTCGCGACGATCCGCCCGCTGCGGTCGCGATACCAGGAGTCGCACTCCGTCCACGCCGTGCCGGCGAACCCGGCCTGTACTTCCTGGTCGCTGGCGGCCTCGACCTCGGGCAGAACCGAGATCGAAGCGGCCCGGCGCACGCCCAGCTGCTCGAGCGCCTGCCGGATGTACGCGGCCTGCGCCTCCTCGTAGAACACGATCGACCCGCCCGACGTGTTCGTGTTCGGCCCGTACATCAGGAACAGCGACGGGAACCCGGGAACGCAGACGCCGAGGTGGGCGTGGGCACCGTCGGCCCACTCCTCCCGGAGCGTCCACCCGCCGGCGCCGGCGATCTCCATCGGGAACATGAACTCGGTCGTCCGGAACCCCGTGCCCCAGATCACGCAGTCGACCTCGCGCAAGACCCCGTCGGCCGTGATGACACCTGGACCGACGAACCGCGCGATCGGTGCGGCAACGAGCTCGACGTTCGGCCGCTGGAGCGCCGGCAGGTAATGCGAGCTGAACAGGACGCGCTCGCCCCCGTCCCGATCACCGCGACCCGCTTCCCGGACAGGTCGTACTCGTGGTCCCAGCGGGCCGAGTGGAAGCTGTGACCCGCGAACTCGTCGAAGCCCTCGATCCGCGGGATCGCCGGCTGGTGGAGCTGCCCGGTGGCGATCACGACCGCGTCGGCCCGCCAACTGCGCCCGTCCGCCGCAGCCACGGTCCACGAAGACGAACCCGCGTCCCAGCGACAGGACTCCACGTCGACGCCCAGTCGCACGAGTGAGGCAACCCCCTCGTCCCGCGCCACCTCCTCCAGATACCGAAGGATCTCGGCCTGCGGCGAGCAGATCCGCGACCAGTGCCGGCGCGGCGCGAACGAGAACGAGTACAGGTGGCTCGGGACGTCGCACGCACAACCCGGGTAGTCGTTGTAGTGCCACGTCCCGCCGATGCCCGGTGCGCGCTCGAGCACGGTCACGTCCGCGAAGCCGTGCCGGCGAAGCTCGATCGCGGCCGCCAGCCCACCGAACCCGGCACCGACGATCACGACGCTCAAGGCGCGTTCCCCGGGCATGGATCCCGGACGCTACGCGACTACTTCAAGCCCGACAAGGTCCTCCGGCGAGACATTCGCGCCCTCTTGCTTCGCGAGCACCGCCTGGAGCGACGCGATCGACACCGCCAGCTGGGCGAAGTCGGGCTCGGCCGTGGTCAGTCGCTGTAGCTGCATGCCGGGGTACATGATCGCGCGGACCCAGGCCCGCCGGCGGTTGCGGCCCGCCCACTTGATCACCTCGAACGACAGGCCGGCGATCAGCGGCACGCCGACGATCCGGGTGAGCACGAGGATCCACCACGCCGGCAACCCGATCGGCGCGAACACGAAGATCGCCATGATCATCACGATCAGCAGGAAGCTCGTCCCGCACCGGGGGTGGAACCGCGAATACAGCTTCGCACGCTCCGGAGTCAGCTCGTCGGATGCCTCGTAGCAGGAGATCACCTTGTGCTCGGCGCCGTGGTACTCGAACACGCGCCGGAGATCCTTCACGCGCGAGAGCAGCAGCAGGTAGCCGAGGAAGATCGCGGTCCGCAGCACTCCCTCGACCGCCCAGAACGCCACCGAGGAGCCGAGCTGGTGCTTGACCAGGCTGGTGATCCCGACCGGCACGACGAAGAACAGGCCGATCGCGAACACGGCGGCAATCGCCACCGTGCCGATCCAGGCGCCGCTCGAGATCTCCTGCTCCTCGCCGGGGAGCTGCGCGTTGGCGGAGATCCCGAGTGCGCGGATGCCGATCGCGAGCGATTCGACCAGCGCGACTACGCCGCGGATCACCGGCCAGCGGTAGATCCGCCGCCGCCGGTTCCACGACTCGATCGGGAATGTCTGGACGCCGATGTCGCCGAGCGGGCTGTCTTCGGCCGGCGGCTTGCGAACCGCGACCGCCCACGTGCTGACGCCGCGCATCATCACGCCTTCGAGCACGGCCTGCCCGCCCACGGGGGCATCGCGCGACGCCGTCAGGCGCCCCTCCTGGACCGCCGCGCTCATCGGTCGCCCGCGGCTAGGAGCCCGTGCCCGCGCGTGCGGCGCGCCGGCCCTTGGCCACCCGCCGCTGGAAGCGCTCGACCCGTCCGCCGGTGTCGACCAGCTTCTGCCGGCCCGTATAGAACGGATGGCAGGCGGAGCAGATCTCGACGTGGATCTCCGGCTTGGTCGAGCGGGTCATGAACTCGTTGCCGCACGTGCAACGCACATGCGCGTCTACATATTCTGGATGTACTCCGGTCTTCATGGTTCGTTCGAGTTTAGCGGGCCGCCTGAGGTCCGCACGCTTCTCATAGATCGGTCGCGCGCGCCGCGCTCAGCTCGCCGGCGCCGTCGGGCATGCCATCGTCAGCACGTTGTTCGCAAAGTCGTACTCGTCGATGTTCTGCGTCGGGTCGACGGTCACGGTGAGCGTGCTCCCGGCGGTGCACGGCGGCGCCACGAACCGCTGAAGCGCCGAGGATTTCGCCCCCACCCACGCCACCGTCGCGGGCATCGGCAGGCTGCCTGAGTCGGTGAACTCGACCTCGACCGGCCCCGCCCCGGTCAGGCCGCGGTTGGCGATCTCAGCGGTGTAGGCCCACTGGCCGGCCGCCGAGCCTGACGTGATCGGGGTCATCGACAGCGAGCGCACGAGTAGGTCCGCCCGCAGCTCCGGCTGGTAGCAGGTGGGGCTCGGCTGCACCGCCGTGCCAAGCGTCTGACCCTGCGAGCCGATCCACTTGAACGTGACCCGGTACTTGTACGTGGCAGGGGCCGCGAGATCCACGACCGGGTGGTTGACGATCCACACGTCGCCGGCGCGCTGGCCGAGCGTCGGACTGGTGGGCGAAATCCAGCTGCCGAGGCCCCGCCCGTGCACGGACAGGAAGCGCGTATGGGGCTTGGTCTGGCGCAGCAACTCGAACTTCATCTGCAGTTTCGAGGTCCCGGTGACCGGCCGCATCACGGCCTGGACAGAGACCGCGCGCGCCGGCGGATCGAGCGCCTTCTGGCACACAAACGCCCGCAGCTGGTCGTTCGGCGGTGGCGCGGTCGCGTCGGCCGCGGCCGGTCCAGAGCCGAGCGCCAACGCGCACACGGCGGCCGCGCCGACCCCAAGTAAGCGCATCGAGGACATGCGCAAATACCAACAAATCGCGGCGGCAAAAGTCGCGGATCAGGTCACGGTATAGAGGGGCCCGTCGCCGCCCTCGGGTGGCGTCAACCGGCCGCCCTTCGCCGTGATCGCCCCGCACTGCACGCAGTTGGTGTAGTTGACGATCACGTCGACCCCTCCCGACTCCGGCGCGTCGTCGGCGATCTCGTAGACGCCGGCGGGACACATCCATTGCCATGTCTCCGCGATCTCGCGTGGTACCTGCTTGCGCACCCTGATGTGGTTGGGAGCGTCGTCGCGGGTGGCGTTGCCCGACACGTAGACCGAGGACAGCTTGTCGAACGTGTACTTGCCGTCGGGCTTCGGATAGGCGTCCTTCTTGGAGTCGATCGCCATGCCCGCGTCGGCGTCGCGGTGGTTCGACCACCGGCCGCCCGGGAAGCGGCCCTTCGTGATCACCATCGCGTTGGTGATCGCGCCGCCGAGGAAGAACCCGCGCGCGAACGGCTGCTTCATGTTGCGCGACTCGTAGAGCTCCTTGCCGATCAGCGACTCCTCGACCCGCTGGTCGTACTCGGATAGATCCGTACCCCCGTCTTTCAAACGCTTGAAGATCGTCTCCGCGGCCATGATTCCGGAGTGGATCGCGTAGTGGATCCCCTTGAGGATCGGCACGTTGACCATCCCGGCGCTGTCCCCGCAGATCACCATTCCGGGGGCCGAGGGCTTGGGCATCGCCCAGTAGCCCCCCTCGGGGATCGCCTTGGCGCCCCAGGCGACGCGCTTGCCGCCGTCGAGGATGCCGCGCACGAGCTTGGAGGTCTTGAACAGCTGGAGGATGTCGTGGGGCGAGACGGTGGCGTCGGTGTAGTCGAGCCCGACGACGAACCCAATCGAAACGCGGTTCTCGCCCTGCGGGTAGATCCACGAGCCGCCGAACTCGTGCCACTTGGAGCCGTAGCGGAGCGGCCATCCGAGCGTGTGGATCACCCGGTCGAGTGGCTGAGTGACCTCCCACACCTCCTTGACCCCGAGCGCCCACACCTGGGGCTCGCGGCCTTGGGCAAGCCCGAATTCCTTGATCGCGGGGCCGGCCAAATGCCCCCAGGTGCCCTCGGCGAGCACGGTGGCGCGGGCGGTCACGTCGGACCCCGGCTCGAAGTTTGAGAGCTCCTCGCCGTCCTTGCCCCGACCCTTGTCGCCCGACCTGATTCCCCGAACCGCCCCGTCAACCACCAGCAGCTGATGGGCGCTCGTCTCGGTGAGGATGTAGGCCCCCGCCTCCTCGGCCCGCGCGGCCAGCCAGCGTGACAGCTCGGCCACGCTGACCATGTGGTTGCCGTGGTTGCGGAACGGCGGAGGAGTCGGCTTGAGCGCCAGCTTGCGGTCGGGCCCGAGCATCCAGTAGACGGTGTCCTTGGCCACCGTCCCGTGCGTGGGCCACTCGGATTCGGGAACGTCGGGGAACAGCTGCTTGAGCCCGGACGGGCGCATCATCGCGCCGCTCAGGTTGTGCGCTCCGCACGCCTTCCCTTTCTCGATGACGGCGACCGGGACTTCGCCGAGCTTCTCCATCAGCTCGGGCTCATCAGCGAGGAGCTGGAGCAGACGGTTGGCGCACGCCAACCCCGCCGGGCCGCCGCCGACGATCACCACACCGACGTCGATCCGGTCGTCCTCGGGATCGAGCTCGCGCTTGATGAACTCGCCGACGGAGTCGACCGGTGGCGGGAACTGGCTAGGGGCGACCGGGCCGCGACCGTTCAGCGACATGGTCACCTCCGCGGGGCATCCGGCCCCGCGGTCTGATGGAGAGTTCGGCCTCGGGCCTCGCTTAGCCGTTCGCTGGCGCTCACTGTCAGCCCTTCTTCGCCTTGATCGCCTCGGCCAGCTTCGGGAGGATCTTATTGAGGTCTCCGACGATCCCCAGATCGGAGAACTCGAAGATCGGCGCGTTCGCGTCCTTGTTGATCGCGACGATGTTCTCGGACGACTGCATCCCGACCTTGTGCTGGATCGCGCCCGAGATCCCGGCCGCGAGGTACAGCTTGGGCGCGACGGTCTTGCCCGTCTGACCGATCTGCGCCGCGTACGGGTACCAGCCCGCGTCGACCACCGCGCGAGTCGCCGCAACGGCGCTGTTGCCGCCGAACGCAGCGGCAAGGTCCTCGGCGAGCTTGAACCCCTCGGCCTTGCCCAGGCCGCGCCCGCCGGCGACGAGGATGTCGGCGCCCTCGATGTCGACGTCGGCGCCGCGCTGCTCGCCGCGCTCCACCATCTTCGCCTGCATCGACCACGGCGAGTACTCGACGTCGACGTCGACGACCTCGGCCGAGCCGCCGTCGCGCGACACCATCTCGAACGCGTTGATCCGCCCGATGATGATCCCGAGGTCCCCCCTGTACCTAGACACCGAGATCTGCGAGTCCTGGAGGATCGGACGCTCGGCGACGAGCTTGCCGTCCTCGGCGCGGACCGAGACCACCTCCATCGTGACGCCCGCATTCTTGCGCGCGGCCAGCCCGGCACCGATCTCGAACCCGAGCAGCCCGCCACCGAACAGCGCGTAGTTCTGGCCGTGCTCGTCGATCACCTTGGCCATCACGTCGATCACCGGCTGCGCGAGTCCCTCCTCACCGCGAGCGCGGAACACCTTGGTGGCGCCGTAGGCGCCGAGCGACTGACACAGCTCGTCGGTCAGGTCGTCACCGCCGACCACGACGGCATGGCACTCCCCACCGATCTCCGAGGCGCGAGCGGCGCCCTCGGACACGGCGCCGAGCGAGTTCTTGTTGAACGCGGCCCCGTAGTGCAGGACATATGTCAGGACGTCGGCCATACCTAAATCAGCTTCCTTTCCTCGAGCCACGCGACGATTTTCTCGACGGTCTCGTTCGTGTCCTCGTCCTCGATGATCTGGCCCGCCGGCTTGGCCTCGGGCGCGTGGAAGTCACCGCACTGGACACGGGACCCTTCGCCCCCGACCATCGAGGCGTCGATCCCGACGTCGCCGGTGGCGACCGTCTCGAGCGGCTTCTTGCGCGCGCCCATGATCGCCTTCAGCGACGGATAGCGAGGCTCGTTGATCGCGTCGCCGACTGAGATCACCGCGGGAAGCTGGACCTGGACTGTGTCGTAGCCGTACTCCGCCTGTCGCTCGCACCGCAGGCCACCATCCGAGACGTCCATCTTGATCACCTGGGTCAGCGACGGCATCTTCAGGTGGTCGGCGACGACCGCGCCGATCGTGTAGCACTCGCCGTCGTCCGACTGCTGTCCGAGCAGCACGAGGTCCGGCTGCTCCTTCTCGACCACCTTCGCCAGCGCGTATCCGGTAGCCGCCACGTCCGAGCCCTCGAGCCCGTCGTCGGTCAACTGGACCGAACGGTCGGCGCCGAGGGATACCGCCTTGTGCAGCGCGCGCACCGCAGACTCGGGTCCCATCGTCACGGCCACGATCTCGTCCACCTCGATCGTGCCGCCCTCGCGGATCTGCATCGCGGCTTCGATGGCATGGGTGTCGTACGGGTTGAGGTTCTTCTCCCCGGACCGGTCCAGACGGCCCGTCGATGGATTGATGCGCTTCTCGACGGCGGCGTCCGGCACCTCTTTGACGAGGACGCAAATTTTCAAGTGAAGCCTCCTAAGGGTTCAGAGGGATCGCATATTACCCGGTTGACTGACGAGTCAATCGGTTCGCGATCAGCAGCCCGCTCAGGCGCGTACTGCGCCGCGGATGAACTCGACAGCCTGCTGCGTCGAGGCACCGGGCGTGAACACCTCCGCCACGCCGAGATCCTTCAGCTCCTTGACGTCGTCCGACGGAATCGTTCCGCCGAGCGTGACGATCACGTCGTCCGCGCCCTGTTCCTTCAGCAGCTGGAGCACCCGCGGCACCAGCGTCATGTGCGCGCCCGACAGAATCGATAACCCGACCGCGTCGGCGTCCTCCTGGATCACGGTCTCCACGATCTGCTCGGGGGTCTGGTGAAGGCCCGTGTAGATCACCTCCATGCCCGCGTCGCGGAGCGCCCGGGCGATGATCTTCGCCCCGCGATCGTGACCGTCGAGGCCGGGCTTGGCGACGACGACGCGGATCTTCTTCTCGGTGGAGGCACCCATGAGGGGACGTGGAGTGTAAAACGTCCCTTAGAAGACCGGCGCTTCGCTGTAGCTCCCGAACACCGTCTGCAGCGCCTTGACGATCTCGCCCTCGGTCGCCTCGAGGCGTGCCGCCTTGAGCAGCAGCGGCATCAGGTTCTCGTGCGGATCGCGCGCGGCCTCGACGAGCTGGTCGAGCACTCGCCCGACGGCATCGCCATCGCGACGCTCCCGGACGGCCTCGACGCGGCGGATCTGCTCCACCTCCAGCACCGGGTCGATGCGGAGGATCGGCGTGGCCAGGTCGTCGCCCTCCGTGTAGGCGTTGACGCCGACCACGCGGCGCTCGCCGGCCTCCACCTCCTGCTGGTAGCGGAAGGCCGCGTCGGCGATCTCGCGCTGCGGGAACCCGCCCTTGACCGCCTCGACCATCCCCCCGAGCGCGTCGATCTTCTGGAAGTAATCGTAGGCCTGCTCCTCCATCCGGTCCGTCAGCGCCTCGACGAAATAGCTCCCGCCGAGCGGGTCGATCGAGTTCGCCACCCCGGTCTCCTCGGCGATGATCTGCTGCGTGCGCAGCGCGACGCGCACCGCCTGCTCGGTCGGGAGCGCGAGGGCTTCGTCAAATGAATTCGTATGGAGTGACTGCGTGCCACCGAGGACGCCCGCGAGCGCCTCGATCGCGGTGCGGACGATGTTGTTGAGCGGCTGCTGCGCGGTCAGCGACACGCCGGCGGTCTGGGTGTGGAATCGCATCAGCCACGATTCGGGCTTCTTGGCGCCGAACGTCTCGCGCAGCTCGCGAGCCCAGATCCGGCGGGCCGCGCGGTACTTCGCGATCTCCTCGAAGAAGTCGATGTGCGCGTTGAAGAAGAACGACAGCCGCGGCGCGAAGTCATCTACGTCGAGCCCGCGCGCCACCGCCTGCTCGACGTAGGTGAGGCCGTCCTTCAGGGTGAAGGCGAGCTCCTGCGCAGCCGTCGAGCCGGCCTCGCGGATGTGGTAGCCGCTGATGCTCACCGGATGCCAGCGCGGCATGTGCCCAGCGCACCACTCGATCATGTCGCCGACCAGCCGCATCGCCGGGTCGACCGGGAAGCACCACTCCTTCTGGGCGATGTACTCCTTGAGGATGTCGGTCTGGATCGTCCCCGCCAGCGCCTCTGACCCGACCCCGCGCCGCTCCGCCGCGGCCACGTAGAAGGCCAGGATGATCGCCGCCGGCGCGTTGATCGTCATCGACACGCTCACCTGGTCGAGCGGGATGCCGTCGAACAGCGTCTCCATGTCGTCGATCGAGTCGATCGCGACCCCCTCGCGTCCGACCTCGCCGAGCGAGTGCGGATGGTCGGAATCGAGGCCCATCAGCGACGGCATGTCGAACGCGGTCGAAAGCCCGGTCTGCCCATGATCGAGCAGGTACCGGAACCTCTCATTGGTCTCGGCCGCGGTGCCGAACCCGGCGAACTGACGCATCGTCCACAGCCGCCCGCGGTACATCGACCCATACACCCCGCGGGTGTACGGGTATTCGCCCGGGAACCCGATCGCGCCATCGACGTCGGCCGGCAGGTCCGCCTCGGTGTACAGCGGCTTGACCGGCTCCCCCGAGATCGTCGAGAACGGCGCGTCGCGCTCGGGGGCGCGCGCGAACGTCTCGCGCTCCCAGCGCTCCGAGATACGCTCGCCGGTAGCCATTCCCGAAGTCTAAGGGTCCGCGGGCCCTAGGCCGTACTCGTACTCACCTCAGCTTGGCCACGACGTCCCGCCGGTTGCGGCGGGCGTGCGCCGCCACCGCCGCCGATCCGACACCGCCGGCGACCGCGGCACCCACCAGTCCGACGGCAGCTTTCAGCCGGCGCCCGAGGCGGTCGAAGCGGAGCACCTCCCAGCGCTCCTCGCGCGAAACCCGGGCCAGCGCCTTGTCGGGATTGACCGCGACGGGATGGCCGACGATACGCAGCATCGGCAGATCGGAGGCCGAATCCGAGTAGCCATAGGAGCTCGCGAGATCGAGCCCCTCGCGCTCGGCGAGCTGCTCGATCGCGCGCGCCTTCTCGCGGCCGTAAACGAACAGCCCGACGGGACGGCCCGTGTACACGCCGTCGACGACTTCGGAGAACTGCGAGCCGATCGCGCCGTCGAACGCGAGCACGCGCGCGAGCATCTCGGCGAGGTCCTGCGAGGCGGCGGTGACGATGTACACCCGCCGCCCCTCGTCCTGATGCTCGTAGGCGAGCTCGAGCACCTGCGGGTAGATCCGCGGCAGCACGCCCGCGAGCACGTCGACGCCGAGCCGCTCGAGATCCCGTACCCGGATGCCCTCGAGCGACTGCGAGATCCGGTCGCGCAGCTCGTGCGAGGACTCGTCGCTCGCCCCGCGCAGCCGGAACATCAGGTTGGCCCACCCGTCGGCGATCAGCTGGCGCCGGCTGAGCAGGCCCGCCCGATATGCCGCACGACCGAACTGGAAGGCCGACGAGCCCTCCATCAGCGTCCGGTCGAGGTCGAAGAAAGCGGCAGATCCGCCGGGGGCGGATCCGCTTGGAGTCTGCCTGGCGGCAGACTCCCGGTCTTCAAAGTCAGAAACGGCGTCAGCCGCCATTGACCTCGATGATCACCGCGTCGCCCTGGCCGCCGCCCGAGCAGATCGCGGCGCAGCCGAGGCCGCCGCCGCGGCGCCGGAGCTCGAGCATCAGCGAGCCGAGGATCCGCGCGCCGGAGGCGCCGATCGGATGGCCGAGCGCGACCGCGCCACCGTTGACGTTGACCTTGTCCTCGTCGATGCCGAGCATTCGGATCGAGTTCAGCGTGACCGAGGCGAACGCCTCGTTGATCTCCCACAGGTCGATGTCGTCGGCCGTCAGCCCGGCCTTCTCGAGCGCGTTCTTGGCGGCGTTCGCCGGAGTCCGGGCCAGGTACGCGAAGTCGTCGGCGACCTGGGCGTGCGCGACGATCCGCGCCAGCGCGATCTTGCCATTGGCCTTGGCCCACTCGTCGCTGGCGACGACCAGCGCGCCGGCGCCGTCGTTGACGCCCGGCGAGTTGCCGGCCGTGTGCGAGCCGTCCTTCATGAAGATCGGCGGCAGCTTGGCCAGCGTCTCGAGAGTCGTGTCGCGTCGCGGCGCCTCGTCGATCTCGACCACCGTGTCGCCTTTCCTGCCCTTGATCGTGACCGGCACGATCTCCTCGGGCAGGCGCCCTTCGTCGGTCGCCTTGACCGCGAGCTGGTGCGAGCGGAGCGCCCAGCGGTCGAGGTCGGGCCGGGTCAGCTCGAGCTCGGCGGCGACCTCGCTCGCCTCCTGCGCCATGTGCTTGCCCGAGAACGGGTTGGTCAGCCCGTCGTTGATCATCTCGTCGATCGCCTTCCCGTCGCCCATCCGGAAGCCGAACCGCGCCTCCTTGAGCAGGTAGGGAGCGTTCGACATCGACTCCATCCCGCCGGCGACCCCGACCTCGAGGTCCCCCACGCGGATCGCGTTGTCGAGCAGGCAGGCCGAGCGAATCCCCGAGGCGCAAACCTTGTTGATCGTCTCCGAGGAGACCTCCTTGGGGATCCCGCCCTTGATCTGCGCCTGCCGCGACGGGATCTGGCCCTGGCCGGCCTGCAATACCTGGCCGAACACGACGTGCTGGATCTGATCGGGCGAGACGTCGGCGCGCTCGAGCGCCGCCTTGATCGCGGTTCCGCCGAGCTCGGTCGCATCGACAGTGGACAGGCCGCCACCGAGCTTGCCGATCGGCGTGCGGGCGGCCGAGAGGATCACGGTCTTGGGCATCTTGTCTCTCTCTCCGAGGGGTTGGAGGCGGTACGCAACCATCGTAGTGGCCTTGGTATGTTCGGACCGTGCAAGTCGAGGCGACGACGGCCGGTCCGCTCGACTCCGGCGCAGACACGATCGTGGCGGGAGTGTTCGAGGGCGAGGGCGTCGCCCACGATCTGCCCGGAGACGCGCTGTCCTCGCTGCTCGCATCGGGCGAGGCGCAGCGAGAGTTCAGGCGCCTCGCGGTCACGCACTCGGGCGACACTCGAGCGATCCTGATCGGCCTCGGCAAGCGCGAAAAGTTCGACGGCGAGCGAGCGCGCGTGGCCGCTGGGGTGGCGCACCGGCGGGCGCGCGAGATCGGCGCGGCCACGATGTGCTGGGAGGTCCCCCACCACGTCGGCGACGAGGTCGTCGAGGGGCTGGTCCAGGGCACGCTCCTGCACGCGTACCGGTTCGACCGCTACAAGCCGAACTCGGAGGACTCACGCGAGCGTCAGGTGCGGGCGCTCGTGCTCAGCGCCCACCACGACATCGCCGAGCCCGTGCGCGCGGCGGCGATCGTGACCGCCGCCCAGAATCGGGCCCGCGACCTCGGCAACACCCCCGCCAACGACCTGGCGCCGGCGGCGCTCGCCGGCTACGCGCAGGAGCTCGCCGGGCGCCTCGGCATCCAGGCCACGGTTCTCGACGAGACCGCCATCCGCGAGGCCGGGATGGGCGCATTCGCCGCGGTCGCTCAGGGCTCGCAGCAGCCGGCCCGCCTGATCCGCCTCGAATACGCCGGCAACGGGGCAGGCGCCGGGGACGGCGACGTGCCGTTGATCGCCCTCGTCGGGAAAGCGGTGACTTTCGACTCCGGCGGGATCTCGCTCAAACCCGCGGCGACGATGCACGAGATGAAATTCGACATGTGCGGCGGCGCCGCCGTGATCGAGGCGATCGGCGCGCTGGCCGAGCTGCGCGCGCCGGTGCGCGTGCTCGGGTTGATCGGCGCCACCGAGAACCTGCCGAGCGGCGACGCGGTCAAGCCGGGCGACATCGTCCGCGCGTTCGACGGCACGACCGTGGAGGTCAACAACACCGACGCCGAGGGCCGCCTCGTGCTCGCCGACTGCATCTCCTACGCCCGGCGCGAGGGCGCGCAGCGGCTCGTCGACGTGGCCACGCTCACGGGGGGGATCGTGGTCGCGCTCGGTTCGACGTACGCGGGCCTGATGAGCAACGACGACACTTGGGCCCGGCGGATACAGGACGCCGCGCAGCGCACCAGCGAGCTCGTCTGGCGGATGCCGCTGCACCGCGACTACGCGGACATGATCAAGGGCCGCTACGGCGAGCTCGTCAACTCGACCACGAAGAGGGAGGCGACGGCGCTCACCGCGGGCGAGTTCCTGCATCACTTCGCCGGCGACGTGCCGTGGGCGCACCTGGACATCGCCGGCACGGCGAACGACGTGCGACGGCCGTACTTCGCCGACAGGGGTGCGACCGGCTACGGCGTGCGTCTGCTCGTCGACCTCGTGGGAAACGACACCGGCGCCTAGAGCCGAATCAGGCTGACGAAGCTCCGCAGCGCGCCGACGCGGCCCTGTATGCGTACCCGTCGCGAGGTGAACAGCCCGATCGCGGCGCGGCCCCGGGGGTCGACCGGGTTAGGCACGCCGCCGAGCGTCGGCGCGACCATCATCGCCGCCAGATCGGGCAGCGACCCGCTGATCCGCAGCCCGGGCGCCACCGCCGGCCCGTCTTCGACGAGCACCCCGTCATCGCCGAACACGATCCGCACGGGCGGATAGCTCTCCTCCAGCTGCAGCTCGACCTCGAGCCTGAGCGCGCGCGCCTGGGCGGGCCGGCTCTGCACCCCGCGCTCGACGAGCGCCATGATCGCCGGCGCCAGGCCGCCTTCGCGGAGCGCGCCGAGCCGAACTTCGGGACAGTCTTGGCCCTCCGTGGTCACCCTCTGATCGTAGGGCTGTGAGAATCCGCGGGTATGGATTTCGACCTACCCGACCACCACCGCCTCCTGCAGCGAACCGTCCGCGAGTTCGCCGAGCAGGAGATCGCGCCCGTCGCCGAGGAGCTCGACCGGATGAAGGCCTTTCCCTACGACATCGTCCGCCGGCTCGGCGAGCTGGACCTGATGGGGATCCCGTTCCCCGAGAAGTACGGCGGCGCCGGCGGCGACTCGCTCGCCTACGCGCTTGCGGTCGAGGAGTTGGCGCGCGTGGACTCGTCGGTGGCGATCACGCTGTGCGCCCACACCTCGCTCGGAACCCAGCCGATCTACCTGTTCGGGTCCGAGGCGCAGAAGCAGGAGTGGCTCCCGCGCCTGTGTCGCGGCGAGCGGCTCGGCGCGTTCGGACTGACCGAGCCCGAGGCCGGCTCGGACGCCGGCAACACGCGGACGCGGGCCGCGCTCGAGGACGGCGAGTGGGTGATCAACGGCGCCAAGCAGTTCATCACCAACGCCGGCACCGACATCTCGGGCGTGGTCGTGATCACGGCGGTGACCGGCACCGGGCGCGGCGCCGACGGCCGCGATAGCGAGCGGACTCCCGGCGAGCGCGAGATCTCGAACCTGATCGTCCCCAACGGCACGCCGGGCTACGAGCCCGGGGAGCCTTACCGGAAGATGGGCTGGAACGCCTCGGACACGCGCCCGCTGACGTTCGCCGACTGCCGCGTGCCCCAGGACAACCTCCTCGGCCAGCGCGGCGCGGGCCTTCGCCAGTTCCTCAACGTGCTCGACATCGGCCGGATCGGCGTCGCCGCGATGGGCGTCGGCCTCGCCCAGGGCGCGCTCGACCAGGCGCTCGCCTACGCCAAGGAGCGCCGCGCGTTCGGCCGTCCGATCTCGCAGTACCAGGCGATCCAGAGCAAGCTCGCCAACATGTCGACCGAGATCGAGGCCACCCGCCTGCTCGTCCACAAGTCCGCTTACCTCAAGGACCGGGGCGCGAACTTCACGCTGACCGCCGCCCAGGCCAAGCTCAAGAGCGGGCGCCTGGCCGTGCGGGCCGCCGACGAGGCGGTCCAGATCCACGGCGGGTACGGCTACATCGAGGAGTACCCGGTGTGCCGCTTCTACCGCGACGCGAAGATCCTGACGATCGGCGAGGGCACCGACGAGGTCCAGGAGATGGTGATCGCCCGGGCCCTCGGGGCATGAGCGCTCGGGCGCGGCTCGCGGTAGCGGTGGTCGTTGTCGCGGTGCCGGCGGCGGCCGCCGGGGCGGCGGCCGCGCAGCCGGCTCCGATCCAATCGCGCGTGGCGGGCACCTTCCAGCTGACCGGACGGGTGACCGCCGCCCACGACGTCCGCGGCGAGCAGGTCGGCGAGGTCGTGCTGCGGACGTGGACGTTCACGCCCCTGTGCGTCACCGGGCCGTGCGCGCAGGTCCGCCTGTTCCGCGGGCGCGCCAATGCCGGCGACACGCTGATCCTGACTCAGGGCACCCCCGGCCACTACTCGGGCACCGGCCTTTTCTTCGCGCCGCTCAAGTGCGCCGGGACGGTCTACGGCCCGGGCGAGGAGGTCCCGTTCACGATCAACGTGCAGGTCACCGCGACCACGACGGCACCGGACGGGACGGTGCTCGCGCAGCAGATCAGCGCGACCTACGTCAACAAGTCCCGCCTGAACCTGACCCGGTGCGTGATCGTCCTCGGCCACGACTCCGCGCGCTACACCGGCACTGACGTCACGAGCTGATCCGCAGCGACCGCAGCACGACGGCGACGGTCGCGAGCTGCCGGCGCCGTTCGGTCCGGGCGCCGGAGATCACGACGTACAGACAGAACGGCCGCCCCGCGGCCGTGAAGAACTCTTGCCGTCCGAGCTGGCCCGTCCGGGGGTGGGCCATGCCCCTCGCGCTGAAGCTGGTTGGGTCGAGCCCCGTCGGGATACGGCGCGGGGCGAACAGCCCCCTCCCGGGTTCGAGGCCGGCGCCCGGCCGATACTCGGTGAGGGCCAGGAACGTGGCGCCGGGCGGCATCACCGCGGTGCTCTGGTCGCCGAACTCGCCGTCGTCGAGCGGGAGCTCGAAGTCGCCGGCGTGCAGCGTGGCCCCGCCCGCCGGGCGCCTGAACATCCGCCCACTCCAACCTCGCGGCAGCTCGATCCGCAGTCCGTGCGCCTCGAGCATGCTCACGACAGCGCGATCGCGAGGACGAGCATCCCGGCCTGGATCGCCACCGGGCCCCATCGAGCCCCGACTCGCCACCGCGCCAGCGCACGGTGGAACTCGAGCAGTTGGCGCTGACTCTGCACGCCGGCCGCCGCCAGCGGGGTGAGGCCACGGACCGCGCCGAAGCAGCCCAGCACGATCGCGCCGGCCGCGGGGCTCGCCGTTAGGAACGCCGCCAGGAGCGCCACATAGGTCGCAGCGCTCGCCACGATCGTGGTCACGCCGAGCCCGAGCTGCGTACCGTAGCCGGCGCCGTACACCCAGCCTCGATACCGGTCGAGCCATCGCTCGTCGACCTGCCGCCGAGGCCCGGGAACCGCGAAGGGCAGGCCGTCGAGCACGATCGCAGCTCCAATCGCCGCCAGCAGCACCGCCAACCGGGGGCGCTCCGTGAGCGCGACCGAGCCGAGCGCCCCGAGAGCCGCGCCGGCGCCGATCGACGCCGCGGTGGCGCCGATCAGGAACGCGGTCACCGTCACCCACCAGTTGGAATGCCGGCCCCGCTCTCCGAGCGGGGTGATGCTCGCGAGCATCGACTCGCCTCACGGGGACCACGCGGACGCCACCGCGGCGGTGACCGCAGCCGCGCAACCGAGGACCAGCAATGCGCTCAGCGCCGGCCCTCCGGATACAGGCTGGGGTGCTCCGGCCCGACGCCGGCAGCCGCGAGTCGCGCCTCGAGGTCAGGCTCTTCGCGCTGCTCCTCGACTGCATCGGCGACGAGCGACGCCAGCGCGTCCCATGTCGTCGCGACGCCCTCGCCGCGGATCTCGCCGCCCTCGACCAGCACGAAGTACGGCGACCCGGGGACCGCATAATCCTCCCAGGCCCGCGCGGACATCAGCACCGGGACCCCGGGCGGCGCCAGCGAGCGGAGCTTCGAGCGCTGCTCGCGGTCGGGGCCGCGGGTCACGATCACGTTCCGCGCGCCCGGCAAGGCCGAACGGTCGCCAAGGACCTCCCAGAACCGGGCGCAGCTCGTGCACCCACTGCTCAGGAAGGCCAGCAGCGTCGGCGCTCCGCTGAAACCGAGCTTGACCGCGTCGCCGGTCGGCGTGACTCCGGCCAATTCCGGCGCGATCATCTCGCCGCGTGCAGCCGCCGGCGGCTCCGGCAAGCGTGGCGCCTGGCCTTCCGGGCCGAGCCGCCGGAGGATCTCGGCGTGGCTTCGCAGCAGCGCGGCCACGAGCACGATCAGCAGTACCAGCAGCACCGTCTCGACCGATACGAGCGCGACCACCTACGCCCCGCCTCCTCCCGGGAGCTGCATCCCCAAGCCCTCGAGGCAGGGGTTGTTGTGGGTGCATGTCCGGTTGTCGACCATCTCGGTCCCGTTGCAGTTCATCGAGGGCAAGGTGGCGGGGTTCTGGCACACGACCAGCCGGCAGACGACCTCGGTCGTGCCGGCGATCTGGGTGTTGCACTGCCCGTAGCGGAAGTGGTTGCAGTCGACCGCGCGGTGGCTGCAGTCGCCGTGGGCGCACTGGCAGCCGCCCGGGAAGACCGTGCCCGGGACCCGGTTGCAGTCGATGTAATACCGCACCCCCGCCTCATGGCAGAGGCCGTTCCCGCGGTAGCTCGTGCACTTCCACCAGCCCGCGATGTAGGTGTCGGGCGGGCAGGCGTTGTTCCCGTTCTCGATCTCGCAGCAGAACGCCGTGTAGCCGTCGGTGCACTTGCTGCCCTTGGCGCAGTGCTCGGGCCGGAGCACCGCCCACGCCGTGCCAGGCCGGATCAGGTAGCGAGCCGGCGCCACCGCGAACGCCGAGCCCGCGACCGCCGCCCGCGCCAGCGCGCCGCGCCGGGAGGTTCGCCGCTCGAGCAGCCCTCCGAGCCGCGACAGGAGATGGTCGCCGGCGCTCATGGCCGCTCCCACGCCCCCCAGGCGCGCGGCACGACCGTGTACACGAGCACGGTCGCGTACAGCCCGCCGGCGATCCCGATCAGCAGCGCCACCGCCTGCGGCGCCGGCCGTTCCAGCAGCCAGCCGAGGCCGCGGGGGCCGGCGACCGCCGCGGCCAGCACCAGCGTCCCCAGCAGCGCGCTGGCGATCCAGTGGCCGGCGGACACCGGAAAGTCGTCCTCTCCAAAGCATCCGCACGCCACGCGACGGCGCATGAGGACGGCAGCCACCGCCGCGAACAGCGCGTAGGCGATCGCCAGCGCGACCCCCAGGGCGGGCATTGGATCCACGGCGCCCGCGAGGCCGAGCGCCACCTCGCCGGCGGCCAGCGCGCGGATCACCCAGGGGCTCGTCCGGAGCGCCGCCGCGGCAACGGCCGGTGCGCGCAGCTTCGAGGCCCCCGCCACGCACAGCAGGAGTGCGGCGACGACGAACGGCGGCGCGAGCGCGGCGCTCATCGCGCGAGATCCGCGGCGCGGCGCTCGAGCACGGTGCTGGCCGCGCTGGCGGGATCGATCTCGCGCGCGACCACGCGGTCGAGCAGCTCCTGCACCTCGGGATCCGCCCGGAGCGAGGCCTCGAGCTCGCGGCGCATCCGGTAGGTGGCGAGCGCCAGCACCTCGTTGAGGAGGTTGCGGCGCCGGCGCTCGGACAGCGTCCCCTCGGCCTCGACGTAGGCGTGATGCTCGGCGAGCTTCTCGGCCAGCTCCTCGACCCCCTCGCCCCGGACCGCCTCGGTCTTGAGGATCGGGACCCTCCAGCCGTCATGGGGACCGAGCGCGAGCACGTTCTTGATCTCGCGCATCATCGTGTCGGTCAGTGGGTGGTCGGCCTTGTTGATCACGATCACGTCGGGGATCTCCATGACACCCGCCTTGAGCGCCTGGATCGAGTCGCCCGAGCCGGGCATCAGCACGAGCACGACCGTGTCGGCGTGGTCGATCACGTCGACCTCGGCCTGGCCGACGCCGACCGTTTCGAGCAGGATCACGTCGCGCCCGGAGGCGTCCATCAGCAGCGCCGCCTGGAGCGAGGCCTCGCTCAGCCCGCCGAGCGCGCCGCGGGTCGCCATCGAGCGGATGAACACGCCCGGGTCGAGAAAGTGGTCGGACAGGCGGATCCGGTCGCCGAGCAGCGCCCCGTGGGTGAACGGCGAGCTCGGGTCGATAGACAGGACGGCGACGGTCCGCTCACGCGCGCGCTCGAGCTTGATCAGCGCCCCGAGCAGGGTCGACTTCCCGGCCCCGGGCGGCCCGGTGAACCCGAGCACCGCGGCGCGGCCGGTCTGCGGATAGACCTCCTTGACCAGCGCCCAGCCCTCGGGATCGTCATTCTCGACCAGCGAGATACCACGGGCGAGCGCCCGACGGTCGCCGGCGAGAAGGCGTTCGGCGAGTGATTCGGTGGCGCCTGACATGACCGGCAATCATGTCAGGGGTACGATCCTGCGGTGCAGTCGGTGAGCACCGAGCAGCTCGAGCGGAGGCGGGGCGGGCCGGATCCAATTTCAATCCCGCCGCTGGTCCGCTCCGGCCCGCCGCCGCTGCACGGCGGGCCGCTGGCGTTCCTGCGCTTCGCCCGTACGCACCACATGCTGCGGCCGGGCTACGCGGTGCTGGTCGCGCGCTGGCTGTGGCTGAAGCTGCGCTGGCGCGGCCGGCTGAAGACCGAGGGTCTGTGCTTCGTGTGCCCAGGGGTGAAGTTCGAGATCGGCCGCGATGCCTGCGTAAGCCTCGGACGCTGGTCGTGGATCGGCCACCGTTGCAAGGTTCGGGTGCACGAGGGGGAGCTGTCGATCGGCGCCAAGTCGGTGCTCGGGCAGGAGTGCACGTTCTCGGCCTACCAGCACATCTCGATCGGCCGCGAGTGCATCATCGCCGACCGCGTGATGATGATCGACTTCGACCACGCTACGGCGGACGTCGAGCGCACGATCCGCGAGCAGGGGATCTACAAGCGCGACGTCGACGTCGGCCACAACGTGTGGATCGGCTACGGGGCGTGCCTGTTGCGGGGCGTGTCGGTGGGCGACAACGCCGTGATCGGCACCAGCTCCGTGGTCACCGCGAACGTGCCGACGAACGCGGTCGTCGCCGGCGCGCCCGCCCGGCTGATCCGAATGCGCAAAGCCCCGAAAACCTTCCGCTGGGGGTAGCGCTGCGGGCGGCTCCAGAAACGGGCCGGATGTCAATTGACCAATATTTTTGTTTCGGGGGACACAGGCCATGCGCCCGCCATCGCCCGATGCGGCCGGTTCACTCGTTCCGGCAGACCGCCAGGAAGTCCAGCGCCCGGTCGAGCCGCTCGGTCCGCAGCGCGAAGTCGCTGCTGGCGATCGCAGGCGTGAAGCGGCTGTAGAACGCATCGGTCACCCCGAGGCGCCGGTGGACCGAATCCCAGCCGAGCGCGAGCGCGATCTCGTGCACGCGGAGCTTGCGCGCATGGAACAGGCCGAGCATCTGGACGTGCTCGAACGTGCCGCGGCACAGCTCTCCGAACTCCGAGGCCCGGTACTCCCGCAGGTGCCAGGGGTTGTCCGACTTGGCCTGCCCCGCCGGCGCCAGCTTCAGCACGTTCGGGGTCGAGACGTAAGCGACGCCGCCCGGCTTCAGGATCCGGTTGAAGTGCGCGAGCACCGCCGGCGGGTCGATCACGTGCTCGATCGTCTGGAGGAACACGACCGCGTCGTACGTGGCCGGCTCGCCGAACGTGTCCACCGCCCCCCACTCGAACGACAGGTTCGGATCCGTGTACCGCAGCCGGGCATGCTCGTATGCCTCGGGATTGCCGTCGACGCCGACGACGCGGCCGGCCGAGCGGGCCAGCACGGCCGACCCGTAGCCCTCGCCGCACGCCATGTCGAGCACGACCCCGCCGGCAACCTGCGCGGCGATCCATTCATACACCACCAGATGCCGGCGATACCAGTAGTTCTCGGCGGGCACGTCCGGCAGCGTGCGCTCTCCCGTCAACTCGAGCGGAGGGACTCCCGGAGGTTGGTTCTGTTGGACGTAGAGGCTCACCGGCGCGAGCCCTAGGGTAATGTGGCACCGCGATGGAGGCACTGCGGAGCGAGGCGATCCGGAGCGCGGACGAGATCCGCAACGTCAATACCCGCTATCACGACGTCGCCGCCGAGAGCTACGACTCGAAGTGGGGGATCGATTTCGGCGAGGTCGGCCAGGGTCAGGTGGTCGGCAAGCTTCGCAAGCTGCTCGGCTCGGCGCTCGACGGGGGCTTCGAGCGCTCGCTCGAGGTCGGCGCGGGGACCGGCTACTTCAGCCTCAACCTGATGCGGGCGGGAGTCGTCCGACAGGCGACGTGCACCGACATCTCGCCGGGGATGGTGCGCACGCTGGCCACAAACGCCGAGCGTCTGGGGTTGACGGTGAACAGCCTCCGGGCCGATGCCGAGTCGCTGCCGTTCGGAGCCGCAAGCTTCGACCTCGTGCTCGGCCACGCGGTGCTGCACCACCTCCCCGACCTCGAGCGAGCGTTCTCCGAGTTCCATCGGGTCCTCGAGCCCGGCGGACGGATCGTCTTCGCCGGCGAGCCGTCGCGCGTCGGCGATCGGATCGCGTCGATCCCCAAGCGCAGCGCGGTCGCACTCGCGCCGGCATGGCGCTGCGCGCTGCGAGCCGGCGCGCTGCCGCCCCCCGACGCCGGGGCTGAGAACGGCGCCGATCACCGGCTCGAGAAGGTGGTCGACATCCACGCGTTCGCCCCCGACGATCTCGTCCGCCTCGCGCGCGCCGCCGGTTTCGCCGACGTCCGGGTGCGGGGCGAGGAGCTGGTCGCGAACTGGTTCGGCTGGTTCAACCGCGCGCTCGAGGCGACCGCCAATCCCGACGACGTGCCGATGCTGTGGCGCCAGTACGCGTTCCGCGGCTACCTGCTCCTTCAGCGGCTGGACGAGCGGCTGCTCGAGCCGCTGCTGCCCCCGGCGATCTTCTACAACCTGCTCGTCACCGGCCGGCGACCCTAGGGCCCGCGACGCGGACCCTTAGACTCACAGGGCAGTGCCCGAAGGCCCCTCGCCCGAGTTCCCACTGTTCCTCCTCGGCATCGTGGCGCTGCCCGGGGAGATGATTCCGCTCCACATCTTCGAGGAGCGCTACAAGACGATGATCGACGCGTGCATCGGCCAGCAGCGCGAGTTCGGGATCGTCTGGCTGTCCGACGACGGCCTGCGGGAGGTGGGTTGCGCCTGCGCGATCGACCAGGTGCTCGAGCGGATGGACGACGGCCGGATGAACCTGGTCGTCCGCGGCACGAGACCGTTTCGCGTGCTCGAGCGCCAGGGCCACCTCCCGTATCCGGCCGGCGTGATCGAGTTCGTCGAGGACCGCGACGACGAGGCCGACGCGGAGCTCATCAAGGGCGCCCACGAGGCGTATGCCGAGCTGTTCAAGCGCGCCACCGATCGCGAGCCCGATCCCGAGGAGCTGGCCGGGATGACCGCGTATGCGATGGCCGCCACCGTCGACTTCGGCCTCGACGCCAAGCAGGGCCTGCTCGACATGCGCTCCGAGAACGCCCGGCTGCGGCTCGTGACGCGCCTGTTCCGGGCCGCGATCAAGCGGCTCGAGCTGGTCGACAAGGTCCAGGAGCGCGCCCGCTCTAACGGCAAGGTCCGGTTCGGGGCCAGCTGAGGCGCAAGCCTAGACGCCTGACGGCTTCACTCGAGGCCGTTGAGTGAAGCCCGTCAGGTGTCAGGCGAAGCGCCTAGCTAGGCGTTGTAGATGACCATCGCCGCCCCGAACACGATGCAGTAGATCCCGAACGGGGTCAGCGTGCGCGTCTTGAAGTAGCGCATCAGGAAGTGCACCGTGAAGACCGCGGTGATCGCCGCCGCCACTGCCGCGATCACCGCGTCGCCGCGGATACCCGCTCCCAGCGACCCGGTCAGATCGCTGAACTTGAACAGGCCGGCGGCCAGGATCGGGGGCGTCGCGAGCAGGAACGCGAACCGAGCCGCGTCCTCGTTGTCGAGCCCGCGCACCAGGCCGGTGGCCATGCAGATGCCGTCGCGGCTGAGGCCGGCGATCAGCGCGAAGCTCTGGGCGAACCCGATCACGCCGGCCTCCTTGTACTCGAGCGTGTCGAGCCGCCGGCCGCCGTCGCGCTTCATCCCCTCGCGGGCGGCGAGCGCGCGCACGTCGGCGCGCCTTCGGAACCGCTCGGCGCCGAGCAAGATGAAGCCGTTGATGACCAGGAAGATCGACGCCGCGAGCGGCTTGGCCAGCGCCACCCGGATCGGATGTTCGAGGAGCAGGCCGAGGATGCCGACCGGGATCGTCGCGACGATGATCAGCCACGCCAGCCGCTCGGTCGAGGTCTCGACCCTGCGCTTACGGAGCGTCGCGAAAAATGCCCCGATGACCTCTAGCCACGTTCGCCAGAAGTAGATCAACAGCCCGACCGCGCTGCCCACGTGGAGCATGACCACGAACGCGAGCCAGGGCGATTCGGATTCGGACTGCCAGGAGACGATGTCGTTCCACCCGAACAGGTGCGGGAAGATGACCGTGTGGCCGAGGCTCGAGATCGGGAACAGCTCCGTTACGCCCTGGAGCACCCCAAGCACGATCGCCTCGAAGGTCGTCATGTGGGCCGCGGTGGCGGCGACGTTGATCACGAGCGTGGACGGTAGCGGTCGTTCTAACCGAGCGGTAAGGCTAAGAAGTTCTTCAAGAACTTAGGTCGCAGGGATTCGCGGCGGCATGTACTACAAACAACTCCAAATCCGACAATTCCTTGCGCGATAAACCGGCCGTGTCAGGAAAAGACATAGTGCCGTTCTGCACTTTCACCGTGTACGTGTACACGCTCCGCGCGCTTGCCGGGAACCGCAGTTTGGCGCTCACGTCGGCGTTGAGGTTGGTCGCCAGGTCGCGCGCCTGGAGCAGTAGCGGATCGGGCAGGTTCTTCGGCTTGCCCTTGTCGCACGAGATCGTGCCATCGTCGTTGACGAGCAGCGACAACCTCTTAGCCTGGGCGCCTGTCCGCGTCACCAGGAACAGATCGGGCTCCTGCACTTCGAAGCCGCACCCCGTCACGAACGCAGCAAGAACGAGCACGACCGCTGCGCGAGACCTCATTCAGCCGAAACTACCAGCGCTGCCCCGCCACGCCGGGGATCGCCCCCGCCCGAGAACCGGCCGTGGCGATCGCGGACCGCCGCCTGCACGCCGCCGAAGAACAGGTTGAGCTCCCTGAACCGGCCTATTGCCCGGCCGGCGCGCTCGAGCGTGCCGGTGTCGATCCCCGGCTCGGCGTACACGATCCCGTCCTCGAAGTGCACCCTGGGCGCCTGGACGGCCTCGCCCGCCTCGAGGCCGTCGTCGATCACGCGGATGATCGTCTGGAGGATCGCCGAGCGGATCCGGTTCGAGCCGGCACTGCCCAGCACCAGCTCGGGCGCGCCCTCCCGCAGCACCGCGGTCGGCGACATCATGCTCGGCATCCGCCGTCCGGGCGGATGGCGGTGGAAGCCGAGTGGGTTCAGGTCCTGCTCCCCGAGCATGTTGTTCAGATGCACCCCGGTGCCGGGCACGACCACGCCCGAGCACGACCCGTTTGAGCACGTGACCGAGCACGCCCAGCCCTCCCGGTCGAGAACCGCGACGTGCGTGGTCGACCCGAGCGAAGAGCGCCGCGCCAAGAACCGCTTGACGAACTCCGGATCGTCCAGTCCCTCGATGAACTCGGGCGTGCGCTCGGCCTGGGTCCGCTCCATCGTCTCCACGACCCGCTCCACGTCCGGCGGGTGGGTGGGTCCGGCTTCCGAGTCGAGCAGGGACAGCGCGTGGGCGATCAGGATCCCGCCCGCCGAGGGCGGTGGATTGGTGACCACCTCGCGCCCGCGGTACGACGCCCGGATCGGGGTGCGGGACACCACCCGGTAGGCGGCGAGATCCTCGGCGCTGATGATCCCGCCGCGCTCCGAGAGCCAGTCGACGATGGCCGCGGCGATGTCGCCCGAGTAGAACGGCGCGGCCCCCTCGGCGCCGAGCCGCTCGAGCGCGTCGGCCAGCTCCGGCTGGCGGACGACGTCGCCGGCCTGGGCCACGCGCCCGGCGGGCGCGAACAGCGCCGAGCACTCCGGCGTCGAGGTCACGATCCCAGCCAGGATCTCGACCACGTACGCCTGCGGCCGGTTGAGCTCGACGCCGTCACGGGCGAGGTTCACCGCCGGCCGGACCAGCTCGGCAAGCGGGATCCGGCCGAACCGCGACGACGCCTCGCACACGCCCGCGGCCATCCCGTAGGTCCCAACGGAGGCGGGGCCGATGTTGAACACCTGGATCGCGTCGCCGAACGAGACGCTCACCGGCACGAGCGTCGCCAGCGCGCCCGCGTGGGCGCCGCGCCCGGGAGCCTCGACGAAGAAGTCGAGCAGCACCGGCTCCTCCCCGGGCTCGACCACGAGCATGTAGCCGCCGGCGCCGAGGCTGGTCAGCAACGGCTCGCACGCGAACGAGGCGAGCATCGCCGCGAGCGCCGCGTCCACCGCGTTGCCACCGCCCACCATGGCATCCGCACCTACCCGCGCGCACACAGGATGGCCGGCGGCGATCACGCCGAGGGGCTCGGCCACTACGGACGGCCCCGCTGGCGGGCTAGAACCAAGCATGGTAAGGACGCGGGGAGTGACGTGTGCGGACGCACACGAGCGACCGAGGACGCCGCGAGGCGCAGGTTATCGCCCGTCAGCGGCGGGGGATGAACTCGGGGACGTCCAGTTCCGCTGAACCACTGCGCTGCCGGGCGGGGCGGCCGCGACTCACCCGAGGCTCGCCGGCCGGCTCCCGAAGCCCCTGTGCACGGTCGGCGCCGCGCTCCGAGCCGCGCGTCGCACGGCCGAGCTCGCGGGGGCGGACACGCGCGTCGCCGTAGCCGGTGGCGATCACCGTGACCCAGACGTGGTCCTCGAGCTTCTCGTCGACCATCGCCCCGAAGATGATGTTCGCGTCGGGATGGGCGGCCTCGGCAACGGCCTTGGCCGATTCGTTGACCTCCCACAGCGACAGGTCCGGGCCGCCGGTGATCGACAGCAGGATCGAGCGCGCGCCTTCCATGCTCGTCTCGAGCAGCGGCGAGGCCACGGCCCGCTCGGCCGCCTCGATCGCCCTCCGGTCGCCGGTGCCCATGCCGATGCCGAGCAGCGCGGTGCCGGCGCCCGACATGATCGTCCGCACGTCGGCGAAGTCGAGGTTGATCAGCCCTGGGAGCGTTACCAGGTCGGAGATCCCCTGCACGCCCTGGCGAAGCACGTCGTCGGCGACGCGGAACGCGTCGACCATCGAGACGTTGCGCTCGAGCACCGACAGCAGCCGGTTGTTGGGGACGACGATCAGCGTGTCGACCTCGTCCGCCAGGTCGGCGATCCCCGCCTCGGCCTGGTCGCGGCGACGAGTCCCTTCGAACTGGAACGGACGCGTGACGATCCCGACGGTAAGCGCGCCGAGCTCGCGGGCGATCTGCGCCACGATCGGCGCCGCGCCGGTGCCGGTTCCGCCGCCGGCCCCGGCGGCGATGAACACCATGTCCGAGCCGCGCAGCATCGCCTTGAGCCGGTCGTACTCCTCGCGCGCCGCGGCGCGCCCGAGCTCCGGGTTCGAGCCCGAGCCGAGCCCGTGCGTGATCGAGTCCCCGATGTGAAGGGTCTCGTGCGCGGCCGACTGCTGCAGCGACTGAAGATCGGTGTTGATGGCGAGGAACTCGACGCCCTCGATCTCGGCCTCGACCATCCGGTTGATCGCGTTGACGCCGGCGCCGCCGACGCCGACCACGCGGATGACCGGACCGCCGGCCGGCCGCTCGGAGACCGGCTCGTCGCGGGTCGCCCGCGCGTAGACGTCGTGCTGGGGCTCGCTCGCCACCGGCTCGGAGGGGGCAGGTGGCGCCGGCCGGTCGAGGAAGTTCTCGGGGATGTCGGCCGAGAAGGCGTGGCGGAGACGCTCGTGCGGCAGCGGGATCCGCGGCTCCTCGACCTCGGGCTCGGGTGGGGCAGACGGCGCCGACTGCTTCTCGGCCGCCGCCGAGGACTCAGGCTTGGACTGCGGCGCCGGCGGCGATGCTTGCCGCTCGCCACGGTCGTCCGTGTCCTCAGCGGTCTTCCGGAACAGGGCCGCGAGTGGTCCCTCGCGCATACTCGCGCGCTTAGCGCTTGGCATTGGACAGGACCTCCTTCGCGAGCTGCCGATAGGCGTGTGCGGCCAAACCGTCAGGATCGTACTTCAGGACCGACATCCCTTTCACAGGTGCCTCGGCGAACCGGATCGTCTTGCGGATCCGCGACGCGAACACTCGGTCCCCGAAGTTCTCCTCCAGCAGCTCGATCGCCTCCTTGGCGTGCAACGTTCGCGTGTCGACGAGCGTCGGGAGGATGCCCTCGATCTCGACGTCCGGGTTCAGGTTCTCGCGGATCATCGCCAGCGTGTTCTGAAGCTGGACCAGGCCGCGCATCGACAGATATTCGCATTGCACGGGGACGATCACTTTGTGCGCCGCGGTCAGCGCGTTGATCGTCAGCAGCCCGAGACTCGGCGGGGTGTCGATGAACACGAAGTCGTAGTCGTCTTCGACCGGCTTCAACGCCTTCTGTAGCGAGCGCTCGCGACCGATCATCGTCGACATCGCGATCTCCGCGCCGGCCAGATCGATCGACGAGCACGCCACGTCGACCTCCCGCTTGCGGATCACCTCACGGATCGAGATGTGATGCACGAGCACGTCGTACATCGACTTCTCGAGCGTGTCCGGGTCGATGCCCTGAGACATCGTCAGGTTGCCCTGGGGATCCATGTCGACGCACAGGACCCGATGCCCTTCCTCGGCGAATGCCACTGCGAGGTTGAGCGTAGTCGTGGTCTTGGCGACGCCACCTTTCTGGTTGGCGAACGCGATCACGTGGCTCATATCGCCCGAGTATTCGCAGAAGCCGGGCGGAATCCTCTCGGGTCGCCCCGCTATTTTCGAGTGCGGTGCCCGCACTTCTGGACAAACGCCTCGTGTTCGTCACCGGCAAAGGGGGCGTCGGCAAGTCGACCGTGGCGATCGCGCTCGGCCTGCTCGCCGCCCGCCAGGGACTGCGTACGATCGTCGCCGAGCTCGCGAGCCAGAACCGGATTCAGGGGTTGTTCGACACCGAGCGAGAGCAATTTCGAGAGAAGGAGCTCGAGCCGGGGCTGTTCACGATCTCGATCGACCCGCAGCAGGCGATGGAGGAGTACCTGCGCGTCAAGGCGGGCACGCTCGGCCAGGCCCTCGGCTCGAGCCGCCTGTTCCAGGCGTTCGCGATGGCCACGCCCGGGATGCGCGAGCTGCTCAGCATCGGCAAGGTGTGGGAGCTCGCACAGCTCGACCGCCGGACCCGCGGTGCCGCTCCGTACGACCTGGTGATCGTCGACGCCCCGGCGACCGGACACGGCGTCGGGCTGCTGCGCACGCCAAAGACGTTCGCCGACATCGCCCGGGTGGGCCCGATCGCTCATCAGGGCCAGACGATCGCCGACACCATCGCCAACCCCGAGTTCACCGGCGTGATCGCGGTCGCGACCCCCGAGGAGATGCCGGTCAACGAGACGATGATGCTGGTCGACGAGCTCGCCAAGGACGAGCTGGCGCTCGACCTCGTGATCGTCAACGCGCTTTACCCGGCTCGGTTCGAGGCGGCCGAGATCGCCGAGCTGGCCGCCGCGCTGTCGAAGACCCGCTCGCAGCTGGCCCGCTCCGCGCTCAGAGCGGCGCTGTCCGAGCACGCCCGGGCGGCGACACAGCGCGAGCAGCGCGACCGCCTCCGCGAGCGCGTCGACGGCCGCCTCGCCGAGCTTCCGTACGTGTTCGCCGAGCATCTGGGCGTCGCCGAGCTCGCGGTTCTGGCCGACGCACTCGAGGAGGCCCTATGAACGTGGCCGAGATGCTCGACGGCAAGCGCGTGTGCGTGTGCGCCGGCTCGGGCGGCGTCGGTAAGACCACGACGTCGGCCGCGATCGCGCTGGGGATGGCGGCCCGCGGCGCCAAGGTGGCAGTCGTGACGATCGACCCGGCGAACCGCCTGGCCAACGCACTCGGCCTCGAGGAGCTCGAGAACGAGCCCCGCCGCGTCGAGCCCGCTCGGCTGGCCTCGGGGCCGATCGAGGTCAAGGGCGAGCTGTGGGCGATGATGCTCGACCCCAAGCGGACCTTCGACGAGCTGATCGAGCGGATCGCGCCGGATCCGGGACGGGCCGAGGAGATCAAGGCCAACCGCGTGTATCGCGAGCTGTCGACCGCAGTCTCCGGCTCGCAGGAGCTCACCGCGATCGCCAAGCTCTACGAGCTCGATCAGGCGAACGAGTTCGACGTGCTCGTGCTGGACACGCCGCCGTCGCGCAACGCGCTCGAGTTCCTCGACGCTCCGGGCCGGCTCAACTCGTTCCTGGAGGGCAAGGCTTTGAAGGCGTTCATGAAGCCCACCGGCGTCGGGTTCCGCGCCCTGGGGCGAGGCGCGCTGCCGCTGCTCGGCGGCCTTCGCAGGATCACGGGGATCGACCTGATCACCGACCTGACGGTGTTCTTCGGGCTGCTCGGCGACATGACTAACGACTTCAGCCAGCGCGCGGCCCAGGTCGAGCAGCTGCTCCGGGCCGACACCACCGCGTTCGTGCTCGTCACCTCGGCCGCGCGCGAGTCAGTCGACGAGGCGATCTGGTTCAGCGAGCGCCTCGCGAACGACGGCCTGCCATTCGCCGGCGTGATCGTCAACCGCGTGCATCACGACCTGCACGGCGATCGTGAGCCGCGCGATCTCA
The DNA here is from genome assembly GCA_963836715.1 of uncultured Solirubrobacterales bacterium. Lineage (GTDB taxonomy): Bacteria > Actinomycetota > Thermoleophilia > Solirubrobacterales > Solirubrobacteraceae > Palsa-465. Next base: position 518,230 of record CAWIKH010000006.1, read on the forward strand.
GCGCGGCGCTCGCCAGGGCGCTTACCCCCTCGCTTGCCGGCAGGGTCGCCGACAACTTCCGCGACTACCACGTGCTGGCGAGCCGCGACGACCACAACCTGTCACGCCTGGGCGCGGCGCTCGACGCCCGCCGGCTCCTGCTCGTGCCCCAGCTCGACGACGACGTGCACGACATCAACGGTCTGGCGCGCATCCACCGCTACCTGTTCGCGTCGCAGGCCGAGCGCGAGCGGCTGATCGAAGACCTCGTCGCATAGCCGGCGCTTAGACTTAGAGCGGTTCGAGCGACACCGCATCGGGGCCGTCGTCGGTCCACGTGGGCCAGGCCAGGAGCAGCGCCTGCCACTCGTACGCCGGCACGGACTCCCCACGCCGGGACAGCGTGACCGGTACCGAGTGGAGCAGCTCCCACACGACCTGCTCGCACACCGTGATCCGCTCGCTCACCCGCGATTGCGGGTACCACTCGCCGGCGAGCTCGACGATCCCGGAGATCGAGATCGCCCCGGCGCCGGAGCGTGCGGCGATCTCGGCCTTGAAGTCCTCGGCCGTCGGCAGCGTGGCGCTCTCGTCCCGTGCCTCGATCAGCATCTCCTCGGTGACGTCCCGGCCGCCGCGGGTGACGTTCTGCCACCCCCGGCCGAGCCCCATCTCGGCGACTCCGAGCAGCGGTCCTTCGTAGATCGTCAGGCTGGCCCGGTCCGGCAGCCACTTGTACTCGTTCAGCTCGATCGGCTCACGCGCCATCCAGGGTTTGAGAATCCGCTCGTCCAACTCCTCCCGCGTGAGGTTGAAGGTGCGGGTCTGATGCGGGAACTGGCGCAGCTCGACGTGGAACACGAGTGAAGGCTCGCATGCCGCGCGCCGCTACGCTGGTCCGTCATGGGTGAGCGGCCTCTGTGGGCGCCGTGGCGCATCGAATACGTGACGGGGCCCAAGGACGGGGAGTGCATCTTCTGCGCCGCGGCGTCCTCGGACAACACCGACCCGACGCATGCGCCCATCGATCGCACCGAGCGATGCATCACGATCCTCAACGTGTACCCGTACGCGCCCGGCCACGTGATGGTCGCGCCGGCGCGCCACATCGGTGCGTTCGAGGAGCTGGACGAGGAGGAGATGCTCGACACGATGCGCCTGGCCCGCCGTTCGATCCTCGCCATACGGCAGGCGATGAGCCCGGATGGATTCAATGTCGGCCTCAACCTCGGCAAGATAGCGGGAGCGGGGATCGCCGATCACCTGCATCTGCACGTGGTTCCGCGCTGGAACGGCGACACGAACTTCATGCCGCTCCTCGCGGACACACACGTGATCCCGCAGGCGCTCCAGGCGACACAGGCGATCCTCGCCGACGCCATCGCCGGACTACCGTGACGCCACCATGGCAACGGCGATCTGGCTGGAACGACTGCAGGAACTGATCGATCGCGGCGCGCAGGTGGTCGAAGTGCTGCCCGCGGACGACTACGCCCCGGCGCATCTTCCCGGCGCGATCAATCTTCCGCTGCGTCAGCTCGACGAGCAGCACATCGCGGTGCTCGATCACACCCGGCCAGTGGTCGTGTATTGCTGGGACTCGCTCTGAGACCTCAGCGCACGAGCCGCGTGCCGGCTCGAAACACTTGGGTTCGCGGACGTCTACGACTACGTGCCTGGGAAGGTCGACTGGCTCGCCCACAACCTCGAGGTCGAGGGCGAGGACCCCGACCCGCCGACCGTGGGACGCCTCATGCGCGGCGACGTCGTCCGATGCGGCCCGACCGACCGCGCGACCGATGTCCGCAAGTCGATCGAGCGTTCTCCATACCCGTTCGGGCTAGTTACGAGCGAGGACGGCACCCTGCTCGGGCGGGTTCGGGCCAGCGCCCTGGACGCCAGTTCTGAAGACCCTGTCGGAGAGGTCGCGGAGCCCGGGCCGAAGACGTTCCGTCCGCACCGGTCCGCCGAGAACGTAGCCAGGCAGCTCGCCGAAAAGGATCTGCGCTGGGCGATCGTCACCACCCCGGAGGGGCGGCTGCTCGGAGTGGCCTCACGCGAGGACCTGGAGCGCGCCGCTCAAACGACCTGAATCGTCCCCGGCTCGCCCTCGAACAGCCGGCCGATCACCGTCCCACGCACCTCGCCGGCGCGCGCCGGGTCGAGCGCCACGAGTAGCCCGCCGGAGGTCATCGCGTCGGTCACGAGCCGCCGGTGCACCTCGTCCACCCCGGGGTCGAACGTGGCGAACTCCTCGGCGTACCGGCGGTTGTTGCGGCTCCCGCCGGCGACCGCGCGATCGTCCTCGAGCAGCTCGAGCGCGCCGGAGATCGCCGGCACGGCCGCCGCCTCGACCTCCGCGGACACCCCGCTCGCCAGCGCGAGCTCGTGCAGATGACCGAGCAGTCCGAAGCCCGTCACGTCGGTCATCGCGTGGGCGCCCGCCGCGTGGGCCGCCGCGGCGGCCATCGCGTTCAGGTCGGTCATGACCGCGACCGCGCCGGCCAGCACCGTCTCGCTGACGAGCCCTTTCTTCAGCGAGGTGGTGACCGCGCCGGCGCCGACCGGCTTGGTCAACACGAGCGCGTCGCCGGCGCGGCCGCCGGCGTTGGTGATCACCTCATCCGGATGGACCACGCCGGTCACGGCCAGGCCGTACTTCGGCTCGGGATCATCGATTGTGTGGCCGCCGACGATCGTGGCGCCGGCCGCTCGGACGACGTCGGCGCCGCCGCGCAGCACCTCGCCGAGCATCTCGGAGCCGAGGTTCTCGACCGACCATGCCACCAGGTTGAGCGCGCTCAGCGGCCGCCCGCCCATCGCGTAGACGTCCGACAGCGCGTTGGTGGCCGCGATCCGGCCGAAGTCGTAGGGGTCGTCGACGATCGGCGTGAAGAAGTCGACGGTCTGGACGAGCGCGAGATCCTCGCGCACGCGGTAGACGCCGGCGTCGTCGCTGGTCGAGACCCCGACGAGCAGGTTCGGGTCCGACGGCTGCGGTAGCGCCCGGACGATCGGGGCCAGCAGCGCCGCCGGCACCTTGCAGGCGCAGCCGGCGCCATGGGACAGCGAGGTCAGTTTCACGGCAGTGATGAATCGGATTTTGGCGGCGGCGCCTGACGGCGGCGCCTAGCACCATCATGGCAAAGCCCGCGGGTAGGGTCTGCACCGTGTTCGATCCGCTGCTAGCGGCCTCCACGCCCCCGTCGCACCTACCGGGCGTCCTCCACAGCCTGGAGCCGACGCTGAATCGCTTCGGCTATCTCTCGCTCGGATTGGTGTTCCTCGAGGACTTCGGCGTTCCGGTGCCCGGCGAGACCGTGCTGATCATCGCGGCGGTGTACGCCGGCACGGGACGGCTGAACATCTGGCTGGTCGCCCTGATCGCGTTCCTCGCCGCGATTCTCGGAGACAACGTCGGGTTCGGGATCGGCCACTTCGGCGGGCGGCCGCTGGCCGAGCGCTACGGCAAATACATCCTGCTCACCCCCGAGCGCCTGGACAAGACCGCGAGCTTCTTCGACCGCCACGGCGGCAAGGTGATCGTGATTGCGCGCTTCGTCGAGGGCTTGCGCCAGGCCAACGGGATCATCGCCGGCATCACCGGCATGCACTGGAAGAAGTTCCTTCCGTTCAACATGCTCGGTGCCGCCCTTTGGGTAGCCCTGTGGGTGTCGATCGGCTACTTCTCGGGCAGCAACATCGACAGCATCTACCGGGCGGCCACGAGGTACGAGCTGTTCTTCGCGATCGCGGTCGGGCTGCTTCTCCTCGCCTGGATCGGGTGGCGGGTGTGGAAGTACCGGAAGGAGCGCAGAGCCAAGACGCGCGCAGAGGACAACGACGCCACCGAGCCCGAGCCCGCGCCTGAGACGCCCCGGCGCGACGAGGACGCCACCGAACCAGAGCCCGCGCCCGAGACGCCCCCACACGACGAAGACGCCACCGAACCAGAGCCCGCGCCCGAGACGCCCCCACACGACGAAGACGCCACCGAACCAGAGCCCGCGCCCGAGACGCCCCCACACGACGAAGACGCCACCGAACCAGAGCCCGCGCCCGAGACGCCCCCACACGACGAAGACGCCACCGAACCAGAGCCCGCGCCCGAGACGCTCCCACACGACGACGGCGAACCCGAGGGCGAGACCGAGACGCCCACGCACGACGAGGACGACACCGCGGGCTGAGCCGACACTGCGCCGCGACGACGCCGAGCGTGTCGTGTCAGGCACGTGGGGCATGCGTCAGGCGTCACGGTTCGCCGCTTCCCGCTGTCTTGGCGCGTTATGCATGCTCACCGACGGACGGCGACCTGCGAGTCCCGCTATCCAAAGCGCCGGAGCGCCACCCCGCCGGCGCCAACAACCCGACGCAGCGACGCCCTACCCGATCGCCTTGGTCAGCACGTAGCAGCCGGGGAACGTCGGCTCCGAAACGCACACGCTCACGGCGCCGCTCGCCCGGGCCGATCAGGGCCAGGTCAGTTCATCTGACCCCGGGCCACCGACAGGCAGGCCTCGCAGCGAGGCCAGGGCGGGTCCCAGGGGTAGCCGGTCACGTCCTTGCCGCACAGAGCGGTGTCCGGGTCCTGCTCCGTGACCAGATGGCAGAGCTCCTCGAATCCGTCGTCGTTGATCCGGGGCATGTTCACACAACCCGGATGGACGTTCGGTGCGACGGCAGGCTCGGCGGCTGAAGGTGACACGTGCTGAGCATAACTGCCCGCCCAGCCCATCAAAACCCCAAAATCACCGCGACTCCCCAAAAACAGCACGAGCGGGCTGGACGCCCGCTCGAAGCTGCGATCGCGCTCCCCCTGACTGCATTAGAGCCCCAGGACTTATGTTGTCGAGCCTGGCGGCAAGACACTCCCGGCCCCGCACGCGGGACCGAGTAGGGAGCGGTCTGAGGTCAAGCCTAGCGCGACCGGCGCCGGCGATGGGACTCGCTACTCAGGCCGCCGTTTGCGCCAGCAGGTCGTCGGCGAGGGTGCACAGATCGGGCTCGAGGTGGCCGCACAGCACGTCTCTCAGCAGCGCCCGCAGCTGCCCGGAGAGCTCGTCGACGAGCGCGTCCACGCCGGGCTGGGCGGGGGCAAGCCCAGCGATCACCGCGCGCTCGAGCGAGATCGCGTGGGCCGTCCGCTCGGCGACCGCCGCGCGGTCCTCCGGCTTGGCGCAGATCGCGGCCAACCGGCCCGCCAGGCGCCCGCTGGCCGGTCCCTCGGGCTCGAGCAGCGCCCTCAGCGCCAGCAGGTAGTCGGTCAGCGCCTCGAACGGCGCCAGCCGCTCGCATCCCATCTCGAACCGGGACAGGGCCCAGGCGGTCTCGCCGCCTCGAGGCGTCCGCCTCGCGACCAGATTGCAGAACGCCCGCAGCTCGTCCTCCTGCTCGGCCGGTATCGGCCGAGTCACCCGTGGCCGGCCGCTCCCGCCGAGCGGTACCGAGCGCCAGCTGCCGGCATCGATTCTTGTCCAGGCGACTGGTCCGAGCGCGAAGCCGCCGCGCTCGAACAGGCGCAGCGCCGTCAGCGTGCGCCGAAAGCGAACGCGCGCGACCGATACGGGCGCCGGCGCGGCGCGATCCTGCCCCACCGTGAGGACGATCAGCACCTGGGGCTCCTCGGCATCTCCCCAGACCGCGTCCGGCGGGGCGTCGTCGAACGCATCCCCGCGCACGAGCGCGAGGCCCTCGCCGAGCGCCACCTCGGTCGTGTCGGGGTCCAGCGCGATCCCCAGCAGCGGCGCCACCACGGTGGTCACCGCGCGGCCTTCGTACAGCGCCCGTTCGAGCTCGTTGTAGGCCGCCGCGAACCGGTCAGGGTCGAACGCGAACTCGCTGCGGTCGTTGTACAGCACCGACAGGAACGTCCGCAGCGCGGCGTCCGCGCACTCGCGTCGCTCGGATGGGATGCGCGACTCACCGCGCTGGCGCAGGTACGCGTCGTTGCCCTCCAGCCCGGTCAGCGCGCGTAGGGCCGGGGCATATGTCGGGAGCGCCGACAGCAATCGGCGTCGCTCGCTGATGAACGCGCCGGTGAGCGGGCGGTAGCAGTACAGCGGCACGCGGCCACGGGGGCCGCCGGCCGTATCGACGAGCTCGAACGGAATCTCGGCGCCGGATGCGGTCTCGGCGCACAGCACCATCGCCGCCTCCGTCGCGAACGCCTCGATCACCCCGTGGAGCGTGTTGTTGCGCACGTCCGCCGGTTCGCCCCCGCCGCCGGCGATCCTGCAACCTGACCGTCGGCTTGCAGTCCGCGGGCCCTTAGGTCAGATCCCGCGCTGCAGCGCGAGCACCATCAGCACGGCGGCGACGAGGCCCGCGAGGACGACGATCGCGATGTTCGTCACGAGCGCCATCCTCAGCGTGCGCGGATTGATCGGTCCCGAGCGCTTGGCGGACTCGACGGCGGCGTCTACCGATTGAGAATCCCCGCGGTCCGGAGAGGTCATACCGACGGAGCTCGAGAGCGCGTCGGTGACGTATCGGTTGAGGCTGATCTCGTCGCGCTCGGCGGCATGCGAGAGCTGCTCGTGCAGCTCGCTCGGCAGCCGAACGAGGAACCGGCCGCTGTAGTTCGTCCTCGGAGAGCGACCGTTGCCCGGTTGCGGGGCGTCGCCGGGTCGCGCGCCCACGCTGTCCTTCTCTGCGCCCACGCCGGCAATTTTAGCCTCCGTCCCCGCAATTTCGGGGCCTTTGGAAGGTGATACCGCTTGAGATTTCGTGGTATCAGCCCTGTTCGCGGGGTCCCCGGAGCTGAGCTCGGCTCGGAGCTTCGTCAGAGCGCCGTCGAGGAGTCGCGAGACGTGGGCCTGCGAGATGCCGACCGCACCCGCGATCTGACGCTCGGTCATGTCCGCGTTGAAGCGCAGAAAGACGATCTGGCGCTCACGCTCGTCGAGCGCGCGGTAACCGCCGGCGAGCAGAAGGCGGTGCTCGCTCTCGACGAGAGACTCGGCCCCGCGCGACCGGTCGACCACCGCGTCGCTGGCCTCGAGCGATGTGGTATCCGCGCTGGTCCGCTGCGCGCTGGGGGGCAACTGCACACGGCGTCTGCCCTCGCTCAGATGACGGCGGATCGCACCTTCGACGGCGGGTCCCACGAACGTCGCGAACGCGACGCCACGGTCCGGGTCAAAGCGGGCCGACGCCCTGACCAGCCCGACCGAGCCGGCCTGGACCAGGTCATCGAGCTCCTCTCCCCGGCCCGCATACCGGCGCGCGATCGAACGCACAAGCGGAAGGTGCGAGCGCACCAGGTCCTGCCGCGCAGCATCAGGAAGACCCGAGCCGTTCGGGCCCTTTGTCGGCGCTTTCGCGCGCCGGAAATGCGCCTCTTCACCGATGTCGCCTCGCCCCTTTTGCGACCGATACCACCGTAGACGTTACAGAGATAACGAGTGATACCCAGGTTTTTTTGGATCGGATCTGGCCGCCGTGGAGACATTAAAGAGCAGAAGCTGTTCATGGCTGATCATCTGATCGGAAAGTTTTGGGGCTTGTCGGGGGCGCTTATGGCGACTCTTCTCGCGCTTGCGCTGATCGCGCCGGCAGGGGCGCAGGCCACCGGTCCCGGCTCGGGCGCGCTGGGTCAGCTCGGTGCCCTCATTCCCGCGCCCGCACAGAGTGCCGTGTCCGCGGCGCTCGCTCAGGTCCCATCGGCGAGCGCCGCCGCAGCGTCCGCCGTAGCCGTGCCGGACTCCCCGCCGTCCGTGCCCGTCGTGGTCCCGCGGCCGCCACCGCCCGTGCCCGTGGTCGCTCGGCCTACGCCAGCGCCTGCGAATCCCGCGTCCGCGGCGCCTGTCCCTGTGCCTGTCCCTGTGCCTATCGCTGTGCCTGTGCCTCAGCCCGCCGGAATCGCCGGCCAGGCGGTGAGCGCGCCCGCGCAGTCCGTGCCTCAGCCGGACGCGGCGGTGCAAGCCGCCCTCAGCGAAGCGAATCCGTCCAGCTCGGCCCGGCCCAAGCCGACGCTCGGAGGGCAGACGCCGGCCCATCGCATCGCCCACCCGCGGGCTCATCGCCACGCGGGCTCCCCGAGGTGGGCGTCGGCGGCGTCGGCACGACGGGCTCCGATCGCTCGCCCCACGGCGGCCCTCCCGTGGTCGCCGGTATCGGTGCTCGAGACGAGCCGCGGCACGCAGCCAGCCGCGCCGGCTCGTCGCACGGACTCGCGCAGCGAATCCGGGCGCGCACGTCACCTCGCGCCGCCGCGATCCCGTCCGGGCGGCGCGGTCACCACGACGCCGCTGGCAGTCCCACTCTCGGCCGTCCTGCCGCCGGGCGGAGCGGAGGGCAGCGCTGCGGGCGCCGGAGGCGCGGCAGCCGGCGCGGCCGGCGCGGCGCTCCTAGCACTCGTCGGCCTGTGCATTCTTCGAGCCTTGTTGCCGGGGCTCTTAGGCCTGGGGCTCCCCCCAGTGCGATCGACGTTCCTCGTCTCGAGGTTGGAACGGCCTGGTTAGCGCCGCTTGGTCGGTGCAAACGAACGGTCGCCGACGTGAGGCGGCCGTCCCCGGGTCCGCGATCGACTAAACGGGCTCGGCCAGGTCATCGCCGCAGCTCGCTGAGCAGTACGGGCGCGGCGATCCAAACCAACCAAGGAGAACGAAGCAGCATGCGATCAAAATTGATTGCTGCCGCCGTCAGCATCGTCGCGCTCGCCATACCGGCGCAGGCGATGGCTGACGGTGGGGGCAGCGCCGGGGCCGGTGGCCTCGGTCAAGCACAGCTCGCGGGTCAGGCCGCGACGACGCTGCAGGGGGCGCTCTCGAGCGCGAACGCCCAGCAGATTGCGACCAACTCGAACGCGCCGGTGAGCGTCGCCGGCGGTCAGCCCTCGGGCGGTGGCAAGCCGTGTGGCTGTGGCACACCGATGGGTGGAAAGCCGATGGGTGGACCGCCGATGGGCGGCGCGCCCACCGGCGGCTCCAACAGTGCCAATCAGGGCGCGATCAACGGAGCGGTCAGCGGCGCGGGCAACAGCGCCAACACGACCCAGAACAACACCCAGACCCAGATCGCCAGCGCCGGCGGAGCAATCGGCGGCGGCGGAGCTGGACAGGCGCAAGGCAGTGGCCAGAAGTCAGTGACCGGCCAGCTGGCCGGATCATCGGCGAACGCCAACCAAACTGCCGTCAACGGCAACTCGCCGAGCAGCGCCGGCGGCAGCCCGTCAGGCCCCAAGGGCGATGGCCCCTCAGGCCCCAAGGGCAATGACCCGTCGGGCGGCGACCCCTCAGGCGCGGGCAACAGCGCCAACCAGGGTGCCGCCAATGGCGCACTGAGCGGCGCCGGCAATAACGCCAACACGACCCAGAAAAACACCCAGACCCAGACGGCCGGCTCGAACTGCCAGGTCGGCTGCGGCGGCTCCGGCCAGGCCCAGGCGGCCGGTCAGAGCGCGGCAACGCTCCAGGGGGCGTTCTCGGCAGCGAACGCCAACCAGACCGCGGTCAACGCCAACGTCCCGGTGAACATCGCCGCCGGCAACATCTCGGGCGGCTCCAACAGCGCCAACCAGGGCGCCATCAACGGAGCAGCCAGCGGCGCCGGCAACAACGCCAACACCACCCAGAACAACACCCAGACCCAGAACGCCGGCTCCAACTGCCTTGTCGGCTGCGGCGGCGCGGGGCAAGCCCAACTGAGCGGGCAGCAGGCATTGACAGGTCAGCTGGCGGGATCCTCCGCGAACGCCAATCAGACCGCCGTCAACGCCAACGTCCCGGTCAATATTGCCGCAGGGAACGTCTCTGGCGGTAACAACAGCGCCAACCAGTTCGCCGCCAACGGCGCGCTCAGCGGCGCAGGCAACAACGCCAACACGACCCAGAACAACACCCAGACCCAGAACGCCGGCTCCAACTGCCTTGTCGGCTGCGGCGGTGCGGGCCAATTCCAGGCCTCGGGTCAGAGCGCGGCGACGCTCCAGGGGGCGTTCTCGGCAGCGAACGCCAACCAGACCGCGGTCAACGCCAACGTCCCGGTGAACATCGCCGGCGGTGACGTGTCTGGCGGCTCCAACAGCGCCAACCAGGGCGCCATCAACGGAGCAGCCAGTTTCGCGGGCAACAACGCCAACACCACCCAGAACAACACCCAGACCCAGAACGCCGGCTCCAACTGCCTTTTCGGCTGCGGCGGTTCTGGCCAAGCGCAATTGAGCGGCCAGGAGGCGCTCACTGGTCAGTTGGCAGCCTCGTCCGCCAACGCCAACCAGACGGCGGTGAACGCCAACGTCCCGGTGAACATCGCTGGGGGCGACGTCTCGGGCGGCGATAACAGCGCCAACCAGTTCGCGCTCAACGGCGCACTCAGCCTCGCCGGCAACAACGCGAACACGACGCAGAACGGAACACAAACCCAGACATAGCCAGCACCGGCTCTCGGCCAACCGCGACGGGTTGACCGCGAGCGCTGACAACCGCGGGACCCGGCCGGCGCCTGACGGCGCCGGCCGGGTCTCCCGCCCGGAAGCCGAATGCGATTCCTGAACACCGCAAAGGTCGGACTTGTCCTGATCACGATTCTGGTGGCGCTCGCCACCGCGAGTCACGCACGCGCGGACCAGGCCCCTCCGCCCGCCGGTCCCTCGGCGACGACAGACACGCCGAGCCAGCCGGGCACTCCCCCGGCCCTTCCGAACGACGCCGGCCCTGGATCGCGGCCGACGGCTCCCCCTCCGACCGACTCTGTCCCCACGCCGGTCCCGACATCCCCGGCTCCGACCGACCCCGCCGGGACGCCATTCCCCACCTCCCCGGCTCCGACCAACCCCGCCGGAACACCAGTCCCCCCCACCACCCCGGCTCCGACCGACCCCGCCGGGACACCAGGCCCCACCTCCCCGGCTCCGACCAACCCCACCGGAACACCAGTCCCCACCCCCCCGGCTCCGACCGACCCCACCGGGACGCCGGTCCCGAAGCCGCCGTCGCCGACGGACCCGAGCAGCCCGCCGGCGCCGACAGACCCGAGCAGCCCGCCGGCGCAGACGGACCCGAGCAGCCCGCCGGCGCCGACAGACCCGAGCAGCCCGCCGGCGCAGACGGGTCCAACGCCGCCGAGCATCACCATCCCCTCGCCTCAACCCGGCCGGGCGCCAACGTCACCACCCGACGCGGCACCGCCGGCACCACCGGTGGCGACGCCGCCGTCGCCGACCGACACGGCACCGCCACCGGCCAGCCTCGGCACGCCGCCGACCACCCCCGGGCAGACCGCTCCGGCTCCACCCTCAACCCAGGACCCGTCCGGCCAGACACCTCCAGCTCCGCCGAACCCCGGCAGTCCGCCTGTCGGAACCACGCCGCCCCCGGCTGCGGTCCAATCGAGCACGACCACCGAGACCATCACGCAGATCCAGGTTTCGACCTGTACGTCCTACTGCCAGGGCATCAGCCAGGTACAGGTGGCCGAGCAGGAGAGTGTGACCGTGCAAGTCGTGGGCACGGGGGCGCAGTCGGCGACCGCGTTCGAGCCGCAGCCGTCGCCCAGCTCGTCCTCGCAGGTCACGGGCAGCGTGACGCAGATCCAGATCGGATGCATCGTCGAGTGCTTCGGCACGACCACCACCGACCCATCGACAGCCGACGTCATCCAGCAGTTCCTCTCGGACCTCAACGCGCTGCAGCCGGCCTGCGACTCGTCGAGCCCGCAGCCGGCACCGGCCACGGAACAGAGCGTCGTCGATCTGGTCGCGTGCCAGGTCCAGACCGCTCAGACGATCGCCGAGCAGACCCAGGCCGCTTCCCAGAGCGCCACCACGGTCCAGGTGACCGACACGACACCCGTCTCGCAGTCGCCGGTGCCTTTGTCCGTCGCCCAGGCACAGCAGGGAACCTGGCAGCTCCAGATCGGGTGCGTCTTCCACTGCGTCGATACGCAACAGGTCCAGCTGGCGCAGCAGTCGATCACGATCATCCAGGTGCAGACGGGCGCGTCCGGTTCGAACCCGGCCCAGGTCGACGTGACCGATCAGATCATCTGGCAAGTGCAGGTCGGCTGCGTGGCGTGGTGCTACGACGCGACGCAGGTGCAGCTCGCCAATGGGCAGAGCACCGTGATATTGGACGAGATTCCTCCACCTGCGACTACGCCACCGCCACCGGGACCGCCCCCGCCACCCGGGTCCCCCGCGCCTCCGGGCTCATCGCCACCGGGATCCCCCCGCCGCCCGGGTCCCCCGCGCCGTCGGGCTCACCGCCGCCGACGCCCGCCCCCGGACCGGCTCCTCAGCAGGCGCCACCCGCGCCAGGCGAAGCAGCCGGGACCGCACCCGCGTCCCCGTCGGTCGAGGTTCCGCCGCGGCGCCTCGACTCGGCGGCGCCGCGGGTTCGGCTGCTCAGGGCGCTCGCCGAGGCGGGCTCGAGCGTTCGCGCCGTTACGGGGCCGGTGCCGGTGACGCGGGCCTGGGGGACGACCGAGACGTTCGTGTCCGCTCGGACCTGGGGTACTCCGGCGGTGGCCACTCACCCTCTCGATCGCAGCCGATGCCCACCCGCACGCGCGGCGCTCGCCGCACTCGGCAGCCCGGCCGCGCCCGGGCCGTCCTGCGCGAGTCGCCGAGGCGCTCGCAGCCGAACCTCGCGTGCCCAATGACCTTCCCGTCGTCGCGTTCATGCTCGCAGCCGCGGCTGCGATGATCGCGCTGGCGGCGATTTGGACGCAAGCCGCCACCAAGTCGGAGCGTTGATTTAGAAGCGGAAGAGGCGTATCGTGCGCTTTAGCTAGCAATACGTAGAAGATGGAAGGAAGGCGCGTTGCTGACCCATTCACAGGGTGCGTGGCAGCGGCGCCGGGGGCACACGGAGGCTGGTTCTTGGGCCGCTCAGATGGTTGCCCGCATTTGCGGGACGGTGATCCTCGCCCTCGTTGTCTCGAGCTGGCCGGCCGCCACGGGTGCCGCTGCCGCCACGCCGCGACCCGCACCCGACCCGGCACCCCAGAAGGCGCCGACCTCCGGCGCGGCCAGTCAGCCAACGCCGGACCCCGTCCGGCGCGCGAGGGCCACATTGCCGGCGTCGACCACATTGCCGGCGTCGACCACATTGCCGGCGTCGACCACATTGCCGGCGTCGACCACATCGCCGGCGTCGCACCGCTCGACCGCCATCACCCCGGCGATCCGCGTCCCGGTCGTCGTTACGCCGGCCAGGACGGTCACCGCGCCGGCAGCGAAGATCGTGATCTCGAGTCCGCCACGCGCGCCATCGGTGCGGCCCACGTCCGCTCCGAACGTTCGCGCCCCTCGCGTGGCGGCTCCGCATCGCGCACAACCGCAAGCCACCCGATTCTCGTTCCCACTCGCGCTGCCCAAGGACCTGCTGCTCCTACCGGGTAGGGCGCTTCGCGCCGGTGAGAGCGGGCATCGCAACGGCGTCCTGCTCCTGCTCACCTCGCTGGCGATGGCGGGGGTCGCGGTGGCGAGCTTCGCCCTGCTGCGGCGTCTCAGACGGCTGGAGCTGCGATGAGGCGTCTTGCGTTGGTGGTGGCGCTCGTCGGCGGTGGCGTTGGCGATCCCCGCAACCGCCGCAGCCCAGAATTCGATCTGGGCGACCTGTATCTACGGGGGGCAGTCCCAGGATTGCGGTTCGACCCCGGCGTCACCGTGGTATGCGGGTCCCGTCACCGTGATATGGCATGCCACAGGCGAGGGAACGGCGTCCGCACCAACGAGCACGTCGCACCTGCGAGCTCGAAACCCAAACGGTCTACGCCGCAGACCAAGTCACTAGCTTGTCGTGCACTGCTTACTGGGGGATTCCTTCCGCCAGCTCCGACTTCACGCTTCAGGTCGAATCCTCCTCACCGACCGCCACCGTCGACCCCGAACCGTGGCCCCGACTCCAACGGCTGGTACAACCACCCGGTCACTGGCGCCATCAGCGCGCAACTCGTTCTCGGGCATCGCCTCGTGCACATCGACGACCTATTCCGGCCCGAGCACGACCGGCGCCACCGTGAGCGGGACGTGCGTCGACAACGCCGGCAAGCCCGTCTCGGCCACCAGCGCGCCCTTCGCCTACGACGCCACGCCGCCCACGCTGAGCGCCACCGCCGATCCGGGCGACCAGAGCGTCGCGCTGAGCTGGCAGGCGGGCGGGGACGTGGCTCCGATCACCTCGATCCAGGTGAGCCGGAGCACGAAGGCCGCCGGCGTCGCCACCGTCTACTCCGGCACCGGAACCGGATTCGAGGACAGCCACCTGCGCAACGGCGTTCCCTACATCTACACGATCACCGCGCGCGACCAGGCGGGCAACGTGGCGACCCAGGCGGTTCAGGTGACGCCCGGCGCCCGGCTGCTCTCGCCGGCCGCGAACGCCCACCTGACGGCACCACCGATGTTGAGCTGGACTCCGATCCCCGGCGCGAGCTACTACAACGTGCAGCTGTACCGCGGCGACCCGAGCAAGGTGCTCAGCCTGTGGCCGGTTCATGCCAGCCTTCAGCTTCACCGCACGTGGAAATTCGAGGGGCGCCGATACCGGCTCAAGCCGGGCCGGTACAAGTGGTACGTGTGGCCGGGTTTCGGTCGCCGCAAGGCCGCCCGGTACGGGCGCGCGATCGGGTCCGGCACGTTCGTCGTCGTGCGCTGACCCCGACCGGTTACGAAGACCGCTCGATCTCGCTCAGATGGGCGATGTTCTCGACGTCGTCGGGCTCCGCGCTCGAGCTGCCACCGAACCACGCGTCGAGAATCTCCAGGAGCTCGGCCTCCGACGTCGCGCGGAGGCTGAGCGCGAGCACGTTGGCGTCGTTCCACCGCCGCGCGCCCTCGGCGGTCTGCGCGTCGCCGCACAGCGCGGCGCGGATACCGGGCACCTTGTTTGCCGCGATCGACGCGCCGGTGCCGGTCCAGCACGCGACTACCGCCTGCTCGGCTCTTCCGTCGGCCACATCTCGCGCGGCCGCCTCGCTCGCCCACGCCCAGGCGGGCCGCTCGGCGTCCGCGTAGGCGCCGTGCAGCAGGGGCTCGTGCCCGCGCCGGCGGATCTCCTCGGGCAGCGCCTGCGCGATGCCCGTCAGCTCATCCGCGGCGACCGCGATCCGCATCCGCGGGACCCGCGGTCAGGCGGCGGCGATCGCCGGCTCGCGATCCTGGTCTGGCGCGCTGTCCGCATCGGGCTCGCCGCAATCCTCGAACAGCCATTGGAGCCCGTACGCCCGCATGTCCTCGATCAGCGGCACCAGCGCGCGGCCCTTGTCGGTGAGCGCGTATTCGACCCGCGGAGGCACCTCGGGGAACGTCTGACGTTCAACGACCCCCTCCTCCTCGAGCGCACGCAACCGCAGCGACAGCGTCCGCGGGCTGATCCCGTGCAGCGACCTTTCGAGCTCGCAGAACCGCGACCGGCCCTCGGCCAGGTCGCGGATCACCAGCAGCGTCCACTTGCCGCACACGATCTCAGCCGTTCGGCAGACCGGACACGTTTCATTCGAAACCATCTAAAGCGATGTTAGCGCAATGCTTCACGAACTGAAGTAGGCCAGGGTCCGGCCGGCCCGCCGCGCCGGGCGGGCCGGCCAGCCGTTTCAGCCGATCTTGTACGCATACGGGATCTCGGTCAGCTCATCCCCGCTGGTCGTGTACCCGTTGAACGTGTCGACGCCGATGAACCCGCGCACCACGTTCCCCTTGCGGCCACTCGGGGTGAACGTCAGGGTGATCGTCCCGGTTTGGCCCGGGGCGAGGGTGATGGGCGAGTAGGGCGCGCTCGCATCGACGCTTTGCTTCCAGACGTCGCCCGTGCTCGCGGACACGGCGGAGTCGAACTGGTTGGTGTTCGCGATCGCCGCCAGGTTCACGGTCGCGGTGGTGGGTGACGTGAACGGACCCGTGGCGTCCGGGGTGGCGAAGAAGACCCCCGGAGCGACCTCGGGTGCGCGCAGGTTCGCGACGGAGAAGTCTCCGAACGAGCCTCCGAGAATGTCGGGGTCGCCAAACGCCCAGGGAACATCCATGATGATCGGCGCGGTGCCCTGCGCGGCCACCGTGAGCGAGTTGGTGCCGGGCGGGACGAGCCAGTTCGGCTGGGCGCTGATCGACAGCGGCAACGGGACGTTGTTGACATCGTTACCGAGGAGCGCCAGCTGGGCGCGCGTTTTCAGGCGAGCATCCGCGAAGAAGTCCTTGGCGATGTTGCCGGTGTTCTTCACGGTGATGGTCGCGGTGACCGGATGGCCGGCCCGCAGCACGATGTTCGTGGAATCCGGTAGGCCGCTGCTTGTGACCTTCGGTGGCGCGAAGTTGACGACGCCCGTGAACGCCTCACTCAGGTGCGCCCCGTCGACCGGAAGAGCGACCAACAGGATCAGCGTCCACAAGCCGCCCTGCGGCGTACCGCGGAAGAACTGCATCGTGCTCCCAGGGGCAAGGTCGTCGTTCGCCGTCGTCTGCGCGTCGATCGGTTCGCCGTTGGGATCCACGAGGAACCCTTGCAGGCCGTAGTTCGCATGGGCCAGGCTGATGCCGACGTTCAGCGATGGTTGTCCGGATGGCACGTTGAACTGGTAGATAAATTCCTGGCCGCCGTTAACGACTCGGCGCCCCCGGTGAGCGTGCCGCTGAAGCTGCCATGGTTCCCGTTCAGCGGCACGAGGGCGCGCAGCGTGATCGGGATGCTGCCGTCGTCGCCACTTCCGGTGCCCAGGTGCAGGGCGAGGCTCTCGTCGCCGGCTTGCCCGGCGGTGACGCTCACGTGGAACGTCCCGTGCTGGCCAGCCGCAAGCGTCACGGACGACGGCGTGACCGATCCGACCGAATGGAACCGCTCGGTCGAGTAGGAGAACTGGACCGGTCCGAAATACGGGGCGGTGCTGACCGTGAAGATCACGGCGGTCCATGTTCCCGCGGCCGGGTGGCGCACCTCGACGTGGCCAAACCCGCTCTGGTTGGCCCCAAGCAGCGAGTACGCCGCCACGTTGCCGTTCGGATCAAACAGCGTCTCCTGCGCTAGGCCCCCGATTGACTGGTCGTTCCAGGTTATGTTGCCGTTCAGGTAGTCGGCTCCGGCCGGCACGCGGAACGTGTGAAGCGCGTAGTGGTCTGTGTTTCCCTCGCCGTCGATGTAGGTCGGCGACGAGGAGCTCAGATTGACGGTGCCCGTGTCGCTCGAAACCGGCGTGGGCCGGCCGAACACCGTCGGGGCGACCGTTTGCGGCCCGCCTGCCTCATTCGTCACGTCGACGCTGAACACCTGGGACTGCCCGGCGTTCACCGTGGCGCTCAACGCCGTTTGGCGGACGAGCAATGTGCTGCCCTGCGGGCTGCCGCCGTTGATCGACTCCGCCAACTGGACGGCCTTCAGCGCGTTGACCAGCCCGGCGCCCTGATGCTCGGCGGGCGCGCCGAGATCGGTCGCCGTGCTCACGATGATCTGCTCGACCAGCGACGGCGAGGGTAGCGCGCCACCGTGCGTCTCGGCATAGGCCTCGAGGACGAGAGCCGCCGTGCCGGACGTCTCCGGCGCGGAGGCGCTGGTGCCGCCCGCCGCCCAGATCGGCGGCGGGTTGATGCCGTGGTCGATGTCAGCGCAGCCGAAGAACTCCGTGGTATTGCTGCTGCACAGCGACCAGCCGCGGTCGCCGGGAGCGACCACGGTCACCGTGCTCGGATTGAACTCCGTTACACCCGACGAACTGAGGGCCGTGATGTTGTTGTCCTGCCAACCGCCGGGCACCAGTTGCGTCCCGTACCTCGTGGTCTGGCGATAGACGCGGTAGGTCGTCGTGCCGCCCACGGCGATCACGCCCGGTGTGGTAGCCGGCGACCCGATGTTGTTGAACGGGCCGGAATCTCCGCTGCTCGCCACGACCGTGACGCGGGCTGCCACCGCCGCCTGGTCGGCCAGCGCCACCGGGTCGTCCTCGGTGTTGGGGATTGGGTTCGCGCCGATGGACTCGTTCAGGATGTTCACGTGATCTTGGATCACAGCCCACTGGATCGCCTGGATGATCTGCGAGTTGAAGAAGCCTTCAGCGCTGCCTGCCACGTTCAAGACGGCAAGGCTCGCGCCCGGCGCGATCCCCTCGATCTTGATGTTGCACCCGGGCGGCAGCGGGTGAGCCGGATTCACGAAGCCGGAAAGGTCGTAGGTCTGATTACCCTGTGAGGCGATCGTGCCGGCGTCGAGGAATGCCTCTCGCCCATCGGTGGGAGCGGTGGGGCCGTAGCCGCTGAAGTCCTGGTAGTCGAAGATCACGTGCTGCCCGTTCGTCCGGATGAGGTCCGGGTTATTGGGGTCGATGCCGTCGGCGATGATCCCGACCTTCACCCCGCTGCCATCCACGATTTGCTGGGCGGCGGGAACGTTCATCACGGTCCTCGCCTCGGGTTCGATCAGAGGCTGGGCCGGATTGCTTGGGCAGATCTGCTGCGTGCTTCCGGACCCGGAATTGGAAACTGCGGGCAGCGCCGGACCGGGGCCGCTGCTTAGTGGGGTGAAATGCCGGGAAGGTATCCGGCACCACCGCCTGGATCGCCGGGTCGGTCCGAAGGCGCGCGATCTCCGCCGACGAGATCGTCGCTGCAATCGCGTTGATGATCTGGAAGCTGCGGACGTGCGTCGCGTGGACCGTGGCCAGTTCGGCTCTGACGTTCGCTTGCGAGGCGCTTGCAGCGCTTGCTCGCGCCCGCGCTTCCCTCCCCGGCCGAGCCGGGAGACCCACCAATTGGTTCCTGAAGATGATGATCGAGTGGTGCGTCGCATGGGCAGACAGCCGCCTAATTTCGGCGGGGCTCAGCCGCGATCGCTTGCCGCGGAACACGTGATGGTGTGACGACCCAGCAGCAACCGCAATGCCGCCGGCGGCGAGCGACATCGAGGTGGCAACCGCTAGGACGACCAACCCAGAGCGCGAGCGAAAACCCATGCTGTTCATCCCCTCCAGGAACAGGCGGCGCCGGTGTCACGACCGCGCCGCGACGGCATAAGCGAATTGGACGTGAGTCTCCGTGTCGGCAAGAGCTGTGTCAAGCGCCCGCTGGTCGAGATTCCTGTCACAGCGCCAGACCCGAGACCGCGTCCGCGGGCGGCGGGACGGGACTCCCGCTAGGCCGCGAAGCCCGCCGGAGGAGCCGACGGGAGGCAGCCGGCGCCGACAGCCGCCCGTTCGCCGGAGCGACGGAAGGCGCTGGCCTCACGTGCTGCACGGTCGGCCCGGGCCCGGGCGCGGCGCCGTCGTTGGATCCCGCGAGGTCGTTCATCGAGGTAGCGGTGCGTCCCTCGCCGGCGGAAGTCGTGCGGGCTCGAGGCGACGCGCAGCGCGTCTTCCATCGACACGCGACCGGCCTGTAGTGGCTGAGGAGCGCCTGGTCGAAGGTCTGCATCCCGTAATACTCGCCCTCGGCGCCGCCATCTTGTCGGAGCGTGCCGGCGAGCATGTCGCGCAGCACCCGCTCCGTGTCTGCGGGCGCGAGTGGCTCCAGGTACCGCTCGAGCGGCTCGTGCTGGCCGCGGAACCCCGCCATCGGCCGCGCCGGCACCTTCAGGTGAAGGTCCGAGCCCTCGTTGTCTACGACGTACGAAAGTGCATCGTGGAGATCGAACATCGATCCCGCATCGGCGCAAACGACCACCGGCTCGGGCGTCCGCGGGAACCGTGGATGCCCGAACCGGCGATGGTGAAACTGGTGCCGCTCCCTACGCTACGTCGCGCAGCTTCTGCGCTTCAGCCAGCGACTGAAGCTTCTTGAGCGACTGATTCTCGATCTGCCGGATCCGCTCGCGCGTGACGTTGAACGTCCGGCCAACCTCGTCGAGCGTGCGCGGGTGCTCGCCGCCGAGCCCGTAGCGCAGCTCGAGTACCCGGCGCTCCCGGTAGCTGAGGTTCTCGAGCGCCTCGCGGAGAGCCTCCTTGGTCAGGATCTCGGCCGCCCGCTCGTACGGCGACTCGGCACGCTCGTCCGCGATGAACTGCCCGAACTCCGATTCCTCTTCGTCGCCCACCGGCTTCTCGAGCGACACCGGCGCCTGCGCCGAGCGCTTGATCGACTCGACCTCTTCGGGCTCGATCCCGGTGACCTCGGCGATCTCCTCGGCGGTCGGCTCGCGTCCGAGCTCGGTCACGAGCTTGCGCTCGGCGCGGCCGATCTTGTTGAGCTTCTCGACCACGTGCACCGGGATACGAATCGTTCGCGCCTTGTCGGCGAGCGCACGAGCGATCGCCTGGCGGATCCACCAGGTGGCGTAGGTCGAGAACTTGAAGCCCTTGCGGTAGTCGAATTTCTCGGCCGCGCGCACGAGCCCCAGCGTCCCCTCCTGGATCAGGTCCAGGAACGGGAGGCCCTGGTTGCGGTAGTTCTTGGCGATCGACACGACGAGCCGGAGATTCGACTCGACCATCTTCTGCTTGGCGTCGAGGTCCCCGCGCTCGATCCGCTTGGCGAGGTCGACCTCTTCCTGGGCGGTGAGCAGCCGCACCTTGCCGATGTCCTTCAGGAAAAGCTGAAGGGAATCGGTGGTCATGTCCGGCTTGAGGTCCAGCGCCGTCTTCGGCTTGCGCCGGCCGCGCTTGTCGGGCGCGCGTTCAACATCGGCCGCCGCGAGGGCGGGGTCGAGCTCCTCTACGAGCTCGATCTCAGCGCGCTCGAGGAAGCCGTGAAGCTCCTCGACATCAGCCTCGTCGAGATCGAGCTCCGCAACCGCGCCCGAGATCTCGGCATACGTCAGGACGCCGAGTTGCTGACCGCGCGTGACGAGGCCTTTGATCTCTTCGAGTTCCTGCAGGTCCGCTACTGACATCTGAATCCGTTTCCCGTCGTACCCACCGGCGCTGGACACCGCCGGTTTGAGAGAGGATGACAAACGGGCGAGGGCTCCGGAGAGCGCACGCCCGCTAGCTAAACGTATGACGCAAGTCTAGTCGCTATACTTTTTGAAGTCAATAAAGGCGAGGGGCCAGCTGTGCGCCGCGCAGTTATACGTATACGCGGAAGCGTCAGGGCGGTTTCAAATCGTGTTCGGATTTTGCTAAGAGCGCGTTCCCGCGGACGGCCGCAAGCACGTTGCGCCATGATGTGGACGGTTGAGCGACGAACGCCCCTCAGACGTCCTCGGCGCGCTGCCGCGTAGGCGGCCGCAACGCCGAAGCGACAAGCGCGCCTCGACCACGCCGGCGCAGCAGCCCGCGTCCTCCTCGCCTCGGTCGGAGGAGATCGGCGGTCCCGCCAGCTCCAACGGGCCGCGTCCAGCGCGCAAGCGCACGACGGCCGCGCCGGCAACCGCCACCACGACGCGGCCACAACGCCACGGGCCGGCGACGCGGAGCCCGGAAGCTCCCCGGCACGAGCGGCTGCCTCAGCCCAAGCAGCCCGCGGGCGTCCCGCCGACCCCGCCGCGAGCCGGCCCGCCCGAGCCCACGATCGGCAGGGACATCGTCGGTGTCGCGGCGCAGGCGGCGGCCGAGCTCGCGGAGATCGGGCTGTCGGTCGGCGCCCGCGCCCTGCGCAACGCGGTCGGCCGCTTGCCTCGCCCGTAGTGCCGGCGCACATCGTCAGCACATCCGGTTAGAATCACGCGCCGTTACGCCGAGCGATCGATCCGTCCGCGGACGATCGGCGGGGGAACCACTTGCGGATCCACGGATCCGCAGGGGCGAATCGGCCCACCGGGGTCGTAGCGCTCACCAGGCGCGAGCCCGTCAGCTCACCCCGTAGGCACACGACAAAAGGACTGACGAAGCTGCTCGCAAGAGTTCGCGCCCATCGCTACCTCACACCGTTGTTGGCCGTCGGCGCCGGCGCCATGGCGATCCCAGGGCTGGCCTTGGCCGCCTCGGGCGGGGCCGGCACGACCCCGGGGAGCCCGGGGTCGAGTCAGGCTTCGGTCCCAACTCCGCCCGTCACCGCCGGCAACGTGCCCGTCACGGCAAGCGGCGACGGAATCACGATCACCTCCGAAGCCTCCGCGTTCATGCGCGGCGGCGTGTCGGTGACGGGCAGCGTTCCGGCCTCCGACGCCGGCGACGTCGTCGAGATCGACCAGCTCAGCTCCGCGAGCAGCGGAACGTGGGTGCCGGTCGCGGACGCGGGCACGCAGTCCAGCGGCTCGTTCGCGGCCGCGTGGCACCCGAGCCGCGCCGGGCAGCTGACGATCCGCGCGGTGATCAATGGCGCCCAGGCGTCGATCACCGCCGCCGCGCCGACCTTGTCGGTCACGGTCTACCGCCGCTCGACCGCGACGCTCTACGGCCCCGGGTTCTGGGGGCACCGAACGGCGTGCGGGGAGATCCTCAGGCGCCGCACGATCGGTGTGGCGAACCGAACACTCCCGTGCGGAACGCCGGTCCAGATCTACTACCAGGGCCGGGTGATCACGGTGCCGGTGATCGACCGCGGGCCGTATGCGAACGGCGCCAACTGGGACCTGACGATGGCCACCGGTCGCGCGATCGGCGCGCTGAGTACGGTCGTGATCGGCGCCGCGGCGGTTTCCTCCACGACGACGAACACCGCGTCGACGCCGTCGACACCCGCGCCGTCCGCTCAGTAGCGCTTCAGCTCGCGAGCGTCGGACGTTGCATGGACCCCGCTCCCATTCGCGTCGATGCCAACCGATCGGCGTTGTTCGCGAAAATGAGGCGATGCCTGCCGCTCTGATCACGATCGCGGAGGCCCGCGAGCGGGTCCTGCGCGCCGCTCACCCGCTCGGAACCGAGCGGGTGGCGATCGACGAGGCCCACGATCGGGTGCTCGCCGCCGACGTGACGGCGATCGGGAACGTGCCGCCGTTCCCGTGCTCGGCGATGGACGGCTACGCGATCGTCCACGGCGACGCCGGCCGGACCCTGACCGTGGTCGGCGAGTCCCGCGCCGGGATGCCCTCGGCGGCGGCGCTCGGCGACGCGAGCGCGATCCGGATCTCCACGGGCGGCGCGATCCCGGCCGGCGCGACCGCGGTGATCCCCCAGGAGAACGTCGAGGTCCGCGACGGCACGATCCTCACCCAAACCGCCGTGATGGCCGGCGACCACGTGCGCGACGCCGGCGAGGACATGCGCTCGGGCGAGACGGTCATGCGTGCCGGCATGACGCTCGGCGCCGCCGAGCTCGGCGCGGCGGTCGCCGCGGGTGCGGCCGAGCTGAGCGTCTACCGGCGCCCGAGAGTGCAGGTTCTGTGCACCGGCGACGAGCTCCGCGCCCCCGGCGAGCCGCTCGGCCCGGGCGAGATCCACAACTCGAACGCACCGATGCTCGACGCGCTCGCGGCCGCTGAGGGCGCGATCGCCGGGACGGCGCGGCGGCTGCCGGACGACCGGGCGGCGACCGAGGCCGGACTCGCTTCCGCGCTCGACGCCGCCGACGTCGTGATCGTCTCCGGCGGGGTCTCTGTCGGCCCACACGATCACGTCAAGCCGGCGCTCGCCAGCCTCAGCGTCGAGGAGGTGTTCTGGCGAGTCGCGCTTCAGCCGGGCAAGCCGACATGGTTCGGCCGGAGGGGAGCGGTCCTGGTGTTCGGACTGCCGGGCAATCCAGTCTCGGCCGTCGTCACGTTCTCGCTGTTCGTGCGCCCCGCGTTGGCCGCGCTCCAGGGGCGAGCCGAGGAGCACCTGCTCGAGCCCGAAGCCGTGCTCGGTGTCGCGATCCGTCGCAATCCCGACCGGGAGCAGGCGGTGCGTGTGCGCCTCGTGCGCCGCAACGGGAAACTCATGGCTCTGCCCAACGGGCCGCAGGGGTCCCACATCGTGACCTCGCTCCTCGGCGCGGACGCGCTGGCGTTCGTCCCCGCCGGGGAGGGCGAGCTGGAGGCCGGCGCGGCGGTGGCGCTCGAGCGCCTTCCGCGCTGACACAATCCCGCCGTGCCTGTGTTCGTCGCGGCCATCGCAGCGCTCACCGCCCTGGTGGCTTCGCGGCGGTGGCGCCGGCGGCCGGGTCGGCTGCCCGCCCACGCCGTGATCGTCTCGCCTCCGAAGTCGACGGCGATCGCGCGCGACGGCGCGGTCCGCTCCGTCCAGTCGGCCGAGCTAACGCTCGCCCAAGAGGACTGGAAGCGCATGTGGAACGCCACCAACCTCGAGAACCTGGCGCGGACGTACTGGCTGTTCCTCTCGCGCGTGACCGGGTGGCTCATCCGCATCGTCTACGACCACGACCAGCGGTCCGTCGTGTTTCTGTTCCGACCGCTGACGCTGCTTCGGTTCGACGCGCCAGAGTACGAGCTCGAGCGCGACCGCGGCAAGGTCAGCTGGCGGATCCGGGACGGGTTGCTGGTCACGCGCGCCGGCCGCGGCTGCGGCTTCCTGTCGCTCGACGTGAGGCGTCTGGGCAACGAGCCCGACGGCCGCGTGAAGCTCCGCATCGAGGTCGAGGTGGCGAACTTCTATCCGGCGATCGCGGCCGGCTTCAGCACGCCGGTGTACGAGGCGACCCAGTCCGCGATCCACGTGCTGGTCACGCACGCGTTCCTGCGCTCGCTGGCCAAGCTCGACCTCGCCGAGTCGAAGGTCGGCCGCTTCGCCGCCGGTCGCGCCGCGGGCGTCGCCGCCGGCCGCGCCGCGATAGGGCGCGCCCGCCACTTTCGCGACCACGCTCCTTATTGACGCTTCGGCGGCACACCCGTCCCGCGGCCCCGCGCTCGTCCACTTGAATCGAGGGCCGACGCGCTCGGACGCGAGTGCCGCCGGCCGGGCGCCGCCGCCTCGCTCACAGCTTTGTCGAGGGTCCACGGATACCGTCCGGACGGGGCGCCGGGCCCCATGGACGCCGCCGAAGGCGGCCCCTTATCCGTAGCGGACGCCGGTCAGCGCCCGCAATTTCGCCCGGTCGTGCCGCGCGGACACGCGCCGGACGGTGCCCGACCGGGAGCGCATCACGAGCGACTCGGTCGTCGCGCCCCGGTCGCCCTGGTAGCGAACGCCCTCGAGGACGTCGCCGTCGGTGACGCCCGTGGCCGAGAAGAACACGTCCTCGCCGGCGATCAGGTCATCGCAGCTCAAGACCTTCGACAGGTCGTAGCCCGCCTGCTCGGCTGCGGCCCGTTCGTCGTCGTTGCGCGGCCACAGCCGCCCCTTCATCTCGCCGCCGATGCACTTGATCGCCGCCGCGGTGATGACGCCCTCGGGCGTGCCTCCGATCCCCCACAGGATGTCGACCGGCGTGTTGTCGCTGACCGCGAGCAGCGCCGCCGATACATCGCCGTCGAGGATCAGCCTGACGCGCGCGCCGGCGTCGCGGATCTGTGCCATCGCTTCGTGGTGGCGCTCGCGGTCGAGCATCACCACCATCACGTCGCGGATGTCGATCCGCTTGCGCTCGGCGATCAGCCCGAGCGTCTCGGGCAGTGGGCGCTCGAGGTCGAGCAGGTCGGCGATCTCCGGACCGCCCGCGATCTTCTCCATGTAGACGATGGGACCGGGGTTGAACATCGAGCCTCGCTCGGCCAGCGCGATCACCGCGAGCGCGCTCGGCATCCCGAGCGCGGTCAGGCGGGTGCCTTCGAGCGGGTCGACCGCGATGTCGACGAGCGGTGGCGTCCCGTCGCCGATATGCTCGCCGTTGAACAGCATCGGCGCCTTGTCCTTCTCCCCCTCGCCGATCACCACCACGCCGTCCATCGACACCGAGTCGAGCACGTGGCGCATCGCGTCGACCGCGGCCTGGTCGGCTCCCTCCTTGTCGCCGCGACCGACCATCCGCGCGGCCGCGAGCGCCGCCGCCTCGGTCACGCGGACAAGCTCCAGCGCCAGGTTCCGGTCCGGGCGTGTGGGTCCGTGACTCTCGCTCACGGCAGACCTGGTGGCTTATGCGTCTTCATGCTCTCCTTTGTGCGCCAGACCGACCCGACAAGGATCAGCAGGCCGCCCAGCACGCCGATCCACCAACGGAAGCTTATGCTGATTTCCCCGGGCGGTGTTCCCGGCCTGTCCAGAGGTCGTTCGTCGCCCGCTCGGGGCGGGCGATTCCGCTGCTCACGGCCGCCCCCCTGACCGCGTCGGCCACCGCTTCGTGGACGTCCTTGTCGAGCGCGTTCGGAACGAGCTCCCCGTCTTTGGCGAGCTCCGCGATCGCGTCGGCGGCCGCGAGCTTCATGTCGACGTTGATTTCGGACGCCCCCGCTTGCA
This sequence comes from uncultured Solirubrobacterales bacterium, assembly GCA_963836715.1. Classification (GTDB taxonomy): domain Bacteria; phylum Actinomycetota; class Thermoleophilia; order Solirubrobacterales; family Solirubrobacteraceae; genus Palsa-465. The sequence goes on from CAWIKH010000006.1 coordinate 544,276, forward strand.
GCGCGCCCCGGAAGATGCCCGGGTAGCCGAGGACGTTGTTGACGCTGCGGCCATCGGCCGCGAACGCGGCGCCGGCGGCCTCGGCCGCCTCGGGGTCGATCTCGGGGTCGGGGTTGGTGAGGGCGAGGATCACCTGGCCCGGGCGGATCATCTCCGGCTGGATCAGGCCGGCGCGACCGGTCGTCGCTACGACCACGTCCGCGTCTGCGAGCACCCGTTCCATCGAGCTGACTTCGACCCCGTGCTCGCGCGCGCGTGCATGGGCTGCCTCGAGCGGATCGAACGCGATCACGCGGCGCACGCCCGCGTCGACCATCAGCGAGGCGATCCCGTACCCAGCGGCGCCGAGCCCGAGCTGGCCGACCGTCGCCGTGCGGAGGTCGACCCCGGCGTAGCGGCACGCGACGATCGCCGCGGCGAGCGAGACGACCGCGGTGCCATGGACGTCGTCGTGCATGACCGGCTGGGGCAGCTCCTCCTTGAGCCGCCGCTCGATCTCGAAGCACTCGGGGGCCGAGATGTCCTCGAGGTGGATCCCGCCGAACGTGGGCGCGATCCGCACGACGGTGTTGACGAACGTGTCGACGTCGGTGGCGTCGATCAGGATCGGCATCGCCGAGATCCCGGCGAACTGGTCGTAGAACACCGCCTTGCCCTCCATCACGGGCATCGACGCGACAGGGCCGATGTTGCCGAGGCCGAGCACCCGCGAGCCGTTGGTGCAGATCGCGACGCTCCGCGCGATCATCGTGTAGCGCGCGGCGAGCTCGGGCTGCTCGGCGATTGCGGTGCATACGCGCGCGACCCCCGGGGTGTACACGTCGCGCATCTCCTGGACCGTGCGCACCCTCCACCGGGCGTCGATCCGAAGCTTGCCGCCGATGTGGCGAAGTAGCGCACGGTCCTGGTGCCACAGAACCTTGACCTTCTCCAGTGCGCCCACGAGCTCGGCGATCCGGTCGGACTGGGCGATGTCGCGCACCTCGACCGTGATGTCCCTGACCGAGTGCTCGCGGCCGAGTGAGATGGTGACGACATCGCCGATCAGTCCGTCCCCATCGGCGATCGCACGGGCGACGCCTGCGAGCTGCCCGGCGCGGTGCGGGATCTGGACGCGATAGGTGCAGTCGAGCATGCTCCCTCCCTCAAACCGGGGTTGGCCTCAACGGCTGTGTGTTTAGCACCTGCTGATAGGTTCGACGCCGTGGCCGCGACCTCTTCCTCGTACCAGGGCCCAGAGCTCCGTCAGCTTGTGCCTGCACCCGGACCGGTCCGCCCGGGCGTGCTGCTGGCGTCGCTCAACCTCGCCGGCCGCGCGCACGCCGAGCGGCCGTACCTGATCGCCAACTTTGTCTCGAGCGCCGATGGGCGGGCGGCGTTCCAGGGGCGCTCGCGGGACCTCAGCGACCCGGGCGACCGGGAGATGTTCCACGGGCTGCGCGAGCACGTCGACGCGATCCTGGTCGGCACCGGCACGCTCCGCGCCGAGCGCTACGGACGGCTCGTCCGCGACCCCGAGCGCAGGCACCGGCGCGCCGCCTCGGGCCTCAGCCCGGAGCCACTCGCCTGCACATTCAGCCGCGGCGGCGACATCCCAATCGACATTCCCCTGTTCTCCGAGCCCGCCGCCCGGGTGGTGGTGTTCACGCCGGCGCAGCTCGACACCTCGGGGGTGGCCGCACACGTCGAGGTCATTGGCCTCGACCCGGGAGAGCTCACGCTGACCACGATGATGCGACGGCTGCGCTCGGACTACGACGTCCGCTCGGTCCTATGCGAGGGCGGCCCCACTCTGTTCGGAGCCCTCCTCCACGAGGACCTTGTCGACGAGCTGTTCCTGACGCTTGCCCCGAAGCTGACCGGCGGTGGCAGGGCCCCGGGGATCACCAGCGGAGCCTCGCTTACCGAGTTGCGCGAACTGTCGCTCGTGTGGGCGATTCAGAGCGACAGCTCGCTGTATCTCCGGTACACGGTTCACTGAACCGCTTCACCTTAAATGGTTAACCGTTTCACCTCTCCGGTGAACCGGTTAACTCGGAGTTACTTTCACACAGTCACCGAAATTCTCCCGAAGTTAATAGACCGGCTGCCTACAATGGCTGCCAGTGACCGGCTCAATCGCAGCCATGGCGCCTTTGACTGCGACGCGGGTCGTCGAGGAACTGCAGGAGGCGCGACGGCGGACGCTCGCGCTGGTGGCGTCCGTGTCCGACGCCGATCTCGAACGCGTCCACTCGCCGCTGATGAGCCCGCTGGTGTGGGACCTCGCTCACATCGCCGCGTACGAGGATCTGTGGCTTGTGCATCGTTACGGCGAACGCCCGCTCCTGCGCGATGACCTCGCCGCTATATACGACGCATTCGAGACCCCGCGCGCGGTGCGGGGTGACCTCCCGTTGCTGGGGCCGGCGCAGGCTCGCACGTACCTGGATGAAGTGCGCTCGAGAACCCTCGAGGTGATCGACGAGCGCGGCGTCGGCGACGGCTCGTTGCACGAGATGGTCCTTCGCCACGAGCACCAGCACGACGAGACGATGTTGCAGACGCTGATGCTGGCGCGCCTGGACGGCTACGCGCTCGCAGGACAGCGAGCGATGCCGGACTCCGTGCGGCCGGCACCGACCGGACTGGAGATGATCGAGATCGCCGCCGGCGAGTGCACGATCGGCGCCACGCCGGACGGCTTTGCCTATGACAACGAACGCCCGCGCCACCGCACGGACGTGCGCGGCTACCTGATGGGACAGACCCCTGTGACCAACGGGAGCTACTTGACCTTCATCGAAGGCGCCGGCTACGAACGCCGCGAGTGGTGGTCCGAGGAAGGGTGGGCGTGGAAGCAGCAGTACGACGTCACCAGACCTGGGGCGTGGACGGCAGACCTGGAGGCCGAGTGGCGTCTCGGCGCGCTCGAGCCACTCCACCTGGACAGGCCGGTCGTTCACGTGTCCTGGTTCGAGGCCGACGCCTTCGCGCGCGCTCACGACGCCCGTCTCCCCTCCGAGGTGGAATGGGAGAAGGCGGCGACCTGGGACGAGATCACGGATCCCGCCCACGCCCGCGCCCGTCGCTACCCGTGGGGCAACCGGCGCCCGGTGGCCGGCCGGCATGCCAACCTCGACCACCGTGGCTGCGGGACCGCCCCTGCGGGCGCCTTCCCCGACGGCAGCTCGCCCTACGGCTGCCTCGGGATGATCGGCGACGTCTGGGAATGGACGAGCAGCCGCTTTGACGGTTACCCCGGGTTCATCGCCCACCCGTACCGGGAGTACTCGGAGGTGTTCTTCGGAAGCGAGTACCGGGTGCTCCGCGGCGGCTCATGGGCAACGCGCACCCGTGTCGCGACCGCCACCTTCCGTAACTGGGACTACCCCCAGCGGCGCCAGATCTTCTCGGGCTTCCGGATCGCGAGAGACGCATGAGGCCACTGACTCAGACCGGCGACATCAGGATCGAGTCGTTCCTGTCGGAGATCGACGAGCGCTCGCTCGCCAATGACGTCCTCGACGGGCTGACCCGCCCATTCAAGGAGATCCCGGCCAAGCACTTCTACGACGCCCGCGGCTCGGAGCTGTTCGAGCGGATCTGCGAGCTGCCCGAGTATTACCCGACCCGGGCCGAGCGCGCGATCCTGCTCGCGCGGGCCGACGGCATCGTCCGGCGGACCGGCGCAGGCGAGCTGGTCGAACTCGGATCGGGGTCGGCCGAGAAGGCTCGAATCCTGCTCGGCGCGATGTCGAGGGCGGGGACGCTCCGCCGCTACATCCCGCTCGACGTGTCCGAGAGCGCGCTCGAGTCGGCGGCCCTGGAGCTCGTCGACGAGTTCGACGAGCTCGACGTCCACGGGGTGATCGGCGACTTCGAGCGGCATCTCGGCCACGTCCCCGAGCCCGACGGAACGGCTCGGATCGTCGCGCTGCTCGGCGGCACCATCGGAAACTTCCTGCCCGGCACGCGCCGGCGCCTGTTGCGCGAGATTGGCCGGCTGCTCGGCCCCGGGGATCGGCTGCTGCTCGGCACCGACCTGGTCAAGGAGCCGGCGGTGATCGAAGCCGCCTACGACGACGCCGAGGGCGTCACCGCGGAGTTCAACCGCAACGTGCTGCACGTGATCAACCGCGAGCTCGACGCGGATTTCTCGCCCGAGGCGTTCGATCACATCGCGTTCTTCGATCGCCGGCACGAGTGGGTTGAGATGCGCCTGCGCTCTCAGCGCCCGTGCACCGTGCTCGTGGGCGACCTTGGCCTGCGCGTCGACTTCGCCGCGGGCGAGGAGCTGCGAACCGAGATCAGCGCGAAGTTCACCCGCGCGCGTGTGGAGGAGGATTTCCATGCCGCGGGACTGACGCTGGACACGTGGTACACCGACCCGGACGAACTGTTCGCGCTGTCACTGGCTGCGCGCGGGTAGGGTTCCGAACATGCAGATCGAGGGCAGCGGCGCGCTCGTCGCGGGCGGCGCCTCGGGTCTCGGCGAGGGCACGGTCCGCCGGCTTCACTCGCGCGGGGCCCACGTCGTGATCGCCGACCTGAACGAGGACCGAGGTCGGGCGGTCGCCCGCGAGCTCGGCGAGCGCGCCACGTTCGTGCGGACCGACGTCACCGATGAGGCGGCCGTGCAGGAGGCCGTGGACGCGGCCGCCGCACAGCCGGTGACGCTGCGGATCGCCGTGTGCTGCGCCGGCATCGGCGGCTCGGCCGGCCGGGTCGCGGGCACGCGGGGACCGCATCCGCTCGAGCCGTTCGACACAGTCATCCGCGTCAACCTGATCGGGACCTTCAACGTGCTGCGGCTCACGGCCGCGGCGATGGTCGAAACCGAGCCGAGCGAGTCCGGCGAGCGCGGCGTGTGCGTCAACACCGCCTCGATCGCGGCATTCGACGGACAGATCGGGCAAATCGCCTATTCGGCCTCGAAGGGCGCGATCGTCGGCATGACCTTGCCGGCGGCCCGCGACCTCTCCTCCGTCGGCATTCGCGTCTGTGCGATCGCGCCGGGCACGTTCGACACACCGTTGCTGGCCGCGCTCTCGGCCGACGCCCGGGAGGTGCTCGGCCAGGTCGTCCCGTTCCCCTCCCGCCTCGGGCGCCCCGAGGAGTTCGGCGCGCTCGTCGCGCACATCGTCGAAAACGAGATGCTGAACGGCGAGGTGATCCGGCTCGACGGCGCGCTGCGGATGCCGCCACGCTGAAGACCCGCGCCGGCGCGCCGGCGCCCGCCGGCGAACCTCCCTGAACATCAGTTCGACCGGACCTTCTGCCCCCTTTGCAGGGATAAACTTCCGCCATCCAGGAAGGGGGCACCCCTTTGGCGTTCACCAGGCAGGGTGGTGATCGGCGGCGAGGGTCATCGCCGAAGCCGCAGCCGCCAGCCTACAAACCGAGCCCCCGCACGCCCTTCTCGCCCCAGCCAAGGTGATGGGCGAGCTCGTGGCGAAGCGTGCGCGTGACCTGCGCCTTCAGCAGATCGGGATCGTGCCCGAAGTCGCGCAGCAGCGTGTCGCGGAAGATCACGATCCGGTCGTGGAAGTAGTCCTGGGCGATCGTGTCGCCCTGGTACAAGCCGTATGCGCGCTGGCGCCGGCCGCTGTCGGAGACGACGACCGCGACGTGCTCGAGCGCGCGATGGAACTCGAGCGGTAGATCGTCGATCGCCGCGCGGACGAGCACCCTGAAGTCGTCTTCGTTGTGAGGATCGAACAGGTCCTCGTCGTCGTCCTCGTAGTCCTCGTCCTCGCCCCACGAGCCTTCGGCCGCGAGCCGTTCGGTGCGCTGCACGAGCGCCTCGAAGTCGGTCTCGGACTCCGGGTCGTGCCATCCCGCGAGGCGGATCATCACCAGGACGACCGCCCCGCCCACGATTACCGCGCCGGCCCCGAACACCGCGATTCCCTGGAGCAGGCGGACCGGTGGCGACTCGCTGAAGCCCGCCATCAGGCTCACCGCGCCCAGACCGACGGTCAGTGCGGCCAGCGCTGACAGCAGGATACGGCGGGCCGTGGGCGGGTTGGGGTTCATCCCGTCGCGGCACTCACGGGCCGCTCGATCCGAGATGGTTCCCTCATGGCTTCCATGCTACGACAGAGTGACGGGCGTTAGGTCGTGGGCGACCACGTGACACACCCGCGGCCCCGCGGGCACGTCACGTGCGTTAGGTAGGTCGTGGGCGGCGGCGTGACACCACGCACAGCCCCGCGGCCACGTCACGGGACGCAGACGGCCTCAGACGACCAGGCACCCGACGGCATCGCCGGATGCCCCTGCTGCCGATCCTCCTCCTACAAGCCGAGCGGGTGGACAACCACGTAGTTTCCGCCGTCGGCGAGGTTCCCGAGCGGGTTCGACCGCCACCGCGGCCCGGTCCCCGCGGGAATGTTGGGGCCGCCGTAGTCGGCCGTGTCGAAGGCTCGTCCCGCGATCACGATGAAGGCGTGGCTCGCGTCGGCGTAGATCGTGATCCAGCGACCGGGCCCTGGGCTCCCGTAGGACTCGAATCCCGTGGAGTCCTCGGACGACGAAAGCAGGCCGGCGCCGTGGAGCACGTAGCTGACCGAGCCCGAGCAGTCGTAGCAGCTCGACTGCCACTGGCCGTGGCCGCCGCCGATGCAGTACGAGGTGTTGAGGATCTGGTTGGCCGAGGCCACCGCGGCCTGGACCGCGGCGGGCGCGCTGGCCGGCGCGGTCGCGGTGCCGTCCGGGTTGATCGTCGTGGTCCCGGCGGGCACGTCGCTTTCGTAGGCGCTGATGGCGGCCTGGAGCGCCTTGACGAACGCCGGGCCGGCGACACCGTTGGCCGGGGTCATGCTGTGAGCCTGCTTGAACGTGGCGACGCTCGCCGCCGTCGCCGGCCCGAACTGGCCGTCGACCGACGTCGGGTAGCCGGCAATCGTCAAGTAGCCCTGGAGGATCGTCACGTCGTTGCCGTGCAGCCCCTGCCGCAGCAGCCTCCGGCCAAGCTGGTTGACCGTGCTCGGCCTCGTCAGCGTTCCCGCGGTCCTGACCGTGGCCGCCATGGCCGCGCCACCGGAGGCGGGACGGTTGGCTGGAGTGGCCGCGCTGGCCGACGCGCCGGCGAACACCGCCGTCGCAATTAGTGCAGACGCACCTGCCCTACGGGCGATACGTTGAAAATGCAGGCTCGACAAGTACAACCCCTTCTCTTTCTTGCGCCTACGGGGTTAGCTGTCGGGCTCGCGCTGAAAGAGTGCGCTACGCCGGAAGTCCGGCGATTCGCCCCCCGGAGCCTCTCGGCTCCATCGGGTTCCCCGCTTCCCGGCGCCACAGCGACCGGGAACTCGGCTGGGCTTTGTGTCGGGGCGGCACACTACACGACCCTCCCGACAAACGTCGCACCGAATCGGGCTCCCGCGGCGAAGTCCTTTAGCGTGGCTCAAATCTTGCAGCGGGTCGCCTTGACACCCCTAGGTAACGGTTATCCTGCTCCTAAGTAACCGTTAGCTAGGACCGCATGCAGCCCGCACAGCTTCCAGCCCGAGAGCCGCTCAACGGCTACCAACTCCGAGTCGTGCGCGAGGTCCTGCTGGCGCTGCTCGCCGGCGAGGCGTCGCACGCCTACCAGCTGCGCGCCCGCCTCGCGCTCGCGCTCGGGCCACTGGCCGAGGCGCTGAACGACGGACAGGTGTACGTCACGCTCAACCGGCTGGAGAAGGCCGGCCTTCTCAGCTCACGACGAGTCGGGCAGACCGACCGCCCGGATCGCAAGGTGTACGAGCTGACGCCGGCGGGACGCGAGCGGGTGGCGGAGTGGTTGGACGACACGAGCTGGCCCAAGCCTGCGCCGGCGGAGTTCCACCTCAAGCTCGTGGCTGCCGCCGCGGCGGGACTGGCGGACCCGGTTGGGATCGTGGACCGTCAGCGGCGCGAGCTCCTGGTTGGGCTCGGTCAGGCGCAGCGCGCGGCTTTGGCCGAGCCGGAAGGGTCGGTCGCGGCACTGCTGCTCGAGGGCGTCGTGCTGAGGCTGCAAGCGGATCTGCGCTGGCTCGAGGCCTGCGCGCGCTACTGGAACTCGGCGAAGGAGCGATGATGGACGTCAACGAACCGGTCCTGTCCGCGCGCGGGCTGCGCAAGGAATACGGCAAGGGAGCTGCGCTGGTCCGTGCCGTACACGAGGTAAGCCTCGAGGTCGCCTCGGGCGAGTCGGTGGCGATCGTCGGCCCGAGCGGTTGCGGCAAGTCCACGCTCCTGTACCTCCTCGGCGGCCTCGAGCGGCCAACCGGCGGCACCCTGCGGCTCGCGGGCGAGCCGCTCGAGCGGATGCCCGAGGCAGGTCTGGCCCGCCTGCGCCGTCACGCACTCGGGTTCGTGTTCCAGTCCTATCACCTGGTCGACGAGCTCACCGCGCTCGAGAACGTTGAGCTTCCCGCCCTACTCGCGGGCGCTTCCCCCCGGAGCGCGCGGGAGCGGGCGACCGAGCTGCTCGAGCAGGTCGGTCTCGAGGACCGGGCCGAGCACCTTCCCTCGGCGCTGTCCGGCGGGCAGCGCCAGCGGGTCGCCATCGCCCGCGCGCTCGCCAACGCGCCACTCGTCGTGCTCGCCGACGAGCCGACCGGGAATCTCGACAGCACCGCAACGACCGACGTCCTGCGTCTATTCGAGCGGCTCCATTCCAACGGTCAGACGCTCGTGACGGTGACTCACGATTCGCGGATCGCCGCGACCTCGGACCGGCTGATCTCAATGCGGGACGGAAGGTTCGTCGACGAGACGAAGCTGACCGGCGGCACCACCCGCAGCCTCACCGAGATGGCGGGGCTGGAGGGCTGACCGCCGTGGGGCGCCTGCTGTTAGTCGCCCGGCTGGTGATCGGCGACATCAAGCCTCCTCCGTGCTCGCGGCGTCACCGCCGCCGGCGGCCCGTATCCGATCACCGTCGCGCGCCTGACCACGCGAGGCATCGACCTCCAGGCCCAGGCCGAGGGGCGTGACGTCGGCCCGGCGGCGATCGACGAGCCGGCGCTCACCGCCGGCCGGTGGATCAGCCCTGGCGGGGCGGTGATCGAGCGCGGCTTCGCCGACGCGCTCGGCCTCCACGTCGGAGACACGTTCCGGCTGAACAGCCGCCCGTTCCGGGTCGCCGGCATCGCGGTCAGCACCGCCCAATGCTTCTACCCCGTCAGCGGCCCCGGCGTGATCTGGCTCACGCGGGGCGACGCCGTTGCGCTCGCCACCAGCACCGAACCGCTCGGCTACATCCTGAATCTGAAGCTCGGCGATCCGTCGTACGCGCAGGCTTTCGAGAACGGCAACGCCGCCACCGCGTTCGGCAACGCCACGTTCAACGACGCCACGTCGTTCTTGTCGTCCTGGCAGGACATCGAGCACAGCGACTTCAAGGTGGTCGCGGTCGACCAGAAGGTGCTACTGATCGTCTCGACGCTCCTGGCGCTGCTGGCGATCGCGAGCATCGCGGTCGTGGTCGGGAGCCGGATGGCCGAGCAGACCCGGCGCGTCGGCCTGCTAAAGGCGGTCGGTGGAACGCCGCTGATGGTCGCAGTCGTGCTCCTGGCGGAGAATCTCGTGCTCGCGCTTGCCGCCACCGCCGTCGGCGTGACCGTGGGTCAGCTCGTCGCGCCGGTGCTGACGAACGAGCTGCGCAACCGGGCCGCCGTCATTGGCACCGCCACCGTGGCCGGCCGCGTGACCCATCTCGTGTTCCTACTCAGCGCGATCCTGATCGTGCTGGCCGCGATCAACGCGATCTTCACCACCTGGGCCACCGTGATCGACGCCCAGCGGCCGACCGCGCTGGCGCGCGCGCTCGGCGCAACCCCCACACAGATCACTGCCGGCCTGACCACCTCACAGCTGATGCCGGGACTCCTTGCCGCGTGCCTGGGGATCCCGCTCGGCCTCGCCCTCTACCAGGTGGCGGGCGGGCACGTGAGCCAGGCGAGCCCGTCTGTGCTGTGGCTGCTCGCGGTCATTCCCGGAACGCTGATCGTGGTCGCCGCGGTGACCGCGATTCCCGCCCGGATCGGCGCGCGCCGACCGGTGGCTGAGGCCCTGCGTTCAGAGTAAACGGAGCGGCTACGCCACGTAGCCGTCGGCGGGCTCGAGCGGGAGCCCGGCCGCGTGCCAGTCGAGCAGCCCGCCCACCATGTTGTGCGCATCGAACCCGGCGCCGAGGAACGCCTCGGTCGCCATCGCCGAGCGGCTTCCGCTGCGGCAGTAGAACACGATCGGGCGGTCTCGGTCGAGGCTGTCGACCTCGCCAGCTAGGTCCGAGAGCACGATCAGCCGGTCGCCGGGGATCCGGCCTGCGTCGTGCTCCTCGGGCTGGCGGACGTCGATCAGCTGGACGTCCTCGCCCCGCGCGATGAGTTCGGCCACCTGCCGGGGCGTGTAGTCGTCCATCAGGCCTTCCACTTGATCGAGCAGCCCACCGGCTTCGTCTCGGCCCGCGACGGCTCGGAGCCGCCCAGGACCGCATCCAGAGCTTCCCGGAGCCACTCCGCGCGCTGGCCGGGATCGTCGTAGTCGCCGTCGGGCGCGCCGCGATAGCGCAGCCGGCGCTCGGCGTCGAGCACGAACACGTCGGGAGTGACCTTGGCGTCGTAGGCATGCGCGACCTCCTGCGTGGCGTCGTGGAGGTACGGCATCGGCCAGTCCTCCCGGTCGACCCGGGCCTTCATCGCGTCAAGCGAATCCCGCGGGTAGCGATCGGCGTCGTTGGCGTTGATCGCGAGGAAGCGGACGCCGCGATCGGCGTAGTCGCGCGCGGCGTCCGCGAGCCGGTCCTGCCACGCGAGCGCATACGGGCAGTGGTTGCAGGTGAACACGACCACCGTGGCCGGAGCGCCGGAGTCTGACGCGGACCAGCTGGCGCCGTTGGTGTCGGGGAGCTGGAAGTCGGGCGCCTGCGCGCCGATCGAGATACTCATCGCTTCACCTCCGTGCGCTCGGCGGCGGTTCGCAGCGCCTCGCGCAGGTCCTCGGGGTCGGGAATCGGGCTCACGCGGCCGTCGCGCCGGCGATAAACGCGGCAGCTCAGGCCGATCTGCTCATCGGCGGCAGCAGGGACGAGGTCGACGCCGTCGATCAGGATCGTCGGCGACCCGACGAATCCGGCCGCGCGTGCGTCTCCGTCGTCCTTGATCTCGCGCATCCGCACGCGGGCATCGTCGAGCCCGAGATCGCACAGCGCCTCGCGCACGGCCGCAAGGGCACGGTCGGTCGACGGACACCCCTCCCACCACAGCAGCTCTACGTTCACGTATCGAGCGTAGCGAGCGCGCCGCCGAGGGCAGGCGCTGTCAGCCGACGGTCCAGCTGTCGGCGCCGAGCAGCAGGTCCGACAGTTCGACGTCGGTCGCCGGAGTGGTGCGGTCCGGACGTCCGCGCCCGTAGACGTGCCGCTCGACCTGGCGGAAGATCCCGATCGGCGTCGGCACGGTCGGATCGTCCGCGAGCCGCGCCAGCGAGAACGCCAGACCAGGATCGGACCGCATCGGGTCGTGCACGATCAGCGCGTCCTCGCCCGCGTCGGCGAGGTCGACGATCTCGAGCCCGCCGTCCGCCGCGCGCGCGACACCGCGCTCGTTCTCGACGCCGAACCGGATCGGACGGGACGCCTCGAGCCGGATCTGGTTGGCGTCCTTGGTCTCCTTCTCGGTCAGCGCGGCGAACGCGCCGTCGTTGAACACCGGGCAGTTCTGGTAGATCTCGACGAGCGCGGCGCCGTCGTGCGTCGCCGCCGCTCGCAGCACCTCGGTGAGGTGCCGCCGGTCGCGGTCGATCGTGCGCGCCACGAACGTCGCCTCGGCGCCGAGCGCCAGCGAGACCGGATTGAACGGGTGGTCCGCGACGCCGAACGGAGTCGACTTCGTGATCTTGCCGAGTTCGGAGGTCGGGGACGCCTGGCCCTTGGTCAGGCCGTAGATCTGGTTGTTGAACAAAAGGATCTTGATCGGGACGTTCCGGCGCAGCGCATGGATCAGATGGTTGCCGCCGATCGACAGCGAGTCGCCGTCGCCGGTGACGATCCAGATCGACAGGTCCTCACGAGCCGAGGCGAGCCCGGTGGCGAGGGCGGGAGCGCGGCCGTGGATGCCGTGCATCCCGTACGTGTTCATGTAGTAGGCGAACCGTCCGGCGCAACCGATGCCGGTGACGAACACGATCTTCTCGGGCGGGATCCCGAGCTCGGGCATGAACTGCTGCACCGCCGACAGGACTGCGTAGTCGCCGCACCCCGGGCACCAGCGCGTCTCCTGGTCGGACTGGAAATCGGCCTTGGTGAGCGCCTCCGGCGAGGTGGGCAGGGTGGGCGGGGACCCATTCCCATTGGTGACGACCGCGCTCATTGGCGCTCCGTGATCTCCTCTTCGATCTCTGAGGCGAACAGCGGCTGCCCCTGCACCTTGCAGAATGACTCAACATCGACCAGGAACTTGGCGCGCAGCAGCTGGGACAGCTGGCCGGTGTTCATCTCGGGCACCAGAACGCGGTCGAACGAACGGAGGACGTCGCCGGTGTTCTCGGGGAACGGGTTGAGGTGATGCAGGTGCGCGCACGCGACCGTGTGGCCGGCCGCTCGCGCACGACGCACGCCGGCGCGGATCGCCCCCTCGCTCGACCCCCAGCCGAGCACAAGCAGCCGCGTGGGGTGGGCGGGATCCCGGTCAATGTCGACCGCCAACGGTGGGATGTCGCGCGCGATCCCCTCGATCTTCGCGGCCCGCAGCTCGGTCATCCGCGCGTGGTTGGCCGCGTCGTAGGAAATGTTGCCCGTCACGTCGGCCTTTTCGAGGCCGCCGATCCGGTGCGCCAGCCCGGGCGTCCCGGGGATCGCCCACGGACGCGCGAGGCGCTCGTCGCGGGTATAGGGCATGAACTCCTCACCGTCATGCGCCACCGCAAACGCCGGGTCGATCGACGGCAGGTCGGCCACGACCGGCACCCGCCACGGCTCCGACGACGAGGCCAGGAACGTGTCGGACAGGAGGATCACTGGCGTCCGGTAGCGGATCGCGATGCGGGCCGCCTGGAACGCGGCCTCAAAGCAGCCGCCAGGCGTGCTGGGCGCGATTACCGGCAGCGGCGACTCGCCGTGGCGGCCGTGCACCGCCATCAGCAGGTCCGACTGCTCGGTCTTGGTCGGCATCCCGGTCGAGGGGCCGGCCCGCTGCACATCGATCACGATCATCGGCAGCTCGAGCGCGGCCGCCAACCCGATCGTCTCGGCCTTCAGATCCATCCCCGGCCCGCTCGTCGCCGTCACACCGAGGCGTCCACCGAACGCGGCGCCGAGCGCCATCCCCGCCGCGGCGATCTCATCCTCGGCCTGAATCGTCCTCACGCCCAGGCTCGCGTGGCGCGAGAGCTCGTGCAACAGCTCCGACGCGGGCGTGATCGGATAGCTCGCGAGCAGCAGCCCCAAGCCGCTCCGCGCGCTCGCCGCGATCAGTCCCAGCGACAGCGCGGTCGTGCCGTTCACGTTGCGGTACGTGCCCGGCGGGACGTCGGTCGCCGGCTTGACCTTGTACTGCACATCGAGCAGTTCGGTCGTCTCGCCGAACGACCAGCCCGCGTTGAACGCCGCCAGGTTCGCGAGCAGCACCGCCGGCTTGCGGGCGAACTTCTCCTCGATCCAGTTCTTGGTGACGTCGGTCGGGCGGCCGTACAGCCACGACAGGACGCCGAGCGCAAACAGGTTCTTGGCCCGGCCGGCGTCGCGGGTCGACGCGCCCTCGATCCCCTCGACCGCCCGCACTGTGAGCGACGTCATCGGAATCCGGTGCACGCGAAACGCGGTCAGCGAGCCGTCCTCGAGCGGATTGGAGGCGTAGCCCGCCTTCTCGAGGTTGCGCTTGTTGAATGCATCCTCGTTGACGATCAGCGCTGCGCCGCGGTCGACCTCGGCTAGGTTCGCCTTGAGCGCGGCCGGATTCATCGCGACCAGCACGTTCGGCTTGTCGCCCGGGGTCAGGATGTCCCGCGACGCGAAGTGGATCTGGAACGCGGACACGCCGGCGAGCGTGCCCGCGGGCGCCCGGATCTCGGCCGGGAAGTTCGGCAGGGTCGCGAGATCGTTCCCCAGCAGTGCGGTCGCGTCCGTGAACCGGCTGCCGACCAACTGCATTCCGTCTCCGGAGTCGCCCGCGAAGCGAACTACTACTCGCTCGCGCTCCTCGACCGTCTTCGTCATCTCAGTGCGCCACTCAAACTCGCCTTGCTCAATAGTACGCGCGAGGCAGGACGAAGTTGCGCGCTTGCTGAACTCGCCCCCCGAATGGGTGGAGGTGGGGCACGCTTCGCTCGCAGTCGGCTGCGTAGGTGCGTGTCCCACCCGGGTGACTCGCGCTCGATCCAGTGGCCAGCCACCCGGCGGCGGCGCAGGTCACACGGTGCGGACGCGCCGCCGAAGCCGCTAGAGCTTGCTTACGTTGACGGCTTTGGGGCCCTTGGGGGCGGCCTCCTCTTCATAGGAGACCTTGCTTCCCTCGGCCAGCGATCGATAGCCGTCGGCGGTGATACTCGAATGGTGGACGAACAGGTCGCGACCGCCGTCATCAGGAGTGATGAAGCCGAACCCCTTCTCGTCGCTGAACCATTTGACTGTGCCAGTTGGCATGTGGAGTGCTCCTCCGCTTGAAGTGCTGCTACCGCGGAGGATGCGCCGCACACACCCCGGAGCCTGCACCTGCTTGACGCCGCCTTTCCATGAGGGCGGCCTTACGGGCAGGAAGGTAGCAAAGGCAGCCCCCGGGATGGCCGTCATCAAGCACACTTCCACCGATGGACGATCCAATGTCCCTTGGCCGCGACGTGAAGGTTCCGCTACGCGAGGTGGTGCTGAGAGCCTCGCGCTCATCCGGGCCCGGCGGCCAGCACGCCAACGTCACCGCTTCCCGCGTCGAGGCGATTTTCGATGTGGAGGCGTCGTCCGCGCTGACCGACGAGCAGAAGCGGCGCGTGATCGCCCGCGCCGGTCCGCGCGTGACCGCGGTCGCCCAAGACGAGCGCAGTCAGGCCCGCAACCGCGAGCTGGCGCTCGAGCGGCTCCGCCGGCGCCTGACCCAGGCGCTCGCGACGCCGCGTCACCGGCACGCGACCCGACCGACCGCGGCTTCGATGCATCGTCGGCTCGAGAGCAAGCGGCGCCAGGCCGCGCGCAAGCGCGACCGCCAGCGACCCTCGACCGACGACTAGCCTGAGGTCCGATGCGATGGCTTGTCGACGGCATGAACGTGATCGGCGCTCGGCCGGATGCCTGGTGGAGGGATCGCGACGCGGCGATGCTGAGGCTCGTCGACATGCTCGAACGGTGGGCCGCCACCAGCGGAGAGGACGTGACCGTCGTGTTCGAGCGTCCCCCGCGGCCGCCGATCCGCTCGACCGTGATCGAGGTCGCCCACGCCCCGCGGCCCCGCCCCAACTCGGCCGACGACGAGATCGTGCGACGCCTGCGAGCGGACCCCGATCCGGCCGCGGTACGGGTCGTGACCTCGGACCGCTGGCTGGCCGACCGCGCCTGGGCCGCCGGCGCGAGCGTCGAGGGCGCGGATTCGTTCCGGACCCGCATCGAATAACGCCCGAAGAGTTGCGTGCCCGGTCGCGGCACCTTGCCACAATCAACTGATGGCCGAGCAACCACGGCGACGCGAGACCAGCCCCCGGCTACGGCCGCCAGGCGGTCCCCCCAGCAACCCGGCTGGAGGGTGACCCCGGCGCCGGACGGCCGTGGCCGGCCCACCAAGCCGCCGTCGGGCCCGAATATCCGCTGGTTGGCGGTGGTCCTCGTGATCGCGTTGATCGCGTTGAACTTCTGGATCTCCTCGCAGGCGCTCAGCCCGAGCCCGCGCGTTCGGATCCCGTATAGCCCGACCTTCCTGACTCAGGCCGAGGATCACAACATCCAGTCGATCTCCTCGACCGGCGCATCGATCCAGGGGACGTTCAAGAAGCAGGTCAAGTACCCCTCGGACGGCGACACCTACACCTATTTCTCCACCGAGATCCCGTCGTTCGCGAGCGACCAGGAGCTGTTCACGCTGCTCCAGAAGAACGACGTCACGATCAATGCCCAACCGACGAACACCGGACCGTCGTTCCTCACCAGCTTGATATTTGGCTTCGGTCCGACGCTGCTGTTCCTGCTGCTGCTCGTGTGGGTCTTCCGGCGCGCCGCGTCGGCCGGCGGCGGCGCCGGCGGCCTGATGTCGTTCGGCCGCTCCCGCGCCCGCCGCGTCGAGGGCCGAGACCAAAGGGTGACGTTCAACGATGTCGCCGGCATCGACGAGGCCAAGGCCGAGCTGACCGAGATCGTCGACTTCCTCAAGAATCCGGACAAGTACTTGAAGCTCGGCGGCCGGATCCCGCGCGGCGTGCTGCTCAGCGGCCAGCCCGGCACCGGCAAGACGCTCCTGGCTCGCGCTGTCGCCGGCGAGGCGGGTGTGCCGTTCTTCCAGATGTCCGCCTCGGAGTTCGTCGAGATGATCGTCGGTGTCGGCGCCTCGCGCGTGCGTGACCTGTTCGCGCAGGCCAAGGAGGCCGCTCCCGCGATCATTTTCATCGACGAGCTCGACGCGATCGGCCGGTCGCGCGCCTCGGGCGGGCCGAACATCACCGGCGGCCACGACGAGCGCGAGCAGACGCTCAACCAGATCCTCACGGAGATGGACGGGTTCGACCCCCGGCTCGGCGTGATCGTGCTCGGCGCGACCAACCGGCCCGAGATCCTCGACCCCGCCCTGTTGCGCCCAGGGCGGTTCGACCGCCGCGTCGTGGTCTCCCCTCCGGACCGCACCGGTCGCGAGGCGATCCTGCGCGTGCACACCCGCGGGGTTCCGCTCGCCGCGGACGTCAACCTCGGCAGCCTCGCGTCCACCACCCCCGGCATGGTCGGCGCCGACCTCGAGAATCTCGTCAACGAGGCGGCCCTGCTCGCCGCCCGGCGCGAGCACGAGAAGGTCAACCGCGAGGATCTCACCGACGCGCTCGAGCGGATCGTACTCGGCGCCGAGCGCAAGGTGATGATCTCCGAAGAGGACCGCCGGCGCACCGCCTATCACGAGGCCGGTCACGCGATCGTCGGGATGCTCACCCCGGGCGCGGACCCGGTCCGCAAGGTGTCGATCATCCCGCGCGGCCAAGCGCTTGGGGTCACGTTCTCGGCTCCCGACGCCGACCGGTTCAACTTCGAGCAGCAGCACCTGCTGGCCCAGATCAAGGTCGCGCTCGGCGGGCGCGTGGCCGAGGAGCTCGTGTTCAGCGACATCACCACGGGTGCCGAGTCAGACATCCAGCACCTGACCCGGATCGCCCGCCACATGGTCGGGCGGTGGGGAATGAGCCGCGCGATCGGCCCGATCGCGGTGATTCCGGCGGACGGGATGGGACCGCTCCTGCCCGGCGCCGCCGAGACGTCCGAGTCGACTCAGCGGCTCGTCGACGAAGAGGTCAGGAGGATCGTCGAGTCGGCCTATGCCGAGGTCAGCGTGCTCCTGCGCGAACACCGCGCGAATCTCGACTCGCTCGTCGCCGGTCTGCTCGAACACGAGACCCTCGACGAGGCCGACGCCTACGCCGCCGCCGGCCTGCCCCGGAACCCGCTGGCCGAGCCCGAGCCGCACGTGACGCTCGACGCGCTCCACGCGAGCTCGGCCACCGACGGCGAACTGCGCTGATCCGGGTGGGCGGGCCGTCAGTCCCCGAGGCGGGTCAGACGGGCGAGCGCCTCGTGACACTCGACGACTCTGAGCTTGACCGGGTCGTCGTCGGCGCGGTCGTGCACGAGGTCCCAGGTGCGGTCGGCGATCTCACGCGCGGTCTCGGCCGTGGCGCTCTGCCACAGACGATCGACGAGCGTGATCTCGAAGCTCTGGATCTGGTCGGCGGGATCGCCGGGAGGCATCCTCGGAAGCGGCTCCGCGATCGTCTCCTTCCACATCGCGGTGGCGACCAGCAGCCGGTTGCGCAGGGTGATCTGATCGATCGGCGACATCAGCGCCAGCCTAACGGATCCGCCACTCAGTACCCGGGACCCGACGCCCCGTTTGTCAGCGCAGCGCTGGCAGTTCCTGCTTGACGCCGACCGCGGCGGCGAACAGGTCTCCCTGTTCCCGCGCGCGCGTGAGCAGCTCATCGGCCTCGAACGTCAGCTCGCGCTCGTCGCGGCGCTCGTGACAGCGCTCGACCTCGTCCCACGTCACCGGCGTGGACGCGGTCGGACGCTCGCGCGCGCGTAACGAATAGACGGTGACGGTCGTCTTGTGTTCGTCGTTCTGACTCCAATCGACCAACACCTTTCCGGGCCGCAGCCGCTTGGTCATGCGCGAGACGACCAGCTCCGGCATCCGCTGCTCGAGCAGCTCGGCCACGCGCCGCGCGAACGGCTTGGTCACGCGGTAGTCGATCCGTGTGTTGAGCGGCACGTACACCTGGAGTCCCTTCGAGCCGGATGTCTTGGCGACGCTCTCGAGGCCGAGCTGATCGAACAGACCCCGCAGGACAAGCGCGACCTCGCAGCACTCGACGAGCCCCGCGGGCGCGCCGGGGTCGAGGTCGAACACCATCATCGTCGGCCGTTCCGGCTTGGCCGCCAGCGACAGCGAGGTGTGGAGCTCGACGTCGGCGAGATTGGCCAGCCAGATCAGGGTCGGCCGGTCCTGCGCCACCGTGTAGTTGACGTCGCCGATGCGGACCGTCTGGACCCATTCGGGCCGGTGCGAGGGCGACTGCTTCTCGTAGAAGTACGGCGCGTCCACGCCGTTGGGGTATCGCTTGAGCGTCAGCGGCCGGTCGTGCAGGTGCGGGAGCACGACCGGCGCCAGCCGCGCGTAGTAGGCGATCAGGTCTCCCTTGGTGAAGCCGGTCTCGGGGTACAGCACCTTGTCCCAGTTGGTGAGCTTCAGACGCCGCCCCTCGGTGATCACCGCGAGCGCGCCCTCGGGCAGGCGCTCGACCTCGTCGAACAGCGCCTCCGGGGAATTGGATCCCCGCCCACCCCAGGCCGGGGGCGGATCCCCCGAGCCGCCGCTCTCGGCGACCACCTCGGTCGCCGGCTTGTCGTCCCGAAGCCCCTTGAACGACGGCGCGCGCATCACCCGCTCCGTCGTCCATTCCCTGAACTCGATCTCCGCCACCAGCCGGGGCTCGACAAACACGGCCTCGCGCGGAATTCGGACCCGCCCACCCCCCTCGTCGAACGGGCTCGTGTCGCGCTTCAGTGGTGCGAGGCGCCTCCGTAGGTCGTCGAGAGTCTTCTCGGTGAACCCGGTCCCAACCCGCCCTGCGTACCTGAACCTCCCGTCCTCGTAGAAGCCCATCAGCAGCGCCCCGATCCGCGCGGTGCGCCGGCCCTCCCCAGGGATCCAGCCGGCGATCACGAGCTCCTGGCGAAGCGTGTTCTTGATCTTCAGCCACGCGCCGCTGCGCCGGCCCGGCTCGTAGCGGGAGTCGAGCCGCTTGGCCACGATGCCCTCGAGGCCCTGTTTCGTGGTCGCCTCGAGCAGCGATCTGCCCTCGCCCGGATGCGCGCCCGGGACCCGCCATGCCGGCCCGGCGAGCTCGAGCGACTCGAGAAGCGCCCGGCGTTCGGAATACGGCAGCTCCATCAGCGAGCGGCCGTCGAGATACAGCAGGTCGAAGATCGCGTAGATCACCGGCGTGCTGCTCGCCAGCCGCCTTACGGCGCTGGACGAGGTCACATGCATCCGGCGCTGAAGCCGCTCGAAGCTCGGCCTGGGGTGGGCGGGGTCCGATTCATCGAACGCGACGATCTCACCGTCGAGCACCGCCTCGTGCATCCCGAGCGCACCGATCAGGCCCCGGACCTCGGGGTATGAATCGGTGACCTCATTCAGGTTGCGGCTCTCGAGGCGTAGGCGCCCTGGCTGGACGTAGGCGATCGTGCGCACGCCGTCCCACTTGACCTCGAACGACCACCGTCCCTGGTTGGGTGGGAGATCGGTCGACGACCTGGCCATCATCGGCACGATCCGCTCGGGCATCGGCTCCCGGTCCGGATCCGCCGGCGGATCCATCCGGTGGATCATCCAGTCGTTGGCCGAGTCGCCCGGCTTGCCGATCGGAAACAGGCCGTAGCGCCCGTTCAGCCGCTCGCCGTGGAACGTGACCTCGACCTTCCGTTCCTCCCACTTGTGCATGGCGAACGTGCCGCGGTCCCAGATCGTCATCGTGCCGGCGCCGTACTGCCCCTTCGGGATCTCGCCGTGGAACTCGAGGTACTCGAGCGGGTGATCCTCGGTGCGCACCGCCAGACGGTTGTCCTTCGGGTCAGACGGGATGCCGTTCGGGATCGCCCACGAGGCGAGCACGCCATCGTGCTCGAGCCGCAGATCCCAGTGGAGTCGGGTGGCATGGTGCTCCTGGACGACGAACCGGTGTCTGTCGCCGGTGCCCGTGCCGCCCGCCGGCTCGGACGTGGCGGCGAAGTCGCGCTTGGCGCGATACGTCGAGAGCTTGCCGCTGTCCTTCGTTCGTGGCACCCACCAGTGATGATCGCGGAACGGCAGTTCT
Organism: uncultured Solirubrobacterales bacterium; assembly: GCA_963836715.1. GTDB lineage: Bacteria > Actinomycetota > Thermoleophilia > Solirubrobacterales > Solirubrobacteraceae > Palsa-465. Next base: position 564,778 of record CAWIKH010000006.1, read on the forward strand.
TGCGAGGCTCCGGAGCCGTCGCCCCCCGAGTCTTCACAAACGTTTACGTCTACCCGGCACAATTGCCCGCATGGCGCGCGTATTGGTGGTGGACGACGAGCCTGCCGTCCGGCGGGCACTCGAGCGTGCCCTGAGACTCGACCGATACGACGTCGAGCTCGCCGGTGACGGCGAGGAGGCGCTCGACGCGCTCGCGAAATCGCCGCCCGACGCGGTGATCCTCGATATCGGGATGCCCAAGCTCGACGGCCTCGAGGTCTGTCGGCGGATGCGCCAGGCGGGCGACCGGACCCCGATCCTGATGCTGACTGCGCGCGACGCGATCGACGACCGGGTCGAGGGCCTCGACGTCGGCGCCGACGACTACCTGGTCAAGCCGTTCGCGCTCAGGGAGCTCCAGGCCCGGCTGCGGGCGCTGCTGCGGCGCTCGGGCGAGGGCGCCGACGGCGAGATCCTCAGATACGCCGACCTGGTGCTCGACCCGGTTGCCCACGAGGTCCGCCGCGGCGATCGCGTGATCGAGCTGTCGAAGACGGAGTTCCTGCTGCTCGAGCTGTTCATGCGCCACCCTCGCCAGGTGCTGACTCGCTCGACGATCTTCGAGAACGTTTGGGGGTACGACTTCGGACCGACCTCCAACGCGCTCGGCGTGTACATGGGTTACCTGCGCCGCAAGACCGAAACCGACGATGAGCCGCGGCTCCTGCACACGGTCAGGGGCGTCGGCTACGTGCTGCGTGACTGACGGAGGTCCTGAGTGCCTCTGCGCCGCAGACTTGCCATAGCGTGTGCGTCGGCGGTGGCGCTCGCGGTCGTCATCGCCGCGCTCGTGTGCTATCTGGTCGTGCGCGGCCAGCTGCTCGGCCAGGTGGACGACGCGCTCAGGGCGCAAGCGGCGGCGGTCCAGACTCAGGGCCAGGCGGCGCTCAATCAACCACCCGTCGGGCCGCCCGCGAGCGCCGGCGGTCCCGCACAGTACTACCACATCGTCGCCGCGGACGGGTCGAACGGCGGCGACATCACGCTCCCGGTGACCGCGCGCGATACCGCTGTAGCGAACAACCAGGCTCCGCCTTTCTTCTCGAACGTCCAGATCGGCGGAAACAACTACCGCGAGCTGACGTTCACGGCCCCCGTGCGCACCAACTTCAACGCGGAAACCGGCGCCATCACGTTGTTGCGCCCGCTCGGCGGCGTCGAGAACATCCTCTCGAACCTCCGGCTGCTGCTCCTCCTGCTGTGCGCGGGCGGTGTGGCACTGGCGGCCGTGCTCGGGCGGGTGGCGGCCCGGCGGGTGCTCGCACCGCTCGCAGAGGTGGCGCAGACCGCCCAGCACATCTCGGAGACCGAGGATCTCTCGAGCCGGATCAACGTGCACGCCGACGACGAGGTCGGCCAGCTCGCCACCCGCTTCAACGCGATGCTCGAGCGGCTGCAGGGCTCCCGAGCCGCGCTCGACGAGTCGGTGCGCGCGCAGCGACAGCTCGTGGCCGACGCCTCGCACGAGCTCCGCACTCCGATCACGAGCCTGCGCACCAACATCGAGGTGCTGATGGCCGGCGCCGAGCTCTCGGAGGATGACCGGCACCGGCTACTCGCCGACGTCCTCGAGCAGAGCGAGGAGCTGAGCGCGCTGATCGGAGACGTGATCGAGCTTGCCCGCGGCGACCTCCCGATCACCTCGGCCGAGGACATCCGGCTCGACCGACTCGTCGCCGAGTGCCTGACGCGCGCGCGCCGCGACTTCCCGGACGTCAGGTTCGAGAGCTCGTTCGAGCCCGTGGTCATCGACGGCATCCCGGAGCGTCTCGCCCGCGCGGTCAACAACCTGCTCGACAACGCCGCCCACCATTCCGCGGCCGGCGGCCTCGTCGAGGTGACCGTCGACGAGCACGGGGTGCAGGTGCGAGACCACGGCACCGGCATCGACCCGGCTGACCTGCCGTACGTGTTCGACCGGTTCTTCCGGGGCGCCAACTCGCGCGGCCGCCAGGGCAGCGGCCTCGGACTCGCGATCGTCCGCCAAACGGCTCTCCAGCACGGCGGGTCCGTGGAGGCGGCCAACGGCCCCGCCGGAGGCGCCGTGTTCACCCTGCGGCTGCCGATCGTGACCGAGGACCAGCTCGATCGCGCCGATGACGCGTACCCGGTCGCGACGGATCCTCTGCCGCTCAGCTAGTGGCCGGCGGTACGCGCTTGACCGGCTTGGCGATGCGCGCCTGGCGCGCGACCAGGAAGCGCTTGCGCAGGAACCACGCGCAGACGGCGAACACGGCGCCGACGGGCAACAACAGGAGCGCTCGAATCGCCGACGGCCCGACCGTCAGCGCGATCAGGAACTCCACGGCGACGGCCGGGATCGCCGCCAGCAGCACCGTGTGAGAGCGGTAGCCCGAGAAGTGCTCTCGCGTGGTCACCTCCAGCACGCCGAGCAGGCAGATGACCACGCCGCCGATCAGCGCGGGCCCGCCGTGGCGGATCACCCCGACGACCAGCGCCACGGCTCCGGCGAAGATCGCGAACTCGGCCACGGGTAGCCCCCCGAACGGACTCGGCGGCGGCTCGCCATAGGCGCCGAGCGGGCTGGCGCGCCGTCCCCCGGGCCGCGGCTGCTGCTCTGCGCGGCGAGCTGATGTTGGCGCAGGGCGCTGCTCGCGGCGCGCCGGCGGCGGCGCGGGCGCCGCCGCATCTGCCACTCCGGGATTTCGCCGCTTGCGCGAGCGCCGTGTCGACTTCTGGGAAGCCACTCCGGCGCGAGGATAAAGCCTGTGTGCCCCGCGGAGCTACGTTGCCGTCGCGGCCTCGGGTGGCGAGGGTGCGTCGGCGAACTCGCGGAACAACCCGGTCACCACGAACACGACCTGCTCGGCTATGTCCACCGTGTTGTCGCCGACCCGCTCGAGGCAGCGGGCCACGAGGATCATGAACATCGCCCATTCGCGCAGGTCGAGGTTGTCGCCCACCTCGACCGCACGCCTGAAGATCTCCCGATTGAGCCGGTTGATCTCCGTGTCCTGACGCACCAGGTCCTGGGCGAGCTCGACGTTGCGGCCCGCGAACGCCTGCTTGGCTTGCGAAACCTGCGAGCGGGCGAGGCGGCCCATCCGCTCGATCGCATCGAGAATGTCCTTGTCCTTCGGCGCCTCGTAGCCGGACAGCGGCACGAGCTTTGCGATGTTGACGCACTGATCGCCCATTCGCTCGACGCAGCGGATCACGTGCAGCAGCGCCGCGACGATCCGTAGATCACCCGCCACCGGCGCCTGGCGCGCCAGCAGCGACAGGATCCCCTGATGGACCTCGAGGTAGCGGCCGTCGATCCGGTCGTCGTCGGCGACTACCATGCCCGCGAGCTCGACGTCCTGGTAGGAGATCGACTCGAGCGCGCGGTCGAGCTGCTGGATGACCAGATCCAGCCCGTCGAGCGCCTGGGCCTCGAGCGAGCGAAGCTGTTCATGGAACTGGTGCCGTGTCTCCTGCATAGCGACCCCCTACCCGAACTTCCCGGTCACGTACCGCTCGGTCCGCTCGTCGTTGGGGTTGGTGAAGATCTTGTTCGTCTCGTCGTGCTCGATCACCTCGCCCTCGAGCATGAACACCGTCGAGTTGGCGACGCGCGCCGCCTGCTGCATGTTGTGGGTGACGATCACGATCGTATAGCGCTCCTTCAGCTCGTCGATCAGCTCCTCGATCTTCAGCGTCGAGATCGGGTCGAGCGCGGAGGCGGGCTCGTCCATCAGGATCACCTCGGGCTCGATCGCAACCGTTCGCGCGATGCACAGCCGCTGCTGCTGCCCGCCGGACAGCCCGATCCCCGGCTCGTTCAGCCGGTCCTTCACTTCATCCCACAGCCCCACTGCCTGCAGCGAACGGTGGACCAGCTCCTTGAGGTCGCGGCTCTTCGTGCCGGTCAGCCGTAGCCCTGCGGCAACGTTGTCGAAGATCGACATCGTCGGGAACGGATTCGGCTTCTGGAACACCATCCCGATCAACCGCCGCACGGCGGTCACGTCGACGTTCGGATCGTAGATGTCGAGTTCGTCAAGCGTCACGCTGCCCTCGGCGCGGGCCCCGGGGATCTCCTCGTGCATCCGGTTGATGCAGCGGACCACGGTCGACTTCCCCGACCCCGACGGGCCGATCAGCGCCGTCACCTCGTTGGCCGGAAAATCGATGTTGACCGACTTGATCGCGTGCTGACTTCCGTAGTACGCGTTCAGGTCCTTCAGCTTGACGGTGTGGCCAGTCTTTTCCGTGGCCGCCCCGGGCTTGGCGGCTTCGCGCGCTGATTGTGACCGGTCGGGCGGCGGGCCCCCGGCGCTGGACATATCGGTTTGGTCCTTGTTGGTCGTTTCCGGCGGGATCATGCCATGCGGCTCCTTGAAGCGATCAATCGGGCGACGAGGTTCAGGATCAGAACGATCACCACCAGCGTCAGCGCCGTGCCCCACGCGATGGTTTGGAGCGCCGCTCGCGGCGACGTGATGTCGTTATAGATCAGAAACGGCATCGTGTTCATCTGCTGGTTGAGGCTGAATGTCAACGTGAACGCGGTCGACACCGTGAACAACAGCGGGGCGGTCTCGCCCATGCCGCGCGCGATGGCCAGCAGCGAGCCGGTGACGAGGCCGGGGGCCGCGGTCGGGAGCACGACGCGGAACACCACCCGCCAGCGTTGGGCGCCGAGCGCGAGCGCGGCCTCGCGCAGGCTGCTCGGCACCAGCAGCAGCACGACCTCGGACGCGCGGATGACGATCGGCAGCATCAGCAGCGACAGCGCCACCGCCCCCTTCCAGGCCGCGAACCCGGTCCCTCCGAAGCGGCCGATCACCAGCACGATGTAGACGAACAGTCCGAACATGATCGACGGTACGCCCGTCATCACGTCGACGAAGTAGCGCACGACGTTGGCGAACCATCCCTCCTTCCCGTACTCGGTCAGGTAGAGGGCAACGCCGATCCCGATCGGGATCGAGATCAGCGTCGCGAGCGCGACGATCTCGAGCGAGCCGAGGATGGCGCTGCGAATCCCGCCCGGGCTACCGAAGAAGCTGCCGGTGGGATCGGTCGTGAAGAAGCCGCTCTGGGTCCAGGCGCTTAGACCCTTACGCAGGAGGTAGTAGATGATCAGGACCAGCGGGATCAGCGCGATGATCGTCGCGGCAAACAGCGAGCCGCGCATCACCTTGTCGGTGCGCCGGCGCCGGGCCGATATCTGCGGGATGGTCGTGGCGCTCATTTCTCGCTCGCCGGGCCTGAGGAGATCGTCATGCCGGTCGCGCCCGTGCCTCTCGTGCCGTGCGAGCCCTTGGAGATGAACCAGCGCGCGATGATGTTCACGATCAGCGTGAGTACGAACAGCACGAGCCCGGCAGCGAACAGCGCTGATGTGTGGATCCCCGTGGCCTCGCCGAACTCGTTGGCGATCACGGCGGCCAGCGTGTAGCCCTGGCTGAACAGGTGGCTTCCGATCTTCGGCGCGCTGCCGATCACGAGCACGACGGCGATCGTCTCGCCGATCGCCCGCCCCATGCCGAGCATTGCCCCGCCGGTGATCCCGGGACGCGAGTACGGAAGCACCGCCATGCGGATCATCTCCCAGCGCGTCGCCCCCAGCGCCAGCGCCGCCTCCTTGTTCTCGGACGGAACGGTCGCGATGACCTCTCGCGAGATCGCCGCCACGATCGGGAGGATCATGACCGCGAGGATCAGGCCGGCGATGAAGTAGTTGTAGAGGGTCGGGATGCCGCCGCCGATCCACGGGATGAACGAGAACGTGCTCGCGAACCATTTCTCGGCCGGGAGCAGACGCGGCGCCAGCACGAACACCCCCCACAAGCCGTACACGACCGACGGAACCGCGGCGAGCAGGTCGATGAGGATCGACAGCGGTTGGCGAAGGCGGCGCGCACACAACTCGTTCACGTAGACCGCGCTTGCCACGGCGATCGGCACTCCGATGATGAGCGCGATGATCGACGTGACGATCGTGCCGAAGAGGAGCGCGCCGCCGTGGTAGATGTTGCGCGAGACGTCCCAGTCGTTGCCGAACACGAAGTTCAGTCCGTACGTGCTGAACACGTGGCCGGACTGTCCGACCAGGCGGATGAAGAAGTAGACGATCAGGATCAGGATGAGCGCGGCGAGCGCGCTCAGCCCCCACTTCAGGACCCGATCGGGAAGACGCCCGGCCGGCGACCGCTCGAGAGCCGAGCGGCCGCCGGTGACGGTGGTGGCGCTTGCTTCCACCTAGGCGTCCTTACGTGATCGTCGGCCCATCGCCGCCCTTACGAGACAGCCGCGCCGTTGCAGACCATCGTGGCCAGCTGCGTGTTGTCCTTATCCGCCAGCGACGACGGCAGCGGCGCGTACGGCAGCTGGTTCGACCCCGCGCCGAGCGTCTGCTGCCCGGCGCCGAAGGCGTAGGTCAGGAACTTCTTGAGCGCGGCGGCGCTGCCGGAATTGGCGCCACCGTCCTTGCACGGATCCTTGTAGGCGTCGAGGAACGTCTGCGAGACGATCGGGTATGCGCCCGGGCTCGACGAGTTGATCGTGCTGATCCCGAGGTCAGGCGGGACCGTGATGCCGAGGAACGCGGCCGACGTGTTGGGGATCGACGGCAGGACGTACGAGCCGGCGGAGTTCTTGATCGCCGCGTACGTGAAACCGTTCTCGAGCGCGTACGCCTGCTCGACGTACCCGATGGCGCCCGACGTCTGCTTGACCACCGCGGCGACGCCGGAGTTGCCCTTGCCGCCCGTTCCGGTCGGCCAGTTGACGTCCTTGCCCTCGCCAACCGAGGACTTCCAGGCCGGGTAGACGTCCGACAGCCACGTCGTGAAGCCCTGGGTGGTGCCCGAGGAATCGGAACGGTGGACGACGGTGATGTTGGTACTCGGCAGGCTCACTCCCGGGTTCAGCGTCTTGATCGCCGGATCGTTCCAGGTCTTGATCGTGCCCTGGAAGATCTTCGCCACCGTCGGCCCGTCCAACTTCAGACCGCTCTTGACTCCGGACAGGTTGTAGGACACGGTGATCGCGCCCGCGGCAACCGGGAACTGGAGGACCGGGCCCTTCATCTTGGCCGTATCGGATGGCTTCAGGGACGGGTCGCTGCCCGCGAACTCAACCGTCGCCGACGCCAGCTCGGTCTGGCCGGCGCCCGAACCAACGGGATTGAAGTTCACGGTCAGCCCCTGGCCCTTGAGCGTCGAGCCCCACTGCTGGTAGATCGGAGCCGCGAGCGTCGACCCGGCGCCGTTGATGGTGCCCGAACCGCTGCTGCCGCTTGAGGCGGCCGAGGTGCTCGACGAGCTCGCTGCACCGGTGCTCGAGCTCGTGCTGCTGCTGCTGGACCCGCACGCCGCCACCGCCAGCGCCGAGGCGAGCGCCGTGGCGACCATTGCCATACGTCTTGGTTTCAAGATCACGTCTCCTTCACTAGGTGTGCGCCAAGTCTCGGCGCAACGATCGGGCGAGGTGTTATCCAGTTGTGAACCGATCGTTGGCGTTTTGTGCTGGCTCGGCCGACAACCGATAGCCAAAGCCGAAGTGCGTGTGGATGAATCGCGACCCCGGGAGCGCTTCCTCCAGCTTCACGCGCAGCTTTCGCACGTACACGTCGACCGACCTGTCCCCCGCTCGCATCTCGCGACCCCAGACGAGACGAAACAGCTCCTCACGCGGCATGATCCGGTCCGCGCGCCGGCCCAGCTCGGTAAGAAGGCGGAGCTCCCGGATCGAGAGGACGAGGGCACGGCCGTTCGCGCGGGCGAGATGCTCCTCGGGGAGGATCTCGAGCGGGCCAACGTCGATCACCTCGCTGCTCGTCTTAGCGATCGCCGGCATGGGTCCGATGCTCCCGGCCGGAATCCGCCATCGCGTTATCGAATCGTGACGACGATGTGAACAAGTTGTGATCAAGCCACTCGTGCCCCGGCCTTGGGGGCACCGGCGGCGGCCGCGCGAGCCCCCAGCGGGTCAGGTCAGCGGCTCAGCGCAGCCGGTTCGGGGGGCGCCTCAACGGCACCGTGACTCACTTCGATCTCGTCGCCTTCGAGCTCGGGAGCGAATCTGTAGCCAACCCCGAAGTGCGTGTGGATGTAGCTCCAGGATGGCGATATGGAACGTAGCTTCTGGCGAAGCTTGCGGACGAACACGTCAACGGAGCGGTCTCCGTGGGCCATCGCATAGCCCCAGACCCGTTCGTAGATCTCCTCACGGCGCAGCACGCGGTCGGACTGCGCGAGCAGTTGAAGGATCTCGAACTCGCGCGCGGTCAGCTCGAGGCTCTGCTCGGCGACGTACGCCTGGTACAGGTCCGGCCGGATCGTGATCTCGCCGATCGTCGCGCCGACGTCGACCTGGGGCAGCTCCTGCCGCCGGTGGCGGCGGACCGCTGCCTCGATCACGCAGATCAGCTCCTCGGGATGACAGGGCTTGGTCATCCACGCGTCGGCGCCGAGCCTCAGTCCGCGGACGCGCTGCGCCACCGACGACGGGCCGGTGCACACGATCACCGCCAGGCCGGGAAGGCGCCCGCAAACGCGCTCGAGGTAGTCCCAACCTTCGGGGCCGATCACCGACAGATCGAGCACCAGGGCGTTCAGGCGCATCGCAACCAGCGTCTCGATCGTCGCCGGGCTGGACAGGGCGCGATGGTCGCACCCGAGCGTCCCGAGACGGTTCGCGAGAACCTGCATGAAACCCGGGTCGCGGTCGATCACCGCCACCCTGAGCCTGGCCTGGGCGCGCTGCGGGGGTGACTGCCCCCCGGGCGGCGCGTCGCTCTGATCGCGCGACATCGGGTGGGACTGTAATTGACGACGGGGGCGAACACACACCGGAGCGCATCCCGATCACAGGATGTTTACATGCAAACAGCGGTTAAGCGGGCCTTCCGACGACGGGCCGCCGGCCGCCCAGACGTCGGCGGGTTGGCATCGCGGTGGGACCAGGGGCGACCTGCCGTCTCCGCGGGGTCCCGGTGGCGGCGGGCCGCCCCCCCAACGCGGTCCACTTCGGACAGGCTGGCGGCGAAGTTGAAGAGGTGATGAAGACGTGCCGACAACGGGACTAGCGCCGTATCTGCGACGCTATCCTCACGTCCAACGCGCCCCGGGCGCCCCTTACGCAGATGGCTTCTCGAACCAAGCAAAAGGAAGAGGCACGTGCTCGCCGCCTCGCCGAAGAACAGGCGCGCGCCGAACGCTCCCGTCGCGACCGGCGGCTGCGGACCGTCGGCGGCATCGTGCTCGGAGCGATCATCGTGGTCGTCGCGCTGGTCTTGATCAACAGCGGCGGCAAGAAGGGCGGCATCAAGACGGGCACGGAGGCGAGCGCCACCGTGAACGCGGTCGACCAGATGTTCGCGGGCATCCCGCAGTCGGGCGCCACGCTCGGGAATTCCAAGGCGCCGGTGACGATGACCTATTTCGGCGACTACGAGTGCCCGATCTGCCAGCAGTTCACGCTGCAGGGCGGATTTCCCCAGCTGGTCTCCAACGAGGTCCGCCAGGGGAAGGTGAAGGTCGTCTACAAGTCGTTCTGTACGGCCACGTGCAACGGCCCGGGCCCGACCGTCTTCAACACCCAGCAGGTCGCCGGGCTCGCCGCCGGCAAGCAGAACAGGTTCTGGCAGTACACCGAGCTCTTCTACCGCGAGCAGGGTCAGGAGAACACGGGCTACGTGAATGAGGCCTACCTGACCGCCCTCGCGCGACAAACCACCGGCCTGAATCTGACCACCTGGCAATCGGACCGGAACGACTCGACCCTGACCGCCCAGGTCAACAGCGATCAGACGCAGGCGAAAAACATCGGCGTCAGCGGCACGCCGACACTGCTCTTCCAGGGACCGAAGGGCCAGGCGGCAGCCAGCGCGTCCGTCCCCAGCTACGCCCAGCTCCAGCAGGCGATAAAACAGGTCTCATGACCACCGCGGTCAGCACGGCGACGCCCCGGCGCCTCAGCGTCGACGGCAAGCTGCGGATTGCGATCGGCATCCTGTCGCTGATCGGGATCGGGATCGGGACCTACCTGACCTACACCCACTACGCAGGGCTGCACGTCCTGTGCCTCTCGAGCGGCGGCTGCGAGACCGTGCAGCACTCGCGCTACTCCAAGCTCGACGGAATCCCGGTGGCGACCCTCGGTCTCGCCGGCTACATCGGCATCCTGATCTCGCTGGCGATCCGGGGCGAAGCCGGCCGGGCGCTGGGCTTCGCGCTCGCGCTGGTCGGGTTCCTGTTCAGCATGTACCTGACCTATCGCGAGGCGTTCACGATCCACGCCTACTGCCAGTGGTGCCTTGGGAGCGCGGCCACGATGACGCTTCTGGCGATCCTCACGACGATCAGGATGCTCCGCGTCGAGCCCGAGCCGGTGACACCCAAGAAGACCGTGGATCGCGCCGAGCGCCGGCGCCAGATGGCGGCGCGCCGCTAGTCCCCGCACGCCCACCCGGCGTCGCCAGCGCGGATACGCCGGAAACTAGCACACGCGTAACGTCTCATTCGACAACCCCGGCCGCCGAGAGGGCAGAGACTCGCGCGCCGGGCAACCGACGACCACCCCGCGCCACTTAGACCCCATTGGTGGCATCCATCTGATATATCAGGAGCCGGAGCACGCACATGGACGGCGCGGGAAACAACAAGCGGATCGTCGTCATCGGCGCCGGGATCGTCGGCAACAGCCTCGCGTACCACCTCACACGCCTCGGCGTCACCGACCTCACGATGATCGACAAGGGACCGCTTCCCAACCCGGGAGGCTCGACGGGGCATGCCTCGAACTTCATCTTCCCCGTCGATCACTCGAAGGAGATGACGTTGCTGACGCTCGAGTCCATGCGCCAGTACAAGGACCTCGGGGTGTTCGTGCAGAGCGGCGGGATCGAGATTGCCCGCAACGAGGAACGGATGCAGGAGCTGACCCGCCGCGTCGTCTCAGCCAAGTCGTGGGGCATCGAACCGGTCGAGCTGCTGACCCCGGACGGGGTCAAGGAGCTGGTCCCGTTCATCAACGAGCAGCTCATCCTCGGCGGGTTCTTCACGCCCGGCGCCGGCGTCGTCGACTCGCTCCGCGCCGGCACGATCATGCGCGATCGCGCGATCGAGGCGGGGATGAAGGTCTCGGCGAACACCGAGGTCCTCGGCCTCGACGTCGAGCACGGCCGAGTAACCCGCGTGCGAACCACGAAGGGGGACTTCGACGCCGACCTGGCCGTGATCGCCTGCGGCGCCTGGAGCCCCCGCATCGCGCGCATGGCCGGCGCCTCGATCCCGCTGACGCCGATGGTCCACCAGATGATCGACATCGGCCCGGCGCCCCGGTTCGCCAACACCAAGGGCATGATCGAGTACCCGATCGTCCGCGACATGGACACGAACATGTACGAGCGCCAGGAGGGGACCGGCCTCGAGATCGGGTCCTACGCCCACCGTCCGATCACACTCGACGCCGACGACATCCCGAGCATCGAGGAGTCGGCGCTGACGCCCACCGAGTTGCCGTTCACCCAGGAGGACTTCGACCCCCAGATGGAGCTCGCGCTCGAGCTGATGCCCGAGATCGTCGCCGACGAGACCGTCGGCGTGAAGTACGCGATCAACGGCGTGCTGTCGGTCACCTACGACGGCATGCCGCTGCTCGGCGAGACCCCGGAGGTGAAGGGACTGTGGTCATCGGCCGCGGTCTGGATCAAGGAGGGACCCGGCGCCGGCAAGACGGTCGCCGAGCTGATCGTCCACGGCGCGTCCGAGATCGACGTGTACGAGTCCAACATCGCGCGCGCGTACTCGTGCCAGCGCACCAAGACACACATCACCGCCCGCGCCAGCGAGGGCTTCAACAAGATGTACGGGATCGTCCATCCCGGGGAGCAATGGGCCTCTGACCGGAACGTCCGCCTCTCCCCGTTCCACGAGCGCGAACGCGACCGGGGCGCCGTTTTCATCGAAACGGCCGGCTGGGAGCGGCCCAACTGGTACGAGTCGAACGCGCCGTTGCTCGAGGAATACGGTGACCGCGTCAGCCGGCGCGAGGCAGAATGGGAAGCCCGCTGGTGGTCGCCGATCATCAACGCCGAGCACCTCGCGATGCGGGACCGCGCGGCGATGATCGACCTCACGGCGTTCGCGATCTTCGACGTCACCGGTCCGGCCGCGCTCGACGTCGTGCAGAACGTGGCGATGCGGCAGATGGACGTGCCGATCGGCCGGGTCGTTTACACCCCGATCCTCACACCGAGCGGCGGCTTCAAGCAGGACCTGACGATCATGCGGCTTGCCGACGACGCGTTCCGCGTCGTGACCGGCGGCGCCTACGGGATGTCCGACAAGAAGTGGTTCGCCGACCACCTCCCTGACGACGGGTCGGCGCAGATCCACGACCAGACCAATGCCTGGACCACGCTCGGACTGTGGGGCCCCCGCGCGCGCGACATCCTCTCGAGCGTCACCGCAGATGACGTCTCCCACGAAGGAATGCCCTTCGCCCGCTGCAAGCAGATCGAGATCGGTCCGATTCAAGCCCTCGCCTCGCGGATCTCGTACGTCGGCGACCTCGGTTGGGAGCTGTACGTCCCGATCGAGCAGGGCGCAAAGCTGTGGGACATCATCGCCGAGGCAGGCGCACCTCACGGGATCATCCCGGCGGGGATCGGCGTGTACGGCACCACCGGCCGCCTCGAGAAGTGCTACCGGGCGTATGGCGCAGAGCTCGAGGGCGACTTCAACGTCGTCGAGGCCGGCATGGCCTGGGGCAAGGTCAAGGACCAGGATTTCGTCGGCAAGGAGGCGCACATGGGCCACCGCGACGAAGAGCCCGCCGCGATCATGTGCACCCTCACCGTCGACGACCACACCTCGAAGTCCGGCGTCAAGCGGTACATGCTCGGGCACGAACCGATCCTTACTCGCGCCGGCGAACCGCTGACAGACCGCAAGGGCCGCCGCTCCTACGTTACGAGCTCCGGGGCCGGCCCCTCGGTCGGCAAGCACATCCTGATGGGCTACCTGCCGCCCGAGCATGCCGTCGTCGGCGCGGAGCTGGCCGTGCAGTACATGGGCGAGCGCTATCCGGTTACCGTGATCACGAACGACTCCACACCGGTGTTCGACCCAGAGAACGCCCGCGTCCGCTCATGAACATCCTGGTCTGCGTCAAGCGCGTGCCGCTCACCGGCGGCAGGATGGTGCTGACCGACGACCAGCGCGCGATCTCCACGCGCCACCTCGGCTTCACCGTCAGTCCGCACGAGGAATGCGGCGTCGAGGAGGCCGTCCGCCTGATCGAGCAGCACGGAGGCTCGTCGGCCGTGCTCACGCTCGGCCCGCCCGAGGCCGAGGAGCAGCTGCGCGACATGATGGCGCTCGGAATCGATCGCGCCGTACACCTCGTGACCGACGGCGAGGAATGGGACCCGCAGGCGACCGCAAGCGCCATCGTCGACGCGATTCGCAGCGAGCCGGACGCATACGACCTGATCCTGTTCGGCAACGAGTCCGCCGACGCCGGCAACTACCAGGTCGCGATCCGGGTCGCGCACAAGCTCGGGCTCCCGGTCGTCACCGGAATCAAAGGCATCGCGGTCAGCGGCAACCAGCTGCTCTGCGAACAGGAGGTCGCTGGCGGGCGAGACGTGTACGTCGTCCCAACCCCGGTCGTCGCCACGGTGAAGGAGGGCCTCAACCTGCCCCGCTACCCGTCGGTGCCGGGTCGCCTCCGGGCCAAGCGCAAGCCGCTGGACAGTGTCACCCCGGAGCGGCCGGCGCCCAAGCTCGAGATGGTCAGGCTGCTGATCCCGCCCGGCTCGGGCAAGCAGGCCGAGGTGCTGGGCAAGGGCGCCGACGCGGCGCCCGCGGTGGTCACGCTGCTCGACGAGATGGGGCTCCTGTAGATGATCCTGGTGTTCGCCGAGCGCTCGGACGACGAGCTTTACGCCCAAGCGCTGGGGTTCGCCAAGACACTTGGCGACGATCTACAGGCGATCGCGATCGACGACGGCCACGGATACGCGCCCGCGGCGTGGGCGGCCGCACTGCTCGACGCCACCCGCGACCGCGCCCCGCAAGCAGTCGTCGCGCCCGGCACCGAGCGCGGCAACGAGGTGCTCGCCCATCTCGCGGCGATGCTCGACCTCCCGATGGCCGCCAACTGTACGTCGGCAACGTCCGGCGACCCGATGACGGTCACGCGCGTCCGCTGGGGCGGAAGCCTGCTCGAGGAGGCGCGGCTGCACGGCTCGCCGGCGCTGCTGACCGCGGCTCCGCACGCGGTCGCCGCGGACCCCGAAGCGGCCGCCGGTACGAACGTCGAGACCCTCCAGCCGGCGACGACCGAGCAAACGGGCGTCCCCGTGGTCACCGTCAGCGAGCACAACGAGACCGTCACCGCCGGCGTGTCGCTCGCCGACGCCGACGTCGTCGTCTCCGGCGGACGCGGCGTGGGCTCGGCGGAGGGGTTCACCGTGATCGAGGAGCTGGCGGCGCTGCTCGGCGGCGCGGTCGGCTGCTCCCGCGCGGTGACGAGCGCCGGCTGGCGACCCCACACCGACCAGGTCGGGCAGACCGGGACGAAGATCTCGCCGTCGCTCTACATCGCCTGCGGGATCAGCGGCGCCACGCAGCACATGGCCGGCTGCAAGGGCGCCAAGAAGCTGCTGGCGATCAACCCGGACAACGAAGCGTCGATCTTCGCCAACGCCGACTACGCCGTGTTCGGGGATCTGCACGAGGTCGTCCCGGCGATCTCGGCCGAGATCCAGAAGGTGAGGGGCGGATAGCCTCCCCCGTCGCCGCCGTGGCGCTGGCCGTCGCCCTCGCCGTGAGCGGCACGCTGTTCCTCACCCGCGTCCGCCTTCTCGCCGGGCTCGTACAGAGAGCCGCGCCGACTGATCGTGCGGGAGACGTGCCGCGCCGTGCTCGCAACGAGGCCGAGATCGTCCTCGGGCAGCGCAAGCTGCTCCAGCGGCTCGGGCCGGGGCTGATGCACGCGTTCATCTTCTGGGGCTTCCTGGTGCTCGCCCCGACGATCCTGATCGCGCTGATCGGCGTCGTCGCCAAGGACTCGACGCTTCCGTGGCTCGGCCATCAGGGCTGGTATGCGCTGCTCGTCGACGTCTTCTGCGTGCTCGTTCTCGGCGGCGTGATCGCCGCATTGTGGATCCGGAAGGTGCAAAAACCAAGGCGGTTCGAGGGCAGCCACCTCGGCGAGGCCGACCTGATCCTGGCCATGATCGCGACGATCGTAATGAGCCTGCTGCTCTGGCACGCAACGCGAATCGCCCTGCATCTGAACGAGTGGCCGGCGTCGTGGTCGCCGGTCTCCAACGCGCTCTCGAACTTGTTCGGCGACAACCAGGCAACCAAGGTGCTCGAGCGGGTGTTCGTCTGGGTGCACGTGCTCACGATCTTGGCGTTCCTCGCTTACCTCCCCCGCTCCAAGCACCTGCACATCTTCGTCGCCGCGGTCAATGTGTGGTTCGGCCGCACGCGCGCCGGCGGGCGCCTTGAGCCACTGAAGTTCGATGATCCCGACGTTCCCGAGGACGAGCTCCGCTTCGGTGCGGGCCTGGCCAAGGACCTCACCTGGAAGCAGGTGCTCGACACGTTCTCGTGCACCGAGTGCGGGCGCTGTCAGGACGAGTGCCCCGCGTTCGCCACGGGCAAGATCCTCAGCCCCAAGCTCGTGATCATGGGGCTGCGCGACCTCGTGCTCGCGCAGGACTCAGAGACGCCGCTCGTCCCCGAGGCGGTCCCGGCGGACATGGTCTGGGACTGCGTCACTTGCGGCGCGTGCATGCAGGCGTGCCCGGTCTCGATCGAGCACGTCGATCACATCGTCGACCTGCGCCGGCACCTCGTGATGGTCGAGTCGAACTTCCCCGCCGAGGCCGAGCCGATGCTGCGCGACGTCGAGCGTGCCTCGAACCCATGGGGCAAGGCGCAGTCCGAGCGCGCCGACTGGGCCGCCGAACTCGGCGTCAAGATTCTCGAACCCGGCGATCCCGCCCCCGAGTATCTCTATTGGGTCGGCTGCGCCTCCTCGTTCGACGAGCGAGCTCGAAAGACCGCGGAGGCGACCGCCAAGCTCCTGCAAGGCGCAAACCTGGACTTCGCGATCCTCGGCCCCCGCGAGAGCTGCACCGGCGATCCCGCGCGCCGGATCGGCAACGAGTACGTGTTCCAGGCGTTCGCCGAGCAGAACGTCGAGACCCTCAACGAGGCCGGCGTATCGAAGATCGTCACCGGCTGTCCGCACTGCTTCAACACGCTCTCCAACGAGTACCCCGACTTCGGCGGCAGCTACGAAGTGATTCACCACTCCGAGCTCCTCTCGAAGCTCGTCCGCGACGGGCGGATCAAGCCGGCCAAGAAGGCCGGAAACCTGCCCATCACCTACCACGACTCGTGCTACCTCGCGCGCCACAACGACGTGGTCGAGTCGCCACGGGAGCTCGTGTCCGCCGTCGGAGAAACCGTCGAGATGAAGCGCTCGCGCAAGAGCACGTTCTGCTGCGGCGCCGGCGGGGCGCACATGTGGATGGAGGAGCGCGGCAACGCAATCAACGAGGAGCGCGTCCGCGAAGCCGCCGCCACCGGCGCCGGCACGCTCGCGGTCGCCTGCCCGTTCTGCACGGTGATGCTTGACGACGGCGCGCGCAGCGCCGGGACCGAGCTGCGCGTCGTCGACGTCGCCACGCTGTTGTCGGAGGCGATCGAGCGCGATTCAGGCGCCGATTAGCGCTTCGAGCTCGCGCTCGAGGCCGGCGTCGCCGACCTCACGAACCTCCAGGGGCAACCCGATCCGCCGCGCGGCACGCTCGGCGGCCAAGCGCGTCGCCGGCGTCGGCCGCTGCGCCAGCCACATCACGCGCGTGTAGTTCCCGAAGTAGTCCTCGCGCAGCTGCGGATACCGATCGAGACCGAGCTCCCGCCAAACGGTGTGCTCGAACGTCCGGGCCAGGAAGTCCGTGAGGAAGTACGTCCCCGGCTCCTCCTCCAGCGCGGCGCGGACCTCGGCGCGCGCGAACACGTCGTAGCAGTGCTCGCCCTCCAGGCGAGGGAACCCATCGAGCGCGCCGTGCGTCCCGCAGTCCCCGTAGGCGACGGCCACGACCTCGTGGCCGTCGGATAGCGCGGCGACCGACGCGTCGATGCGGTCCGGCCGGTTGTGCAGCAGCGCCGGCACGGGAATCACCTTCAGGTCCCAGCCGCGGCGCCGGGCGATGCGGCGCACGTCGAGCGCGAGGGCCCCGCACGCGACGACTGTCTTCATCCCGGGAAGCCGAGCTGATCGACGAACATGTCGTTGAAGTCCGGCCGCCCCGACAGCTCGATGTACTCGACCTCGCGCAGGATCGAGTACGCCTCGGCCCGCTCGCGCACCGACAGCGCGGCGATCTTCGCGCCCTCCCCCGCGACGTTGCCGGCGGACACGATCCGTGGCAGGGCAATCTCCGGAACCAGCCCGATCCGCACCGCGCTGAGCGGCGTCAGGTAGGCCCCGAAGCTCCCGGCCAGCAGCACCTGGCTGACGTCCGCGGCCGAGACCCCGAGCTCGCTCATCAGGATGCTCCACCCGGTGGCGATCGACGCCTTGGCGAACTGGAGCTCGCGCACGTCGCGCTGCGAGAGGAACACGGAAAACGCAGGATCCGAACTCCCGCGCCAGTCAAGCACGAACACGCGCTCCTTCTCGATCTTCGTCAGCCGGTCCGCCAGACCGGGGTGCGACAGCGCCGCCTCCTCGTCCGGGATGAACCGCCCCGAGTGGTCGAGCAGGCCGCAGTGGACCAGCTCGGCAACCGCGTCGACCAGCCCGGACCCGCAGATCCCCGCCGGCTCGACGTCACCGATCACGTCCAACTCCACGCCGTCGCCCGAAATCTTCACCCCTTCGATGGCTCCCTCCGATGCCCGCATGCCACACCGGATCTGCGCCGCCTCGAACGCCGGCCCGGCGGGCGCCGCCGTGGCTACCACCCGATCAACCGACCCGAGCGCGATCTCGCTGTTGGTGCCAACGTCGACGAACAGCCTTACGCGGCGGTCTCGGGTAAGGCCCGTCGCGAGCATTCCGGCGACGATGTCCCCACCCACGTAGGCGCCCAAAGAAGGGAACACGAACGCGGGGGCGCGCGGATGGACCTCGATGCCGAAGTCGCGCGCGAGCACGTCGCCGAACGAGTGCGTCGAGACGACGAACGGCGCCATCGACAGCGGCTCGGGGTCGATCCCGAGCGCCAGGTGCATCATCGTCACGTTGCCGCACACCGTGATCTCGTACACCTCGCGCGGCTCGACGTCCCCCTCCACGCAGACCTCCGCGACGAGTTCGGCGAACGTCTCGTGCACCCGCGAGCGCAGCGCGCCAAGCGCCTCGTCGTCCATCATCGTCGCCGAGATGCGCGTGATCACGTCGGCGCCGAAGGGCTGCTGGCGGTTCAGCATCGAGCGCACGGCCACCGGCTGGCCGCTCTCGAGATCGAGCAGCGTGGCCACGACGGTCGTCGTCCCGAGGTCGAAAGCGATCGCGAACCGGCGCTCGGTGGTGTCGCCGGGCTCCAACCCGATCAGCTCCTGATCGGCCACGACCGCCGTGACGTCGAACCCGGAGTCGCGCAAAGCCGACCCCAGCGAGCGCAGCATCTCGATGGAGGCGTGTGGCTCGAGGTCGTCGAGGGCGTCGAGCACCCGCTGAAGATCCGAGCGCTGGTCCTCCATCGACGGCTCATGCAATACCAGGTGGCGTTTCTGGACCGCCGGACGCAGAATCACGTGGCGTCCCACACCCGCCAGCGCCGCCTTAGGCCGCGTCTGGAGCGGCGGCACCTCGACGACCAGGTCACCCCGCGCGGAAGCCCGGCACGCCAACCGCCACCCCTCGCGCAACTCATCGACGGAGAACGCCCTCGGATCCAGCGGGCCCACCGGCACCTCACCGGACACGATCCGCACGCGACATTTCTTGCACGTGCCGTGGCCGCCGCACGTCGAGTCGATCGCGATCCCATTCCAGCTCGCGGCGTCGAACACGGGCGTGCCGCTCGGGACGCGGACCTCCGCGCCCTCGGGCAGGAAGCGCAGGCGGACGCGCCGGGCGCCGTCGTCAGGGGCCGGCACAATCTCCTGCGCGAGCTCGAGCCTGCGTCGCTGCGGGGAGGGCCTGCTCACGACACGCGCGCCGCCTCGGGGACGGTCGACTGACGGGCACGGTGGGCGGCGATCCAGCTCGCGCCCCATTCGTCGTGGCCGAGCAGCAGGTCAGCCGCCCTGACCGCGTCGACGCACACCTCCGACGCCGACATGATCGCGCTGGTCAGCCCCGCCGCCATCGCCATCGGCAGGAACGCCGCGTTCAGGACCAGCCGCTGCGGCAGGCCGAACGAGACGTTGGAGGCGCCGAGGCACATGTTCACGCCGAGCTCGTCGCGGATCAGGCTGATCGTCGCAAGCGTGGTCTTGACCGCCTGCGGGTCCGCGCCGACGGTCATCGCCAGCGGGTCGATCACCACGTCGTCCCGCACGATCCCGTGATCGTTCGCCGCCGAGACGATCTTCCGCGCGCACTCGAGCCGCTTCTCCGGCGTCTCCGGGATCCCGGTCTCGTCATTGGCGAGCCCGATCACCGCGGCGCCGTACCGTGCCACCAGCGGCAGGATCTCGTCGAGCCGCTCGTCCTCGGCGGTGACCGAGTTCACGAGTGCGCGGCCCTCGTACACCGACAGGCCGGCTTCGAGCGCCTCGATCACCGAGGAGTCGATGCAGATCGGCACGTCGACCGCCTGCTGGACGGTCCCGAGCATCGACTTCAGCAGTTCGGACTCGTCGACGAGCGGGATGCCGGCGTTGACGTCGAGCATGTCCGCACCCGCCTCGACCTGCGCCACAGCGTCGTGGGTAACGGTCGACAGCTCGCCGGCGCGCAGGTCCTCGGCGAATTTTTTGCGGCCAGTCGGGTTGATCCGTTCGCCGATGACGCAGAACGGCCGATCGCGGCCGATCGTCACGGTCTTCGACCGCGACTGCAGGACGGTCTGCGCCGGAGAAACGTCGCTCATGCGAGTACCTTCTCGCGGCGCATCTGAATGAGCTCCTTGGCCTTCTTGACCGCGGACGACGCGTCGGCTGAGTAGCCGTCCGCGCCGACGGCGTCGGCGTACTCCTGCGTGACCGGAGCGCCGCCGACCATCACGATCACCCGGTCGCGCAGCCCTGCCTTCTCGAGCGCGTTGATGTTGGCCTTGAACATCGGCATCGTCGTGGTCAGGAACGCCGAGAAACCGACCACGTCCGGGGTGTGCTCCTCGATCTGCTCGATGAACTTCTCGGGCGGCACGTTGACGCCGAGGTCGATCACCTGGAAGCCGGCGCCCTCGAGCATGATGTTGCAGAGGTTCTTGCCGATGTCGTGGACGTCGCCCTTGACGGTGCCCATCAGGAACGTGCCCACCTGCGCCGCGCCGGTGTCGGCCAGCAGCGGCCGGAGGATGTCGAGCGCGCCCTGCATCGCCCGCGCCGCGATCAGCATCTCGGGAACGAAGAAGTCGCCGCGCTCGAACCGCGCGCCCACCTCCTCGAGCGACGGGATCAGCGCGTCGTACAGCATCCGGTCGGGCGCGAGCCCTTGCTCCAGGCCGTCCTCCACGCCCTGCCTGACCGTAGGCGCATTCCCAACCAGCGTCTGGTCGTACAACAGCTGGAGGATCTCTTCATCCGTCACGCCGCTCGTTCTCCTTGGTCGCGATGGCCGAGGCGGCGGCTGAGCGTCCGCGCCTCGCTGGTCAAAATCGGATTCAGCTCCTCTATCCGGGCGGGCGTCATCCGCAGCGTCGGGCCTGAGATGCTGAGCGCGGCGATCACCTCGCCCCGGGCGCCACGCACCGGCGCGGCCATCGCGGCCAGCCCAATCTCGAGCTCGTCGATCGATGTCGCCAGGTCGTCCCGCCGGACCGCCTGGAGCTCGCGGCTCGTCGCCGCCCCGGCCGCGTTCGCCGGACCGCGGCCGAACGCCGCGAACACCTTGCCGTTGGCGGAATGCTCATAGCCCACCGCGCGCCCGAGCCACTGCCCGGCGCCGAGGAAGTGCCGGCTGTCCACCTGGGCGATGTGCTCGACTCCCTCGAGCCCGGGCACGGCCAGGTTGATCGTCTCTCCGGTGGCTTGCGCGAGCGCGTCAAGCGCAGGCTTCGACAACTCGACGATGCTGCGCTCGAGCATGCTCCGCTCGGCCACCCGCAGGATCGCGGGTCCAGGTCGCAGGCGCCCGCGCTCGCCGTCCTGCTCGATCAGCCCGCGCCGCTCGAGCGCGCTCACCAGCCGCGAGGCCGTGCTCTTGGGAAGCCCAGCGGCCGACGCGAGCTCGCCCAGCGCCACCGGCTCCTCGCTCTCGAGCACGCGCACCAACAGATCGGCCCCGCGATCGATCGCGGCAGTGCCGTGAGCTGGACGCGAGCCAACTTGGAACTCTTGTTCCACGCCAGATAGATTACGCATACAAGCCGCCAGGTCAACCCCCCAGCTGGGGGCGTCGACCCAGATCCCCCCACGAGGAGCCCGCCTTGTTCGTCAACGCCATGCCCCGCTACGAGATCCTCAGCGAAGACGCGATGGCCGTGATCGACCGCGGCTGGAGGCGGCTCGTATCCGAGATCGGGATCGAGTTCCTGCTGCCCGAGGCGGTCGACCTTCTTCGCCAGGCGGGTCAGATCGTCGAGGACGAGAACCGCGTCCGCTTCGACCCGGAGTTCATCCTCGAACAGGTCGGCAAGGCTCCCCGCGAGTTCGAGCTCCAGGCCCGCAACCCGGCCAACACCGCGCACATCGGCGGCGACCACATGGTGTTTGCGCCGGTCTACGGCTGCCCTTTCATCCGCGAGGGCGACACGAGGCGCGACGCCAAGATGGCCGACTTCGAGAACCTCGTTCGCCTGTCCCAGGCCTTCCCCGAGCTCGACTCGCCCGGCGGCACGATCTGTGAGCCCGAGGACCGGCCGCTGGACTCGCGCCACCTCGACATGGTGTTCGCACTCCAGACCCTGTCCGACAAGCCCTACATGGGATCCGTGACAAGCGGCCCGAACGCCGCCGACACGATCCAGATGGGCGAGATCCTGTTCGGCGGGCGCGAGGCGATCGAGCGCGCGCCGGTGTCGATCAGCCTGATCAACGTGAACTCCCCGCTCCGCTACGACGACCGCATGCTTGCCGCGATGTTCGAGTACGTGAAGGCCAACCAGGCCGTCGTCATCACCCCGTTCCTGCTGATGGGCGCGATGTCGCCGGTGTCGCTCCCGGCGACGCTCGTGCAGCAGGTCGCCGAGGCGCTCGCCGGCATCGCGCTCGCGCAGCTCATCCGGCCGGGCTGCCCGGTCGTGTTCGGCAGCTTTCTCTCGAACACCGACATGCAGTCGGGCTCGCCGTCGTTCGGGACACCCGAGTCGGGCATGGGCGTCCTCTGCACGGGCCAGATCGCTCGCCGGTTCGGGCTGCCCTGGCGCGGCGGCGGCGGCCTGAACGCGTCGCAGACCGTCGACGCCCAAGCTGCCTACGAATCCCTGATGACGCTGCTGCCGACGTTCTTGGCCGGAACGAACTTCGTCATGCACTCCGCCGGCTGGCTCGAGGGCGGGCTCGTTTCCTGCTACGAGAAGTTCATCGTCGACGTCGAGCTCCTGCGCGAGCTGCGCCACGAGTTCACGCCGCTCGAGATCGACGACGCGTCGCTGGCCTTCGACGCCCACACCGAGGTCGGGCCGGGCGGGCACTTCCTCGGCGCCGCCCACACGCTCGAGCGCTTCCGCGAGTGCTTCTACCGGCCGCTCCTGTCCTCGACCGAGAACTTCGACCGGTGGTCCAAGCGCGGCGCGAAGGACACCGCCGAGCGCGCCGGCGAGATCTGGCGGGCCACGCTCGAGAGCTACGAACAGCCGCCAATCGACGACGCGATCCGCGCCGAGCTCGAGGAGTTCGTCGTGCGCCGCCGCGCCGAGCTGGGCGACTAGTAGCGTCACGGATCTTGAACCCGCGCGAGCTCCGGCTGCTGTTCGTCGTCGCCGGCGCGATCGTCTTCGTCGACACGATGTTCTACGCCGCGGTGGCGCCGCTGCTGCCCTCGCTGACACGCGAGCTGCATCTCTCGAAGGCATCCGCGGGAGTGCTCACCGCCAGCTACGCGATCGGGACGCTGGTCGGCGCGATCCCGGGTGGCGTGCTGGCCGAGCGGGCCGGCCCGCGGATCGCGCTGTACACGGGTCTCGCCTTGATGGGCGCATCGAGCCTCGCCTTCGGCCTGGTCGACAACATCGTGCTGCTCGATGCCGCGCGCGTCGTCCAGGGACTCGGCGGCGCGTGCACGTGGGCGGGGGCCCTGGCCTGGCTGATCGCCGAGGTCCCCGTGCAGCGGCGCGGGAGCGCGATCGGCGCGGCGCTCGCGGCGGGAATCGGCGGCGCGCTGTTCGGCCCAGTGATCGGCACGCTGGCACACGCGTTCGGGCGCGCCACCGTGTTCTCCGCGGTCGTGGTCGTCGCCGGCGTCCTGATGGTCGCTGTCGCGATCCTGCCCTCCCCCACGCCGTTCCCCGGCGAGTACGGACGGGCGCGGCTGCTCGATCAGCTCCGCCGGCCGGTGATCGCGCTGAGCATGTGGCTGGTCGCGCTCCCCGCGATCGCGTCCGGGACGATGAACGTGCTCGGGCCGCTCCGGCTTGGGGAACTGGGCGCGGGCGCGGCCGGCATCGGCGCCACGTTCCTGGTCGCCGCCGCGATCGAGGCCGCCATGAGCCCGGCGGTCGGGCACGTGTCGGACCGGCGCGGTCGGATACTCCCACTCCGCGCCGGTCTCGCCGCGACCGCCGTCGCCCTCCTGTTCTTCACGGTGCCCCAGACCGCGGTCCTGCTCGCCGTGGTGATCGTGCTCGAGACGGTCGGCCTCGGTACGTTCTGGGCGCCGGCGATGGCGATGCTGTCCGACGCGGCCGACTCGTACGGCGTCAGCCAGGGCTACGCGATGGCGCTGATCAACCTCGCCTGGGCGGCCGGCCAAGTCGTCGGCGCCGCCGGCGGCGGCGCGCTCGCCAAGGCCACGGGCGACGCCGTTCCGTTCGCGATCTCGGCGGCGTTGTGCGCGGCGACGCTCGGGCTGATGCTGGTCCGCCCGGTCCGAACCGCCCTTCCTCGGTAAGGCTTGTCGAGCACCGCGCCGCGCCGGCGCCCCAACCTCGCTACCGCCCTTGCCGCCACATATAGACTCCCCTAGCCGATGACTGATATATCAGTCGTCCCAGAACGCCCCGCAGCTCCACGCGGCCTGCTCGCCGACCGTGCCTACCGCGAGCTGCGCGACCGGCTCGTCACGCTGCGCATCGCGCCGGGCGCCCCGATCGACGAGGACCTGATCGGCCGCGAGCTCGAGATGGGCCGCACTCCCGTGCGGGAGGCGATCAAGCGCCTCGCGCTCGAGAACTTGGTCACGGTGTTCCCCCGTCGGGGGACGTTCGCGTCCGAGATCAACATCACCGATCTCGCCCACATCTCCGACGTGCGCGCCCAGCTCGAGAGCCACGCGGCGTACCGGGCGGCGGAGCGGATCACCGACGCCCAGCGAGCGGAGCTGGCAGGGCTGCTCGACGAGCTCCACGCCAGCCACGGCACCGACGACCCCGAGGCGCCGCCGTCAGGCGCCGCCGACCATCCCACTGACGCGCCGCCGTCAGGCGCCGCCGACCATCCCACTGACGCGCCGCCGTCAGGCGCCGCCGACCATCCCACTGACGCGCCGCCGTCAGGCGCCGCCGACTCTCCCCAGGGCCTGATGGAGCTCGACGCGCGCGTGCACCGCTTCATCTACCGGTGTGCCGCCAACCCGTTCCTCGAGGACACGCTCGGGCGCTACTTCAACCTGTCGCTGCGAATCTGGTACCTCGTGATCGACCGGCTTCCGCACCTGTTCGCGCGCGTGCACGAGCACCAGGACGTGCTGCTCGCGATCTCAGCTGGGGACGCGGAGCGTGCCCGGGACATCCTCGCCGCGCACATCGCGACGTTCGAGCGGGAGATCCGCGCGGTGCTCTGAGCCGAGCGCCGCTAACGCCCGTCCGAATCCTGACTGCGCGCGGCTGCCGCTACTCAGAGGCCGGCCAGGTTTACTCAGGCGCGGGGCGTGTGCGGGCTCATCACCACCGTCTGCAGCTCGGTGAACGACTGCATCACGTGCGAGCCCCCGACTCGGCCGATCCCGCTGTCGGTGCCGGCGCGACCGCCGAACGGGAGATGCGCCTCCCAGTAGTTGCTCGACTCGTTGATGTTGACCCAGCCCATGTGGACCCGGTCGGCGAACTCGAGGCCGTTCTGCAGGTTCGCGGTGAAGATCGCCGCGAGCAGACCGTAGGGAGATTCATTGGTGAGCGCGATCGCCTGCTCGAGCGAATCGATCGCCACGACGGGAGCGATCGGCCCGAACGTCTCCTCGACCGCAACCCGGGCGTCGGCGGGAACGTCGGTCAGGATCGTCGGCTGCCAGTACAGGGAGGTGGCAAAGCCGTCGGCGCGCGCGCCGCCGCTGACCACGCTGGCGCCGCGCGCCACCGCGTCGCCGACGTGCTCGTCCATCTTCGCCGCCACTGGCTCGTTGTTGAGCGGACCCATCGTCGTCGCGTCGTCGAACGGGTCCCCGAGCAGGATCCGCTCGGTCACCCGACGCGCGAGCAGCTCGACGAACTCGTCGCGCACGGCGCGGTGGACGAGCAAGCGCTCGCCGGCGGTGCAGCTCTGACCGGCGCACAAGTAGCAGGCGGTCAGCGTCGCGTCGACCGCCGCGTCGATGTCGGCGTCGTCCATCACCACCAGCGGGCCGTTGCCGCCCATCTCGAGCAGCGCCGCCTTGCCCGCGGCCGCCTGCGCGACGAGCCGCCCGGTCGCGGTCGAGCCGATGAACGCGACGCCGTCGGTCCCGAGGTTGCGGGCGATCTCATCGCCGACCACCGGCCCGGGCCCGGTCACGAGGTTGAACACGCCCGACGGCAGGTCGGCGTCGGCGATGCACCGCGCGAGCACCACCGCGCACACCGCGGTCGACGGCGCCGGCGTCCACACCACCGCGTTGCCACACGCGAGCGCCGGCGCGATCAGCTCGGCCGGCATCGTGTATGGCCAGTTCCACGGGCTGATCACGCCGACCACCCCGCGTGGGCGCCGCGCCAGCATCACGCGCTTGCCCGGCGAGAACGAGTTGGGCAGCTCTCCTCCCAGCCGCTTGGCGTCCTCGGCCGCCATCCGCCAGTACTCGACGAGCTCGTTGACCTCGTCGAATGCCTCGGCGCGCAGCGGCTTGCCCTGGTCGAGGGTGAGCGTGCGAGCCAGCTCGTCGCGCCGGGCCTCGATCAGGTCGCCGACCGCATGCATCTTCGCCGCGCGCTCGAATGCGGTCAGCCGCGCCCAGCCGTCGGCGGCGCCGCGGGCCGCCTCGATCGCGCCGGTCGCGTCGCCGCGGTCGCCCTGCGGAACGGTCGCGATCACCTCGCCGGTAGCCGGACTTGTGGCGTCGAACGTCTCGCCACTGGAGCTCGCCTGCCAGCTGCCGCCAACGAACATCTGCTGCATGATTTCCGTCGCCATGGTCGCCTCTGGGCCTCTCCGCCCCGGTCGCGTTGACACAGTTCGACAACTGATATATAACCGCCCGATCAGGCTCGGGTCAATGGATTCGAGGGCGCGCTTAGGCCCCAGACGCGGGCGACAGCCGTGTTGTTCGATGGTGCGCGGCGCTGCGCGGACCGGGGAGGTTGATCGATGGCAGCCGTAGGAGAAGCTCCGCAGCCGAGCGGCGTTTCGTCGGACAGCAACGAGCTTGCAGGCTTCGGCTACAAGCAGGAACTGGATCGTTCACTCGGGAGCTTCTCGGCGTTCGCCGCGGGCTTCAGCTACATCTCGATCCTCACCGGCGTCACCGCGCTGTTCGCAACCGGTTACCTCAACGCCGGGCCGGGCGTTTGGTGGACGTGGCCGGCCGTCGTCTTCGGGCAGATCCTGGTCGCGCTCTGCTTCATGGAGATGGCCGGGCAATATCCGATCGCCGGATCGGTCTACCAGTGGTCCAAGCAGATCTCAAGCGGGTTTACCTCGTGGATGACCGGCTGGATCTACATCGTCGGCGCGATCGTCACGATCGCCGCGGTGGCGGTTGACTGGCAGGTCGTGTTACCGCAGATCACTACAAAACTGCAGTTCTTCGGGAGCGCCGCCGACGCCGGCGCGACATTCACCAAGGGCGGGGCGCAGAACGCTTTGCTGCTGGGGACGATCCTGATCGTCGTCACGACGACCATCAACATGCTCGGCGTGAAGCTGATGTCGCGAATCAACAACGTCGGGGTCGGCGCCGAGCTGGTCGGCGCGACCCTGCTGATCATCCTGCTCCTGTTCCACCTGCACCAGCCACCGACGGTCATCCTCCACAGCTACGGCTACGGCGCCGGCCATCCCTGGGGCTACTTTGGCGCCCTGCTCGTCGGCGGACTGTTGAGCGCGTACGTGATGTACGGGTTCGACACCGCCGGGACGCTCGCCGAGGAGACCAACAACCCCCGCAAGCATGCGCCTCCGGCGATCATCCGAGCGATCGCGGCAGCCGCCATCATCGGCGGGCTGGTGATCCTGCTTGGGATCATGGCGAACAAGAACATCCACGATAAGAACATCGGGCTCCTGGGTCTCCCGTACGTGATCAAGGGCGCGTTCGGCAACACCACCGGCAACGTCTTCCTCGCCGACACCGCACTCGCGATCTTCGTGTGCTGCCTGGCGGTACAGACCGCCACGATCCGGATGCTGTTCTCGATGGCGCGTGACAACCAGCTGCCGTTCGGCTCGCAGGTCGCCCGTGTCTCGGGCCACCGCAAGGTGCCGATCGTTCCCGCGCTCGTGACCGGCTTTCTTGCGATCGTGCTGCTGGCGATCAACGTTGGCAACCAGAGTGCGTTCCTCGTGATCACGGGGATCGCGATCATCATGTTTTATATGGCCTACCTCGGGGTGACCGGGCCGATGCTGATTCGGCGTCTGCGCGGCGAATGGCCCAAGCCGGATCACGGCCCCTACTTCTCGCTCGGGCGCTGGGGGCTGCCGGTGAACATCGCGGCCGTGATCTACGGCGCGCTCGTCGCGATCAATATCGCGTGGCCGCGCAACGCGGTGTACAACGCCGTCGGGAAGCCGCACTGGTACTTCCAGTGGTCGCCGGTCTTGTTCATCGGAGCCGTTGTGATCATCGGGGCGCTGTACTACTTCCTGGTTCAGGCCAGAAAGTCGCCGGAGGTGCTCGCGGAGCACAGGGCTGATCCGATGCCCACCATTCCGGCCCCGCTAGGGGATGCAATGCCATGATCGATGCTGGCGAGTTCGACTATGTGATCGCCGGCGGCGGGACCGCGGGCTGTGTCGTGGCGGCCCGCCTGAGCGAGGACCCGTCGGTAACGGTGTGCCTGCTCGAGGCCGGTCCGTCGGACGTCGACGACCCGCGGATCCTGCGGCTCGAGGACTGGATGTACCTGCTCGACTCGGGCTACGACTGGGACTACCCGATCGAGCCGCAGGCCAGAGGCAACAGCTTCATGCGCCACGCCCGGGCCAAGGTGCTCGGGGGGTGCTCATCGCACAACTCCTGCATCGCGTTCTGGACGCCGAAGGAGGACCTCGACGAGTGGGCCGCGGCGGGGTGTGAAGGCTGGAGCTCGGCGGACTGCTGGCCGCTGATCAAGCGCCTGGAGACCAACGACGGGCCCGGCGACCACCACGGACGCGACGGCCCGGTCAACATCCGGACGGTGCCTCCCGAGGATCCGTGCGGCGTCGCGATGCTCGAGGCGGCCGCGCAGGCCGGACTCCCGACGAGCCGCTTCAACGAGGGCTACACCGTGACCAGCGGGGCGGGCTGGTTCCAGATCAACTCCTCGGCGGACAACACGCGCATGTCGTCCTCGCACGCGTACCTGCATCCAATCATCGACAGCCGGCCGAACCTCGAGATCCGCACCGGCTGCTGGTGCAAGCGCGTGGCGCTGTCGGATGGTCGCGCCACTGCGGTCGAGTACCTGACCCCCGATCTGCTCACGCAGGCATCGGTCAAGGCACGGCGCGAGGTGATCCTCAGTGCCGGCGCGATCGACACGCCAAAGCTGCTGATGCTGTCGGGCATCGGCCCCGGCGAGCACCTGCACCAGTTCGGGGTCGAGACGCTCGTCCACTCACCGGGCGTGGGCTCCAACCTCGACGATCATGTCGAGGGGATCGTCCAGTGGGACGCGAGGAAGCCGATGATCCGTCATTCGACGCAGTGGTGGGAGATCGGGTTGTTCTCGACGTCCGAGCCCGGCCTCGACCGCCCCGACCTGATGATGCACTACGGATCCGTGCCGTTCGACATGAACACCGCGCGCTGGGGCTACCCGACGACCGAGAACGGTTTCTGCCTGACGCCGAATGTTTGCCGGGGCCGCTCGCGCGGAACGGTGCGGCTGCGCTCGTCCGACTACCGGGACCGCGCGCGAGTCGATCCGCGCTACTTCACCGACGCCGACGGGCACGACGAGCGCGTGATGGCATACGGGATGCGGCTGGCGCGAAGGATCGTCTCGCAGCCGGCGATGGCCGAGTGGGCCGGAGCCGAGCTCGCACCCGGACCTGACGCGCAGACCGACGACGAGCTGGTCGACTACATGCACAAGACCCACAACACGGTCTACCACCCGGCGTGTAGCTGCCACATGGGGCCCGACTCGGATCCGCTCGCGGTCGTCGACGCGCGTCTGCGCGTCCGCGGCGTGCGGTCGCTCCGGATCGCGGACGGCTCGATCCTCCCGTTCCTTCCGGCGATCAACCCGTGCATCACGACGATGATGATCGGCGAGAAGTGCGCGGACATGCTCAAGGAGGACGCGCCGCGCGCCGCCGAGCACGCCGCTCCCGCAGCCGTCGGTTAGTCGTCTAAGGTCCCGCGCATGAGCGCCACGGCGGCGCCCGAGGTGACCAGCTTTCTCCACGAGCACCCCCCGTTCGATGCGCTCGACGCTGCCGAGCTCGACAGGGTGGCCGCGGCAGCCGAGGTCGAGCTTCACCGAGCGGGCGCGACGATCTTCTCGCAGGGAGCCGAGCCGGTCGAACACCTGCGCGTGGTCCGCAACGGCGCGGTCGAGATCGTGTTCGACGGCCACGTGCTCGACCTGCTCGGCGAGGGCGAGTGCTTCGGCCATGCCTCGATGCTGTCCGGACTGCCCACGGGGTTCGAGGCAAGAGCCGGCGAGGACACGGTGTGCTACCGGATCCCCGCCGAGGTCGCGCAGGAGCCGCTGTCGCGCCCGGCCGGGCTGCGGTTCGTCGCGCGCTCGCTGCTGGAGCCATGGGCCGAGGGCGCCGGCGCGACCTCCACCGAGCCCGGCCTCGAACCCCCGCTCCAGCCGGTCGGAGCCCTGATCCGCAGCGAGCCGGTCGTCTGCCGCCCCGACACGACGATCCGTCACGCGGCCGAGATGATGACCGCGGGCCACTCGACATCCGCCGTCGTAGACCTCGGCAACGGCTCGCTCGGCATCCTCACCGACCGCGACCTGCGTACGCGAGTGGTCGTGAGCGGCCTCAGTGTGGATACACCGGTGTCGGCGGCGATGTCCGCGCCCGCGTACACCTGCTCACCCGACCGGCTCGGCAGCGATGTCCTGCTCGACATGCTCGACCGCGGCTTCCGCCACTTCCCGGTCGTGTCGGCCACGGGAGACATCCTCGGCGTGGTCGAGGAGATCGACCTCGTCGCGGCGCAGTCGCGCTCCCCTTTCTTCCTGCGTTGGCGAATCGCCCAGGCCCAGTCGATCGATGAGCTCATCGACGCGGCTCGCGAGCTGCGCCCGATGGTGATCGCGCTGCACGACGCCCGAGTCGCGCCGGTCAACGTCGCCGCCGTCTATTCAGTCGTCGTCGACGCACTCACGCGCCGCCTGCTCGACCTCGCGGCCGACGCGAGCCCCGACCTCGGGGTCGACTTTGCGTGGCTCGCGCTCGGCAGCCAGGCCCGGCGTGAGGCGCTGCCCAGCTCGGACATGGACAGCGCGATCGCGTGGTTCGGCGCGGACGGCTCGGAGGAGAGCCGGCTTCGCGTGCATGCGATCGGGCAGACCGTCGTCGAGCAGCTCTCGGGCTGTGGATTGCACGCCGACGAGCACGGCGTGACCGCCTCGGACCTCCGGTTCGTCCGCTCGCTCGATTCCTGGCAGCGCGCGGTCCGCAGCTGGATCGCGGACCCGACCCAGGAGAAGGCGGTGGTCTTGGTGTCGGTGCTCGTCGACAGCCGGCCGGTGTGGGGCATCCACACCGGGACGGCGGTGGCGGATAGCTTCCGCCTCGCGCCGAACAACCCCGCTCTGCTACGCCTCCTCGCCAGGTTTGCGCTGTCGCACCGTCCTCCCACCGGCTTCTTCCGGGGGCTTGTGGTCGAGTCGACGGGAGAGCATCGCGGCCGGCTCGATCTGAAGCAAGGGGGCGTGATCCCAATCGTCGACCTGGCCAGGTGGGCCGGAATCGCGGCGGGCGTGACGAGCGCTTCGACGAGCGAGCGGCTCCGCGCGGCCGCGGCGGCCGGGACCCTGCCCGAGGCCCAGGCCCGGACACTCGAGGACGCGCTGGCGCTGATCACGGCCCTGCGACTGGAGCACCAGGTGGACCAGCTGCGCACGGGCGAGGAGCCCGATGACTTCGTCAACCCGGCCGAGCTCAGCGGGCTCACGCGGAGCTACCTGAGGGAGGCGTTCCGGGCGGTGGCTTCGATCCAGAAGCGCGTTGCGAACGAGTTGAGCGTGGGCCTGCGGTGAGGCCCGCTAGATTGCTCCTATGACTGGCGATCGGCTGCTGTGACCGCGGACTGGCTGCCGTGACCGGGGACTGGCGTGACTGGAGACCTGCCATCTGGCTGACGATGCTCGGCATCGCGGTCATGCTCCTGGTCAGCCCGTTCTATATCGGCGCGCTCTGCTTCGGCGCCGCGATCGGCGCCGCGATCCGCGTCCATCAGCGCCGGCGTCGCGCCGCTGCGGCCGCCGCCGCGGCTCCCGGTCCTAAGCGGGCGCGACGATCCTGATCTCTGCGCCCGCCACGCGCTGAAGCCTGGACGCCTCGGGGTGGCCCGCGGCGCGGAGCGGGCGCCGGCGCGCCGGCAACAGCACCAGATCGAAGCCGCCGCTACGAGCAAGCTGCTCGAGCGTCTGATCGGCGCCGTCGACCAGGAGGACGAACGCGGCGCGCTCGGCCGCGCCACCGAGGCGCTCGCGCGCTCGGTCGAGGTCCCGCGCCACCGAGTCGGCAACCACCTCGTTGTACTGCACCGCCGAGTTACCGCAGCGGGGCCCCGACGGTGCCTGGGGAGCGACGCCCACGATCGTGAGCGTGGCGTTCTCGAGCTCGGCGAGGTTGCGCGCGAGGTCGATCGCGGCCGCGCCCGCGCGCCCATGCTCGTACAGGACCAGGACCCGCTCAGCCGAGCTCATCGCTCCTCTGAGCGGATGTTAGGGGCGATCTGGCGGATCACCCGGCATGGATTGCCAAAGCAGAGGTGGCCCACGGGCAGGTTCTGGGTGACCACGCTGCCGGCGCCGACGACCACGTCGGCGCCGATGCTGACGCCCGGGCAGACGATCACACCGGTGGCCAGCCACGCGCCGTCGCCGATCGTGACCGGCTTCGCGGTCTCGGTCCCGCGGCGTCGCTCGACCGGGTCCAGAGGATGCAGCGCGGTCAGCAGCTGCACGCCGGGGCCGATCTGGACGTCGTCGCCGATCGTCACCCTGGCCCCGTCGAGCACGACCACGCCATAGTTGATGAACGTCCGCGCCCCCACCGTGATGTGGTAGCCGTAGTCGCACTGGAACGGCGCCATCACCTCGGCATCCTCCCCCAGCCCGCCGAGCAGCTCTGTGAGGATCGCCCGCCGCGCGGCCGTGTCACCGAAGCTGGTCGCGTTGAACCGCTCGCACACGAGCCGGCACTGCTTGCGCTCGAGCAGCAGCGCCGGGTCGTTGGCGAGATACGGCTCTCCCCGCAACATCCGATCTTTTTCTGACCGCAAGCGCGCCATCCTGGCACCGTTGGGGTGGTTTCGTCCGCCGCCCCACCGATCATTCATCCCACGTGAGCTGGCGATCGACCCGAGCGAGCGCCCAGGCGGGCGCGGATGTCCGCCGGGTTGCCGTTATCGATCTCGGCTCGAACTCGTGGCGCGTGGTCGTCTACATGTTCACGCCCGGGGATTGGTGGAAGCTCACCGACGAGATCTACGAGACCGTCCGGATCGGCGCCGGCCTGGCCGAGACCGGCCGACTCAGCGACGCCGGGATGGGACGCGGGCTGGAGACACTCGCGGTGTTCGAGCGCTTCTGCGCGGCGCACGGCCTCGGCCCCGACGCCGTTCACGCGGTCGCGACCAGCGCGATCCGCGACGCCGCCAACGGCGCGATGTTCCTCAAGGCCGCGCGAGCCGCCAGCGGCCTGAACATCGAGGTGATCTCCGACGAGGACGAGGCACGGTTCGGCTACGTGGCCGCGATCAACAGCTCGACGATGACCGACGGGATCGTGCTCGAAACCGGCGGCGGCAGCATCCAGCTGATCGAGGTCGTCGACCGCCGGCCGCAGTCGTTGCAATCGTTTCCGCTCGGGGCGGTCCGGCTCACCGAGCAGTTCCTGCCCGGGTCGGGGCCGGCGAGGAAGCGGGACCTCCAGAAGCTACGGGCACACGTCCGCGAGACGCTCTCCGGGCTCCCCACGCTCGCCGGCGCCGGGGACCGGATCGTCGGGATGGGCGGCGCCGTGCGCAACCTCGCCGCCGCCGCGCAGCGGATGGCCGATCAGCCCGACATCGGCGTGCAGGGTTTCATGATCACACGCGAGATGCTCTCCGAGCTGGTCCAGACACTGGCGGCGCTGCCGGTCGCCGAGCGCGGCGAGGTGCCCGGAATCAAGCTCGGGCGGGGCGACATCATCCTCGCCTCCGCGCTCGTGATCGAGACGGTCGTGGAGCTGGGCGCTTTCGCCGGCATCGAGGTCACCGAGGCGAGCCTTCGCGACGGTGTGTTCATCGCGCGCGAGCTGCTTGCGGATGCCCCGGAGCCGCTGTTCGAGGACGTTCGCGTGGCCGGCGTGCGCAACCTCGCGATCCAGTATGAGTCGGACCTGCCCCACGTCGAGCACGTCGCGCTGCTGTCGCTTCAGATGTTCGACTCGCTCGCCGCCGGCGGCCTGTTCGAGCCCCGTCCCGGCGAGCGGGAGCTGCTGTGGGCGGCCGCGATGCTGCACGACGTGGGGATGACGATCTCCTACGACGACCATCACAAGCACTCGTACTACCTGATCGTCAGCGCCGAGCTCCCGGGCTTCGATCCACGCGAGCGTGCCCTGATCGCCCAGATCACTCGCTACCACCGCAAGGGCGCCGCCAAGCTCGGCGAGATGGCCGCGCTCGCCGGCCCCGGCGACGACGAGCTCCTCGATCGCTGCTCTGTGATCTTGCGGCTCGCCGAGCACCTCGAGCGCGGCCGCGACCAATCCGTACGCGAGGCGCGCCTGCGGGCCAACGGGCACGGCGTCGACCTGCACCTCGAGGCCGCCGCCGACGACCTGACCCTGCCGCGCTGGAGCGTCGAGCGCTACGGCGACGGCGAGGCGTTTCAGCGCGTGTTCGGCCGGCGCCTGCTGATCGGGTAGGCGGGCGCCGCGGGGACGCTGACGGGCACGCACGGGTTTACAAGGAAGTTGCCACTCCCACTAGAGTTGTCTGCATGCTCTGGCTTCTGCGACACGCCGAAGCGGAAGACGGCTTGCCGGACGACGACCGCCCGCTGACCGAGCGCGGCGCCATGCATGCCGATGCGGCGGGCCGGACGCTGGCGGTCCTCGGCGTCCACCTCGACGCCTGCCTGAGCAGTCCGAAGCTCCGTGCGGTGCAGACCGCCGAGCGCGCGTGCGAGCCGCTCGGCGTGCCGGTCACGATCGAGCGGGTGCTGTCAGGCGAGCCGTTCGACGTGGAGGCGCTCACCGCCGGGCTCGTCGACGTGCTGCTGGTCGGACACGACCCGTCGTTCTCACTGCTGTTGCACGATCTAACCGGGGCGCAGGCGAGGATGAAGAAAGGCGGCCTCGCGGGCACCTCCAAGGGGGAGCTGGTCACGCTGCTGCGACCGTCCGAGCTCAGCGCGATCGCGAAAGCGAACGTAGGAGTGACATGAGCGATGCACAGTTGGACACGGGGCAGGCCACGACCACCGGGCCCCTCGCCGACGGACAGGCGCCCAC
The DNA here is from genome assembly GCA_963836715.1 of uncultured Solirubrobacterales bacterium. GTDB lineage: Bacteria > Actinomycetota > Thermoleophilia > Solirubrobacterales > Solirubrobacteraceae > Palsa-465. The sequence continues at coordinate 600,111 of CAWIKH010000006.1, forward strand.
CGACAGACGCGGGGGCACGGGAGCGGTCCACGGCGAGATTGGCGACCCGGCGCTCTACTTCAACCGGGAGCTGTCGTGGCTCGACTTCAACGACCGCGTGCTCCAGCTGGCCGAGGACGAATCGCTGCCGCTGATGGAGCGGGTGAAGTTCCTCGCGATCTTCACCACCAACCTCGACGAGTTCTTCATGGTCCGCGTCGCCGGGGTACACGACCAAGTCGACGCCCGCATCGACGCTCGCGGACCGGACCGCCTGTCGCCGACGCAGGTGCTCCAGGGGATCGCCGAACGCGTACGCGAGCTCGACCGCCGGCAGGCCCGCCAGTTCACCGAGACCGTGCGGCCGGAGCTCGCCGCCGACGGCATCCGGATCGTCAGCTGCGAGGAGTCCTCGGCGCCGGCCAGCCTGATCGCGCGCCACTTCCGGGAGGAGATCTTCCCGGTGCTGACGCCGCTCGCGATCGGCCCAGGCCGGCCGTTCCCGTACATCTCGAACCTGTCGCTGAGCCTGATCGTCCGTCTGCACGACCCCGACCTCGACCACGAGGTCTACGCACGGGTGAAGGTCCCCAAGGAGGTCCTGCCCCGTTTCGTCGAGATCGCCCCGGAGACGTTCATCCCGCTCGAGCAGATCATCGCCCATCACCTGGACGCGCTGTTCCCGGGCATGGACATCATCAGCTACGACCTGTTCCGGGTGACGCGCGACGCCGACTTCGAGGTCTCTGACGAGGCCGACGACCTCCTTCAGGCCGTCGAGGATGAGCTGCGGCGCCGGCGCTTCGGCGAGGTCGTGCGGCTCGAGGTCGGCGCCAGCATGGAGCCGGCGCTGCGCGCCCGGCTGATCGAGTGGCTCGGCGCCGACGAGGTGCAGGTGTACGACGTCGAGGGGATGCTCGACCTCAGCGACCTGTGGCAGATCGCCGGGCTCGAGGGCCACTCGAACATCCGCCAGCCGCCGTGGACGCCGATCACCCATCCGGCGTTCGGTCCCGGCCCCGGGGACCAGGACGACCAGCCCGACGTGTTCGCCCCGATGCGCACCCGGGACGTGCTCGTCCATTACCCGTACCAGTCGTTCGCGACCAGCGTCGAGCGGTTCGTCAAGCAGGCCGTCGACGACCCGAACGTGCTCGCGATCAAGATGACCGTGTACCGAACCTCGGACGACTCAGCGCTCGTCCCATCGCTGATCGAGGCGGCGGAGAAGGGCAAGCAGGCCGTGTGCATGGTGGAGCTGAAGGCCCGCTTCGACGAGCGCCAGAACATCGGCTGGTCACGCGCACTCGAAGAAGTGGGCGCACACGTCGTCCACGGCATCCCCGGGCTCAAGACGCACGCCAAGGCGATCCTCGTGGTCCGCCGGGAGCGCGGCGGCGTGCGCCATTACGTGATGATCGGCACCGGCAACTTCCACGCCAAGAACGCCCGGCTGTACGAGGACTTCGGGCTGTTCACGACCGATCGCGAGATCGGCCAGGAGGTCGCGAACCTGTTCAACACGCTGACGGGCTATGGACATCCGGCGCGTGAGCGCAAGGTCCTGGTCGCCCCCAACTCGATGCGCGGGCCGCTGATCGAGGAGATCGAGCGGACGGTCGCCGCCCATGGGGCGGGAGAGCCGGCCCGGATTGCGATGAAGATGAACTCGCTCGTCGATCAGCAGTGCATCGAGGCGCTGTACCGCGCCTCGCAGGCGGGGGTTCCGATCGACCTCAACGTCCGCGGGATCTGCTGCCTCGTCCCGGGCGTGCCGGGCGTCAGCGAGACGATCAACGTCGTCTCGGTGGTCGGGCGCTTTCTCGAGCACTCCCGCATCTACTCGTTCCATCGAGGCAACGACCGCACGTACTACATCGGCTCGGCCGACCTGATGCCGCGCAACCTCGACACGCGCGTCGAGCTGCTCGTGCCGGTCGAGGATCCGGAGCTTCAGTTCGAGCTCGACGACACGCTCGAGCGCTGCTTCGCCGACGACACAAACGCCTGGACGCTCGATTCAGAAGGGACGTGGACGCGGCGCGACGGCCGCACGCGGAGCGTGCACCGGGAGCTGATGGAACGGACGATCCATCAGGCCTCGGCCGCCAGCTCTTAACCACCGCGGCCGGCACCAGGGCCGGCCGCGAAAGTTCGCTCATTCCTACTGCTTAGGGGGTCCCGAGGCCGCCCCCCCGCTGGCTCTGAGTGGCGGCGCTCGACGGCTGGGCCCCGAGCGTCAGCTTGATGCTCTTGTTCTGCCCGCCGCGGTTGACGGTCAGGGTCACGGTGTCGCCGGGCGCGTAGTTGGCGATCGTCGCCACGAACTGGTTGACCGAGGCAACCGGCGTGCCGTTGACGGCCGTGATCAGGTCGCCCGCCTGCAGGCCCGCCTTGGCCGCCGGCGAACCGGGCACGATCGGCGCGGCTCCGGCGGTCGAGCTGTTCTTCGCGACCGCCGCGCCACCGGTCACGGTCGGGTCGAGGCTGACGCCGACGTAGGCGTTGTGCGCCTGGCCGGTGGCGATGATCTCGCGTGCGATCCGCGCGTCGCCGTTCGACGGGGTCGCGAACCCGACACCGGAGCTCGAGCCCTCACCCTGGCCGTTGGTGTTGTTGGTCTCGATCTGGTCGTTGAGCCCGATCACCTGACCGGCCGCGTTGAGCAGCGGGCCACCCGAGTTGCCCGGGTTGATCGGGGCGTCGGTCTGGATCGCGTTCGGGATCGTGAACTGATTCGGCGCGTTGATCGTGCGACCCACGGCGCTCACGATTCCCGCCGTCACCGTGTTCGGCAGGCCGAACGGGCTGCCGATCGCGATCACGCTGTCGCCGACCTGCACGGCGCTCGAATCACCCATCGTCAGCGGGTGCAGCTGGGACGCGGGCACGCCCTGGACGCGGATGACGGCCGTGTCGGCACCCGTGTCGGAGCCGATGACGGTCGCCGGAGCCTTGACCTGATTCGGGAACGTCACCGTGATCTTGCTCGCGCCGGACACGACGTGCTCGTCGGTCAGGATGTCGCCCTTCTTGTCGAACACGACGCCGGCGCCCTCGCCTTCGGTCTGCTGCGACTGACCGAAGCCGAACACGCCGCCGGTGTTCTGAGTGGATGAAGTCGTGATGTCAACCACGCCGGGGCCGACCGCGCGGTAGATCTGGTTGATCGTCTCGGGGCGACCGCTGCTGAAGCTGGTCGGCAGCGCCGGCGAGCTCGCCGGCTGCACGACGGTCGTCGTCGTGACCGAGTGCGTGGTGGTGCTCCCGTTCGCGACGGCGAGCGCGATCGCCCCGCCGGCAATGGCGCCACCGATGATCGGAAGCAGACGGATCAGGCCTTTCATGGGTTGGTGTCTCCTAGCAAATGCGTGGCTGTTCTTTCGGTACTCCCAGTACAGCAGCTACCCATGAGAAACCGGTCAGAAATCTATGAGAGCGGCGTAAGAGTGCGCCGCTCTACGCCGATTGCGCCGGCATGAACAGCTGCGGTGGCACGCTCGGGGCGCTTGCCGGCGCCTTGGGTGCAGCCGGCGCCGGAACGAACGCGGGGCCGTACGGGCGACCCGGGCCGCCTCGGAAGAACGGGCGGGGCGCGCTCGGGAGACCCTTCCGGTTGATCTCCTGGTTAAGGCGTGATGACCAACGACCTACGATTTGGTTCTCGCGGGCGCTGGTGATCGCCTTTGCCCGAACCGCGGCATCAAGGGCCTTCTTGAGAGGGGCGATCATCGCCTGCTCGAGGCCGGCGACGGTCTTGCCCTTCGCAGCGGCGATCTGTGCCAGCGACTTCCCGCTGTGGAGCTGCCGGAACAGCTGCATGTTGGTCAGCCCGAGGTAACTGGCCGCGCTGCCGAGGCCGAACCCGGGGAATCCGAACCTCAACGGGCCGGCGCCGGGGAGTCCCCGACCAGGGGCCAGGAAGCCGCGCAGCCCGCCATGACCGGGCGCGAGCCCCGGGGTGAGCGGCAGCGGCGGCGCGGGGCCGCCGTTCTTGAGCCGCTGCTCGAGCGCGTTCGCCTGCGCCTGCGTGAGCCGGCCGGCCTTGACCTCAGCCTGGAGCTGATCGAGCGCGGCGCCGTTGAGCGCCGAGCTCAGCTGCTGCGGCGTGACGTGCAGGCGCTTGGCCACATCGTTGAGGAACGCCTGGCGCGAACTCGGACCGGAACTCTGGGTGGCGGCGTACGCGCCACCGGCAAACGCGGCCACAACCAGCGCCGCCAACCCAATCACGAGGTTTCGCTTGAGACCACGATGCAACGTGCGCACTCCTCAGTTGGCCGGGCGCTCCGACGACGGCGCGCCCGTGGACGGCACTCTTTCAGTCGAGTTTGAGAGAACCATAAGAACTTCAGGCCGCACGAATAAGAACCTCAGGCAGCACGACGTTGGAGGATCGCGTGCAGTCGAGCGGCTTCGCGCGCCGGCGCGGTTTCGAGCCGCTCCCAGGTGATCCGGACCGTCGGGAAACCCGCCGCCAGCAGTTCTGCGTCGCGATCCCGGTCGCGTTCGAACGTTGCTCGGTCGAGATGAAACTCCGCGCCGTCGAGCTCGACGATCAGTCGGTGCTCGGGGAACAGCGCGTCGACCTCGTACCCGAGCACGCGCGTGTTCACCACCGGCTCCGGCAGGCCGTAGCAACGCGCGAAGGCGATGAACCGGTCCTCGAATTCGGACCTCGTCGGGCCGCCCCGCGCGTTTACGAACGGCTCCAGGCGCTTCGTGGCCGGGTGGCGCGGGTGGCGCGCGAGTAGTTCGGCGAGGGCCGACAGGTGGAAGGTGTAGGTCAGCCGGGCATCGTTGACGAACCGCCTGAGCGCGGGGTCCGTGGGGAATCGCGGCGTCATGTCGAACACGGTGCGGGCGGGGCTGGTGACCGGGACGCCGCGCTGCCGGGTGACGTCCCGGCGGGTGAGTGTCCTCGTCCGGTGGACCTTGATGCCGTCTCGCCGCCGGTCGGTGGGCGCGATCACCTCGAACGACGGCGTCCAGTGCTTGACGTACCCCCAGAGGCTCGCTCCCGAGCCGTGGCTGAGGACCGCGCCGTCGCCGCAGGCGAGCACGGCCGCATGGGCACGGGCCTCCGGAGCGAGCGGGACGTGCCCAACCGCATACACGCCGGCATACACCGGGATCAGACCGCCGGTCCTGATGCGGTACTTGATCTCGCCCGGGCCCAGGCCGATCGCGAGCAGCTGGAGACGAGTCACATACCCGTGCTGCTTCCGGGCCAGAGCCGCTATCGCCTTGTCGAACAGAGCCGCCACCGCGCCGAGGGGCTTGCTGGATTTGGGCTCACTGTGAGCCCTTTTTCAGCAACCACTCTCAGGAGTCGTCAGCGGTGCGAACTTCTCCCCCCAACGCGACGAAGTAATCGAGGGCGGTGGGGTTCGCGAGCGACTCGCGCGAGGCCGCCTGCTCCGGTGGCATCCCCATCAGGATTCGCTTCACCGGGACTTCCAACACCTTCCCGGAGAGCGTCTTAGGGACCTCGGAGATCTGGCGAATCTCATCCGGGACGTGCCGGGGCGAGCAGTCCTCGCGCACCCGCCGGCGAATCGCGCCGATCAGCGTGTCATCGAGCGAGACGCCGTCGCGCAACACCACGAACAGCGGCATCCAGGCTTCGCTGCCCTCTCGTGGCACGTCGACGACCAGTGCGTCGGTGACCGCGTCGACCGCCAGCACCGCGCGATAGATCTCGCTCGTGCCCATCCGCACGCCGCCGCGGTTGATCGTCGAGTCCGAGCGCCCGTAGATGATCGCGGTCTCGCGCGAGGTGATCTCGATCCAGTCGCCGTGTCGCCAGATCCCCGGGTACATCTCGAAATAACTCTCTCGGTAGCGCTCACCGGACTCGTCCCCCCAGAAGAACACGGGCATCGACGGCATCGGCTTGGTGATCACGAGCTCGCCCACCTGGTCGATCAGCGGCTTGCCATCGGGGTCCCACGCCTCGACCGGAGCGCCCAGCAAGCGGGCCTGGAGCTCGCCGAGGTAGACCGGGAGCGTCGGCACGCCACCGACGAACGCCGTGCACAGGTCCGTCCCGCCCGAGGTCGAGAACAGCCACGTATCGGAGCCGAGCTCGTCGTAGATCCACTCAAACCCCTCGGGCGACAGCGGAGACCCTGTCGATCCGATCGACCGCAGCGCGCTCAGATCGCGCCTCTCGCGAAGCACGACACCGTTCTTCATGCATGCGCCGATGAACGCCGCGCTCGTGCCGAAGCACGTCATCCCGCTATCCGCCGCCAGGTCCCACAGCGTCCCGAGCGACGGGTACCCCGGGTTGCCGTCGAACAGGACGATCGACGCGTCGCTGAGCAGGACCCCGACGATGAAGTTCCACATCATCCAGCCGGTCGTCGTGAACCAGAACATCCGATCGCCGGCCTGGGCGTTCAGGTGCAGGTGGGCCTGCTTCAGGTGCTCGAGCAGGATCCCGCCCTGGCCCTGGACGATCGGCTTGGGCAGCCCGGTGGTGCCGGACGAATACAGGACCCACAACGGATGGTCGAACGGCAGCTGCGCGAACTCGAGCTCGGACGAGCTCGGACCCAGGAACCCGTCCTCCCAGCCCGAGCCGTCCAGGTAACCAAGCGTCACGACCCGCGATAGCGACGGGATCTCGGCGGCAATCCGTTCGACCGCGTCGGTGCGATCGAACTCCTTGCCGCCATAGCGGTAGCCGTCGATCGCGAGCAGCACCTTCGGCTCGATCTGCGAGAAACGATCGACCACGCTCCGCACGCCGAACTCCGGCGCGGCCGACGACCACACCGCGCCGATCGACGCGCACGCGAACAGCGCCGCGACCGTCTCCGGGATGTTCGGCATGTACGCGGCAACCCGGTCGCCTTCGCCGACGCCCGACGCGCGCAGGCCGGCGGCGATCGACGCGGTCATCGCGCGGAGCTCGCCCCAGGTCATCGAAGCCAGCTCACGCGACTCCGAGGCGTGCTGGATCGCGAGCGACGACGGGTCCTTGCCGGCGAACATGTGCTCGGCGTAGCTCAGCCGCGCGCCCGGGAACCATTTGGCGCCGGGCATCGCGTCGTTCCCGAGCACTCGCGCCGGCGGCTCGGCAAAGCGCACCCCCAGGAACTCGACGAGCGAGCTCCAGAAAGCCTCGAGATCGCGCACCGACCAGCGCCACAGGTCGTGGTAGCCCTCGAACCGCAGGTCGTGCTTCTCGTCTAGCCACGCCTGATAGCGCGTCAGCGTCGTGCGCTCGACCCACTCCGGCGAGGGTGTCCAGAGAAGCTTCGGCTCGGCTACGGCCACCGACGGGAGTATCCCGTAGTAGCGTTGCCACCGCATGCCCGCCGGCCGCACACCGAGCCCACCGTCACGCGCCGACGGGCTCGCCGAGATCGTCCTGCCCGACCACGAGGCCCACGACGTTCGTCTCGGCGACCTGTGGAGCGAGCGGCCGGTGGCGCTCGTCTGGCTCCGCCACTACGGGTGAATCCTCTGCAAGGATCACGCGATCCAGTTGGATCGCGCCCGGGGTGATTTCAAGGCCGCAGGCGCCCGCCTCGTGCTGATCGGCCAGGCGACACCGCGCCACGCCGCCCAGTTCCGCCGGCGCCAGGGGATCCAGCTGCCGGTGCTTGCGGACGAGGAGCGGGTCAGCTACCGAGCCGCAGGCGCGAAGGTCGCGAACCTGTCCGAGCTGTTCGGCCCCCGGAGCGTGACGAAGGGCATCCTCGCCGGGGCGCGCACGCGCCGGATACAGACCCGGACCGTCGGAGACGCGTCCCAGCTCGGCGGTTCTCTGGTGGTCGGGACCGACGGAGCCATCGCCTGGTCGCACCTGTCCGACGACGCCGGCGACAACGCCTCGCCCGCGGAGATCCTCGCCGCGGTTCGCAACGTCGTCGCGTAGCGTTCGTCGGGCATGCCCGACTTCGCTCTGCACGCTGCGTTCGCGGGCACGGTGATCGCAATTGCCCACGAGCCGGATGATCAGGTGATCGCCGGCGAGGCGATCACCGGCGAGGCGCTGGTCGTGCTTGAGGCGATGAAGATGGAGCACGAGATCCCGGCCGAGGTCGACGGCGTCGTCGACCTCCGCGTCAAAGACGAGCCCGCGGCGGTGCCGGCCGCCAAACGATATCTGTCGTGCTGCAATGGACCGCGGCCGCCGGACGCGCGGAAAGGACCCGGATGCCCTCAGAGGCCTCATCCCGGCCAACCGCGAGCGCGTCTACGACATCCGTACGTCAGCCGGCGCTGGATCGCGACCCTGTTCGACGACGACGCCCCCGCCGAAGGCTGGCGTACCCGCCCAGCCAAGCGCCGTCCGTACGTCGACACCCCGGCGCTTGTGTATCTGGTGGCCGGTCTGCAGGGCGCCTGGTAGGCGCTCACTCACACTCCTCGCAGGCGCCGCGGAGCACCACGTCATGGTGCTCGACCCTCATGCCGAGGCGCTCGCCCAGGCTGTCGATCGCACGCTCGAGCGCGGGATCGTCGAACGCCACCAGCCGCCCGCAGTGATCGCACACAAGGTGATGGTGATGCACGCCTCCCACTTCTGAGCGCTCGAACCGCGACAGCCCCTCGCCGACGGTCACGCGCTCGACGAGCCCGTGGTCGACGAGCAGATCGAGCACGCGGTAGATGCTGGCACGGCCGGTCGGCTTGCCCTGTGCGCGCAGAACGTCCTCGATCTCGACGGCGCTCAGAGCGCAGAGCTCGCTGGCCAGCAGCGTGATGATCCGCTCGCGCGCGCCGCCGTGCTTGAGGCCGGCCCGCGCCAGCACGTCGTGGACGTGCTCGCTCCACGTCTGCGCCCCGGTCGCCGCGGCCGTCACCGAAGAGCGTTTCATACCGACGCAGAGCTTAGCCCCCGCGCCGGCAAAGCGGGAATAATTCCGAGACTCAGTCTCATCTTCGTGGTAGGCTGTCCGCCGACGATGAGACTCGTGCGCGCCCTCCTCGTGGCACCACTCCTGGCGCTGATCGTCGCCGGCTGCGGAGGGATCTCGAGCGCGACCACAACCGGCGTCAGCGTCGTCGCCGCCGAGAACTTCTGGGGCTCGATCGCCAGGCAGATCGCCGGTGACAGAGCCGACGTGCAGAGCATCATCACCAACCCGGCGCAGGACCCGCACTCTTACGAGCCGACCGCGAACGACGCGCGCGCGATGGCGATGTCGGAGCTAGCGATCGTCAACGGCGTCGGCTACGACCCGTGGGCGCCGAAGCTGCTGGACGCGAATCCCGACGGCGCCCGGATCGTGCTGACCGTCGGGAACCTGTTCGGGCTGCACGACGGCGACAACCCGCACCGCTGGTACGACCCCGCCGAGGTCGAAACGGTCGCGAACACGATCGCCGCCGACCTCGAGCAGCTCGATCCCAAGCATGCCGGCTACTACGCGAGCCAACTCGAGAACTTTAAGACCAGCGGCCTCGCGCAATACCACGCCCTGATCGCTCAGATCAAAGCCCGGTTCGCCGGCACCGCCGTCGGCGCCTCGGAGAGCATCTTCGCCCTCCAGGCGCCGGCGCTCGGCCTGAAGCTGATCACGCCGGCCAGCTTCATGAAGGCGGTCAGCGAGGGCAGCGAGGTCAGCGCCCAGGACACGATCACCGCACAGCGGCAGATCGCAACCCACCAGGTCAAGGTGTGGATCTACAACACCCAGAACGCGACACCCGAGGTCCAGCAACTGGACGCGCTCGCTCGCCACAACAACATCCCGATCGCCACCGTGACCGAGACGCTGTCGCCCCGGAAGGACTCGTTCGAGCAGTGGCAGGTGGCTCAGCTCGAGGGGATCGAGCGCGCGTTGCACGAGGCGACGGGACGATGACGACCACTGCCCTGAGCCGGGAGCGGGCGACGACCGCCGCCGAGCTCATCAACGCATCCGTCCGTCTCGCCGGCAAGCGGATCTTCAGCGACGTCGCACTGACCGTCGGGCGCGGCCAGTTCGTCGCGGTGCTCGGCCCCAATGGCGCCGGCAAGTCGACGCTGATGCGCGCGATCCTCGGCCTACTCCCGCTCGACGCCGGCTCGGTGACGGTGCTCGGCCGGCCGCCGGCGCAGGCTCGCCCCGGGATTGGCTACCTGCCCCAGCGCCACGCGTTCGACTCCTCGACCCGGATCCGCGGGATCGACTTGGTGCGGCTCGGCCTCGACGGGACGCGCTGGGGCCTCCCGATCGCGCTCACGGCCGGAGCGCGCCACCGTCGTAGAGCCGAATCCGAGCGCATAACCCAGGTGATCGAGACCGTCGGCGCGACCGGCTACGCCCACCGGGCGATCGGCGAGCTGTCCGGTGGCGAGCAGCAGCGGCTGCTGATCGCCCAGGCGCTCGTTCGCAGCCCCCAGTTGCTGATCCTCGACGAGCCGCTCGACAGCCTCGACCTCCCCAATCAGGCGTCCGTCGCCGCGCTGCTGCGGCGGATCTGCTCGAGCCAGGGCGTGTCGGTGTTGCTCGTCGCCCATGACGTCAACCCGCTGCTCGGCTATCTCGACCAGGTGATCTACATGGCCGGCGGCCGCGCGACGAGCGGATCGGTCAACGAGGTGATCACCGCGGCAAAGCTGACCGAGCTGTACGGCACTCCTGTTGAGGTGCTGAAGACCGCCGACGGGCGACTGGTCGTGGTCGGCCAGCCCGAGGCGCCCCATCACCATGGCGACCGCCACGAGCACGACCACCACGACTGAGCCGTGACCCCGACGATCTCGCTCAACCCGATCGATGACCTGGGCGCGCTGCTGACGTTTCCGTTCATGGTCAACGCGCTCGAGGCGGGGACGATCGTCGCGGTCCTGGCGGCCGTTGTCGGCTGGTACATGGTCCTGCGCCGCCAGAGCTTCGCCGGGCACACGCTGTCGGTGATGGCGTTCCCGGGCGCGGCCGGGGCCGCGCTGGCCGGCCTGCCCACCGCACTCGGCTACTACCTGGCGTGCGGCGCCGCGGCGCTGTTCATGGGCGGCGCCCGCGGCTCGCGCGGCCTCGGTGCCCGCGGCCGCGGCTACGGCACCGAGACCGCGACGATCGCCACCGTCCAGACGGTCGGGCTGGCCGCCGGATACCTGTTCCTGTCGCTGAACCACGCGGTGCTCGGCGGCACCGAGACGCTGCTGTTCGGCACGTTCCTCGGCGTCAGCCGCGGGCAGGTCCTGACGCTGCTGGTGGTCGCGCTCGCCGCGCTGGCGCTGGTGGCGCTGGCGATGCGGCCGCTCCTGCTCGAGACGATCGATCCCGAGGCCGCCCGCGCCCGGGGGCTGCCGGTGGCCGCACTCGACCTCGGATTCCTGCTCGTGCTCGCGCTCGCCGTCGCCGCGACCAGCCAGATCACCGGCGCGCTGCTCGTCTTCGCGCTGCTGGTGGCACCGCCCGCCGCGGCCCAGCAGCTCACGATGCGCCCCGCCCTCGGGCTCGTTCTGAGCGTCGTCTTCGCGCTCGTCGTGGTGTGGCTGGGGCTCGGGGTCGCGTACTTCTCGATCTATCCCGTGGGGTTCTACGTGACGAGCTTCGCGTTCGCCGTGTACCTGGCCGCCCGGCTCTGGCACGCGAGGGCTCGGCGCCGGCACGGCCACCAGAGCGTCTGATGTTCGCTCACGAATTCGTCCGCAACGCCTACCTCGCCGGCACGTTCATCGCGCTCGGGTGCGGCGTCGTCGGCTGGTTCGTGGTGCTCCGCGGCCAGTTGTTCGCCGGCGACGCGCTCACCCACGTCGCGTTCGTCGGGGCGATCGCCGCCGCCGTGCTCGGGTTCGACGAGCGGGTCGGGCTGTTCGTGCTGACGCTTGCGGTCGCCGGAGGGATGGCGGCGCTCGGCAGCCGCGGACAGGCCGACGACGTCGTGATCGGCACGGTGTTCGCGTGGATCCTCGGGATCGGGGTGCTGCTCCTCGCCGTGCTCGCCACGAGCCCTCAAGGCGGCACCGGCGTCGCGGCCGCGAACACGCTGTTCGGATCGATCTACTCGCTCAGCGCGGCCGGCTCGCGCCTGGCCGCGGTGATCGGGCTGGCGGTGTCCGCCGGCGTGGTGGTCGCGCTGCGGCCGTTGCTACTGACCACGCTCGATTCGGAGCTGGCGGCGGTCCGCGGCGTGCCGGTGCGCGCGGTCGGCGTCGGGTTCCTCGCGCTGCTGGCGGTCGTCACCGCCGAGAGCACGCAGGCCGTGGGCGCGCTCCTGCTGCTCGGCCTGCTGGCGGCCCCGGCCGGCGCGGCCCACCGCCTCACGGCCAGTCCGTACCGGGGGCTCGCGCTGTCCGCGCTGATCGCGGTGGCCGCGATGTGGGGCGGACTCGCGCTCAGCTACGAGTTCGCCGCGCTCCCGCCGAGCAGCGCGATCATCGGGCTTGCCGGCGCCGGCTACGCCGCCGCGACGCTGTTCGCCGGCGCCCGCACGCGCCACCGGCAGGGCCGGTAGGGCCAACCGGTCTGCGGACCGGCTGGCGGACCCGGGCGGGAGTCACGACCCGGGGCCGCCGCCGGTCCCCAGCTGCGGGATTCGGGGAGTCCGTCCGCAAGCGACGAGGCGCACTTTCGTCGCGTTCGCCAGCGTATGCCTCGCCCCGTCAGTTCTTCGTAAGTGATCGCGGAGTGACCGGCCGGCGAGCCGACTGTCATGGTCCATACAACAGGGGAGCGGCCGGCTCCGTGCGGCGCCCGGGGTCGTAGTGCTGGTAGATGTAGGGGCTGTTCGCGCCCGGCCCGAACTGCGAGCCGGCGCTGGCGTTGCCGCCGCCCGGAACCGGCACCGCGGCGGCGAACAGCCGCGACAGCACCAGCAGGAGAACCGCGCTCCCGGCGACGATCCACGCCACCACGACCGCCCGCCGGAGCCACAGGGCCCCATGCAGTTGCACTCCCGGAAACGCCGGCCACCCGGCCGTAGCCGGCGCCACCGGCCGCGCGACCGCCGCCGCAGGTGCCGCGACTGACCGGCCAGGATCACGCGCCGGCGTCCTGCCAACGACGACCCGCGGCGTGGGCGTGGGACCGGGGTAGCGATCGTTCAGGCGTCCATCGGTGAGCAGACCGCGCAGCGCCCGCTGCCACTCGCCGGCCGGGGGCCGGTTGACCGTGTCCCGGTCGAGCGCGCGCGCGAGCAGTCCCCGGAGCTCGACGGGCACGTGCCGAACGCGCGCGCCCGCCGCCCGCGCATCGTGCGAACGCGCGAACAGCCGCAAGACCACGAGCCCGAGCTTGTATGCATCGGCGGCCCGCGTGTTCGGCGACTCGGAGAATTCCGCCGGGAGCTCCCAGTCGCCGGTCTGAACCGAGGTCAGGGCCTGCCGTCCGTGGAACACCATCGAGTCGCAGTCGATCAAGCAGACCTCGGGTTCGTCGCCGGCGCCGAACGCGATCAGCAGATTGTTGGGGGCGATGTCGCTCGCCACGATCGCCCGCCGGTGCAGGAACGCGAGCGCGTCGCAGATCCGCTCGGCCACCTCGGCCCGGCTGAACGTATCGAGCCGGACGCCGAGGCCGCGCAGCTGCAGGAAGTCGTCGGCTCCCAGCAGGTGCTCGAGCGTCAGCAGCACGCGCTCGCGCCGACCGCTCGGCATCACGAACGGCGCGGAGAAGCGTCCGCTGACGTCAGGCATCGCGATCCCCGCCGCGATCTTGCCGCGACGGACGATCGCCAGCGGCCACGCGGCGACCCGCTGCAGAGCCGTCCGCTGATCGGGCTCGAGCAGGTGGCCCCAGGCGACCATCTCGCGCAGTACGTGATCTGCGCCGGCCGGCGGTGCACGCCGGTAGAGCTTCACGACCACGGGACCCCGTCCAAGACCGGCCGGAACGACCGCGGGCCGGTAGACCCGACCCTGGCCACCGAAGCGCGAGATCGGCACGAGCTCACCGAACTCCTCGACCGTGAGCGCACGGCGCTCGACTCCGCCGCCCACGTCGACCAACGCGCTCATCGAGCGGGCCCCCACACCGCGACCAGGCTCCGATCGTCGTCGTAGGTGCTGCGGCTGAAGTCGAGCAACCGCGCGAAATCGACGACGTCCGGTGGGCGCGCGAGCTCGCGGGCCAGCGTGGCCCCGACCTCCCCGCCCCCGCCGGCTAGTGGCATCGCAAGGCCGTCGGTGCAGAGCAGCAGGATGGATCCGGGGTCAAGCCGGCATCGTGCAACGGAAGCTGCGCCAGCCGAGCGCGGCAGCGCGTCCACCCCACCCCCGACCAAGCCGTCGAAGCGTTCTGGCTCGCCCACGACCGCATCGTAGTGCTTGCCCCTGAGCAGGAATGCCGGCGAGTCGCCGACCGCGGCCAGCTCGACATCGGAGTCGCGAACCGCCGCGACCAGCAACGTCGTGGCCAAGGACCCAGAGGCCTCCTCCACCCCGGCGCCGCCGTCACCGCAAGCGCGCCGATGCTCCTCGACCAACGCCCACGCCGCCTGTTCGAACACCGGACCCCAGTCGATCGACGCACAGTCATCGTCGAGCTGACGGGCGACCGCGGCCGCTGCGTAGCGAACGGCGAGCGCCGCGCCGAGGTCGGAGCGAGACGCCCCCGACACACCATCGGCAACCGCGGCGATCAGCGTGCCGGAGTCCGCGTGCAGCCGCAGGCAGATGTCGTCCTGCCGCGGCCCGCCGGTGTACCGCTTGTACAGGCCTCTGACCGAGGCGGCCCTGACCGTCAGCCCGAACGCCGTGCCGCCATCGGCGATCGTGTCCGGACGGTACGGCTCGGCCGCGGCGAGCCGCGCCTCGATCGCCGCCGCCGGCTCTCCGATCGTCAGCGGTCCGCGCGCCAGCCGGACCCGGCGGCGGACCGACGCGGAGCGGCCGGCGGCAATCATGACGCGACGCTACACGAGCGGCGCGTCGAGTTGGACGAAGCCCTCCGGCTTCTCGAACTCAATCGTGTGCTCGCCTCGATCGAGCCGCTCGGCGGAGGCCACCATCGAGTTCAGCATCGACGCCGCGAACTCGGCGATCGCGCCCGCGGTGGACGCCCCCTGGGTCATCATGAACCCGTAGCGGGCCGAGCTGGCGAGCTGCCCGATCACCTCCGGATCGGCTTCGCCGACGCCGAACGCGAGGATGTTGGGCCGCTCCCTAAAGCTCGGATCCTTGAGCTCCGCCAGGCGAGCCTGCCATTTCTCGGCCTTTTCGGTGGGAAGGCCGTCGCTGAGAAAGAACACCGACGGCCGGTGCACCTGATACCCGTTGCCCTTGAGCAGCGCCACGTCGGCGGGGATGGTCTGTCGCAACGCCTCGAGCGCGCTGGCGTAGCTCGTCCCTCGGCCGCGCGGCGACAGCGTCGGGAGCACGAGGTCTTCGCTCAGCTCTGAGAGCTCGAGGCGGGTCTGCGCGCTCTCGGCGAACGTGATGATCCCGAACCGCACCTTCTTGCCTATCAGCGGGTGCTTGGCCACCTCGTCGCGGAGGTCGATCAGCCCCTGGTTGACGGCTGCGATCGGTTCTCCGGCCATCGAGTGCGACTCGTCGCCAACGAAGTACATCGGCAGCACCTGGCCGATCACGGACCCCGCCGGCGCCTGTTCGCCTGCCCAGAGCGCCGGCCCGGAGCCGGGAGCCGAAGCTGCCTGCGGCCCGACCCCGGGAGCGGCGACCGGTGGCGGAACGACGGGCTCGGACGGCGCGGCCGGCCCGGGGAGCGGCATCGTCGCCGGCTCCGCGGGATCGGGAGCGCCGGAGCCCGCGGACGGGGCGACACGCATGTTCGATGGCAATTTGATCTTCATGTCAACTCCCGACGGGGCGTCAGGCCCCGGAGGTCGTACTGGTTGCACCGCTCGACCCGCCACTCGGTCGCGCCGGGATCAGCAGATGCTGGCAGGCCTTGCTGGCCGCCTGGAACTGCTTGTTCGTCTCGATGTTCCGGGGGAAGATCGGGCCCTTGCCCGAGAAGTTCGGGCTCGGGAGCTTGTAGCCGTGCTGGTTAACGCACGTGACGAAGCTGGTGATCGCCGTGTGCGAGATCCGCCCGCGGAACGCGCCACCGCCTCCACCGAAGCCGAACTTCGCGCCGCAGGCCTTGAATGCGGCCTGCATGGTCGGCGAGAGGTTCGCGCCACCGCCACCGAAGAAGCCCCGGCGCGGGCCCGTGCTCGTGCCGGCGCCGCTGCCGGTCCCGCCACTACTGCTACTGCTACCGCTACTGCCACCGCTGCCACTACCACTGCCGCTGCCGCCCGGGGGCCGGAAGCCGCCGGGACGTGACGGCAGAGTCACGCCATGCGCCTTCAAGCACGACACCAGCTGCGCGCGCCGCGCGCTGTTGGCGCCGCCACCCGCCGCCGACCCCGAGGAGCCCGAGGCTGAGGCTGAGGCGGAGGCGGTCGTACTGCTCGTGGTGCTACTCGAGCTGCTGGCGCTTCCGCACGCGGCCAGCGCGCCACCGGCCACAAGGGTGACGAGCGCCACTGCCAGTCGCCTGGATCGAACGTCAAACACTTTTAACACTGCTTCCTTTCGTAAATGAAGCTCTCGTCCGCCCCGCCCCGAACCGGGAACTGACCGCCGAGAGACCTGTTGCTGCTCATCCGCCCCCGCTCCCGAATAGCGAGCTGACTGCGGAGGAGCCGCTGCTGCTGCTACTGCTCGAGCCGCTGCCGCCCGCGGCGGCGCCGGCTCCGGCACCGGTGTCGCTGAGCGTGGTCGCCGCGACGGTGCCGTCAGAGTTCTTCGCGCCGGCGACCACAACCGTGTCACCCGGGCGCACTGCTTTCTTGCCAACCGTCACGTTCTTGGTGACCTTGGTCGCGCTCGAGAGCGTGACCTTCACCGTGTTGCCGGTGGACTCCGTGATGTAAAGGTTGTCGCCGCTGATGCTGCTGACCGTGCCGAAGGTCGCGCCCGCGCCGCCGGCCGCGCCGGCGCCCCCGAACAGGGCGCGGAAGCCGCTAGCGCCCGCGCCGGCGCGAGCGGCCGCGCCGGATCCGCTGGCGCCGGTCGCGCCACTACCCGCGGCGCCACTACCCGTGGCGCCACTACCCGTGGCGCCACTACCCGCGGCGCCGCCGCCGCGAGCCGCCGCGGCCCGCAAGGCCGCCGCGCCGCCGCCGGCCGCCCCGAGCGCACCGGTGGTCGAGCTCGAGTTCGAGTTCGACAGCTGATTCTTCTCGACGCGCACGCCGGCGTAGAAGCCGATCGCGGCGAGCACGACCGCGAACAGCGCCGCGGTCTTCTTGTTGAACCACTGCCGACGAGGACGCCCTGGGAGTCCAAACTCCTCCTCCGTCCCCTCCTGATAGCTGTCCCACTCTTCCTCGGGCCGGTCATAGGGGATGGCGTTCATCTCGGTACCTCTGGTTTGTTGTTCAGATTGATCACTCAAAGCGGAGCGCCTCGATCGGCCGAAGCGACGCGGCCCGGCCGGCTGGATAGGTCCCGAAGAAGAGCCCAGTCAGGACCGCCGCGCCGAACGCGAGCGCGATCGAGTAGGGCGCGATCACCGGTTCGACGCCGGCGATCTTGAACTGGCTGCCGATGACCCCGGCAATCACCCCCGCGACGCCGCCGAAAAACGAAACGAGCACGGCCTCGACCAGGAACTGGAACAGGATGTCGCTGTGGCGGGCGCCGACCGCCTTGCGGATCCCGATCTCGCGCGTGCGCTCGGTGACCGACACGAGCATGATGTTCATCACCCCGATCCCGCCGACGAGCAGCGAGATCGCCGCAACCTCGCCGAGCAGCGTCGTGAACACCTTGCTGCTCGCGGTCGAGGTCTGGATGATCGAGCTCTGGTTGACCACGCTGAAGTTGCTCGTTGTCAGGGACCCGGCCGTGGGCGGATCGAGCTGGTTGAGGATGTTCGTGACCTCGGTCTGCGCCGCGTTGAGCTGATCGCGCGACTTCGCCTGCACGACGATCTGGCTGATGTTCCCGTAGCCGGTCAGGGTGTCCTGGACCGCGGTCAGCGGTGCGATCGCGACGTCGTCCTGATTGGAGGTGCCATTCGACCCCTTGGACGCGGTGACGCCGATGATCTGGAAGTTCGTGCCGTTGACCTGAATCGTCTGGCCCACCGGGTCCTGGCCGCCGAACAGCTCGCTGACGACCGTCGGCCCGACCACGATCACGCGGCTGTGGTTCTGCTCGTCGGCGCTCGTAAACCACGAGCCCTCGGCCATCGTGTAGCTCCGGGCCGCTTCGTACGACGGCGTCGTCCCGATGAACGACGACGGCGAGTACGTGGTCTCGCCCGAGGTCAGGGTCACGCCGTTCGCGGTCACGACCGGGGACGAGCTCTGGACGTCCGGCGCCTCGAACGGGTTCTCGAGCGCGTTCGCGTCGGCCACCGTCAGGCCGCTGCTCGCGGTCGCCGTCGCGCGGCGGAACAGGCCGCCGAGCGTCGGCGCGCCGCTGACCAGCAGCACGTTGCTCCCGAGCTGGTCGATCTGGTTTTCGACCGCCGCCGACGATCCGGTGCCGACGGCGATCAGCAAGATCACCGAACCGACCCCGATCATCAGCCCGAGGATCGTCAGCCCCGACCGCAGCTTGTTCGCGGCCAAGCCGGCGAGCGCCACCCGAATGGTCTCGATCATCCGACCCTCTCGGCTGAGTCGGTGACCTCGTCGGACAGGATCGTCCCGTCGCTGATCCGGATCACGCGGCGTGCGTGGGCGGCGACGTCCTGCTCGTGCGTGATCAGGATGACCGTCCGCCCCTGGTCGCTGAGCCGCCCGAAAATCCCGAGCACCTCGGCGGACGAGACCGTGTCGAGCGCGCCCGTCGGCTCGTCCGCGAGGATCATCGCCGGGTTGGTGACCAGCGCGCGGGCGATCGCGACGCGCTGCTGCTGCCCGCCGGACAGCTCCGAAGGCATGTGATGGACGCGCGGGCCGAGTCCGACCTGGTGGAGCGCGGCGAGCGCGCGGTCGTGCCGCGCGGCGCGATGCAACCCGGCGTAGGACAGCGGCAGCTCGACGTTCGCGAGCGCCCGCGTGCGCGGGATCAGGTTGAAGCTCTGGAACACGAACCCGATGTGGCGATTGCGAATGTCGGCCAGCGTGTCCTCATCGAGGCCGCGGACGTCGATTCCGTTCAGGTGGTAGGTGCCCGTGGTCGGCGTGTCGAGGCACCCGAGGATGTTCATCAGCGTCGTCTTGCCGCTGCCGGAGGCACCGACGATCGCCACGTACTCGCCGCGCTCGATGCGCAGGCTTACCCCGCGCAGCGCGTGCACGGCGATGTCGCCGACGGCGTACGTCTTGTGCACGTCGACCAGTTCGATCACGGGCGCGCTCCGGGAACCCGCCACGAGCGACGGCGCCCTCACGGCCTGCGGCGCCGGTGCCGCAGCGCCCCGCTTGGCCTGCGCACGGCGGGCCTGCAGCACGCGCTGCGCCCGCATCACGGCCGCGCGCGGCGGGCGACGACGCTCGCTCGCCATCAGCCGCCGCCGCCGGGAGAATGCGCCGCCGCCGCCACCGCCACCACCACGGAACAGCGCACCGCCGCCACCGCCGAGCCCGCCAAGGCCGCCGAGCCCGCCTCCGAGCGTGCCCGAGCCGGAGCCCGAGGTGCTCGTCGAGCTCGAGCGCGACGGCAGCGCGATCGTGATCACAAGCTGGTCGCCGGCGTTGACGCCGCTGATGATCTGCGTCCGCGAGTCGCCCCGCAGCCCGACGACGACCTGCTGGGTCACATCCTTGCCGTTCTTCATCAGCGTGACCGTGCCGAGCGAACCGCTGCCGGTCACGGCCGCGTTCGGGACAGTGACGCCCGACGCCTGGCCAGTGATCACCGTCGCCGACGCGCTCATGCCGGGCTTGACCCGAGAATCGTTCTGATCGAGGGTGAGGGTCGCGTCATAGGAGACGACGCTACTGCTTGTCGTTCCCACCAGCGCGATCGAGCTGACGTGGGCCGCGAGCTGCACACCGGCGAGCGCGTCGAGCGAGACCGTCGCCGGCTGCCCGACCGCGACCTTGCTGATGTCCGACTCGCTCAACGCGACGGTCATCGTCAGCGAGTTCGTGTTGACGATCTCCGCGAACCCCGAGCTCGAGCCGCTCGAAGAGGACGACCCCGAGCCGCCGAGGCTGCCGGCGGTGGCGGTTCCCCCCGACCCGGAGCCGCTCCCCGAGCCCGACCCCGACGATGACGATGACGATGAGCTCCCCGAGGAGCTGCTCGAAGAGCCACCGCCGGACACGGTGTCGCCCGGGGTGAGGCTCGAGAGCGAGGCGATCGTCCCGCTCGTCGGCGCGTAAAGCTTGGTGTTGTTGACCGCGGTCTCGGCGGTGTGAACGGCGGCCTGCGCGCTGTACACCGCTGCCTGTGCCGAGGCAAGGCTGCTCGGTGACGGCGTGGCCGTTGTGGTCGTCGTGGTCGTGGTCGGTGTGGAGGTGGTCTTCGCCGCCGAGGTGCCGCTGCTCGAGGGCGACGACCGCGTCGTGCTCGGCACGATCACGGTGACGGTCACGCTCGGGGTCGTCTTCGTCGTCTTGGTTCCCGACTTCGTCGTCGTGGTTCCCGACTTGGGCTTCGTAGGGGAGGAGCTTGGCGTGGTGCCAGGGTGGAACGCCGCGTACTCCACGGTCGGGGCGGGCGCCGAGTAGCTCGTCGTGGACGCAGATCCGCCCGACCCCGACCCCGACCCGGAGCCCGATCCGCTCGAGCCGCCGGACCCGCCGCTGGACCCGCAGTTCGCGGTGGTCTGGTCCTGCAGACAGGTCAGCTGGTCCTCGGCCGCCGTGAGCTGCAACTGCGCCTGGCTCAGCTGGAGATTGGCCGACGTCGGGTCGAGGTCGGCGAGGAGCTGGCCGCCGGTGACGTGCTGCCCGACCTTGACGTACACATCCTGGAGCGCGCCGCTGGTGTTGAAGTTGACGCTGACGTCCGTGCCCGCGGCGATGTTGCCGCTACCGGTTACCGTCGACTGGATCACGCCCTGCTCGGCGGTGACGATCTCCTTGGACGTCCGCGCCGAGCTGGTCGGCGGACCGATCTCCGTGACCGCGAGCGCGGCGACGACGATCGCCACGACTCCCAGCGCGTAGAGGGGCCAGGGCCTAGACGGTCGATCCCGGCGGCTGTTCATGGGAGTGGCAATCCGTTGCCGGGAGGAGGGCAGGCAGACCGGTGAATGCGGAGGTCACGATGCCTCTGCGTTGTAGCGCCGCCGGTATCAGCTCTGCGTAAGCGCTCTTGCGGTCCTCTTAGGTACGACCGTGACGCTCACCCGCGGGAGCGCCGGCAGCTCTATCCGGACCTCGAGACCGCCGGTCTCAGGAGCCCGGATCTCGATCGTGCCGCCGTGGGCGACGACCACCGAGCGCACAATCGACAGCCCCAGACCGAACCCGCCGGCGGCGCGATCCAGGCGCCGGAACGGCTCGGTGAGCTTCTCGGCGTCGACGACGTCGATCCGGGGTCCGCCGTTGGCGACGGTCAGCCGCACGTGCCCGCCCGCCGTCCGCGTCGAGACCCGGAGATACCCGCCCGGCTCGTTGTGCTGGATGCCGTTGTCGACCAGGTTGGCGATCATCCGTTCGAGCAACGCCGGCTCCCCTCGAGTCCACGCGGGCTCGAGGTCGTCGCGCACCTCGACATCGGCTTCCCTGGCCCGCGCCCGCAGGTCGGTGATGCAGTCGGCCGCGAGCGCGGCCAGGTCAGCCGGCTCCTCGCGGCCGGTCGCGGCTTCGCTCCGCGCCAGCATCAGCAGCCCCTCGATCAGCCGCTCACATCGATCGACGGTCTCGCGGACGGCCTCGCCCATCCGCCGCAGCTCCTCGACGGTCGCATCCGGGTCGGCCAGCGAGACGTCCACCTCGGTCCGCATGATCGCCAGCGGCGTGCGCAGCTCGTGCGACGCGTTGGCGACGAAGTGCCGCTGGCTGCCGAACGCCCCGTCGAGCCGCGCGAGCATCCCGTCGAATGTGTCGGCGAGCTGCTTGAGCTCGTCCGCCGGGCCCTTCAGGCTGATCCGCTCGCCCAGGTTCTCCCCCGAGACCCGCCGCGCGGTCGCGGTGATGTCGCGGAGCGGGCGCAGCGCGCGGCCCGCCAGCAGCCAGCCGGCCGCCACCGACACCATCGTCATCGCGCCGAGCGCGACGATGTACTCGATCAGGAGCCGGTGGAGCGCGTCGCTGCGCAGCTGAGCACGGAGTGCAGCGGCGATCCGCGCGTAGGTCGAGCCCGGTCCGAACCCGGGCGGGCGGAACGGCGGCGCCAGCCCGAGCTTGACGAGGTCGTTGTGGTAATCCGCCGACCCGTTGAGGTTATGGCGGACGAGCTCGTAGCCGATCGTCAGTAGGACGGCACCGGTCACCAGGAACACGAGGCCGTACAGCAGCGTGAGGCGCAGGCGGATCGTCGGCGCCGGCAGGCGAATCGAGGCCGGCCCGATCCGCATCACGTCATCCGATAGCCGACGCCGATCACGGTCTCCACGACCGGCGGGTCACCCAACTTGCGCCGCAGCGTCATGATCGTCATGCGCACCACGTTCGTGAACGGATCGGTGTGCTCATCCCACACGCGCTCGAGTAGTTCCTCTGCCGATACGGTAGCCCCATCGGCGTCCATCAGCACCTCGAGCACGCCAAATTCCTTGCGCGTCAGCTCGACCGGTTGCCCGGCGCGGCTCACCAGACGGCGCGCCGGGTCGAGCTCGATGTCGCCTTGCATGAGCACGGGCGGCCGGCTCGGCGAGGCGCGGCGCGCCAGCGCGTGGATCCGGGCGACCAGCTCGGCGAACCGGAACGGCTTGGGCAGATAGTCGTCGGCGCCGAGCGACAGGCCCTCGATCAGGTCCTCGAGCGCCCCCGCCGCGGTCAGCATCAGGATCCCGGTCTCGGGCCGCTCGCCGCGAACCGCGCGGCACACGTCGTCGCCGTGAAGCCCGGGCAGGTCACGGTCGAGCACGAGCACGTCGTAGCGCACGACCCGCGCCTTGACCAGCGCATCGGTCCCGTCCGGCGCCAGGTCGACCGCCATCCCCTCGCGGCGGAGCCCCCGCGCGATTGCCTCGGCCAGTCTCGACTCGTCCTCTGCGATCAACACGCGCAATGCGCAATCCAGGATGACGGCCGGCGCGTAAGGAACCCGTAAGAGGCAAGATGCGACGGTCGATGTGCGGTGTATCGTACTCGACATCGATCGACGTTACATCGATTCGTGTTAGCGTTTCGGAGCGCATGGCCGAGCAAAACTTCACTGAGCGGGGGGCCCGCCAGCCGAGGACCGGCCGCAACGACCTGTTCGACCTGACGCCCGACGAGGAGCAGCAGATGCTGCGCGAGTCGGTTCGCGAGTTCGCGCTCGCCAAGCTCCGACCAGCCGCGCGGGAGGCCGACGAGGCATGCGCTGCGCCCGACGAGCTGCTCGCCCAGGCAGGCGGGCTCGGGCTGACGATGGTCGGGGTTCCCCAGGAGCTCGGCGGCGCGGTCGCCGAGCGCTGCGCGGTGATCACGGTGCTGATGGCCGAGGCGCTCGCGCAGGGCGACATGGGCATCGCGGTGGCGTGCCTCGCGCCCGCCGGCGTGTCGACCGCGCTCAGCCTGTGGGGAGATGCCGATCAGCAGGCGACGTACCTGCGCGAGTTCATCGGCGAGAACGTGCCCGCCGCGGCGGTCGCGATCGTCGAGCCGCGCCCGCTGTTCAACCCGTTCGAGCTCCGGACGCGCGCGCGCCGCGCCGGCGACGGCTTCGTGCTCGACGGCGTGAAGTCGCTCGTCCCCCGCGCTGCCGACGCCGAGCTGTTCATCATCGCCGCTGACCTCGTTGATTCAGATCCGGGCCACCCGCCCCCGAACCACCCCGCTCACCCGCCCCCGAACCACCCGGCGCTGTTCATCGTCGACGCGGGAGGCCCCGGCCTCGGCATCGGGCGATCCGTTCGCGCGCGAGGTCTCGCTGGCAAGGCGGCTGTGCTCAGAGCGCGGAATGGCGATCGGCTCCGACGGCGTGCAGCTGCTCGGCGGCCACGGCTACACCAAGGAGCACCCGGTCGAGCGCTGGTACCGCGACCTGCGCGCGGCCGGCGTGATGGAAGGGGCGCTGGTCGTGTGATCAACCTCGAGACGCCCAAGAAGTTCGAGTTCCTCGTCAGCCAGGCCCACCAGGTCGCGACCGAGATCTTCCGCTCTAACTCGCGCAAATACGACCGCGGTGAGGATCGCTACCCCAAGGAGCTCGACATGCTCGCGGCCGTGATCGATGCCATGAACGAGGGCGGCGCGCTCAGCGGCGCGGGCGCCGGCGGCGTCGGCGAGGGCGACGGCTCCAAGCCGAGCCGCGATGGAAACCGCAACGGCAGCAACATCGCGAGCCTGCTCGGATTGATCGAGCTGTCGTGGGGCGACGTCGGCCTGCTGCTGACGATGCCGCGCCAGGGCCTCGGCCAGGCCGCGATCGCCGCTGTCGCCAACGAGGAGCAGCTCAGGCGGTTCGGCGGCAAATGGGCGGCGATGGCGATCACCGAGCCCGAGGCCGGATCGGATTCCGCGGCGATCCGCACGACCGCGACGCTCGAAGGCGGCGAGTACGTGCTGAACGGCGAGAAGATCTTCGTGACCGCGGGCGACCGGGCCGAGCTGATTGTGGTGTGGGCCACGCTCGACCGCAAGCAGGGGCGCGCCGCGATCAAGTCGTTCGTGGTCGAGCGCCACAACCCGGGTCTGATCCTCGAGCGGCTCGAGCACAAGCTCGGGATCCGCGCGTCGGACACCGCAGATTTCCGCCTCGAGAACTGCCGGATCCCCAAGGACAACCTGCTCGGCAGCCCCGAGATCGAGCCCAAGCGCGGGTTCGCCGGCGTCATGCAGACGTTCGACAACACCCGCCCGCTCGTCGCCGGCATGGCGATCGGCGTCGGGCGGGCGTGCCTCGAGCGCACGCGCGAGCTGCTGACCGAGGCCGGGGTCGAGATCGACTACGACCTCCCCCCGCACGCGCAGGTCGCGGCCGCATCGGAGTTCATCGCGATGGAGTCAGATTGGGAGGCGGCCCGCCTGCTCACCATGCAGGCCGCGTGGATGGCCGACAACAAGAAGCCCAACTCGCTCCAGGCCTCGATGGCCAAGGCGAAGGCCGGCCGGACCGCCACCGACATCGCGCTCCGGTGCGTGGCGCTGTGCGGATCGATCGGCTACGGCGAGGGCGAGTTGCTCGAGAAGTGGGCCCGCGACGTCAAGATCCTCGACCTGTTCGAGGGCACCCAGCAGATCCAGCTGCTGATCGCGGCGCGCCAGCTGCTCGGGAAAGACCTCCGCCGGGTTGAAATAGATCCCCCGCCCACCCATGGGCCGCTTCGCCGCATCCATCGGATGCTGCGCGGCAGGCCCCGTCTGCGAGGCATGGATGCCGAGCGGGGCCGTCGCCGCGACCGCCATGCGCCCCGTCCAGACACGGGTCGCCGTCAGCCGCTGGGCGCGGTCGTCACCGAGAACGCAGCGCCGTCCGGATCCGCAAGCACGGCCTGGCGCATGCCGGCGGAATCCGACGGCGGCACCACGACGCTCCCGCCGAGCGCAGCCGCCTTGTCCGCCACCGAGTCCGCGTCATCCACCCAGAAGTCCACGCTCCAATACGGCTCGCCGTCGGCCGGCGCGATCACCGCCACGACGTCGCGCGCCACCGGCTGCTGCGGCTCACCACCGACGTAGCCGGGCAGGCGGAACAGCTTCACGCCGGGGACGAACTCCTCGCTCTCCCACCCGAACACCCCGCGGTAGAACGTCTCGCAGGCATCCGGGTCGCGAGTCTGCAGCATGCTCATCGCCCAGGCGCTCGGCTCGTTGACGAGCTGCGCGCCGTGACGCTCGACCGGCTGCCAGACACCCACGACCGCTCCGGACGGGTCCTCGATCACGGCCAGGCGGCCGGCGGGCAACGCGTCGAAAGGATCCGCGACCACCGTGCCGCCGGCGCCGGCCGCCGCCTCCGCCGCTCGCTCGGCATTCGCCACCGACACGTACGTGTTCCACGCCGTCCGGACGCCGGGCGGCTGGGCGCCGACGCCGGCGACATCTCGACCGCGTTTCTTCGCGACGAAGTAGTCACCCGGTCCCGGACCGTCGAACTCCCATCCAAGCAGCCTCCCGTAGAAGCCCATCGTTGCGGTCGGGTCGGGTGCCAGCAGGTCGACCCAGCACGGGACACCGGGCTGATATCCGTCGCGCGCGCTCATCGCGACACCTCCGGGTACTCGTCGTGCTTGCGCCACCAGGTGTAGGCCTCCGTCTGGGGCCAGCCTTCGGGCGAGTCCTCCCACTCCTCCTGGCGGCCGAACGGGGTCAGGTCGAGCAGGTTGAAGTCGAGCCTGAGCCGGTCGACGCCGCGCGAGGACGTGACATATGACCGGTACACGCTCTCCCCGTCGCGGAGGAACACGCTCAACGCAAATCCCTCGCCCAGGTCGGTGGTGACACCGAAGTCGTAGTTGAAGTCGCTCCCGAACGAGGAGAACCACGGCACCGTCCAGCCCATCCGTCGCTTGAACACGCGGATCTGCTCGTACGGCGCGCGCGAGATCAGCGCGAACGAGGTGTCGCGCGCGCGCAGGTGGCTCAGGTCGGCGACATTGTCGGTGAACGACGAGCAGCCGGTGCACGGGTCCTCGCCCGGTCCGAACATGAAGTGGTAGACGATCAGCTGCCGGCACCCCTC
The DNA here is from genome assembly GCA_963836715.1 of uncultured Solirubrobacterales bacterium. GTDB lineage: Bacteria > Actinomycetota > Thermoleophilia > Solirubrobacterales > Solirubrobacteraceae > Palsa-465. The sequence continues at coordinate 626,677 of CAWIKH010000006.1, forward strand.
GAACAGATCCGCGAACCGGACCTTGCCGTCGGGTCCCTCGAGCTCGTAGTCCTTCTCGACCAGCACCATCGGCAGCCGCCGGCGCTCGGCGGCGAGCGCGTCAAGCGCGCGCGTGGCCTCCTTCTCCTTGCCGAGTAATTGGTCGCGGGCCGCCTGCCATTCGGCCTGTGACACCACGGTTGGAGTAGCCATGTCCACACACACCTCCCAGGGATCGTGTAGTTGGAAAAACCAACCATAGAGTCTTTATTTCCAACTGTCAAGTGATAGACTTCGCATTCATGGCCGGCAAGCGCACATACGGAGATCCGTGCGGGGTGGCACGCGCGCTCGACGTGATCGGGGAGCGATGGGCGCTGCTCATCGTCCGCGAGCTGCTGCTGGGGCCCAAGCGGTTCACCGACCTGCGCGACGGCATGCCCAACCTGAGCCCCGACGTCCTCTCGCAGCGGTTGCGCGAGCTCGAGCAGGCCGGAGTTCTGCGGCGCGACAGGCTGCCGCCGCCGATCGCCGCGCAGGTCTACGAGCTCACCGACTGGGGGCGCGAGCTCGAGCCGGTCGTACTCGGGCTGGGCCGCTGGGGGAGCCGAGCCCCGTTCCCATCCGGCGACCCGACCCTCGGGGTCGACTCGCTGGTAATGGCGCTCAAGACGCTGTACGACCCGGGCCGTGGCGACGGCCTTCTCGGCTCGAGCTTCGAGCTGCGGCTCGGCGAGCAGCGATTCGACGCTCGACCGAGAGACGGGCGGCTCGATGTGACCCGCGGAGCGCCCACCGATCCCGACGCGACGATCGCCACCGATCCCGGAACGCTCGAGCACATCCTGTGGCATGACGGATCACTCATGACCGACGATCTGACGATCACCGGGAACCGGGAGGCGGCGGTGCGGTTCCTGGCGATGTTCCCGTTGCCGAGTTGATGCGGGCGGCCTCCCGCTTACGCCGGCCGGCGCGTCGGTGACCGCGGGCCCAGCTGACGGCGGGTCGCCGTGGAGCCCCACCGTGGCGGCCGGAGCCGAGACCGCGGGTGTCGATCCGGGCGGAACAATGATCGGGTGTTGGCGGGCCTAGAGACGGAACCTCCCGCGTTCCAAGGCACCGTCACACCCGCTCGGCCTCGCGCACGAGCACCTCCCACGCCCGGCCCACGTCGTCTTGAGTCGTGCTCTGCTGACCGATCGCCAGCCGTAGCACGTAGCGGCCGTTCAGCACCGCATGCGAGATGAACATCTCGCCGCTGGCGTTGACCCGCTCGAGCAGCGTACGGTTGCGGTCGTCTTCGCCCTCGAGGCCGAAGCACACGAGCGAGAAGTGACGACGCGCGCACACCTCCCAGCCGTCGGTCTCCTGCACCCAGCGCTCGAACTCCGACGCGAGCTCGATCCCGTTGCGGATGTGGCGCTGGAGGCCACTGCGGCCGAAGCAGCGCAGGACCGCCCACAGCTTCAGCGCCCGAAAGCGCCGGCCGAGCGCGGGCCCGTACTCGCTCAGGCTGAGCGAGTCCTCGGCGTCGGGGGTGCGCAGATACTCAGGGACCACGCTGAACGCGCGCCTGAAGTCGTCGCGGCGACTGGTCCACAACAGCGAGCAGTCCATGGGCGTCAGCAGCCACTTGTGCGGGTTGACGACCAGCGAATCGGCGCGGTCGACGCCGGCAAACGCCCAGCGGTATTCGGGACAGACCATCGCCGAGCCGGCGTAGGCGGCGTCGACGTGGAGCCACGTGCCGCTCGCGGCGCACGCATCCGCAATCGACGGCACCGGATCCACCGCCGCCGTCGCGGTCGTACCGACGGTGGCCACGGTGACGGCGGCATCGGACAGATCACCGAGAGCGTCGGCGCGCATCCGGAACTGCTCGTCGACCGGCACCTTCCGCAGCCGCATCCCGAGCATCCGCGCGGCCTTCTCGATCGACGAATGGCCGTGCTCCGCGCACACGATCAGATCGCGGCCGGTGGCTTCGCGGGCGGCAATGCACGCCGCGAGCGTCGAGGTCGAGGCGCTGTCCTCGATATGCCCGTGCCAGCCCGACGGGAGCCCGAGCAGATCGGCGGTCCAATCGAGCACGACGCCCTCGAGTTCGGTCGCCGCCGGCGCAGTCCGCCACAGGATCGCGATCGAGTTCAGCGTCGCCGCGAGCAGCTCGGCCAGAATCCCGGGCGCCGCCGCGCTCGTCGCGAAGTACGCGAAGTAGCGCGGGTGCTGCCAGTGCGTGACCCCGGGCAGGAGGATCTCGTCGAGGTCCCGGAGCACCGCCGAGAACGGCTCGGGATCGTCCGGGGCCCTGTCCGGCAGCCGGGCGCGGATGTCGCCCGGGGCGACCTGCGCGAGCACCGGCAGCTCGCCGACCCGCTCGAGGTAGTCCGCGGCCCACTCGATCGCGGCGTGGCCGTCGCTACGGAAGTCGCTCACGCCGGCGCGGGCGCCGGCGGAGCGCGTCTCGCGGTCGGTCGAGCTCATACCGCCGCCCGGGGCGCCTCGAACTCATACCGCACGCCCGTGAGCGTCTCGGAGATCTCCCACAACCTCCGCCACGCCTGCTCGTCGTAAGCCTTGCCGGCGGCGCCGACCACCTTGGGATAGCCGCGCTGCTCGCTACGCCCGCCAGGTCCCACGAACGTGCCTCCCGGGAGGCCCGGGAACGTGGCCGCGTACAGCGTCGGCAGCGCTCCCATGTCCGCGCTCTGGGCGAACAGCGTGTTGCCGATCGCCATGAACCACCGCTCGTAGAAGCGGTCGGTACCGGCGGCCTGGAGATTCGTGGCGGCGTAGCCAGGGTGGGCTGCCATGCTCAGAAGCCCGGTCCCCGCCTCCACCGCCCGGCGCTGGAGCTCGAAGCAGAACATCAGGTTGGCGAGCTTCGACTGGCTGTAGGCGCCCCATCGGCTGTACTTGCGCTCGCCCTGCAAATCGTCGAAGTCGATCGTGCCCCCGCGATGCATCGCGCTCGAGACCGTGACGACGCGAGGCGCCGGCGCCGGCAGCAGGCGCCCGAGCAGCAGCCCGGTCAGCGCGAAGTGACCGAGATGGTTCGTCGCGAACTGGCTCTCGAATCCGTCCTTGGTGAGGCGGCGGGGCGCCGCCATCACGCCCGCGTTGTTGATCAGCAGGTCAATGCGATCGGGCGCGGTCGCCGCGAACGCCCGCACGGAATCGAGGTCGGCGAGGTCGAGGACCGCGGGCTGAACATCGGCGCCCGGCGCCTCGGAAACGATCTGCACGGCGGCGCGCTGCCCCTTGTCGGCGCTCCGGGAGGCCAGCACGACACGCGCGCCCGCGCGCGCGAGCTCACGCGCCGTGGCGAGACCGAGACCGCTGTTGGCGCCGGTCACGACGGCGACGCGCCCGCGCTGATCCGGGATGTCGGAGGCTGTCCAATCAGACGCTGCCATCGAGCACCTCGAAGGCGATCCCGGCGGCCTCGAGTCGGCGACGGAGCGCCGGCCCCATCGCCACCGCCGGCGTCAGCTGCCCGGCGCACCCGGGAAGGTCGTCGAGCGCAAGGCACAGCGCGGACTCGGCCAGCATCTTCGAGGTCTCGGAGTAGCCGGGGTCGCCGCCGTTCACCTCGGTCCGCAGTTCCGCGCCGTCGCCGGTGCGCGCCGCGAACCGGATGCTGAACCACGACTTCGCCCGCTGCTCCTCGGACGGCCCTTCCCCCGAGCTCTTCAGCTTCAGCAGCTGTTTGCGGACCGGCGGGATCTGCGAGAGCAGGATCAGCCCGCCGGCGCCGCCGACGAGGCCCGCGAGCACCGGCAGGCGCTTGACCGCAAGATAGTGGCTGTAGCTGAAGTCGGGCCCGTAGCGGTCGAGTGCTCGTGCTGAGCGAAGCACCGTGATCGGATCGAGCGTCGGGAGCGGGACCACCCAGCCGCCGCCGAACGCGTCGTGGTGGGGCGTCCCGGTGACACCCCTGACGGTGCGCTCGGTCAGCCCCTCGCGCTGGCGGCGCTCACGCGCCACCCCGGACGCCGACCGCATCCGGCTGAAAATCTCGATCGTGGACTGGTAGGTGCCGCCGGAGAACGACCCGTTCGTCCGCACGAACCCGTCGACCGAGATCGGAACGCCCTCGGGCAGCTGCTCGACGGTGAACTGCACGCCCAGGTCGTAAGGGATCGAGTCAAAGCCGCACGAGTGGACGATCCGCGCGCCGCTCCGCTCCGCCTGCTCGTGGTAGCTCAGCCACATGCGGTCGACGAACTCGGGCTCGCCGGTCAGATCGACGTAGTCCGTCCCGGCGGCGGCGCATGCTGCCACCAGCGGCTCGCCGTACCGGATGTACGGCCCGACGGTCGTGATCACGACCCTGGTCGCATCCGCCACCGCCCGCACCAACGCCGGATCGCCACTGTCGGCATGTAGCAGCGGCAGCTCAGTCCACGCGTCCCCGAGCCGCCGGCGGACGTCCTCGAGCTTGCCCATGTTCCGCCCGGCAAGCGCCCATCGCATCCCCTCGGGCGCGTTCCGGGCCAGGTATTCCGCAGTCAGCCCACCGGTGAACCCGGTGGCGCCGAACACGACGATGTCGAATCGCCGATCAGCCATCGCCCCCGACTTCGCGCGCGGCCCGGAGCGCCTCGTCGAGGTCGACGCCGGCCTTGGCCGCGACCCAGGTCGCCGCGGGTGCGGCAACGCGTTCGGAGGAGTGCGCCGCCTCGCCCGCCAGGTCGAGGATCGCCTTGAACTCCTCGGTTGTGGGCGGCTCGGTCCCGAGCCGCTCGGCAAACGCTGCCAGCCATTCGTTCGCATTCATGGCCGACCGGACTCTAGTCGTTCACAACCGGGTGGTCAGCGGCCACGCCGGCGCCGGCTCTGACATCGCCAACGGCTGGTCCGGGGGTCATCGACGGCGCCATCGAATCGGGCCTCCGTGGCGCCTCATTAGCCGCCGCGCTGGCATGATGCCCAGCCTGGACATACGAAATTGGAGGCCGGACATGGCAATCCTCGATGACAAGGTGGCGATCGTTACAGGCTCGGCCCGCGGAATCGGGCGCGCGACCGCTGAACTGCTCTCGGACAACGGCGCGAAGATCCTGATCAACGACCTCGACGCCGACGTCGCCGAGCAGACGGCGAGCGAGATCGCCGGCGAAACCGCGGTGTTTGCAGGGGATCTCACGGCGCCGGGGGTTCCCGACGAACTCGTTCAGACCGTGATCGACACGTGGGGCAAGGTCGACATCCTCGTCAACAACGCCGGCTACACGCTCGATGCCCCGATCCACAAGATGAGCGACGACTGGTTCCAGAAGATGCTCGACATCCACACCGTCGTGCCCTTCCGGATGTGTCGCGCGGTCGCGCCGTATATGCGCGAGCCCGCCAAGAAAGAGCGAGAAGAGGGGATCGAGGTGTTCCGCAAGATCGTCAACGTATCCTCGATTTCGGGCACGATGGGCAATGCGGGACAGGCCAACTACGCCTCGGGCAAGTCGGCGATCGTCGGCCTGACCAAGACGCTTGCCAAGGAGTGGGGCCAGTTCAAGATCAACGTCAACGCGGTCGCGTTCGGATTCATCGAGACGCGCCTGACCGCCCCCAAGAGCGATGAGAACGTCGTCGAGATCCGCGGCGAGAAGGTCCAGCTCGGCATCCCCGAGCAGCTGCGGGCGTTGGGGCCCGTGCTGATCCCGTTCGGGCGGCCTGGAACGCCGAAGGAGGCCGCCGGCGGTGTGTTCCTGCTGTGCACGCCGTGGGCGAACTACATCAACGGTCAGGTGCTGGGCATCACGGGCGGCCAGTTCGGCGGGATGACCTCGTAGCCGGCCGCCTGGCCCGCGTAGCTCACGGCCCTCCGGTCGCGCGCAGATACGCGAGCACCGCCAGCACCCGCCGGTGATCATCGTCGCCGGCGGGCAGGTCGAGCTTGGCGAAGATGTTCGAGACGTGCTTCTCGACCGCGCCGAGCGTGACCACCATCTCGCGGGCGATGGCGGCGTTGGTGCGACCCTGGGCGATCAGCTCCAGGGTCTCTCGTTCGCGGGGCGTCAGCGCCCCGAGCTCCGCTCGGTCGCCGCTACGATCGCGATCGGCGATCAGCGCGCTGACGACCTCGCGATCCAGCGCGGTCCCGCCGGCGGCGACGCGCTTGACCGAATCGATGAACGTCCGCACCTCGCTGACGCGCTCCTTGAGCAGATAGCCGACCCCGCTCTGGCCCGCCGCGAGCAGCTCGCCGGTGTAGACCGGCTCGACGTATGCGGAGAGGACCAGGATCGCGAGCTCGGGATGGCGTCGGCGCGCCTCCAGCGCCGCACGGATGCCCTCGTCGGTGAACGTCGGTGGCAGCCGCACGTCGCAGATCGCCAGATCGGGCTTGTGGCCGGCGACGATCCGAAGCAGCCCGGGACCGTCGTCCGCCTGCGCGACGACCTCGATCCCGTTCTCGGCCAGCAGCGCCACGATTCCTTCGCGCAAGAGCGCCTGGTCCTCGACTACGACTACTCGCACGGCAGCACCGCCCAGACGACCGTCCCCTCACGGGCCACGCTGTGAACCTCGAGCCGGCCGTCGAGCGCCTCAACTCGCTGTCTGAGCCCGATCAGCCCGCTCGCCGCGGCGTCCGCGCCGCCCGGTCCGTTGTCGGCGACCTCGACGACGAGCATCCCGCCGTCGAGGCTCAGCGTCACGCGCGCGCTGGCTCCCGGCGCATGCTTGACGACGTTGGTCAGCGACTCGGCGACGACGAAGTAGGCCGCGGTCTCGACCACCGGTGGGAGGCGGTGGTCGAGATGTCCGGCGACCTTGACGTTCGCGGTTGATCGGCTCGCCAGCGACTCGACCGCGGCGACCAGGCCCCGATCCGCGAGCACCGGCGGCGCGATCCCACGCGCGAGGTCCCGGAGCTCCCTGATCGCGGCGGTCGCCTCCTCCCGAGCACGCCGCACGAGCGCCGCGCTGTCGGGGTGATCGGCCAGGCGCTCCTCGGCGCGCCCAAGCTGCATGCTGAGCGCCACCAGCCTGGCCTGGGCTCCGTCGTGCAGATCGCGCTCGATCCGGCGCAACTCGGTCGCCTGAACGTCGAGTGCTCCGCTGCGCGTGCGGGTCAGCTCGTCGACGCGAAGCTGGAGCGAGCGCTGGCCGGGCGCCAGGAACAGCCCGTGCAGGGCAAGCGCAGCGGCCAGCCCGACGAACGGGAAGATCGGCCAGAAATAGCCGCCTCCCGCCATCGCCCAGACTGCCACGTCGGTGACGACGAGCACGAGCGAGATGCTCGCCTGCATCGCGTAGCGGCGACTTGCTCCCCGAGGCCGAAGCCGCGCCCAGCGCACGGCAAACCAGAGGCCGGTTGGGATCGCGAGTCCGAGCGCCGCCCACATCGGCCAGAAGTAGCCGGCTCCGGTCGCCGCCCAGATCACGATCAGCGTGGTCAGGAGCACGAGGGACGGCGCGAACGCCGCCCTCCGCACCACCGACCGCAGGTCGATTTCGTGGCCGCGGTCACTCATTGGTTGATCCGATCGCTGCGACATCGACTCCATGATCCCAGCCCGGAGCGCGCCGGCGAGGTGCGCGAGCGGGAGCGGGAGCCAGGCCGCGGTCGCCCAAAAGGGTGAGCGCCGCCGGCAACGCCAGACCACGCACGATCGTCGCATCGAGCGCGATCGCGGCCGCGAGCCCGACCCCGAGCTGCTTGAACTCGAGCAGCGGCAGCGTGGCGAACACCGAGAACACGGCGATCATCACGAGCGCGGCGCTGGTCACCGTCCCGCCGGTCGAGCCCAGCGCCTCGGCGGCGGCCTCTCTGGCGCTCGCGCCGGCCAGCCGCGCCTCCCGGGCCCGCTCGAGCACGAGCACGGTGTAGTCCATCGACAGGCCGAACAGCACCACGAACGCGAACAGCGGCAGCCAGTCGACGACGGCGCCGTCGGACTGGAAGCCGAGCAGCGACTGTGCCCAGTGGTGCTGGAAGACCGCGACCAGCACGCCGAAGGCGGCGCCGACCGACAGCAGGTTGAGGGCGATCACCGCCAGGGCCAGCCGCGCGGAGCGGAACGTCGCGACCAGCAGGACGAACGCCAGCCCCAGCACGAACGCGATCACCAGCGGGGTGACATGGGACAGGCGAGTCGAGAAATCGAGATTCCCCGCGTAGTCGCCGGTCAGATCCGCGTGCGCCCCGGGGATCGCACTTGCGACCGCCGGCTCGAGCTCATGCCGCAGCGTCTGCACCTTGTGGTCGGCGACCGTGAGGCTCGACTCGGGCATCGGGATCTGAAGCAGCGCCGTCTGACCGTCGCGCGAAACCTGCATCGCCACCGCCCCCCTGCCGCCGGTGATTCCCAGACCCTGGTGGCCGATCTTCCGCAGCTGCGATAGCGCTTGCTTGCGCTGGAGTCCGTGTCCGCTGACGACCAGGTCAGCGGTGTCGGACGATCCTGGGAACGCCCGCTCGATCGCCCGGTTGGCGACGCGGATCGGCGTGTTCGGCGACACGTCGTTCTGACCGGGCTCGGCGGTCCGGATCGAGATCAGCGGCGCCGCCAGCGCCGCCAGCACGACGACGGCGAGCGCCAGCGAGGTTCGGGGACGGTTCGTCACCGCGGCCGCCAGCACCTGCCACATCGTTCGCCGGCGGCGGGACCGCATCCGCCGGCGGCGAGGCCAAATTCGGCCCCGGTCGATCCGGTCGCCCAGTAGAGCGAGCATCGCGGGGAGCACGGTCAGCGAACCGACGACGGCGATCGCGACAACCAGGATCGCGCCCAGGGCCATCGAGGTGAAGACCCCGAACCCGGTGAACAGCAGTCCGGCGAGTCCGATGACGACCGTCATCCCGGCGACCACAATCGCGCGGCCGACGGTCGCCGAGGTGGCGGCGAGCGCCGCGTCGGCAGACGCCCCCGACCGACGTTCGACTCGCTCGCGGCGGATATAGAAGAGCGAGTAGTCGACGCCGACCGCGAGTCCGATCAGAACCACGACCGGGGCAGTCGAGGAGCCGTTGGGCGCGATGTGTGAGACGAGCCCCAGCGCTCCGAGCGCCGCTCCCACCGACGTGAGGCCGAGCAGCAGCGGGACCGAGGCGGCGACCAGTGCCCCGAATGCGAGCACCAGGATCAGCAGCGTGATCGGGATCGAGATCAGTTCGGCGCGGTGCAACCCGTTGTTGACGAGCTGCGTGATCGCGTTGTCCTCCGAGCCACTGCCGGCCTCCAGGAACGTGACGCCGCGCCCGCGCGCGGACAGTCCGTCGACGAAGTGCTGCACCTGGGCGGCGCGGCTGTCGGCGTTGTTGGGATCACCGCGCAGCGTCACGACGACGAGCGCGGTTCGGCCACCCGCGCGAGTTAGGTCGGGCGAGCGGTCGGGGCCATCGACCGATTTCACCGCCGGGAGGCGACGCGCGCCCGCCTCGACCGCCGCCACCGCGTGCGCGGTGCGCTGCGGGCTGCTTGAACGGACGAGCACGTTCTCGGTGGCGGGACCCTTGAGGCCCGAGGCGGTCAGGCGAGCGTCGGCACGGGCCGATTCACCCGTGCCCGAACCGGCGTTCGACAGCGTGCGCATGCCGGCACTCGAGCCGAGCGCGACGCATGCAACGATCAGCGTGAGCCAGAGCGCGACCGTCGTCTTCGGGCGACGCGCCGCGCTCCGGGCCGCGGCGTGGACGAAGCGGGCGAGCACGCCGGAGCCTGCCGACCCGGCCGAGCCGGCAGACCCGCCCGAGCCCGCAGACCCGCCCGAGCCCGCAGACCCGCCCGAGCCCGCAGACCCGCCCGAGCCAGCTGACCCGCCCGCTGTGGTGGATGAAGGAGTGATTTGCATGCATCGGAGCCTGCCTTCGGCGGCCGCCAAAATCGCTGGGGCGATCGGGCGTCTGGCCGGCCGAGGACCCCCGTGGTTGATGGTGGGGAAAACCCCACCACGCAGGTCTTTCTGCCTGGGGGCCCGGGTACGGATCCGGGTCAGCGCCGCTTCAGGCGCCGCAACAGCGGTTCCTCCCAGCCGACGGCGGCTCGCTCGAGCTCCGCGCCTCCGAACAGGACGTCGAGGCGCCGCGAAGTGACGCTCTAGCCCCAGCCATGGTTCTTGGGCATGAAGACGCGCCGGTCGTCCTCGTCGCAGCCGCCCTTCCCGGCGTCGTTGCGTTCCGGACGGCTCCAGTCGTACGGCATGCCCCAAAACCGCCCCTGCGGTTTGCGAGCCATGCGTCGAAGGCTACCCCGAGCGCTCGCCGTCTGACCGTGCCTCCCACCTCGCCGGCCGGATCGCCCGCGCTCCTACCTCAGCGCCCCGATCGGACCCAAAACCACCTGCAGAATTCTGACAATCGACGCGATCGACGCCGACCTTGGCAGACGGTGCATGTGGGGCATGCGCGGACTGACACGGTCGCCCCGAAACGGCTCCGCTGACAGGTTATGCAGGTCGCGCCACCTCCCGCCAGGTCGCGCCACCTCCCGCCGATTGCGGCATCGGGGATGCCGCTGCCGCGGCCGCCCCCCTCCCCCAGGTGCCCGCCGTTGAAAGCCGCCGACCCGCCGACGCCGGCCGCGGGAGGTCGGTTCGCACGGCGCCCGCGCGCTACGGCCAGGAGCCGCATTCGCTGCTCGCCGCGGCCGGAGTCGCCGAAGTCGTGGACGCTTGCGGACGCGCCGATCAGTGACAACGGGGGCAACGTACGTCCCCTAGACACCGATCACCCACTGAGGTAGAACTCTATTGAACATATTTGTGCAGAGCGAGCGGAGGGTGTAGATGGCCGAGAAGACATGGGGTGGTGAGCCGTTCTGGGGACTGGGCTACGAGTGGGATCCCGAGTGGGTGCTCACCGACCGCCAGCGCGAGCTCCGGGACCTGCTGATCGACCTGTGCGAGAAGGAGATGCGGGCGAACGCCAAGGAGCACGTCCACTTCCGCGAGGCGATCCCGCAAACCCCGGACGAAGAGGCGGCGCTGCTCGGAGTGGAGCCCGTACCCCCGGCCGCATTGCCGGTGTAAGGAGGACAGACGATGGCGACGATACTCGTTGGTTACGACGACACACCGGGCGCGCAAAGGGCGCTCGAGCGGGCGGCGACGCTCGCCAAGGCGCTCGGATCGAAGCTGGTGGTCGCGAGCGTGACACCGGTGATGATGAGCGCCGGCCGCTCGGGAGGCCCGATCGACCCGACCGACCCGCCCGAGAAGCACGCCAAGGAACTCGAAACCGCACGCGCATACCTCGAGGGGCAGGGCATCGAGGCTGATTATCAGGGTGCGGTCGGCGAGCCGGCGGACGCGATCGTTCAGCTCGCCGACGAACGGCACGCTGAGATGATCGTCGTCGGACACGAGCACGGGATGGTGCACCGTCTGCTCCGTGCCAGCGTCAGCGACGCCGTTTCCCACCACGCCCACTGCGACGTGCTGATCGTGCACGGCCCGCACAAGTAGCCGGCGGGCTGCCGTTTACGGGCGGCTTCGCGGCGTTCGTGGGACCATGCGATCCCCGTCCGCTGGCGCGACGTGCGTCGTTGAACGCGTTCACGGCTGAACGTAAGGGGGGCGAGGAAACCCATACGCAGCGGTCGCAGGAGCAGACAGACTAGTGCTTCGATGGACTCCAGTCGGGGTCCTGTAACCGGCATCTGATGTTGCGCCCCCAGGGCTGGTGCCGGCGGCTTGCGTGGAGCTCAACTTTGAAAGCCGAGCTTGGTATGAGACGTCTGTTTGAAGCTCTCGTCGTTGTTGGCTGCCTGGCGGCACTCCTTGGCCTTGCCGGAAGCGGGTCGAGTCCCGAGGTTGCATCGGCGGCGGCTCCCGCGCAGCGGATCGGACTGCGGATCCTGGTCATCACCGACGGCACCGACACGAACTTCGCCGACCCGACCTGCACCGCCAATCCGGCCATCTGCAACGCCGGCATCGCCTACCAGGATTGGGTCAACACGCTCCAGCGCGAAGGCGTTCCGTATACATCGATGGTCACCAGCAGCGCCAGCCCCGGCAGCGTGCCGCTGCCTGCGCTGTCGTCGACGCTCCCGAACGGAACCCAGGTCGCCAACTACCAGGGCGTCGTCGTGGCGGTTTCCGGCACGGTGGGCTTGACCGATGCGCAATGGAGCCGGCTGCAGACGTTCGAGCACGACTTCTCGGTTCGTCAGGTCACCGCCTACGTCGTTCCGACTAGCGACTACGGCCTGCGTTCGGCCAACCCGATCGGTGGCGCGCAGCTGCCGCTGTCGACCCCGCTGACGCTGACCGCGAACGGAGCGAGCGTCTTCCCGTACCTCAAACACGTTGCCGTCGACCCGACGCAATCCACCTGGGCCTACGAGGCTACGCCGCTGCCCGGCGCGAACATCAACACGCTGATCTCCGGCCCGGGCGCGAGCTCCCTGCTGGGCATCTACACCGCGCCCGACGGCCGGGAAACGATGTTCCAGACCTTCGACGAGAGCCAGTACTACCTCCAGAGCGAGCTGTTGCGCCATGGCGAGCTCGACTGGCTGGCGCGGAACACCTACTTCGGCGACCAGCGCAATTACCTGGAGACCGACGTCGACGACAACTTCCTGGCCGACGACACCTGGAGCGTCGCGGGCAACGCGACCACGGCGCCGCATTCCACCGACTTCAACGCGGCCGACGCCCTGCGCGAGGTCCCCGCCGACGTGGTCACCGCGGCCAATTGGTCCAGAGCGAACAACTTCCGGATCGACATGCTGTTCAACGGCGGTGGCAGCGTCGCCTGGGCGGCCGGGTGCACGGTAGCCACGTCGGGCGACGGCGGCACAGGCGGTACCAACACCGGCTGCAACGCGTCGGCGCCGGGGACCGATCCGCTGCTGGCGCAACTCCAGGCGACCAATCCCTCGACCGGCAGGCCGTACACGAACGATTTCGGCTGGATCAGCCACACCTGGGATCACCCGAACATCGACCAGGGCTGCGCAACCCAGGATTACATCGAAGCCGAGCTCAACCAGAACACCATCTGGGCCTCCACCCCCGCCTCGACGCCCGGTGATCCCACCACGGGCGGGCTCGGTCTGAGCACGACCACCGATCCGGCCGTCGCGCTCGGCAACCAGAACCCGAATGCGATCGTCACCGGCGAGCATTCTGGCCTAGCCAACCTGCTCCCCGGCAATCCGGGGCAGGTCGATCCGCCCGCGCTTGACGAGGCGACTCCGGCGACGACCGGCGGGACGCTCGCGGCCGGCCAGTACGTGTACGCCGTCAGCGATCAGTTCAACACCGCGGCGCCGGGCGCTCCGGCGGTCGCGGGTGCCGGGCAGTCGGCCGCTTCGGTGTCCGCGCCGGTGACCGTCACCGGCGCGACCTCTTCGGTCTCGCTCACCTGGGGCGCGGTGTGCCACGCCGCGGACTATCTGATCTACCGCGCGCCGTACACCGGGACGATCGGTGCCTGGTCGCTGATCGGCAAGGTGGCGGCGAACACCGCGACCGACTTCACCAACCCAACCGGCAACTCGACCACCAGCACCAGTGGCGGCGGGGCGGTCGAGAAGACCTCCACGGACACCGGGATCGCCGGGACGCTGACGGGGAGCAGCGGCACACCCACCGCTACCACGGTCCCGCCCGATCAGGGCACCGCGGCCGAGAGCCCCTATGAGCAGAACCCGGCCCTCGACGCCGCGTTCGCCGGCACGCTGGACGGCGGGATCAAGTACTTCGGCTCAGACGCCTCGAAGCCCTATCCGAATCCCGCGGACGGTTCGTTTGCCACCGGAGCCTACGGTGGCGCGGGGCACCCGGCCGGCGCCTCGTTCCAGGACGCGGGCGGCACCGCGATTCCCCGCTACCCGACGAACATCTACTACAACGTCGCGACGAACGCCCAGGAGGTCGACGAGTACCAGACTCTCTATGACCTGCCCACGTGCGTGCCGATCAACGGGGTGACCACGTGCAACCCGGCCGGGACCCCCTTCACGATCGCGCAGATCATCGCCAGCGTCGACCAGGGCATGTTCCAGCACATGATGGGCAATGACCCCCGCCCGCACTACTTCCATCAGACCAATCTGATGAGCCAGCCCGGGCAGGGCGACGGCCTCTTCTACGAGACGATCGACCCGCTGGTGAGCGAGTACAACACCTATTTCGCGGCCAACGCCCCGATCGAACAGCCCACCACGGCCCAGATCGGCGCGCTGCTCGGCGAGCAGTCGGGCTGGGCGGCGGCCAACGCGGCTCAGATCAGCGGCTTCATCCACGGCAACGTGGTCACCGTCCAGAACGGCGGCCCGCCGACCGAGATGCCCCTGACCGGCACGAATGTCGGCACCCCGTACGCCGGCACCCAGTCGGGGTGGACCTTGGCGCCGAGCGGCACCAGCACCTACACCGCGCTCGCCGCCTGGCCGGCTCCCCCAACCGGTCCCGTGATCCCGACCCCGCCGACCGGGTCCGCGCCGGGCAATCCGGCCGGACGGCTGACCTACATCACGATCCAGGCCGCCCCCAAGACGGTGTCGATCAACAAGGGCGAGGTCATGGTGTCGCTGAGGTGCGTGGCCACGACCGGCAAGACCAAGAAGGGCAAGGTCTGCGCAGGCCGGTTCAAGCTCAAGGTGGGCGGCCGTGTCCTTAGCCACAAGTTCCGCTTCAAGTCAGGCAAGACCGCCCACATCCAGGTGCTGCTCCCCAAGCGCGTACGGGCACGGGCCGCATCCCTTCATCGCAAGCACCGCAAGCTGATCGCCGCGCTCGTGATCTCGACGAAGCAGCCGAAGGGAGCGGCGCGAATCACCTACGGCAAGTTGACGATCAGGAGATGATGCGCGGGCGACGTCGGCGCCGGCCGAGCAGCGAGACGGAGCCTCATGTTTCTCTCGCCGCCCACTCCAGGAGCGGCTCGAGCGAGAACACCGCGTGGTCGATGCCGGCATGCAAATCGCCGATCGCGGCAAACCGTGCCGGGACCGTGGCGATCGTGAAGCCGCGCGTGTCGACGTCGTCGAGCTCATCCCACGAGATCGGCGTAGACACGGTTCCAAGCGGGTTTCCTCGCACCGAGTACGCGCTCGCGATCGTGTGGTCGCGAGCGTTCTGGTTGTAATCGACGAACACCTTGTCGGGCTCGCGGTCCTTGCGCCACCACGTGGTCGTCGCATCGTCTGGAATCCGGCGCTCGACCTCGCGGGCGAACGCGAGCGCGGCCTCCCGCACCTCGCTGAAGCCCCATCGCGGTTCGATCCGGACGTAGATGTGGAGCCCGTTGCCACCGGACGTCTTGGGCCAGCCGACCGCGCCGATCTCCTCGAGCACTTCGTGCGCGACGCCGGCGACACGGCGCACGGCGTCGAAGCCGGCCTCGGGCATCGGGTCGAGGTCGATCCGCCACTCGTCGGGCTGCTCGACGTTCGCTCGCCGCGAGTTCCAGGGATGAAACTCGACGGTGGCCATCTGCACGGCCCAGATCACGCTGCCGAGCTCGGTCACGCACAGCTCGTCGGCGGTCCGGCCGAAGCGAGGGAAGTACACGTTGACGGACTCGACCCACGGCGGCGCGCCTTTCGGCAGGCGCTTCTGGTGGACCTTCTCGCCGTCGACCCCCTTCGGGAACCGGTGCAGCATGCAAGGGCGCTCGCGCAGCGCGCGGACGATTCCGTCGCCGACGCTGATGTAGTACCGAGCCAGGTCGAGCTTGGTCTCCCCGCGCGCCGAGAAATAGACCCGGTCGGGACTGGAGATCCGGACGGTCCTGCCGTCAACCTCGAGCTCCACCGAGCGGCTGGTGTCAGCGGCGGCCACGGTCATGGCAGGTTAGACTGCACCCGCGGCCGAATCTCATCTGAGCGCGGCCTGCACCAGCTCTTGCGCCGCCCGCGCGCCGCTCCGGAGCGCGCCCTCCATCAGCCCGTGCCACGCCCCGGCGGTGTGCTCGCCGGCGAAGAACAGCGGCCCGACCGACCGCCTGAGCGCGTCGGTGTCCAGCGGCGACGTGGCCGACCATGGGTGTAGCACCAGTAGCGCTCTGGCACGGACAGCGTCTCACTCGGCGCCGCAGACGCGTTCAGGGCGACGAACAGCTTCGCGACCCGCCCGTACCGGACCGCCGCCTTGTCCGCGGGGAGCGGCGGATCGAACCGGGTCGCGCCGAGCACGGAGGCAAGATGATCGCGGTCGGCCGGGAGATCGCGCGCGTGGTCGCCAGCGAGCACTCCTCGCTCCTACACCCGTTCCGGTTCGAGCGGTTCGAGACGGGCGACCTGCACCCGGTCTCGCATAGCCCCTACCCCTGGTCTTAGGGCCTCGCTTCGCTCGGCGTCCGTGGGGCCGTTCCGCCGGGCGTCCATGCCCGGCGGCGTGATCGCGACCACGGACAGGACGGGCTCCCCGGCCCCAGGGACGCCGCCGCAGGCGGCCCGGCAACACCGTTCGCTCGCAATCGCCGCGGAGGTGCATGTACCACTCGGGTGACTCGCGCCCGATCGAGCGGCTAGCGGCACGGTTTGACGGCCCGATCGGTTCGATCGCGAGCCCGAGCTGGAACCGCCGTCAGTTCTACTCGGTCAGGCGGGTCAACCACGGCCACCGGCAAACTCTCGCCGCCAACCTGGCTTGCCCGCCGTGCAACATCGGGCCGGCCTCGACGCCGACCAATGCGATGTCGGCGAGTTCCGTGATCGGCGTGTGGACCGCCGCCAGCCGGCGCCGCTCGCTGATCCGCGAAACCGGGACAGGGCTGAACCACGAGAGGCGGTCACTGGGTGCAGGTGTCGCGCCTGGGCAACCCGCTGTTCAACGAGGTGATCGTGCCGCTGGGCGACAAGGACCGTGGAACTCGCTGCCGGCGCAGGACGACGCGCAGTTCGTCCACTACGTCGCCCACCCCGAGCTCGCGTCACTGGGGACGCGGTACCTGCCGCACTTCCCGTACCTGGGAACGCCCGTCGGCGGCTACCAGACCAAGCCACTCAGAGCCGCCTGACTCAGGTCACGCGCGCGACGACAACGGGCGCAGTCGTGGGCACTGGTGTCCCCCCCGCGGGCTCCTGCGTGACCATGACCGCGCTGATGCCGTCGAGGCTCCCGGGGACGCCGACCGTGGCCGACCCGGATGGCGTTACGCCGAACAGAGTGCCGGTCGGCCTCGGCGTCGCTGTACCACGCTGCACCCACATCTGGTAGATGCGCCCGACGGGCAGCTGGGGCAGGCGGTGGACGATCAGGTCGCCGTGGCCGCCCGCGATCCGGAGCTCGGCGCTGCCGGTCGACGCCTGGATCGTCCGGGTGCTCGAGCCGCCGGAGCTGAGCGCGAACGCGACGATCACCGCGATCAAGACCACAGCGAACGCTCCGGCCCAGGCGACGGCCGGGCGCCACGAGCGCGCGGGCGTCGTCCGAGGGGCCGCTTGCGCTTTCGGAGTCGCGCGCACCTCCGCGAGCACGCGGCGCCGCAGGTCCTTCGGCACCTGGTACGGGGCGGCCGACTCGGGCAGCGCACCCGCGCTCTGTTCGAACTCCGCCACCTCCTTCTGGCAGGCGGCGCACTGGGCGAGGTGCGCCCGGAACGCTTGCGCCTCGTCGGGCTCGAGCGCCCCGAGCACGTACGCCGCCGCGTCCTCGCCGCAGCGGTGCCCGTTCGCAATCCGGTCGTCGCCGCTCATACGATGGCCCTCGCGTCCTCGCCGAGGACGTAGCGCATTTTGGTCAGCCCGAGGCGCATCCGCCCTTTCACGGTACCGGGCGGCAGATCCAGCATCTCGGCGATCTGGTTGTGGGTGAGGCCGCCGAAGTAGGCGAGCTCGATCACCCGGCGCTGGTCGGGCGGGAGCTCGTCGAGCGCGGTTCGGACCTGCCGGGCGTCGTCGCGGCGCTCGACCTCGGCATCCGTGGCGTCGGGCGCCGGCAGGCGCTCGGCGATCCCCTCGTCGGAAATGTCGCGGCGGTCCCTGGGACCTTGCCGCCGGAACGCGTCGATCGCCCGGTTGTGGACGACGCTCAGGACCCATGACCTGACGCTGCCGCGCCTGGGGTCGTAGCCGCTGCCGCTCCGCCACAGCGACAGGAACGCGTCCTGGACGATGTCCTCGGCAGCCGCCCGGCGCCCGCACATCCGGTAGGCGAGGGAGAACGCGGCCGACGCATGCCGGTCGAAGATCACCTCGAACGCCTGCACCTCGCCGTCGCGGACGAGCCCCATCAGCTCCTCGTCGGCGAGGACGCGCAAGTCGAGGGAACGGGATCGGCCCCGCGATCCGAGCATGGCCAATCCTATCCCGGTCCGCCGAGCGATCGCCCGAGTTCGCACGCCGCCCTGCGGAGCGGCGCGTGCCGGGCGCGGCGGGTGCTCGCCGGCAGCCGCGCCGCCGGCCCTTGCAAACCGAGAATCGCGACCAGCTCATCCCCGCGCCCGATCACCGGAACCGCGAGCGCGTTCAGATCCGGCTCGCGCTCGCCGACCGCCTCGGCGATCCCCGACGTCCGCACCGCCTCGAGCTCAGCCGCCAGCACGTCGCGGTCGGTGATCGTCCGGCCGGTGAACGCGACCAGTTCGCCCGCGAGGCCTGCGTCCCCGGACGCAGGCCTCGCGCCGAACGCCAGCATGACCTTGCCGGCCGCGGTGGCGTGGGCGACGCTCGGCCGGCCGACCCGCGCCATGCTGACCACACTCGACGACGACGGACGAACCCGCCGTCCTCGAGCGTCGCGAGCAGCCGCGATGCTGTGCTGGCGTTGACCCCGATCCGGCGGGCCAGCTCGTTGACGCCGAGGCCGGCGTCGCTGCGCGCGACCTCGTCGAGCAGCGCCAGCGCGCGCGCCACCGAGGCCACCCGCTGCCGCGAACCCGTGCTCACGGACGGCGAGCGCGTGCGCCGCCGTCGCGCGCGTTGCGAGCGCCGCGGAAGTTCGCGATCGGCGTGGGACCCGTCGACTCGAGCGAGCGGGTCACGGCGACGTCGAGCCCGCCCGGAGCGAACAGATCGCGCGAATACGCGACGCGCTCATCGCGGCCGGCGTAGATCAGCTCTTCGAGCTCAAGCACCGCCGTCGTCCGGCGCACGCCCAGCAGCTTGCCGGCGCGCTCGCGCGGGCTGAGCAGCGACGGGATCACGCGCGTGCGCGCATACGTGACCGGCACGCCGAGGGCGATGAGAACGTCGAGCACCATCTGGCCGCGCTCGAGCGCGGGGCGCAGCGCGGCGTCGTCCAGCAGCGACACCTTCGGGTGGACGACGTCGAACATCACCGCCACCGGGGCCTCATTCGCCACCAGCGTCCGCGAGACCGTCATCGCCTGCGCGATCGGCGCAAGCCCGAGCGCCTCCCCGACCTCGGCGCCGACCGCGCGGTGCTCGATGCTCAGGCCGACCGAGGACAGCGTCAGTCCCCGGCGCTCGGCCAGCGACGAATACGGCTCGAGGCGCTCGAGCCGTTCGCCGAGAGCGGCCGGCACCGCGCTCCGCCCGACGAACGTGCCGCTCCCCTGCCGGCGCACGATCTCACCCCGCTCCTCGAGGCGGCGGAGCGCGCTGCGCAGGGTGCCGCGCGATACGCCGAGCATCGTCGCGACCTCGTTCTCGGGGGGCAGCCGGTCGCCCTGCCGGTAGCGGCCACCGGCGAGCCAGATGTGGAGCGCCTCCTCGGCGCTGTCCACGAGCGACGGGCTCCGCGGCGGCTCGGCTGGGCGAGCGTCGCTCGAGACCGCTGACCGTCGCCATCGGGCGACCACGTCCTCGCGGGCCACCTCTCGCCCTCCTCCCCACACAGGTTTTGAACCTATTGTCTCAAGTGGTGCAAACCGCGGTGTCCGCGTTCCTAACGAACACAGAACTCACTCGAGCTGCGGTCGAAGCACAGCAGACCCCTCAGCGTGGCGCCGTCCTCATCGAGGACGATCAGCCGCGGCTCGGGCTGATCGTCGAGCAGCTTGATCGCCTCGCTGATCGGCATCGCGGGCGTGGCCGTGACCGGCTCGGTGTCCGCGTACCTGGCGGCCGGCTCGTCCGCCGGGGCATCCTCGGGGAGATGGTCTCGCTCGATCGCGCCGCGGAAGACAACGCCGTCGGCGAGCAGCACGGTCCGCACGCTGGGCTTCTCGAACGCGCGGCGAACGTCGCCGACGAGGGCGTCGGCCGGGTGCGTCTTCGGCTGGGCCATCATGACCTCGCCGACCGTGAGAACGACGGCTTCGTCGCTCGCCATGCGCCCCGTTCGTGCCATCCCGGAGTAATAGTAAGCGGTCTACTATCGCGCGTATGGTCCAGGCGGCCGGGATCGTGCTGGCGGGCGGGCGATCCTCGCGGATGGGCTCGCCCAAGGCGGCGCTCGAGTGGCACGGCTCGACGCTGCTGCGGCGCGTGACCGGAATCGTGGCGCGGTCGGTAGACGGCCCCGTCGTCGCGGTGTCGGCGCCGGGGCAGGCATTGCCGCCGCTCGACCGAGCAGTCGAGGTAGTGGCCGACCGGCGCGAAGGCCGGGGGCCGCTCCAGGGACTGGCGGCGGGCCTGGCTGCGATCGGCGGCCGCGCCGAGATCGCGTACGTGTCCTCGACCGACGTGCCGCTGCTGCACCCGGCGTTCGTCCAGCGGGTCCTCCGCGCGCTCGAGGAGCAGGTCGATGTCGTGCTGCCCGAGGTCGGCGGCTACCGGCAGCCGTTGTCAGCGGCGTACCGGACCGGCCTGCTCCGAACCGTCGAGAAGTTGATCGCGGCCGGACGGACGGCGCCCGCGTTCCTGTTCGAGCAGTCGCGCGTGCTGCACATGGGCGAATCCGACCTCCTGAAGGACGGTGCTCTGAACAGCCTCGACCCGGGCCTCGCCTCGGTCAGCAACCTCAACGAGCCCGCCGACTACGAGCGGGCGCAGGCCCTGCCGGCGCCCGAGATCGCGGTCCTCCTCGGCTCGCGCCGGCATACCGTAGGCGCGTGGTCGCTCGGCGCGGCGGCGGCGGTCGTCGATCTCGCGCTCGACGAGCACGTCGTCGCCACGCTGAACGGCCACAAGATCGCGCACGATCCCGAACTGCCGCTCGTCGCCGGCGACACGATCGCGTTCATGGTGGCCAAGTCCGGTCGCTGAACCGGTTCTCAGTAGGTCGGGCGAGCCAGCAGCGCAAGCAGCTCTGACCGGTTCGGGCCTGCCAGCGGTGGGCGGTCGCGGTCGCGCGCGAGTTCGAGAATCCGCTCGACGAACTCGCGATTCGCGAATGCCTCGTCCAACCGAGTCAGGCAGGAGCGCCAGGCGACCGTTGCGCGAAACGCGTCAGCGTCATACGGGAGCGCGGCGAGCAATGCCGCGCGAAGCGCGGCCCGCGAGCCGCTCTCGGACTCGGGCTCGAGCCCCCTGCGGAGCGCCGCGATCTCAACGATTCGGTCGCGATCTTCCTCGACGTTCTCTCGATACCACGGCGTCAGCTCGGCCTCGGTCACCGCATCCCAGGCCTCGGCGAACTCGAGCGGGTCACCGAGGTGCTCTCGGATCACGTCTCGCAGACGCTGGACGTGCATCAGACCCAGGCTCATGCCGCGGCCGTTGGAGGGATTCGTGCAGGCTGAGGCGTCGCCGACTGGCGCGATGCCTGTCGCCACCGGCCCGTCAGCTACTCGGAAGCGGCGGTAGCGGTTGACGATCCCGCCCATCGGCAACACGTCGGTGATCGGGTCGCCGTCGAGCCACTGCGCGTGTCGCGGACATGCCGCCACCAGCGCGGTCCACACGGAGCGGTCGCGGACCCGTTTGAACAGCCGCTCGCCGGCGTGGGTGAACACCGTGACCGACCAGGTTTGATTGTCGGCGGGCAGAGTGAGAAGTGAGAATGTACCTATGTGAGTGACCGGTGGAGCCCTGAACTTGGGGATTTCACCGTTCTGCGCGCGAAAGTAACGCGTGTAGTAGATGAATCCGGCGTCCTCCACTTCCTCGTGGACTGAAGCTGCGCCCGCGGATCCCAGCCAGCGCGGAAGCTGCGAGCGCCTTCCCATCGCGTCGACCACCAGGTCGGCGTATAGCTCCTCGCCCGCGTCGGTCCGAACGCCGCTCACGTGCGGCGTGCCGTTGTACCTGTCGACGACAAGCTCGCAGACGGAGACGCCACGGCGTATGTCGATCCCCGCCGCGGCCTCCGCGGCGAGCCGCAGTGTTTGCTCGAGGACCGGCCGGCGCGCGGTGACGGTCTCGAAGCGATCATCGCCGTCGCGGGGTGTCCGGTCCTCGATCGACGGAGGCATCACGCTCAGTAGATCGAACCGCAATCCCCCGGCCGCCTCGACGGCCGAGACGATGTCCGGTAGTTCCTCCTCGAGAATGATTCGGCCGCGCGATTGCAGGTAGTGGGGCTGGTGAAACTGAGTGACGCCTTCGCGCGACCAGTTCTCCCATGCATTCTCGACCGACACGGGCGCGGGCTCGGGGTCGCGCTCGAGCACGGTCACCTCGTGGCCGTCGCGACGCAGCAGCAGCGCGGCCGTGGACCCACATATCCCCGCTCCCAACACGATGATCTTCGACATCGATCCTCACCCCCGGTCGGTCCGGCCCCGGACGACCGCCTTGGGTTGCTGTGGCTGTGCAGCGGAGAGCAGGTCAACCGGCAGCGTGTACCAGTGACGCTTAACGCAGACGAGCTTGACGTGCTCGACCGGGGTTGGGACGCCGTTGAGCGTGAAGCGGTCGGTGATTTCCGCGGGCAGGCCGCACGTCGGGCAGTTCAGCAGCGGGTCCGCGGGGATGTGGATGTGAGGTGGTGTCATTGTGTTCGCCCCCGAGAGGTTTGGCCTTGGTGATCACTACGGCCGAAACTCGTCGTTGGTTCGTAGAGCCAGGCGTCGGCGCGCTGATACGTTCGGGTGCCGTCAAGGATCCGAAGTCCCCGGCGAGCGGACATCAGGCGATGACCCTGATCCGGCCACCCTGAGGCCGGACGCGGGCCGGGCTTATGCTTTGAGCGGGGGATCAGGCCAATGATCGAAACGGCTCACCCGCTCGTCGGCCGCGGCCGCGAGCTTGGCGCGCTCGACCAACTGCTGCAGGAGGCCCGCGCGGGAGCCGCGCGCTTTGTGGTCCTCAGCGGCGAACCCGGGATCGGCAAGACTTCCCTGATCGCCGCGCTGGGTCGCCGAGCGGC
Source organism: uncultured Solirubrobacterales bacterium (assembly GCA_963836715.1). GTDB lineage: Bacteria > Actinomycetota > Thermoleophilia > Solirubrobacterales > Solirubrobacteraceae > Palsa-465. The sequence goes on from CAWIKH010000006.1 coordinate 649,717, forward strand.
GGCGGCGGGGTGCCTGGCGCTGCACGGGAGGGCGACCGAGCTCGAGCGGGACTTCCCGTTCGGGCTGATCGTCGACGCGCTTGACGCCCACCTTGGTTCACTTGACGCCCGCTCGTTCGACCGGCTGGCTGCCGACGAGATGGGGGAGCTTGCGTCCGTGTTTCCCGCGCTGCGGTCAGTGCGCCCGGCGAGCTCACCGGCGACCGCTGCCGCGGAGCGCTTCCGGGCCCACTATGCGACACGGGAGCTGATCGAGCGGCTGGCGGCGCGCAGACCGCTTGTCCTGACGTTCGACGACATCCAGTGGAGCGACGGCGCTTCGGTTGAGCTCATCGGCCACCTGCTCAGACATCCGCCGGACGCGGCCGTGATGCTCGCCGCGACGATGCGCACCGGACAGGCGGCCACGATGCTGGCCGCGGCCATCGAGGACGCGGTGCGAGCGGGCAGGGCGACTGCCATGGAGCTCGGGCCGCTCGATCGCGGTGACGCTGCCCGGCTCGTCGGAGCGACGGAGGAGTCGATCGCCCTCGAGGAGCTGTATCGAGAGAGCGGCGGCAATCCGTTCTACCTGCTTCAGCTCGCGCGCGACGGAGCCCACGACCGAGCGGTCGCCGCGCCCGACTGGACTGACGTGCGCGGCGTCCCGGCGGCGGTCAGGGCTTCGATCGGGCGCGAGCTCGACGGGCTTCCCGCCCCGGCTCGCGCATTCGCCCAGGCCGCCGCGGTCGCAGGCGATCCGTTCGACCTGGATCTGGCCGTTCCGGCGGCGGCGATGCCCGAGCGCGATGCTCTGGCGGCCCTCGACGAGCTGATCGCGCGGGAGATCCTCCGCCCCGGCGACGCCCCCAGACGGTTTCGGTTCCGTCACCCACTCGTGCGCGAGGCGATCTACGCCGGGTCCCCACCCGGCACGCGCCTCGTCTGCCATGAACGCGCGGCTGCCGCGCTCGAGGCGCAGGGCGCGCCCGCGATCGTCCGCGCCCACCACGTCGCCTGCTCGGCGCGTCACGGCGACGCCCCGGCGGCGGCGCTGCTCACGGAGGCAGCTCTCGAGGTGGCGGATCGGGCGCCGGCGAGCGCCGCGATGTGGCTGCAGGCGGCGCTGCGCATATTGCCGCGCTCGGCGCCGCCCGTCGAGCGCCTGAGATTGGTGGGGCCGCTGGCCACCGCCTACGCGGCCACCGGTCGACTCGAAGACAGCCACAACGCGCTGCTGGCCGCAATCGAACTTGCCGCCGAGGTGGATGTGTCGACGTGGGTGAGACCGACCGCGGCGTGCGCGAAGATCGAGTTGCTGCTGGGGCGCCGGGACGATGCCAAGACCCGCCTCGTCAACGCGCTGGGACCGGCGGCGGCATCGGCCGCAACACTCGAGGCGAGGCTGCTGGTGGATCTCGCCGGGCTCGCTTACTACGCGGCCGACCACGGCAGCGTGCGGGGATGGGCGTCCCGAGCGCTCGCAATTGCCGAAGCGCACGAAGACCCCACTTTGGCCGCCGGCGCCCTGGCGATACTTGCGCTGGCCGAGGCCTCGGAAGGCCCGATTTCCGAAGCACGGGCACACTGCTCGCGCGCCGCGAGGCTCGTCGACGAGATGCCGGACGAGGCGCTGTCGCGTGTGTTCCTGGACCCGTTGATCTACTTGTGCGGGGCGGAATACCAGCTCGAGCTGTTCGCCGAGGCGCAGGCTCACGCGCGACGGGGGTTATCGCTGGCCCGCGCAACGGGCCGTGGCGATCTGTTCCCGGGGCTGTCGCAGGTTCTTTCGGGCGGCCTGTTCTCAACCGGCCGGCTTGCCGAGGCGACCGAGGTAAACGACGGCATGGTTGACGGCGCACGCCTGAGCGGGAGTGCCACCGGGCTCGGCATCGGGCTGCTGCAGCGAGCTTTCACGCTCGTATCGGAGGGAGACACCGATGGCGCGCTGGCCGCCGCGCGCGAGGCCGAGGCACTGGCACATGCGAGCGCACCCGGGGTCGCAGTCGCCTGGGTCGGCGGTGCGCTGGGCGCGGCGCTGCTCGAGTCGGGCGAACCCGAACGCGCCGCGGAGACGATCGTCCGCGCCGGAGGCGGCGATGAACTGCCGCTCATCCCCGGCGGATTTCGTGCGAACTTCCTCGAGATTCTCACGCGGTCGTGGCTCGCCTGCGGTCGCCGGGCGCAGGCCCGGTCAACCGCCAAGGCCGCGCAGCGCTGGGCACAGCGATTCGGCCTTGACCTCGCGACCGCCGGGGCCGAGCTTGCCATGGCGGCGGTGGAACTCGCCGAGAACGATCCCGGAGGCGCCGCCGCGCGGGCGCTGGCGGCGAGCGAGCACGCGGAGCGGGCCGGCGCCGCTCTGGTGGGAGCGCGCGCCCGTTCGCTCGCGGGTCGCGCGTTCGCGGCGGCGCGGGAGACCGAGCGGGCCGTGACGGAGCTCGAGCGTGCGCTTGAGACCTTCCTCGCCTGCGGCGCGCGCCGCGACGCCGCGGCCGCCGAACGCGAGTTGCGCCGGTTGGGCCGCCGCGTGCCGTCCCGAGCCCGCCGATCGGTGTCCAGCGGCGAGAGCATCCGCTCGCTGACCGAGCGCGAGCTCGAGGTCGCCCGCCTCGTGGTCGACCGGCGCACCAATCCCGAGATCGCGGCGGAGCTGTTTCTCAGCATCAAGACGGTCGAGACCCATCTGCGCAACATCTTCGCCAAGCTCGGCGCCCGCTCACGCGTCGAGGTCGCGCGCATCATCGAGCACGAGGACGCCGCCACGTCTCGTGGCCCCCGGACCGCGGGAATCTGAGAAAGATCAGGGTCCGCACCCGATGCGGGGGCGGCCGCAAAACGCCACGCTGTGCGGCACACATGACGATCGACAATCCAGATCCTGCAGCTCGCGAGCACCGGCTCGCGCTAGCCGACGGGCGAACGCTTTGCTACGGCCTCTACGGCGCCGACGACGGGGCGCTGGTCGTGGTGCTCGACGGCCCGGGGTCTCGCGGACTCGGGCAGGCCATGGCTTCGCCGGCCGAGCGGCTCGGACTGACGTTGCTGGTGCCCGACCGACCGGGCTTCGGCGGCTCGACGCAGAGCTCTAACGGCTCCTACGCCGCGACAGCCGACGACCTGCTGGCGGTAGTCGAGCGCGCGGGCGTACAGCGCTTCGGGATCGTCGCGCAGTCAGGCGGTACCCCGTACGGACTCGCGCTCGCGAGCGCCGCCGGCAATCGCGCCACCGGGCTTTCGTTCGTCGGCGCGCTGGCGCCACTTCGCGACGGTGATGCCCTGACCGACGTCACTGGGCCGCCGCGCACCATGTTCGTTCTGGCGCGCCGCGCGCCATGGTTGCTACGCCCTCTGCTCGGCGTTCTTGCCCGCATGACGCGCAGGGACCCCGACGCCGCCGCCCGCAGGTACGCCGAACAGCTCCCGAGCGCGGATCGAGCCGTCCTCGAGGATCCGGTGAATTGGGCGATACACGCGACGAGCTCAGCCGAGATCCTCTCCCACCCGAGGGCGGTCGCGCGCGAGGTGCGCATGCTCGCGCGGCCTTGGGAGATCGACTACGGGCGGGTCACGGCCCCGGTCGCGTTCTGGGCGGGCGAGCTCGACTCAACTCACCCCCCGACCATGAGTCGCCACCTCGCCCGGCTCCTCGACGGGGCGCCCGTCACGACTGTCGCCGGCGGCGGCACATTCGCGCTATCGGCCCGCTACCCGGACGCGTTGCGGCACGCCGCCGCGCTTCCCGACGACGGCAGCGTAGGTCTCGCCGCCGGGCACCGGACCGCGGCTGCGTCGGTGAGGATCCGGGACGCCAAGGACGGGGACGGCTCGGTGCTCGAGGGATTGCAGCGCCGATCCTCCGACGTCTGGGAGCAGTATCGAGCGCAGCTCGCGGCCCATCCCGACGCGATCGAGCTACCGCAAGCCTTCATCGACAACGGCTGGGTGCGCGTCGCCGCCGGCGACGACGACACCCCGATCGGCTTCTCGGTCGTGATCCCGACCGACGGCGTGACGGGTGAGCTCGACGGGCTGTTCGTCGAGCCGGACCACATGCGACGGGGAATCGGACGCGCGCTCGTCGAGGACGCGGTCGCGCGAACGGCGGCCCGCGGCGAGGCGCGTCTCGAAGTGACCGCCGGCCCCGCCCAGGGCTTCTACGAGCGGACCGGCTTCCAGGTGATCGGCGACGCGCAGACCCGCTTCGGCCCCGCGGCGCGTATGCGCCGCACGATCGGCGGTTGAGCGTCCTCCACCTCCCCGGCTGTCAGCTCGGCGCCGCCTCCCCGGCCGTCAGCTCAGCGCCGCCTCCCCGGCCGTCAGCTCAGCGCCGCCTCCCGGGCCGTCCGGGCGTGGCGGGCAAACTCGGCTGCCTCCGTGACCGCGGGACCATCGGCCAGATTTATCGCCACCAGCCGCGCCGCGGCCTGCGCGGCCGCCTCGGCCAGCAACGCGCCGGCAATCGCATCCCCGGCGAGGTTGCGGTTTCCGGTCCGGGCGAGATCCGCGGCCAGCTCGGCCAACTCCCCGCCGACTTGCGCGATCTCGAGCGGGGATCGCGACGCCTCGATGCTGGCGGCACGGACACGGGCGTCGCGCTGAGGGTCCTCGCGAGGCAGCCGCAGCGCGGCGAGCACCGGCTCGTACGCGTGGAGCTCGATCTCCGCGAGCTCGAGTGCGCGGGCGCGCAACTCGCCGGCACGGCGACCCACCTCCTCACGCCCGTGCGTGAACGCCGCCGCCATTTGTATGAGCGCGGCCGCCAGCGCACACGAGCACGCCGCGCTCGAGCCGCCGCCCGGCGCCGGTGTCTGTGCGGCGACGGCGTCCAGCAGCTCGCCGAATGGGCGATCAGAAAAGGCCGACGGTCCGACCCTCGGAGTCGATGTCGACGTTGAGCGCAGCCGGGGTCTTGCCGAGCCCGGGCATCTGCACGATGTCGCCGCACAGTGGCACGAGCCAGCCGGCTCCGGTGTACGCCCGGATGTCCCTGACCGGGAGCGTGAAGTTCTCGGGCGCGTTCAGCAGAGTCGCGTCCGCCGACAGCGACAGGTGGGTCTTGGCCATGCACACCGGGAAGGTCGAGAGCCCCTCGCGCGTGAACTGCCCGAGCTTGGCCTCGGCCTCGGGGTAGTAGTAGACGTCCTTGGCGCCGTACACCGACTTCGCGACCGCCTCGATCTTGTCCTGGATCGGCGCGTCGTCCTCGTACAGGTGGTGGAACGTGTTCGGCTGCTCACATGCGGCCACGACAGCCTCGGCGAGGTCGGCCACGCCCGCTCCACCCCTGGTGAAACCGTCGTTGGTCTTGGCCGCGAACGCACCGGCTTCGAGGGCTAGGCGCTTGACCAACTCGACTTCCTCGTTCGTGTCCCCGGGACGGCGATTGACCGCAACCACGGCAGGGACGCCGAACGCGCGGACGATCGCGAGGTGGCGGCGGACGTTGGCCATGCCGGCCTCGATCGCGTGGAGGCTCTCGGAACGGTCGACGCGAGGGTCGTCGCCGACGCCGCCGTGATGCTTGATCGCACGCACGGTGGTCACCAGGCATGCGGCCGACGGCGTGAGCTTGCCGAACCGGCAGACGATGTCGAAGAACTTCTCCATCCCCATGTCCGCGCCGAAGCCCGACTCGGTCACCACGTAGTCGCCGAGCTTCATCGCGATCAGGTCGGCGATCAGCGAGTTGTTGCCGTGGGCGATGTTCGCGAACGGGCCGCAGTGCATCATCACCGGCTGACCTTCGAGCGTCTGCACGAGGTTCGGCTTCAGCGCCTCCTTCAGCAGCACCGTCATCGCGCCGGCGGCGCCGAGGTCCTCGGCCGTGATCGGCTTGCCGCCGTCATATGAGTAAGCGGCGGTTATGTTGGCCAGACGCCGGCGCAGGTCCTGGAGGTCGCGCGCGACCGCCAGGATCGCCATCACCTCGGAGGCGGCGGTGATGTCGAAGCCGGTCTCGCGGGGGTAGCCGTTGGCCCGGCCTCCGAGCCCGATCGCGATGTCGCGCAGTGCCCGGTCGTTCATGTCGACCGCGCGGCGCCACGGAATCCGCAGGGCGTCGATCTTGTGCGGGTTCTCGTGCAGGATCGAGGCGTCGATCATCGCCGCGAGCAGATTGTTGGCGGCGCCGATCGCGTGGATGTCGCCGGTGAAGTGGAGGTTCAGATCCTCCATCGGGACGACCTGGGTGAGGCCGCCGCCGGCCGCCCCGCCCTTGATTCCGAACACGGGACCGACGGACGCTTCACGGAGGCACGCCACCGGGTTCTTGCCGATCACGCCGAGGCCCTGGGTCAGGCCGACCAGCGTGGTCGTCTTCCCCTCGCCGGCCCTCGTGGGCGTCATCCCGGTGACGCAAATGATCTTGGCGTCCTTGACGTCCTTGAGGCGATCGAGCACGGATAGCGACACCTTCGCCTTGTAACGGCCGTATGACTCAATCTCGTTGGGCTCCAGCCCGGCTCGCTCCGCGATCTGCTCGATCGGCTGAAGCTCGGCTTCCTGGGCAATCTCGAGGCTGGTCTTCATCGTCCTCGCCTCCTCAGTGCTTGTGTCCATCCTCTCCAATTCCCTTCTAGTGGCTGACGGCCGCGGCCGCAAGCTCTGAGACGAGCTTGTCGCGGTAGAAGCGCTCGACCTCGAACGGTGCGATCAGCTCGGGCGTGCGACCGGTCGCGACCAGCTCCGCGAGCGTCTTGCCGACGATCGGAGCTGCCTTGAAGCCGTACGTACCCCACCCCGCGCTGACGTGGAAGTTCTCGACCTCGGTCCTGCCGAGGATCGGGCTGTAGTCGGGGCTGAGGTCGCACAGTCCCGCCCAGCTTCGCAGAAGCCGCGCCCGCTCGAGCTGCGGGAACAGCTCGATCGTGTGGCGGCACACCTCCTGGAGGAAGTTCAGCGTGCCCTGCATCCGGTAGGTCGTCCAGGGCTCGATCTCCGCACCCATCAGGAACTCGCCCCGGTCGGTCTGGCTGATGTACACGTGCATCTGCGAGGACACGATCACCACGTCGAGCAGCGGCTTGATCGGCTCGGTCACGCACGCCTGGAGGATGTGGGTGGTGATCGGCAGCGGCACGCCGACCATGTCGCAGATCAGCGTGCTCCAGCCGGCGGTGCAGTTCAGCACGGTGCCGGCGCTGACCGTCCCTCGGTTGGTCTTGACGTGGGTTACGCGGCCGTTTGAGCGTCTGATCCCGAGTACCTCAGTGTCCTGGTGGATCTCCACGCCGCCGCGGTCGGCGCCGCGCGCGAGCCCCCACACGACCGCGTCGTGGCGGATGATCCCGCCGGGCGGGTGGTACAGCGCGCCCATGATCGGATACGTCGCGCTGGCGCTGTCGACCTGCATCGCCGGCGCGAGGCGCTTGATCTCGTCCGGATTGATCACGCGCGAGTCGATCCCCTGCAGGCGATTGACCTCGGCCCGGTTGGCCATCACGAACATCGCGCGGTCCGAATGGGCCAGCGTAAGGTGGCCGCATTGCGAGAACAGGAGGTTGAAGTTGAGCTCTGTTGACAGGCCCTCGTAGAGCTTGACGCTGGCGTCGTAGAACCTCGCGCCCTCCGGGGTCTTGTAGTTCGAGCGGAGGATCGTGGTGTTGCGGCCGGCGGCGCCCGATCCGATGTAGCGCTTCTCGAGCACGGCGACGCTGCGGATCCCGTGCTCCTTCTGGAGGTAGTAGGCGGCCGCCAGGCCGTGCGAGCCGCCGCCGATGATCACGACGTCGTAGGCCGACCTCAACTCGCCCTGGCGGCGCCACATCCGGCGCTTGCGGAAGATGTCAAGCACGTTCCAGTGCTCCCAATCCCACCGGACCGCCATCGAGCGAGCGCGCCGCGTCCTCCACGACCGTCCACATGTACTCGCCGACCGCCCAGCCGAACAGCAACAGGAACCGCTGCTCGGATTGGACGAGGATCATCCCGGGTTGCCGAGCGATCGAGCCGGGACGAAAGCTGCCGGGAGGTGCGACCTGGGGGCGTAGGTCGAGCGCGCAGAAGCGCGCGATCACCTCCCGGGCTTGGGGGCCGAAGATCGTGACTGCCGCGAAGCACGTGGTGACGTCGACCGCGTCCGCCGGCGCCCCGTCCGCCCCGAGCGCTCGGGAAGAAACTCCGATATGGCCGTTGTTTCTTCCCGAGCGGCCGCCGATAATCACCATGCGGGTCGGCGTCAGCGGGCACAGCCATGTCTCGCCGTCGCGGCGGGCGGTCCGCAGCTCGCCGGCGACGCCCTCCCCCTGCAGCTCGAGCTTGCGCAGATGCGAGACGTCGGCCCAGGCCACGGTCTCCCGAACCTGCTCCTGACCCGGATATTCGACCGCGACGTTCCAGCCGTCGCGAACCTCGAACCGCGCGCCGGCGGCCCTCGCCTTGCCCTCCATCGGGCTGCGGGCGACCGCGGTGGCGTCGGCTGCCGCCGGGCTCAGGAACGCGAGGCTCAAGAGCGGAGCACCTCCCCATCGGGGTCGTAGAACGGCCTGGTCTGGATCTCGGCGGTCATCGTCGTGCCCTCGTCGGAGATCGTCACCTGCGAACCGTCGCGCGCCAGCGGGCTCGGCACCCAGGCCATCCCGATCACCCGGTCGAGCACCGGCGAGAAGCGCGAACTCGTCACCTGGCCGGCCGGGGCGCCGCCCGCATCCATGATCACCGCGCCCTCGGTTGGCACGTGTCCGTTGGCGAGCGTGAACCCGACCAGACGGGTCGCCGGCTCCTCCTCGGCGTAGTGCTCGAGCGCCCACTTGCCGATGAAGTCCTCGTCCTTGTCGAGCTTGACGATCCACGGCATCGCGGCGCCGAACGGGGTCGACTCGGAGTCGGTGTCCTGCCCGACGAGGATGTGCATCTTCTGCAGGCGCAGGATCCGCTGCGGCTCGAGGCCGAACGGGCGGATGCCCTTGTCGCGACCGGCGTGCATCAGTGCGTCCCACACGTGCTCGCCATAGGCGGCGGCGAAGTGGATCTCGTAGCCGACCTCGCCGACGAACCCGATCCGCAGGATCAGGCACGGGACGCCGGCGACCTTGGCCTGCTTGCCGTCCAGGTACTTGAACGCCTCGGCGGAACAGTCCAGTTCGGTCAGTTCGCTCAGGAGCTCCCGCGCACGGGGTCCGGCGAGGTTCACCGCCGACAGGCCCTGGGTGAGGTCGGTGAGCCGCACGCGCATGCGCCAGTCGGCCAGCCACCACGAGAACCACTCCTCGACGGCGCCCGCGCCGCTCGAGGTCGTCGTCACGTAGAACGTGTCCTCGTCGATCCGGCAGATCGTGCCGTCGTCGACGATCCGGCCGGCGTCGGAGCTGATCACGCCGTAGCGAATTCGCCCGGCCTTGAGGTCGCTGAAGCGATTGGGATACAGGCGGTCGAGGAACGCGCCGGCGTCCGGTCCGCGAACGAGCAGCTTACCGAGCGTGGAGACGTCGATCAGCCCGGCGGCCCGGTGCACCGCGAGCGCTTCGGCCTGCGGGTCGCCGTAGTCATAGGCACGGCGCCAGTCGCCGGCCCACTTGATGTTGGCACCCAGCTCGCGGTGGCGCCCGTGAATCGAGGATCGCTTGGCGGGCTCGAACGGCCGGCCCGCGAGGATCCCCATCGGCACCGACACCCACGGCGGGCGCGCGGTGGTGGTGCCGACCTGCTCGAGGCTTTGCCCGGTCTCCTTGGCCATCAGCCGGATCGCCGGCAGCTGGCACATGCGGCCCTGGCACGGCCCCATCGTCACGGTCGCGTAGCGCTTGGACAGCTCGATCGAGTCGTAGCCCTCCTCGACGCTCAGCTTGATGTCCTTGGCGGTGACGTCCTCGCACAGGCACGCGAAGCACTTGCCGTGGCCCGCGCCGGCGACCGGTGGCGGAACGGCAACCGGACTGCGTTCGGGGGTGGGCTCGGATCCGTCGCTCGTCTCGTCGACCGCGGCCCCCGCGGCGTTCAGACCCGCCCGCTCGCCCGAGCGCGCGGCCGACTCGGGGTCCTCGAAGCCGGCGACCTCGCCCGCGGCGAACACGTTCGGCGGCAGTTCGGACAGCGCGAAGTGCCCGCGTGAGGCGTCGTAGCCGGCTCGCCCGCCGGCCTGCACAAGCAGCGACGTCGCGGGCGCGAACCCGCCCGAGACGACGACGAGGTCGCACTCGAACCTCTTCTCGACCGAGGCGCCCTCGACGCCGATCGGCCCAAGGACCGCGGCTTGCACGGCGGTGCGGCCCCGGGCTTCGAGGATCGTGTGGCCGGCCAGCACCTCGATCCCGCGCTCGGTGAGCTGCTGCGCGGCCGCGCTCCGGGGAGTCTCGCGCAGGTCGGCGACCGCGACGATCTCGACGCCGGCGTCGGCCAACCTGGCCGCGGCGTCGAGGCCGCGGTCCGAGGTCGAGGCAACCACGGCACGCGTCCCAGGGCTGACCGCGTACAGCTGCGTCAAGCGCAGCGCGCCGCCCGACAGCATGACCCCGGGAAGATCGTTGCCGGCGAACACCAGCGGCTGCTCGATCGTGCCGGTGGCGAACACGTTGTTGCGAGCGCGGATCTGGTGCAGCGTGTCGCCCTGCCAGACCGGGACGATCCCGTCGAAGTAGCCGAGCGCGCTCGCCCGAGCGAGGATCTCGACGCGGGGCAGCGGCTCGATCGCGGTCGGACCCTCGTCGACCAGCACGACGTCCGCGCCCTGTTGTGCGGCCGCGGCGGCGGCGCTCCGGCCGGCGATCCCGCCGCCGATGACGAGCACGTCGGCGTGGCGGCGCCGATACTCGGTCCGCCACTCGCGCTCGGGCTGCTGCTTGCGCAGGACGCCGAGGCCTGCGGCGTGCCTGAGAACCTTCTCGTACAGCGGCCACAGCTTGCGCGGGCGGATGAACGTCTTGTAGTAGAAGCCCGGTGGCGTGAACGGTCCGCCGACGATGTCGGTGGCGCGCATCACGTCGAGCTCGAGCCCGGGCTGGGCGTTCAAGTGCTCGACCCGCATGCCCTCGCGGGCCGGCTCGGTGCATGCCCGCACGCCGGGCGCACCGTCGACGGCCACGATGCAGTTCGGACACTGACCGGCGCAGCACAACAGGCCGCGCCGACGGTGGTACTTGAAGCTGCGCGAGAACGTGCGCCGGCCGTCGGCGAACAGCGCCGAGCCGACCGTGTCGCCCTCGTACGCCTCGATCGCCTTGCCGTCGAACGTGAAGCGGAGCACCTTGTTGCGGTTGATCAGCTCCCCGGGCTGGTTCGGGAGCCGGCTCACGCCGCACCGCCCCGGTCGGGTTCGGCGGGCAGCTCGGTCAACAGCACCTCGTTGGTCCGCGTGTCGCGCTCCGCGACAAACCATGCGCGGCAGCCCGAGCGGTGAAACCACCACTCGCGCTGGACGCCGGCCTGATTACGGCGGAAGTAGTTGTACTCGCCGAGCTCTCGGAGCGTCGGCCGCGACCGCGGCCGGGAGGAAATCTCACCGCCGTAACCGAAGTCGGTCACTTCGCGGACACCGCAGTTGGGGCACGTGAGCAGGAAAGACATGACGCGTCTGGTCGGGACAAACCTACGCCCGCCGCTGTGATCGTGTCCAATACCTAATTAAGCTTTATTGATTCGCTGATCGAATCATGGAACTACGCCAGCTTCGCTACTTCGTCGCCGTCGCGGAGGAGCTTCACTTCCGACGCGCCGCCGAGCGGCTGCACATCTCGCAGCCACCGCTCAGCCAGCAGATCCGGGCGCTCGAGGACGAGCTCGGGTTTGTGCTCTTGCTCCGGACGCGCCGGCGAGTCCAGCTCACCCCGGCGGGGGAAGCGTTCCTGCGCGACGCCCGGGCGCTCCTGGGCGAGCTCGACGGCGCAGTCGCCACCGCGCGCCGGATCGACGCCGGCCAGACTGGCCGGCTGCGGATTGGGTTCGTCGGCTCGGCGCTGCTGTCGATCGTCCCGGGGACCGTGGAGCGCTTCCGCGCCTCGCGGCCGGGCGTCGCAATCGAGCTGCGCGAGCGCTCGACGGTCGATCAGCTGCGCGTGGTCAGCGCTGGGATGGTCGACGTGGGGTTGGTGCGACCGCCGATCGAGGACGAGGGCGGGCTGCGCGCGGAGACGGTGCTGCGTGAGCGGACCGTGGCGGCACTACCGACGGCGCATCCGCTGGCGGCGCTCGGCCGGGTGCCGCTCCGCCGGCTGGCGGTCGAGCCGCTGGTGCTGTTCCCCCGCGATCAAGCGCCGGGCTTCCACGACCTGCTGATCGAGGCCCTCGCCGGCACCGGCGCCGGCCCGCGCGTGATCCAGTACGCGCCCGAGATGCTGACGATCATCGGCCTGGTGGCGGCGGGAACCGGCGTGTCGCTCGTTCCCGCCTCGGTCAGCCGGCTCGCGCTCGATGGCGTCACCTACCGCCCGGTGGTTGGCGCGCCGCGCTCGGAGCTGGTGGCGATCACCCGAGCCGACGACAACTCCGCGCTCGTGCGCGCGTTCGTCGCGGACGCGATCGCCTAGGGTCCGAGCTCGCCGACCGCGAGTGCCGCCGGCACGCCGCCCTACGGCAGGCCCGCGTGCGGGACGTCGACGGTTGCCGTCAACAGGACGGCCGCGCGCGCCTCGCGCCGGTTGGCCTCGAGGAAGTCGGGTGCGGCACACACCAGCAGGGTGCGCCCATCGTCCCCGCCCAGCCCGCAGGCGAAGCAGCCGAGCCCCTCGGGCGTGGGGATCTCCTCGAGGATCGCGCCGCCCGGCGCGATGCGGATGCAGCGTGCACCGGCTTCATCGGCCGCCCAGATATGACCTTCCGCGTCCAGGGTGCACCCGTCCGGACCGACGGCGATCTGAGGAAGCATCTCCTGCAGAGAGCCGAGTTCCGGCGTCGGCGCCAGCTGCGCCCAGACTCGCCGGTCGGTCAGCGAGCCGTCGCCCATCATCGTGAACGCTGTGTAGCGGCAGCCCGCGGTCTCCCCCACGATCAGCGTCGTGCCGTCGGGAGTGATGACTGAGCCGTTCGGGAACATCAGCTCCTCGGCGGCGATCGTCGCGCTGCCGTCGGGATCGATGCGCATCAACGGCGCCGGCTGCGGATCGGCGAACGCCATCAGGTCAAAGCCGAAGCAGCCGACCCACGCGCGTCCGCGGCCGTCGACGATCATGTCGTTGAGCGGACTGTCGGTGAACGCGCCAAGGTCGGCGTGGACGCTCACACTCCCATCGGGATCGCGCCGCAGGACCCGCTGGTCCTTCATCGAGACGATCAACATCGACCCGTCGGGCAGCCATCCCAGGCCCGCCGGCTGATGCTCGACCTCCACCACGAGCTCCTCGCGGCCGTCGGTGCTGACCGTGTACACCGCCTCTCGATAGAAGTCCGACACCCACCACCGCCCGTCACGCCATCGCGGGCACTCGAAGAACGCGCCGCCCTCGACGAACGGGGTCAGGATCCGACCGGTCACACCGCCACGATATGCGATCCACGCGTCATGTAGGCCCTGAGCGCCATCGGGTCTGACACACACTGTGACTTCGGCAACCCAGCAGCGGCGATGATCGGTCTATTCGGAGGCGCGACATCCAAACGAGTCCCTCGTCTCGGTCCGCATAAACCTGCAAGCCCGCCCCCGAAGAATGCGTTCCGAATTCGGTAGCAGTTCTGCTACCGTCCCGGGCCTCGATGACGACGATCCCGCAAAAGGAACTAAGGAACAACATCGGAGAAGTGCTGCGACGCGCCGAGGCCGGCGAAGAGATCACCATCACTGTCGCCGGACGGGAAGTCGCAAGGCTCGGCCCGACCGGGCGACGCCAATGGGTCGGCGGCCCCACGCTACAGGCCGTGTGGCGCACGCCGGCGCCACGCACCCTCGCGGCGGATCTCGAGCGCTTCCCGGCCGCGATCACTGATCCGTTCGCCTAGTGGACCCGTGCGGGCGCTACTGGACACATCCGTCCTGATCAGCGATATCGCGCCTGCGGGAGTGGAAGCTGCGGTCAGCGTGGCTTCGATCGCGGAGCTGCATTTCGGCGTCCAGATCACAGCCGACGAGGATGAGCGTGCGGTACGCATCCAACGACTCGGCGCAATCGAGTCGACTTTCGATCCGCTCCCGATCACGGCCGAAGTCGCGCGCGAGTGGGGGCGCCTCGCCGCCGCCGTGAGCACTCGCGGCGGCCAGCCTCGCAAGCGTACGATGGACCTGGCGATCGCCGCGACCGCGAACGTCCACAAGGTTCCGCTGCTGACCGAGAACCTCGGCGATTTCCAAATCATCGGCGACCTGGTGGACGCGCGCGAACCCAGCCCGGCGGACGCGGAACCCGCAGACGCGCCACCGCCCGCCGACTCGCAATGAATATCGGGCTTCCGAGGCTCACTCGTGGCTCGACGAGGATCCCGCTCGTCTCCCGTGAGCCGCGCGAGCTACGCAGCTCGGCGATCATCCTCCGCGCGTCGGCGGCCAACGGCGAGCCCGCCCCGCGCTCAGGCCACGGGCTCGATTGGCGGGCCTTCCTGTCGGATCGCGTGCATGGCCCATCCGACCGCGACCATCCCCACCCCGTAGAGGATGAAGCAGATACCTGCAATCAGCGCCAGCGTGGCGTATCCAATGTGGGGGGCGGACACGATCACGATCCCGAATATCCCGAGCACGAGCGCGACGCAGATCCGCCAGATTCGATGGCCCGGGTAGGCGAACGCCCCGATCAGGCGCACGACGCCGGCGGCGACCAGCCAGATTCCCAATAACAGCGCAACCGCCCTGACCCCGCCAAGCGGATGGCGAATGAGCAGCACGCCCGCAATCACGCTCAGCGCGCCGATGACCGCCAGCAACCCCCGGCTCTCCGTGTCACCCGCGATTGCGCCCACGATCTCGACGATGCCGTCGATCAGAATGAAGATCCCGAAGATCACGGCGAGTGTGGACAGGCTGTTGCTCGGCTTCAGGATCACGATGATGCCCGCCACGATGCTCAGCACTCCGATCAGGAGCGCCAACCACCACCCCCAGGTGAGGGCCCGGAGCTCACTGGGCCCAAGGGACGTACTTGACAAGTCGACCTCCTCAGTGACGGGCCGCGACGTGAGGCAGACATTACAGGCGCGGGGCGACGGGATCACCGCGACGCGCTGCACAGGGTCACAAACCGAGTGAACGGGAGATGATCTCCTTCTGGATCTCGCTGGTGCCGCCGTAGATCGTGGTGGCCAGCGTGTGGCGGACGTGGCGCTCCATGTCGTATTCGGTGGCGTAGCCGTATCCGCCCATCATCTGCATCCCGTCGAGCGCAGTGCGCTTGGCGATCTCGGTCGCCTTGAGCTTGGCCATCGACGCCTCGCGCGGCAGCATCTTGCCCGGGTTGGCCTGGACCGCCTCCGCCACCCCATAGACGAGGTGCCGGGTCGCCTCGATCTCGGTGGCGAGCTCGGCGAGCCGGTGCGCCACCGTCTGGAAGCTCCCGATCGTCTTGCCGAACTGCTTGCGCTCCTTCACGTACGCCAGCACGTCCTCGAACGCTCGTTCCGCCATGCCAAGCGCCTGCGCCGCGATGATCAGCCGCTCGTTGTTGAGGCCGGCCATCAGCTGCATCCACGCGTGGTCGGAGCGACCCACGACGCGGTCGTCGGGCACGTCGCAGTCGGTGAAGAACATGTCGTTGACCTCGCGCCCGCCCATCGTGTCGATCCCTCGGATCTCGAGACCCGAGGCCTCGCGCGGGACCGAGATCATCGTCAGCCCCTCGTGCTTGTTGCCCGTGCGCGCGGTGCGGCACACGAGCAGGATGTGGTCGGCCGCGTGGGCCCCGGTGATCCAGGTCTTCTGGCCGTTGATCACCCAGCCACCGTTGGCCCGTTCGGCCCGGCACGACACGTTTCCCACGTCCGACCCGGCCTCGGGCTCGGACATCGCGATGGCGTAGACGGTGCCGGCGACGATCCGGGGCAGGATCTCCTCCTTGAGACCGTCGCTCCCGAACAGCTCGACCGGGCGGGCGGACATCATCGTCACCGGGAAAAACCCCATCGGGATCTGGCCGCGGGAGAACTCCTCGCACAGCAGACACAGGTCGACCGAGCCACCGCCGGCCCCGCCGTACTCCTCGGGGATCGCGGCCCCGAGCCATCCCAGCTCGGCGATCTTGGCGTAGATCTCGGGGTTGTGGGGCTCGCGCCCGTTCTCGGTAAGCGCGTCGCGCTGCTCGCGCGTCCCGCACTCGCGCCTGGCGAAGTCGCGGATCGCCTCCACGAACGCCCGCTGCTCGTCGGTCAAGTTCAAGCTACTCCCTCCTCCTGCTGCGTCTTGGTTGCGAAGATCGAGACTACATTTCTCACCCTGCGCGTGGCCGGAGCGCTTTTCCTTCGCGATCGCGCAGAGACCGCTGGGATAATCGCCACATGGCGGAGCCCACGGTATTCAGACCCGGCGGCGTGTCGTATCTGCGCATCCCAGCGCCGGACCCCCAGCGCACGGCGGCCTTCTACGCGACGGTGTTCGGCTGGACGGTCGACACTGACCGGGACAATCCGAGCTTCGCGGACGGAACCGGTCATGTCATCGGACACTTCATGGCGGACCTTCCGGTCGCCGGCGACGCGGGCGTGCGGCCCTACGTCTACGTCGACGACGTTGGCCAGACGCTCGATCGGGCGCTCCTGAACGGTGCCGAACCGGCGACCGCCCCCTACCCCGAGGGCAACCTGACCGTGGCGACGTTCCGCGACCCCGCCGGCAACGAGATCGGCATCTGGCAGCTCGACGGCGGCCCCTCGCAGCAGGGCGCCGGCGCCTGAGCGCCGTGGACACCCGCGCTGCAGACAGCACCCGAGACGCCGACGCGATCGCGGCGATCTACGCGCCCTACGTCGCCGACACCGTCATCTCGTTCGAGGACGTACCACCGACCGCGGCCGAGATGGCCGCGCGCATCGAGCGGTTGACGAAAACCCACGCCTGGGTGGTGGCCGAACACGGTGGCGAGCTCCTCGGCTACGCGTACGGCTGCCCGCACCGCGAGCGCGCCGCCTACCGTTGGGCGACCGAGGTGAGCGTGTATGTCCACCCGCGACACCAACGGCGTGGCGCCGGGCGCGCCTTGTACGAAGCGCTGTTCGGGTTGCTCGCCGACCAGGGCTACCGGATCGGGCTGGCCGGCATCGCGCTGCCCAACGACGCGAGCGTCCGGCTGCACGCGGCCTGCGGGTTCGAGCCCGTGGGCGTCTACCGGGGGATCGGCTTCAAGCAGGGAACCTGGTGGGACGTCGGCTGGTGGCAGCGCGACCTCGCGCGCGACTCCGGCGACGGCCAAACGCCCCAACCGGGACGGACGCTAACGGGGTAAGGGCCCGCCCCTTACTCAGTCGCGCACCCTGACTGCTCGAAGGAAGCGCTCATCGTCGCCTACCGTCGGAACCGACACGAAACCTGGTGGGCGTATCTCGAACAGCGGCTGCAGACCGCGAAGGCGCCGCGGGTGGTCGTCGTCTACAAGGCGTACCTCAGCCATCCGGGCCTCGGCCACGACCGCGGATGCGCCTTTCTGAACGGCGCCGCCGAGCTGCCGCGTGATCATCCGGGCTTCGAGGTGATCCGCGCGCACAAGCGCGCCGTCCGCCGCAAGCTCGCAGAACTGGTTCGCGTGGACCACCCGAGCCTGCCCAACCAGGCACAGGTCGTCGAGCATCTGTTCCTGTTGCTCGAGGGCGCGGTCGCCCAGGCCGGAATCGACGGCACCGCCGCCAGCCTGCGGCATGCCGAGGCGATCGCCCGCACCCTCGTGAGCGCCCACGACGTGGCTTCCGCTCTCCTCACAGCGACGATGAGATCTTGACGGCCGCCACGCCGCGCGACGTGCTCGAGGACGCGCCGGCAAATCAATCAACTATCTAGGGTCGTCCTCGAGCAGCAGCGCGAGCGTCGGGCATGCGTCGACCGCATGCCGCGCGAGGCCAAGCAGGTCGGGCGGCACCTCGCACTCGTCGAGGATCGGGTAGCCCCAGTCGTCGAGGCGAATCAGTTCGGGAAGTAACTCCGCGCATAGGCCGTGTGCCTCGCAGGTGATCGGATTGACGCGGAGCCGTGGGCTCATCGAAGCCGGCCCCCGGCGACCGACGGTCCCCCAAGCGGCAGTCCGGCCGGCCTTGCGCTGCATCGACCACGACGATGCGCGTCGATGTCGTCATCGAACACCGCGAGCGCGCTCTCGACGAACCGCACCGCGCCGTCGGGGTGGTGGCAGGCGCCTCGCCCGCGGACCTCAGAGGTCCAGCGGAGAACGCGATCGCGCTCGCGCGGCTGGGCGGCGCCGCCGGCGAGCGCGCCGACGGCGTCGGCGATCGCTCGCAGCCCGTAGACGCAGGGCCCGCACTGGCCGGCTGACTGTTCGGCGAGGTAGGCGATCACGCGGGCGCTTTCGTGCAGGCCGCAGGAGCTCTCGCCGAGCGCGATCAGCACGCCCGACCCGAGCGTGCAGCCGACCGACCGGAGGTCCTCGCGCGCGAGCCGCAGCGAAGTCGCCTGCGCAGCCTCCATCCACGTGCCGAAATAACCGCCGACCAGCAGCGCCTGGAGCGGCTCGGACGGACCACCGGCCGCCGCAAGCAGGTCGCTCATCGCGGTCCCAAACGCGAGCTCGTACACCCCGGGCGCCCTGACCGCGCCGGTGATCGTGACGAGCGCCGAGCCGGGATCGGCGACCGTGCCGAGCTCGCGGTACCAGTGCGACCCGAAGCGGGCCACGAGCGCGAGCTGCGCGAGGGTCTCGGGGTTCTGGATCAGCGTCGGCCGCCCGCGGTAGCCACGCTCGTACGGACGCGGCGGCACGAACGTGGGGAGCTCGGCCCCGCCGTTCAGGTAGTGGACGACCGCGCTCTCCTCGCCGGCGACGTATCCCTCGGGACCCGTGACGACCGCGAACGAAACCGGCTCCCGGCCACGCGCCGCGATCGCCGCCTCGAGCGCACTCACGGCGTCGACCGCGTTCTCGCCGACCTTGACGATCACGTGACGCGCCCCGACCGCGCTGGCGGCGAGCACCGCGCCGTCGAGCACCAGATGCGGGAGCCTCGCCACCAGCAGGCGGTCCTTGGCGCTCGCCGGCTCGGTCTCCGAGCCGTTGACGATCACCGCCCCGACGCGCCGGCGCTCCGCCACCGCGCGGAGCTTGCGCGCGGTCGGGAAGTCCGCGCCGCCCCGACCCCGCAGCCCGCTGCGCTCGACCTCCTCGATCAGCTGGTGGGAGGGCACCTGCGGCAGCGGGCCGTGCACTCGTGTGTGCGCGGCAAGGGACATCGCACCGCCGCCGGGCTCGAGCCCGGCCAGCAGCCTTGGCAGTCCATGGTGGCCGGCGTCGGGGATGGTCATCGGCCGCCCGTCTTACCCCGGCGCGCCCGACAGCGTCCCCGTGACCGCGTTGCTCTGGTTGTTGATCTGTAGCACGGCGTGCAGCTCGACGACCGAGCCCTGGCTGTCGGCGACGCGGGCGGTGAACTCGGTGCCGCGGAGCTCGTTGATCGTACCCTGCAGGACCGAGGGCACCCCGGCAAGAGCGAGGTCGACCTGACTCCCGGTCATCGACAGGCCACCGCCGCTGTCGACCGGTTCGCCGGCGATCCGGACCCGAAACCGGCCGCGGACCTGGCCGCTCACCCTCGTCGAGAGGTCGACCACGGCCCCGCCCGGCGCCGCGCTCTCGCGAACGCTTCCAGAGAGGCTCGCGGTGAACGGACCGCTGATCGCGCTCGGGCCTCCGCCCCCGGAGGCACCGGAGCCACCGGAGCCACCGGAGCCCCCCGAGCGACCGGAGCGACCGCTCCCGCCACCGGTACTGCCACCCCCAGGCCCAGAAGACGAACTCGCGCCGGCCGCGGACGAGGCACTTCCCGCCGAATGGCCGAGCAACGATGCGGGCGTCCCGGCGCGACTCGCCCAGCCGTGCTGGAGCGGTCCGGCGAGCGTGAAGATCATCAGCCCGATCGGCGTGATCACCGCTAGCGCGGTCGCCGGCGCGCGCACACCGGCATGATCTGCGTCCACGTACGCGATCCGCGCCCACACCGCGATCAGCACGGCCATGATGCATACCACGGTAAGCGCGAGCATCCACCACTGCTTGACGTCGCTACCGGTGCCGAGCCCGTGCAGCACTGCGACCGGCCAGCTCGCGTACGCGAGCCAGTGGACCGCGCGCCAGGCGCGATAGCCCAGCCGCCGGCGCACGAGGCTGGTGACGGCGATCGCGACGAGCAGATCGAACGACAGCGTGCCGAGCCCCAGCCACAGCGGGCGGTAGGGCGAGTTGAAGGGGATCACCCCGTCGAGCAGCGTGATCGGGGCGAACCCGTCGAGCACGCTCGTGACGATGTGAATCACGAGCACGACCAGCACCAGCAGGGAGACGTCGCGGTGGACGGCGTCGATCGCGAACCGTGGCCACCGCGCGGCCACGAACCGGACCGAGCCGAGGATTCCGATGACCACGCTGGCGGTCAACAGCACCAGCGCCACCGCGCCCGTGCCCCGCGCGAGGTACCAATATGCGCTCGGTGCAAGCGTCGCGCCGGCGGCGAGGCTCACGAGCTGCAACCCTCGGGGACCAGGCTCGGCACCGCCGGGCCGGACCCGGAGACCGGGAGATCGTCTCCTTCGGAGGGCCAGCCACCAACATGCAGAACCGTGCCGTCCGTGCGCACGAGCCGGCTCGGCAGCCCGAGTGCCTCGAGCCACGGCACCGCTTTGTCGCCGCGGATGATCGTGGCCGTGCTCGCGATGTTCGCGTCGAGGCAGGAACCCGCGGAGACGCTCACCGTGCGCCAGACGCTGTCGGCAGACCGCCCGGTGAGCGGATCGATCAGGTGATGCGCGGTCCCCGAGCCCGTCTGCCAGCGGCGGACGGCAA
This sequence comes from uncultured Solirubrobacterales bacterium, assembly GCA_963836715.1. Lineage (GTDB taxonomy): Bacteria > Actinomycetota > Thermoleophilia > Solirubrobacterales > Solirubrobacteraceae > Palsa-465. The sequence continues at coordinate 670,542 of CAWIKH010000006.1, forward strand.
CGCTCGAGGTGGCCAGGCCGCCCGAGGCGAGCGAGATCCATTGGCCGGGCGCGTCAAAGCCCGCACGATGGTCGTCGGTCGCCCGGATCCGCCATCCCTCGGGTGGCGGCGGCCCGCCGATCGCGAGGTCGCCGCCGAACGACACGATGACGCCGCAGCCGGCGGCGGCGCTCGCCTCCGCCGCCGCCCGGTCTGCGGCCAGCGCCTTCGCCGTGGCGCCAAGGTCGAGGGTGACTCCGCCGGCAACGCGAATCGTGCTCCGCTCGGGATCGACGGTTACGGCTCGCCAGCCCGGAACCGATGCGAGCGGCCGCGCTCGTGGCGACGCCACCGCGCCGTCTTCCGCGCCCCGGCCCGCCCCCGCGCCCACGCCTGCGCCTCCGCCTACGCTACGCCGGCAAGCTCGCGAAGTCGCGGTCGTAGCCAAGCGAGATCAGCGCCCGCCCGACGGTCGGGTCGACGTCGCCACCGGTCACCCGGGCGGCGCGCAGCGCCGCGGTCACGGCCTCGAGCAGCACGGGCCCGACCCGCACGGCCGCGCCCGCCGCGGCGTTCACGAGAGACAACTCGGAGTCGTCGCGGAACCGCGAGCACGCGTGGTCGAACTCGTCGACGATCCGCTCGACGACGCCCTTGGTCGTCTCGAGCGCGCCGGCGTCAGTGACCGCGACTAGCGCGGTGCTTCCGAACGCTTGCAGCGTCGCGCATTCCTCGGACTGGCTCATGTCGTTCGCTCACGAGCCCCCCGACACTACTCCGCCGCCTCCGGACGACTGAGGCGCCGGCACGGGCTGTGGTGCCGCAGCCGGCGGCGTCGACTGCGCCGGCGCGGAACTCTGCGGCGAGCTGGGGACCGACTGTGGCGGCTGCGCGGGGCCCTGCAGCCCCAGTGAGTCGGGGTTGGCCGCCGGAGGCAGCTTGGGTACCGAGGACGCGCTGATCGCGCCGCCTGAGGATGACGAGCCGCTTGCGCCATGCCCGGACGAGGAGCTGCCCGTAGCGGTCGACGCCTCGGTCTGGGCCGCCGATTTCGAGACCGGCGACCGTCCGGGCGCCACCGCCGAGACAAGCGCGGCGAAGCCCGCGGTGAGCGCGGCGGTGCCGACGATCACCCACCGCCGCGTACGGCTGACGCGGGCGAGGGCCGCGTCGCGCGCCAGCACGGCGCGCGATCGATTGTCGTTTGTGGTCATCCGCTGTTTGCTGCCAATCATCCGCTTTCCTAGAACAGAGAATCAGCGCAGGGTAAGACCAATATGAGAATTCGGGAAACGCGCTAAGGGCCCGCGACTTAATCCCCGTCGACCGCCGGCAGCTCGAGCGTGAACGCCGACCCCTCGACGACGATCCGGCCCCCGTGGCGATCGACGATCGCCGAGACGATCGACAAGCCAAGCCCCGACCCCGGGCGACCGGACGCGCCGCTCCCGCGCCAGAAGCGCTCGAACAGCCGATCGCGGTCGTCCGGGTCCGGCCCGGGCCCCTCGTCGCGCACTGTGAGCAGCGCCCGCCCATCGTCGCGCGCAAGCGAGATCGTGACCCGCCCGCCCTCGGGTCCGTGAGTCAGGGCGTTCTCGACCAGGTTCTCGACCGCCCGCGCCAGGGCGCCCTCATCGCCCCGGACGAGCGCATGATCGAGCCCGACGGCCCCGACCCGGCCGCCGTCCACGCCCGCGTGAGCGCCCACGACCCCACGCACGACCTCTCCGAGGTCGACCTCGCCGCCCTCGGCAACGCCGGCATCGACTCGTTCGAGCGCAAGCAGATCGTCGACGAGCCTCGCCAGCCGGCGCGCATCCCGCTGGAGCTCCTCGAGCACCTCCGGATCGGCGCCGTGGCGGGCGGCGAACTCGACGTTGCCGAGCAGCGTCGTCACGGGAGTCCGGAGCTCGTGCGACGCGTCCGCGAGGAACCGTCGCTCCCCCGCCCGGGCGGCCTCGAGCGAGGCCAGCATGCGATTGAGCACTCCGGTCAGCTGACCGATCTCGTCGGCCACCGCACGCTCGGGTAGCCGGCGTGATGGGTCCGCGGTCCGCTCGATCTCGCCGGCGCCCGCCGCCAGCCTCCGCAGCGGGCGGAGCCCGCGCCGGGTCAGCACGGCGGCGAGCAGCGCCGCCAGCAACGCCGTGCCGGCGCCGATCAGGATCACGAGCACGCCGAGATGGGCGGTCGTGTGGGAGATGTCGGAGGTGTCGGACGCGACAAGCACCGCGCCTCCGCCGGCGGGACCGCTCAGCGCGATCGGCGCCGCGAACAGCCGGAACGGGCGACCGTCGAGCTCGATGTTCTCGAACCCGGTCGCACCCGAGACCCGCGCGGCGCGAGCCAGCCTGTCCTCCGGCAGCAAGCCCGCTCCGAGCGTCAGCGACCGGGCCACGATCCGGCCGCGCGCGTCGATCACCTCGACCGCGATCTGGCGCCCGGACACCGGGCTCTCGAGCGCCCCGGGGACGTTCAATACCGCCGGCGCTGAGACCGCCAGCTCGGCCACCTCCTGCGCCCGCTGACGGAGCGCGCTATCGAGCGAGCTCCGAAGCTCGTGGCCGACGAGCAGGACGGTGGCGACGCCAAACAACACGAGCGCGACGAGGATCGATCCGGCCGCCGCGAGGACGAGCCGGAACCGCAGCGTCTGTGGCCGACCGAGGCTCATCCGAGTTCTCGCGCGATTTTTAGGGCGATCCACAAGTTTTTCAGGTAGCCGCCCATATTTAACGTGGGCAGGTTTGATCAAGGATGTAGAGCTGTTGCGCGAAAAGGACTTTCATTGCAGGGGGATTCGGTGCACGCCGGCCCCGTAAGGGTGCTGCTGCTGTCGGCCGATTTCCGGACAGCGCGGCTTATCGACGATCTGCTGCACGCGACTTGGAGTCGCACGCAGCTGCTGGCGCACGCCGAGTGGGACGCTGCGGCCGCGCAGGCGCTCGTCGACCATCCGTCCTGCTGCGTGCTGCTCGACGTTCCGGCCCACACCCGGGAGGACGCGATGGAGCTGCTCGCGTACTTGCGGCTGTCCGCCCCGGATGCGCCGATCGTGCTGCTGTCCGACGGCGATGACGAGGCGCTGGCGCTCGATGCCCTCAAGGCCGGCGCTCAGGACTGCCTGGCGAAGTCCGAGCTTGCACCGGCGCCGCTCCGCCGCGCGCTCACCCACGCGATCGAGCGCAAGCGCTCGGAGGCGGAGCTCGCCCATCAGGCGCTTCACGACCAGCTCACCGGCCTGCCCAACCGTGCCCTGTTCCTCGACCGGCTCGGGGTCGCGCTCGAGCGGGTGCGTCGCTCCGGGACGCCGCTGGCCGTCATGTTTCTCGACTTCGACAACTTCAAGCAGATCAACGACACCCGCGGCCATGCCGTCGGCGACCGCCTGCTGGCGGCGCTGGGAGAGCGGCTGAGCACGTTGCTGCGCCCGATGGACACCGTGGCTCGGTTCGGCGGCGACGAGTTCACGTTCCTGTTCGAGGACCTCAGATCCGAGCGCGAGGTGGTGCTCATCGCCGACCGCATCTGCCGGGCCGCAAGCCCACCGATCGAGATCGACGGCGTCGAGCTGAGCGTCACGGTCAGCGTCGGCATCGCGATGGTCGGCGACCCGGCCGTGTCGCCGGAGACGGTGATCCGGGAGGCCGACGCAGCTATGTACCGCGCCAAGGAACGGGGCCGTTCGCGGTATGAGCTGTTCGACGAGGAATCGCGGCAGCGCGCGGTCGCCAGGATCGAGCTCGAGCGCGCGATCCGCCAGGCGGTCGAGCGTGGCCAGCTTCGCGTCCACTACCAGCCGATGGTGGTTTTGAACTCGTTCAGAGACGTGCTCTGGGTCGACGCGCAGGTCCACTGGCAGCATCCCCGGCGCGGCCTGCTCGGCCCTGCGGAGTTCATGCCCCTGGCCGAGGCCATCGGGATGGCGACTCCGATCGGTCGGTTCGCGCTCGAGCACGCGCTCGTGCAGTTCGCGTCCTGGCGCGAGTCCAGGCCCGACATGCGGCTCTCGCTGAGCCTGTCGTCGCGGCAGTTGCGCGACCCAACCCTCGCGTCGGTGCTGAGCGACGCGATCCGGGCCGCCGGGGTCGACCCCGGCACGATCTGCCTCGAGGTCCCCGAGGGCGCCGTCGGCGAGGATCCCGGAGCGGTCACGGCGACGCTGCGCACGCTCAAGGCGACCGGCGTGAGACTGGCGCTTCGCGACTTCGGGTCGGGCGCCGCCTCGTTCTCCCGCCTGCGCGGGCTCCCGATCGACGCGATCAAGATCCACGACAGCTTCGTCAAGGCGCTCGGCGAGTCCGACGAGGACGCGCCGATCCTCGGCGCGCTGGTCGAGCTCGGTCACGCGCTCGGACTCGCCGTCGTCGCCGACGGCGTCGAGACCGCGGCACAGCTCGAGCAGCTCCGCGAGCTCGGTTGCGACGGCGCTCAGGGCGATCTGATCGGACCACCGGTGACCGGCGAGCAGGCGCAGGTGCTGCTCGCCGAGGTCGCATAGCCGTCTGACCCTCAGGCCCGGAGCGTGAACCCGCTCCCCCTGACCGTCCTGATCAGCGGCGGCGTCCCGAGCTTGCGGCGCAGCCTCGTCACGTAGCGATCGACGACGTTCGCCTCGGCCCCGTCGTCCCAGATCTCCTCGAGCGCGCGCTCGCGAGTGACCACGTGACCGCTCTCGCGCAGCAGCAGCTCGAGCAGCGCGGCCTCGCGACCGGTCAGCTCGATCGGATGGCCACCGCGTGTGGCCTTCCGGGCCTCGACTTCGAGTGTCAGGTCGCCGTAGGACCGCAGCCCCCCAGAATGCGCGTCGGTTCCCCGGCGGGTCAGCGCCCGCAGCCGCGCGATCAGCTCCTGGACCGCGAACGGCTTGACCAGGTAATCGTCGGCGCCGGCCTCGAGCCCGGCGACGCGATCCGGCACGGCGTCGCGCGCGGTCAGCATCAGGATCGGGGTCGGCAGGCCCTTGCTCCGCAGCCGCCGGCACACCGCCAGACCGTCGAGCGCCGGCATGGCCACGTCGAGCACGATCACATCGGGCGCCGCGCGCTCGGCCTCGGCCAGTGCCGCACCGCCGTCGGCGGCGACCGTCACCTCATATCCCTCGGCGGCAAGCGTGCGGGCGAGCATCCGCCGGAGCGGCGGATCGTCGTCGACCACGAGCACCCTGTCGCGGAGGCCCTCGCCCGCGATGCGATCACCCACCGGCGACGTCGCGGCGCAGGAACACGACGAACGCGGTGGCGAGCGCCGGCACCGCATACATCGCGCACACCCACGCGGCGCGGACGATCGGCGCCCAGTCGATCGGCTGGCGCAACAGTCCCTGCCAGGCGTTGAACTGGGTGCTCAGCAGGTACGGCTGGAGTGCGCCCAGCCCGGGCAGGACCCCGATCAGCTGAAACAGGAGCGAGATCATCAACGTCCCCACGACCGCGGCCGCGCTGTTGCGCGTGATCGTCGACAGCAGGAGGCCGATGCACACGATCGTCCCGATCGGGATCAGGTAAACGAGCAGGCTCAGGTACACGAGCTCGAGGCCCTTGGGGGCCGACACGATCGACCCCGACAGCGTCTGCACCGAGTTGAAGCCGGACTGGATGCTGCCCGCGATCACGCCGACGGTCCCCGAGATGAAGATCGCGGTCACCGCGTAGGTGGCGGTCGCGAGGCCCTTGCCGGCGAAGATCTGCCAGCGCTCGAGCGAGCGGGTCAGCACGGTCTTGAGCGTGCCGTTGTGGTCCTCGGAGGCGAAGATGTCACCCGCCACGAGCGCGGTGATCAGCGGGAACATCCAGACCGCGCCGAACAGCAGGAGCACGAGCGGCACGACCAGGCCGCTCTTCGTCAGGTACGACGCGAACGCGAAGTCGCCGCCGTTGTCGCGGTGGTGACGGAAGTGGATCGCGACGACGAACAGAATCGGGACGATCGCCGCCGCTCCGAGCCCGAGGTAGGTCCGCTTCTGGTGGCGGAGCTTCAGCAGCTCCCACCGGTACACGGTCGCGACGCCCGGCCGCGACCGCCCAGAAGCGCCGGCGCGGGCTCCCGTGCCGAAGCGCGGCGCGTCCGCGGTGCCGACGCCCGAGCTCATCGCGACGCCTGCGCCGGGGCGGGATGGCCCGCCGGCACGGCCTCGGTGACGACGGCGTCGCCCTCGGTGAGCGAGAAGAACAGATCCTCGAGCGTGACCGACTGGGGCGCGAGCGAGTGGATCAGCGCGCCCGCCTCGACCAGCGCCTGCGACAGGTCGGCGACCGCCGGCTCGTCGGCCGCGAAGCTGATCCGGCCGTGGACGACGCGGACGTCGCTGATGCCCGGCTGGGCCCGGCACACCGCCAGCGCGCGCTCGTCGTTGGTCGTCGACAGACGGTAGGTCGCGCCGGCCCCGCGCTTGAGGTCGGCGATCGCGCCCTCGTAAACGATCTTGCCCGTGCGGACGATCGCCACGCGGTTGCACAACTCCTCGACCTCGGCGAGCAGGTGGCTCGACAGCAACACGGTCATCCCCTCGTCGGCGAGGCGGCGGATCAGCAGACGCATGTCGCGCATCCCGGCGGGGTCGAGTCCGGTGGCCGGCTCGTCGAGCAGCAGCAGCTTCGGATCGCGCAGCAGCGCCGCCGCGATCCCGATCCGCTGGCGCATACCGTGCGAGTAGCCGCCGATCTTGTCGCGGGCCCGCTCGGTCAGCTCGACCGTCTCGAGCGCCTGGTCGATCCGGTCGCCGGCGTCGCCGCCGTCGAACCCGGCGAGCAGCTCCAGGTTGCGCCGGCCGCTCAGGTACGGATAGAACGTCGGCGCCTCGACGAATCCGGCGACGCCGTCGAGCGCCTGCACCGTCTCCTGCGGATCGCGCCCGAACAGCCGCACGGTCCCGGCGGTCGGTCGGATCAGCCCCAGCATCATCCGCAGGCACGTCGTCTTGCCGGCGCCGTTGGGACCGAGGTATCCGTATACGTCGCCTGCGTGGACCGTGAGGTCCACGCCGGCAACCGCTTCGAGCTCGCCGTAGCGCTTCACGAGTCCCCGGACCTCAACGGGCGGCGGAGCGCCGGGGGCAGGGCGCTCCGCCATGGGGGAGGTACCGGAGGGGGTGTCCGTCACGTCGCTCAGGGCACCAGCTGCCTTGCCGCGACTTCCGCCGCGGCGGGTGGCACCGACCCGATCAGGGTGTACTCAACACCACCCCTCGGAATCCGCAAGACCGTTCCGAGCGCAGTCGGGAGCTCCTGCGCGCTGTGGCCGTTGATCGACACGGTCGGCAGGCTCAGGCCCTGGTGGCCGCCACTTTGCGACGCCGACGAAGACTGGCCCGAGGCGCTCTGCTCGATCACCGCGATCCCGCCGAGGCCCTGGCCGTAGGTGACGAGCGCCGCCGGGCTTCCGCCCCAGTCGAGCAGCGCCACCGACTGCTTCGGCAGGCCGTCGAGCGACTTCCGGTCGGCCAGCCTGAACGGGAGGTGGGCCTGGACCGCGGCCGCGCCCGTGATCTCGGTGGCGGACTTGCCGCCGTGCTTGCCGCGCTTGGACTTGCCGCGAGCCTTTGCCGCCTTGGCCTGGGCGGCGGCATTCCCGGCCGGCGTCGAGATCCTGACCACCTTCGCCCCGGCCGGCGCGGTGACCTTGAAGACCTTGGGGGAAACAGCGCCATACGAGATGTGGGTGGCCTTGAGCTCGAGCACCGGGCTGCTGCTGGTGGTCGAATAGATCGCGATTCCGAGCGGGACGCCGTGCGCCGCGTCCCACGCGAGCTGCACGCTCCCGAGCAGGCCGCCCGAGTGCTTGGGCGTGAGCACGATCTTGTATGCCGGCTGGCCGGCGACGTTGCGGGGGGACGGGCCGGCGACGTCGACGTGCTGCATCAGCTGTTTCAGCTGCGACTGAATCTGCGCGACCGTCGGAATCATGTCGGTCCCGGCCTTGTCGGTCTTCGAGCCCTGAGAGCCTCCCGTCGGCAACGTCCCCTTGTAGACGGTGTTCGACATCGGGTCGTAGATCGAGAACGCGCCGTTCTTGACTACGACCTGGGCGTCGCCGTTCTGACCCTGGAGCTCGAGGCGGAGCTGATGGGTGGTCGTCGACAGCCACAGGCGCCCGGTGGCGCCGGTGAGGATCGGATCCGACCCCTGGAGGGCGGTGGAGTCGATGAGGTTGTCGGTGAAGCTGATCCGGGCGCTGATCGCGGTCACTCCCGGCGCCGCGGCGGCCTGGTGGAGCGCCTTGGCGAGCGACTCACGGGCCGGGACGCGCCCGCCCCCCGCGGCCGCGAATGCGATCGCGGTGCCGCCGGCGACCGCGATCACGAGTCCGGCGATGATCGCGAGCAGACGTTGGGTTGAGATAGTGCGCAGGAGCTTCATCACGTCAATGGCCTTTCTCGTGTCCTGCGATCAAGATAGGGCACGACTTTGAAATTACATTGACAGTGATCGCCGGCCGCGGTTATCCCCATCGCCCGGACTCTCTGCCCTCACGGCGGCCCGCGCCGACAAGCAAAGCGCTAAGGTCGCCGGCGTGTGCCGCCTGTTCGGCATGAGTGGCGGGCGCGATCCGGTCCGCGCCACCTTCTGGCTGCTCGAGGCCCCCGATTCGCTCGCCCAGCAGAGCCGGCGCGAGCCCGATGGGACGGGGCTCGGCACGTTCGACGCAAGCGGTCGGCCAATCGTCTCCAAGCAGCCGCTGGCCGCCTATGAGGACCAGGCGTTCGCCCAGGAGGCCCGCGAGGTCAGCTCGAGAACGTTCGTCGCGCACGTCAGGTACGCCTCGACCGGGGCGATCAGCCCCGAGAACACGCACCCGTTCGAGCAACGCGGACGGCTGTTCGCCCACAACGGCGTGATCGGCGACCCCGAGCAAATCGAGCCCGAGCTCGGCGACGCCGCCGGGCTCGTCCGCGGCGAGACCGACTCCGAGCGGTTCTTCGCGCTGATCACCAAGGAGATCGAGCGCGACGGCGACATCGGCCAGGCGATCGTCCGCGCGGCCGGGTGGATCGCCGAGCACCTCCCCGTGTTCGCGCTCAACGTCATCCTGACCACCGACTCCGAGCTGTGGGCGCTCCGCTATCCCGACGTACACGAGCTGTTCGTGCTCGAGCGCGCCGCCGGCGGACCGACCGGGCAGCGCCACCTGGAGCACGCGAGCGCGCGCGGCTCGATGCGGGTCCGCGCCGGCGACCTCGCGACCCGTGCCGCCGTCGTCGTCGCCAGCGAGCGGATGGACGAGGACCCGGGCTGGCGGGCGCTCGCGTCCGGCGAGCTGCTGCACGTCGACCCCGATCTCGGCGTGACGATCACCAAGGCGCTTAACCGAGCTCCCGCCCATCAGCTGACGCTCGCCGACCTCGGGGGCAAGGCCGCGGCCTCCCAGGCGCCCGCCCAGAACAGTTGAGTACAAGCCTCGTCTACCGCAGCGCGGTGGGCTACGAGCTGCTGATGCGGGCCCTCTACGGCCGTTATTACACCGACCGAATGCGGGCGGTGGCCGGCGAGGTGCCCGACGGGTGCTCGGTGCTCGAGCTGTGCTGCGGCCCGGGGACCCTGTACCTGCGCTACCTGCGAGCGCGGACGCGTCGGTATGTCGGGATCGACGTCAACGCGCGGTTCGTCGCGCAGCTGCAGCGGCGCGGGGTCGACGCGCGCCGGCTCGACCTCGCCGCGGGCGCCGACCCGCTCCCGGACGCCGACGCGGTCATCCTCCAGGCGAGCCTCTACCACTTCCTGCCCGACCCGGAAGGAATCATCGACCGGATGCTGGCGGCGGCGCGCGACCGCGTGATCGTGTCCGAGCCCGTTCGCAACCTCGCCTCGAGCGACCTGCCGCTGATCGGCCGCCTCGGCCGGAGTGCCGCCGACCCGGGCGTCGGCGGGCACTCTCAGCGGTTCACTGAGGCGACGCTCGATGCCCTGATGGAGCGCTACCGGGAACGGATTCAGAAATCGTTTCCGATTCCGGGCGGGCGCGAGCGGGTGTACGTGCTGTCGGCAGGCTAGTTTCCGTTCCCGCGGCCTGCTGGTCGATCAGGAACAGGGGGCGGTTCTTGACCTGCTCGAAGATCCGCCCGACGTACAAGCCGACGACGCCGACGCTGACGATGATGAACCCCGCCAGCACGAGCAGGAGCACCGCGAGGCTGGTGTAGCCCGGCACCGATTTCTCAGGCTCGAGGAAGTAGTCAGCGACCTCGAACGCCGCCACCACAATCCCGGCGAACGCCACGACGAACCCGAGCAGCACGACCAGTCGCAGCAGCACGGTGCTGCGGAAGAACATCCCGTCGAGCGCCACCCGGAGCAGTCGCTGGAGCGTGTAGCCGCTTTCGCCGGCGTGGCGCTCGTGGTGCTCGATCTCGACCTGAGTGGAGTCGAACCCGAGCCAGTCCAGCGCGATCATGTACTCGCGATCGCGGTCCCTGAGGCGCAGAAACGCGTCGACCACCCGCCGGGACAGCAGGCTGAGGTTGCTGTAGTCCGGCCGCACGTCGGTCTCGAGCGTCAGGCGGCGGTAAACGCGGCTGGTAGCGCGCCGGAAGGCGGAGTGATGCCAGCCACGCCGGACCGTGCGCACGATGTCGTACCCCTCGCCGGCGGCCGCCCACAACCGCGGGATGTCCTCGGGCGCCTCCTGGAGGTCGCAGTCCATGACCACCGTCCATTCCCCGGTCGCCTGGGTGAGCCCCGCGGTGATCGCGGCGTCCTGGCCGAAGTTCCGGCTGAGTCGGAACGCGCGAACGTTCGGATCCTCGCGGGCCAGCCGGACCAGCACCGCCCAGCCGTCGTCGACGCTCCGGTCATCGACGAACACGAGCTCGTAGCGGTCGGTGATCGTCCGCACGCTGTCGGTCAGGCGGGCGTGGAGCGCGACCAGGCAGTCCGCGCACCCGTACACCGGGACGACCACGCTCAGGAGGACGTCATCGCTTCCCATGCGTCACCGTTCCGGCGGTTGGAAGAACACGAGCATCGCCTCCGGGGTGCGGTGGAAGTAGTGCGGGGCCAGCGCCAGCAGCTGCTTGACGCTCAACCGCTCCGGCCGGTCCAGCACGAACCGCCCGATGATCCAGCTCTGTACAACGAATCGATTAACCAGCCTGGCGTCCGTCGGTGAGACCAGCCCCGGCGTTGGAGCCCCGCGCGGCGTGAACCAGACCCAGCGCCCATCGCGAACAACTCGGACCGGCCTGAGCGGAAGCTGCTTCCTGGCTCCAACGACATCGATCTCTCGAACCAGGATCCTCTGCGACTGCGGCTGGACCCACTTGACGCGTGCTAGGTAGATCTTGAGCGGGGTCGCGGTCGTGCCGTTGGCGGCGAGGACCGCGCGCGGAACCGTGGCCGGACCGAGCGCGTGGGCGACGGCCCGCCAGTCCGGGCGCTCGAGGTAGGGCTTGGTCTGCACTCGAATCGTCGCGTAGACGAACAGCGCGATCAGCGCTACCGCGAGCGCCGCCCCGAGCGCGCGGGCCCGCGGCGCCGCGCACACGGCACCGAGCGCGACGGCCAGCGGCACCACCGCCGGGATCACATTCCGCGACAGGAAGTAGTCGTGGCCGAGCAGCCCGAGCACCAGTGGCGCCACCCACACGAACGCCGCGATCCCACCGGCCACGGCGGCGCCGAGCCGCGTGCGGCGATCCCCGCCGACTGCCAGCAGCACGATCGCGATCGCGAGCAGCGCTGCCCCGCCGAGCAGCCCCTGGGTGGCGGTCGTGCGCCGGTAGAGGATGCTCACGCCCCATTCCGAGATCGCCTGCGAGATCCGGACCTTCCTGGGCGCGTGGGCGATCCACCCGACGCCGTGCCCGGTGTCGATCAACGCGAACGGCACCATCGCCACCTGCACGAGCGCGACCACCCCGACCGCGGCCCCGGCCAGCCGCGAGCGGCCGGCCCACAGCAGCCACAGCGCCTCGGGCGCCACCAGGAAGCCCGCGAAGAAGTGCGTCATCAGCGCCAGCGAGGACCACGCCGCCCACCAGGCGAGGTTGCGAGCCCTCGGGTTGCGTCGCGCGCGGATGAAGAACAGGAACGACGCGCCGCACAGCGCCGCCAGCAGCAAGTACGCGCGGGCTTCCTGCGAGTACCAGATCAGGAACGGGTTGAACGTGACCAGTGCGGCCGCGACGACGCCGGCGCGCCGCGACACCAGATCGCGCGCCGCCAGGTAGGAGATCGGCACCAACGCGACTCCGGCCAGCATCGACACGGACCGGAGCGCCACCTCGCTGTTCCCGAACACGTGCGCCCACGCCCAGATCACCACGAAGTAGAGCGGCGGCGTCGTCTCGACGTGCACAACCGCGTTGATCATCGCCCCGAACGGCAACTGCGCCTCGTACGCGGTCAGCGCCTCGTCCTGCCAGAAGCTCTGATCGGCCAAAACGACGATCCGGATCACCGCCGCGATCACCACCAGCGCGCCGGTGATCCAGACCTCGACCGGGATCGCCCGCGCCGTCTCGGCATCGCGGAGCCACGGCGGGACCGGGCCGCCGAACCGCCGCGCCGAATAATCCGAGGTGCTCACCGAAGCAGCTCCACGAGCGCCGCGACGACGTCGTCCTGGTCGGCGTCTGAGACCTTAGGGCTGAGCGGGAGGCTCAGCGTCCCCGCGGAGATCGCGGTGGCGACCGGGAACTGCTCGGGGGTCAGGCCGTACCTGTCGCGATAGAACGGGTGGAGGTGGACGCCGCGGTAGTGCACGCCGGTCCCGATCCTCCGCGCGGTCAGCTGGTCGAGCAGCTCATCGCGGGTGACCGGGGCGTCGGGATCGAGCGTCAACTGGTACAGGTGTCGGGCGTGCCGGGTGTCGGGCTCGGCCGGCGGCGGCGTCCGCACCGGCAACCCGGCCAGCAGATCGTCGTAGCGAGCCCACAGCTGCGCCCGGCGATCGATCCACCGCCCGAGCAGCGGCAGCTGATGCAGGCCGAGCGCCGCCTGGATGTCCGTCATGTTGAACTTGAAGCCGGGCTCGACCACCTCGTAGTGCCGGAAGCCGGCGTCGGAGAACCGCTGCCAGGCGCCCAGGCTCAGCCCGTGGAGCGCGAGCCGCTCGACCCGGGCCGCAAGCGCCGCGTCCTCGGTGAGGAGCGCGCCCCCCTCGATCGTCGTGACGTTTTTGGTCACGTAGAACGAGAACGCGGTCAGGTTTCCGAACGCGCCGATCCTGCGGCCGTGCCACTCGGCCCCGAGCGCGTGCGCGGCGTCCTCGATCACAAGCAGGTCGTGGCGGTCGCGCAGCGTGGTCAGGCGGTCCATGTCGATCGGACGGCCGGCGAGGTGGACGGGCATGATCGCGCGTGTGCGCGGCGTGATCGCCTCCTGTGCGGCGTCGAGGTCGATCAGCCCCGTGCCCGGCTCGGAGTCGACCAACACCGGGGTGGCCCCGGCGTGCTCGACCGCGTTGGCCGAGGCCACGAACGTCATCGCGGGGACGAGCACCTCGTCCCCTGGGCCGATCCCGAGCACCCGCAGCGACAGAATCAGGGCCGCCGTGCACGAGGACACGCACCGGCAGTGGGCAGCCCCGACGTACTCGGACAGCATCGCCTCGAACCGCTGCACCTTGGGACCGGTTCCGATCCAGCCCGAGCGCAGCGAGTCGACGACCTCGGCTATCTCGGCTTCGCCGATCAGCGGACTCCCGAAGACAAGGAAATCGTCTCGCACGTGCTCCCTTTGAATGACTCCCGGTCCGGCGCACGGGCAAGCGCGGCCGGCCCGGCATGCCGACGCACGCCCCAGGCTAGGGAACGCCCCGTTAGCGTTGTGCGACGATCACATGTGAAGATGTCTACCTTCCGCGGAGGCCTTCCCCCCGGTCCGCGTCTGCCGCGTGCCCTGCAAACGGCCGGTTTTATGTTCACCGGCCCCCGCTTCATCGACGCCTGCCGGCGCCGCTACGGCGACGCGGTGACGTTCAGCACGCTGTTCGACGAGCGGTTCGTAATGGTGTTCCACCCGGCGCTGATCAAGGAGCTGTTCCAGGGCCCACCCGAGCAGCTTCGCGCCGGCGAGGCCAACGTGATGCTCGGCCCGATCGTCGGCGAGCGCTCGGTGCTGCTGCTCGACGGCCCCCAGCACCTGCGCCACCGACGGCTGATGTCGGGGCCGTTCCACGGCCCGCGGATGCGGGCTCATGCCGAGGCGATGCGCGCCTCGACCGACCTCGAGATCGACTCCTGGCCGGTCGGCGAGCCGTTCTCGCTGCTTCCCACCATGCAATCGCTGACGCTGCGGGTGATCCTGCGCGCGGTGTTCGGATACGAGCCCGGCGCCGAGGAGGAGGAGCTCCGCCGGCGGCTGCGGGCGATGCTCGAGCCGCTGTCGAGACCGCGCGCGATGATGCTGCTGGCGGCGCTGCCCTTCATCCGCGGCGACCGCGCCGCCGTGACCGCCCGGTTCGAGGCCGCTCGCAAGGCCGTCGACGAGGTGCTCTACGCCGAGATCGCGCGCCGGCGTGCCGAGCCCGACGCGCTCGGCGAGCGCGACGACATCTTCTCGGCGCTGCTGCTCGCCGAGGACGAGGACGGGCAACGGCTGTCCGACCGCGAGGTGCGCGACGAGCTCGTCACGCTCCTGCTCGCCGGGCACGAGACGACCGCCACCGGTCTCGCGTGGTGCTTTGACCTGCTGCTGCACGATGCGGCCGTGCATGAGCGCGCGCGCCAGGGCGACGAGCGGTATCTCGACGCCGTCGTCAAGGAGGCGCTCCGCCTGAGGCCGGTGATCCCGGGCGTCGGACGGGTCGTGCGCGGCGAGCCGTTCCGCCTGAACGGCTATGAGATCCCGCCCGGAGTCGAGATCAACCCCTCGATTCGCATCACGCACCGCCGCGAGGACCTGTATCCGGACGCCCGCGCGTTCCGGCCCGAGCGGTTTCTCACCGACGACCCGCCCGACACCTACACGTGGATCCCGTTCGGCGGCGGGACCCGCCGCTGTCTGGGTGCGAGCTTCGCACTGATGGAGATGCGGATCGTCGTCGGCCGCGTGCTCGAGCGCGCCGGCGCGCTCCGGGCCGCCGACCCCGACCTCGCCAAGGTCCAGTTCCGCGGGATCACGCTGGCGCCGAAGGACGGCGTGCGGGTGATCCAGGACCGCGCGCCGGCGCCGGCGACTTGACGGCGTCAGCTCGCTGGCAATCGGAGTCTCAACTTCACCCTGCGCCGAGCGACTGCCACCCCTCCGCCCGCGTCCGTGGCGGTCACCGTGACGACGGCGCTGATCGATCTCCTCGCTGACAGTCGCTTCAGCGCCTTCGGTCGCAGCTTGACGAGGATGAGTTTGGTGCGGCCCACGAGGATTCGAAAATGCGTCTCTCCGAGGACAGGCGCTATCCGGGAGCGGCGGCTCTGTGCACCCAGCGCACGGGCGACCGCAGCGAGCTCAACGGTGCCGGCGCAGAATGACCGTCCAGTCACACAGGTCAGTTTCATCGCCACGACGTGGTTGGTGGGCGCGAACACTGAGCGGATGCGTACCCGAGGCGCGGACTTTTGGCCACCGGGAGTGCCAGTATTGGAAGAGGGGGAAAGCGGAGGCAGCGGCGGGCTCGGGCCAAAGCACGGGTCGTATGTGCTTCCGTCAAGCGCGAGCGCGTACAGAGCACCCATCATTCCTGCGGCCTGGTCAGTCGCGCAGAACGACGGATAAAGCGAGGCCTCGTACTCGGCATTCAAAACGGGCTTGCCCGCGTTGAGATACGGCTGATAGGAGGAACACTCGGAGTATTGATTGCATTGCTCGTCGATCACCCCATCGAAATATGGCTCAAGCTGGGCGGCCTGGTCAGGATCGTTCTTCTGAAACACGGCCATCCCGAGTGAGTGAACCTCCTGGGCGATCCACGTGTCGTACGCAAGTTGCTCAACCGCAGTGATCGGGAACCCGGTGTTGTTCTCATCGCCGTCAATGTTGTCCGGCTCGACCGCATCGAAGCCCTTCTGCTGGCACATCTTCAAGCGCGCCGTCATGATCGGCTCGAGCACCGCGAGCTGACGCACATCCAGCCATCGCTCGCCCGGCCAGCCGTTGCTGTTTCCCAAGGCCGTGGCGGGAAACTGGCTCGCGTCGGTCCGCCAGTTCTCCCAAGTCCCGACGTCGATGTAGCAGATCATGCGCTGGCCGATGGCGTGGAAGTCAGCCACCGTGCCGGACGAGTTGTCGAAGCCGTCGACGTCGGTCGCCGCCACCGGCTCGACCTTGGGGGTCCCCGTCAGCTGCCAGTACCAGAATGCCCCATAGCACATCCTTTCCCCAAACTGGCAAAACATCAGCCAACTCAGGTCCATCGTGCTCTACAATTCCTAGATCAAGTCATCGCTTAGCAAATCTGAGAGCTTGCGGCGAATGGCGAGGGGCGCTTACCGGGCAGTAGATCAGCGGCCCGACCCTGTCGGCAAGTTCAACCTTGGCGTTCTGATGGAGGAGCGCGGCGATCTCGCCGCGGCAGAACGCGCCTATCGGGACGCCGACTCACGAGGTCATGCCGCCGCGGCGGTCAACCTCGGAGTGTTGTTGGAGAACCGGGGCGACGTCACCGGCGCTGAGGCGGCGTACCGCCGCGCACAGAAGCGGGGCGACCCTAACGGCGCCTTCAACCTTGGGGTGTTGCTCGACGAGCGTGGTGAACTCGCCGGCGCCCAGCGCGCCTACCGATTCGCTGACCAGAGAGGCCATGCGGCAGCGGCGGGCAATCTCGGGGCGATCCTCGCCGAGCGCGGCGACTTCGCGGGTGCGAACGCGGCGTTCAAGCGCGCGAGTGAACGCGGCGAGCCGAACGCAGCGTTCAACCTTGAGATGTTGCTGGCGGCCACCGGCGGCTCCCCACGCGTCGCGACAACGCAGCGTGGCACCGAGACACCTGAGCCCGGCACTCACGCCGCGAGCACAAATGGCCCGGACCCCCACCAGGGGACGCCACGCGCCCCGCACCAGCGGACGAGCCGCGCCCGGAGAGACCAAGCTCAGCCGCGAAGGTTCACAGCACGCCGGGCAGCGCTTGTTCTGGTGGCGTCAGCCATGGCGGTCGCGGCGGTGCTCGCGTTCAGCTCGTCGGATATGAAGGCTCCGAAGCGGGAGGTGAGCTCCGCGTCAGTCGTCGCCAGTGCAAATCGACCGGCGGCCACGGTCAGCGCCGTCCCCGCCGCACTTGCGCCTCGGGTGCTCCATCCGGCTTCCCCCGTCCATAAGCCGGTATCGCGGCACAGGGTCAACCACTCACCGCGGGTGAAAGCGGCGCCGCGCCATGCGCGACCCGCTTCCGCCTCGCCGCATCACGTCGCAGCACCGGCCCCGGCTTACCGACCCAGTACGCCGACGTATGTCGCCAGCCGCGGCAGCGGCAGCGTGAGCACCGGCAGTCCCCGTACCATCACCCCGGCGCCACGCCCTGTCGTGACCACCCAGCCTGCGCCGACTCCGGCACCGACTCCGGCACCGAGCCCCCCGCCGAGCCCTCCCGCACCTGCTCCCGCTCCATCTCGATCACCTTCGAGCGGGAGCGGAGTTTCGTCGAATCGCACCTCGGGGAGTGGATCCGGAACATCCTCGGGCGGCGGCAGCAGCACCGGCGGCGGAAGCGGAACAGCGAGCGGCGGCGGCTAGCCGCTGTTCACCCATCCACCGATTTGGAGCGTCACCCGCGCGAGCGTGGTGCCAGTCCGTACCGCGCGATCAGTTCACAACCGCGGTGCCTGCCCGCGAACCGAGCATCTCTTCGAGTGCCGCGCGAATGCGTGCAGGATCGTGGACGCGGGTGTCGTCGCCGCTCCGGAGCGTGCGTGGTAGTGACTTCACGCCGCAGCTCTTGAGTCCCGAAGGATCGAACCCGAGCGTTGCCGAGGGATCGTGCAGGACGAGGTCGACGCGGACCCCGTGCAGCGCGAGGGCGCGGAGATGATCGATGCCGGTCGTATCGGCCGGCTCGCCCGAGCCGGGCTCGAGGTTGGCGATCCACACGACGCGGGCGCGGGTGCCCGCGAGAGCGGAGGCCAGGTCCGGAACCGCGGCCGTAGAGAGCACGCTTCGATATAGCGAGCCGGGAGCCAGGACCACCCACCGCGCTTCCTCAATCGCGGCGACCGCGGCCGCGGGCGTCTTGATCCGTTCGGAGGCGAACCTCAGACGCCTGAACTCATGACCCGAACTGCCTGTAGGCACCCAGCTGGACTCCTCCTTCACCACCTCGAGCTCGCGGGGCACGGTCTGAGTCGTGGCGGGCAATACCGCGCCAGCGATGCCCAGCTGTTCGCCGAGCCACCGGCTCGCGGTGCCGTAGTCTCCGAACGCCGAGGCCACCGACCCGATCACGAGGTTGCCCAACGGCTGCTCTCCTAGCGGTCCGACCGTCAGCGGTCTCCTGATCGCGCGCAGGAGCGCGCCTTCGTCGTCTGTTAGCGCCTCGAGCGACCGCCGGAGGTCCTCCACGGTGCGGCCGGTGGGACGCGCTTGCGCCTCCTGACTGACGTCCTCGTCGTAGGCGATGCTCACGATCACCGTCAGTTCACAGTCCTGGCCGCGTAGTGCCTGCAGGACTGAGCCCAGCCCGCGACCTCCGCCGAGAACGACGGTCGCCCTACTCGACTGTGACCGTCTTGGCAAGGTTGCGCGGCTGGTCGACATTGAGCCCGCGGGCACGGGCTATGTGATAAGCGAACAGCTGCAGCGGGATGATGCCGAGGACGACCTGCATGAGTGGATCGGCATCCGGGATGTAGATCACATGCTCGGCGTGCTCGGCGATCTCCTTGCATCCCTCGCTCGCGATCGCCAGCACTTGGGCACCTCGAGCCCGAACCTCCGAGATGTTCGAGAGGAGCTTAGGCAGGACGCGCCGATCTGTGGCCGCGCAGACGACGGGCGATTCGGGACTGAGCAGGGCAATCGGGCCGTGCTTCATCTCGCCGGCTGCGTACGCATCCGTCGGTATGTACGAGATCTCCTTTAGCTTCAATGCACCCTCGAGTGCGACCGGCAGGCTCGAGAGTCGACCGAGGTAAAGGAAGAAGGGACTCAGTGCGAAGCGCTCGGCCAGTTCCCGAATCGGCTGGTCAACCGACTCGACGACGCGGTCGATCAGTTCGGGCAACTCCTCGAGCCCCGCCTGCAGTTCAGCGAGTGTCGCTTCTGACTGCGCACCCGTGGCCGCCGCCAGGCGGATCGCCAGCTCGTACAGGAGCACCACCTGGGCGACAAAGGTCTTGGTGGCGGCGACTCCGATTTCGAGCCCGGCCCGGGTGAACAGAACCCCGTCCGAGTCACGAGTCGCCTGACTGGCCGGCGCGTTGGTCACCGCCACCACGGTCGCCCCGCGCTCTCGGGCGAGGCGCATCGCGGCCAGCGTGTCGGCGGTCTCGCCGGATTGGGAGATGCCGATCACGAAGGCATCGCTCTCTACGATCGGCTCGCGGTAGCGGAATTCCGAAGCAACCTCGACGTCGACCGGAATGCGGGCCCACCGCTCGATCGCGTTTCGTGCCGCCAGGCCCGCGTGGTACGACGTACCGCACGCGACAACGATGATTCGCTTCACCTTGCACAGCCGATCGGGAGCGAGGACGCCGTTCGCGTTACGCTCCAGGTTCGCGCGCCATTGAGCAACCGTCTCTCTCACCGCCGTGCTCTGCTCGTGAATCTCCTTGAGCATGAACGTCTCAAACCCGTCCTTCTCACAGCGATCCTCATCCCACTCGACCGCGGTGGAAGCCGGCGCATGGGGAAGCCCTTTCACGTCGAAGACCAGGACTTCGTCCGGCCTCAAGACCGCGATCTCACCGTCTCTGAGCACCGCCACCTCTCGAGTATGCGCGAGAAACGCCGAGATCGACGAGGCAATGAACTGTTCACCGTCTCCAAGCCCGACGACAAGCGGGCACTCCCGCCTGACCCCTACGAGCACCCCCGGCTCGTCGTCGCACATCGCCACGATCGCGTAATGACCGTCGAGCTCGGCGAGCGAGCGGCGCACGGCGTCGGCTAGGTCACCGTCGTAATTCAGCGCGATCAGGTGGGCGACTACCTCCGCGTCCGTGTCGGACCGCAACGCAACCAGGTCCGCGGCCAGGCGATCGCGCAACTCGAGGTGATTCTCGATGATCCCGTTGAGCACGATCCTGACACGGCCGCTGGCGTCCTCGTGGGGATGGGCGTTATGCTCGGTGACACCGCCGTGCGTCGCCCATCGGGTGTGTCCGATCCCGATCGACGCCACCTCCGTCGCGGTCGAGAGCGCGGGACCAGATCCGCGAGTGCGCGCTAACTCTGCTTCCAGCGAGTCAAGGTTACCGACGGTCTTGACGCAGCGCGCCAGATCGCCCTCGCGCCAGGCGATCCCGGCCGAGTCATATCCTCGGTACTCGAGCTTTCTGAGTCCGTCGACGAGGAGTCGTTCACATGGTCGACAGCCGACGTAGCCGATAATCCCGCACATCCCGCGAGCCCCTTTGCTGAACCTAGTCCGTTACGCCTACTAGTTAACACTCAGCAGACGGTGAGGTTCAATGGGGGCAGGGAGCCATCCGGCGTTCAGTCACTGATCGGATCATGTGCCTATCGCTGAGGAAGCTGCTCGTGGAGTGCACTGATGACCTCGCGAAAGGCGCTCAGCTCCTCGGCCATCTCAGCGCGCTGGCGCAGGAGAGCGCGGCGCTCGGACGCCGACGATTCCTGTTGGGCGAGTTGGAGGACGCGAACCTCCAGCCGATGGCATTCGGTGTCGAGCGTCAACGCATACGCGCTCAGGTCGGTGAGCGCATCGTTGACACGCTGGTCGAGTTCCCGGGCCGCCGGTCGAGGCTCAGGCTGAAAGCGAGGCTTCATCCTGGTGTTGGGCACTGACTTCATCCTGGTGTTGGGCACTGACTTCATCCTGGTGTTGGGCACTGACTTCATCTTGGTGTTGGGCACTGACTTCGCCGGGAGCGATGCTCTCGATCTTGACGCCGAGCGTGCTCAGGCGCTCTCGCACGGAAGTCATCGCGGCCTGGATCTCGATGCAGGCTCGGTCGAGTCCCTCGCGGAGCGCCAGGCACTCGCCGAGCACGCTCCACGTTTCATCGAGCAGGTCATTCACCGAACTCGAGTCGGCGAGCGCCCTCACCTCTTCGATCAGGCTGCCCGGATCCGCCGGCTTGTGACGGGCGGCCTTGAGGCGCGCGTTTTCCTCTTGGAGGAGCATCACCTGAAGCCTCAGATCGTCCTCCTGATCGGGGGAGCCGGTGAACTCCTGCTCCTCGATCAGACCCCGGGCCCGCACGAGCCTGCGCTTGAAGCCTTGGAACGGCTCTGTGTCGAGCCGTGCCACCGTCGACGGCTCTGGCTGGTTGGAGTTGCCCTGGCCGCCGGCGCCAGCGATCTCAACCACGGCCTCCGTGCCGTTGGAGGAGCTTGTTCGAGCGGTTGATCTAAACACGATACGAGGTCCGTTCTGGATCCGGTGGGATCCGCTATTGCAGGGGCGGATCAAACGCCCCTAGGCTCGACTCTTCTCGCTACTGCAACTACTTTGACCGTCGTCGGCAAGCTGGTACATGGGTCACCTCGTGCAAAATCGTTCATTCTCGTGAACTTGTCGCTGTCCGCCGGGGTGGGTCCGGCTATTGGATCCAAAGCGTCGTGGCGAGTACCCCGCCAGATCGTGCCAGCCGAACCAGCAGCACCGGAAGACTTAGAATCACGCCGACCGCAGCGCCGGCTACGAGCGCCCCGCCCGCGACGTGTGGGTGGATAGCGCTCCGCCACGCCAGCTCGGTGGCCAATGCGGCGGCGGTCGCTATCAGCGCCGCGCGGTGAAGCGAGAAGGCCTCGAGTAGACCTACCAGCAAGCACACCAGGCCAACGAGCCCAAAGGCCACGAACACGCTCAGGTCATCGGTGCCGTTGGTCCACTGTCCGAGTGCGATGACGACGGCCGACAGCACGATCGTCGCGCCCACCAGTCGTGCGATTCCGCCGACGAAGATCGACATAGCCGGGTCCGACAGCGCGATCCGGCTTGCCCCCTTGAGCGGCACGCCGCGCAGACCCCGTGGAACCGCGTCGTAGAAGTTCCACAGGTAATACCCGCCCCAGAAGCTACCGATCGCGGACGGCAGCAGCGCGATCGCCGGATGCAGGCCGTGGACACCCCACCCCAGGCTGGGATCGGCTACGAGCAGAGCGCCGATGAAGCCTCCGATCACTCCCGCCAGCACGGCTCGGCGCATGGCGCCGGAGCGCAGATCGGTCCGGCGCTGCACCGACCCCACGGCGGCAAAGCACAGCAGTAGCGTGATCGCCGCGAGCGAGCCGAGCACGATGTACGGGTCGACCGCACGCCCCATGGCCACCGTGCCGATTACGAGCACGCTCGCATAGAGCAGGCCCCAGCCCCGCATGGTGAGGACCGTGCCTCCGACCCAGACTGGCACGAGCATCGCCGCCACCGCCCCCCAGGGGTGAAACCAGAGCAGCGGCAGGTCGACCAGCAACAGGAACAACAGCACGGAAGCACGGTCGCGGGCGAGGCACTCCAGCCCTTCGGGGCGGCTCAGGTACCGGCTTCGCAGTCCCCACTGGAGCGCGACGGCCATCGGCAGCGCCACCCGAATTGCGTCGGAGAGCACGTTGGGGCCGAGCTGCTTGCTGATCGGCGATGCCCACGCGGCGACGGATAGGATCAGCAGCACCAAGGTGATGCCCTCGGCCACGACGCTGTGCTGACTTGAATCGTCGAACGGGTCGAGGTCGCTCATGGCCCGCAGACTTGGGCCATCGAAGCTGACCAGGCGTCGCGCGGAAGCCATGGCGCGTTTGGCAGGGCGTCCCGTCCAGGCCTCGAGGACCACAGTCGCCTCGAGTACGTCCCGTGCCTGACGTCCGAGGCGAGCGTCGAGCACCGCCTCAGCGTGAGAGTCGATCGAGGCCGAAGGGGGGCTCGCCGCGCTGAGCTCCCCAAGCTCGCGCGCGGTCCCATTCGCCGAGCTCATGCCGCCGCCGTCTCGGACAGCTGGCGGATCAGCCGGTCATAGGCTCCGAGGCAGCGCGAAAGCGTGAAGCAGCGATACACCCGCTCGTATCCCCGCCGCCCGAACTGTGCGGCCAGCGCGGGATCGCGGAGTAGGGTGATGACGGCGGCGGCAAGCTCGTGGACATCGCCGGGAGGCGCGACCAGACCGCAGCCCTGGATGACCGACGGGACACCGCCAACGCTCGTGGCGACGATCGGGCGAGCCTGCCCCATCGCTTCGAGCAGAGCCATCGGCATTGCCTCCGAGATGCTCGTCATCAGCACCAGGTCGCCGCTGCGAATCGCACCGTGCGGATCGCTGGTACCACCCATGAACCGAAACCGTTCGCCGAGCCCCAGCTGCCGGTGCATGACGCCGCAAGCCTCGGCGTACGTCTCCTGGCCGAGCGTCGGCGGGCCCCAGCATTCGAACTGCGCGTCGGGCAGACGGCGGGTTACCTCGCGCGCGACCAGCAACATGGTCTGCACATCCTTGAGCGGATCCAGCCTTCCCATCGTGATCACTCTCTGGATGTTGGGAGGAGCGGTCCGTCCCTTCGGTGGTTCGATCCCGTTCGGGATCACGCAAATCTTGGCTGGATCGACGCCGAGCCCGCGCTCCCACTCGGCATTGGCCTCGGTGACCGGGGCGATGACGTCCGCAGCGGCGTAGATAGCCCGCGTCATCCCGAGCGCGAGCCTCGGCGAGATATGCCCATTGCCCGGCCTAGCCGCCGCTGCGCGAACCGAGGCCAAGTAGGCCTCGCGAACGTATACCCCGTGCTCGGTGAGCAGTATTGGCGTGCCATATAGCGCCTTGTGGATGATTGCTGGAATGCCCGACCATCCCGCCGCGGTGACGTGAATCAGGTCACACCGGGGTGTGGGTACGGCAGCAGTACGAGCAACCCAGTAGAGCGCCTGATACAACCTTGCCGCCTCGATCGCGTCGTAGATCGGCGCCGGCGCCGAATCCCGATGGCTTTCCATCAGCAATCGCTCGAGTTCTGAGACGAATGTCTCCCAGCTTTCTCGGCCGCGAAACTCTGGCCTGACCGACTCCGGATTGCGCCGGCAGCGAACCAGGGAGGTCGTGAGACCCTCGAGATCGCCTTCCCACGGCATGAGCCCGCGCAACAGCTGCGCGGGGAGGGAACCGCGGTCGGTGGCGCGGCGAGCGCGCAGGCGCCGCGGCGGACGACTCTCGGACCACAGGTCGATTGAACGGAGCAACTTCGCGTTTGCCGGCGGCTTGACGGTCGGGCGCTGGTGCTTGCTGCCCGCCAGTATCGGCAGGATTTCCCAGTCGATGTCGGGCAGTCCGTTGAGCAGGGCGTGACACCACGAGCTGACTCCTCCGACCGCGTATGGGTAGGTGCCCTCGGTAATCAGCAATACGCGCGGGCGTGTACGAGAGCCAGCCTCGGGTTTCGCGATCTCCATGTCATGCGGGGCCGCTCGCGGAGAGATCGGAGCGGAACTGCCGACGCGACCCTCATGTGCGACGCGGCGATCCAAGACGAGCGGAGACATTCGGCGCCCCTCAGCTTTCGCAGCGCGCCGCCGTTCTCCCGCCTCCGCGGATGGCTGCCCGTATCGTCCGGCCCTCACGTCCAGGATTGTCGGCGCACCAGCCGTGGTAGCCAATGGCCCGCAAGCTGGATTTATGTTCAGAGCGTGAACTTCGTGTGATCGCCGGCTCCCGACGGGCAAACCGCTCTGTAATGATTGCGCCCGGGCGCGGTGACCCCCGAAGAGTCATCGAAGCCCGCACCGATGCGCGCCGCGATGAAAATCCTGCTGCTGGGGGAGACCGGAACTGAGCCGGGATTCGAGGCCTGGCAAACATCGCTGGCGCGTGCCGGCGTGCCGTTCGATGCCGTCGCGTTGGTCGCTCAGCAATCGGCGCTGAGGATTGTCGACCGGCAGACCGCCTGCTACCAGGCGCTGATCCTCGCCCAGGGCGGGCTGATCGAGTCTCTGCTGGACCGGGAACAGCGCGGCGCCCTTGACTGGGTCGAGCGTGAGCTCGGGCTGCGGCGCCTCACGGCCTCTGCGTACCCCGGCCGCGAGTACGGGCTCGCGCCGGCCACATGGGCCGGCAGGCTTGACGGCATCACGGCCTCGCTGACCGAGCTGGGGCTCGAGGTGTTTCCCTATCTGCGAGGAACCGTGCCGATCGACCGCGGCACCTGGGGCTATCTCGCCACGCCAGATCCTGACGAGTGCTTCGAGACGCTACTGCTCGCCCCCGACGGCTCCAGCCTCCTCGGGATCCATCGCGATCGAGATGGGCGCGAGCAGATGGTTCAGACGTTCGACGCCAACAGCAGCCAGGTCCACGGCCAGCTCCTCCGTCACGGCCTGCTCTCGTGGCTGACTCGCGGGGCGCACCTCGGTTATCAGCGCAACTACCTGACGCTTCAAGTCGACGACGTCCTGCTGCCCAACCACAGCTGGGACCTGGAGCGGCACGCCACGGCCACCAACGGCGATGGAATGCTTCGCATGACCGCCGAGGATGCAACGCGGACGGCTGGCTGGTCACGTGCGCGGGGACTCCGGCTCGACCTGGCCTGCAACGGCGCCGGCAGCGAGCGATATGCGCGCGAGCGTGGTCTCGACCACGATCCGCTGCTCGAGGCGCTGCTCACCAACCGCGACGCTTTCGGCTGGATCAACCACACCTTTGAGCACCGAAACCTCGATGAAGCGTCTCGCGGGACGATCGAGCGCGAGATCGCCGGCAACGAGGAGTGGGCGGCGGAGCATGGCATCGCGTTTGAGCCGCACGTACTGATCACCGGAGAGCACACTGGACTCGCCAATCTGGCCGCCACGCCGCCGCGCGGCGAGAACCGGAACCTGGCTCCGGCGCTCACCGCCCGCGAGATCCGCTTCCTGGCCTGTGACGCATCGCGCCCTTACTCGTCGGGCCACTTCGAGTCAAACCGCCAACCGGTCGCTGCCGGGACACCGTTCGTCACCGGGAGCGCCCTCGCGATACCGCGGTATCCGACGGTGCTGGCCCACGATGTCGCCACCGCCGAACAATTCCTGGATCGCCTGCGGAGCACGGGCCGCGCGCGCGACGAATCCTGGCCCCAGCTCGTCTCGGTCGAGGCACGACGGATCCTGGGCAAGGTGCTTGGGAACGATCCGCGCCCGCACTACTTCCACCAGAGCAATCTCCTGACGGACGGAACGGATGCACGCGGATCACTCTTGTGCACGCTGGTGGACGCCGTGCTCAACCTCTACCAGGGCTTGATCCTTCCCTCGATGCCGATCGTTCAGCCGACGCTGACCGAGATCGGCAGATCTCTACTCCGCCTGCAAGCTTGGCGCAAGGCTGCCGCGGACGGCCGGATCCACGCTTATCTCGAGGGCACCACGATCACGATCGTCAATCGCGCCCGCAGGACGCTCGAAGTTCCGTTGACCGGCACGCTCGGGGGGAGCGACTACGGAGGCAGCCGGTCGGCCTGGGTCTCAGCGTCTCCGGGGACGATCCTCTGCGAGTGCGGTTCGGTGGGATAGGGCCCCGTCGGCCCCGTTCACGCTCCGCGCTTCCGGTCGCTCGTCGCGCTCGAACATCTCGATCGCGCTCCGACGATTGGGCATACCGAGCTTTTGCAGCACCGAGGCGGCATGCCGCCGCACGGTCACTTCCGAGATGCCCAGGCGTGCGGCGATCTCGGCGGTCCGCTCGCGCCGGCGCAATCGGTCGAGGACCTCGGACTCGCGCGCCGTCAGCTCGACCTCGCGATTGGACGTCGGCACGACCACGCGACGTTTGGTTCCCCGCCCACGAAACTCGACCATCAGGCGGGCGGTCATCGCCCGCGGCAGCGCCGCCTCACCGTTGGCTACGCCAAGAATCGCATGGGGAAGTCGACTGGCCGGCATGCTCATCAGCAGATAGCCGTCGGCACCCGCCCGCACGGATGAAAACATGTCCTCCTCCCGCGCCTCGGCCGTCATCATCACGATCTTCGTCGCCGGCAGCGACTGTTTGATCAGGCGCGCGGCCTCGATCCCGTTGCCGGGCAGAGTGACAGAGAGGACGCATATGTCCGGTTGCCGCGCAATCGCCAGCCGAACGGCCTCGTCGGTACTGGACGCCTCGGCCACAACGTGCAGGCCGTGAGGCTCGATCGCGCGTTTGATCCCCGCCCGCGCGGGAACCTGGTCGTCTGCCAGCAGTACAGCCAGCGTGTTTCCATGAGATCCGGCCCCGTCACTCACCTTGCCCCCTTTTGGCAGCCTCGCCCCGATCGCCGGGGCCAACGCCGCGTTCCGACTCCGAGAGCATAAGGTAGCAGGCAGCCAAAGCCGCGCGTTCAGCTATGAACGCAGGAAGGGCGAGAAAGCCCATTGGCGATGCGCTCGCCTGCCCACACACTGCTGAGCATATTCGGGGCGCGAGGGTCCACAGTGACGCATCGGCTGTGCCAGTGCATCTGTGATCTGTCGCTCGAAATCACGCATGAACGAGAGCTTTCGGATGAAACGGTTCTTTGGTCTGCCTTGGGCGGCGGGTGTAGCAATCACGTTCCTTCTGGCGCTGTTCGGCGCCACGCAACTGTTCGGGGGAGCAGCTTCGCCGGCGTCGGCTGCATCCGTTTCGCAGCAGATCGGGATGAAGGTCCTGCTCGTCACCGACAACACCAATGAACCGTCGTATCAGGATTGGGAGAACACGCTCAACCGCGAGGGCGTCCCGTTCGACTCGGTCGTGACGACGCCCGCCGCCGGAGAGCCGACACCTGGTGGAGCCAGCACGTTCTCCGCGCTGCCCGCTTTGTCGTCGACCGCCTCCGATGGAACGCAGGTGGCGAACTACGAGGGTGTCGTGGTCGCGATCTCCGGCACGGTCGGCATGAGCACGGCTCAGTGGACCACCCTTCAGACGTTCGAGCACCAGTTCTCGGTTCGCCAGCTGACCGCCTATGCCTCTCCCAGCAGCGACTTCGGGATGAACACTGCGGCCAGCGGCGCCACGCTTCCACTGTCCACCGGTTTGACCCTGACCGCGGACGGCTCGAGCGCTTTCCCGTACCTCAAGCAGCTGACGGTCGACCCGACCCAGGCCACCTTCGCGTATCAGGCGACGCCACTGGCAGGCGCCAACGTCGACACGCTGGCCTCCGGCCCTGGCGGAAGCACCCTGCTCGGCATCTACACCAGCTCCGACGGGCGTCAGACGATGTTCCAGACCTTCAACGAGAACCAGTACTACCTCCAGAGCCAGCTGCTCCGCCATGGCGAGCTCGACTGGCTGACGCGCAACACCTACTTCGGCGACCAGCGCAACTATCTCGAGACCGACATCGACGACAACTTCCTCGCCGACGACGCCTGGGATACGGCGACGCACACCACCGACTTCACGCCGGCCAACGCCCTGCGTGAAGTCCCGGCGGATGTCACCAATGCAGCGACGTGGTCAAAGACCAACAACTTCCGGATCGACATGCTGTTCAACGGTGGCGGCAGCGTCGCGTTCGCGGCGGGTTGCACCGTGGCCGTGGGCGGCGATACGGGATCGGGCGGCAGCAGCACCGGGTGCAACACCGCAGCGCCGGGAACCGATCCGCTGCTGGCGCAGTTCCAGTCGAACGATCCGCTGACCGGTAAGCCTTACACGAATGATTTCGGCTGGATCAGCCACACCTGGGATCACCCCAACATCGACGAGGGCTGCGCCACGCAGAACTACATCGAGGCCGAGCTCAACCAGAACACCAACTGGGGCTCAACCAAGGCAGCGTCCGGTAATCCGAACACCGGGGGCCTCGGGCTTACCTCGAGCACCAGCCCCGACGACGCGCTCGGCGCCGAAAACCCGAACGTGATCATCACCGGCGAGCATTCGGGCATCGCCAACCTGCTGCCGGGTAACCCCGGCCAGGTCGACCCGCCGGCGCTCGACACGGCGACGGCGGCCACCACCACCACGCCCACCGCCGGCGCGCTGGCGGCCGGTGATTACGTCTACGCGGTCACCGACCAGTTCAACAGCGGTGCGCCGGGGGCGACCCCGGTCCCGGGAACCGGGCAATCGGCCGCCTCGGTGTCCGCACCGGTAACGGTCGCGGCTCCGAACAACTCGGTCACGCTCACCTGGGGCGCGGTCTGCCACGCGGCTCAGTACACGCTCTACCGCGCGCCGTACACCGCTCCGGTGGCGCCCGCGACGACGGGCACGATCGGGGCGTGGACGTCGCTCGGCGCCGTACCGGCCAATACCACAAGCGACTTCACCAACCCAAGCTCCACGACCAACACCACTGGCGGGGGCGCGATCCAGAAGACGTTCACCGACACGGGTGCTGCCGGGGCGCTCACCGGGAGCAGCGGTGCACCGACGGCCACGAGCATCCCCGCCGACGAGGGAGCCGCGGTCGAGAGCCCGTATGAGCAGAACCCGGTGCTCGACGCGGCGTTCGCGGGCACGCTGGACGGCGGGATCAAGTACTTCGGCTCGGACGCGTCCAAGCCGTACCCGAACCCGTCCGACGGATCGTTCGCGACCGGCACCTATGCCGGAGCCGAGGACGCGCCCGGCGCGACCTTCCAGGACGCGGGCGCCACGGCGATCCCGCGCTACCCGACCAACATCTACTACAACGTCGCGACCAGCGCGCAGGAGGTCGACGAGTACCAGACCCTCTACGACCTGCCGACCTGCACGCCGATCGCCAACGTGACCACGTGCAATCCCGCCGGCACCCCGTTCACGATCGCTCAGATCGTTGCCAGCATCGACCAGGGGATGTTCCAGCACATGATGGGTAACGACCCGCGCCCGCACTACTTCCATCAGACCAACCTGATGGACCAGACGGGCCAGGGTGACGGCCTGTTCTACCAGACGGTCACCCCGCTGCTGACGCAGTACAACGCGTACTTCGCGAGTAACGCCCCGATCGAGCAGCTCACGATGCCTCAGATTGGGACCCTGTTGAACGAGCAAGCGGGCTGGGCCGCGGCGAACAAGAGCCAGATCTCCGGTTACATCGACGGGAACGTCGTTACGGTCAACAACAACGGCGCGGCGACCGAGATTCCGCTTACCGGGACGACCATCGGCACGCCGTACGCGGGCACCCAGTCTGGTTGGACCAACGCGCCGACCGGCACCAGCACCTACACCGCGCTCGTGGCGTGGCCTGCACTGCCGACCACCCCGGTCATCGTGACCCCGCCGACGGGTTCCGCGCCGGGCGGACCGCCGGCGACGGGCGGGAAGCCGATCAACCAGACGCCGCCGGCCCCGCCGGCAGCGCCGGCACCGACCAAGGCTCCGCTCTACTACGTGGCGGTGCAAGTGGCCCCGAAGACGGTGTCGATCAAGAAGGGCACCGCGACCGTCTCACTGAAGTGCGAGGCGAAGAACGGCAAGCCGGCCAAGAACCACTTCTGCACCGGCAAGTTCACGCTGAAGATGATGGGCAAGACGGTCAGCCACACCTTCCGGATCAAGGCGACCAACACGACCCGGATCGCGGTCACGGTGCCGAAGCGGGCAATGGCGTCCGCGGCCGCCGGGAAACATCGCACGCTGCACGGAACGCTGGCGATTTCGACGAAGCAGCCCACCGGGGCAGCGAAGCTCACCCGCGGGACTCTGAGCGTCAAGACCTGACGTGAGAGACAAGTCGGGATCGAGGCGCGGAGTCGTGCGGGTGTCTCGTCGCACACGGCTAGCGTGCTGTTTGTTGGCAGCTGGGATCGGCGGCTGGCTCCTGCCAGCCGCCGCCCAAGCGGCGCCGACGTTCACGACCGGGCCTGTGATCTCCGGGAACGCGGTCGAGGGACAGACGCTGAACGTGGCCCCGGCAAACTGGACGGACGCAACCGACCCCGCCTTCACTGTCATGGATGCGTGGGAGGACTGCATCGGCGCAACCTGCACTCCCAACGGCGCCACGGGATCGTCCTACACGCTGACCTCGACGGACGTCGGAGCCACGATCGAGGTCCTGGAGACGGCGACCGCCACCGACGGCACCGCGACCGCCAATTCCACCGCGACCGCAACCGTAACCGCGCCGCCGCCCGCCAACGGCGTAGCGACCATCTCAGGAACGGCCCAGCAAGGACAGACGCTCACCGCCAGCACGACCGGCTGGACCAACAGCCCCACCTCCTTCGGCTACCAGTGGGCGAGCTGCGCCGGCGCCACCTGCACCGCCGTCGGCACTGCCAGCTCCACCTACGTGATCGCCGCCACCGACGTCGGCCACACGATCGTGGTGGTGGTGACTGCCAGCAACTCCGGCGGAAGCGGAACCCCGGCGACCTCGGCCCCAACAGCTACCGTGACCGCGCTGCCGCCTGCCAACGGGGTGGCGACGATCTCAGGAACGGCCCAGCAGGGACAGACGCTCACCGCCGGCACGAGCGGCTGGACCAACAGCCCCACATCCTTCGCCTACCAGTGGACGAGCTGCGCCGGCGCCACCTGCACCGCCGTCGGCACTAACAGCTCCACCTACGTGATCGCCGCCACCGACGTCGGCCACACGATGCAGGTTGCGGTAATCGCCAGCAACTCCGGCGGCAACAGCACGGCGGCGACATCGGCGGCAACCGCCACCGTTACCGCGCTGGCGCCAGTCATCTCGGTCGCTCCGGCGATCACCGGGACCGCCCAGCAAGGACAAACGCTCACGGCCGGCACGGGCACGTGGACCAACACCCCCGTCTCGTACACCTACCAGTGGGACAGCTGCAGCGGCGCAACCTGCGCCGCGATCACGGGTGCCACCGCCGCGACCTACGCGGTGGCCGCAACCGATGTCGGCAAGACGCTCGAGGTCCTGGTAACCGCGACCAACACCGGCGGTATCAGCACGCCGGCCGCGTCGGTCCCGACCGCCGTCGTCGTCCCTCCGGTCCCGACCGAATCCTTCGCTCCGTCGATTACGGGCCTCTACCAACAGGGGAGCGTACTCACCGAGCTACACGGCGGCTGGACGAACAGCCCAACTGCCTACAGCTACCAGTGGGACCGCTGTGACAGCGCCGGAGCCAACTGTGTAGCGATCAGCGGCGCGACCGTTCAGACCTACACGCCCGCGGCCGCCGATGTCGGCGGCACGCTCCTGGTGCTCGAGACCGCGACCAACGCCGGCGGCAACAGTGCTCCGGCCGCGTCGCCACTCACACCTGTGATCACCACGCCCGCAAAAGTCGTGCCGGTCCCGGTGAGCAGCTCACCTCCGACCGTGTCCGGAGCGGCACAGCAAGGGCAGTCGTTGGTCGACTCGCACGGCACTTGGAGCGGCAATCCCGGGTCGTTCAGTTACCAGTGGGAACGCTGTAGCGCCGGGGGCTGCAGCGGAATCCCCGGAGCCACCAACCAGTCCTACACGCTCACCGCGGCCGACGTCGGGCAGGCCATCGCCGTCATGGAGACGGCGTCCAACACCGGCGGTGCCGGCACCGCGGTGGCGTCCGCCCGTAGCGCGATCGTCACCACGACGAGTCTGGTCACGCTGTCGGTGGCGCCGAATGCGCCCGTGACGAATCAGACCGTCACACTGGCCGCGACGGTGACGTCGGGCTCGGGCAACGCCGCCCCGGCGGGGTCCTTGACCTTCGAAAACGCCGCCGGTCCGATCAGCGGGTGCGCCAATCAGAACTTCACGTCGAGCGCTCAGAGCATCACCGTCATCTGTCAGGCCTCCTTCAGTGCCGGCGACCAACAACTGGCGGTCACGTATCACCCCACAGGCGGATCCCTGGTCGGAGGTTCGACCAGCGCGGTTCAGCCGATCTCGGTCGCTCAGGGCTCGACCTCGGTGTCGCTGGCCGTCACCAAGCAGGTCGCCCTGTTCAAGCATGCCAGCTACGTCGCGACGGTCGTGCCCCCGGTCGGCAACTCAGGACCGATCGAGCCCACCGGCTCGATCCACTTTTTCGACCACGGCGCACCGATCAAGGGCTGCCGTAGCCGACCACTCAAACAGCTCACCGCGACCTGCGCGATCACGTACAAGTCGGCCGGTGACCATCGCATCACCGCCCGATACGGCGGCGACCCCAATTTCGCCGGCGCGGCATCGCCGGTTCGGATGGTTCGCGCCGGCAAGAACCCAGCCGGTCCGGTGGTGCTTGGCTTCGTCAGCTCGACGGTGCGCTGGACCTTCTACTACAGCCGCAATTACACCCAGCTGCTGTTCTTGCAGGTCTTCGGGCTTGGCAACGCGAGCACGATGCGGCTCAGCTGTCACGGGAAGGGCTGCCCGTTCACCAAGCTCCAGGCCTCGGCCGCCAACAGCGCTTCCTGCCCGGCCAAGGCCGGCAGCGTCTGCTCGACCGGCTCCTCGGTCAACCTCGTTCCCGCCTTCAGGAAACACCACCTGGCCGCCGGATCGCAGATCACTCTGTCGATCACGCGCCCGAATTGGATCGGCAAGTACTACTCGTTCACGATCCGCGCTGGGCAACCCCCGCAGATCGCCCTCTCCTGCCTGGCCGTCGGCGGAACTCGTCCGGGCGTCGGATGCTGATTTCGGGGATCCGTTTGGCTTCCATGCTGCGCATGCATCAACGACACATCGGCTACGCCATCGGCCTGGCACTTGTATGTCTTGCCTTCGTGACCGATGTCGGTCAGGCCGAGGCGGCGGGCGGGCCCGCGGGGCTTCCTGGACCGCCACCGGGAGCAGGCACGGGTCTCCCGCTGCCGCCTCCTCCGGCGCAGGCCCCGCCGCCTGAACCATTCGGTCCGGCCGTGACCATCCCGCTCGACCCGTCCGGACCGGGACTTCTGTTCGGGTCGGCAGGTCTGAGCGGCAGGCGGCTCCGGCTGCAGATCGCGTGCAGCACGGGTGGCCGCGCCGCGTTGAGCGTGCCCGGGTTCGCGACCGGCACCGCGGGCCAAGCGCGATACAAATGCGTCGCGGGGCGGAGCACCGTGTCATTTTCGCTCAACCAGCGGGTCACCCGGCAGATCACGGGCAGCGGCAGTGTCCTGGCCAGAGTCTCGTTCAAGCAGAACGGCGCGACCGAGAGCCAGTCGGTCATGGTTGGACCACGTTCCGCCAGTCCCGGGTTCTGGACGAGCGTGTTCGGGCTTCAGTGTGGCGCCCCCGGTGCCGATCAGGCCGAGCTGACCGCGCCGAACTTCACGGTCACGCCCGCGACCACGATCGACGTGAGGCCCTGGCTGGCCTGGTACACCGCGGCCACCGGCTGGCAGTGGCTCGGCACCGAAGGCCCGAATGCAAGCCGCTGGTACCGCTGGACGGGGACGCCAAACGGGGTCGCGGAGTGGCAGACGTCTTCGGGCAAGGTCAATCCATGGACCTGGGCGCCGATCACCGTAGCTCCGGGCCACGGCACGTACGTGATCGCCGTGTTCGAGGCGGTCTACTGGTACAGCCATCCCGTGTACATCTGGCAGTACGCACACTCCTACCCATCCTCCCCATTCTGTGCTTTCAGCTAGCCCCGCTTCCCATCGCGCCGCTCCCGGGTTCCAGCGAGTCCGGCGCCTCGCCGCGGCCGCCTCGCTGACGATGGCATTGCTGGCGTTGCCGTCCTCGGCCTGGGCCGGCACGGTCCCGTCCCTCCCCGGCCCCCCGCCCACGGCGGGACAAGGTTTCCCCACCCCACCCCCGCCTGGAACCGTACCGGTGGCGGGTCAGGTAGGACCCGCCAGTTCGCTGCCGACGAACTTCCCAGGCCCCGGCCTGAAAGGTGGCTTCGTGCTGGTTCACCGGCGAGCACTGACGCTGACCATCGCGTGTCGGACGGGCGGGCAGGTGAGCTTGACCGCTTCCGCGCTCGGCTCCGGCGTCCTCGCCCGCGGCGCCTACGCCTGTCGTGCTCGGCAGGGATCGGCTCAGCTGTCACTCCGACCGGCGGCTGCCAACCGGCTGGTGACGCTGGGGTCAACGGTCGCCCGCGTCGCGCTCGGCGCGGGCACTGCCGAGCGCTTCTCCATCACGCTCGAGGCGCGGCCTGCCCCACCGAGCTACTGGAGCAACGGCGGGGTCGAGTGCAGCCTCCTTGGCCCCTACCAGCCCTACCTGGTCGCGCCGAACTTCACCGTGACGCCCCCGGTGATCATCGACGTCAGGCCGTGGGTGGCGTGGTACACCCCGGCGAACGGCTGGCGCTGGCTCGGAACCAACGGGGTCAACAACAGCAGCTGGTATCGCTGGTGGGCGACCCCTTCCGGAGTGGACACGTGGATGACGCCGGCGGGCGCGCTCAATCCGTGGACCTGGGCGCCGATTGGCGTTCGCCCGGGCCAGCAGACGTACATGGTCGGCGCGTTCGAATTGATCTATTGGTATGCCCATCCCCGCTATGTCTGGGCCTACGCTCGCTCGCGGCTGAACGCTTCCGCGCTCGGTACCTACTGCATGTTCCCCTAGGTTTTCCGGCGCGCTCGGCGCCGTCGAGGTTCCCTGGCTGACCCCGACCGCCCACAAGGACGTTTGGTCATCCTTGGCCAAACATTGACAAGACGGCTACATGTTTGGTAGCTTTTACCAAGGCAAGGAACGTCTAGACCCCAAATTCTGTCTAGGGTTGAGGGAAAGGCGTTGTGCCGGGGGCGGCGCGGCCGGAGTCGGACGGGCATGTATTTTTGCCCTGACGACGGACCTCACCTCCCCAGGTCACGAAGCTTGGGGGCAAGAAAATGAGTATCGGGGTTACCGCCTCGCCTGTCGGGCTGTCGAGGGCAGGCCTGAGGCCAGATTGGTTCATGCGCTTGGCCGTCGCGACGGGGATTCTGTCGGCGATGTTGATCGGCTTGGAGCTCGTCAGGCCGATGCACGTCACCAACCCCAGCGGCCGCGCAGCGCTCGAGACGATGATCGCGCTAGCGGCGATCTTCGCCGCGCGGTTACTGGCGGGAAACTTCCAGCAGAGCGGTCGGTTGCCCGATCTGCTGCTCCTATGCGCGCTCATCACAGCGGCGCTCACTGATTTCGTCTACTGCGTTACCCCCGCGCTTGCGGGTGGCGCGAGACCCGAGTCCGGTGGCGGCGCGAGGCTCGCCTGCGACGTGATCGTCTCGGCTGCGTTCGCGGCCGCGGCGTTCGCCCCCGGCAAGCTGATTCGGCACCCGGGCCGGCGCATGGTCGGAGGAGCCATCCTCGCCAGCGCAGGCATCGTGGTGATTGCGGAATTGCTCCAGCAGGCAAGGGGCTCGCACTGGAGCGCGACTATGCATGACGCCGGGATTCAAGGCGCCGTCAACCATCCGGTGTCGCTCGCCGTCCAGATGATCGCGGCGGCCGTGATGCTCGTGTCCGCGCTCGCGTTCTTTCGCCGCGGCAGGCGCGGAGAAACCCACGCTGGACTCCTGGCCGGAGCGTCATTCCTGCTGGCCGGGGCTCGGCTGCAATACCTGGCGATACCCGCCGTGGCCACCGACTGGATCACTCCGCGCGAGGGCTTGCGCCTCGCGGCGTTTGCCTTGCTGCTCGCCAGCGCGTACTGGGAATACGCAACGAGGCGACGCGCTCAAGCGCTTGCGGCGATCAGCTCGGAGCGTGAACGGATCGCTCGCGACCTGCACGACGGGCTGGCCCAGGATCTGGCCTGCATCGCCGCGCAGGGACAGCGGCTCGGCTCCGAGCTGGAACCTCAGCATCCACTCATGATCGCCGCTCGAAACGCCCTCGCCACCTCGCGCGGCGTAATCGCGGACCTGTCGGCATCCACCGCTCCGACCACCGAAGCAGCGCTGCGCCTGATCGCGAGCGAGCTCCGTCACCGCCACGGCTTGTGGATCGACGTCAGAATCGAGACCGCCACGCCACTGACCGGTAGGAACGACTTGGAACCTCCGCAGCGCGAGCACGTCGTCCGCATTGCGCGCGAGGCAATCGTCAACGCGGCTGTCCACGGTGACGCGCGCCGCGTCGATGTGGTCTTGGTTGAGAAGGACAGACAGCTTCTCATGCTCGTCACCGACGACGGATCCGGGATCACCGACGCCAACCGATCCGGCATGGGCCTGCGGACGATGCGTGCTCGCGCCGCGGCGCTCGGCGGCGGGCTGAGCGCGCGCTCCCGTCCCGGCGGCGGGACGGAGCTCGAGCTCGTCGTTCGCTGACCCGTCGGGTGCGGAGCTCCTGTCGACTCCTTACCCGTGCCGGCCGCCGCTACGCCCGGCGGTGCCGATGTCGGCAAGCTCGCCAGCGGAGCACCTGTCGACTCCTTACCCGTGCCGGCCGCCGCCACGCCCGGCGGTGCCGATATCGGCAAGCTCGCCAGACCAGTACAGGCCGGTCGGAAGCACGTCATACGGGTTTGGGAGTGTTGCGGGGGTTACGTAAACATATCCGGCATTACGCGCCTTGCTGAGCTGGACGGCGGTTGCCATCGCCGACACCGTCGACGTCCCGTAGATCACGTGCCAGAAGTGCGACGCCGGATAGCGAGCGACCCAGGAGGGCGCCGAGTATGAACTCACGTACTGCGTGTCTGATCCCTCGAAGGTGAGGAGAATGTCCGCGGCGGGCTCATAGCACTGATTCGTCTGAGTTCCCGGATTGAGAACCGTCAGTCCAGCTCCGCCCTTGCTCTTGACGTAACCGTCGAGTGCCGCGTAATAAGGCTCGTTGCCGCAGTTGGTGCTGGCCTCGTCCAGGAAGATGCCGTCCAGGTCGGGGTACCAGCTGTAATAGTCGCTGATGTCGGACTCCACCGCAGCGATCGAGCGGCTCCCGTAGCTCGTGTAAACGTAGCCCACGACGTTGATGCCAGCCGCCTCCGCTGACTGAACCGCACCGACGTAGTTTGGATTTTGGCCAGCTCCCGGGCCGCTGTCCGGATTCATCACCGCAACACCGACGCCCGATCTGGCCTGATCCAGCTGCGTCCAGTACGAGCCGGGGTAGAAGTAGGCCGGGACGGCCATGGTCTGCGCCGCGGCCCCCTGGGCAGCCACGCCAGACATCAGCAGCACAGCAAGGACAACCCAGGAGCGGGCTCCCGCCGCTGCCAAAGAGCAACGCCGCACGTCAAACATTGGGACCTCCTCGATCCGACGCTGCACCTCGACAGCCCGAGGGCGCAGGCGCCCAGGCCATGCGCCGAGAATTGGGGTCTCAGCCTAACCGGAACCGGGCGCGAACGGGATTCTCTGCGACCTCGGCTGGAGCTGGCGCGCCAGGGCTCGACCGGCGCTGGCGCGGCCAGACGCCGTCGGAACCGTCAATTACAAAGTCGCGGGCGCTAAAGCTGCGGAAAGCTCGCACAAGGTGATTGAGGTTTCGCAAGAACACAACCAGCGACGCAAATTGATGGTTTGAAACCGCTCGAGCGGGTAAAAGGGCGCGGTTGGCAGAGCCGCCTCTGGGCGGCGCCCATTCTCAGGCGGAGGGACCGGAACCATGAAGAGGTGTCTGGCGATGGCGATCGCCGCGCTGGGCGTTTTTGCCCCACCGGCGGCGGCGGCGACGTACAAGCTGCCGCCCACGGGGCAGGACCAGTGGTATTGGGAGATCAGTCCGCCGTCGAGCGGTCCGGCGGGTCTGCCGAGCGTCACCGGCGCTTATCCGTCGCCCGGATCAGCCAACATCTGGGACACGGACATGTTCGCCGACTCCAATACGGGCGGCGGCGTCCCGACCGGCCCGTCACCGTTGGTGCAGGCGCTGCACGCGGCCGGGAAATACAGCATCTGCTACATCGAAGCCGGCGCACAGCAGGCCGAGCCGGACAGCTCGAACTTCGCGCCGGCCGACTACACGAATGGTTCCAGCCCGCAGACCACCGAGATGCAGGGATGGCCGGGCGAGTACTGGTACGACATTCGCGGCTTTGCGGATTACGCGGCGGGTGATCCGTCGACACTGACGGGCGCGGCGGTGAACATCGCGGCCGGACTGGCCCAGCGGATAGATGACTGCGCTGTCGAGGGCCAAGACGCGGTCGAGCCCGACGACCTCGACGGATATACGAACCCGTCGCAAACGGGTGCGGCCGGCGGCGGATGGGGCCTGACGCAGGCCGCCAGCGCCGGCTTCGAGCGCTGGCTCGCATACACGGCGCATAC
Organism: uncultured Solirubrobacterales bacterium; assembly: GCA_963836715.1. Classification (GTDB taxonomy): domain Bacteria; phylum Actinomycetota; class Thermoleophilia; order Solirubrobacterales; family Solirubrobacteraceae; genus Palsa-465. Next base: position 709,543 of record CAWIKH010000006.1, read on the forward strand.
GGACGGACTTGCGATCTTGCAGAAAAACGATCCCGCAAACGCAGCCGTTGACGCGCCGCTGTTTGACGGAATGATCATCGAGGAGTGCAACGCCCAGGGTGACCCCTGCGCGGGCAGCGGCGGCGACGCGACGCCGTACCTGGCCGCGGGCAAACCTGTGCTCAACGCCGAATACACAGAAGACGGCGAGGCCACCGCGAAGTTCTGCCCGGGGGATACGGCAGCCGGCATCATCGGTGCGCTGTTCGACGTCGCTCTGGACGGGAAGACGTACGCGCCGTGTGCACCCGTCGGCCAGACCGCGAGCGGCGCGATCGGTGTCGGAGGCGGCCCTTCAACCGGCAGCGGCGGTGGCGCCGGCGGTACGTCGTCTGCGGTCGGCAGCGTCACGACCGGCGGCAATGCTCCGGCCGACAAGAACGGCTCCAACCAGAAGCACAAGAGGCACAAGAGGCACAAGAGGCACAAGAGGCACAGGAGACGCGACAAGGGCAAGAAATGCGGGGGCGCGCTCGGCGGAGCGGTCGCCGTGCTTGCGCAAGTTTGGGACACCGGAGCTAAGGGCCCGCGACTTCGTAATTGACGGTTCCGACGGCGTCTGGACGCGTCTGGCGCCACCCGCTCGCCCTCACGCACCACGATTCGCCGCGAGGTTCGACCGGCACCTTGATTTGCAGGTGCCGGCTCCCACAGATCGACCGGTCCGAGGGCGACCTCGACCGTGGCCGCCCTGGGCGGCAATACGCTCAGAGCTCCGCAACGAGCTAACCTCGCAGTCGTGAGGGGCACTGACCTCAAGGTCCTCGTGGTCGACGACCATGAAATGTTTCGTCGCGGGCTGGTCGGTCTACTCGAGGAGCGCGGGATCCAAGTCTTCGGTGAGGCGACGCTCGCCGCCGACGCCATCCAGCAGGCAACCGAGATGGGGCCAGGGGTCGTGCTGATGGACCTGACGATGCCCGGTATGTCCGGGATCGAGGCGACGCAGCGCTTGACCGCGGTGGCACCGCTCGCTCGGGTCCTCGTGCTCACGGTCTCGGCGGACGATCAACACGTGATGGATGCGCTGCTGGCGGGAGCCTGCGGCTATTTGCTGAAGGATTCGACGGTCGATCAGATCGTGCAGGGGATCCGGGCGGCAGAGCGCGGGGAGTCGTCGATCTCGCCGTCGATCGCCGCCCGTCTCATACGCCGCCTGCGCGAGCCACAGGAGATCGAGCCGCCGAACGCCGGACCGGAGCTGACGCCCCGCGAACTCGAAGTCTTGAACTTGGTCGCCCGCGGCCTCGACAATTCGCAGATCGCCCGGGCGTTGTTCCTGAGCCAGCACACGATCAAAAATCACGTGTCGAGCATCCTCATCAAACTGCAGGTCGAGAACCGCATTCAGGCGGCGGTCCGGGCGGTTCGCAGCGGCATGGCGTGATGCCCATGCCGTCTCGGAGGCCGGATTCCGATTGCTGGGGTGATGTGGTGCGAGCCCGCAGGATCGCGATTTACGCGACGGTGGCTCTGCTGTTGGTCACGGCCGCGACGCTGGTGCTCTCGGCCCCGGCGGCACTCGCGTGGTGGAAGCCACAGCCGCAGCTGTCGTGGTACTGGCAGCTGACGGGGACGGTGAACAATTCATACCCGGCCGCGGCATACGACATCGACGGGTTCGACAGCAGCCAGCGCGAGGTCGCGACGCTGCACTCAGCCAACAAGCACGTGATCTGCTACATCGACGTCGGGACGTGGGAGAACTGGCGCCCGGATGCGAGCATGTTCCCTGGCTCGGTGCTTGGAAAGCAGAACGGGTGGCCGGGGGAACGCTGGCTGGACATCCGGCAGTTGTCGGTACTCGAGCCGCTCATGACGGCTCGCTTCCAGATGTGCAAACGCAAAGGCTTTGATGCGATCGAGCCCGACAACATCGACGGTTATGGGAACGACACCGGGTTCGATATCTCGGCCCAAGATCAGTTGAGCTACGACCGGTGGGTCGCCAAGGAGGCGCACTCCGTGGGCCTTGCCGTCTTCCAGAAGAACGATCCCGAGCAGGCCACGCAGCTTCAGCCGGAATTCGACGGGGTCCTCGACGAGCAATGCAACGAGTACTCCGAGTGCTCGTCGTTCCAGACCTACGTGCACGCCGGCAAACCGGTGCTGAACGCGGAGTACAACCTGCCACCGAGCCAGTTCTGCCCGGCTGACAACCGCGCGGGGATCATGGGCGCGCTGTACGACCTCAACCTTGACGGCGCCACCTACCAGCCGTGCTGGAGCGGTTCGCCTGGTTTCGGTCAGTCCGGCGGCGGCCGCGGTGTCGCGGGCTGGAGAGTCTCGATCGCCGCGGGAACCTTGACCGATATCGGGGGCGCAGCGGCGGTTCGGCTGAGCTGCCCGCGCGGACAGTCCTACTGCGACGGCACAGTCGAGATCGACGCCCCCGGCCCGAACCGAGGAGCGTCTGTCCTCAGCCGCGGGCACTTCCACGTCGCCGGTGGTCACGCAGCCACGGTTAGGCTGACGCTCTCGGACACATCGCTTCGGAAGCTGGGCAATGTCTCCTCTGCGTCGGTGACGATCAAGGTCAAGGCGCACAACGGAGTCGGGAAACGAGCCGAGTCGCACCGCACCACGACCCTGCGCCTACCGACCGCACACCGCTCGACGGCGTAGGGTCCGCGACTGGGTAAGTGGCCGGATCCGACGAGTGGCTGGCGAGTCCAGACGCCGTCGTAACCGTCAATTACGAAGTCGCGGGCTCGGCGCGGCGCAGCCCGACTCACAGAGGTCATTCGCCGGTCGCCACCGGCCGCACCGGGTCCGTGATCCAGTCGCTCCACGAGCCGACGTACAGCGCCCCCTGAATGCCGGCCAGCGACAGCGCCAGGACCTGCTGCGACGCGGCCACCCCCGAGCCGCAGTAGGCACCGACCGAGTCGCCGTCGCCGACCCCGGCGCCCTCGAACCGAGCGCGGAGCGCCTCCGGCGCGAGGAACCGGCCGCCGGCGCCGACCAGATCGGTCGCGGGTACGTTCACGGCATCGGGGATATGGCCCGCCACCGGATCGACCGGCTCACGCTCCCCGCGGAACCGCTCGGGCGCCCGCGCGTCGATCAGCACGCCGGCCCGTGCGAGCGCGGCGGCGGCCGCGGCATCGAGCAATGGCATCCCGCCCGCGCTCGCGACAAACCGACCCAAATCAACATCAACCTGGCCGCGATCTACCGGCAGCCCCGCGGCCACCCAAGCAGCCAGGCCACCGTCGAGCACGGCGACGTCGGCGTGCCCGAAGTAGCGCAGCAGCCACCACGCCCGGGCGGCCGCCATCGAGTTGCCGGCGTCGTACACGACCACGGGCCGGTCGGCCGACACGCCCGCGGAGCGCATCGCGTCGGCGAACACCTCGGCATCCGGGAGCGGATGGCGGCCGCCGGCCCCAGGAGGGCCCGCGAGCGCGGTATCGAGGTCGATGAACGCGGCGCCGGGAATGTGACCCTCGAGATACAGGTCCCGTCCGGGCGGGCCGCCGAGCTCCCACCGGACGTCGAGCAGCGCCGGCGGCTCGCTCGCAAGCGCCCGACGCAATTCCGGGGCCGTGATCAGGCTCATCGCTTCCCGATCGCATATTGGAGGATCGAAAGGTCGGTCAGCCACTCGACCGGCGCCTTGTCGTCGGTGTACACCTGCCCGCCCCGGAGAGCCGGCGCCAGCCGCCCGGCGACCCGATGCGCGACCGGCGCCAGGTCCGGCGGTAGCTCCGGGCTCACGGAGACCATCTGCTCGGCCGACACCGGCCGCGTGCTCGCCACCACCAGCGAGTTCGAGTCGCTCACCAGGTCACGCGCTATCACCGGGAACGCCGCGTGAAGGGTCGCGGTCATCACCTTCTCGAGCGCGTCCGATCCGGGCAGGTGCCCGACGTTGACGATCACCATCCCGCCAGGGTTCAGGTGCGAGCGGATCAGCGAGAAGAACTCGCGCGTGAGAAGGTAGAACGGGATGTACGGCTGGCGGTAGGCGTCGAGGAAAATCGCGTCGTAACGCGCGTGGCTGCTCCCGAGCCACGGCCGCGCGTCGGCGGTGTAGAGGTGCAGATCGGGGCCGCCCAGCCCGAAGTACCGCCTGCCGATCGTGGTCAGCTCGCCGTCGATCTCGACCGCGTCCACGCGCGTGCGCGGGAAATAGTGCCCGTAGGCCCGCGCCACCGTGCCCGCGGCGTCGCCGAGGATCGCGATCCGCCGGGGCGCGCTCGGCTCGACCGCGAACGGCAGCACCATGAAATCGTCCCAGTAGCCGCCGGTCAGGTAGGTCCAGGGGAGGTAGACGGAGTGCACCGCGACGCCCTCGTTGAGCTCGAGCCAGCGCTCGCCGCTCGGGAACTGGAGCACGCGCGCGTACTGGTACTGGGTCTCGGTCGAATAGATCACGCGCGCGCCCGCGACGTCGGCGCCGATCGCCGCCGGGGGCACCGCCAGCAGCGCGCCGATCGCGGCGGCGACAACCAGGAACCGCCACGAGCCCGCACCGACCGCGGCCGCGATCGCGAGTATCGCCGCAAACACGAGGAACGTGCGGTGGGTCCCGATCAGCGGGATCAACAGCAGCGCGGCCAGGAACGTGCCGACCAGCGAACCGGCGGTCGAGATCGCGTACAGCCGCCCGGTGACCGTTCCGGTGTCGGTGACGCGGTCCACCGCGAGGCGGTTTGCGTAGGGCGAAACCATTCCCAGCAGCAGCACCGGGACCGCGACCAGCACCAGCACCGCCGCCAGCGAGCCGGCAAAGCCGCCGATCGATAGCGCGCCGAGCGCCCTCACCGCCTCGCGCAGGAAAGGATTGGCGACGAACGGCACGATCGCCAGCAGGACCGAGGCGCCCAGCACGATCAGGCACAGGCCGCGCATGTCCGCGCGGCGGTCGGCGAGCCGGCCGCCGACCGCGTAGCCGACCGACAGCGCGACCAGCACGGTTGCGATCGTGTTCGCCCAGATGATCGTCGAGGCCCCGAAATACGGGGCCAGCAGTCGCGCAGCCGCGATCTCCGCGCCGAGGCTGGCGGCGCCGACGCAGAACGCGACCACGCGCAGCCGCCAGAACTGGACCGGGGCGGCGGCTCGCACCTGGCTCTGACGTCGCCCGCGCCCCACCGCATGGCGGCTCTTGGTCGTCGCGCTCACGTGGAATGGGAAGCGTAACCCCCCACGTCGGTCAGCATCCAAACCGAGGGGTTCAGGTTCGGTCGCACGGTGTCGATTATGCGTACGGCAGTAGATCCACCGCGCGCGCAGCCATCGCAGAGGTATTCGTCGCACGACAGCCGATCTTCACCCGGACGCTCGACGTCGCGAAGTCAAGGACGGGGAGCCGTCCTCCCGAACGTCCGCGGAGCGGCCGCAAGTGCCCTGCCACTCGACGGGGGGCTGACTCGCCCGCGGCTCTTGGCAAGACTCATGGCAGCGGCTGTGCGCCGGCCTCGACGACTCATCGCGTTGATCGCGCTCGTGCTGCGAACACCCCGGGAATACGTGGTCCTCTCGGGATCATGTACCGGCCAAGCTCTCGAGCGGTATTTCAAACCAGCGTCGGTTGGGGATCCTCAGGAATCGGCTCTGCCGAGGGGTGTTGCTGCTGCCGGGGGACCATGCGGACTACTTGCGCGGACGCCGTCGCCATGCGCTGAGGACCAACCTCCGACGAGCCGCGACCGCCGGCATCCGGTGCGAGGTCATGAGCGACTCGCGCCGCGCCGGCGACGAGGTCTCCGTTGTCCTGCGCCGCCAATGGAACCGCTTGCTCGAGCGGGAGCTGGATGCCTGGACGAACCATTTCCGCGCGCTGGTCGCACGACCGGGAATGACCGTCATGGTCGCACGCGATCAAGACGGCGGCGCGTTGGCAGTTCTCGCAGCCACTATTGACGAGTCGGTGTGCGCCATCGGCTTCGCAATGGCGACTTGCCACGAGGCAAGGTGGGCGCTCCACGACCACCTGGTTCGAATCCTGATCGCCCGGCGTGTCCGCTACCTTCTAGCCGAGGACGACGGACCGTTCGGGGCGCTTGGGTATCCGACCAACGTGCAGCACTATCAGCGCCTGCTCGGCTATGAGCTGCGTCATGTGATTCCAGTCCGCACGCGTCGCACGCCGCGCCGGCGGCGCCTGGTCGCTTCGCTCGTCGTGGTCACGGCCGCCGGGGCCGCCGTCGCGCCGCGAGCCGTGGCAAACACCGGGGCGCTGACGCCGGTCACCCGGACGACGTCGCATCAGGCGCTCCAGGCCGCGCCGGCAAGATTCGTTAGCCGGGCTTCAGCGAACCCGTAAGCACGTCGCCCGTAGTCAAGCGCGGCGCCGGCTGCTACACACCAGCGACCGTGCTGCTCTACGACTCCGGCGTCTCAGGCAACTGCTACAAGGTCAGGCAGCTGTTCGCGCACTTGGGGATCGAGTACGAGCGGCGCGAGGTCGACGTGATCGATCGCTCCGGGCGCCTCGAGCTGCTCGGCGCGCTCAACCCGGCCCTGCGGGTCCCCACGCTCGTGTTCGACGACGGCCGCTCGATGGGCGAGTCGGACGCGATCATGTTCTACTTCGCCGAGGGCACGCCATACCTGCCCGATGACCGGTTCGAACGCGCGCAGGTGCTCCAGTGGCTGTTCTTCGAGCAGTACAGCCACGAGCCCTACATCGCGGTGGCGCGGTTCTGGGCGATCGCCGGGATCACGCCGTCGGACGCCGATCGCGAGGCCAAGGTCCGCGGCAGCGTCGCCGCGCTGGAGGCGATGGAGCGACACCTCGGGCCGCGCCAGTACCTCGTCGGGGAGCGCTACACGATCGCCGACATCGCGCTGTACGCCTACACCCACGTCGCCCCCGAGGCCGGGTTCGAGCTCGAGCCGTATCCGGCGATCACCGCGTGGCTCGAGCGCGTCGCCCGCCAGCCGGGCCACGTCCTGATCACCGACTGACCGCCGGCCGCCCGCCCGCCCGGCGGTCGCCTTCGCCGAGGATCAGCGCCCCCAGCCGCTCGATCTCGCGCCCGACCAGCCCCCGCTGGCGCTCAAGCGCGGCGAGACGATCGTGGCCCGGGTCGTCCAGTACCGATGCGATCTCCGCCAAGGAGAACCCGAGCGCTCGCCAGATCAGGATCTCCCGGAGACGCGCGAGGTCGTCGTAGGAGTACAGCCGGTAGCCGGCCTCGGAGCGCTCGCTCGACGACAGCAGGCCCAGCTCGTCGTAGTGGTGGAGCGTCCGCACGCTGACGCGCGCGAGCTCGGCAACTTCGCCGACGGTCTTCATTACGTGGACGCTAGACCCTCACGCCACGTGAGAGTCAAGGCCCGCGTCAGCGCTTCCCGCGAACCATCCGCTTCGGGAACGGAACCGGCGAGAACTTTTGCGCCACGAGCCCCGCGAACAGCTTCGGATCGGCCTTGGCGATGAGCCGCGTGAGCTCGAGCCGCTCGCCCGGCGTGAGCCTGCCCCTGCGACCGCCGGCCATGCGCACGAGCGTCAGCAGCCGCCGGCGCTCGTTCGGCTCGAGCCGGAGCCAGTGCCGGCGCGCGAGCATCACGACCTGCGCCGCGGCCAACAGGCGCGCCATCGGAATCGCGCGCGTAGCCTTCAACGGATTAAGTGCCACGTGACCGAGTGTACGAGGCTGGCGCCGACTAATCTGCACGCGTGCCGCTGAGTGCGATCGAGCGTCCCGCCCCCGGCGACCCGCAGGGGCTGCTGGTCCTGCACCACGGCCGCGGCAGCGACGAGCAGGACCTGATGGGGCTGTCCGGCGTGCTCGATCCCGAAGGGCGCCTGCATATCGTCACGCCGAGGGCGCCACTGCGCCTGCCCGGATCGCCCGGCTATCACTGGTACCTGGTCCCGCGGGTCGGCTACCCCGACCCGGACAGCTTCCGCGCCGCCTACACCGAGCTCGCGGCGTTCCACGACGAACTGTGGGAGCGGACGGGCATCGGCCCCGAGCGGACCGTGCTCGGCGGCTTCTCGATGGGAACCGTGATGAGCTACGCGCTCGGCCTCGGCCGCGACCGGCCGGCGCCGGCCGGCATCCTCGCGCTGTCGGGGTTCATACCGACCGTCGACGGCTGGGAGCCGTCGCTGTCGGATCGCAGCGAAACCGCGGTGCTGATCGCCCACGGTCGCCTTGACCCGGTGATCCCGGTCACGTTCGCTCGCCGCGCGCACGAGCTGCTCGAGCAGGCGGGGTTCATGGTCGACTATCGCGAGTCCGACGCGGCCCACAACGTCGACCCGGACGATGTCCCGCGGATCACCGCCTGGCTTGGCCGGGCGTTGCCGGCAGACTGACGCGGGGCGCCCGCCGCGCCGATGCGCCTCGCCCAGGCAGGCTCGTTTCTGGGCGGCGTCGCGGTGAGGCGCTGTCGATTTGTGAACGAGTTGTTGTTAATGAGTTCTACCGATTCCGCGGCCGTCGGCGACCCGAGCCAGCGCCGGACCTGCAAAGTACGTCAATGGCCGCGTCCGGGACGGACCGTGCCGCGTCATGCACGTGGGGCATGCGGGACACGGCACGGTCCAGCCCGCGGTCGTCAAATGTCGTGATATGCAGGTGATTCAGCGAGCCTGGACCTCGCAGGCGACGGCGACCGTCCCGAGGCCTCCCCCAAGTGCCCGCCGTTCGTCATACCGACGCGCGGGCAGCCGCGCCGGCGCCTACCAGCGCACGGGCGCCGCCGTTAACCGCCGGCGGCCGGGACCCGAAGGCCCCGGCCGCCGCCGCTACAGCGTCTGGCTGGGTGCTAGCTCCAGTTGTGGTGGCGATGGTCGCGCCCAACTGCGGGCTCGCCCGTCACCGGGCTGAGGATCAGCCGGTCTACCTGCGGATGGTCGAAGTCGAACATCCCGGCCAGATCGAACGGCAGGCCCTCCGAGCGGTCCAGCTTGGAGAGAACCTGATCGGCCGAGCCGGAGATCCCCGGCAGGTGCCAGTTGTACTCGACGAAGTTGATGATCGAGGCCTGGTCCGTCAGGTCGTTGTCGACATGGTTGACGCGGGCGTACGGCGAGACCACGAGCATCGGGATCCTGGGGCCGAAGCCGCAGCGACCCTGCTCGCCCGCGAGCGGAACATTCGTCTGCGGGTTCGGTCCGCACTGCCCCGACGTCGGGGAGCCCGTTCCGATCGTGCCCGTGTTCGTGTTCGTCAGGTTGTCGGCCGGCGACAGCGACGGGTTGGTGACGCCGCTGTAGACGTGGTCATACCAGCCGTCCGAGTCGTCCCAGTTGACAATCACGACCGTGTTGTGCCAGTCCGGCGTGCGCATCAGTGAGTCGATCTCCTTCGTGACGAACGCCTGCTCGTCGGCCGGCTCGGAGTAGCCGGGATGGCCGTCCTGGTAGCCCGGGGCCTTGAGGAAGCTGACCGCCGGCAGGGCCGACGGCGACAGCTCCCCGTCGCCGATCGCCGCCACCAGCTGGTCGAAGTCGCCGGTGTCGTACTGATGGTTCGGGGTGTTGAACTGCGGGGCGCCGCTGACGTAGGACTGCGTGTCGGTCCCGATCTCCTGGAGGCCTGCCAGGGTGTCCTGGCCCGCGCCGTCCGTTGGGACCGTCAGGTGATGCGGATTCGCCGTCGAGGCGTAGTACTGGAACGGCTCGTGGTGCGGGATGTAGTCGTCCTTGTACCCCCACTGCCCGGTGCCGCCGAGGGCCACGCCGACCGGATGCACGGCGTCGCACAACGCCTGGTTCGACGCGTGCGGCGGCACGTTCTTGCCGGTGAAGCTCCCGGAGAACTCATCGGGGATGAACTGTGAGGTCGGCTGTCCGCTGTGGTTGACCGCGGTCGAGGCGGTCGCGAACGTGGTCGTCGGGTCGAAGCCGCCCTGGAACCAGCCCCAGGACAGTCCGGCCTGGTTCAGCTCGTCGCCGATGTTGGTGCCCGAAAGCGCCACCGCGTCGCGCGTCGAGCAGTCATCCCAATACGGCTGCGCGTCGCTCGTGAGCGAGAAGCCGCCGTTGCCGTCGGACGTGATGTCGCCGTCGGGCGAGATCGGGGTCGAGACTGGAGGGTTGTTGGCGGTATGCGCCATGTCCACGTTCCCGGTGTCTCCCGAGGCGAGGTTGATCGCGCCCGGCGACGAGGGACCGAACGTCGTCCCGAACGAGTTGTCCGAGAGCGAGAAGTGCTGGGCGTAGTTCCACATCGCGGTGACGGTGTTGCCGTCGTAGTAGTCCATGACCTGGGAGGCCTTGCAGGGCGTGCCGAACGGGCTGGTGCCGCCACCGGTGCCGACGCTCTGGACGAAGTGGTCCATCTTTCCGTTGTCGAACGCCTGCTGCTCGTCGCTGTAGTCGTGGTCCTGGTCGCACGTGAGCTGGCCGCCCGCGTTGCCGCTCGCGCCGGTCGGGGTGCTGTCCAGACGCTGTGGCAGTGCGGTATTGGGGTTGCTCGTCAGCAGGTTGCCCGTGTGGCGCAGGTTAGGCGGCAGCCAACGGCTCGTCGCCGGAGTGAGACCGTCGACCGCCGGCGTGCCCGGGGCGGCCTGGAACGACTGGCCGTCGGTGTTGGCGGCGTTGGGATAGGTGCCGAAGTAGTGGTCGAACGACACGTTCTCCTGGAAGATCACGACGACATGCTTGATCGGCGTCCGGGTGCCGGAGCCGCTGCCCCTTCCGGAGCCCTGGTCGCCGTCGTGACGATGCGATCTGGCGCCGGTTGACGCCTGCGCCACCGCGACGCTGGCCCCGGCGATCGCGAGTGCTGCCACCAGCAGTAAGAACACGCGCTTACGCGCCATGCAAGGTCTCCTTTTCCGTTTGTGTTCCGCCGGCGCCGACCCCGGGCGCCGCGGGCACCACTCTCGCGATCGGGCACGGGCCAGGAGTTGTCGACTTGTAACCGACTTGTTACCGAGTTGTGACTGACCCCGGCCGCTACGGCGCCGTGGCAGGCAGCGGCAGCCCTTTCGCGACCAGCCACTCGCGGTAGCTCGCCACGCGGTCGGTTCCGCGCACGTCCGCGAGTTCCTGCAGGGGTCATTATGCTCGGCCCGGTGCCGCTCGCCGCCGAGCTCGAACTGCCAAGCTTCGATCACACCGACGCCGAGCTGCGCGGCGACCGCTACCGCACGGCGATGGCCGCACTCGAGGGCCATGACGGTTGGCTGGCCTCGAGCCCATTCGGCTATATCGTTCTTGACCGCGAAGCCGGGGAGTTCTTCCTGCGCACGAAGGCCGCGGTGTTCCCCGGAATCGCGATCGCCGACATCTTCCAGATCACCGAGGGTCCGCTCCGCGAGGAGATCGTCAAGAACATCATCAACGTCAACGGCGGAGATCATTCCCGTCTGCGCAACCTGGTCAACCCCGCGCTGGCGCCCCGCGCGGTCGACCGCTACCGGCCCACGATGCGGCGGTTCCTCGAGCGGCTGCTCGACCATGTTCCGGCCGACGGCCGGTGTGAGTTCATCGGAGACTTCGCCAAGCCGTACCCGTCGATGGTGATCGCCGCGGTGATGGGAGCCCCGCTCGAGGACGCGCCGCGCCTCTATCGCTGGTCGAACCTGATCCAGCGCCAGTTCGACCCGACCAGCCTGATGACCGAACGCGCGGAGATCGAGCGGGCAGTGGCCGAGTTCTACGCCTACGAGGACGAGCTGATCGCGCGCCGGCGGCCCGCGCCGGGCGACGACCTGATCTCGGCGCTGATCGAAGCCGAGGAGGCGGGCGATCGCCTCAGCGACGACGAGCTCCGCAATCTCGTGCTGAACCTCCTCGTCGGCGGCGTCGACACCAGCCAGAGCCAGCTGGCCCATTCGATCCGCCTGCTGGCGGCGCACCCCGACCAGTGGGAGCTGCTCCGCTCAGACCCGCGGGGGCTCGCTTCGGCGGCGGTCGAGGAGGCGCTCCGGTTCGAGCCGATCACGCCGTTCACCGCGCGGATCCTGGTCGCCGAGGTCGAGCATCGAGGCGTGGCCTTTGCGGCTGGCTCGATCGTGCTCGTATCCGCCTGGCACGCCAACCGGGAAGAGGTCGAGCCCGACCGATTTGACCTGAATGCCGACCGCGGCGGCGCGCGCCTGCTCACGTTCGGCGCGGGCATCCACTATTGCGTGGGCGCCAACCTGGCCCGCGCGGAGATGCAGGAGGCGCTCGCGTTCCTGGCCGAGCGGGTGACCTCGCTCACGCTCGACGGCGAGCCAGAGTTCGGCACGCCGTCGGGGATCTACGGCCTCGAGACGCTGCCGCTCAGGCTCGAGCTCGCGGTGTAGCCGTCACTAGGGTTGTCGGCGGCGCCTGACGGCGGCGCCTTAGTAGGTTTGTCGGCGGCGCCTGACGGCGGCGCCTCAGTAGGTTTGTCAGCGGCGCCTGACGGCGGCGCCTCAGTAGGTTTGTCAGCGGCGCCTGACGGCGGCGCCTCAGTAGGTTTGTCAGCGGCGCCTGACGGCGGCGCCTCAGTAGGTTTGTCAGCGGCGCCTGACGGCGGCGCCTCATTGAAAGGAGAGTCGAGTTGCCCTACGAGACCGTCACCTGGGAGCAGTCCGGCGCCGTCGGGCGGCTGACCCTGAACCGGCCCGACTCGCTGAACGCGTGGACGCCCGAGTTCGGGAACGAGCTGCGCCAGGCGCTCGAACGCGATGCCGCGTCGGAGTCGGTGCGCGCCGTGCTGATCACCGGCGCCGGGCGGGGCTTCTCCTCGGGCGCCGACCTGAAGTCCGGGTTCGAGCCCGCCGATGACGGACTGCCCAACCTTCGCAAGGAGCTGAACGAGATCTACCACCCGGTGATCACGGCGGTCCGGCGGATCGAGAAGCCGGTGATCGCGGCGGTCAATGGCCCGGCCGTCGGAATCGGCTGCTCGCTGGCGCTGGCCTGCGACCTGATCATGGCGGCCGAGTCCGCCTTCTTCGGACTTGCGTTCGTCAACATCGGCCTGATGCCCGACGGCGGCTCGACGGCGTTCGTCCCGCCGGCGGTCGGACGAGCACGGGCGTTCCAGATGGCGCTGCTGGGCGAGCGAATCCCTGCGCCCCAGGCGCTCGAGTGGGGCCTGGTCAACTGGGTCTATCCCGACGATCGCCTGCTCGCCGAGGCCGACGCGCTGGTCAGCGGATGGCCGCCGGCCCCACGCGCTCCTACGCGAGCTCAAAGCGGGCGCTCAACCAGTCCATCTACGGCGACCTCGACGCCCAGCTCGGCCTCGAGGCCGAGCTCCAGCACACGCTCGGACGGACCAAGGACTTCTTCGAGGGCACCGCAGCGTTCGTCGAGAAGCGCGCGCCGGCGTTCACCGGCGGATAGCCGGATGGCCGACTGGGCGACGATCTCCTCGCTCGCCACCGCAGGCGGGACGCTGGTGCTGGCCGTCGCCACGTTCGCCTCGGTGCGCTCCGCCAACCGCTCGGCCCGCATCGCCGAGATCGCGCTCCAGGAGCAGCGCCGCCCGCTGCTGGCCGGGTCGCGGCTCGAGGACCCCGATCAGAAGATCATGTTCGTCGACCAGCACTGGGTCCGCGTGACCGGCGCCCACGCCGTGGTCGAGCACGTCGACGGGATGATCTACCTGGTGATGAGCCTGCGCAACGTCGGCGCGGGGATCGGCGTGTGCCAGGGCTGGGCGGTGCGCGCGGGGCTGACGCGGATGACGATCGACCATATCGCCGAGGACGAGCTGCGGGCGCAGACCCGCGACCTGTACATCCCGGCCGGCGACATCGGCCTGTGGCAGGGCGCGCTCCGCGACCGCGAAGATCCGCATCACCGGGAGGTCGCGGACGCGATCGCGCGACGCGAGCCGATCACGGTCGAGCTTCTCTACTCAGACCAGGTCGGCGCTCAGCGCACGATCACCCGGTTCACCCTGGCTCCGCTCGGCCAGGACGGCGCCGACAACGGGGTTCGCGTGATCAGCGCCGGCCGGCACTGGTACCTGGATCGGGCAGGGCCGCGCTGACCCGGTCGAGCACCGCGCCCGCCTCGGCCGTCATCTCGCGCACGATCTCCCCCGCTGGCCGTGCCTCCACGAGCTCGTGGGCCTGACCCGCCCACAGGTTGAACGCATCGGGATCGCCGCGCCGGCGGGCGGCGGCTCGAAGGGGGCCTGTCACATGGTGGATCTCCGGGTAGGCGACCGGCGCCGCGCCGGAGTGCTCGGCCATGAACCGGTTGACGATCCCCCGCGCCGGACGGCCGGTGAACGCCCGGGTCACCTGCGTCGGCCGCCGCTCGGCGAGCAGCGCGCGCTGCGCGTCCGCGGTCCCGGCCTCGGGCGCGAGCATCAGCGCGGTGCCGACCTGGGCGGCGCTTGCGCCGGCGCACAGCACCGCGGCCAGCCCGGCGCCGTCGACGACCCCGCCGGTCGCGATCAGCGCCAGCGGCGTCGCCCGCGCCGCGAGTCGCAGCAGCGCGAGCAGTCCGATCCCACCCTCGTCCGACCCGTCCTCGACGAACCCGCCCCGATGGCCGCCGGCCTCGGTGCCCTGCACGACGAGCCCGTCCGCACCGGCCTCGCGCGCCACCAGCGCCTCCGGCACGTTCGTGATCGTGACCCACACAGCGACCTCGCTACCGTGCAGGCGATCGACGACCAACGCGTCCGGGCAGCCGAACGTGAACGACGCCACCGCCGGCCGCTCCTCGTACATCACGTCCAGCTTGGCCTCCCAGTCGTCGTCGTCGAACCGGGGCTCGCCGAGCTCGGCGCCCTGGCGCTCGGCCTCGGGGACGAGCCGGCTGAGGTAGTCGCGGAGGGTCGCGGGGTCGGCGGGCTCCGGCGCCGGCACGAACAGATTGACGCCGAACGGCGCGGAAGTCCCGGCCCGCACCGCCCGGATCTCGTCCCGGACCGCCGCCGCGCGCTTGTACCCGGCAGCCACGAACCCGAGCCCGCCGGCCTCGCACACCGCGATCGCCAGCTCCGGCGTCGACGGCCCGCCGGCCATCGGCGCTTGGACGATCGGCAGCGGAAGTGCGGTCAGGTCGAACGTGCTCTCGAGTCTACGGTCGCCGGTTCTGGGCCGCCTGCGGCGGCATCCGTTGGGCCATGAGGGCCCGTCCGGTCAGGGTTCACATGGGCCGCCGGAACCGCGGTCACAGCGAGAGCCCGCTCGGTGGCGGAGTCAGCCTACGGCGAGCGCGTGGGCCGAGCCGAAAGCCATCGGCTCGCTGGCGGTGGCCGACTGCCATACGGCGTCGTCGCCGAGCGGATGGCGGATCGCCTCGCCGGCGCCGACCAGCTCGAGCAGCGCCGCCTCGGCGGCGGCGCGGTCGGGCTTGTCGTTCCCGTGCGCCATCAGCGCCGCGACCTCCTGCGTGGTCAGGCCGTCGCCGAATCGATCGAGCAACGGCGCCGGGGTCTCGGGCGGCGACTCGCGGTGGAGCTCGGGATCGAGATTCGCGACCAGGATGTCGTAGGCCTCGACCGGCTGGAAACCGCCCGCCACGAAGCTCGCGCCGTTCTGCTCGAACACGATCGACGGCGCCGTGAACCGCACCGGTCCGTCGGTCGTCGCGGTCTTGCCCTGCAGCTCGGCTGCCGACCCGGCTGCCTTGCGCGTCTCGTCCTTGTCGGCGCGGTAGGCCTCGACGATCTCGGGCGAGTCGATCAGAGCCACCAGCTGGTCGGCGTCGATCCCAGGAATGCCTCGCAGGGCGTCGGCCAGGTTCGCGTCGTCGTCAAGCAGCAGCGGCGTGTTGAAGTTGGCGAGCTGAATCGCGCGAAACACGCGCCATTCGCTGCCGGGCTGGGTCAGACGTGCGGCCACGACCGCCCGGCACGCCCGTGAGGTCGCGCTCAGCCGAGCCTTCGGCGCGGGTGAGAACGGCATCCCGTAGCGGCTGCGGAACCGCGCCTGCCCGAGCGCGCCGCGGATCGGCGAGTAGCCGCGGGCCTCGTACTGCGCGGCCTCCTCGGTCAGCCCGACGAGCACCAGGCGCCAGTCGAGCTGATCTCCGTACCGCCACTCGATCACGCGGAGCGCCGGGCTCTCGGAGTAGGCCCAAGGGCAGGCCGGATCGCTGTACAGAGTCGCGGAAATCATGTCGTAGACGCCTCCGTGGGTAAGGTGATTGACGCCTCAAGGATGTTAGCGAGTCGGCTTCGCGGCCCTCGCGAGTCGCAAGCTCCGGATCAGAGAGCCCGGGGCGCGCCCACACGTGGCCGGTGTAGTGGGCGGTCGGCCCGATGCGGTGGGCGGTGTAGTGGCGGTCGGCCCGATGCGGTCACCGGAGAGGATCACCCGGCGGTGCTACCCAGCAAGTGCTCGAGGCGATCCAGCAGCGGCACCTGCCCGACGTTGATCTTCTCGCGCGCGGCGTCGAGCCGGAACCACTCGGCCCGGTCGACCTCCGGGATCTCGATGCTCCGTCCCGAGCGGGGTGGCCACTCGAAGTCGACCGTATTGCTGACCACCGTGCTCACGTCCAGGTCGCCGGCTAGCGCCCAGCCGCGCACGCGCTTGCCGCTGCGCTGGCGGATCTCGCCGAGATCTTCGGCATCGGCGTCCGGGGGCTGGGTGCCGAGTTCCTCCTCGAACTCGCGGCGCGCGGCAGCGAGCGGATCCTCGGCGTCGGCGTACTCGCCCTTGGGGATCGACCAGGCCCCGAGGTCCCGCTTCGCCCACGCCGGGCCGCCAGGGTGCACGAGCAGCACTTCGAGCTCGTCGCCGCGCCCACGATGCAGGAGGATCCCGGCGCTTCGCCGCAAGCTTCGCGCGCTCACCGGCCGGTCAGCTCCGGCGGCTGGTGAGCGCAAGCCCGAATCCCAGCGCGATCAGTGTCACGCCGCCGCCGGCGGTCATCCACTCGAGCCGGCGCGAGGACCGGCCGAGCCACTCGCGCGCGGTCCCCGACGCGAGCGCCCACGCGGTGTCGGACAGGAACGCGATCGCGATGCAGATCGCTCCCAGTGACGCGATCTGGAGCGTGACGTGGCCACGGGAGCGGTCGATGAACTGCGGCACCACCGCGGTGAAGATGATCACGCCCTTGGGGTTGGTCGCCCCGACGAAGAATCCCTCGCGCATGATCCGCCGCAGCGGCTTCGGGGCGACCCGCACCGCCGGCGTGAACAGCGCGGCCAGCCGCTTACGGTCGCGAATATTGCGGACGCCCAGGAACACGAGATACCCGGCCCCGAGCAACTTCAGCGTCGTGAACATCGCGTCCGAGCGCGCCACCAGCGAGCCCACCCCGATCGACACCAGCACTAGTTGAAACGCAAAGCCGCTCTCGTTGCCGACGGCCGTCGCGAACGCCGCTCGCCGCCCAAGCGCCACTCCACGGCTCACCACGAACAGCACGCTCGGACCCGGAATCAGGATCAAGACGTAAACCGTGAGCAGGAACTCGGGCAGGTGATCCGTCGGCAGCATGGCCGAGACTCATCCTAATCGGGGCGGCGTCCAGCCCGGGCACTTCCACGACCGCCACCGGCCGTTGGGTGACGTCAAGCAGCCAGCGCCTCATGCTCAGCCTCCTCGATGTTCGGTAGACGGATCACATCGGTGTCCGCGGGCTCACGCAGCAGGAAGGCGGCGATCGCCGCGCCCGCGAGCGCGAACACGGTGCCGACGTGGTAGGCAAGCCCGAAGCCGTTGGTGACCGCGATCGCGGTCGGAGCCGAACCCACGGCGGAGCTCGTCTGCGCCGCTGCGATCGTCGACAGCACCGCCAACCCGAGCGCGCCGCCGACCAGCCGCGAGGTGTTGAGCAGGCCCGACGCGACGCCGCTCTGCGAGCGCTCGACGCCCTGCATCGCGACGATCGTCGCGGGCACGAGCGTGAAGCCCATCCCAAGCGCTGACAGCAACGCACCGAGCAGCACCGTGTGCAGGTAGCTCCCGCCCGGGGCCACGCCGCTCAGGAGCAGAAGCCCGACGGCTGAGGTCAGCATCCCGGTGGCGATCACCCGGCGCGGACCGAAGCGGGCCACGACTCGTGGCGCGAGCGTCGACGCGACGAAGATCGAGAGCGTCATCGGCAGGAAGCCGAGTCCGGCCTCGATCGCGTCGTAATGGAGCACCTGCTGCATGTAGAGCGTCAGGAAGAACCAGCCCGGGAATTGCGAGGCGTACAGCAGGACCACCACCGCGTTCGCGGCCCGGAGATGGCCGATCCGGAAGATCGACAGCGGCACCAACGGGTCGCGCGCGAACCGCGCCTCGACCAGCACGAACGCCGCCAGCAGGGCGACGCCGCCGATCAGCGGCACGATCACGCCGGGCGCGCCCCAGCCAAGCGTGTCGGTGCGAACGATCCCGTAGGTGAGGCTGACGAGGCTGGCGGTGACGAGCGCCGCGCCGGTCAAGTCGAAGTGCCGGGTTCCCTCCGCGCGCGCCGTCGCGGGGATCAGCCGCGAGCCGAGCGCGACCACGAGGATCCCGAGCGGAACGTTTACGGCGAAGATCGCCGGCCAGCCGAACGCCTGGGTCAGGACGCCGCCGAGCAGCGCGCCCGACGAGGCACCGAGCCCGCCGACGGCGCCCCACGCGGCCAGGCCGCGGTTGCGCTCCCGCCCTTCGGCGAACGAGGCGGTGATGATCGACAGCGTGGCCGGCGACAGCACGGCCCCGCTGAGGCCCTGCACCGCGCGCGCGCCGATCAGTAGATCGCGCGAGTCGGCCAGTGCGCATCCGAGCGAGGACACGGCGAACATCGCGGTGCCGACGAGGAACACCCGCCGGCGGCCGAGCAGATCGGCCGAACGCCCGCCGAGCATCAGGAAGCCGGCGAACGTCAGCGTGTAGGCATTGACCACCCACTGCAGGCCGGTGGTCGAGAAGTGCAGGCCAGAGCGCATCGACGGCAGCGCGACGTTGACGATCGCGACGTCGAGGATGACCATGAACTGGGCGAGGCAGACGACGAGGAGGAGCGCGTTCTTGGAACTCCCGCCGCTGAGACGCCGACGATACCGACGAGGTTGCGGGAGCGCGGGACGCGTGGATTCAGTTTTCAGGGGGGCGATTGCGTTCACGAGTGATATGGTGCGATAATGCTTATCCAGGTACAAGAGAGTGGTTTATCCTGGTAGTCGAGTTGACACCCAAGCAATCAGATAACGGCAACGGCGCCGTCGCGGTGAGAAACAAGGCCGCAAACGGCGAGCGCCGACGCGAGGAGCTCGCCGACTTCCTGCGCACGAAGCGCTCCAGCCTCCAGCCGGAGGACGTCGGTCTCCCTGACGGCAGCCGCCGGCGCACCCCGGGGCTCCGCCGCGAGGAGGTCGCGCTCCTCGCCGGAGTCGGGACCACCTGGTACACGTGGCTCGAGCAAGGACGCGACGTCCGCGCCTCGCTCGACGTGCTCGAGGCGCTGGCGCGCGCACTGCGGCTGACGCCGGCCGAGCGCTCACACCTGATCCTGCTCGGCCGCGGCGAGCACGCCAAGCCGTGCAAGGCGCCCGCCGAGGAGGTCTCGCCCACGGTCCGCCGCCTGGTCGAGAACATCGGGCCCGGTCCCGCCTACCTGCTCGGTCGCCGGTGGGACTACGTGGCCTGGAACAGATCGTTCGAGGTCGTGTTCAGCTGGGAGCCCGGCGCCGAGCCGCTGTCGCGCAATCACGTGTGGCTGTGGTTCATGGATCCGTCCCGCCGCACGCTGTGCTCGGGCGATTGGGCGACCAGCGCGCGCCTGCTCGTGGCCAAGTTCCGCGCCGACAGCGCGAAGAACATCGGCGACCCCGCGTTCGAGGAGCTGATCTCCGCGCTGAACTCTTCCAGTCCCGAGTTCCGCAAGCTGTGGAAGCGCCACGAGGTCGCCGGCAGCGGCGACGGACGCAAGGAGCTGACCCATCCCACAGCAGGGGAGCTCGTGTTCGACCACGCCGTGTTCCAATACGGAGAAGCCGGCGAGCAGCGCCTGATCCTCTACTCGCCGACGTGCGAGCACGAAACCCGCGAGAAGCTGGCCCAGCTGCTCGAGGATGACGCCGTGCACCCGCGCGAGTTCGAGCTCGCGGCCGCCGTCAGCTGACCGCGAACGCGCCGCCTGTTACTCCCACGTGACCGGCGTCACGTCCGCGTCAGCGCGGTCTTCGACACCTCTTACTTTGGCTTGACGTGGCTCTGCCGGAGGCTTGATCTGATGTCCCCATGACGACGCAAGCGCCCCTCCACCACTCAGAGCAACCCGTCGGCCCCGGTCGGGACGAAACGGCGAAGCTCCCGCGCGAGCAGGAGACCGCGCCACTCGAGGCCGGCGCCACCGCGCCGATCCTCAACTCGCTTGCGCTGCTCGACCACCGCACCCGCAGCCGCGCGATCAGCCGGCGGCTGGCCCCGTTCGGGCACTACCTGGCCTTCGCCGACAACGGCACGGATTGGCTGGTACCGCTCGACGAGAAGGTCGTCCACATCGGCCGGGGCCTCACCTCCGACGTCCGCATCGAAGAGCAGCGCGTGTCGCGCAGCCACGCGATCCTCGTCCGCCACGGACATCACACGCGGCTGCTCGACAACCGCAGCGCCAACGGCACATACGTCAACGGCCGCCAGGTCATCGCCGCCAACATCGCGGACGGCGACGTCATCCGCATCGGGCCGGTGGTGATGACGTACGTTCAGGTCGTTTGAGCCCGCACCGCGCGCCGCAGACCAGATCCTCCCGGGTCTGCGGCGGCGCGGTGCGAGGCGATGGCGCCTGCGTACACCGACGTCGAAGTCGGCGACGGCCGTGAAGTACGGTGAAAGCGAGACTGCGGCGCTCGCTCCGCGGCGAGAAAGCGAGACTGCGGCGCTCGCTCCGCGGCGAGAAAGCGAGACTGCGGCGCTCGCTCCGCGGCGAGAAAGCGAGACTGCGGCGCTCGCTTCGCGGCCCTCGCGTCCGGTTCAGTGCTGGCGCGACGGGACGCCGGAAGTGCGCGGTCCGCGGAGGGAACGTGCAGCCGGAGCGCCCGCCGCGCCCGGGCGAGCCGGGCCGGTCCGTGCGGCCGACTGCACGGCGGTGAGCGGCTTGGCGATGCTTTCGAGCCCGCGCCGCTCCGCGTCGACGCCGAACACGATCTCGGTCACGCCGCCGAGGACCATCAGGATCGCGCCGATCGCCAGCGCCTTGAACACCTCCGACGCCTTGCCGGTCGCGATCATCGGCGCGAACAGCTGCGGGCCGATGATCCCGCCGAGACCGGTGCCGACCGCGTAGAACAGCGCGATGCAAAGCGCGCGCGTCTCGAGCGGGAAGATCTCGCTGACCGTGAGGTACGCGGCGCTGACTCCCGCGGACGCGAAGAAGAACACCACCGACCAGCTGATCGTGAGCGTGGCGGCGGTCAGCTGGTGCTGCTCGAACAGGTAGCCCGTCACCAGCAAAAGCACGCCCGACAGGATGTACGTGCCCGCGATCATCGGCCGCCGCCCGAGGGAGTCGAACAGGCCGCCGAGCACGACCGGTCCGAGCAGGTTCCCGGCCGCGAACGCGACGAGGTAATACGGCGCGTTGGCCGTCGCCACGTGGAAGAAGGTGCTCAGCAGCGTGGCGTAGCCGAACAGGATCGAGTTGTAGAGGAACGCCTGGCCGATGAACAGCGACAGCCCGAGCACGGTCCGCTTCGGGTACGTCTTGGTCACTGTTCGCGCGATCTCGAGCAGGCTGATCGTCCGGCGCTGACGGATCGCGATCGTCTCGTCGGGGTCGGGGTCGGTCAGCGGCTTGCCGGTGTCCGCCTCGACCTCGCGCTCGATCTGACGGGTGATGTCCTCGGCCTCGACCTCGCGGCCGTGGATGAACAGCCAGCGCGGGCTCTCCGGTACGTGACGGCGCACGACCAGGATCGCCAGCCCGAGCACGAACCCGAGCCCGAAGCACACGCGCCAGTTCAAGAGCGGCGAGAAGATGTGAAGCGCGGCGACCGACAGGAGTGCACCCGCGGCGGCGCCGAGCCAGTACGTCCCGTTGATGACGATGTCGATCCGGCCGCGGTGCTTTGCCGGGATCAGCTCGTCGATCGCGGAGTTGATCGCGCTGTATTCGCCACCGATGCCCATGCCGGTGACGAACCGGCAGGCGAAGAAGATCAGCGGCGTCCATGCAAACGCGGTGGCGATCGTCGCGGCCAGGTACACGCCGAGCGTGATCATGAACAGCTTCTTCCGGCCGAAGCGGTCGGTCAGCTGGCCGAACAGCAGCGCCCCGAAGCACGCGCCCGCGACGTACATCGACGCGGCCCAGCCGGCGACCTCGGCGGAGGAGATGTTGATGCCGCTGCCCTTGGCTGAGATCGCGCCGGCAATCGAGCCGACGATCGTCACCTCGAGACCGTCGAGGATCCACACCGTCCCCAGCCCGATGAGGATCCTCCAGTGCCAGCGCGACCAGGGGAGGCGGTCGAGCCGCGCGGGGATGTTGGTCTCGATCGTGCCGAGCTCGCCGGCGGTGGACTCGATTGTGGCCATTTGCAGGACCTCCTGTTCGGTGACGCATTGAGGTCCTACCCGGTATCCCGCCGATGAACCGTCGGCCCAGCGCCCATTGGTTTCCAGTTGGTCCGGAAAGCGGCGGTGAGGTGTGCGGCGCGGCCGCTGGAACCTGCATAACACGTCAATCGAGCGACGTCACCGCGACCGTGACGCATAACGCGTGCCCCACATGCATAACGCGGCACGGTCAGGTCCGGCGGCGCGCAATGTCGCGTTATGCATGTTCGCGCGTTCCGGGGTGCGAGCGGGCCGCACCGGTAGCCGGTCTGCGCCAGCAACCCCTCGTTGACGAGGTTCCGCACCAGCCGCAGGCAGGTCGTCGGCGGCAGGCCGGTGGCCGCCCGGATGTCCTGGAAGTCGAGTGTGAGGCGCTCGGGCGAGAACGCATCGAGGATGCGCCACGCCCTGCGCACGGCCAGGATCGGACGGTCGGACGTTCGCTCCCGGCCATTCACCACCGGCGAGATCGGTTGCCGAGCCGCCGATCCTGATCCGTGTGTCGGTTGCCGAGCCGCCGATCCTGATCCGTGTGTCGGTTGCCGAGCCGCCGATCCTGATCCGTGTGTCGGTTGCCGAGCCGCCGATGCCAATCCGTGTGTCGGTTGCCGCCCCGCGCCACCAATCTGAAATCGTACTTCGCGATGTGGCGGGCCTCGGAGAAGATCGCGTTTGCCGGCGGCGCACTCGACCGTGCCGCGCACCTGCGCGAGGACGGTAGCGCGGAACGGCTGCGCGACGTCTACGACTCGCGGGTCGTGGTCGTCGGGAAGGGCCAGGAGGTCGCGGTCACCGGCGAGCGCGCGCTCGCGCTGGTCCCGGTCGACGCGCTCCCGGACGGCGCGGAGCTCACGTTTCTCGGTCTCGACCATTCGGGGGCGGCGCTGTTCGCCTACGACGCCACCGCCGGAGCGCCCGCGACCGGCGAGATCGTCGCGCTCGTACCGCTGCGCGCGCTCGCGGACGAGCTCGAACCTACCGAAGCGGCCCTCGCGGCCTACGCGGTCGCGCTGGTCGGATGGCACCGCGTCCAGCGCTACTGCGGGCGGTGCGGCAACGCCACCGCGGTGGAGGCGGCCGGCCACCGGCGCCACTGCCCCGTGTGCGGCCTGAACCATTTCCCGCGGACGGACCCGGCGATCACGATGCTCGTGCAGTCCGGCGACCGCTGCCTGCTCAGCCGCCGGCGCGGCGCGCCCGAGAACCGATGGTCGGCCTTGGCCGGGTTCGTCGAGCCCGGCGAGACGCCCGAGGACGCCGTGATTCGCGAGGCCCGCGAGGAGACCGGCGTGGAGGTCGTGTCGGTCGAGTACGTCGCCTCGCAGCCGTGGCCGTTCCCGCAGGCGCTCATGATCGGCTTCCGGGCGTTCGCCGACCCCGCCTCCGTCGACGATCGCCCGACGCCCGACGAGGACGAGCTGGTCGAAGCGAGCTGGTGGGGACGCGAGGAGCTCGATGACGCGCTCAGCGCCGGCGCGATCATCCTGCCGCCGCCGGGCACGATCGGCAACTACCTGCTCTCGACCTGGCTCGCCGGCTGCACCGTGTAGAACGCCCGTGCGAGCGAGACGCCCCGCGAGCGAGGCGTCCGGCTACGCGACCGAGTCGCGAAGAGCGCGCACCACGTCACCGTGCTCGCGCATCGTCTCCATCCCGTCCGCGCCGGGCTGTCGGCCGAAGCCGCAGTTACATGGCGACGCCGAAGTCGTTCAGGTATCGGGACGCGGTGGCGTGGCGCCGGCGCAGCCCGGGAAGGCCGTCGAGCGGCAGCACGATCCCGAGGTACACGCGGGTGTCGCCGACGTCGAGATCGGCGAGCGGGCGGAAGAAGCGCTTGTCCTCGCTGCGCAGGTAGCGGGGCCCCGCCATATGCACCCAGTCGACGCTGCGGCCCGAGTTCGCCACCGCGTAGTTGGCCATGCGCACCAGCACGTCGTAGTCGCGCGCCTCGTACATCGGCCACTCCGGGAACGTCCCGTAACAGAGGTGATAACCGACGATCACGTCTTCGGGGATCTGGGGGGTAAGCCGCGCCACCGGTCCGGCGAACCGCTCCCATGCCCCCTCCGAGGTCCACGCCAGCACACCCTCGATGTCCTGCACCTCATAGGCCATGTCCCACTGGATCGCGAGATCGGCGGCCGGGATCTCGTCGAGCAGCCGTACGAGCTCGCGGCCGACGAGGTCCTCGTAGGCGCGCTCGGCCGCCGGGTAGTCGCCGGCAAAGTCGGCCTTGAACCCATTGAGTGCGCTCGAGGGAAACGGCAGCCCGACCTGGAAGCGCAACCCCGCAGGGATCACGCCCTCGTCGCGCAGCGATCGGAACTCCCGCCACGAAGCGATCGCGTCGTCGATCCGCGGCCACGCGTCGAAGTGCAGCTCGCTGACGCCGGGGCGGATCTTGAACACCGGCGTCTCGTACGCATGCCTCGGGATCCCGGTCGGCGAGTCGGTCTCCTGCACGACGTCGACGCCGGCGTTCGGGCGGACGAGCCGCTCGCGCTCGTACCCCACCCACGCGGCGCGCGGACCGGTCTCACCGTCAGGCAGCCCGAACACCAGGTCGCCAAACAGCTCGGCGCCCGCCCGGAACGCTTCGTCGGTCGACTGCGCCGGGAGGCTCCCGACGAGCAGCAGCTCGCTCGAGGCTCGCCCGCTCACAATCGCTCGCTCGAGGCTCGCCCGCTCACGATCTAGTCCCCGACGACCTCGTCGATCACGTTGGTCACGTCGCGCGCCACGAGCGCGGCATACGCGCCGCGACGCTCCATCAGCTCGTCGTGGGTGCCGCGCTCGACGATCCGGCCATGGTCGAGGACCACGATCTGCTCGGCGTCGCGCACGGTCGACAGCCGGTGCGCGATCGTGATCGTCGTGCGCCCCTCGGCCAGGCGCTCGAGCTCGGCCTGAACCGCCGCTTCGGTCTGGGTGTCGAGCGAGCTCGTGGCCTCGTCGAGGATCAGCACCGGCGGGTTGCGCAGAACCGTGCGCGCGATCGCCATCCGCTGCTTCTCCCCACCCGAGAACCGGTATCCGCGCTCGCCGACGATCGTGTCGTAGCCGTCGGGTAACGAAGCGATCAGGTCGTGGATCCGCGCGGTCCTCGCCCCGTCCTCGATCTGCTCGTCGGTTGCGTCCGGGCAGGCGAACCGGAGGTTCTCGCGGACGCTGGCGTGGAACAGGTACGTCTCCTGCGAGACGACGCCGACCGTCGCCGCGAGGGACTCGAGCGACGCATCGCGGACGTCGACCCCGTCGATCGTGACCCGCCCCTCTTGGGGCTCGTACAGCCGCGCGGCCAGGTAGCCGATCGTGGTCTTGCCGGCGCCGGTCTCGCCGACCACCGCCGTCCGCGTCCCGGCGGGAACGATCAGGTCGATGTCGCGCAGCGTCCAGTGGTCGTCACCGTTGGCCCCGTAGCGGAACGACACGTTCTCGAAGCGAACCTCCCCGAGCAGCTCCGCCGGCCGCAGCACGACCGGCTGCTCCGCCTCGACGATGTCGACGGGCAGGTCGAGGTATTCGAAGATCCGGTCGAACAGCGCCAGCGACGTCTGCATGTCGGCCTGGACCCCGAGCAACGACTGGAGCGGGAACAGCAACCGCGTCTGCAGCGTGGTGAACGCGACGACGGTGCCGATCGTGATCGAGTTGCCGATGAAGCTCTGGCCGGCGAGCCAGTAGATCAGCGCCGGCTGCACGGCGAACGTGAACTGGATCGTCGCCATCATCCAACGCCCGGCCATTCGCGACCTGACCTCGAGGTCGGCGATGCCCTTCGACTCGCCGGTGAAGCGGTCAGCGAGGTTCTCGCCGCGCCCCATCGTCTTGCCGAGCATGATCCCGGACACCGAAAGCGACTCGGCCACCAGCGCCGACATGTCGGCCAGACGGCGCTGCTGCTCGGTGGTGATCTTGCGGCGGACCTGGCCGACGCGCTGAGTCATCCACACCGACGGCGGCACGAACACGAGCGAGATGATCGCGAGGCGCCAGTCGAGCAGGCACATGGCGACGAGCGAGGCGATCACCGTGGTCGCGTTCTGAGCAATCGTGGTGGCGGTGGTCGTTACTACGCTGTCGAGCCCGCCGATGTCGTTCGCGATCCGCGACTGCACCTCGCCGGTTCGGGTCCGGGTGAAGAACGCAAGCGACATCTTCTGCAAGTGGTGGTAGACCGCGGCGCGGAGGTCGTGCATCACGCGCTGGCCGACGACGTTTGACATGTACGTCTGCCACACGCTCGTGGCGTTGGTGAAGAGCGAGATCGCGATCATCGCGAGCACGGTCAGGGTCAGCACCGTCTCGTCGTGCTCGAGGAGCCCGACGTCGAGCGCTTGCCTGAGCAGGAACGGCTGGAGGATCGCGATCCCGGACGAGACGACGATCAGCACGAGCACGGCTGAGAGCCGGAGGCGATAAGGCTTGAACAGCGCCAGGATCCGCGCGGTGTCGCGCTCGCGCGTCGGATCCATCAGCGGCGGCGGCTTGCGCGACGGTCCGCGCAGCGAACGCATCACGCCCGACCCGCCGGCGCCGTGAGAAGCCGCAAATCCGTGATTTCCCGAACTCATCGTCACCCATGATGACAGCGGCCCCGAGCGCGTCAGAGACGCTCGACCGGCAGCCGCAGACGAACGCTTCGCCCAGGAACGAAATATCGCCGCTACCGTGTATGTGGTGAGAGGCGACGCCGACATAGCCAGCATCGGCGCCCTCGTGGCCGACCCCGGGCGGGCCAAGATCCTGCTCGCGCTTGGCGACGGGCGAGCATTGCCGGCCAGCGTGCTCGCCGACGAGGCGGGCGTCGCCGCTTCCACCGCCAGCGCTCATCTCGGCAAGCTCGTCAAGGGCGGGATGCTGCGTGTCGAGCGCCACGGGCGCCACCGCTACTTCCGCGTCGCGGGGCCGGAGGTCGGGGAGCTGATCGAGGCGCTCGCGCGGATATCACCTCCCGCTCCGGTGCGCTCGCTCAAGCAGGGGAACAAGGCGCAGGCGGTCCGCTTCGCGCGCACGTGCTACGACCACCTCGCGGGCATGCTCGGGACCCAACTGATGGAGGGCATGCTCGATCGCGAGTTGCTGACCGGGGGCGACGGAGTGTTCGATCCCGATGCTGCGCGTGAGGACCGACTGGCGTCCCCCGGCTTCGATCTCGACTATCGCCTCACGCCGAGTGGGATGCGCGAGCTCAAGGCATTCGGCATCGACTTCGACTCGCTCCCGGCGCGCCGGCCGCTGATCAGGTACTGCGTGGACTGGAGCGAGCAGCGTCATCATCTGGCCGGATCGCTCGGGGCTGCGCTCGCGGGGCGGATGATCGAGCTGGACTGGGTGCGCAAGGCCGAGCGCAGTCGGGCCGTGCACGTGAGCGACCGCGGGCTCGACGGCCTCCGAGAGCACTTCGGGGTCGAGTTGATCCCGGGCCCCGACGCCTGAGCGATACTCCAACTCGTGTCCGGACAGGAGATCGGCCTCGCCCTATCGGTGTTTCTCGCGTGCGCGGTCGAGGCCGTCGAGGCTCTGACGATCGTGATGGCGGTCGGGGTCACGCGGAGCTGGCGGTGGACGCTCACCGGCGTGGGCGCCGGGGCCATGGTGCTCGCGGTGATCGTCGCCGCGCTCGGGCCGGCGCTGACCGCGCTTCCGATAGATGTGCTGCGGGTGGTCGTCGGAGGGCTGTTGCTCGTGTTCGGGCTGCAGTGGCTGCGCAAGGCGGTCCTCCGCTACGCGGGCCTCAAGGCGCTCCGCGACGAGGACAAGGAGTTCGCCTCGGAGACCGACGCGGCCCGGACCGCGGCGAGCGTCGGCACAGGATTCGACCCCTATTCGTTCACGATCGCGTTCAAGGGTGTGCTGCTCGAGGGACTCGAGGTCGTGTTCATCGTGCTCACATTCGGCGCCAGTCAGCACAACATCGGCCTCGCAGCCGCGGCGGCGGCCGTCGCCGTCGCGCTCGTCGTGCTCGCGGGCGTCCTCGTGCGCGCGCCACTCGCACGCGTGCCCGAAAACACGATGAAGTTCTTCGTCGGCGTGATGCTCACCTCGTTCGGCATCTTCTGGGGCACCGAGGGAGCGGGCGCGTCGTGGCCCGGCGGCGACGCCGCACTGCTCGTGCTCATCCCCGGCGTGGCGCTCGTATCGCTCGCGATGGTCAGGTGGCTGCGGCGGGCGCCCGCCCAGCGAGCGGTGGGAGAGCTCGCATGAGCCGAATCGCCCGACCGGGAGAGCCCGGATGAGCTGGATCGTCCGACCAGGAGAGCCCGGATGAGCCGAATCGCCCGACCGGGAGAGCCCGGATGAGCTGGATCGTCCGACCAGGAGAGCCCGGATGAGCCGAATCGCCCGACCGGGAGAGCCCGGATGAGCTGGATTGTCCGAGCCGCTCGAGCGGTGTGGGATTTCGTGGTCGGCGACGACCCGCTCACCGCGTTTGGAGTCGTGGTCGCGCTCGGTGCCACCGCCCTGATCGCCGGCGCGGGGGCGCCGGCGTGGTGGGTCATGCCGGTGGCGGCGGTGGCGCTGCTCGGGCTCTCGCTCCGGCGCGCCGCTCGCTGAACCGCGCGGGGCGGACGGCTCGGCCGCGGACCGGGCTCGCCAGCCCTGCTCGCTACTACCTGCGGACCGTGAACGACGGCAGCTGCTCGTCGAGCCGGTTCTGACCCCGCGCGAGCACGCGGTGCTCGAGCTGCTCGGGGGGGTCACACCAACCGCGAGATCGCCGCCGCTCTCTAGATCAGCGCGAGCACCGCCGGCGTCCACGCGTCGAACATCCTGCGCAAGCTCGGGGCCAGCGACGGGTCGACGCCGACCATCCCACTAAGGCGCCGCCGTCAGGCGCCGCCGAAAATCCCACTAACCCGCGAGCCTGACCGGCAGCGTCTTCAGCTGGTTGACGAACGTCGACAGCACCCACGCTGGCTCACCAGCCGGCTGCATATTCGGATAACGGCGGAGCGTCTCCTCGAACAGCACCCGCAGTTCGAGCCGTGCCAGCGCCGTCCCGAGGCAGAAGTGTCGACCACCGGCGCCGAACGCCTGGTGCTCGGGATTGCGGCCGACGTCGAACCGGTCGGGATCCTGATAGCGGGACGCATCGCGACCGGACGCCACGTACCACATGACGACCTTGTCGCCTTCGCGAATCGTCTGCCCGCCGAGTTCGTTGTCGCGAGTCGCGGTGCGGCTGAAGTGCGCGAACGCCGGGAACATGCGCAACGACTCCTCGACCGCGCTCGGGATCAGCGAGGGGTCCTCGAGCAGCAGCCGGCGCTGCTCGGGCTGCTCGAGCAGCGCGCGCATCCCGCTGCAGTACGTCGCCTTCGTGCTGTCGTTGCCGGCGGCCATGAGCAGGAAGAACCCCATCACGATCTCCTGCTCCTCGAGCTTCTGTCCATCTACCTCGGCGTGGACCAGGACGCTCGTCAGATCCTCGGTGGGCCGCTCGCGACGCTCGGCGATCATCTGCCGGCATCGACCGAAGATCTCGGGGATGCTGTGCTCGAGCAGGGTGTCGATCCCGTGGGGGCTCATGTCCGGATCCCCGACCGCGAGCGCCGCGTTCATCAGCCCGGCCCAGGCGGCATCGTCCTCGGGCGGGATCCCCATGAAGCTCCCGATGACCCGAGAGACGACCGGCTGCGCGACTTCTGTGACCAGATCGCATTCCTCCCGTCCGTCCAGGCGGTCGAGCACGTCGACCACGATCGCCCTGATCGCGGGCTCATGCGCGGCGATCCGCTTCGGCGTGAAGCCGGCCTGGAACAGCATCTTCAGGCGGTCGTGCCGGGGCGGGTCCATGCCGATGAACATCGAGCGGATGAGCTCGAGCGGGAACACGCCGACCGACGTGATGCCGCCGAGCTCGGACGAGTAGGTCCGCCAGTCACGGCTGACCGTGTGGATGTCCTCGGGCCGGGTTACCGACCAGTAGCCGGGCTCGCCCGGGTAGTCCGGAATGCCGCCGGTCCAGTGCACCGGGCACTCGGACCGCAGACGCCCGAGCAGCGCGTGGGGCGGTCCGTCGCGCCATAGCTCGAGCTCGCTGACGAGAACGTCGTCCAGATCGCCGCCCGTCGATGTCACAGCCCGTCGGATCCTAATGGCTGGCCGGCCAGCCGGTCTAGGTCGAGGTCGCGGCGCTCTCCGACACGGGCGCATGAGCGATGCCGGCCCCGTTGGCCGGGGCCGCCACGCCGCTCGGAACCTCGCCGTCGACATACCGCTGTCCCCGCGACCACGACGCGACCGCGGCGATCAGGCACGCGACGATCGCGAACACAAACGCCTCGTGGAGTCCGTTGCGGAACGGCTCCGAGATCAGTTGCGGGAAGAACGAGCGGCCGGTGAGCACGGCTTGCGTGTGCGCCGGCAGGTGGCTGACGACCGAGGAGCCGAGCAGATGCTGGATCGGGTTGTAGCCGAGGAACGCCGCGAACAGGATCGAAACCGGGGGAAGGTTGGCGGCGTGCTCGGCGGCCGCTGGCGAGACGCCGTGCGCCTCGAGCCCGCTCGCCATCGTGTGCGGGAGGCTCGCCGACAGCCCGAGGATCATCAGCGTGAAGAAGATTCCGACCGACAGCACCTGGGCGGAGTTCTGGAACGTCTGGTTCATCCCGCCGCCCGCGCCACGGTCGCCCGGCGGCAGGCTGTTCATCACGCTGGCGCGGTTGGGCGAGGCGAACATCCCCATCGACGCGCCGTTCATGAACAGCAACAGCGCGAACACGGGATACGCGAAGTCGATCGGTAGCAGCGTCAACAGGAAGAAGCTGATTGCGGCGCCGATCATCCCGCCGGTCGCGAAGCCCCGCGCCCCGAATCGGTCCGACAGATAGCCCGACGTAGGGCCGGCAACCAGCATCCCGAAGGTCAGCGGGAGGATGTAGATCCCCGCGTAGAACGGCGTGTCCGTGAAGTCGTAGCCGTGGAGCGGCAGCCAGATGCCCTGCAGCCAGATGATCAGCATGAACATCAGGCCGCCGCGGGCCACCGCCGAC
The DNA here is from genome assembly GCA_963836715.1 of uncultured Solirubrobacterales bacterium. Classification (GTDB taxonomy): domain Bacteria; phylum Actinomycetota; class Thermoleophilia; order Solirubrobacterales; family Solirubrobacteraceae; genus Palsa-465. Next base: position 740,925 of record CAWIKH010000006.1, read on the forward strand.
AGGAACGTCGACAGCGTCCCGAACGTGAACGCGCGGATTTTGAACAGGCCGAGCCGGAACATCGGATCGGTGACCCGGCGCTCGATCAGCACGAACGCGATCAGCGACAACACGCCCGACGCGAGCAGGATCAGCACGCGCGGGCTCCCCCACCCGGTCGCCGAGTCTCCGTAGGGACGGATGCCGTAAGTGATCGCCACCATGATCAGCACCAGCCCGACGGCGAACGTGATGTTGCCCCCCCAATCGATCCGGGCGCGCTTCGGCGTCGAGATCTCCTGGAGCTTGAGGTAGGCCCACACGGTCCCAAACAGTCCGACCGGCACTGAGATCAGGAACACGAGCCGCCAGTCGATCGGCGCGAGGATGCCGCCGAGCACCAGGCCGACGAACATCCCGCTGACGCCGACGATGTTGTTGATCCCGAGCGCCATCCCTCGCTGGTTGGCCGGGAACGCGTCCGTGATGATCGCGGCGGAGTTGGCCAGCAGGCACGCCGCGCCGACTCCCTGCACGATCCTGAACCCGATCAGGTACGTGGCGCCCGCCTGTCCGTTGAGCCAGTCGATTGTCAGGACCAGCGACGCCGCCGTGTAGATCACGAACCCGAGGTTGTAGATCCTCACTCGTCCGTACATGTCCCCAAGCCGGCCGAGGCTGACGATCAGGACGCTCGTCACGATCAGGAACCCGAAGATCATCCACAGCAGGTAGAAGCTGTTGGAAGGAACGAGCGGGTCAAGATGGATGCCGCGGAAGATGGCCGGCATCGCGATCAGCGTGATCGACGCGTCGAGCGTGGCGAGCAGCACGCCGAGCGTGCAGTTGGACAGCGCGATCCACTTGTAGTTCTCGCCCCTCGGATCGGGCCGGCGCAGCGCAATGCTGCTCGCGCGCCGTCCGTTGCCGATCGGAGCCATGCTCCTACTGTACGCACACCAGATTCCGGTGCGGTGTCATCTACAGAACATCGGCCGACCCGACCGGTTACCCGGCCGGGTCGGCCGTGTGGGCACCGCAGCGGATCTGGTGAGCCTCAGCTGCGACTCACATATTGGGACAGTTGTGCGAGCCGCTGCCGCCGGAGCGGCCAGGCGGGGCATGGTTTCCCTGGCCGGGGGCCGTGGGGGTCGTCCGCGCCGGCGCGGTGCTGGTCGTCGTCGAGCTGCCGGTCGTCGAGCTGGTCGACGTGGCTGCACTCGCGATCGCCGCGCCGCCGCCCGCGATCGCCGTAGTCGCGGCGACCGTCACCAGCAGCGGCTTTAGCCTTCGCATTTGCTCACCTCCTTTCGTTTCTCGATGACCGCGCACGTTGCTCTCCCGGCGTCGGACCCCGGTAGGAGGCGCGTAAGAGTTACCTAGGAGCGCGAGTGGACCGCCGCCGCCAGCGACGCGATCGCGAGCGCATAACCCCGCTCGGCGATCTGGGGTCCGGCCGCGCGCAGCGTGTAGTAGACCCCGATCAGGTTGACGTCGATCGTCCGCTCGAACACCTCGGGGTCGCCGCCGATCAGCGGCAGCTGCGCGGCCACCCCGGCGTTGGCGACCACCACGTCCCCCTTAAGCGAACTCGTCGGGGCGCTGGAACATGATCTCGGGCACGACGCACATCGGCGAGAGGCGGAGCAGGAAACGGAGCCCCTCGCCGATATCGCTCGGTCGCAGCATCTCCGCGGCCGGAACCTTGCCCTTGACGTAGTCGGTCATGTCGGTGTCGACGAACCCGGGGGCAAACGCGACCGACTTCACGCCGTCCCTGACGAAGGCTCTATTCATCGCCGTCGAGTACGCGGCGACAGCGGCCTTCGTCGCCGAGTACACCGACAGCCAGCGGTCCGGCATCTTGCCGGCGATCGAGGCCATGTTGACCACGAGCGCATTGCGATGCTCGGCTCCGGCGGCCCGCAGCAGCTCCGCGCACTCGCGGTAGAACAGGATGATCGCGCGTATGTTGACGTCGAGCTGGAGGTCGACGTACTTGGCCTGGTGCTCGGTGGCCGCCGCGCCCACCCCGACGCCGGCGTTGTTGACGAGCACGTCGAGACGGCCGTAGCGCTCGCGGTGGCGCCGGACGACCTCGCGGATCGCCTCCTCTTCCCTCACGTTCGCGGCGACGTGCTCAACTTCGAACCCCTTTTCCCTGAGCTCGGCCGCGCTGCGCTCGAGCGTGTCTGGATTGCGCGCGGTGATCGTCAGGGCGAAGCCCTCCTCGCCGAGCGTCTGCGCCAGGGCGAACCCGATCCCGCGGGAGGCTCCCGTGACGATCGCCGCGCGGTCTGGCATCGGCGGAACCCTAGCGGCTCGACGGTCGCGTCAAGTGTGGGCCTCGAGTGCCGATTACGGGCATAACCGGTTCCCTCGTGACCGTCGGCACACAACCGCACCTTAATGGGCGGCTTAGGAGATCGCCGCCGCCACCGGGTACCTTGACCTCGAACCCGCCACCATGATGTCCCCTTGAAGGAGGGAGCGATGCTTGATCGTTGCCCAACTTGCGGAAAGACCACCGGCACCCTGATGGAGACCCATCCGGACCGGCCGGGCCTGTTGGAGATCCTCTCGGGCGAGAGCAGCGAAGCGCTCCGGATCATCGTGACCGTCGCGCTTTGCGTCGTCGTCGTCCTGGCGATCGTCGCGACCGAGGCCCTGTTCTTCCACTAGTACGCGCAGGCCAGGATCGACAGCCCTGAGCGTTCGGCGCTCCCCCCGGATTCGCCGCGTAAGCTATCGCCGCGTAACCTCCGGGCGTCCGCATCGCGGACGCAAACCCGAAGGCAGCGGACACGGCAGGAGAGGAGCGTCATGCGCGTTGATTGGTACGGCCAGGCCGCCTTTCGCTTGAGCGGCCAGGACGGCACGGTCTTCATCGACCCGTTCGGCGTTATCTCCCCGCTGGCGGCGAGAGGCGTGCAGTTCGAGTATCCCCCGATCGAGGGCGTCGAGGCGGACCTGCTGCTGGTCACGCACGAACACCTCGACCACAACGGCGTCGAGACCGTCGGCGGGGACCCGCCGATCCTGCGGTCGACCGCGGGGCGTCTCGAGTCGCCGCTCGGGGAGGTGGTCGCGATCGCCTCCGAGCACGACGAGGCCGCCGGCACCGAGCGCGGGCCGAACACGATCTTCGTGTTCACGCTCGACGATGTGAGGGTCGCCCACTTCGGCGACTTCGGCCAGCGCGCACTTCGTGACGAGCAGGCCGACGCGATCGGTCAGGTCGACCTGCTGTTCCTGCCGGTCGGAAGCGGCCCGACGATCGGCGCCGAGCACGCCGCGGCGATCGTGGATCGCCTCGCTCCGAAGTGGGTGGTGCCGATGCACTACCGCACACACCGGATCGGGTTCCTCGAGCCGGCCGATGCGTTCCTGGAGAAGATGCCGCGCGTCGAGCGTTTGTCCGAGACCGGCTTCGATACCGACGCGCTCGCCGCCGACGGCGGCCCGTGCGCAGTGGTCCCCGCGGTCCCGTGAATTGCCCGGCGCGGATTCTTCACACGCGCGGCTCCCGAACCCGTTTTGCGAAGCGCTTTACTCGCGTCCGTTGGGCCCGTGCGCCAGCGCCTCGCGCCCGATTCGCTGCAGCCCGCGCAAATAGTCGAGGTGCGCTGCCCACGCCGGATCTCCATCCAGGTCGCGAGCCATCAGCAGCGTGTCAGCGTGAGCGTCTAGCAGCTCGTACACAAGCTCGGTGACGTACCCGCTTGTGGTGATCAGACTCTTGTTGGCATCCAGCACCGCTCAGCTCTCCGTGAAGCAGTAACTAGAGGATGAACGCACCACCGGACGTGATCCTTGCAAACGTTCGCAGTCGTTGTCCAGCGAGGCCGCGCCGAGCGGCGCGGCGGCCGCGCTGAACGGCAAGTGTGGCCGCGCTGAACGGCAAGTGTGGCCGCGGTCAACGGCAAATGATTGCGCTGAAACGGCGCGCGCGCCGGCGGGCCGCCGGGGCGAGCGCGGGGTTCTGGCACCCACCGTCGGCCTGGTTCAGGCGAGAACGACGTTGTCGCGCTTGCCCCCGGCGAGCGCCGTGCCGACGATCTCCTTCGATGGCTCCGCACTCTAACCTGGCGCTGTGAGCCCGTATGACGACGAGGACGACTGGGTCGGCACCCCGCCCGAGGGCCACTACACCCGCGATCGCGCCGACCCCGAGTTCTGGTGGCGCCAGCGTCCGGTGGCGTTCGCCGGCGCGGCGCTGATGCTGGTCGTGATCGTCGTGATCGTGGTCGCGCTGCTGCGCTGACCTACCGGCTCGTCTCGCGCACCGCCGCCTCGGCCTTGCGCACCGCGTCCTCGGCGGCCCGCAGCTGCGCTTCGGCCTCGTCCAGGTGGGCCTCGGCCTCGCGAAGCGCCTCGGCGGCCTTGTCCCGGCGCTCGAGCGCGAGCTTGGCGGCGCGCTCGGCACGTTCGGCCCGCCGGCGAGCCTCGCGCTCCGCTGCCCGAGCCTCGGTTCGCGTTTGGGCGTGCTCGCGTTCCTCGCGCTCGCGGTCCGCGCGCGCGGCGCGTTCGGCGGCGCGATCGGTGGCGGACTCCTTCGAGCGAGCGGCCGGCTTCTCCGCCGCCGGCCGCACCGGCGCCGCCGACCCGCTCGCGAATGCTGCGCCACCGAGCCCGACGTGGCGCAGCTCGCGCTCGAGGCGCCCGGCGCTGACCTGCTCGCGCGCGTCGTCGTCGAGCGCGGCGGCATGCAGCGTGTCAGAGACACGCTCGACGATCGTCTCGCTCAACTCCTGTCCTTTGGAGCTCAGCAGCCCGCCGGCGGCGTCCGCGAGCTTCTGCACCGCGAGCCGCTCCCGCTCGACCGCGGCACGGAGCGAGCGCGCGTCGCCGCGGCCGGCGAGCACGTCGTCCTGCGCTGAGCGCAGCCCGTCGCCGGCTCCCAGCAGCTCCGCCACCGCGCGCCGCTGCGTCCGCACGAGCTGGTTGACGGCCCAGGCCGCCACCGAGGGCTTCTTGAGCGCCGCGACCTCGCCCGCACGCTCGCGCTCCCCTGCGTTGCGGAGCTCGCGTGCCAGCGCGGTGCGCTCGGGCACGAAGCGGACGAGCGGCAGCCCGTAGAGGTCGTCGACGTCCACCCCGCCATGGTGCCAGCCCCTGCGGATCCCGACTAACTCGACACTCGACGACTCGGCCGCGCCGAGTGCGCCGAAACTCGGGCCAGAAGGGCCGGCGCCCGACCCTACGCCTGCGGGGCCACCAGGCCCGGGATCCAGCTGGTCCCGGCCAGCGGCACCCGCGCCATCGCCGCCGCCTCGATCGTCACCGCCACCAGGTCCTCGGGCTCGAGGTTGAGCAGGTGCGACTTTCCACACGCCCGCGCGAGCGTCTGCGCCTCGAGCGTCAGCGTGCGCAGATAGTTCGCCAGACGCCGGCCGCCCTCGACCGGATCGAGGCGGGCCGCAAGCGACGGATCCTGGGTCGAGATCCCCGCGGGGTCCAACCCCGCCTGGTAGTCGTCGTAGTAGCCGGCGGCCGACCCGATCGCGCGGTAGTCCGCATCGTGCTCGGGAGCGTTGTCACCCAAAGCGATCAGCGCCGCCGTCCCGAGCGACACCGCGTCCGCACCGAGCGCCAAGGCCTTGGCAACGTCCGCGCCCGACCGGATGCCGCCTGACACGATCAGCTGCACCTTGCGATGCATGTCGAGCTCCATCAGCGACTCGACCGCCTGCGGGATCGCCGCCAGGATCGGGATCCCGACGTGCTCGATGAACACGTCCTGGGTCGCCGCCGTGCCTCCTTGCATGCCGTCCAGAACGATCGCGTCGGCGCCGGCCTTGACCGCCAGCGCGACGTCGTAATACGTGCGCGACGCGCCGATCTTGACGTAGATCGGGATCCGCCAGTCGGTTATCTCGCGAAGCTCCTCGATCTTGATCTCAAGGTCGTCGGGGCCGGTCCAGTCGGGATGCCGGCAGGCGCTCCGCTGGTCGATCCCGGGAGGAAGGTCGCGCATCTCCGCCACCCGATCGGAGATCTTGTGGCCGAGCAGCATCCCACCGCCGCCCGGCTTCGCGCCCTGGCCTACCACGACCTCGATCGCGTCGGCGCGCCGAAGGTCATCCGGGTTCATGCCGTATCGCGACGGCAGCAGCTGGTACACCAAGATCTGCGAGTGCTCGCGCTCCTCGGGCGTCATACCCCCGTCGCCGGTGGTCGTTGATGTTCCCACCGCGGTGGCGCCGCGACCCAGAGCCTCCTTGGCCGGCCCCGACAGCGCCCCGAAGCTCATGCCGGCGATCGTGATCGGAATGTCGAGCCGAACCGGCTCGTGCGCGTACCGCGTCCCGATCACGACATCGGTGGCGCACTTCTCGCGATACCCCTCGAGCGGATACCGGGACACCGAAGCCCCCAGGAACAGCAGGTCGTCGAAGTGCGGAACCTTCCGCTTGGCGCCAAACCCGCGGATGTCGTACATGCCCTCACGCGCTGCACGCTGGATCTCGGCGATCACGTCGCGATCGAACGTCGCGGACTCGCGCAGCCCCGGATGCCATCCATTCGTCGCCGCGGAATCGGTCATCTCAATACGCGCCCAGGTTGTCGACGTGGAAGTTGTACAGCCGCCTGGCCGACCCGTAGCGGCGGAACGCGGCCGGCTCGACGTCGTCAACACCGGCCCGCGTCAGCAGTTCGCCCACCTGGGCCTCGTGCTCGGACCGCATCTCCTTCTCGATGCAGTCCGCCCCGAGGCCTGCGACCGACCCACGCACGTACAGCCGCGCCTCGTACAGGGAGTCCCCGAGCGACTCGCCGGCGTCGCCGCATACCACCAGGCAGCCCTTCTGACCCATGAACGCGCCCATGTGGCCGATCGACCCCCGCACGACAATATCCGCGCCCTTCAGCGAGATTCCGCATCGCGCCGACGCGTCACCGTGGATCACCAACAGACCGCCGCGCGCCGACGCCGCGGCCGATTGCGACGCGCTCCCCTCGACCACGACCACCCCCGACATCATGTTCTCGGCCACGCCGACGCCGCAATTCCCCCGGACGCGAATCGAAGCCAGCTTGTTCATGCCGGCGCAGTAGTAGCCCACGTGCCCTTCGATCTCGACCTCGTACGGAGCATCGAGCCCGACCGCGACGGCATGCCGCCCGCCCGGGTTCAGCACGACGACTCGACCGGGGGCAACGTCCGAAGCGTGCAGCGACTGGTTCAGCTCGCGAACCGACAGCTCAGCGAGGTCGAACGACCACAGCGCCTCGCGCGTGATTTGAGACCCGCTGACCTCGACCATCACGCGACCAAGGAAGCGGTGCCCCAGCTGTAGACGTGCCCCGGTGCGGGCTCCCACAGGACCGCGTCCTCCGCCCCCGGCAGCACGGCGATCGCCCGGTACTCGGACGCCATCGCCACCCACTCGTCCGTCTCGGCCATCACCGCAGGCTTGCATGCGATCGGATCTCGCAGCACCGCAAAGCCGTCGGCCGTCCCGACCGCGAACGTATAGAACCCGTCCAGATCATCGAGGCACCCCTCGAGCGCCTGCTCCAGCGACGCCCCTTCGCGCAGCCGCCAGGTCAGGTAGCCGGCCGCGACCTCGCTGTCGCAGTCGGTCCGGAAGCGAATCCCTTCGCGGGCGAGAGACCGTCGCAACCGGTTGTGATTCGACAGCGACCCGTTGTGCACCAAGCACAGATCGAGCCCTGTCGAGAACGGATGCGAGTGCTCGGTCGTCACCCGGCTCTCGGTCGCCATCCGGGTGTGACCCAGCGCGTGGCTCCCACTGATCTCAGCCAGCCCGAACCGCTCGACGAACCGCGTCGGCAGACCGGCCTCCTTGTAGATCTCGATCGTCCGCCCCGCGCTCATCAGCGTCAGCTCGGGGTGGTGCTCGGACAGCCACGCCTGCGCCTCCTCGGCCTCGGTGGCGATCATGAACACCGCATGGGTGGCCCTTACGTGCGGCGTCGACGCCTCGCCGAACTCGGCCTCGAACTCGCCCCACAAGGCCTCCCATCCGGGCGCGGCGGACGGCGAGTGCAGTGACACCTTGCACCACCCGGGCGGCGCCGGGTTGCGATAGAACGCCGCGCCGGCACTGTCCGGACCGCGGTCCGACAGCTGCTCGAGCATGCTCGCAAGGTGCGTGCCAAGCTGCTCACGAAGCGTGGCCGACTTCGTGTAAAGGCCTGCTATCCCACACACGTCGGGGTCAGGCTAGAGCCTGGGCATGGCCGGTCCAATGGCCTCCACGCGCACACTTTCACCGGTGAATGTGGTTGCGGGCTCTACTTCTTTACGCGTTCTTAGCGCCCCCGCGGCCGGATCGGACGCCCCCGCGTGGCCAGATCGCACACCCGGAGTCACGGCGGCGACCACGCTCCGATGCGCTTCTGCGCGCGCCGCACCACGTTCAGCGCCTCACGCAGATCGGTGCGCGCGATCGGCGCCAGTTCCTCGGGATCGACCAGGTTGTCCGGCGGCACGCCCGCCTGCACCTGGGCGCCGTGGTGATCGAAGCGAATCCCGGTGATGACCACGAACGCCTCACGCAGTGCGTCCGCCACCGAGCGCTCGAGTCCCCCGACGCTGGCCACCGCCTCGATCCGGTCGAGCGTCGGCGAGATCGTCACACCATTCGCCAGCGCGTGGAAGCGCACCAGGTTGACGAGCGGAATGATCGCGCCGCGCTTGAGGTCCAGCTTGCCGGGCGGGTCGCCATCGTGTCCGGTGGCGAGCTGCCCGCGAAACCCGAGCGCCACCGGGTATCCGGTCGCGGTCCGCGCCATCAGGCGCATGAACTGGACGTGTTGCCGCGCGGCGCGGATCCGCGCGGTCAGCTCGGCGGTCAGCGCCAGCCCGCCCGCCGTCGGACGAAAGTCGAACGACACGCTGGCCCGGATCAGGTGCGACTCGTCCGGTTCGGTCAGACAGTCGTCGAACGTCCGCAGCCACGCGTCCTTGGACATCCGCCACAAGCGATTGCCGGCGAGCACGCCGTTGTTGTCCAGGCCGAAGCCGCACCTGACGAGCCCGTCGTTGACGTCGCTCCCGAGCGCGGCGAAATAGTCGTCGACCCCTTCGTCTCCCGGTTCCGGCGTCGCGTACGCGAGCGCGTTGTCCTGGTCTGAGGCGAGTGTGAACTCCCGGCGGGCGGCACTGCCGAGGTCTAGCCATGCCCATGGAACCGGCGCGGGTCCGCGCTTCCAGATCGAGAAGTCGATCAGCCGCGCGACCACGGTGTCCTGCTGGAGGCTGAGCACGCGGCCGAGATCGCGCGGGAGAACACCCGCTCGCACGAGCAGCAGGAACAGCTTGGGGATCTCGCCGGCCGCTCGGATCAACGCCTCTTCATCGGGGGCCCCGAGGAGCATGTGACGCAGCGCCATCGGGCTCCGCGCCTCGAGGCCGAGCAGGTCGGTCGCCGACAGCACGCCGCGGATCTCCTCGCCGTCGACTACGACCAGATGGTCCGAGCCCGCGGCCAGCATCTCGACTGTCGCCTCAACCGCGAGCTGGGTTGGGGGCACGGCCGGCACCGGGCTCCGCGCCGCCGCCCGCGCCGGCGCGTCGAGCCGAACGCCATCGTCGGCAAGGGCCGAGCGCACGCTCGCATCGGTGACGATCCCGAGCGTCCCGTCGTCGAGACGGACGAGCAGCGCCGAGACCCCGTCCTGCCCGAGCCGCGTCGCGGCCGCTCGTAGCGGCTCGTCAGGATCGAAGAACTCGGCGCGGCTCATGATCAACGACACCGGCGCGGTCCCGACATCGGGCAGCCCGTGCACGGTGTGGCCCGCGATCGTCAGGCGCTTTCGCATCGAGATCGCGACGTACGCCGCGCCCGCCTCGGTCCCGAGGATCCGCCGCCCGGCCTCGGCGCCGAACAGCGCGCACGTCGACGGCTCGCGGGCTCGGACCGTGAACGCCGGCGCCATCCCGGTGAGCAGCGACGGATGCCCGAAGCACTCCCCGGGTTCGAGCACCTGGATCGCCTCCCCGTCGTGGACGATGTCCATCGAGCCGGTCACGACCACCCACAGACCGGGAGTCGGCAGTCCGTCCTCGACCAGCACCGCCGCGCCCGGCTTGTACGCGCGCTCCTGGGCGCCGGCCGCCAGCTCCCGCAGCTCCCCAGGATCGAGCGCATCGAACGGAGAGTGACGGGCGAGGAATGTGTCCAAGTGCTCCATGTCGAGCCCCGCAATTGTGTGCGCATCGCGCCTGGGACGTGCACCGGCCACGTGGGAGCCTAACTGCGTATAGGTACAACCAGGTTTTGGAGGTCACATGGCGAACGTGCCATCGGCGGACCACGACGAACTCGTCTACGAATCCGCCGGGTTGCCGAAGACGACGAACTGGTGGGGCGCGTTCGTGATCGGCCTTGCCGGGACGATCCTCGTCACCGGTATCGCCCCGGTGATGGTGACCGAGCTCGGCGCCGCATCGGTGCCGGTCATCGTGTTCATCACGATCACCGGCTACATCGTGTGCCTGCTGCTTGCCGAGCTCTCGGCGATGATGCCCGACCGCTCGGGTGGCCTGCCTTCGTACGCGTATCCCGCCTACAAGGACAGGTGGCCGCGGTTCGCAGAGCACGTGAACGGCTTCACGGCCTGGGCGTATTGGCTGGGCTGGTTCCCGGTGGCGCCGCTCAACATGATCCTGGCGTCGTTCTACATCGTCGACCGCTTCCACCTCTCGACCGCCGGCTTCACCCCGATCCACACCCCGATCGCCTGGTGGACGCTCGGCATCTCGATCGGCGGCCTCCTGCTGCTCGCGATTCCAGCCGTGCTCGGGCTGCGGTTCGGGACGGTGTTCGCGACCACGCTCGCGCTGCTGTCGATGATCCCGCTGACGTTCCTGGCGATCTCGTGGATCTTCAATCCCTCCGCGGTCGACTTCGGCTGGCTCTGGCACTTCCGCCACACCAACGAAACCGGCTTCTTCACGCCGCTGTTCGGGCACGGATGGCTCACCTTGTACATCGCGTTCTCGTTCCTGTTGACCTGGAACGTGATCGCGATGGAGGCCGCCGCCTGCTACATCGGCGAGACCAAGAACCCCGACCGCGACGCCAAGATCGCGATGAACCTCGAGGGCCTTTATGGCCTGTTCATCTACACGATGATCCCGGTGGCGTTCATCATCGTGCTCGGTCTCCCCGCGCTCGGCAACGCGGCGCTCGTCGACCCGAAGACAATCTTCGTCCACTACGCCGCGGCTGTGTTCGGAACGGGGACCGGAAGCAGCATCCTCGAGTGGCTGATCGCGATCATGCTGATCCTTGCGCTGGTCCTGTCGGCGCTGAACGCGATCACCGGCACGGCACGGTCGCTTCACCAGATGTCGACCGACGGGCAGTTCCCGCGCTTCTTCCAGCGGGTCAACAAGCACGGCGTGCCGAACCGCTCGATGTGGTTCAACGTCGCCTGCTCGATCGCGGTCGTGTTCATGGGCGGCGCGGTCGAGATCTACACGTTCTCGAACGTCGGCTACCTGGCCTCGTTCATCCCGGTCCTGATCGGCTACTTCCTGCTGCGCAAGCACCGGCCGAACGTGCGGCGGCCGTTCAAGCTGCCCGAGTGGATGAAGTACGTCGCGCTGGTCATCGCGGGGGTGTACGCGATCATCTACTTCTACGGCGGACCGGTGTATGCGAACTGCACGTGCAACGCCGCCGGGCGCAAGACGCTCCCGTACTACTTCCTCGGATGGGCCGTGCTGCTGTCCTACCTGCTTTTCTACGCCTACCGCAAGCGGGTCGAGGATAAGCGGCCGGCGCCGGCGGAGGAGATGATCACGGCGACGCCCACCCCGATCGCCGGCGCCTCGGACCCGTGAGCGCGACGGCCCGGCTGAGGAAACCCCAGCCGCCGAGCCCATCCGGGGGGCCGTTCGAGCGGATCCTGCTCGCGTCCGAAGGCCGGCCCTTCTCCGACGCCGCGATCGCGCGTGTGGTCGAGCTCGCCAGGCAATCGGATGCCAGTGTCCGGGTGTTCACGATCGCCCGCGTCCACGGCGTCGCGTTCGGGATGCAGAGCCCGGGGCTCCTCCCGACCAAGGCCGAATGGGCCGAGCAGCGCTCGATCGTCAGCAAGGCGGTCAAGCGGCTCGAGCGCAAGGGCATCGACGCCGACGGACACGTCGTCGGGACTCGCAAGTCGACCAAGCGGATCCTCCAGGAGGCGGAGTTCGCGGGATGCGACGCGATCGTGATGGGCGCCGACCCCGACCGCAACCGCGCCGTGGGCGACTTCCTCTGGTCCCAGGAGCCACAGCGGGTCCGCCGCAAGGCCAAAAAGATCCCAGTGTTCCTGGTTTTCGAGAACGATTAGGGGTCTCGCTTCGCTCGACGTCCGTGGGGCCGTTCCGCCGGGCATCGTCGGATGTGGCGCGGCAGGCCCGTAAGGCGAGGCACGGATGCCGAGCGGGCCGTGGCCGCGACCCCGTCGGGCGGGCCGCTACCCGCCGCGTGCGGCCGCGGGCCGCCCGTGTAGTCGCGCCAGCTTGATCGCCAGCTCGAGCGACAGCAGGTCGTCCTCGTCGAGCTTGAGCCCCGTGAGCTCCTCGATCCGCCCCAGGCGCTGGCGCAGGGTGTTCGGGTGGATGAACAGCTCGCGGGCGCTTTCGATCACGCTGCGGCGCTCGGCGAGGTACCGCTCGAGCGTGTCGAGCAGCGACGTCCGCCGCCTGGCGTCGTAGTCGATCAGCCGGTCGACCGCGGCGCGCATCCGGTCGTGCGGGGCGTTCTCGGCGGCGATTTGAACGAGGTACCGGTACGCGCCGACCTCGGCGTATCCGATCGCGCCGCCGTCGCCGAGCAGCGCGCGGCCGATCATCGTCGCGTCCAGCGCCTGGCGGTACGCTCGCGCCGAGTCCGCGGCTGAGGCGTGCAGCTCGCTCAGCCCGATCGCGGCGCCGCGGCGCCGGCCAAGATCCCGGCACGTCCGCACGAGCTCCTCGAGCCGCTGGGGAGAGCGGGCGCCGAGCGACAGCACCGCCCGGACCGGCCCCGGACCCGCTTCTATCGCCGCGCGCGGGGCGAGCTCGGCGAGGTCCCGCCCGAGCACCTCGGCCGCGGCCCGCCACTCCCCCGAGCCCTGCTCGCGACCGGCGGCCGGCTCCGCGCACAGCATCAAATACGGCCGGGACAGGTCGCAACGAACCTCCCCGGCCTTGGTCGCCGCGAACGTCGTCGCGCCGGCGGCGAGCGCCTCGAACAGGTCCTTGACGATGTTGGCGTTGGTCAGCCCCTCGATCAGCTCGGCTCGCTTGATCGCGATCGCGCCGAGATGCGCGATCGCCCGCGCCACCTCGGTGTCCTCGCCGGTGAACGGTCACCGCGGCGGCGCGCCGGCGCACAACAGCCCGAGCCGCTCGCCGCCCGAGACGAGCGGCGTCACCAGCAGGTCGGCCACGTCGAGCCCCGGCCACAGCGTTCGCGCCGGCGGCCGCGACGCGCTCCCGTCGAACGCCGCGAGCAGCAACGCGGTGGCCGACAGCGCCTCCGGCTCGGCGGTCGCCTCCGGCGAGGAGGACAGCAGCTGCAGCCCGCTGCCGGTGCGGTCCAGGCGATACAGCTGGCAGACCTCGGCCCCCAGCATGCGCCGCATCCCGCGCGTGACCGCGCGCCCGATCTCGCCGGCGTCGTCCGCCGTCGCGACCTCCTGCGCGAGGCCGGACAGGCTGGTCAGCGCGTCGACTCGGCGTCGCTGCTGGTCGTACAGCTGCGCGTTCTCGATCGCACCCGACACCAGCGACGCGATGTGGACGAGCAGCTTCAGCGTGTCCTCGGTGAACTCGCGCGGGGCCTCGGTGTGGAGCACGATCACGCCGATCGTCTCGCCCGCGCGCGAGACGATCGGAACCGCGACCATCGACTGGAACCGCTCCTCGTCGAGGATCGGGAAGAACTTCATCCGCGGATCGGCCATCGCCTGCTCGCGGATGAACTCGGGCTGGCGGTGGCGGGCCACCCATCCGGTCAGCCCCTCGTCGAGCCGCATCTGCACGACACCCACGGCGCCGGCGTAGACGGGCGACGCGGCCCGGATCGTCAGCACGCCGTCCTCGAGCAGGTAGATGAAGCACGCGTGGCAGCCGGTCGCCTCGGTCGCGAGGTCGACGATTCCCTGCAACATCGGGCCGAGCTCGATCGACGAGCCGACGAGGTTGATCACCCGGTAGAGGGTGCGGTTCTCTTCGCGAAGCCCGTGGGCCTCAGAGGTAGCCGTCAGGAAAACGCCTCCCGCGAGCTGTCGTATGTGCGAAGCGCACATCCTAGACCCCGAGACCCGGTGTCCGCGGCCATTGCCGGATACCGGTGCATGGGGATATACCTCACACATGGCTATCTCCACTGACCACCGCGTAGAGGTCGCGCCGCACGTCAGCGACGCCGACGACGTCCGGCGGATCGTCAGCGAGGGGCAGATCGAATTTCTGTTCGCCCAGTTCGTCGACATGCACGGCAAGCCAAGCGCCAAGCTCGTGCCCGCGCACCACATCGACGACCTGCTCACCGAGGGCGCCGGTTTCGCCGGGTTCGCCGCCGGCGACATCGGCCAGGGTCCCCACGACCCCGATCTGATCGCGATCCCCGACCCCGCCACGCTGACGATCCTGCCCTGGCAGCCGAATGTGGCGCGGTTCGCGTGCGACGTGACGGTCGAGGGCGAGCCCTGGCGATTCTGTCCACGCACGATCCTGCGCAACCAGCTGGCGCGCGCCAAGGCGCTCGGTTTCGAGCTGAAGATGGGCGCGGAGCTCGAGTACTTCCTGGTCCGCCGCACCGACGACGGTGGGATCGAGGTGGCCGACAAGCTCGACACGCTCGAGCTGCCCTGTTACGACATGCGGGCGCTGACCCGCAATCTCGACTTCGTCTCGCAGGTGTCCCAGGCGGTGACCGGTCTCGGATGGGACAACTACGCGACCGACCACGAGGACGCCAACGGCCAGTTCGAGCAGAACTTCCAGTACGCAGACGCGCTGACTACGTGCGACCGCGCTGTGTTCTTCCGCTACATGGTCGAGTCGCTCGCCCAGCAGCGCGGGCTGATCGCGACGTTCATGCCCAAGCCGTTCGCCCACCTGACCGGAAACGGCTGCCACTTCCACTTCAGCCTGTGGTCGGGCGACGAGAACCTGTTCGAGCGCGACCCCGCTGAGGACCCCCGCGGACTCGGGCTGTCCGAGCTCGCTTATCAGTTCATCGGCGGACTGAAGGCCAACGCCAAGGCGTACATCGCGGTCACCGCCCCCACGGTCAACTCGTACAAGCGCCTGATCGTGGGCGCGCCGACGAGCGGCGCCACCTGGGCGCCCGCGTACGTCAGCTACGGCTACAACAACCGCACGCAGATGCTGCGCATCCCCGCGGGCGGCCGGATCGAGGACCGCACCGTGGACGGGTCCTGCAACCCGTACCTGGCGGCCACCGCGATGCTCGCGGCCGGCCTCGACGGGATCGAGCGGGGCCTCGACCCGGGCGAGCCCAACTCGGCCAACCTGTACGAGATGCATCCCGATGAGCGTGACGCGGCCGGCATCGAGCTGCTGCCGGCCAACCTGCTCGACGCGGTCCGCGAGCTTGAAAAGAACGACGTCCTCCGCCGTGCACTGGGTCAAACTCCCCGCGGCGACTACGTCGACTACTTCGCGAAGGTTAAGCGACGCGAATGGCAGGCCGCCCACGAGCAGATCACCCAGTGGGAGCTCGATCGCTACCTGCAGTTGTTCTGAGCTATCCGGGAGCGCTCAGGCGGCGCACCGCGTAGCGGTGGTGTCGGCCGAGAGCACCGAGCAGAGCCGTTCGACAACGGTCGGGTCGAACTGACCGCCCGCACAGCGGGCTAGCAGATTCGACGAGTCTATGAGCGTTGCGGTCCGCGACGCCGGCTGCGCGCCACCGCCAGGAGGGCCAGCAGGTCATACGCGACCGCCGCGGCGTTGAGCGCGGTGATCTGCCCGGGCGAGTCGTATGCCGGCGCGACCTCAACGACGTCGAAGCCGGAGAACTCCAGACCGGCGAGCGCGCGCAGGAAGGCGAGCGCCTCGCGGGGCTCGAGCCCCGCCACCTCGGGCGTGCCGGTTCCCGGCGCGGACGCCGGGTCGAGCACGTCAATGTCGAACGACAAGAATGTCGGTCCCATCCGCCCCTCTTCTCCGACGCGGGCACGGACGCGGTCGGCGTACTGATCGGGCGTCATCGCCACCAGGTCCGGGCCGGGGATGACCTCGAACCCGAGCTCGCGCGGGACGTCCATGTCCTCGGGCCCGTACAGCGGGCCGCGCATCCCCGCGAGCAGCGAGCGCGCGGGGTCGAGCAGTCCCTCCTCGACCGCGCGGCGGAACGGGGTCCCGTGGAAGTAACGCTCGCCGTAGTACTGATCCCAGGTGTCGGCGTGGGCGTCGAGCAGCACGAGCGCCACCGGACCGTGAACCGCGTGCTGGGCGCGCAGCTCGCCGAGCACGATCGAGTGATCGCCGCCGAGCACCAGCGGCACGATCCCCGCCTCGAGCAGCGGCCGCAGGCCGGCGTCGATCTGCTCGGTCGTGCGCAACGCGTTTCCGGGCGTGACGAGCAGGTCGCCGCCGTCGACCAGCGATAGCGTGTCGAACACGTCGACGCCAAGGACCGGGTGATAGGGACGAACGAGCATCGACGCGCTGCGGATCGCCTCCGGACCGAACCGCGCCCCGCTCCGGAAGCTGGTCGCGGTGTCGAACGGCACGCCGATCACAGCGGCGTCGACATCGTCGCGTGGCAGCTGGACGTGCGGCAGCCGGGCGAACGTGCGCACGCCGGTGTAGCGCGGAGCGACCGTCGCGTCCGGGGGCCCGAAGTGCGTCACTCCAGCAGCTCGGAGTCGTGCTCTTCGAAGATCGCCGCGTAGTCGGTGCGCTCGCCGCTGTGGAGCGCCTCGATCAGCCGATGGATCCGCGGGGTCATCACCAGCAGGTAGCGTGCCGGCTCGGACGACGCGTTCCAGTACGAGTGGCGCGTGCCCCGGGTGACGAGGATCGATTCGCCGGCGGGCACCTCGCGCTGCTCGTCGTCGATCTGGAACCCGAGCCGTCCGCTCAGCACGATCCACGCCTCGTCGTCCGAGCGGTGCTGGTGCAGGCCCGCGATCGGCCGTCCGGGGTGCGTGCCGGGATCGGTCCAGTCGGCGATCACGAACGAGTCGCAGACGATCACGCAACGAAGCCTAAGTGGTCGTCTTCCCAAGTTCGTTGACGGATTTGGTATTCACGCGGCGAGGCCGGCTCGAGAAAGCGCCCTGACAGGACGCTTTCTCGAGCCGGCTCCCCGCCAACCCCGTATTCGCTGACCCGCGCCGGCGAGGACGCGCGACGCCGGCCGAGATCAACCCGGTCCGAACCGCCGCAGGGCGACCGCCGGCCGGCTGGCCGCCACCAGCGAGCCGACCGTCTGTGGCGTCAGCGTGTCGAGCAAGCTCGCGAGCCCGATGAACGCCTTCGCCGTCGTGAGCGCGTCGCCGAGCGCGTGATGGGGCGTCTCGGCCGGTTGGCCGAGCACGGCGGCGAGCCGCCCGAGCGAGATCCCCTCGGGCGCGGCGCCGTCGCGGTGGCTCAGCCACAGCCGCCCCAACGCCTCCGTATCCGCGGCCTCCGGCACCCGCACCCGGCGGCGGGCGAACTGCCGCCGGAGGAAGGCGGTCTCGACGGCCGCGGTGTGGAACACCGGGACGCGGCCGGCGAGCTGCTCGAGCACGCGGTCGATCGCCTCCTCGAGCGGCGGCGCGTGCGCAAGGTCGGGCACCCGCAGCTTGTGCACCAGCACCGCTCCGAGCTTCGAGCGCGTGTCCGAGCGCACCAACGTGTACATGCTGCCGCCCAGCACGATCCGGCCTTCGTCGATCGGCACGGCTCCGACGGCGATGATGTCGTCGCGCCGGGGATCGAGGCCGGTCATCTCGAGGTCGAGCGCGCACCACCCCGCCTCCCGCCATGAACTCTCGTCCAACGGCCGCCCGGCCCGCGCGAACTCCGCCGCGGCCCCCGTAGCCGGCGCGCGCCGAACGAGCCTCACCCGCGCAGCCTCCGCTGCACCGAGGTCACCGCCCGGAACACGTCCCGCAAGTGGTCGCGCATCAGCGGGCTGACCTCGGCGGGCTCGATCTGATCGTCCGGCGGCCGACCCGCCGCGATCCGCGCCATGTGGTGGCCGATCCGCAGCTCGAGCGCCAGCTCGAACGCGTCAGCCAGAGTCCTCGCGTCGCCGTCGCTGAGCACCCCGGCGGCCGCCGCCGCCAGCAGCCGCTCCGGCGTCGAGCCGTCGACCACCCCCGCGGCCGCCGAACCCCACCGGGCGAGCTCGACGATCGGAGCGACGGCCGCCTCCCGGATGTCGAGCCGGTCGCTGCGCCGTCCGTCGGCCTCGAGCACCGAGTCGGCATCGAACCCGGTCGGCGGAACGGACGCCAGCGCCCGGCTCGCCAGTGCCGCGACGATCCGCTCTCGCACACCCTCCTCGGGCACCGGCAGCGGATCGATCGGCGTTCCCCACAACGCGCGGCGCTCGATCAGCACCGACAGTTCGAGCTCGTCCTCGCCGTCGGTCCGGCTCCATTCCGCCGTGCTCCGCGCGACCACCTCACCGGGAAAGCCGCACGCCCGCAGCACATCGGCGACCGAGCGGATCCACTCAATGGGCGGGGGCTCATGACACACCACCGCGCCGCGCGCGATCGATGCCGGCGTCAACTCGCGCCGCGCCTGGCTGCCGAGCGCCACCCACACGAGCCCCTCCGAGGCCGGCGCCGGCGCGGCCAGCTCGAGTGCGCGCGCGGTCAGCGCATCGACGAGCGCCGAGAGCACCCGTACCACCTCTGGCGCGCGCAGACGTGCCGCAACCAGATCCGCGACCACCTCCGGCAGCCGCCGCGCTACCGCGGCCAGGTCCTCGGGAGAACCAGCCCGCGTGATCGCCCGGCGCGCCCCGAACCACGACCGCGACTGCGCCGCGAACAGGTCGGCGTCCTCGATCACGCCGATCAGCTGACCGGTTTCGTTGACCACCGGGGCGTGGCGGATCCCTCGCTCGAGCAGCTCGAACAGCACGTCGCCACCGATCTGGTCGGGCGGGACGGTGAACACCGGCGTGGTCATCACGCTCGCCACCGGCGCGCTCAGCGGGAGGCCCGCGCCGACGATCTTCGTGCGGATGTCGCGATCGGTCACGATCCCAAAGCCCCCCTCGCGCAGATCGACGATCGCCGAGCTGGCGCCGGACTCGGTCATCCGGCGCGCGATCTCGCGGATGCTCTCCATCGGCGCGCAGCGCACCGTCGGAGACCTGAGCAGGGTCGCAACCGGACGGTGGTTCGGAGGTCCGCCGGCGACCTCAACCGAGCGCTGTCTGACGCGGTCGAGCAGGGGCCGCGCGACGCTCGCCGGGATTCGGTAGCACAGCGTGTCCTCGGCGGCCCGGGCCTCGAACCCGGGCGGGAGCCCGGACAGCATCGCCGCGTGACCGAATGTGTCGCCGGTCGCGAGCATGTCAAGCAGCCGGCCGTCGTGGATGATGTCGACCGCCCCCGAGTGGATCACGCGCAGGAACGTGACCGGCCCGCCGTCCTCGGTGAGGATCGCCGCGCCCGCCACGTAGAACTCGAGCTCGGTCTGCGCGGCGAGCTCGCCGAGCTCCTCGGGCGCGAGCGAGTCGAACGGCGCCCGGACGGCGAGGAACCGTGCGATCTCACTCAGCGCCGCGTCCAGCGGAAGCTCCTCGACTTCGCGGGAGACATGTACCTACCGAGACTACGACAGCAATCCGAGCCGCTGCCCGCGCTGCACCGCTTCGGTCCGGTTGCGGACGCCGAGCTTGCGGTACACCGCGCTCGTGTGCTCCTTGACGGTGTGCTTGGACAGGTGGAGCTGCTCGGCGATCTCGGGGTTCGTGGCGCCCGAGGCCATCAGGGTGAGCACGTCGCGCTCGCGGTCGGACAGCCCGAGCGCGACCGGCCGGTCCTGGTGGTCGAACACGGTCTTCCCCAGGCCGACGAGGCGCACCGCGCTCGCGATCTTCCGCGCCGGCCAATCCTTGTAGGCGAATCCCGACGCGCCGGCGGCGCGCGCGGCGGCGGGCGAGATCTCGCCGGCGCCCGAGAACAGCAGCACGCGTGTGAGCGGCTCGCTCTCGCGCAGCTGCTCGCAGATCTCCGCACCCGACTCCTCGCCGATGAACAGGTCGACCAGCGCCACGTGCGGCCGGTAGCGCGTAACCAGGGCGAGCGCCTCCTCGCCCGAGTGCGCGCTCAGGCAGCGGTCGACCCACGGCTGCTGGGTCAGCATCAGGCGAATCCCCCAGTGCACGACGTCGTGGTCGTCGACGACCAGCACGCTCAGTTTCTCGGGGCTCCGCGGCGCCGGGTCAGAGCTCATCGGGAACCACTCCGCGGCGCCGAGTCAGAGCTCATCGGGAACCACTCCGCGGCGCCGGGTCAGAGCTCATCGGGAACCACTCCGCGGCGCCGAGTCAGAGCTCATCGGGAACCACTCCGCGGCGCCGGGTCAGAGCTCATCGGGAACCACCAGCCGAACCTGCCAGGTGCCGGGCTCGCGCGCGCCGAACTCGACGACGCCTCCGCTCTGGAGCGCCTCGAGCGCGGCCAGCCGCAGCCCCATGCCGGCACGGTGCCCGCCTCCGGTGACGCCGTCGTTCGCCACCTCGATCACGAACGCACTGTCCTTACGACCGACGCGCACGGTCACGCGCGTGGGGTTCGCGTGCTTGTGGGCGTTGCGGACAGCCTCGGCCAGCACCGACTGGGCGAGCGGCTCGAGCGCGGGCGGGACGTCCCCCTCGCCACCGGCCGCGAGCGTCACGCCCAAGTCCGGGTGCACTCGCGCGAGCCGCTCGACCTCTGCGACGAACGTGGTCTGCGTCGCCCGCGGGGCACGGCCGAGCGGACGCTGGAGCGCAGTGCGCAGGTCCGACAGTGCCTCCTGAGTCTCGGTCGCGCAACGCCGGCGAGCCGCCGCCGCCAGATCCCCCTCCCCGTCGAGCGCCATCGAGATCCCGAACAGGCGCTGGATCACGCTTTCGTGGATTTCGCGCGCGAGGTCGATCCGCTGCTCGAGTTGCGCGGCCTCCTCGGCGTGCTTGGCCACGAGACGGGCGACGGAGGCGAGCGCCGCGGTCTTGCCGAGCGTCCAGAGCAGATGCCGCTCGGCGCCGTCGAGCGGCGGCTCGGTCAGCGGCCGGTCGGCGAAGATCACGCCCATCGCGCGGCCCGCCGCCGCCATCGGCGCGCACACCAGCCGGACGGGCTCGGGGAACACGCTTGCGTACTCCTCCGGGAACTGGCCGGTCATGTCCCCCTCGATCTCGATCACCCGGTCCTCGCGCAGCGACTGGGCGGCGATCGGCGCCGACTCGACGGTCAGGTGGGCGCCGGCGAACTGCTCGAGGTTAAGGCCGTGTGCGCCCGCCGCGCGCACGCGTCGGACCGCGCTGTCGTAGCGGAAGATCAGCGCCCGCCGCATCCGCGCGAGCCGGCACACGGCGTCGCATAGCCGGTCGTAGAAGCCGGCGCCGTTCGACGCGGCGTCTCCGGACTGCGACAGCACCTCGACGAACAGTTCGAGCGCGTCGATCCCGACTTCGGGGCGTGCGCTCAGAGCGAGTCCATGAGCGCCAGCCGCAGCGCCTGCTGCGGCTGCAGGTACACCCGCCAGGTCTCCTCGCAGCGTGGGCATCGGCATTCGACGGACGGATCGTAGCCGTCGAGGGCGGCGTGCCATTCGATCTCGTCGCTGCGGAGGCAGATCGGACACGCGAGCGATGCGACGACGAGCGCATCGGGATCGTCAGTCCGGAACCGGGCCGTGTCTGCGAGCGTAACCATGTCGTTCGAGGATCCTCGCGCTCGGAGCCCCACGCAACACGGCGCGGGGGAACAACCCCCCGGCTGGGGGGAGGGGATTTGGGGCCGCCTGCGGCGGCGTCCGTGGGGCCCCGTGCCCCGTCCGGTCAGGATCTTTGAACCCTCGACCTGGCTCTGAGCGAGGCCGGATCAGACGCCGGCGAACTCGGCCACCGCGTCGACCCGCGCGATCGGGTGCTTGCCCCAGCGGCTCCAGGTGGCGTAGTCGAGCAGGCGGCTCAGGTACTCGCGCAGCGGCGCGACGGTGATTCCGGCGGGCTCGAGCTGCGCCCGCGTGAACGCATCGTCGAACGTCGTCGCCACCGAGAAGTACGGGAAGTACATCCGCCCTTCCTCGAGCATCGAGCGCGCGAGCCCGTGGTCGAGCGACTCGAACTCGGCCGGCGGCAGCAGCCGCGGCTGGGGTTGCTGGAAATAGCAGCTCGCGAGCTCCGCGATCTCGGCGATCGTGCTCGCCTCCGTGCCGGCGGTAAGGTGATAGGTCTGCCGGATCCCGCCGGGGGCCTCGCACAGCTCGTGGATCCCGTCGGCGACGTAGTCGATCGAGACCACGTCGACCGGCGCCGAGGCGGTCGCAGGAACCGCCGGGAACAGTCCGCGCGCGAGCGCCCGCAGCGGCCAGTAGAGGACGTTGAACGCCGCCGTCCAGCCGCTGTTGCGGTCGCCGACGACGATGCTCGGGCGCAGAATCGTGAACGGCAGGTCGGGCTGGGAGCGTACGAGCTTCTCGGACTCGAACTTCGACTGCTCGTAGGGGTTGTTGAAGCTCTGCCCGACGTCCAGGTCCCATTCGAAGAACCGGCCGGCGTGGGTGCCGGCGACGTACGCAGTCGAAACCTGGGCGTAGCGCTCGAGCACGCCGAGCTGTTGCGCCCGGCCCGCGAGCTCGAGCATCCGCCGGGTCCCCTCGACGTTAATCGCCCGCGCCTGCTCGAGCGAGAGACCGAACGACACCGAGGCCGCGCAATGGACGATCATCGTCGACTCCGCCGCGAGCCAGTCCCAGCGCACTGGATCCAGGCCGAGGCGCGGCGCCGTCATATCGCCCGCGACCGCGGTGATGCGATCCGCGTACCGCCCCGCGTGATAGCCGAACAGGTTCTCGAGCACCGCGTTGATCCGCTCGCGCGCGGCGTCGTCGCTGCCGGCGCGCACGATTGTGAGGACCGGCCGCTCGGTCCGCTCGAGGTATCTGGCGAGCAGCTCCATCCCGACGAACCCGGTCGCACCGGTGAGCAGCAGGGCACCGTTTGAGCGGGTCATTCGCCGCGCTCCATCGCCAGCGACCGCAGCGCCCAGGTCAGGCGCGAGCGCGTCTGGCCGGGCGTGATCCGCTCGTCGATGTGACCGTCGGCGGCCGCGACCCGCGGGCATAGGTTCGTCTCGGCGTACCGCTCGGCGAGGTCGGCGCGAACCGCATCGGGATCCCCGGCCGCCTCCAGCTCGCGCCGGTTGATGATCCCCACCGCGGACCCGGCGGCCATCACGCCGATCTCGGCGTTCGGCCACGCGAACACGTAGTCGGCACCCAGGTCCTTGGAGTTCATCGTGATGTACGCGCCGCCGAACGCCTTGCGCAGGATCAGCGTCATCCGCGGCACGTGCGCCGACGCGAACGCGTGGACGAACTCGGCGCCGAACCGGATCACGCCGGCCGACTCCTGCTTGGTTCCCGGCATGTAGCCGGGGGTGTCGACCAGCACCAGCAGCGGGATGCCGAACGCGCACGACTTGCTGACGAACCGCGCGCCCTTCTGCGCGGCGTGGGAGTCGATGATCCCGCCGAGGTAACGCGGCTGGTTCGCGATCACGGCCACGGTGTGGCCGTCGAGCCGCGCGAACCCGGTGACGAGATTGCGCGCCCAGCCCGCGGACACCTCGAGCAGCTCGCCGCCGTCGACGATCGCACGGACCACGTCGCGCACGTCGTAGACGCTCCGCCCGTCCTCGGGGACTGGGTCCGACGGGTCGTGCCCGAGCGGCGGACGCGCCGGCAGCACCGGCGGCCGCGCGTCGCGGTGGCGCGGGAGGTAGCCGAGCAGCTCGCGCGCCAGCAGGGCGGCATTGACGTCCGTGGGTGCAACGAAGTGGCAGACGCCGTTGCGTTCGTGGACGCGGATGCCGCCGAGCTGGGCGGCGGTCACATCCTCGCCGAGCGCGTCGCGCACGACGCCCGGCCCGGTCAGGAACATGCTCGACTGCTCGGTCATAACGACCCAGTCGGTCAGCGCCGGCGAGTACGCGCCGCCGCCGGCCGAGAGGCCCGTGATGATCGAGACCTGGGGAACGCGCCCCGACAGCTTGACTATCCGGTGGAAGATGCGCCCGTAGCCGCCGAGCGCGGCAACGCCCTCCTGCATTCGCGCGCCGCCTGAGGACACGAAACCGACGACCGGGGCCTTGGCCTTGTCGGCGAGCTCGAGTACGCGCACGATCGTGTTCGCGTGCTGCTCCCCCAGCGAACCGCCGGCGAAGCTCGAGTCCTGCGCGTAGCAGAACACCGGCCGTCCGTCGATCAGACCGGCGCCGGCGATGACGCCGTCGCCCGCGCGCGCCTTCTCACCCATCGCTCCCGAGATGACCTCGGAGCGGATCAGCTCCAGCGTGCCCGGATCGCACAGCGTCTCCAGGCGCTCGACCGGGTCGAGCGTCGTCTCGGCGCGTGAGGTGCGTGGTGCAAGCGTGGCGCTCATGACGCGCCTCCGAGGCACAGCACGGCGTTGTGCCCGCCGAACCCGAACGAGTTCGAGAGCGCAACCAGGGGTGGGTGGGATCCATTTCCGTTGCCGTTCACCGTCAGCGGTCGCGGACCGTCGGGCACGTAGTCGAGGTCGAGCCCGTCGTCCTGTTCCTCGTAGTTGAGCGTGGGCGGCGCCACCCGGGCGTTCAGGGCCAGCACGGTGGCGATCGCCTCGACCGCGCCGGCAGCGCCGAGCAGATGGCCGATCGCCGACTTCGTCGAGGACACGGGGATGTCGTAGGCGCGCTCCCCGAGCGCGAGCTTGATCGCCTCGGTCTCCGACCGGTCGTTGAGCGGCGTCGAGGTCCCGTGCGCGTTGATGTAGTTGATTCCCTCGGGCGTGACGCCCGCGTCGGACATCGCACGGGTGATCGCCAGGGACGCCGGGCGGCCCGTCGGCTCGGGCGCGGTCAGGTGGTGGGCGTCGGCCGTCGACGCGTAGCCGAGCACCTCACCGAGCACGGTCGCGCCGCGCGCGGTCGCAAGCTCCTCGGACTCGAGCACGAGCACGCCCGCGCCTTCGCCCATCACGAACCCATCGCGTCGCGCGTCGAACGGCCGCGAGATCCCGGTCGGCGAGGTCGCCTCCATCGCAGCAAATGCCGCCTTCGCCAGCGGAGTGAGCGTGGCCTCCGCGCCGCCCGTGACGACCGCCTTGGCCCCTCCGGATCTGATCATCCGCGCGCCCTCGCCGATCGCGTGGGTGCCTGACGCGCACGCGGACATGACGCCGAACACGGGCCCGCAGAGATGGTGGCGCATTGCCACCAGGCCAGCGGCGGCGTTGCCCATGATCAGCGGGATCGCCAGCGGCGAGACGCGCTCGGGCCCGCGGTCGCGGAGCACCTCACATTGGCTCTCGAACGTCCACATGCCGCCGATGCCCGAGCCGATCACGCAGCCGAGGTCGGCCGGATCCGCAGGGGGATCGTCCAGATCCCATCCGGCGTCGGCGACCGCCTGGGTACTGGCGGCGATCGCGAGCTGGGCGAAGCGGTCGCTGCGGCGTGCCTCCTTGACCGACATGAACGCGGTCGGATCGAAGTCCTTGCACGCGCCGAGGCCGTCCTCGATGCCCGTACGCCGCGCGAGCCAGCCCTCGTGCAGCTCCTGCGCGCCGACGCCGAGCGGCGTCACGGCGCCAATGCCGGTGATCAGGACGCGGCCGCTCATGCTGCAGGGGGGGGTGGGCCCCATTCGACGACGGTGGCGCCCCACGTGAAGCCCGCGCCGAACGCGCCGAGCAGCACGCGGTGATCGGCCTTGAGCCGGCCGGCGCGCTCGACGTACGCGAGCGCGAGCGGCAGCGTGGCGGCCGAGGTGTTGCCGTACTCGCCGATGCAGTCGACGACGCGATCGGCCGGCAGGTTCAGCCGCTCGCCGACCGCGCTCAGGATCCTGCCGTTCGCCTGGTGGTAGACGAACAGGTCGATGTCGTCGAGCCGGGCGCCGGCGGCGCGCACGGCCTGGACGGTCGACAGCGACAGCCGCGCGACGGCCTCGCGGAACGTCTCGTGTCCGCGCATCCGGATCACACCGTCCTGGCGAGGGACCTTGATGTGGTCAGCGCCGGCGCCGTCCGCGCCGAGCACGATCGGCCCGATGCGGCTCGTCTCGCCGCTCGCGGTGAGCACCACCGCGCCTGCGCCGTCCGCGAACACGGCCGCGGTCGTGCGGTCGTCCGGGTCGAGGATGCGCGACATGAAGTCGGCGCCGATCACGAGCACGCACTGCGCCCGGCCGGCCTCGATCTGCCCGGTGCCGACCGCCAGCGCGGACAGGAAGCCGGTGCAGGCGGCGCCGATGTCGAACGCGCCGGCCCGCACCGCGCCAAGCTCGTGGGCGACGAGCGGGGCGGCGTTCGGCATCACGTCGTCCGGCGTCGTCGTCGCGACCAGCACGAGGTCGACCTGCTCGGGCGAGACGCCGGCGCGCTTGAGCGCGGCTGCGGCCGCACTGGTCGCGTAAGTGGAGAGCCGTTCGTGCGGCTCGGCCACACGCCGCTCGCGGATCCCGGTGCGGCGAACGATCCACGCGTCGCTGACGCCGATCCGGGCGGCGATCTCGCTGTTCGGGATGACCGTGTTCGGCAGGCTCGCGCCGACGGACGCAATCGCGGCGCCCACGGGTATGGACGGGACCATCGTGTCCTCCGCCACAAGCTCGGACTGGATCGCTGGCATCGTGGTGCTCATGAGGGACACGTTCGCCAATGCGGTGGGCGATTCCAACCGCGCGAGGCCCGAAACCCCCTACGCGGGGGGTTACGCGCAGGCGGCGTAACGCCAGGCTCTCATTTGGGTAGCGCGGTCGTCAGATCACGCGGCGCGCATGACCTCGGCGAGCCGACTCGGCTGGTCCGGCGGGATCAGTGTATAGCTGTCCTCGATCTCGGCGGCGATCGCCCGCAGCACCCGCACCGCCGCCACGAGCCGCTCACGGCGCGCGGCCGCCACGAGCCGCTCACGGCGCGCGACATCACACCGATCTTGCCGGGAGCCCCCGCAGCGGAGTGAGGCGACCGGAGCCCGGACGCCTCACCCACACTGCAGCAGTTACGCCTGGGCGACCTGCTCGCGACCGGTCGACATCGGACCCGTCCGGTCCCACACCGGGCGGACCTCCACCGATCCGTACGCGATGTTCGGCATGCGGGAGGCGTGATCGAGCGCCGTGTCGAGATCCGGGCAGTCGACCAGGTAGTAGCCCGCCAGGAATTCCTTGGTCTCGGCGAACGGCCCGTCGGTGAACTGGGTCTGCCCGTCGCGCTCGCGCACGGTGGTCGCGGTGTCCGCACGCTCGAGGGCGTCGCCGCCGACGAGCACGCCCGCGGCCTGCAGGCCCTGCGTGTATGCGTCGAAGCGCGACCCCGTCTCCTGCAGCTGCTCTGGGGTGAGCTCGCTGCCCACGGGGTTGTAGATCAACAGCATGTACTGGGGCATCTCGCCTCCTGGGGTCGGGTGGCCGCTCGGTTTGCGGCTTCAACCGTATGACGGACGAGCGTGCCGGGTTTCGACACGCCCGTCCATCAAATTCGCGCTCGCGCGCTTTGCGCCCCGGATTACCGCTCGTCGTGACGGTCGCCGATCCCGGGCAGCACCTGCGTGCCCTCGATCTGCACCGCCTGCAACGCACCCGGGTCAAGGCCCAGCAGCTGCAGGATCGTCGGCGCGACCTGGGTCGTCTCGACCCACTGATCCGATGCGCCGGGCCGAACCGCGCCGGGTGCGTAGACGAGCAGCGGCACGTCGCGGTCACCCGGGTTGTCGCCACCGTGCTCGGCGATCTTCGTGCCGCCGGTGTACACCGTGCCGACCTGCACGCGACCGAACACGTCCGGGTAGCGCGGGTCCCCGTACGGCACGCCGAAGAAGTCGGCGGCCTGATGACCGGCGTAGATCTGCGCCAGACCGGAGTGCGGGACCTGCTCAGTGCCGTTGTGGTCGGGTCCGCGGGTGCTGTTCCCGTCGTTGTTGTAGAGCACCGCAGTCGCGCTGTGGTTCCACAGGTAGTTCTTGACGAAGTCGGCCGCGTCCTGCGTCTTGAGCGACAGGTAGCTCTGCCACAGGTCGTCGTCGGTACCGGCGACGATCAGGTCGTTCTGATCACCCGTCTTCGCGGTCCAGGCCGCGTTGACCGCATCGATGATCGGGCCGTCCGGGATCCGCTTCAGAAGCAGCGGATTCTGCGGCGACTGACCGTGCTTGGCCGTGATGATGATCGTCGTGGAGCCGCGGGTGGCCGGGTTCGCCTGAATCGCGGCGTCCATCGCCGCGAGCTGGGCGTCGACGTAGTCCAGCGCGCTGGCCAGCAACGGCCGCGGCGTCGTCGTGCCCGGGTAGTACCCGGCGAGCTCGACCGGCCCCTCCGTGTAGGTCTTGCCATCCGGGTTCAGCGTGAGGGTGCTGGGAGAGTCGACCTTCTCGGCGACCGACACGGTCTGGAAGTTCATCCCGAGGATCGCCGGCACGCCTAGCTCGTTCTGACCGCTGTGGTCGTAGCCGCCCAGCTCGTTGACGACTGCCTGCACCTTGTACCCGTCGTACTGCTTGGTGGCGGCGTCGTCGTGCGCCCAGTCCGTGTCGGTCGGGTACGGGGTGCCGTTTGGCTCGACCGCCTGCGAGTCGATCTCCGGGCCGAAGAAGTCGTCGATGCTGTTGCCTCCGGAACCATGGCCGTTGAACGACGTGTAGATCGCGTGCTTGTCAGACCAAGCGGTGCGCATACCGGCCTTCTGGATGACCTGGAAGATCGAGTTGACCTTCAGGTAGTCCCACGGCATGATCGGCTGGCAGGTCTTCGGGTCGACCGGGTAGGTCGCCGGGTTCAGACCCGACTGCGGGTGCGGGGTCAGGTTCATGATCGCGCCCGGGTCCGTGTCATTGCCGTTCGGGTAGATCGAGCCGCCCTCGTCGAAGGAGGGGAACGTGTTGCCGCTGCCGTTTTTGAGCAAGTCAGGCACGGCGTTGAGGATGTCGTCCGGCGAGTCGTAGATCACGTTGCCACCCGGGACCGGACCCGAGCAGTTCGTGGTGCCGGGCGGGAACACGCCGTGGCTGTACTCGACGTCGTAGTACACGCCGGTCGCGCGCGGGTCGCCGCCGGTCATTATCGCCGTGCCGCCGGGATCGGAGTCCGACGGGTCCGACGTGTGGTTGTTGGTGAACTCGGCGCCACCGGAGGCGAGCTTGGCGAGCTCCGAGCCCGGATGGTTGGCGATGTACCAGTCGAGGTCGGACTGGTGCATACCGTCGACCGAGATCAGCAGGACGTGTTGGATCGAACGCCCGCGGTGACCGTGATCACCGTCGCCGCCGTGATCCAAGTGCGCCGAGACGGCGGCTGCCGAGCCGCCGATCGCGCCGGCGGCGATCATCGCAGCGGCGCTGAGCTTCATGACTCTTCGCATGCAATTCCTCCTCTTGTTTGCGAGTCAGGAAGCGCGACTTATATGGAGGAGCCGAGCCAAGGTCGTTGCCCCGGCGTGACCGAAATGTAAGCGTGTTGTTAAACAGGCGATCCGTCTGGGCCGGCCGCGAGCTCGTCGATCAACGCCGCAAGGCGCAGCAGGAGGTCGGGCGCGAGCTCTTGCTCGGCCGCCGGAAGCGACGCATAGAACGCGCGCTGGCGCCCTCGCAGCCACTCCTGCTGGTCCTCGAGCAACTCCCGGCCGAGCTTGGTGAGGCTGACCGCCACCGCGCGGCGATCCTCGAGCGACCGAGCCCGCCGGACCACCCCGCGACGCTCGAGCGCGTCGAGAATTCGGGTGGCGGTCGACGGCGCGATCGCGGCATCGCCGGCCAGGTCCTGGACCCGCGCCGCCGGCCGGCTGGTCAGACCCTCGAGCAGGCCGTACTGGGACAGCGTCAGGCCTCCGTTCGCCGCCGCCGCCCCCCGCGCGCGGCGGACCGCCTGCGCCAGTGCATCAAACGCCGTGACGAAATCGCTGCTGGCGTTCGACTCCATACGGCTTGAGCTTACCGCGGCTGCCATGCTAATATTTGGCATGCTAACGATTATCGTCGATCCTGGAGCACGGCCATGTTCCGCAACATTCTCGTCAGCATCGACGGGTCCGAACATTCGGACCGGGCCCTCCACGAAGCGATCGACATCGCTCGCGCCGACCAGGCGCGCCTCACGATTCTGACCGCGATCACCCAGCCCCCGGTGTGGGCGGCGACCGCGATGGCCGCCGGCGCGTGCGCGGTGACCGCCGCCGACCTCGAGAAGGAAGCCGTCGAGCTGATGCGCCAAGCGGTCAAGCGAGTTCCCGAGGACGTGCCCGTGACCACGATGATCAGCCGCAAGCCGATCCGGAACGCGCTCGTCGGCTGCGTCGAGAAGGCCGATTACGACCTGCTCGTGATGGGGTCGCGCGGTCGGGGGGCGCTGAGCGCGTCACTGCTCGGGAGCGTCAGCCACTATGCGCTCAACCACGTGCCGATCCCGGTGTTGATCGTGCACGCCGACCCCGATCGCCGGCTTGCTGACGCTGACCTCAGCTCGGCGGCGTCCGATCGCACGTCCGCGCAAGCCGACAAGCCCGCGAGCGCAGCCGCAGCCGCAGCAGCGCCGGCGTAGTGGCGCGAGCCGCGGCGCTAGTACGACCTCGCCACCGGCACTCCCGACGCGTCTCTCACGCCGGCCGCATTAGCGCCACCGCGGCTTCGACGATGTCGTCGAGCGGCGGCAGCTCGACGTTCGGCAGCGGCATCTGGCGCTGCGACGAGCGCGTGTAGCACGCGCCGATGAACATCATCGCGACCGCATATGGATCGACGCCCGCGCGAACGCGGCCGGTGGCCTGCTCGGAGGCGAGGTAGTCGCCGATCGCCCGCACTCCGCGATGCGGCCCGAGGCTGTGCTCGCTCATGTACGCGGCCATCGAGTCGCGCAGCTCGGCATCGGACTGGGCCGCCGCGATCACCGGCAGCGCCTGCTCGAGGAATGCCTCGAGCGTGTGCCCGTAGAGCGTGAGGACCTCGCGCGGGTCCTCCCCCGCCGAGATCCCGCGCTCGGCAAGCTCATGGAGCGGGCGCAGCCCTTCCTCGAACACGGCCTGGAGCAGGCCGAACCGGTCCTTGTAGTGGTAGAAGACACTCGCCTCCGAGACGCCGGCGAGGCCGGCTACCTCGCGCGCCGTCAGCCGCGCGATCCCCCGCTCGCGAATCACCTGGAGCGCCGCGGCGAGGATCGCCTCGCGACCTCCCGCGGGCGGACGGCCACGGCGCTTGGGCGCGTCACTAATCACTGCGTTCGCGTGTCATACCAACGATGGTCACGTGCAATTTCCTGATGGCACACTCAGTATATATGTTATCCTGCGCTGACGCGAAGGCAAGAAGGAGGTAGCTCGGATGGCTCGCAAGTGGTGGACCCTGCTCGCAGTCTGCACCGGCGTGTTCATGCTGTTGCTCGACATCACGATCGTCAACGTCGCGCTGCCCTACATCCAACAGGCGTTCCACGCCTCGCTCGCGGATCTTCAGTGGGTCATCGACGCGTACGCGCTGACGCTCGCGGCGTTCCTGCTCACTTCCGGGTCGATCGCGGACCTCGTCGGGCGGCGGCTGGTGTTCGCGGTCGGGATCGTCGTGTTCACGGTCGGCTCCGCGCTGTGCGGCGTGGCCGGCGATCCGACCTTCCTCGCGCTCTCGCGCGCGTTCCAGGGCATCGGCGGCGCGATCATGTTCGCGACCTCGCTGGCCCTGCTCGCTGACGCTTTCCCACCGCGCGAGCGCGGCGTCGCGTTCGGAGTGTTCGGCGCGGTCACCGGCGTCGCCGTGGCCGTGGGCCCGGTGCTCGGCGGGGCCTTGACCAGCTGGCTGTCGTGGCGGTGGATCTTCTTCGTCAACGTGCCGATCGGGGTCCTCGCGCTGATCGTCACGCTGCGGGAGGTGTCCGAGTCCAAGGCACCGGTCGCCAGCCGGCCCGACTGGCTCGGCTTTGTGACCTTCACGCTCGGCCTCACCGCGCTCGTGTTCGGATTGATCCGCAGCCATCCGGACGGCTGGGGCTCGACCACCGTCGTGGGGTCGATGATCGCCGCCGTCGCTCTGCTCGCGCTGTTCGTGATCGTCGAGCTGCGCACGCGCGCCCCGATGCTCGACCTCAAGCTGCTGCGAGTCCCCACCTTCAACGGCGGCCTGATCGCCGCGTTTGCGATCTCGGCGTCGCTGTTCTCGCTCCTCACCTACGTCGTCCTGTACCTGCAGAACGTGCTCGGATCCTCGGCGATCGACACCGGCGTGCGGCTGCTGCCGCTGACCGGGGCGATCTTCCTCACCGCCGGACTCGCCGGTCGCCTCACCGGACGCGTGCCGATCCGGTTGCTGATCGGCCCAGGATTCGTGTTTATCGGTGCCGGCCTCGTGCTGATGCGCGGGATCACGCCGACCGATGACTGGACCCACCTGCTCCCTGGGATGATCGTCGCGGGCGTCGGCGCCGGCCTGGTCAACGTGCCGCTCGCGTCGACCGCCGTCGGCGTCGTCGAGCCGGCGCGAGCGGGAATGGCCTCCGGGATCAACTCGACCTTCCGACAGATCGGAATCGCCACCGGCGTGGCCGCGCTCGGCAGCATCCTCGCCAGCGAGGTCTCGAGCTCGGTGATCACGAAGCTGGCCAGCAGCCCGCTCGCGAGCGGCTCGCACGCGCTCGCGTCGTCGATCAGCAATGGCAGCATCCTCCAGGCGATGCACGGCGTGCCGCCGCAGCTGCGCGACCTCGCCGGCGCCGCCGCGAAGGGCAGCTTCGTCGACGGCCTCAACACGATCATCCTGATCGGCGCGATCGTCGCGTTCGCCGCCGCCGTGCTGACGTTCGCGCTGATCCGTCAGCGCGACTTCGTCGACGTCCGCGACGCACAGGGAGCCGGCGCCGCGCCGGAGGCCGAGACCGAGGCGCCGCCCGCCACCGTCGCCGCCGGCTGAGCGGCTCCGGCGGGCTCGCCGACTTGCGGGAGTCGTTCAACCTCAATTCGCCGCGATCGACGACCAGATCACGGGCGCGGGCGCGACCCCAGCAACATCTGGTGCGGCCCTCCTAAGATCAGTCGTATGCGCTTGTCCGTACTCGACCAGTCCCCGATCTCGGCAGGCTCGACCGGCGCCGATGCGCTGCGCAACACGATCGACCTCGCGCGCCTGGCCGACGAGCTCGGCTACCATCGCTATTGGGTGGCCGAGCATCACGGAGGGCCGATGCTGGCGAGCGCGAGCCCGGAGGCGCTGATCGGGCCGATCGCCGCCGCCACCGAGGGGATCCGGGTCGGGAGCGGCGGCGTGATGCTGCCGCACTACAGCCCGTTCAAGGTCGCCGAGACGTTCACGATCCTGGCCGGCCTGTTCCCCGGCCGGATCGACCTCGGCCTCGGCCGGGCCGCCGGCACCGACCCGATGACCACGTTCGCGCTCCAGCGCGACCGCCGTCAGGCCGCGCCCGACGACTTCCCCCAGCAGCTGGCCGAGCTGCTCGCGTACTTCGACGACAGCCTCCCGGAAGATCATCCGTTTGCGCGGCTCGCCGGCGTGCTACCCGGGCGCCCCGAGCTTCCGGTCCCCTGGCTGCTCGGGTCCTCTCCGCAGAGCGCGATCTGGGCGGGGCAGCTCGCGTTGCCGTACGCGTTCGCCGACTTCATCAACTCCGACGGAGCCGAGATCGCCAAGCTCTACCGGGAGCGGTTCGTCGCCACCGACGACTCGCCGCTGCCGCGCACCGCGGTCGCGGTGTGGGTCCTGTGCGCGCCGACCGACGAGGAGGCGCGGTACCTGGCGTCGAGCAGCCGGATGAGCTTCACGCTCCTGCGGCGGAATCAGCTGATCCCGGTTCCGCCTCCGGACAAGGCGATCGAGTTCCTCGAGCGCGAGGGCAAAAGCCCGTCGGGGGGACGGCCGGGGCGCCGCAGCATTCTCGGCTCGCCCGAGAAGGTCCGCGCCGGCGTCGAGGAGGTGGCAGCCGAGTACGGCGCCGAGGAGGTGATCGTGGTCACGATCACCTACGACCACCAGGCGCGCCGGCGCTCCTACGAGCTGCTGGCCGAGGCGTTCGACCTCGAGCCGCGCGCGGTCACGACGTCAGCGCTTGCGCCGCCGCGCTGACCAGCCCCTGCGCCAGGGCGTGGCCGACTCCTCCCAGCGGGACCAGGCGTGGCACGCTGAGGTTCGCCGCCAGGTCGAGCCGGATGTGTGTGCTCGTACCACCGCGCATCCTCCAGACGACGTCGAACCGCTCCGGGTCGCCCCGCTCGTGCGGGATCCGGCTCAACTTGACCATCTCGAACGGATCGGCGATCACTGCCATCAGCAGATCGAAATCCTTCGTCAGTGGCCCGCGCTCGACGTGGAGTTTTGCGCGCGCCCTGATCGGCTGGCCCTCCGCATCGCGCTCCACGACCTCGGCGGATGTGACGACGTCCCCGTGCCAGCTCGGATAGCGATCCACCGCGAGCAGCAGCGAGAAGCACTGCTCGAGCGACGCGGTGGTCGTGGCAAACGCGGACCCGGTCAGCTCCTTCATGGGTCAGCGACTGTAGCGCTCTCGAGCCAGCGCCCGGTGGCCTTGATTCCGAGCAGGATCAGGCTGCCGGTGATGAGCCCGGTGATCCCCATCACCAGCGCCGTCAAGCACTTGCGCTCGACGCGGTCGCTGAACCGGGTTGTGGCGAACGCGCCGACCAGGTACCCGATCCCCGAGACGACCAGGTAGGTCGTGCTGTCGGCCAGGCTGTAGCCCTTGTCGGTGAACAGCGTCGGCGCCAGCGTCAGCCAGTTCGCCGATGTACGTGGTTACCGCGGCGATCTCCGCGCCGATCCCGAGGCCGGCGATGAACCGGAACGCGATTAGCTCCTGGAGGTAGGCGCTCGTCGCGGCGAGCACGGTGCACGCGGCGCGGACCCGCACCTCGTATGCGTGCGGATCTTCGTGCCGGCGGCGCTTGTGCGGACCTCGACGAGATCGCAAAGCTGGTTGACCATCCACAGGCCGAGGCCGCCCGTACCGGTGGCCTGAAGCCGCCGGCCCGCCAGCGGATCGGCGATGTGACCCGAGTCCTCGATCTGGAAGATCACCTCTCCGGGGACGGTCCAGAAGCGCAGTACGCCGTGGGTGTCCGCATGTTTGACCGTGTTCGTGGTCAGCTCGTTGATCGCGGTCACGAGCTCCGGGCGGCGGTCGCCGTCGAGCCCCGATGCGTCGGCCCGCTCGGCCACCCACGCTCGCAGGCGCCCGAGGTCATCGATGTCGAAGTGGCGCGTCAGCGTGTCCGGGGGAGGCTCAGACAGCGCCTTCTCACATTCGCTCGGCACGGCCCCGTTGCCGTAAGCCGAGCTCGGTCCGAGCCGCCGCCCGCGGACCACGCCGGGATGCGTGTGCTCGGCGTCGAGGAGCACGTAATGGTCCAGCCCGGCGACGTCGTACGGGCACAGGATGCTGATGTCGGCATCGGTCCACGCGAGGTTGATCAGCGCCTCGTGGCGAGCGGCTTCGCGGATCTCCTCGGGCGAGCGGCCGCGCCAGATCGGCTCCCCGACATAGCGGAGTGGCCGGCCAGCGTGCCGCTCGATCATCCTGAGCACCGCGGGTATGATCCGCCCGGGGTTGCGTCCCAGCTCGAACATGTCGAGCAGCTGGACCGCGGCGGCGCGTTCCCCGAGCTCCGCTTCCAAGAGCCTCAGCTTCGGCCCGGGAACGGCGATCGCCACCGGCTCGTCACGGTCGAGCGCGGGATTGATGAAGTCGAAGATGCCCTCGAGATACTCCTCGGGGTCGCGGTAGAACAGCGCTTGATGCGCGTCAATCCGCTGCTCGCGGGCGCTCACGCTCACGGTTGCTCCGAATTCCCTATAACGATCTGGCCTCTGGTTGCTGGCCGCCCACCTAAGTATTCCCGTCGGGCGCTTCTATAACACGGCTTCGCGGAGGGCCTAATCGCCGGTGATCAGCAGCTCCTCGGGGGCGTCTGGTCGTGCTGCCCTACGCTCAAATCGCTGTTCACGGCCGACTCGGTCACGCTCTCCCGCAGAACGAAACGACTCCGAAACCACCGAGTAGGGCGGTGGATGCCGGCGGCGGGGATCAGCTTCGCGCGGGTTCGTTCCATTCGGTGGCGAGAATCCGCTCGCCGCGGGTCCGCGCCAGCGCGAGGTGGAGCGCCGGCGGCACGATGATCTCCGGGTCGAGCAGCTTCACCCCTTCGGGAACATCGTCTGGGACCATCCCGGTGGCGGTGGCGCCACCCGGCGCCAGCAGGTTGATGGCCACGCCGGTCCCCTCGAGCTCCGCCTCCCAGCAGCGCGTCATCGCCTCGAGCGCCGCCTTCGATGGCCCGTAGGGCGAGAAGCCGCGACGGGTCATCGTCGCCTCGTTGACCGTGATGTTGATGATGCTTCCGCGGCCGGCGGCGAGCATGTGCGGCACGACCGCGCGGGACATCAGGAACAGCCCGATGATGTTCGTCTCGATCACCAGGCTCCACGCCACCGGGTCCGCCTCCCAGAACGGCTGCGGGTCGGTCATGAACCGCTCGTTGACGAACCGCATCCCGCGGGCGGCGTTGTTCACCAGCACGTCGATCCGGCCTCGAACGTCGAGGGCTCGCTGCGCGAGCCGGTCGACGTCGGCGGCGACCGTGACGTCGGCCTGCACCGCCTGGATCGTCCCGGGCAGCCCTTCGCCGAGTGCGACGACGTCAGCGGCTTGCTCGGTGCTCCGCGCCACGCTGATCAGGACATCGGCGCCGGCGTTCGCATAGCCCAGCGCGATCGCTCGGCCGATGCCACGGCCGCCACCGGTCACGATCGCGACGCGTTCGTGCAGCTCGCCTGTCACTAGTGGTCGCCCACGAGTTACAGAGTATGCAATGCCCGGTCGCGCACGAGCACTCGGGAAGCTCCGCCACCGTCTGGATCGGATGCCGGCGGCGGAGCGGATCGAGCGCTCGTCCCGGTCCATGATCGTGGCCAGCAGATACCCGTTTTCCCCGCGAACCTCGCTCACCTGGACGAACGGTGGAGCCGGGCCGCGGCGTCGCGCCATGCATGACACGACAATCCGCCCCGACTTCGGTGACCGTGTCGTCTTACGCATGCCCCACATGCGCCATGTGCCACGGTCGGCGCCGGGCGGGTGGAATGTCGTGTTTTGCAGGTCGCGCCACCCGCCCCCCGGACCGCGCCACCGTCGCTTGAGGTCCCGGGCCGGTGGAATGTCGTGTTTCGCAGGTCGCGCCACCCGCCCCGGACCGCGCCACCGTCGCTCGAGGTCGCAGGCAATCTCGCGCATCGGCTCACGCCGGCGCTGTGGCGAGCGCGAGTACGTCGCCGACGGCCGGGTCGAGCCGCGACCACGTGTCGCCGGCGTCGCCCGTGAGCAGCATCGATCCGCCGCGCAGGCCGACGAGCAGCCCGCCGGGCTGTTCGGGCAGCGCCGCCAGCGCATAGGGCATCCTGCGCAGCGACGCCTCGTCGCCCCAGTGGTCGATCGCCTCCCAGCCGTTCCCGCGCGAGCGCAGAAGCCGCGCCTGGCCGTCGCCGCGGCCATGCGCGGCCATCGGAGAGCGACTGACCGATGCGTACCAAAGGTCGGGGTCGGCAGGATCGACTGCGGTCGCCCACGCGTAGCGCCGGTCGAGGCCGTCGTCCAGCCGGCGCCAGCTGTCGCCACGATCCGGCGAGACCGCGATCCCCTGTCCCGCGACCTCGTACACGCGGTCGGGCGCGAGCGGGTGCGTGAGGAGCTGATGGGCGTCGCTGTGCGCTTGCGGGTTGTGGTCGATCCAGGTCCGGCCGCCGTCGGCCGAGCGCATCACGCCGCCGAGCTCGATCCCCACGACCATCCCGTCCGGGTCGGTCGGGTGGAGCGCTATTGTGCTGACGTGGTGGGTCCACGGCCGCGGGGGGAAAGACCAGCGTGACTCGCTCGGCAGCCGCCGCAGCTCGGGCAGTAGCTGCCAGGTCTCTCCCCCGTCCTCGGAGCGGTAGAGGTTGCTCGGCTCGGTCCCGGCGTACACCACCGACACTCCCGCCACCTGATGGGAGCGGGAGACGGCGACGGACATCACCCGCCGGTCGGCGATTCCCTCCCACGCCTCGCGCCACGTCTCGCCACCGTCGCCGGTCGCGTACAGGCCGTCGTCGAACGTGCCGACATACACGCGGTTAGGGTCGTGCGGGTCGACGGTCACGCAGCGCGGCGCCGGGACCGCCAGCACACCCTCGATGTCCGCCACCCGCGAGCCGGTCAGAGTCAACCGCACGACCTCGTCGCCGGTGACGACGAAGATGCGGGCGCGCTCAGGCATGCGCCCGGCGCGCGCTCCGCGCCCGGTCGTAGGCCATCCGGAACAGCTCGACGGCACGGTCGGCGTCTTCGGACGAGCGGATCGAGACGGTGATCCAGCCCGAGTCGGGCAGGACGTGGTGCGGGCGGGCCCGGCCCTCGGCGATCAGCTCGTCGCGAACGCGGCGCGGAAACGGGAGGTCGGCGATCCGGTCGCCGTGGAGATGGCCGAGCTCACGCCGGCCGAGTCTGAATTCGATGCCGCCGAACCGGTGGGGAGCGGACTCCACGCCCGGCCACGACTGCACGGTCTCTGCGATCTGTTCTCCGGTTGTCATTGTCCGCAGACTAAGCCCGTGGCCGCCTCATCACCAGACGCAATTGGTCCTAGTACGTTGGTCGCATGCGGGGCCGCAGCTTCGACGTAGTCATCGCCGGGGGTGGACACAATGCGCTGGTCGCCGCGACGCTGCTCGCGCGCGCCGGCCGGTCGGTGGTCGTGCTCGAGCGGCGCGACGAGCTCGGTGGAGCCGCCGTGTCCGCCGCCCCGTTCCCGGGCTTCGACGTGCGGCTGTCGCGCTACTCCTACCTGGTCAGCCTGTTCCCGCCGGCGCTGCTGCGTTCGCTGGGCGTGTCGACCGAGATCCGCCCGCGCCGGGTCGCTGCCCATCCGCCGCTCGAGCGGCCCCCGGCGTTCCAGGCGATGCTCGCCCGCATCGCCGAACGGATCTTCCCCACCCTCACCGAGCCGCTCCGCTCGCGGGAGGAGTTTCGCCGCCTGCTCGACGACGACGTCGCCTGGATCGCGGTGTTCGAGGCGCCGCTGTCCGAGCTCATCGAGCGGACTTTCGATTCCGATCTGACCCGCGGCACCGTCCTGACCGACGCCCTGATCGGGACGTTCGCGCCGGCCGACGATCCACTGCTCCGCCAAAACCGCTGCTTCCTCTACCACATCGTCGGCGGCAGCTGGAACGTGCCGGTCGGCGGGATGGGCGCGCTGTCGGTCGCGCTGTCGGATGCCGCGCTCGCGGCCGGCGCGGAGCTCGTGACCGGCGCCGAGGTCGTTTCGATCGAGACCGACGAAACGACCGCCGAGGTGACCTGCGCCGACGGACGAATCTATGCGGCGCGGCACGTGCTCGCCGGCGTCGCCCCGGCCGTCCTCGGCGAGATGCTGGGCGAGCCGGCAGAGCGACCCGAGGGCGCCCAGCTCAAGATCAACATGCTGCTGAAGCGCCTGCCGCGCGTGCCGGGAGTCGGCTCGGAGGAGGCGTTCACCGGCACGTTCCACGTCAACGAGGGCTACGAGCAGCTCGCGGTGGCATACGCCGAGGCCCGGGACCGTCGCATTCCCACCCTCCCTCCATGCGAGGTCTACTGCCACTCGCTGACTGATCCGAGCATCCTCTCGGACGACCTGCGCGCCGCCGGAGCCCAGACGCTCACGCTGTTCGGGCTGCATATGCCGGCGCGACTGTTCACCGACGCCGCGGCCAAGGAGCGCGCCGTCGCCGCCACGCTCCGCTCGCTCGACTCGGTCCTGGCCGAGCCGATCGAAGCCTGCCTGCTCGGCCTCGAGGCGCTGACGCCGCCCGAGATCGAGGCCGAGCTCGGCATGCCGGGCGGCCATATCTTCCACCGCGACCTGGCGTGGCCGTTCGCCGAGTCGGACGACGAGGTCGGCACGTGGGGGGTCGAGACCGAGCACGCGCAACGTGTGGCTGTGCGGCGCCGGCGCGCGCCGGGGGGGCGGCGTCAGCGGCATCCCCGGCCACAACGCGGCCCACGCGGTCCTCGAAGCGACGCGCGCCTGATTAGGGCTCACGAAAGAACAACTGACTGGATTGAGGGGCCGAACGCCCAGAATCAAAGGGATCCTGGCCCCTCACTGCATCAGTTGATAAGTCGTGAGCCCTTAGAACACGATTACGGCGCGGCCACGGAGCCCACCCGCGTCCATCACGCGCTGGGCCTCGGCGGCCTGCTCGGGCGGGAACTCCTTGGCCACGCGGAGCCGAAGACGCCCCTCGGAGGCGAGACGGCGCAGCTCCTCGAGCCAGTCGGTCCGCTCGAGTGCGGTCGCGACCATCACGGGGTGCACGCGGATCCCGCGATCCTCGACCTCGTCGCCGTCCCAGCCGCGCACGACCACGATCTGACCGCCGTCGCGGATCGCCGGGAACGCCGCGCGGCGAAGCAGCGCTGTGTCGTACAGCCCGTCGACCCCATCGGGGGCGGCCTGGAGCACGGCGTCGGTGAAGCCCTGCCCGCGCGGGACGACGACGTCGGCGCCGAAGCTGCGGACGAGGTCCTCGTCCTCGGGCTTGGCGTCGGCGATCACCCGCAGGCCGTGCTCCTTGGCCAGCGGGATGACGTACGAGGCGAGCTGGCCCGCGCCGCCGCTGACGGCCAGCGTCTCGCCTTCGTTCAGCCCGAGCAGCTCGAGGCCGAGGCGGGCGGTGAGGCCGTTCATCGGCAGAGTCGCCGCCTCGGTGAGCGTGGCGCCGTCCGGGATCGGCACGACCGACGCTGCCGGGGCGAGCACGAGCTCCTGCTGAGCCCCGCCCTCGGGCCGTCGTGGACTCACCGCGGCCATCACCTCGTCGCCGACCCCGAGCCGGTCGACGTCAGGCCCGACGGACTCGACGATGCCCGCAGCGTCCATCCCCGGAACCCAGGGCGCCGGGAGATCGCCGCCTCCGCGCTCTCGCAGCCCGACGTCGGTGGGGTTGACCGAAGCGGCCTTGACCGCGATCCGGACCTCACCGGCGGCGGGCTTGCGCGCGGGGCGGTCGACGACCTCCAGGACATCCAGGTCCCCGGGCTTGGTGATGACGACGGCGCGCACGAATCAGACCTCCTGTTTGATGATTAGCGAAGCGTAGGTAACGCCCTCGGGGCTGACGATCCACCGGCGCGCAGCCTGCCGCAGGACGCGCATCTCGCCGGGCTGCGCCGGCGAGCGGTACTCGATCTCAACGTCGATCGACCGGGGCTCGGCGTCCGCCAACAGCAGCTCCTCCTCGAGCGGGGTCAGGTAGGCGGCGTTGTTGACGTGGCCGGCGAGGTCGAGCTCGGTACTGCGAAACCACCACGGGAAGGCGTCGCCGGCGCCGTCGGGGGTCGGATGGCGAAGGCGAGCGGTCACGGTCCGCCCAGCGGTGGACTCGCCCCACATCGCGATCTCCTCCTCGGTGAGCCTGGTCGGGCGGCCGCTGAGCGGGTCCAGATGGACCCACACCGACACGAGCTCGACGGCCCCGGCGGCGTCGCCGGCGGGCATGATCGAGGTCCGGCGCTCGGCCCACATCCGCCCGAGCCCGCTGCAGAACGTCGCCAGCGCGAATTCCTCGCCGAAACGGGGGAACCGGGTCACGCGGATACGCGTCCGCCGGACTACCCACACGGCCCGTCCCGCGAGCCCGGCATCGACCGAGTCGGCGTACGCGATGTCCTGGGCCCACCGCGCCAGCGCATCGAGCCGGATGCGGCCCGTGGGCGAGCAGTCGGCAAGCCCGGGGCGCAACGACTCGGTGAACACGCGCCCCCGGCCGGGCGACGGGACGATCTCCTGCATGGCGAATCAGCGTACGCAGCGCCGCCGATGATGGGCCGCTCCGCGGCATCCGTGGGGCGGGTGGCCCGTCCTGTCCGTGGTCGCGATCCTCCGCCCGGCACGGATGCCGAGCGGGCAGTAGCCGCGACCGCCGTTCCGCCGGGCATCCATGCCCAGCGGTCGCTCGACGGGCTGTGAGGGCGGCTGAGACGCCTGGGCCGCGGCACTCGCGTTCGATAGGGTGCGAACGCGACCCGAGTTGACCAGCGCGGTGCCGCGGGACTGGCGATCAGCCGAACCGAACTAACGCGAAGAGCCGCGGGTCGGCCGTGGTGATCCCGTGCACGCCGAGCGTCCGCAGCCGCGCGATCGCCGCGCGCTCGTTGACCGTCCAGGCGTACAGCCGCCCGCCGCGGTCGCTTACGTCCCCGAGCAGCCCGCCGTCGACCAGCCTGTGCTGG
This sequence comes from uncultured Solirubrobacterales bacterium, assembly GCA_963836715.1. GTDB lineage: Bacteria > Actinomycetota > Thermoleophilia > Solirubrobacterales > Solirubrobacteraceae > Palsa-465. The sequence goes on from CAWIKH010000006.1 coordinate 783,340, forward strand.
GCCATCAGCGCGTCCCACCGGCCGCCGTGGATGCCCGCGAGCGCCACTGCCCGCCAGTCGCGCCACCGCTGGCTGCGGCGCGCGATGCGCCCGCCGACCGAGATGCCGACGCGGGCCCGCGGCTCGAGCGCGCGGACGCGGTCGAGCACTCCGGGCACCTGCGAGGAGATCAGCGCCCGGTCGAGCAGCGAGGCCCGGCGCAGGTGATCGAGCACCGCCGGCTCGCAGCCGACGTGCTTGACGTCCAGGTTCAGCTCGACGTCGCTGAAACGCCGGCCCGCCAGGTGCGCGAGCGCCTCGTGCAGACGCACGTTGCCGCCGCGGCGCGCGTGGAGCACCGTGTGGGCGAGCACGAGCTCGCCGTCCCACTCGCGCACGTCGAACTCGACCATGTCGACGCCGACGTCGCACGCGGCGTCGAACGAGGCGAGCGTGTTCGCGCGGGCCAGCGCGCTCGCGCCACCGTGACCGATCCGCTGACAGAACGTGCCCATCCGCGGTCAGAGTACCTGGGGAAGCCACGCCCGCACAGCGGTTCGAACCGCCCCGAGGTCGCTGCGCAGGCTGTGGTTGCCGGCGACCTGCGCCACGGTTCGCGAGGGCCCCGGCGCCGGCATCCCGAACGGATCGCCCGTCCCCTGGACGACGAGCACGGGCACGGTTACGCCGTCGAGCTCGTCCTGTCTCGTGACCTCGCGGCCCGGCGCGCGGAGCGGGAACGCCAGGCACAGCACCGCCACCGCGCCGGTCTCCGCCGCGGTCCGGCAGGCCACGCGGGCGCCGGAAGACCGACCGCCGCACACGAGCGCGAGGCCCTTCAGCGCCTTCGCCCGCAGGTGGGCGACGACCGCGATCCAAGCGGCGTCGAGCTGGGGAGCCGGCGCCGGCGATCGCCTGCCGGCGACTCGGTAGGGCTGCTCGACGAGCGCGACGCTGAACTTCTCGGCCTCCGCCACCTCGGCGACCGCCACCAGATCGCGCGCGGTGACGCCTCCGGCGGCGCCGTGGCCGAGCACGACCGCCCCCGCGGCACCCCGGACCTTGGTCACGTGGGCCCTCGCGGGCCCGTGCGGGGTGTCGATCTCGATGACGGCGGCGGACGGCATCGCCGACCACGATAAACGCAACACTCGCCCCCCACCCGGTGAATGGCGATCCGGTCGGCTATGGCACGAGGATCGGCACACTCGACAGGCGCGCGACCTCGAGTGTTGACTTATTCGGGGTGACCGCCATCACCGTCTGCCTCGACCGGCACTACCTGAGCGGCATCGCGAAGCGGGCGAGGTGCTCAGCGGCCGTCGCCGCGACGTCCTGCGCCTCCGGGACATAATCGACGCTACCCGCACCCGACTGGGAGCCGCCACATGACCCACAACGAACTGCACGACACCGCCAGGGCGCTCGTCGCCCCCGGCAAGGGCATCCTCGCGGCGGACGAGAGCGACTCGACGATCCAGAAGCGGTTCGACGCGATCATGCTCGAATCGACCGAGGAGCTCCGGCGCGCGTACCGCGAGATCCTGTTCACCACGCCCGGCGCGGAGGAGTTCATCAGCGGCGTGATCCTGTTCGACGAGACGATCCGCCAGTCCGGCTCGGACGGGACGCCGTTCCCGCAGCTGCTTGCCGCGAAGGGGGTCATCCCGGGTGCCAAGGTGGATCACGGCCAGCACCGGCTCGCGCTGACCGAAAACGAAACCATCACCGAGGGCCTCGACGGGCTGCGCGACCGGCTGCAGGAATACCACCGCCTCGGCGCCCGCTTCGCCAAGTGGCGCGCCACCTACTCGATCGCCGCCGAGCTGCCGAGCGACTACTGCATCTGGGCGAACGCGCACGCGCTGGCGCGCTACGCGGCGCTGTGCCAGGAGGCCGGGCTGGTGCCGATCGTCGAGCCCGAGGTGCTCCAGGACGGGACCCACACGATCGAGCGCAGCTATCACGTGACCTCGCGTGTGCTCGAGGCCGTGTACACCGAGTTGTTCGACCAGCGGGTCGACGTGTTCGGCACCCTGCTCAAGCCGAACATGGTGCTGTCCGGCTACAGCGCCACCGACCGCGCCGGCGTCGCCGAGGTCGCACAGCGGACGCTCGAGTGCTTCTACAAGCACGTGCCGGCCGGCGTTCCGGGCATCGTGTTCCTGTCGGGCGGCCAGTCCGACGAGGACGCGACCGCTCACCTGAACGCGATGAACGCCGGCGGTCCGCACCCGTGGGAGCTCTCGTTCTCGTATGGCCGGGCGCTTCAGGGGCGGGCGCTCCGGGCATGGGACGGAGAGTGGGCAAACGCGGAGGCGGCGCAGCGGGCCTACCACCACCGCGCGAAGATGAATTCGGCCGCGCGCTCCGGGACGTACACCCCGGCGACGGAGCGCGAAGCCGCCGTGGCCTAACCGCCCGCACAGCCCCGATACCCCACTGAACGCACAACAGGAGGATCTGATCGATGGCGAACGTGACCGGTAGCTCAACCGCGGAGATCGACGCTCCGCTCGACCAGGTGTGGGCGCTCGTGCAGGACGTCGAGAGCGCGCCCGAGTGGCAGGGCGGCCTCAAGGGGATGCACGCGATCGAGCGCGACGCCGACGGCCGGGCGATCCTCTGCGAGGCCGAAACCGACGCGAAGGTGGTCACGGTGAAGTCCAAGGTGCGCTTCGCGTACGACGGCCCCGCCAGGCTCAGCTGGACTCAGGAGCAGGGCGACCTGAAATCGGTCCAGGGCACCTGGAACCTCGAGGATCTCGGCGGCGAGCGCACGCGCGCGACGTACTCGCTCGACGTCGATCTGGGACGGAAGCTCAGCCTGATCATGCGCGGGCCGCTCATCGATGCGCTCCGCCACATGCTCGTGGCCTCGCGCGCCGGCGAGCTCAAAAAGCAGATCGAGTCAAGCTGATACGGCGGCGGCGAGCCTGTCGAGCATCTCGCCGAAGATCCCGCCCAGGACCCGTGGCGCGAACGTCCGCTCGAATACGCCGCCGATCCCACCGGCGCCGTCCCAGGAGGCTTCGAGCGTGACCTGCGAGCCGTCCGCGGCCGGGGCGACCGTCCAGCGCGAGATGTACGACGACAGCTGGTCCCGCTCGGCCAGGCCGCCGGCATTCTCCTCGACGCTCATCCGGTAGTCGCGCTCGCGACGCCCGGCCGCGAAGTGGTAGCCGATGACCGTGCCCTGCCCCTGCCCTCCCGATTCGACTCGGTAGTGGCTGTAGTTGTCGGTGAGGATGCGCGGCCTCGCCTCGCGGTAATCCCGCAAGAAGGCGAGGACTCGGTCCGGCGAGGCGTCGACCGCTTTGGTGGCACGCGCGGTGACGGTGGCCATGTGGCCGGATTGTCGCATCCCTCCGCCGTACATGCCGTCTTAGACCGCGACGCGGCCCTCGCCCCCCTCAGGCATGATTGCGCCATGCTCGCCGTCTACGCCGCCGCAATCGATCGCGAAGATCCGCTGTCGGGCCTGCGCATCGACGACCGTCCCGACCCCGACCTCCACGACGGATGGACCACGGTGACGGTCAAGGCCGCCTCGCTCAACCACCACGACCTGTGGTCGCTCCGGGGCGTCGGTCTCCCCGAGGACCGCCTGCCAATGACCCTCGGCTGCGACGCCGCCGGCGTCGACGACGAGGGCAACGAGGTGATCGTCCACTCCGTGATCAACGACCCGTCGTGGCATGGAGACGAGACGCTCGACCCACGCCGGTCACTCCTGTCCGAGCGCTACCCCGGCACGTTCGCGGAAAGGGTCGCGGCCCCGCGGTGGAACCTGCTGCCCAAGCCGCCCGAGCTGTCGTTCGAGCAGGCGGCGTGCCTGCCGACGGCCTGGCTGACCGCCTACCGGATGCTGTTCACGCGTGGGGCGATTCCGCCGGGCGCCACGATCCTCGTCCAGGGCGCCGCCGGCGGTGTCGCCACCGCGCTCACCGTGCTCGGCAGCGCGGCCGGCATCCGCGTCTGGGTGACCGGGCGCTCGGAGGAGAAGCGCGCGCAGGCGCTCGAGCTGGGGGCTGACGAGGCATTCGAACCCGGCGCCCGTCTGCCCGAGCGCGTCGACGCCGTGATGGATACGACCGGCCAGGCGACGTGGGCCCATTCGGTCCGCTCGCTGAAGCCCGGCGGGAAGATCGTGATCTCGGGCGCCACGACCGGCGACGCCCCGCCGGCGGAGCTGACGCGGATCTTCTTCCTCCAGCTCTCGGTGATCGGGTCGACGATGGGGACCCGCGACGAGCTCGGGCGACTGATCCGGTTGTGCGTCGACAAGGGCGTGCGTCCGGCGATCAGCGCCACGCTGCCGTTGACCGAGGCCCGGGAGGGGTTCGAGGCGATGTTGCGGGGCGAGACCGCGGGCAAGATCGTGTTCACGCATTCATAAGCCACCCTTATGGGCGAACACGGAAGCTCGTCTTGGACAACTAAGTCCGCGGACGCCATGATTACGTCACCTCCTCCCTTGAGCGCGCTCCGCTAGACCGGTATCCCCTTTTCGCCGGCCACGGGGCGCGACTCATTTAAGGGGACCGGCCACTCCCCGGGTCACGATCGCGGCCGATGCGCACGTCGCGAGCGCGCCACGGGGCGCGACTCATTTAAGGGGACCGGCCACTCCCCGGGTCACGATCGCGGCCGATGCGCACGTCGCGAGCGCGAGCGGCAGGTCCGCGGGATCGACCCCTCGGAGGTCGGGGTGGTCGAGGTCGATCTCGATCGCTGTTTGCTCGAGCTCGACGCCGGCGACGACGCCGGCGCCGACGCCGACGCCGACGCCGAGGCTGCGGTAGCCGTTCCGACAGAGCTCAGTCCACAGATCCCCGACCGACGCGAGCAGACCCGACCGGAGCCGGCGTTCGCGCCGTGAGCCGGTCTCGAGCTCGCGCGCCTCCTCGAACGGGTCGATCCGCACCTGCGAGTCGCTGCCGATCGCGAGCGGCACGCCCGCAGCCGCGTAGGCCATCGCCGGCAGGTACCCGTCGCCGAGATTGCCCTCGGTCGTCGGGCACGACACGACCGTGGCCTCGGTGCGGGCCAGGAGCTCGACGTCGGCCGCGCGAGACATGAATCCCGTGGATCACACTCGCACGGCGGCCGAGGAATCCTGTCCGCTCGAGCAGCTCGATCGGCGAGCAGCCGTGCTCCGCCTGGCACTGCTCGAGCTCGCGCCGCTGCTCGTGGGCGTGCACGTGGCGGACGATCCGGTGGCGCTCGGAGTACTCGGCGATCGCCTCGAGCCAGCCCGCGGGGACCGCACGGACGCTGTGCGCGGCAATGCCCACTTCGACCCCGGACCTCGTCGCCGCCCACTCGCGCAGACCATCCACGCGCTCGAGGAACGCCTCGACGTCCGGGTCGCAGAAGCGCCGCTGGCCCGGAGCCGGCGGGAGGTCCCCGTCGTCCCAGCCACCGCGGTGGTAGGCGGCCGGAAGCATCACGATCGGCAGTCCGGCCTCGACGGCCGCCTCGACGACGGCGTGCGCCATCGCGTTCGGCTCGAGGTACGGCGTGCCGTCGGGCTGGTGGTGGACGTAATGAAATTCGCCGACAACCGAATAGCCCGCCCCGCGCATCTCGTGGTACGTCTCGAGTGCCGTCGCGCGCATCCGTTCCGGGTCTAGCGTCTCGGCCAGCGCAAACATCTCGGTCCGCCAGGTCCAAAAGTCGTCGTCCCCGCCGGCGGGGCCGGGACGCTCGGCCCGCCCGCGCAATCCGCGCTGGAACGCGTGGGAGTGCGCGTTCGGCATCCCGGGAACTGCGGTGATCCTTGCCATCACGCGACCTCCCTCAGAGCGTCCTCGACGACCCTCGCGGCGACGGCGCCGTCGTGGAGGTCGACAGCCTCCGCCGGCGAATGGCTCACGCCGGTCTCGTTGCGGACGAGCACCATCGCGGCCGGCACCCGCTCTGCCAGGACGCCGGCGTCGTGGCCGGCGAAGCACACGAGCTCGGGCGCGGCGTGGCCAACGACGCGCTCGCTGGCGTGCGCCAGCGCGGCCCGGAGCGACGGCGAGAACTCGCGCGCGTCGCTGCGCGAGGCGACGCCGATCTCGATCTCGACCCTGGTCCGCGCCGCCAGCGACGCTGCCAGCTCATCCAGCGCAAGACGCCACGATTCGATCGCGCCAAACCCGCCCGGCGCGCGCGCGTCGATCCACAGCCGCACCTCGGCCGCGATCGTCGTCGGCGCATTCGGCTTGGCGATGATCCGAGACGTCGTGACGGTAAGCGGCGCATCGTCGTCTGCGCCCAGGTCCTCGGCACCCACGATCAGCCGTGCCGCCGCGGCGAGCGCGTCGCGCCGCTCGGCCCGCGGCGTGGTCCCGGCGTGGTCGGCGCGCCCGCGCAGCACCACCTCGAGGCGGGTCCGCGCGGCCAGCGAGCTCACGAGGCCCACCGGCTCGCCGGCGCGCGCGAGCTCGGTGGTCTGATCGATGTGGACCTCGACGAAGCCCGCCAGCCGGTCGAGCCAGCCAGGGGCCGAGGCGATTCCGTCCGGGTCGACCCCGGCCGCGCGCATCGCATTGCCCAGCACAACGCCGGCATCGTCGCGGCGCAACAGCACGGCGGGCAGGTCGAGCCGCCCGCTGAGCGCCTTGCTGCCGAACGTCGGGGTGTTGAACCTGGCGCCCTCCTCGTCGGCGAACGAAACCACCGCGATCGGCTGTGGACCGCCGGCGGCGACGACCTCGAACGCGCACGCCACGCCCAGCGGCCCGTCGAAGCGGCCGCCGCCCCTGACGCTGTCGAGGTGGGAGCCGATCCCCCACCACGGCGGATCGTGGTCCGGACACGCCCACAGGTTGCCCGCCGGATCGCGCTGCACGAGGAGCCCCGCGCCGGCGGCCTGGCGCTCGAACCACGCGCGGGTCGCGGCGTCCTCCTCGGTCCAGGCCAGCCTGAACGCGCCCTCGGGACCGATGCCGATGTCCTCCAGATCGCGCAGACGGGCAGCCAGGCTCTCGGCCGTGATCACAGCCGTACGGTAATTGAGCGAAGATGACGAGGTGGCCGTCGACCGCCGGAGCAACCCCGCATTCCTGTTCGACCTCGACGGAACGCTGATCGACAGCGTCTACCAGCACGTGATCGCGTGGCGGGAGGCGCTCCAGGAGGTCGGGATCAACCTGTCGGTGTGGAAGATCCACCGGCGGATCGGGATGAGCGGCGGGCTGTTCGTGAGCGCGCTCGTGCGCGAGCTCGATGCGCCGCTCGACCGCGACACGCTGGCCGCCCTGCCGAGGCTGCACGGCGAAGCCTACCTTCGCCACTACGACGGCGTCCGGCCGCTGCCGGGGGCGACCGAACTGCTCGGGACCCTCACCGACCTCGGGGTCCCGTGGGCGATCGCCACCAGCGGCGCGGAGCGCTACGCGCGCCGCGGGGTCGAGCTGCTCGGCCTGCCGGCCGACACGCCGCTGGTGACCCGCGACCAGGTCCGCTACGCCAAGCCCGACCCCGACCTGTTCCTGACCGCCGCCGAGCTGATCGGCGTTGATATCCGCGACAGCATCGTGGTCGGCGACAGCGTCTGGGACCTGCTCGCCGCGCGGCGGGCGCGGGCGCTCGGGATCGGTCTGTTGTCGGGCGGGTACGGGCGCGAGGAGCTCATCTACTCGGGAGCCTTCCGGGTGTACGACGACCCGCGAGACCTGCTCGCGCACGTCGACGAGGCCGGGGTGCGGCGACCGCTGTAGGACGCTCCGCGCCCCCGCTCCCGCCCCCGCCCCTGCCCGTGCCTTCGCCCGCGCCCCGCGCCCGCGCCCCGCGCCCCGCGCCCCGCGCCCTCGCCCCCGCCCCTGCCCGCGCCTTCGCCCGCGCCGGCGCGGTCCCGGTGGAGCCCGACCGCCACGAGAACCAGCACCACGCCGAGCACCTGCCGCCCGCTCGGGATCTGCGCCAGCACGACGATCCCGATCACGGTCGCGGTCGCCGGCAGCAGCGAGACCATCAGCGAATACGTCGCCCGGCTCAGCCGCGTCATCGCGAGCTGGTCACACACGTAGGGGATCACCGAGGAGGTGATGCCGACGCCGATCCCCGCGCCGATCGCGACCGGGTCGAGCAGGTGCGGGACCACCGCCCAGCCCCCGATCGCGCTGCTCACCGGCGCCGCGACCAGCATCGCACCGGCGAGCCCGTCGATGCCGGGCGCCCCCGGGGCCCGGGACACACGGTGCGCGAGCACGATGTAGAGCGCGAACAGCCCCGCGTTGCCAAACGCCAGCGCCACGCCGACCGGCTCGCCGCGCAGCTGGACGGCGACGAGCGCGTACACCCCGGCCACCGCGAGCCCGAGCGCCAGGCCGTTGCGCGGCGAGCGGACGCCCATCGCCGCGAGCACGATCACCGGCAGGAACTCGATCGCGGACACGGTCCCGAGCGGCAGCCGCGCGATCGCCTCGTAGAAGCAGCTGTTCATCACCGCGAGCACGACCCCGAGCCCGGCGACCAGCCGAACGGTGGCGCGGTCGGCGTGGCGCAGCGTCCGCCACGGCCGGCGCCAGAGCGCGAACACGATCGCGGCGCTGACGATCCGCAGCCAGGCGACGCCGAGCGGAGCGACCCGCGCGAACAGCAGCACCGCGAACGCGGGCCCGAGGTAGTGGAACACCGCGCTCCCGACGAAGTAGGCCTGGGGCGGAACGGTCTGCGAACGAGATCCGGGGGGCATGTCCGGATTCTCGCCACGCACGCCGCGGTTCACCATGGCCAATCGAAGGTGTTATCGTTGCTTCGCCTTATGAACAACGGCACACAGCGGCGCCGCACCGCCGATTTTCTGCACCTCGACGCGATCGACCACAAGATCATCAGCGAGCTCTCGACCGACGGTCGCGTCTCGTTCGCGGAGCTCGGCCGGCGGACGAACCTGTCCTCGCCGGCCGTGACCGAGCGGGTCAAGCGCCTCGAGCAGGCCGGGGTGATCACCGGCTATCGCGCCGAGGTCGACCCTCGCGCGCTCGGCTACCAGCTGACCGCGATCGTCCGGGTCAAGCCCGCAGTCCGCCAGCTGACCAAGATCGCCGAGCTGGCCGCGGAGATCCCCCAGGTCGAGGAGTGCCTGAGGATCACCGGCGAGGACTGCTTCTACATCAAGCTCCACCTGGGCTCGATCGAGGAGCTCCCGACCGTGCTCGATCGGTTCCTGCTCTACGGCGAGACGACGACCTCGATCGTCAACGCCACGCCGGTCCAGCGCCGCGGCCCGCCGCCGCGCTCGGGGCTCCCTTAGCGTCAAAGGACTCACCCGGGGTGAGTGACAAGACGGGGTTGCCGCGGACCGCCGCTGAGACAGTGCTGCGTGTCAGCGACTGCCGGTCGAGACAGCCGGCCCCAAGGAGATCGCCATGTTCATCTCTGAGCCCCTCCTCCCCCAGTTCACGTCACCGGCCGTGCCTCAGGTTCCCGCCGGTCTCGCCCAGCTGGCCGCGGTCCTCGCGGTCGCGCTCACGCTGTTCGTGGTCATGCTGGCGGTGGCGCCCGCCATCACCCGCATATGCCCCGCCCCGCGCGCCCACACGCCGGTGCACCTCGCGCGATAGCCCGGCGTCGCGTCAGGCACTGACGAGGGCCGTCAACGGATGGGGCGCGCAGCGCGCCGGCGCGCGCGCTCGACCCAGGGCGCCGCTCGCAGGCGCTCGAACGTGGCCGTCGCGTCCGCCCGCATAGCGTCGGCGCCGGGATCCGCCTCGAACCCGGCCTCCGCGAGCTCGAGCGCGAGCACGGCAGCGTCGAACACGACTCCGGCCTCGCTCATCAGCCGCCGGGCGACGCGCCAGTGTTCGGCCGCGGCGTCGCGATCGCCGGCGCGGGCAGCCAGGTGCGCAGCGACCCATGCGAGCGCCACCCATCGCACCGGTCAAACCTACCTGTCCCTGATAGCGCGTGCAACTTGGCCGCCATCTGGGTACAGCAACTGCGTCATCACGCGAGGACTGACTCGGCTCGTCCGCGGGCCGCTGGGGCCGGCAGGCCTACATGCCGATGGTGGCGACCTCAGCCCTCGACGAAGTACGCGCCGCTCCCCTGCCCGCTCGAGAACCAGCGGCTCGTGACAGTCTTCTTGCGCGTGTAGAACTCGACCGCGTCGGTGCCGTGCGCGTGCAGGTCGCCGAGGAACGAGTCCTTCCACCCGGAGAACGGGAAGAACGCCACGGGAGCGGCGACGCCGATGTTGACCCCAACCATCCCGGCCTGGACCTCGTGCCGGTAGCGGCGAACCGACGCACCCGACTCGGTGAAGATCGACGTGCCGTTCCCGAACCGGCTCGCATTGACGATCCCGATCGCCTCGTCCAGCGTCGGTGCGCCGATCACGCACAGGACCGGTCCGAACACCTCATGCTGCGCGATGTCCATCTCCGGAGTCACGCTGTCGAGGATCGTCGGCCCGACGTACGAGCCGTTCGGATCGCCCTCGGAATCCCGACCGTCGAGCACGAGCTTGGCCCCGTCGGACACGCCCCGCTCGATCCAGTCGCGGATCCGATCCCGGGCCGCGCACGAGATCACCGGCCCCACATCGCTCCCGTCATCCAGCCCGTCGCCGACCTGCAGCGCGCGCGAAGCATCGATCAGCGGCGGCATCAACTGCTCGTGCGCGTCGCCGACCGTCACCACCACCGACCCCGCCATGCACCGCTGACCGGCCGCGCCGAACGCTGAGGCGATGATCCCCTCCACGGTCTTGTCGATCACCGCGTCGGGCATCACGACCATGTGGTTCTTGGCACCACCGAGCGCCTGCACCCGTTTGCCGGCTTTCGCCGAGCGCTCGTAGATGATCCGCGCCACCGGAGCCGATCCGACGAACGACACCGCGTCGATCCCGGGGTGGTCGAGGATGGATTCCACAACCTCTCGGCCCCCATTGACCAGGTTCACGACGCCGGGCGGCAACCCCAACGCGTGCAGCTCCTCGAACGCGATCTGCTGCGTCAGCGGCACCTGCTCGGACGGCTTGAGCACGAACGTGTTCCCGCACGCGATCGCGAACGGCAGGAACCAGAACGGCACCATCGCCGGAAAGTTGAACGGCACGATCGCGGCGCACACCCCAACCGGCTGGCGAATCGTCTCAGCGTCGATATTCCGCGATACATCCTCGAGGATCCGGCCCTGCATCGTCGTCGGGATCGCGCACGCCGCCTCGACCATCTCGATCATCCGCGCCACCTCGGCCCGTGCATCAGCGATCGTCTTGCCCATCTCGGTCGTCACCGACCGCGCCAACGCCTCCTGCCGAGCCACCAGCCGCTCACGCAACTCGAACAGCTTCCCCGCCCGCGCGATCGTCGACACCGCCCGCCACTCCGGCAGCGCCTCCCGCGCCGCCCGCACCGCAAGATCCAGATCCGACGCACCCGACAGCGGTACCCGCGCGAGGACCTCGCCGGTCGCGGGGTTGGTCACATCGAGCACATCGGTCGCCGCCTGCGCCGGCGTCCACTCGCCGTCGATGTAATTGTCAAGAAGGCGGGTTGCTGTGACTGCCATCAAAGGGTCCATTCGTGGTCGGGGTCGTTGACGACCGCCCACAGACGGCTGGGGCCGGCCATCACGTTGAGGTAATACAGCTCGTAACCGGGCGGGGACGAGACCGTGTGGTAGCCGCGCGGCACGAGCACGCAATCGCGGTCGCGGAACGTCAGCGCCTCGTCGAGCGCGGTCTCGTAGTCGTATACCCGTTGCAGGCCGAAGCCCTGCCCCGGCTTGATGCGGTGGTAGTAGACCTCCTCGAGCAGCGACTGGCGCGGGGGATCGTCGTGGTCGTGCTTGTGGGGTGGATAGCTCGACCAGTGGCCGGCCGGGGTCAGCACCTCGACGACCAGCAGCGATCCGGCCCCTTCGTTCTCCATCAGGATTGGCCGGATGAAGCGCTCGTGGGCGCCGTGGCCGCGGGTCTCGACCTCGATTCCGGCGCCGGGGAGGACGCGCGGCTCGGCGCTACTCAAGGCCGGCGCCCAGCACAGCGCGACCTCGGCGCCGTCGTCGGCGGCGCGCAGCCCGACGTGCGACTCCGGCGGCAGGTAGGCGGCATCCGGCAGGCCGGACCACGGATCGGCTCGGCCGCCGAGGTCGAACCACTCACCGTGCTCGGAAGCGACGTGCACAACGCCGGAGATCACGACCACGCACAACTCGCGGAAGCCGCACACGCGCTCGGCGGTACCGCCGCGTTCGAGCGCCAGCACCTCGAAGCCGACGTACTCGAACCCGACCGCCTCGGGGGTGACCGACAGGATCGCGCCGTCAGGCCCGGGGGCGGAGGCGCTGGAGATCAGGAGCTCAGTCATCGGCCGAGCGTAGATACTGACGCTGGGCTGCGCGGTCGCGCTCGTATCCCGCGCGCGCCGCCCGCACCGTGTCCTCCTCGGACACCTCGGCCACCGGCACGTCCCACCAGCTCTCGTAGCTCGGCACGCCCGCGTAGCGGTCGGCCTCGATGTACACCACCACCGGGCCGTCCGCGCCGCGCGCGCTGGCCAGCCCGTCGCGCAGCTCCTCGATCGTCGACGCACGCACGACCCGCGCGCCGAGGCTCTCCGCATTCGCGGCCAGGTCGATCGGGAGCACATCGGTCGACGCCGGGTCGACCGGCACCGACCCGTTGTCCGAGAACCGGTAGAGCGTCCCAAAGCCCGACGAGCCGATCGACCGCGACAGCGCGCCGATCGACGCGTAGCCGTGGTTGTCGACGAGCACGATCACGATCGGGACCCGCTCGGCCACGGCCGTCACCAGCTCGCCGGGCATCAGCAGGTAGGACCCATCGCCGACCAGCACGTACACCTCGCGCTCCGGGGCGGCGAGCTTGACGCCGATGCCGCCCGGGATCTCGTAGCCCATGCACGAGTAGCCGTACTCGACGTGGTAGCCCTTGCCGGCCGGATCGCGCGCGAACCACAGCTTGTGCAGATCCCCGGGAGCCGACCCGGCGGCGTTCACGATCACGCCGGTCTCGCCGGCCGCGTCGTTGATTTCTTTGATGATTTGTGCCTGGGTCGGCGGGCCTTGCCGGTCGCCATTGCCCGATACCAGTCGGGCCACCTCCTGGCCCCAGGCCGCCGATTCGGACCGGGCGCGCTGCACCCAATCCGCGTCCACGCGGTGACCGTCGAGCGCCGCGCGAAGCTGCTCGAGCGCGACGCGCGCGTCGCCCAGCACCGGCAGCCCGCTGTGCTTGCCGGCGTCGAACCCGGCGACGTTCACGTTGATGAACCGCACGTCCGGATCCTGGAACGCCGACTTCGACGCGGTCGTGAAGTCGCTCCACCTGGTGCCGATCCCAATGACTAGATCGGCCTCCCGCGCGAGGCGGTTCGCGGCGCTGGTCCCGGTGGCGCCGATCGCCCCGAGGCTGAGGGGATGGTCGGAGACGAGCGCCCCGCGGCCGGCCATCGTCTCGCCCACGGGGATGCCGGTCGCGTCGACGAACGCGCGCAGCGCGGCCGTCGCCTCGCTGTAGATCACCCCGCCGCCGGCCACGATCAGCGGACGGCGCGCATCGCGAATCAGCTGCGTCGCCCGAGCCAGCGCCTCGGGTGCCGGGGGCTGGCGGTACACGGCCCACACCCGCTGCTCGAGGAATGCGTCCGCCACCTCGAACGCCTCGGCCTGCACGTCCTCGGGCATCGCGAGCGTGACCGCGCCGGTCTCGGCCGGATCGGTCAGCACGCGCATCGCCTCGAGCGCGGCCGGGATCAGTTGCTCGGGTCGCTGCACCCGCTCGTAGAACCTAGACACCGGGCGAAAGCAATCGTTGGCCGACACGGTGGCGTCGTGGGGAACCTCCAGCATCTGGAGCACGGGGTGCGGTGTGCGGGTGGCAAACGTGTCCCCGGGGAGCAGCAACACCGGCAGGCGGTTGATCGTGGCGAGCGCCGCGCCGGTGACCATGTTGGTGGCGCCGGGTCCGACCGAGGTGGTGCAGGCGAACGTCCCGAGGCGGTTGCGTTGACGGGCGTAACCGCTCGCGATGTGGACCATGCCCTGTTCGTTGCGGGCCGGGTGGAACGGGAGCAGGTCGCGGTACTGGTGCAGCGCCTGTCCGATCCCGGCGACGTTCCCGTGGCCGAAGATCCCGTAGCAACCGGCAAAGAAGCGTGAGCGCTCGCCGTCGCGCTCCACCTCCTGCGCGGCGAGGAAGCGCACCAGCGCCTGGGCGACGGTCAGCCGAATCATGCCAGGCTGCATGATGACTCCACCTCGGCCCTAAGCCGCCCGAGCATCGTTCCCAGATCTGGCAGTGGGGTCCCGAGAGCGCGCGCGGTCGCGCCGGCGTCGAGCCGCGTATCGCGCGGGACGCGTCCCGCTGCGACGACGTTGTCCGGCGGCGGAGCCACGTCCAGCAGATCCGGAGCGAGCTCAAACACCTCGATCGCACGACGCGCGAGGCCCACCCGATCGACGTGCTCGCCGCCGCAGCAGTGCAGGATGCCGGTGACCTCACGCGTCAGCGCTAGCCAGACGAGCTCGGCGGCGTCGGTGGCGAGCGTGGGCGTCGCCAGCAGGTTGATCCCGGGTCCCTCCCAGACGGCGAACCGCTCGCCGGCCCGCAGCGCCTCCAGGAGCGAGACGACCAGATAGCCGAAGCCGGCATCCTGGGCGCGCGGCGTGTGCGGACGGGCGCGGTGGATGCCCTGCACGCCGGCGATCCGGGCGACCGTGCCGCGTCCGGCGGACTCGGTGACGATCAGCTCCGAGCACGCCTTGAGGAAACCGTAGGTGTTGATCGGGCTGGGGGGCTCCGACTCGGACGCGGGTGCTTGAGTGCCATCGAACACCCAGTCGGTCGAGATCAGCACCACGTGCGCGTCGACGGCATTGGCGGCCGCCACGACGTTGCGGGTGGCGCCGACGTACGCGTCCCAGGCGCGACGTCGATTGCTGTCGAGTGCCGCCGGGTCGTTCCAGATCGCGGCGTGCACGATCGCGTCCGGCCGGGTCGCGAGCACCGAGCGCCGCACGACCAGCTCGTCGGTCAGGTCGACGTGCTCGTGTCCCGGCGCCACCACCTCCGCGCCATGCTCGTCGGCGAACACGTGCGCGAGGTTCGAGCCGACGAACCCGCTCGCGCCAGTCAAGTAGATCCTCATGGCACCTCCACCTCCTGGGTTCGCACGGGCCGGCCCTCGCGCAACGACCGCAGCGCGGACAGTCCGATCACGAGCGGCGCGCGCGCATCGCCCGTCGACACCGGCGGGGTGGTCCCGGTCTTTACCGCCTCGACGAACCCCTGCCACTCGCGCACGTAGCTCGGCAGGTAGCGCTCGAGGAAGAAGTACGGGTTCGGCGGGCGCCACTCGCCGTCCGCGGTCACGACAGCCCCGGTGTGCGCGCGGGGATTCTCGGAGATTGCCATTCCCTCGGACCCGAACACCTCGACCCGCTGGTCGTAGCCGTAGGCGGCGCGACGCGAATTGTCGATCGCGGTGAGGCACCCGTCCTGGTGCACGAGCGTCACCAGCGCGGTGTCGATGTCGCCGGCCTGTGCGAACGACGGCTCGATCCGGAGCGCCCCGCGCGCGAACACCTCGACCACCTCGGTGCCGGTGACGAACCTGGCCATGTCGAAGTCGTGGATCATCATGTCGAGGAACAGGCCGCCGGAGCTCTTCACGTAGTCGAGCGGCGGCGGCTCGGGGTCGCGGCTCGAGATCCGCACGAGGTGCGGCGCGCCGACGGCGCCCGACACGACGGCCTCGCGAACCGAGGCGTGCGCCGGGTCGAACCGGCGGTTGAAGCCGATCTGGAACGGCACCCCGGCGGCGTCGATGGCGCCGAGCGCGCGGTCGACCTCGGCCAGATCGAGCGACACCGGCTTCTCGCAGAACACTGCCTTACCGGCGTCAGCGGCCGCGACCAGCAGATCGACGTGGGTATCCGAGCTCGAGCAGATCGCAACCGCGTCGAGATCGCCGTCGAGGATCTCCTGCGCGCTCGCGACCGCCGGCACGCCGAGCTCGGCCGCGACCCCGCGGGCCGCCGGCTCGTGCGCGTCGTACACGGCGCCGAGCGCCGCCCCGGGCACCTGGTGGGCCACCAGCTCAGCATGCATCCGGCCGATCCGCCCGACGCCGATGATCCCGATCCGCAGCGGCGCCACGGCGGTCGTCGCGGTCATCGCGCCTCCCCGGGTGGTGGGGGTGGGTTGGCGGGACTTTCAATCGGTGGGGGTGGGTGGGCGGGACGTTCAATCGGCGGGGGTGGGTGGGCGGGACTTTCAATCAGCGAGACCACCGGCTCCCAGCCGCCGCTCTCGTTCGACCGCATCAGCGCCGCCTGTACCGACGCCCAATCAAGCGCCTGCTCGAAGCTCGGCTCAAACGGCCGCCCCTCCGCGACCGCCGTGCAGAACTCGTAGTCCTCGATCGTGACCAGATCCTCGAAGCCGATCGTGTTGCCGCTGCCGGGCACGAAGATGCCGTGATGCCCGAACCGGTCGCCGCCGAGCACAGTGGTGTAGCCCGAGCCGCGGTCCGCGGTGGCGCGGTAGACGCGGAGCTCGTTCAGGCGCTCGAAGTTCCAGCCGACCGCGCCACGCTTGCCGTAGACGTCGAACGCATTCTCGCTCTCGGGTCCGACCAGCGTGCGGCTGACCTCGAACGTGCCGCGCGCGCCCGACGCGAACACACAAAGCATCGCCGCGTAGTCCTCGTTAGTCACCGGAGTGCGCGGATCCTCGGGCCGTCCTCGACCGTAGTGGCTCGCGCCGTCGCCGGGCGCGGGACGCTCGCGTATGAACGTCTCGAGCGTGCCGGTCAGCTTGGTGATCGGGCCGAGCAGCATGTGCGCGAGGTCGACCGCGTGGCTCATCAGGTCGCTGGTGACGCCGTAGCCCGCCTGGTCGAGCTGGAACCGCCACGAGTTGAGTCCGAGCGGGTCGGCTCCGTACATCGAGAAGAACCGGCCGCGATAGTTGGTGATCTCGCCGAGCTCGCCGCTCGCGATCAGCTCACGCGCGTACCGCACCAGCGGCGCCCAGCGGTAGTTGTAGCCGACGCCGCTGATCACCCCCGCCGCCCGCGCGGCCAGCGCGGCCCTGGCCACCTGCTCGGGCGTGCCGCCGACCGGCTTCTCGCAGAAAACGGCCTTTCCCGCCCGCGCGGCAGCCTCGACCAGCGGCACATGCACCATGTTCGGCGCCGCGATGTACACGACTTCGACATCGGGGTCCTCGATCACCGACTCCCAGTCGGCCGAGGCACGCTTGAACCCGAACGAGCTGATCGCCTGATCGATCCGCGCCGGCAACGCGTCGCTGCACGCGACGAGCTCGGCGTCGAACGCGCGGTCCTCGAACAGCGTCGGGATCCGCAGCAGCGACCGCGTGTGCGCCTGGCCGAGCCAGCCGAAGCCGATCACGCCGACGCCGATCCGCCGGCGACCGGAGCTCGCCGCCGTCGCGACCGTGGTCTTGGGCGCCGCGGTCGCGCTCATGCCGGTGACCCGTCGCAAGGCGCCGCGGTCAGGCGCCGCCGACCCTTTCCCCAAGGCGCCGCCGTCAGGCGCCGGCGACCCTTTCCCCAAGGCGCCGTCGTCAGGCGCCGCCGACCCTTTCCCCAAGGCGCCGCCGTCAGGCGCCGCCGGCTATTCCCAGTACAAGGCGCCGCCGTCAGGCGCCGCCGGCTATTCCCAGTACAAGGCGCCGCCGTCAGGCGCCGCCGACCATTCCCAGTAATTCCGTCACCTCCTGTTCGTACGGCATCGCCTGCGAGCACAACAGACGCGAGGCGACGATCCCGCCGGCGGCGTTCGCGAACGCAATCGTGCGCTCGTGAGACCAAGTCGACAACAGCCCGTGGCACACCGCTCCGCCGAACGCATCGCCCGCCCCGAGCCCGCAGAGCACCTCGATCGGCGGCGGCTCGAGCAGCCGCTCCGATTGCTCGCTCGAGAGCAGCACGCCGTCGCCACCGAGCTTGACGATCGCCAGCTCGACGCCCCGGGCGCGCAGCCTGGCGGCGGCCTCGCGCGGGTCCTCGGTGCCGACCGCGACCGCGCACTCCTCGCGGTTGCCGACCGCGATCGTCGCGTGGTCGACGGCAGCGCCGATCCGTGCCGAGGCCTCCTCGCGCGAGCGCCAGAACGTCGGTCGGTAGTCGAGGTCGAGCACGGTGTGCCGCCGGCGACCGCGGGCCTCGAGCATCCCGGCGGTCGTCGACGCGCTCGGTTCCTGGGACAGCGCGCTAGCCGTCAACCACAGGATCGGCACATCGGTGACGGTCGCGGGGTCGACGTCGCCAGGCCTCAGCTGGAGGTCGGGCACCGGCGGGTCGCGGCGGAACAGCAGCTGCGGATTCGCGGGCGGATCGAGCACGGCAAACGCCAGCGGCGTGACCGTGCCGCGCTCGACCGCCACGAACCGCGTGTCGACCCCGAAGTCGCGCAGCTCGCCGATGGCCACCTCGCCGAACGGGTCCTCGCCGACCTTGGTGAACACCGCGGTCCGGTGCCCGAGGCGGGCGGCGGCGATAGCCACGTTCGTCGGGCTGCCACCGACTGCCTTGCTGAAGCTCTCGGCGGCGTGCCAGTCGGCCCCGACCTGATCGCAGTACAGGTCGATGCTGATCCGTCCGACCGTGAGCAGCTCGAGATCGCTCGCCATCGCTCAGGCGGGCGCTTGGGCCTCGGCGGCCGCCTCCGCCGCCAGCTCCTTGGCGACCTCTTTGATCTGCGGATCGCTCGCGCGCTGAAGCTCGTGGCTCAGCTCCTCGAGCTCGGCGCCGCCCGCCATCATCGAGGTCAGCTCCGCGATCGAGGTGTCCGACTTGGCGTAGGAGCCGAACATCCGCCCGCGCTTGAGCAGCACAAACCGGTCTCCCACCGGATAGGCGTGGTGCGGGTTGTGGGTGATGAAGATCACGGCCCGGCCCATCTCGCGCGCCTGGACGACGTACTTGAGCACGATGCCCGACTGGCGGACCCCGAGCGCGGAAGTCGGCTCGTCGAGGATCAGGACCTTGGCGCCGAAGTACACCGCGCGCGCGATCGCCATCGCCTGCCGCTCTCCACCCGACAGGGTTCCTACCGTCTGGTCGGGGTCGCGGACGTCGATGCCCATCTTCGACATCTCCTCGCGCATGATCTTCTGGGCCTCTTTGACGTCCATCCGCTGGAGGGGACCCTTGCCGCGAGTCGGCTCGTTGCCCAGGAAGAAGTTGCGCCACACCGACATCAGCGGCACCGTCGCGAGATCCTGGAACACCGTGGCGATTCCGCGTGCCCGCGCATCGCGCGGGCCCGCGAAGCTCACCGGCTCACCGTCGAACAGCACCTCTCCCTTGTCCGGCGTGTGCACGCCCGAGAGAATCTTGATCAGCGTCGACTTGCCGGCGCCATTGTCCCCGAGGACGCACGTGACCTGACCGGAATACACCGACAGGCTGATGTCCTCGAGCGCGTTGACGCTCCCGAAGTACTTCGAGATCGCGCGTACCTCGAGCGCCGGCGTTCCATTCGCTTGCGGTTGCACGGCGGAGGCGTTCTGCTGGACGTCGCCGGCACCGGGCGTCGTGTCGCTCATGTTCGAACCTCCTTCGCTAAGGCGCCGCCGTCAGGCGCCGCCGTCAAAATCCCAATCATCGCCGCGCCTTCAGAGCCCGCCGGTAGATCAGGGTGTTGACGATCACGGCGAGGAACAGGATCACTCCGAGGAACGCGAAGTCCCAGGAGCTGTCCCAGCCGGCGTAGATCACCCCTTCGAACGCCATCCCGATGATGCATGCGCCGAGCGCCGCGCCGATCGCGGAGCCGTAGCCGCCGGTCAGCAGACACCCGCCGACGACCGCCGCAATGATGTAGAAGAACTCGTAGCCGACGCCCTGCTCGGACACCGCCGAGGACGCCTGGGTGAACGAGATGATCCCGACGAGCGCCGCCGCCAGCGCCGTGCCCACGAACAGCAGGACCTTCGTGCGGTTGACGGGAACGCCGACGTTGCGAGCCGCGTTCTGGTCACCGCCGGACGCGAATATCCAGTTTCCGAACTTTGTCCGGCTGAGCACCCACGTGCCGACGATCGTCACCCCGATGAACCACAGGATCGCGGTCGAGTAGCCGCTCGGTAGCGAACCGCTCGAGAAGAACGAACTGCCGAAGATCGACTTCGCGCTGCTCAGCCCGGCGGGGTGGGCCTGGGTCACCGTGATCTGCGTGCTCCCGCTGTTCAAGAGCAGCACGCCGCCTGTGCTCGCGCCGCGTAACACGAAGAACGTCGCGAGCGTTACGATGAAGCTCGGCAGCTTCGTCAGCACGACGATGTACCCGTTGATCAGCCCGATCACGGTGGCGAACGCGAGCGTGATGAGAATCGCGATCCAGGTGTCCACGTGCCACTTGCCGACCAGCAGCGCCATCACGATCGCGGTCACGCCGGTCATCACGCCCGCCGACAGGTCGAACTCGCCGCCAATCATCAACAGGCCAACCGGCACCGCGACAATCCCGAAGAACGCCGCCTGCGTGGTCCACGCGGCCACGCCGGTCTGCTTGAGCCACAGGTGATTCGAGCTCGAATCGGTGATCGCGAACATCACGAACACGAACACGGCGGCGAGTAGCGAGCCGAGCTCCGGACGCCTGAGCGTGCGGGTGATTCGGCTGATCGGGACCAGCCGTTCGTCTTGCGCCCCCGGGGCTGTGGGCGGCGTTGCTATCGGAGGTGAGGTGGCGCTCATGGGGGTGTGGGTGAGTGGGTGGGTTCCTCTTTCGGATGGGTCTGGGATTAGTCGGCGGCGCCTGACGGCGGCGCCTTGGCCACCGGACGGGATCGGATTCCCGCCCGGTGGCCTTTCAGTTGTGTGACTCGCTTTGTCTCGGTCGGGTCCTCAGTCCTGTCCCGCGGCGATGGCGGCCGCGACCTTGCCGATGTTCGCGCTGGTCACGACCAACGGCCCACTGGCGACGGTCGTGCCACCACCGACGCTCTGACCGTTGTCCTTGTTGTACAGGTACAGGAACACGATCGGCAGGTAGCCCTGGAGGTACTGCTGCTGATCGATCGCGAACGCCATCGAGGCGTTCTTGAGGTCGCTCTCAACGCCGGAGTTCAGGTCGAACGTAGCGATCTTCGGTTTGTTGGCCGGGTTACTGCTGACCAATGCTGTGCCGATCGCGTTGTTCAGCGCCATCACGGCGTTGACCTGCGGATTGGTCTGCAGGTACGCGGTGACCTGCTGGATCGCCTGCTGCGGGTTCGATGCCGCGTTGGGCGTCGACAGCGTCAGCTCGGTGCAGGCAGGTCCGGACTTCGGCGCGGTACCCGTCTTGCACAGTGAGCCGACGCCGAGCGCCTGCGCGATCCCGTTGCACCGATCGAGCAGGTTCTGACCAGACTGGTGGATCACGCACAGCACATTCGTCGCACCCAGCGACTTGAATTTCGCTCCAGCCGCCGCGCCGGCAAGCTGCTCCGGCTGCCCCACGCACGTGATGGCCGCGGTGGCGGCGATGTCCTTGTCGTCGCAGCCGGCGTTCAGCAGGACGACCGGGATCCCGGCTTTCGATGCGGTGGCCAGCGTGGCGTTCATCAGAGCGGGATCGTGGTCAGATACCGCCATCCCGTTCACGTGCGCGTTGATCGCGTCCTGGATCTGCGCGTTCTCGGCGTTGTCGTCGGGCTGCGCCTGACCCTGCTGCTGCGAGCCGTACGTCTCGGTGAGCGTGCACCCGAGGTCGGCTGCGGCGTCCTTGGCGCCCTTGTACACCACGCTCCAGAAGCTTCCGTTGTCGCCGTGGGTGATCAGCGCGAACTTGTACGACGAGCAGGGCTTCCCGCTCGCCGCGATGTTCACCGCGCTGGTCGTCGTGCCGCTCTTACTCGCGTTGCTGCTCGAGCTGCTGCTACCGCACGCGGCCACCAGCAGGGCCGCGACACCCACGGCGGCGACGATTCCGATAGTGCGAGACAGTCGTCTCATCGATTGATCTCCTCCGTCGTCCGAGCCGTGTGGTGAAGGAAGGCGATGCTCTGGAGAGCGTCGCGCATCGGTCCGCCTGCCACCGTCGGCTCATCTCCGGTGATGGCGGTGTCTTGTTCGAGCACGAGCCAACCGTCGTACCCGTGCCCTTGCAGAGCGTCCATGACCTCGGCGATCCGTGCGTCGCCTTTGCCCAGCGGCAGAAAAAGGCCGTTGCGCGTGGCGTCAGCCAGTGAACGCCGGCCCGCCCTGAAATCGGCCGCGAGGTTCGCATCGACGTCCTTGAGATGCACATGCACGATCCGGTCGCCGTGCGCGCGCGCGAACTCGAGGGGGTCCGCCCCGCCGATCGTCAGATGCCCGGTGTCCAGGCACCACCCCACCTCGACGACCTCGAGCGCGCGCTGTACCTGCTCGGCGGATTCGATCAGCGTGCCAGCGTGCGGGTGCAGGGCGAGCGTCAGGCCGTCCTTCGCAACCACCCCCTCGATCTCGTTGAGGTTGTGACCCAGCCGCGCCCAGCCCGGATCATCGAGCTGTTGCGGCGCGCTCCACTCGAGATCCTCAACCGCGGCCGCCACGAACATCCGGCCGCCGGCGCGCGAGATCAAGCGCGCGGACCTTCGCGCCTCGTCGATCGTGCTGCTCAGATCCGGCTTGTGCAGCACGAGCGGGACGAATCCGCCGACGAGCTCGAGCCCATAGCGCACGAGCAGCTCCGAGATGCTCGCCGCATCGTCGGGGAAGAACCCGGGCGCGCCGAGTTCGGTCCCGCGCAGTCCGAGCTCCGCCATCTCGGCCAGAACGCGATCGGGGGTGGGCATCACGCCCCAGCCGGGGATCTCGCACGCTCCCCATGAGATCGGCGCACCGGCGAGCCGGGCATCGAACCGCGCCGTCGCGTCGGTCGCCCGCGTCTCTTGCATATCTCTCGTGTCCTCTTCTCTCCCGAGTGCTAGATCGTGCTAATCGTCAGCCGTGATTAGAGCGCTCTAACAGCGAGGCGCGACTATATCCCGTGCCTTCGGCGGAAGTCAAGGGGGCTTGATGGAGGTCCACCACGTTTGGTCGTAGAGCGCGCTAACCCGATTGCAATGTTGTCGCGCTCTAAGTAGGGTCCACGCGCCATGCCACGCCCGCCGCGCCGCCCGACGGCGCATTCCCTGACTCGACGCGCCCCCACCATGGAAGACGTCGCGCGCGAAGCCGGGGTGTCGCGCGCGCTGGTCTCGCTGGTGATGCGCGAGCGGCCGAACGTCAGCGAGGAGCGCCGCCTGCGCGTGCTCGACGCGGCATCGAGACTCGGCTACCGGCCGAACGCGATGGCGCGCAGCCTCGCCAGCCAGCGGACCAAGACGGTCGGTGTGATCCTCGACGACCTGCGCAATCCGTTCTTCGCGGAGATCGCCGGCGGCGTCGAGGAGCTCGCGTCGGAGCTTGGGTACCAGCTGCTGCTCGCCGCCGGCGGCCGGTCGTCCCGGCGCGAGCGCGCCGCCCTCGCCGCGCTGCTCGAGCATCGCGTCGGCGGGTTGATCCTCGTCAGCCCGCGCATGACCGCCGGCGACATCGCCGCCGCCGCGGCCGAGGCGCCGTGCGTGATCGTGGGACGCGGGCTGCGCAACGCCGATGCCGACAACGTGCTGATCAACGAGGCGCACGGAACCGGGTTGGTGCTCGACCACCTGGTCGGGCTCGGCCACGAACGGATCGCGCACGTCGACGGCGGCAGCGGCGCCGGCGGACCGCAGCGCCGCTCCGCGTACCTGCGCGAGATGCGCTCCCGGCGGCTGGGACGGCACGCGCTCGTGATCCCGGGCGACTTCACCGAGGATGCCGGCATGAACGCGGCCACGGACCTGCTGCGCCGGCGTGAGCTCCCGACCGCGATCTTCGCCGCCAACGACCTGGTCGCCGTCGGCCTGCTCGGAGGGTTCGATCGCGCCGGCGTCGACGTTCCCGGCGACGTGTCGATCGTCGGTTACGACAACGTCTCGATCGCCCACCTCGCGCACGTGTCGCTGACCACCGTGCATCAGCCGCGCATGGAGATGGGCCGACTGGCGCTCGAGTTGCTGCTCGATCGCATCGACAACCGGCGCCCGAACGAGGTGCGCCTGATCGAGCCGTCGCTCGTCGTCCGCTCGACCACCGCGCCACCGCGCGCCGTCGCCGCGGCTTCGGTCGCCGCGATCGCGTGACGTCGTGGCCCGCCTCCGCCGCTGAACTGATCGACGCGCAGCACGCGCTCGCGGCGACCATCGCTGGGCGCAGCGGCACCAGCGGCCCCGGGCGCAGCAGCACCAGCGGCCCCGGGCGCAGCAGCAC
Source organism: uncultured Solirubrobacterales bacterium (assembly GCA_963836715.1). GTDB lineage: Bacteria > Actinomycetota > Thermoleophilia > Solirubrobacterales > Solirubrobacteraceae > Palsa-465. The sequence goes on from CAWIKH010000006.1 coordinate 807,585, forward strand.
CAGCGGCCCCGAGCGGAGCGGCACCGGCGCTCCCGAGTTGTGTCGCCCAGGCACCCCCGAGCCCGGGCGCCCAAGCGCCCACAACCCCGCGGTCGGCGCCTGCGTCGTCGTGTTCGCCCGCGGGCAATCGGGCCGCGGCGCGCGCGGCGACCCCGCATGGGCGGCGGCCGCGGTGCTGCGTGGCCGCCACTTGCTCGCGCAGGCGACCGTGACCGGCGAGGCCGGCGGTCCCTACCTCCCCGGTCTGCTCGCGCTGCGCGAGGGTCCGTGTCTCGAGGCCGCCGTGCGCGCACTCGCCCTCGCGCCCGACGTACTGCTCGTCGACGCCACGGGCGCCGACCATCCGCGCCACGCCGGGCTCGCGTTGCAGCTCGGCGCGGTCACCGGGCTCGCCACCGTCGGCGTGACGCACCGTCCGCTGCTCGCGCACGGACCATGGCCGCGCGATGCGCGCGGCGCGCACGCGCCACTGTCACTCGACGGCGCGTGCGTCGGCGCGTGGGTGCGGACGCGCGCCGGCGCGCGACCGGTTGCCGTTCACCCCGGCTGGCGGACGACGCTCGAGGTCGCGATCGAGGTCGTGCTGTCGTGCTCACTCGGTCACCGCACGCCCGAGCCCGTCCGTGATGCACGACGGCTGGCGCGCATCGCGCGCGCAAGTCGCTAGCTTTGTCCGCCGTCACCCTCTCGCGCCGGCGCAACATATACCTGTCCGCCGGTCGATCACTCCAAGGAGGCAGCTGTGCCCCAGGCAAGAAGTAGCGGTTCGAAGTCGGGCAGCGGTCAAACCAAGCGCTCGAGCGCGGCCAAGTCCACGGGCGCGAAGCGAACAAGCACGCGCAAGACCACGTCCCCGAGCAGTAGCGCCAGCCGGACCCGCGCGTCACGCGCCACCGGTTCGACATCATCGAGCTCCGCCCGCGCGGGGGCACACGGCGCCGGCGCGGTCGACCCGCGGCTCGAGGCCGTGGCCCAGCGCATCCGCAAGCTGAACGAGCGCATCATCGAAGAGGGCAAGTCCGCCGGCGAGTCGACGCTCGCGAGCTACGAGAAGGCGCTGAAGGCGATCGCGGGCTCGCTCGAGCGTGGGCCGGGCAAGAGCGAGATCGAGTGGATTTCCTCGCTCGCGACGACCCAGGCGAGGTTCATCCGCGACGTGACCGCCGCCTGGACCTCGGCCGCGCGCGGCATGCTCAAGTAACCGCGTTGGAGGTCCACACCGCGTTCAGCGAAACCTGAATGAAGGCCCAGAAGGACGGCGCGATGATGATGTAGAGGAGGAGCGCGATCAAACCGTTGATCGGCTCCGTCCCTCCCACACGGCCGGCTTCCCGGACTCGGTTCGTCCCGCGCCAGTAGGTGACGAGCGCCGGCACGATGATCAAACCGCCGGGGAACAGCGCAAGCGTCGACAGCACCGGGCTCGTCCCGAGGTCGACGTCGTTGGCGTACCCGAAGTCGCGCAGCTCCCGGTTGATCGATACCACCACACCAGGTGGTAGATCCCCAACGAGATGAACGGCAGCAGTGCCACCGCCCACGGGTTGCGGATCTTCACCAGCCCATCGCTGTTCCTGATCCGCAGCAGTGCGACCGGCGCGGTCGCCAGCACGGCGGCGGCCGCGGCCCGCCGGTCGAATCGGCCTCGCGCGCCGCCGCCAGACCGATCGCCGGACCACCGACCCCCACACCGGCATCGAAGTAGGCGAAGAACGCGCCCGCGGTCCGCCCGTGCCGGCCCGGCGGCACGGATGCGAGGACCCTGCTACAACGCTCGACGATCATGCCCGAAGCCGTGGTGTTCGACCTGGACGGGGTCCTGCTGGACTCCGAGCAGCTGTGGACCGAGTCCAAGCAGGACCTCGTCCGCGAGTCAGGCGGGCGTTGGCGCGCGGACGCGCCGACGGCGATGATGGGCATGAGCTCGCGCGAATGGTCTCGGTACATGCGCGACGAGCTCGGCGTCGACATGGACGTGGACGAGATCAACCGCGACGTGGTTCGCCGGATGAAGGAGCGCTACCGCGAGCGGCTGCCGCTACTGCCGGGGGCCGTCGAGGCGGTACGGACGCTGGGGCGTCGATGGCCACTCGGGCTCGCTTCGTCGGCGAACCGCGAGATCATCGATTTCGCGCTCGACGCCGCCGGCCTCGCCGACGAGTTCAGCGCCACGGTCTCCTCCGAGGAGGTGCAGCGTGGCAAGCCCGCCCCGGACGTGTACCTGGAGGCGGCGCACCGGCTCGCGGTGCAGGCGGACCGCTGCGTGGCGATCGAGGACTCGAGCAACGGCATGCGGTCGGCCGCGGCCGCCGGGATGGCGGTGCTCGCGGTTCCGAACCAGCACTATCCGCCCGACGATGATTCGCTCGCGCTCGCCGGGGCTCGGGTGGACACGCTCGTTGAGGTGACGCCCGAGCTCGTCGAGCGGCTGCGCTGAGCGGCCCGCCGGCTGGACGATTGATTCCACGGGTTCAGGCGGGACGCGCCCCTGAGTGTCGAGTTACTCGGGTTCGCCGAGCGCAGTAACTCGGCGATCGCGCTATGAGACCGCCAACACCGCGCCACCGGGGATCGCGCCGACCAGCGCCTCGGTGTCCGCCTCGAACACGGCATACGGCGTGCCGGCCGCACACCAGACCGTGGCAAAACGCCTGAGCGACTCGTCGATCAGCGTCTCAAGCGGCTCGTCGTGGCCGAGCGGTGGGATCCCGCCGATCGAAAACCCGGTGGCGGCCCGCGCCTGGTCCGCGCTCGCCGCACGCAGTCCCAACCGCTCCGCGGCGACGCGCCGATCGCCGGCGCACAGCACCATGACAGGCTGCCCGTCGCGCATGAACACGAGCGACTTGACGATCTGTCCGACCTCGCACCCGACCGCGGCCGCCGCCTCGGCGGCGGTACGCGTCGAGTCGGGCAGGACCTGCACCTCGACGTCCAGGCCGCGGTCATGCAGACGTTCCTGAAACCTCGCCGCGGTTGGGTGCATCAGGCAGTGTGGAGCTCACCCGGCTCCAGGTCCAGGGGCATCGGCATGTCCTGCGGGCTCGTGGGGCTGTCGTCGTCCCACGACGCGAACGCCTCGCCGTCACGTCCCTGATGCTCGGCCGCGCCACCGAGCGCGAGCAGGACAACACGACCCGGTCCGTAGTTGACGAGCTGCCGGCGGACCTGCGGCGCCACCCGGATCAGCTCGCCCTCGCCGAGCTCGGTCGGCTCGGTCTCGATCACCAGTGTCAGCCGGCCTTCGAGCACGAGGTACACCTCCTCCTGGCGAAGGTGGCGGTGGATCCGGCCGCGCTGCCCGGCGTGGAGCACGATCTGGTTCATCCCGAACGACGTCACTCCGAGCTGCCGGCGCAGCGCCAGGAAGCGATCTCCGAAGTCGCGGTCCAGGCGGGCTCTGGCGGTGCCGTCCTCCATCGAGCGAACCATACGCGACCCGCCACGGGCGCCGCGGCCGTAGATGCTTCGGCTACCCAGCCTTCCTTTGAGCGTCGTCGCTCCCCGGTGACCCGCACGGCACGACGATCCGCCCCGCCGACGCGCCACCGTCCTACCTCGGTGCCGGCGACATGCACAACCTGACAATCGACCGGAAGGCCCTGGACCGTGGCAGGCCGCGCACGCCCCGCATGCACCGTCTGACACGGTCAGCGCGGGACGCGCGGATTGTCAATCGATGCAGGCCGTGAGAACACTGCCATCCAAGCGTGCCCCGGGGCGACGATCCAGCTCGCCAGCAGGCAGGCGAGCCCATCCTCCCCGAGCACGCCGGGCCCGTCAACGACCAGCCGCTCGCAGGTGTCCTCCGGCGCCGGGCTCTCGCGAAACGTGAAGGCCGGCCGCCGAGATAGGATCACGTGCTCCGGGCGCTCGACCGCGAGGCGCCGGGGCTGCCGCTGTACATCACCGAGAACGGGTGCGCGGCCGACGACTATGTCGATCCGGAAGGAAGGCTCAACGATTACGACCGGGTCGATTACCTCCACGGCCACTTCGATGCGGCCTGGCGCGCGATCCGGGACGGCGTCAACCTCGCCGGCTACTTCGTCTGGTCACTGATGGACAATTTCGTGTGGGCGCGCGGATATCAGCGACGCTTCGGGCTGTATTACGTGGACTTCGGGACGCAGCGGCGGCTCCCGAAGCGGAGCGCCGCCTTCTATTCGGAGGTGGTGAGGACGAACGCGCTGTCGTCCTCGTCCACGAACGGCGCCGGACCGAGCTCCTCGTCGCTTGCGTCCAGCGAAGCCAGGAAGGCCTCCACCACGGTCGGGTCGAACTGAGTGCCCAGTAATCGGCCGGCCACCGGTGCTGCTGAACGGCGCGCCGGCCGGATCGACCGATCTTCGGGCCAGTGACGGATTGCGCGCTTCTGCTGTGCAGATTCCGTCAAGTCACGGCCGAACGCTGGCGAACGGCGGAACATCCACCGTGGCCGCGGGGTCGGCGCGGCCGACGGGACCGTCGCGACCGGCCCCCGGCCCTGGCCGTGGCGTGGACAGGGATCAGGACGGCCGCAGACGGCCGGCGCTCAGCCGTCGGAAGCCGCGATCGCCGCCTGGGCCGCGGCGATCCGCGCGATCGGCACCCGGAACGGCGAGCACGAAACGTAGTCGAGGCCCGCGTTATGGAAGAACGCGATCGAGTCCGGATCGCCGCCGTGCTCGCCGCAGATCCCGAGCTTCAACCCCGGATGCTCCTCGCGGCCGACCCACGCGGCAAGCCGCACCAGCCACCCTACGCCGGGACTGTCGATCGTCTCGAACGGCGAGCGGTCGAGGATCTTGCGCTCGATGTAGATCGGCACGAACTTCGACTCCACGTCGTCGCGCGAGAAGCCGAGCGCGGTCTGGGTCAGGTCGTTCGTCCCAAACGAGAAGAAGTCGGCGTGGCGCGCGATCAGATTCGCGGTGAAGCACGCCCGCGGCAGCTCGATCATCGTCCCGACCGTATAGTCCTCGCGCTCGCGCATGTCGTGCTCGGCCCCCACGTCGACGACCAGGTCGCGCATAATCTCGATCTCGTGCTCGTAGGCGACGAGCGGAATCATGATCTCCGGCTGGGGCGGCTCGTCGACCGCCTTGGCCGCGCGCATGATCGCGTGCACCTGCATCTCGTAGATCTCCGGGTACAGGATCCCGAGCCGGCATCCGCGCGTGCCGAGCATCGGGTTCTCCTCGTGGATCTCTTCGACGCGCGCGAGCAGCTTCTCGAGGTCGGGCAGGTCGTCGGTCTGCTCGATCCGCGCGCGCTCGACCTGCGCGCGCAGGTCCGGGAGGTTGGGGAGGAACTCGTGCAGCGGCGGGTCGAGCAGCCGGATCGTCACGGGCAGCCCCCTCATCGCCTCGAAGATCCCGACGAAGTCCTCCCGCTGGAGCGGTAGCAGGTCGGCGAGCGCCGCGCGCCGGCCCTCGCGGTCGTCGGCCATGATCATCGCGCGCATCTTCGGCTGGCGGTCCTCGGCCATGAACATGTGCTCGGTCCGGCACAGGCCGATCCCCTCGGCCCCGAGCTCCCGCGCCCGAGCGGCGTCGCGCGGCGTGTCGGCGTTGACGCGGACTCCTAACCGGCGGAACTCGTCGGCCCACGTGAGCACCTGGTCGAAATGCTCTTCGATCGACGGCTGGATCAGCTTTGCTCCGGGCTCGACGACCGCGCCTTCCGAGCCATCGATGCCGATCAGGTCGCCGGCCTTGAACACCTGTCCGTCGATCCTGAGCTCGCCCAGCTCGAGGTCGACCACGACCGCCGCGCCGGTCACCGCCGGCACGCCCATCCCGCGGGCTACGAGCGCCGCGTGCGAAGCCTTGCCGCCCTGCGAGGTGAGGATCCCCCTGGCGGCGTGGAAGCCGGCCACGTCGTCGGCCTCCGTGAACGGCCGCACCAGGATCACATCCTTTCCCGCCGCCGCCTCCGATATCGCGTCCCGCGCGTTGAACACGATCTCGCCGGCGGCCGCGCCCGGCGAGGCCGCCACCCCGAGGGCCAGCACGTTGTAGCCGTCGCCGCGGTCGAAGGTCGGGTGAAGCAGCGCATCCAACGCATAGGCGTCGATCGTGCGGAGCGCCTCCTCTCGCGTGAGTAGCCCCTCTGCGACGGCATCGACCGCGAACCGCACCGCCGCCTGGGCCGGGCGCTTGGCGCTGCGGGTCTGAAGCATGTACAGCTGTCCCGACTCGACCGTGAACTCGACGTCCTGCATGTCCTTGTACTCGGACTCGAGCGTTCGCATGATCTCCATCAGCTGCGCGTGCGTCTCGGGCATGACCTCGGCCAGCTCGGAGATGTCACGCGGGGTCCGGACGCCGGACACGACGTCCTCGCCCTGGGCGTTGACAAGGAAGTCGCCGCTCGGTTCAGGCGCTCCGGTCACTTCGTTCCGGCTGAAAGCGACCCCGGTCGCCGAGTCCTCGCCCTTGTTGCCGAACACCATCTGCTGGACGTTGACCGCGGTTCCCCAGTCGTCGGGGATCCGGTTGATCCGGCGGTAGGAGACCGCGCGCTCGCCGGTCCAGGAGTCGAACACCGCCCGGATCGCCCGCCCAAGCTGCTCCTGCGGGTCCTGGGGGAAGTCGTAGAAGCCCTTGAACTGCTCGACAAGCTGCTTCAGCGCGTCGGCCGGGAGCTCCGCATCGGTCTCGACGGCCCCATCCCGTTTGGCCGTGGCGATCGCGTCCTCGAACCGCTTGCCCGGCACCCCCTCGACGACGTTGCCGAACATCTGCACGAGCCGGCGGTAGGAGTCCCAGGCGAACCGCTCGTTGTCGGTGACGCTCGACAGCCCTTGCACCGAGCGGTCGTTCAGCCCCACGTTCAGGATCGTGTCGAGCATCCCGGGCATCGACTCGCGCGCGCCGCTGCGGACCGAGACCAACAGCGGATCCGTGTCGTCCCCGAACCTCTTGCCGGCGGTTTCCTCCAGCCGCGTGAGCGCCGCGGCGACCTGCTTCTCGAGCCCTTCCGGCTCCGCGCCCGAGCGCATGTAGGCGACGCACGCCTCGGTCGTGATCGTGAACCCGGCCGGGACGATTGGATGATGGTCGGCGGCGCCTGACGGCGGCGCCTTGGGGTCGGCGCCGAGCACGCGGGTCATCTCGGCGACGTTCGCCCCCTTGCCGCCGAGCAGCTCGCGCATGTCCCTCGAGCCCTCGGCGAAGTCGTACACCCATTTGTGCTCTGACATCGCGGCAACCCCGACCCTACCGCGCCGATCGCGAGGGTGGCAACCAAGGTGCCCTTGATAGCTTGAAAGACATGCCCTCGATCGGTGTCCCAACTCCCCGCCGCGACTCCGAGCCGAAGGTTCGGGGCGCCACCCGTTTTGCCGCCGACCTCCCCGTCAACGGACTGCTGCATGTGCGGCTGCTGCTCGCCCACGACGCCCACGCGCTGATCAAGTCAATCGACACGAGCGCCGCCCGCGAGCTTCCCGGTGTCGTCGCGGTGCTGACCGCGGACGACCTCCCGATCGTCGCCACCGGGCCGGGACGCTCGAAGACGCCCCTCGCCCGCGAGGAGGTCATGTACGCGGGGCAGCCGGTCGCGATCGCCGTGGCCGAGACCGAGGCGCTGGCCGCCGACGCGATCGAACTGATCGACGTTGAGCTCGAGCACGTGGACGCCGTCACCGACGTCGAGGCGGGCGCGCGGCCCAATTCCCCCCGCACCCGTCTTCATACCGCGGACGCCGGCGACGACGGCGACCTCGGCGACGCCCACGCCGCGGTTGCCGCCGGTGGCGTCGGCGACGAGGAGGAGCTGTCCGAGAACGTGCTCGGCACCGCCCGCCTCGCGAACGGCGACGTCGACGCAGCACTCGCCGCCAGCGAGGTCGTCGTCCGCGGCCGCTTCCACACCCCCTGGGTCTACCAGGGCTACATCGAGCCGCAGACCGCCACCGCCTGGTTCGACGTCGATGACGAGCTCGTCATTAGCACCTCGACACAGGCGCCGTTCATGACCCGCGACGAGGTCGCCTCGCTGTTCGGGCTGCCCGTCGAGAAAGTCCGCGTCCGCTGCGCTCCCTTAGGTGGTGGGTTCGGCGGCAAGATGATGATTCCCGAGCCGCTGGTGGTGGCGGCGGCGCTCGCCACTCGCCGGCCGGTGCGTCTCGCGATGACCCGCAGCGAGGACTTCGCGGCCGCAAACCCGGCGGGCGCCGAGATCCTCGACGTCGAGCTCGGCGCCGACCGTGACGGAAAACTGACCGGGATCCGCACCCGCATATGGTGCGACCGCGGCTCAACCGAGAGCATGGGCGTCGAGTCGATCGCGGCCATGCTCAGCGCCGGGCCTTACCGGTGGCGCGCCCATCACCTGACCTGCTACGGCGTCTCGACCAACCGCGTGACGTTCGGCGCATATCGCGCGCCCACCGCACCGCCGGCCGCGTTCGCGGTCGAGTCGCTGATCGACGAGCTGGCGGGACGGCTCGGGGTCGACCCGCTCGAGCTCCGCCTGCGCAACGTGCTCGTCGCGGGCGACAACACCGTCGCCGGCCAGGAGCTCAAGGTGTTCGGCGCCCGCGAGTGCCTCGAGCGCCTCGGCGAGCAGCCGATGTGGACGAACCGCCACTCGCTCCCCGAGGACGAGGGCGTCGGTCTCGCGATCGGCTGGTGGCCCGGCGGGTACGAGCCGGCCGCCGCCGCCTGCCGGCTCGATTCGGACGGACACCTCACGATCGTCACCGGCGTGGCCGACATGACCGGGGTCCAGACGACCTTCGCCGCGATCGCCGCCGAGGCGTTCGGCGTCAGCGCTGACCGCGTCCGCGTCGTACATGCCGACACCGCCAGCGCACCGTACGCCGGCGTGAGCGGCGGCAGCAAGATCACCTACACGGTCGGCCGCGCCGTCGAGATGGCTGCGCGCCAGACGCGCGAGCGGCTGCTCGATGTCGCCGCCGAGGAGCTCGAGATCGCGCCCGAGGACCTGGAGATCGTCAACGGCTCCGTGCAACCAGTCGGAGTGCCCGCCAAGGCGATGGCGATCGAGCAGCTCGCGCAGAAGGTGCTCACGTTCGGAAGTCCGTACCCGCCGGTCGAGGGGCAGGGCCTGGTGTCGCTGCCCCAGGTGCCGCAGTCCGCCGCGCATCTCTCGCACGTGCGGGTCGACCGCGAGACCGGCGCGGTCACCGTGCTCGGCCACGTCGTCGCCCAGGACGTCGGCCGCGCGCTCAACCCCGCGCTTGTCGAAGGCCAGATGCAAGGCGGCACCACCCAGGGGCTCGGCTGGGCGCTGCTCGAGGAGATCGCCTACGACGAGCATGGGCAGCCCGTCGCCGGCTCGTTCGTCGACTACGCGATGCCCACCGCTGGAAGAGTGCCGTGGATCGACACCGCCATCGTCGAGGTGCCCGCGCCCGAGGGACCGTTCGGCGCTAAGGGCGTCGGCGAGGCTCCTGTGATCGGCGTCGCAGGCGCCGTCGCCAATGCGGTCGCCGCCGCCACCGGCGGGGTCCGCATGCACCGGCTGCCGATGACCCCCGAGCGGGTGTGGCGCGCGATCGATGGGAACGGCGACGGCCGGGCTCGCTGACGCGCTCGCGCGCTGGGCGACCGAGCTCGAACCTTCCGAAGACGACCTCGCGCTCGCGCGCCGCTCGCTGCTGGACACGGTCGGCGTGATGTTCGCCGCGCGCGACGACCCGCTCGCGCCGCTGTTCGCCCAGCTGCCCGAGGCGGGGAGATGGACGGCGCTCGCACACGTGCTCGACTACGACGACCTGCACCTGCCCTCGACCGCGCACATCAGCGCGGTGTGCGTCCCGGTGTCGTTGTCAGGTGGCGGAGGTGATCGCGCGTATCTCGCCGGCGCCGGCGTCATGGCGCGGCTGGGCACCGCCCTCGGCTGGCGGCACTACAGCGCCGGCTGGCACACGACCTGCACCGCCGGCGCGCCCGCGGCCGCCGCCGCCGCGGCGGTCGCGCGCGGGCTCGACACCGAAGCAACCGCACGGGCGATCGCGCTCGCGATTCCCGCCGCCGGCGGCGTCCAGCGCGCGTTCGGGACCGCGGCCAAGTCGCTCCAGGTCGCGTTCGCGGCCGAGGCCGGGATCCGCGCCGCCGCGCTGGCGGACGCCGGCGCGAGCGCCGACCCGGGCACGCTCGAGCAATGGATGGCGCTCGTGGGCGGGGACGCGGCCGCGCTCGACACCGCCGGCCCCGCCGTCCCCGGAGGCCTGGCGATCAAGCCGTTCCCGTGCTGTTACGCGCTCCAGCGACCGATCGCAGCGGTGCAGGAGCTCGAGCCGGTGGCGACCGGCCGCATCCGCCGCATCGGTGTCCGGACGTCGAGCGCGTCGCTGGCCCCGCTCATCCACCATTCCCCCGAGACCGGGCTCGAGGGCAAGTTCAGCCTCGAGTACGGGATCGCGGCGGCGCTGCTCGACGGCCGTCCGGGTTTCGACAGCTTCACCGACGCGGCGGTCCGGCGCCCCGACGCCGGGCGGCTGATGCAGACGGTGGACGTCGCCGCCACCGGCGGCGGCGATCACCTGCTGGCCGGAGAGGTCGAGATCGAGGTCGAGATTGACGACGGCGCCGGCGTGCGCGCCGCGTTGGCGCTGCCGCCGGGAGCGCCGGACCGGCCGGTGACCGACGAGGAGCTCGGAGCCAAGCTCGAGCTGTGCGCCGGACCCGAGGCCGATCAGCTCGCGGAGCTGTCGTTCGAGTCGGCGGCCGCCTGGCTGCGCTCGTGTCTCGTCGGCCGAGAGGTGTGATCAGTGCGCGACGGCCGCGAGCTGCGCCTGCCACTTGGCCAGCTGCGCGCGCTGGCATGCGGAGCACGTGCCCACGTGGGCGGCGTGAGCGCAGGCCTTGGCGGCCTGACCAAGGTGGAGGCGAGCGGAGACGGCGCTGGCGGTCGGAGCTGGAGTTCGAAGCATTCGTGATGTCCCGGTCTCGGTTGGGCTCGGAGTGGGTCTGAGCCCTTTATCGGCCGCATTCCCCTCCGGGTGTAGTGCGGCCGTCGCGTACTACCGCAAAACGCCTCAGTGAGCGCCGCCGAACGGCAAATTCGTCGCCCCCTCACGGTCGCAGCCGTCCTGTAGCTTTTCGGAAGAGATGGGCCCACTATGAGCCGGCAACCCGCGACCGATTCGACAGCCGGATCTCGGCGGTCGCCGGTGCTGCAGACGCCCGCCGAGCTCAAGGAGATCATCGCCGCCGAGCGGACCGGATTCCCGTTCCTGGTGTGGCGGGCCGAGGACGGCGAGCAGCGACTCCTGCTGCTCGATCAGGCGAACTGGCGGGTGTCGATCGGCCGCGACGCCACCGCCGACGTTCCGCTGCCGTGGGACGCCGAGGTTTCGCGCACCCACGCGCTCCTCGAGCAGGTCGGCCGCGGCTGGACGCTGGTCGACGACGGCCTGTCGCGCAACGGGTCGTTCGTCAACGGCACCCGCATCGTCGGGCGCCGGCGCCTGGCCGACAAGGACCGCCTCGTGTTCGGCGCCACCCTGGTCACCTACCGGGAGACCTCGGGCGGCACTACCCAGACCGCCTCCGCGATCGACGCCCCGTCGGCGATCCCGCTCTCGCCGATGCAGCGCAAGGTGCTGATCGCCCTGTGCCGCCCGGTGCACGAGTCCGCCTCGGCGACGGCGGCGACCAACCGTCAGATCGCCGAGGAGGTGTTCCTGACCGTCGACGCGGTCAAGGCGCACCTCCGGGTGCTGTTCGAGCGCTATGGCCTCAGCCAGCTTCCCCAGAACGAGAAGCGGGCCCGGCTGGTCGCGATCGTGCTCGACGCCGGCGCCCTCGCCCCACGGGACTTTTAGGGGCCAGGTGTGAGACCCACACCCTAGGGGGGCCTGTAATCCCGCCCCCGCGGCCGTACCTTTTCACCCATGACGAAGAGCCAACAAGGGACCGGACACCGGGGCGAAAACGGGGCTGGCTCCTCGCATAGGGGGCCTGGCGAAGATCGGGGGATCGAGCGTCAGCATTACGGGCTGGGGGCCTTGCACGGGGGCTGCAATGCAGCGGATGATGCCCTTCCGGAAAGGGGTTACACGATTCACGTCGCGTCTCTCCAGGAGCTTTCGGAGATGCTCCTTCCGGAAGGGCATAACCGCCGCCCACACAGTTAGTGGCCGCCCCTCGGGGCCCGGTCGGCCGGCGAGGTGTGCTGTGATGCAGCCGCATGATCGGTGTGCGGCGCCAGACCCAGATCTACCTCGACGGCGTCAGCGGCCGGCGACCACACGTCCCACTCGACGCGAACCGGCTCGAAGTGGCCGCGGAGAGACGCATGCGACCCGAGGCGTTCGCCTACGTGGCCGCGGGCGCGGGGAACGAGCGGACGGTGGCGGCCAACCGCGCAGCGTTCGACCGCTGGCGGATCGTGCCGCGGATGCTCCGCGACGTCGAGGCGCGCGACTCGAGCATCGAGCTGTTTGGGCGGCGGCTGCCGCACCCGTTCCTGCTCGCACCGGTCGGCGTGCTCGAGCTCGCCCATCCCGAGGCTGACTGCGCGGTCGCCCGCGCCGCCCGCGACACCGGCACGGCGATGGTGTTCTCGAACCAGGCGTCCAAGCCGATGGAGGGCGTGGCCCGGATCCTCGAGGACTCGCCGCACTGGTTCCAGCTCTACTGGAGCCGGTCGGATGCGCTCGTCGAGAGCCTCGCGGCGCGGGCCGAGCGGTGCGGCTGCGAGGCGATCGTGCTGACCCTCGACACCACGATGCTCGGTTGGCGCTCGCGCGACCTCGAGGGCGCGTACCTGCCGTTCCTGCACGGCAAGGGGATCGCCCAGTATACGAGCGACCCCGTGTTCACCGGGCTGATCAGCGAGGGGCCGCTCGAGCCGCCCGCGCAGCAGCCGCGCCCGACCCTGGCCGCGCTGCGTACGCTGATCGAGCTGACTCGCGCCTATCCCGACGGCTTCGTCGCGACGTTGCGGTCGGGGCGGGGTCGCGCCGCGGTCCAGCGGTTCACCGAGGTCTACTCGCGCCCGTCGCTGACCTGGGAGACGCTCGCGTTCCTGCGCGAGCGCACGAACCTCCCGATCGTGCTCAAGGGGATCCTCCACGCCGACGACGCGGCCCGCGCCGTCGCCGAGGGCATCGACGGCGTGATCGTCTCAAACCACGGCGGGCGTCAGGTGGACGGCGAGATCGCGACGCTGGAGGCGCTGCCTGCGGTGGTCGCGGCTGTCGACGGCCGGATCCCCGTGCTGCTCGACTCGGGCGTGCGCGGCGGCGCCGACGTGTTCAAGGCGCTCGCGCTCGGCGCCCGTGCCGTGCTGATCGGCCGGCCCTACGTGTACGGCCTCGCGATCGCCGGCCGCGCGGGCGTGCGCGAGGTGATCGAGAACCTGGCGGCGGACTTCGACCTGACGATGGGGCTGGCCGGGCGCCGGTCGGTGTCCGAGATCGGTCCCGACTCGCTCGCTCCAGCGCCAGGGCTGGCCGCTGACGGCCTGATCAGCGCACCCGCAGCCCTCTGAACGTCGCGATGGTCGTCCACGTCTCAAGGCCCGAGGCATGGAACACGCCGACGTCCTGCGGGCCGCCCGACGCCGAGGCCGCAACCGTGACCGTGTCGACCGGGTTCCAGGTCTTGCCGCTGTCGGTCGAGTAGTAGCCAACGTAGGTGCTGCCAAGGCGCACGAGCCGCAGCCCGACCGGCCACCCGACCGTTACCGACGGAACCGCGTATTGGCGGTCGACGTCCGTGCCACCCGAGGCGTTCCAGGCCATCACGATCGTGGCGTTGGCGCTCACGAACAGCACCACGCCCGCGGGCGACTGGTTGTGCGCGGTGGTCATGTCGTCGCGCTCGATCAGCCCGGCGCCCCCCGCCTTGCCGCCGGCCGGGTCCGACGTGACCGTGACCTCGGCGGTCGAGTCGACGCCGGCTCGGGCATGCTCGTAGATCGCCGCGTACGAGTCGGTCCGCGACGCCGCTAACGACAGGATGAACACGCCCACCCCCCGCGAGCTGATCGCGAGGTTCGGGCCGGACGCGCCGAACGAGGCCGGGTACGTGGTCACATCGACGGTCGACAGCGGCGAGCGGACCGGGGAGGAGACCAGCTCACCGAGCGTGGCCGACGATGTGCGCCTGCCGTCGATCGGGTGGTATGACGCCCGGGCGGTGAAGATCGAGAACGCGAGTGGCGGACCGGTGTGTGGCGGGGTCACGCGGTAATGGACCGTGAAGCGCTTCCCGGGGCTCAGCACCGGGATCGTCGCCCCACCAACCGGCTTGACGTGCCAGCCGGGCGACGCCGCCAGCGACAGCCGGAGCTTCTTGACGACGGTCACCCCGTTGTCGGTGAACGACGCGGACAGGGTGGTCGAACGACCGACGCCGAGCTCGGGGGAGGCGGCGTCGAGCGACAGCACGGTGTCCGGCGGCAGCCCGCGCACGCGCCGCTTGTCCACAGCGGTCACGGTGAACATCGCAACCCCGTGCCCGGGCACGAACGCGCTGATCGCGCCGCCGGTCTGGGTGATCCCGTTCGTCCACAGGTTGTCAATCTCGTAGACGCGCCCTCTCGGCAGGCCCGCCGCGGCGGCGGTCGTCGAGATGGTGGCCGCGGTGTTGGTGGAGTTGAACAGCAGCACGGCGCGGCCGCCGCCGCGCAGTTGTTTAATCATGACCCACAGCCCGTGCCCGCTCGAGATCGGGACGCCCGGCCGGCCCAGCGGATCCTGGTCGACCGCGATCACGTTCGGGTTCTCGTAGATCGCGAGCTCTGCATGCGTCAGCGCGGCGATGTTCGTGCTGGCGATCAGCGGGGCCGCCATCTCGGCCCACAGGCTGAACTCGGTCGTGTATTCGACCAGGCTGCTGCCGCCGTTGCCGATCTGGAGCAGGTCGGGGTCGTTCCAAGCGCCCGGTCCCGCGTCCGCGTAGTGGTAGACGGTGCCCTCGAAGTTGGCGAGGATCGAGCCGAAGTTGTCCTGGATGTCCTCGGTCGTCCGCCACAGGTTGGCGATCGGCGGCCCCCACTGCCACGGGTCATCGCCCGGATCCGGGTTGCATATCGAGAACGCGATCGGCCGGCCAGTGGCCTTGAGCGCGTCGCTCATGCGCGTGTAGAGCGTCTGCTGGACCTGCTGCTCGGACTCGCCCGGGAAGTCGCCATAGGGGATGCTGCAGCGGTCGTACTTCACGTAGTCGACGCCCCACGACGCGAACGTGGCCGCATCCTGCGCCTCGTGTCCGAGGCTGCCGGGATAGCCGGCGCAGGTGGTCGTGCCCGCGTCCTCGTAGATGCCGAGCTTCAGCCCCAGGCTGTGAACGTAGTCGGCGACGGGCTTGATCCCCCCGGGGAACCTCGTCGGGTCGGCGACCAGGCTCCCGGACGCGTCGCGGCTGCCCGCCATCCAACAATCGTCGATGTTGACGTAGTCGTATCCGGCCGCCTTCATCCCGTTCGCGACCATCTCCTGAGCGGTCTGCTCGACGAGCTGAGCGTTGACGCCGCAGTAGACCGAGTACCAGTCGTTCCAGCCCATCGGCGGCGTCGGCGCCGCGCCGTTGGGCTCGGCCGAGGCGGTGGCGGCGGTGCCCGCGAGCGCGGCGGCGCACAGGCAGGCGCCGAGCAAGCAGGCGCGAAGGCGTCGCATGTGCATACGATGCCGAAGCCGTCCCGCATGAGATTTTCCGCCAACCTCAGCTTTCTGTTCAAGGACGTGCCGTTCGGCGACCGGTTCCGCCGGGCCGCCGACGCGGGGTTCAGCGGCGTCGAGTTCATGTGGCCAGGGCTCGATCAGGTCGACGCGGTGGCCCAGGCGGTGCAGGGGACCGGATTGGAGGTCGCGCTGTTCAACTTCGACGCCGGCGACATGGCCGCCGGGGATCGCGGGCTCGCCGGCGTCCCCGACCGCATTTCGCAATTCCGCGACAACGTCCCGGTCGCGCTCGAGCTCGCCGGCCGGATTGGGTGCCCGCGCCTGAACGCGCTCGTCGGTGTGCGCCAGCCCCGGCTCGAGCTCGAGGCTCAGCTCGAGGTCGCGCGCAACAACGTCGCCTGGGCCGCCGAGCAGGCCCGGGCGCAGCGCGCCGACATCATGATCGAGGCCGTCAACTCGTACGAGAACGGACCCTACCTGCTCGATACGACAGCCAAGGCGGTCGCGTTCCTGGACGCCGTCGGCGCGGACAACGTCAAGCTCCAGTACGACGTCTACCACATGCAGCGCATGGAGGGGAACCTGGCCGAGACGATCACCCGGCTGCTGCCTCGTATCGGTCACCTCCAGATCGCCGACCCTCCGGGTCGCGGCGAGCCGGGGACGGGCGAGGTCAACTATCGGTTCGTGCTGGGGCTGCTCGACCGCAGCGGGTACGGCGGCTGGGTGGGGTGCGAGTACAACCCGTCGACCGCGACGACCGAGGAGAGCCTTGGCTGGATCAAGGAGCTTGGATATGCCTGACATGTCGATCGGGTTCATCGGCCTAGGGATCATGGGCGCGCCGATGGCGGCGAACCTCGCGCGCGCCGGATATCCGCTCGTAGTCCACAACCGGTCGCGGTCGAAGGTGGAGCAATTCGTCGCCGAACACGAGCGTGCTGAGGCTGCGGCGACGCCGAAGGAGGTCGCCGAGCGTACCGACGTGGTGGTCACGATGCTGCCGGACTCGCCCGACGTCGAGCAGGTGTACCTGGGCGAGGACGGCGTGATCGCCGGCGCGCGGGCGGGGCAACTGCTGATCGACATGAGCTCGATCGCGCCGTCGGTGACGCGGGCCGTCGCCTCGTCCGCTTCGGAGGTGGGGGCTTCGGCACTGGATGCCCCGGTCTCGGGTGGCGACGTCGGCGCTCGCGATGGCACGTTGTCGATCATGGTCGGCGGCGCGGCCGACGCCTTCGAGCGGGCGCGGCCGCTGTTCGACGTGATGGGCAAGACGATCGTGCGCCTCGGCGAGGCCGGGGCGGGACAGACGGCCAAGGCGTGCAACCAGATCCTGGTGGCGGTCACGATCGAGGCCGTCAGCGAGGCGCTCGTGCTCGCCTCGAAGGCCGGCGTCGATCCCGACCGGCTGATCGAGGTGCTGTCAGGCGGGCTGGCCGGCAACCGCGTGATGGAGGTCCGGCGCCGCAACTTCCTCGAGCACGATTTCACGCCCGGGTTCAAGCTCGCGCTGCATCACAAGGACCTCGGGATCGCGCTCAGGACGGCGCGGGAGCTCGGCGTGTACGTCCCCGCGACCGCGATGGTTGATCAGATGCTGGCGGCGCTCGAGGCCGCCGGCGACGGGGGCCTGGATCACTCCGCGCTGCTGACCGTGATTGAGCAGCAGTCCTCGCATCGGATCAACGAGGGTCCCAAGCCTCCGGGTTGAGGCAGCTCGAGGGCAGCCGGCCCGCGAGCAGCTCCCGCAGGTTGGCGATCACCGCCTCGCCGGTCCGGTCGAGCCCGAGCTCGGTGTACGAGGAGATGTGCCCGCTCAGAATCGTGTTCGGAAGCGACAGGATCGGGTCGTCGCGCAGCGGCGGCTCGCGCTCGAACACATCGAGCCCGGCGGCGGCGATCTGCCCGCTGTGGAGCGCGGCCACGAGCGCCGGCTGATCGATCAGCTCGCCGCGCGCGGTGTTGACGAGCACGGCGTGGCGCGGGAGCAGCCCGAGCTCGCGCGCGCCGAGCAGCCGGCGGGTCCCGTCGGTGAGCGGCACGTGCAGGGTCAGCACGTCCACCTGAGGGAGCATCGCGTCCAGGTCCGTGAGGTGGACCTCGTACTCCTTGCAGAACTCGAGGTCGGGATTCGGCTCGAGCGCGAGCACGCGGCAGCCGAACCCCCGCAGGCGGCGCGTGACCGCCCGCCCGATCGCCCCGAGCCCGACGACCCCGACGGTGGCGCAGGCCAGATCGCGGGTCGGACCGAGGCCTCGCCACTGCCCGGAGCGCACGATCGCGTCGAGCTCCGACAGCCGCCGCAGGGATGCGAGCATCAACGCCAGCGCCATGTCGGCGACCGCCTCGGCATTGACGGCGGGCGTGGTCAGCACCGCGACGCCGGCGTCGGTCGCCGCCGGGATATCGACCGCGTCCGAGCCCGTCCCCCAGCGGAGAATAGCCTTGAGGCCCGGCAGCGCCTCCAGCACCCCGCGGGTATACGGCTCGCTTCCGGCGACCACCGCCCAGGCGCCGGCGAGGCCGCGCACGAGCTCCTCGTCGCCGTGCGCTGACGAGAGCTTGAAGCGCTCGACGACGGTGATCTCGGGGATCTGCTCGAGCTCGGGGCGGACGCGCTCGGCGGCGCCAAGCGCGAGGACCACGGTGCGGGTTGACGCAGTGCTGTTGATCATCGCGGTGGCCGGCGGAATCCTGGTCCACCCGCTTGTGTTCCTGATCGCGATCCTGGCCGCGATCGCGCTCGTGAGCGGCATGGTCTGATCCACCTCACCCCTCAGCCGCCACGAAAGGGCGCTGGTTTCGGAGCTCCTCGGGCGGGTCGCCACGCACCACCCAGAATCGATCCTCCCCGCGGCTGACCAATCCGGCTCGGGTCAGCTCGCCCATCGCGGTCGTCACCGCCGGCCGGTGTGCCCCGACGAGGCTGGCCAGCCGCTCGTGGGACAGCGGCAACGGGATCGAGATCCCGTCGGGACGGACCCTGCCCCACCGCTCCGCCACCTGCCACAGCGTCAGCAACAGCCTGTCGTCGACCCGTGGGTGGTGTGAGATCGCGAGCGCGACGGCCAGCCAATGCGCGCGCCGAGTGCCTCGCGCGAACAGCTCGAGCCCGAGTTGGGGCCACGGGTTCATCCGTCCCACGAGCGCGTGGTCGAGCACCGCCATCCGCGTCGGCTCGAGCACGATCCACTCGACCTCGGCGTTCACGTGCGACCCCGATGGGTCCCAGCCCCATGGGCGCAGCACGTCGGCGTCGCCAATCAGCTCGACGCAACGGCGGCCGAGCACCTCGACCTCGCGGCTGAGCAGCCCGTCGATCACCAGGAACCCCTGGTGGTGGACATCCGGCTCGAACGCCTCGAGGGCCATCCACTTGCCGGGCGACAGGCGGCGGACCCGGGTGACCGCCTCGCGACGCACCCGTTTCCGCTCGGCCGGATCGAGCAGCACCTCGAGGTCCGGGTCCGCGTCGATGATGCTGATCACTTCGGAGCCGGCGGCGGGGGCCATGGGCTCACAACCAGTCTTCGACCTCGACCGACCAGCGGGCGTCGTCCCACCCGGGACTGATGTCGATCTGGTAGAGGCCGGGCCCCGTCTGGAACACCTTGGTCTTGCTGCTGCCGCTGTTCAGGTCGAACGACTGGTTCGTCGTGTCGGCTCCGAGCCCGAGCAGCTGCGCGCTCGGGCCGTTGCAGAACAACACGAAGTCGCACGTGCCGTTGTAGGACATGCTGTAGATGACCCGCCACTGGCTGCCCCGGATTCGGAACGCGACCGAGTGACCGCCGCCGCCGTTAGCGCTGAACGACGTCACCGCGTGCCAGCTCGGCGTCTCGGCGACGAACAGCTCAACGGTGTCGTGCAGCTTGACGTGGTGGCCGGCCGTGGGTTTTTGCCGGACAACGACCCCGGGCGTGGTGCCGGGCGCCTGCACGGTCGCGACGCCGGCGTTCAGGCCGTGTCTGTGAAGGGTCGCGGTGGCGCTGGTCGAGCTCTGCCCGGTAAGCGGAGGCACGTCGACCGGCCGTGGGCCTGTGCTGATCGCGACGGTGATCGTCGACCCCTGCTTGACCTGCGCGCCGGCACCCGGGGTCTGGGCGAACGCGGTGCCGGGCCTGGCCTGGTTGTAGTCGTGCGTGAACGCGGCGCGCAGGTGCAGGCGCGTCAGCTCTGCGTTGACCTGTCCGGCGCTCAGCCCGTGGAGTTGTGGGAGCGCCTCGGTCGCGGGCGCCGTCAGCGCCCTGGCGGCGAGGAGCATCGCGGCGAGCACGGCGAGCGCCAGCACGAACACGCCGATGGTGCGCCGGCGCGCGGCCGGGTTCACGGTCCGGCGCTCGCTCATCCGCGGGGCTCGGCGGGTCGGGTCGATCCCGCCGGGGCCACTCCGGCGAGTGTCGCGGGCGATGATCTCCGTCGCCGCATCCCGGTCTCCCGCCCACAACGGGATCGTCTTGTTCGTCAAGGTCCCGTCCGCGCTCGGGGGTGCTTCTGTGGCCCGGGTCGCTTCCGGGTTCGCGACTTCGCCGGCGCGCGCGCGTGCCTCCGTGAGCGCGTCGGCCATCGCCAGCGCGCTCTGATACCGGTCCGCCGGGTCCTTGGCAAGCGCCCGCTCGATGACGTGTTCGAGCGGCCGGGGGATCCCGCGCGGCAGCGGCGGCGGCTGCATCTGCACGTGCTGGAGCGCGATCTCGACCGCGGATTCGCCGCCGAACGGCGCGCGCCCGGCAAGCATCTCGTACAGCACGATCCCCGCGCTGTAGACGTCGGTGGCGGGCGTCACCGGCTGTCCGCGCGCCTGCTCGGGCGCCATGTACCTCGGGGTGCCGACGATCGTGGCGGTGCCGCCGTCGGTGCTCCCCTCAGCCAGGCGCGCGATCCCGAGATCGCCGACCTTGACCTGGCCGCGACCCGAGATCAGGACGTTGGCCGGCTTGATGTCGCGATGGACGATGCGCTCGGCGTGCGCGTGCTCGAGCGCCCTGCACAGCTGCTCGGCGATGTCGCAGGCCTCCCAGGCGGACAGCGGTCCGTTGCGCTTCAGGCGCGCCGACAGGCTCTCGCCCTCGACGAGCTCGGTGACGAAGTACAGCCCCTCCTCGGCCTGCCCGACGTCGAAGATCTGCACGATCCCCGGATCGCTCACGCGGGCCAGCAGCTGGGCTTCGCGCTCGAAGCTCTCAGCGCCGTCAGGATCCTGCGCCCACCACGGCTTGATCACCTTGATCGCGACCGCGCGCGCGAGCCGGCGGTCGTACCCGCGGTAGACCCGGCCGAACGTGCCCTCGCCGATCAGCTCGTGCACCTCGTAGCGCCCGTCGAGGGCGCAGCCGGCCAGGTCCGGGGAGTACGGCATCGCGCCTCAGGCTCCCCGCGCGCTGTCGATCTCGCGCCGGATCGTCGCCTTGTACCAGCTCGTGTCGACGCCGACCGTGATCAGCTTGAAGCCGCTGTCGGCGTACCTTGCAGCGGCCTCTCCGGCGGCGCAGTGCATGCCCGCGACCAGCCCGTTGGCGGTGCAGGCCTCACGGACCCGCTCGATCGCGTCGGCCAGCGCCTGCCGGTCCTCGCCTGGGTCCACGGCGACCCCGCGCGGCGGCAGCCCGAGCGCGATCGACAGATCCGACGGGCCGATGTAGAGCCCATCGAGGCCCGGGGTGGCGGCTATCTCCTCGAGGTTGTCGAGCCCGTCGCGCGTCTCGATCATCGCGATGCACAGCGCATCCTCGCCGAGGTCGTCCGGCGTCGCGGATCCGACGACCAGCTCGGCGCGGATCGGCCCGTACGAGCGCCGGCCGTGCGGCGGGTACCGGCACGCCTCGACCGCGCGCGCGGCCTCGGCTGCGTTGTCGATCAGCGGCAGGATCACGCCGGCCGCGCCGAGGTCGAGCGCGCGCATGATCAGCCACGGCTCGTTCCACGCCAGGCGGGCCAGCGGCACCGCGCCGCCGGCCTGGGTGGCCTGGAACATCGACACCAGCGTCGCCTCGGTGTTCAGCCCATGCTGGAGGTCGACGCACACGTAGTCGTAGCCGGCGAGCCCCGCGAGCTCCGCCGTGAGCGAGCTCGGGATGCCGGCCCACAGTCCGAACACGGCCTCGCCCGCCTCCCATTTCGCACGCAGCCGCTTGCCCGCCGAGATCACAGAACCCTCCATAGAGGGGCCAATGGTATTAGGGGACCGTCGTGACCGGATTTTGCCCGGCCCGCGACACGCCGCGCGGCATCGCCCCGGTCGACATCGGCGTGGTGACGTTGCCGTGGGCGTCGACCGCGATCAGCTCGACCGACCCATCGGCGCACAGGGCCGAGCCGTACCCGGCATTGAACACCGGGGTGTCGTTTTCGAGCCCGTCGTGATCTGTCAGTCGCGGCACGTTTCCCTCATGTCTACCTGAGGCTCGCCAGCTGGCGAGGCTGCTGCCCGCCCTCGGCTTGCCGAGCTAACGCGGCGCCACCGGCTCGACCAGCTCTCGAAACAGCGCATCCAGGGTCGCCACTGGGTCGTCGGTCAGCCCCGTGTGCACCTCCGAGGGCTGGATGACCGTGCTCGAAGGGGCGACGAGCCACCCGAACCGCTCCGACGCCGGCAACGCCGCGATCGCGCCCGCGTCGGAGTCCCCCGCCGCCACGTCGACGAGCGCCTCGAGGTGGGCGCGGACGTCGTTCGCCGAGGTGTCCGGCGCCAGCGCAGCGAGCCGTCGGTCGTCGAGCTCAACCTTGGCTCCGAGGAATCCGCGCTGGCGACAGAACACGACGACGCCGGCGTTGAAACGCTCGCCGCGCTCGATGCGCGGGACCACGCGCAGGACCGCGTATGCGAACGGGCTACGCGCCGGCTCGGGCACGCTCCGCCTCCGCCTCTGCCTCTGCCGCGAACGCGCCGCTTTGCAGCCGCCGGCGCAGGTAGTCGACGTACGTCTCGGGGTCGTCGCCGCCGCTCCTGAGCCACTCGCCCGGGACGAGCGCAACGGCCTCGGCGAGCGCGCTGGTATCGACAGTCGGCGCCAGCCGTTCGTGGGCCTCGAGGATCGAGCCGGCGTGAGGCAGGAGCACGTGCTCGGCGATCAGCGGGAACGACCGGTCAGCGTGCGCGACCGGGTCCAGACCGCCGTGGTGCAGATACAGCGCCGCGCCGTGGTCGATCAGCCATAGCCGGTCGTGCCAGATCAGCAGGTTGGGATTGCGAGGCGTGCGGTCGACGTTTGTCGTGAACGCGTCGAGCCACACGATGTCGGCGGCGAGCCGGTCGTCGGGCCGCCACGGCCCCGCCGGCGTGTACGGGAGCGCGCCCGGGAGGAAGTCGACGCCGAGGTTCGCGCCCGCGCTGGCCGTGATCAGATCCTGGATCTCGGGGTCCGGCTCGGCGGCGCCGAGCACCGGATCGATCTCGACCGCGACGAGGTCGGGCACGAGCAGGCCGAGCCGGCGCGCCATCTCGCCGACGATCACCTCGGCCACGAGCGCCCGCAGCCCCTGGCCGGCGCCGCGAAACTTGACCACGTACAGGCCGTCGTCGTCGGCCTCGACCAGCCCCGGCAGCGAGCCGCCCTCACGCAACGGGGTGACGTAACGGATCGCCGCGACGGAGCGCAGACCGGTCGAGATCGACATGGGCGGCACGGTACCCGTCGCGACGGCCGAAGCGCCCTGGCCGCCCACGCCCCAGCGCGCGGCGTCGAGTGCGCACTCATTCGCCCCGCGCGGCCGCGTGGATGTCGCGATGCACCGGCGGCAGGTCGGCGCTCTCGAACAGCCGCTGCGTCATCACGACGATCGTCAGGTCGCGGGCGGGATCGGCTACCCAGGAGGTCCCGAGCCCGCCGTTCCACCCGAATGCGCCGCCGTCGTATACCGCCTGGCAGTAGCCCCAGGACTTGCGCGCAAAGAAGTCCGGGCCGAGGCCCCCGCGCGCCTTCTGGGCGTCTGAGAGCTGGTCGCTCGACATCGCGCGGACGGCGGCCGCAGATAGCACCTGGCCGCCGCCCGCGAGCAGCATCCGCGAGAACGCCAGCAGGTCGTCGGCGGTCGAGACGAGGCCGGCAGCGCCGTCGCCGAACGCCGGCGGGCGACTCCATTGCCCGTCCGGCTCGTCCCACACGGCGAGCCCATCTGGTTTCGCGACGTACGCGGTTGCGAGCCGGTCGGTGTCGGAGGTCCAGAACGCCGTGTCCGTCATTCCGAGCGGCTCGAACAGCCGGGTCCGCAGGACATCGGGGAACGACTCGCCGGTGGCGCGCGCGATGAGCACACCAAGCACCGACGCGCCGGTGTTGTACATCCACCGCTCTCCCGGCTGGGCCAGCAGCGGAAGCGTGCCGAGGCCGGCGATCCAGGTGTCCGGATCGGGTTGGCGGTCGGGATTGGGCGGGCCGATCGTCCCGAGGCCGAGCTCGCGCGAGGCCGCCACCACCGGCCACGGCGTCCGCGCTATGAACATTTCGGCGACCATCCCGAAGCCGAGCGTGAACGTCAGCAGGTCGCGAGTCGTGATCGCCCGCTCCGCGGCGACGGTCTCGTCGAGCGGTCCATCCATCTGCTTCAGGACACGCCGGTCGGCCAGCTCCGGGAGCAGGCGGTCGACCGGCTCGTCGATCCCGACGAGCCCCTCCTCGATCACCGCCAGCGCCGCCGCAGCGGTGATCGGCTTGGTCGTCGACGCGATCCGGAACAGCGAGTCGCGCCGCACCGGCGCGCCGCCGACGGCGAGCGTGCCGAGCGCCTCGACGTGCACGTCGTCTCCGTCCGCCACCAGTGCGACGAGGCCGGGTACCCGCGTGTCGCCAACGTGCTGCTCAGCGGCCGCGAGTACCCGCTTGCCCAGTGACAAGGCCAAATCGTCCGGCTACAGGTTGACCGCCGCCATTCCGGCTTCGTCGTAGCGATCGCCCGCCACCGCCGGCAGCTCGGCATTGATCCGCGCCAGGTCCTCGTCGGTCAGCTCGACGTCGACCGCGGCGGCGTTCTGCTCGAGGTACTCGCGACGCTTGGTGCCTGGGATCGGCACCACATCGTCGCCCTGGGCAAGCACCCAGGCGAGCGCCAGCTGGGCGGGGGTGATGCGTTTCTCCTCCGCGATCTCGGCCACCATCGCCGCGAGCTTCAGGTTTGCGTCGAGGTTCTCGCCGGTAAAGCGCGGACCGTGCCGGCGGAAATCGTTCTCGTCGAGCTCGTCGGGTGACTTGAAGCGGCCCGACAGGAAGCCTCGGCCCAGGGGCGAGTACGGCACGAACCCGATCCCGAGCTCGCGGCACGTCGCCAGCACCCCGTTTGTCTCGGGGTCGCGCGTCCACAGCGAGTACTCGGTCTGGACTGCGCTGATCGGATGGACCGCGTGGGCACGTCGGATCGTCTCGGGTGCCGCCTCGCTGAGGCCGATGTGGCGCACCTTGCCTTGCTTGACGAGCTCGGCCATCGCCCCGACGGTCTCCTCGATCTCGACGTTGGGATCGACTCGGTGCTGGTAGAAGAGATCGACGTGATCGGTGCCCAGGCGCTCGAGCGAGCCCTCGATCGAGGCGCGGACGTGGTCCGCCGAGCCGTCTAGCTTGCCGACCGTGGACATGTCGCCGGGCGTGGCAGCGTCCATCCTCCGCGCGAACTTGGTCGCGATCACGTATTTGTCGCGGTCGCCCTTGATCGCTCGCCCGACAAGCTCCTCATTGCTCAGCGGACCGTACAGCTGCGCCGTGTCGAGAAGGTTGATCCCGAGCTCGAGGGCCCGTTGGATGGTGGCGATCGCCTCGGGCTCGTCGGCCGACCCGTAGAACGCGGACATCCCCATGCACCCGAGCCCGAGCGCCGAGACCTCGAGCGATCCAAGCTTGCGCGTGTTCATGCGTGCTCCATTTCGTTCGCAGTACAGCGTCGCTTCCACGATAGAACCCCGATCTCACCTGCCGCGGACGACGAACGGCAGACCGTCCTTTGGGCCGAGCGTGGGCGTCGTAACTATCTGGGGATCCGCGACCGACAGCGGCTCGAGCCTCACCCGGGTCAGTAACGCGGTGGCGAGCGCGCGGAGCTCGTACTCTCCGAACCGCTTGCCGAGGCACATCCGCGACCCGCCGCCGAACGGGATATAGGCGCCACGGGGCAGGGCGGCCTCGCGCTCGGGCAGGAACCGGTCGGGGTCGAAGCGGAACGGGTCCGGATACAGCTGCGGCAGATGGTGGGTTGCCCACGACGAGTACTGGACGCCGATCTCGGCGGGCACCTGCACCCCGCCGAGCGTGACGTCGCGGGTGGTACGCCGCGGTCCAACCCACGCCGCCGGATAGCACCTCAGCGTCTCCTTGAGCGTGCGCTCGAGCACCGGCAGCGCATGGCCGTCGAGCTCGGTCGGTGTCGGATTACGCCCCTCGAGTACCTGATCGAGCTCGTCGTCCAACGCTCGGCGCGCCGGGGCGGTCCGGCCGAGCTCGTGCAGCAGGAACGTGAACGTCGTCGTTGTCGTGTCGTGCCCCGCGAACAAGAGCGTCACCGCCTGGTCGCGTACGACCGCGCCGGGCAGTGGCGACCCGCTGTCGTCGGTCGCGGCGAGCAGCAGCCCGAGCACGCCCCGGCCGGGATCTCCCCGCCGACGGCGCTCGTCGATCTCCGCGCGCACGAGTGCGTCGAGCCGGGCGCGAGCGGCGATCGCGCGCGCCAGCGGCGTCCCGGGCGCCGGCAGCAGCTGGAGCAGGATCGGCTCGCCGTGGATCGCCAGCGAGTCCTCGAACGCCTTCGCCAACGGCTCCTCGCGCCCGCCCGAGGCGTCGAGCCCGAGCAGGCCGCGGAGCGCGATCCGCAGCGCCAGTTCGCGAGTCCAGTGGTAGACCTCGAGCACCTGCCCCTCGACGAGCGCCTCGGCCGCGGTCACTGCCTCTTCGATCATCGTCTCGGCCACAGCGACGACGTAGTCGCGGTGGAACGCCGGCAGCATCAGCATCCGAAAGTCCCGGTGATACGGACCGTCGATGTTCAGCATCCCGTCGCCCAGTAGCGGCCATAGGTCCGCAAAGCGTCCCTCTCGCCACGAGAACGCGTCGAAGTCGCCGACCAGGATCTGATGGTTGACCTCGGCCCCGACCGCCCACACGATCGGCTCGTGCAGCAAACGGATAGTGAACACGGGGCCGAAGCGACGCTCGTGTTCGAGCAGCAGGTTGAGCGGGTCCGAGATGATCCTGCGCGTGTGCGACCAGTTGGGAGCGATGCTTCCCGGGGGCAGCGTCGCCCGCCGGCGGACCCGCCACTCCCGCCGCACGTCGTCGGCGATCCGCCGCAGCAGCCGCATCTCCATCCGCGCCGGGGCCGGCGCGCTGATCGTGCGGGACGGCGTGAGGACCTGGGCGTCGGCCATCGCCCGGAACGCTAGCGCCTGTCGGCGACCCCGGCGGACGACGACGACCCAGGAGTCGCCGCTCAACGACCCCTGCGGAGGACGACGACCCGGACGTTGCCGGTCATCGACGCGGGCAGCCGCACGGTTGCGCGCGCCCCCAGCGAAAAGCGAGCCGTGCCCTCGGGCGGGCCGCCGGCCGTGCCGGCCAGCGAACACACCCAGGCCGACAACTGGCCGCCGACTCCCGGCTCCGCGACAGCGAGTTGATGCTCGCGAACGCCAAGGTGGCACCGCTCGGCCGGACGCGCCCCGGGTCAGCCGAGATCTGCGCCGCGCCGTCCCAGCGCGGCGGCCCGCCCCTCCGCCCGGCGCTGAACCCGTCGATCCGGGGCACGGGGCCGACGGCGGCGCTCGTCGCGGTGGATTGTGCGCTGTCGCGTAGATCAAGGTGCTTATGTTGCCGCTCCGTTCGCTGGCCAGAAGTCTTCGATCAGTTCGCCGTCGGCGCATGGGTCGTCGAGTCGTGTTGAGCAGATTACGAGCTCGGCATCGTCGGGACCGTCGTTCCAGATCGATCGAATGACGGCGGGGGCGACGCGGATGGCGGTGCCGCTGGGGACGTCGATGATGCGGTCGTCGAGTTTGAATTGCAGCGTGCCGGCGAGGACGTAGTAGATCTCTTCCTGGGTCTTGTGACGGTGTCCGTGGCTGCCTTTGCCGCCGGATCGGGGTGGCATCAGTCGATGGGTGAGCGCGACCTGCTCGGCCTCGAGGTGATCGGTGAGGAATCGCATCGCTCCGGGGTATTGCCCTTCGAAGATGTCGGGCACGTCGGTGAGTGCGCGGATTGTGTAGTCGCTCATCTCTGCTCCTGTGCTGGTCGCGCCGGAGCCAGTGGCGCGCCGAGGTTGACTTGGCGGTGGGTGCGGAAGAGTTGCTCGAGGCGTTCGGGTGTTGGTCGGGGCGTGTCGGGCGGCGGGAGCGTGGGCGATGTGGCGGGCACGGAGCCGTCGCGTACGAACGGCTCAATACCCGCCGGTGTGCTGAGCACCAGCACGCGCGCCGTGTCGCTGTCGACCCGGAACGTGTGCGCCACGCCGGTCGGGACCACGCCAACGGCGCCCGTGTCGAGCTCGAAGCGGTTCGCGCCGACGTGTACGGTCAGCCGCCCGTCGAGCACGATGTAGCTCTCGTCTTGCGGGTGGGTGTGAAGCGGCGGCGATGCGTGGCGCGGAAAGAGGAACTCGATCA
This sequence comes from uncultured Solirubrobacterales bacterium, assembly GCA_963836715.1. Classification (GTDB taxonomy): domain Bacteria; phylum Actinomycetota; class Thermoleophilia; order Solirubrobacterales; family Solirubrobacteraceae; genus Palsa-465. The sequence continues at coordinate 835,757 of CAWIKH010000006.1, forward strand.
GAGCGAAGCGGCCATCGACGGCCTCTCCCGGCACCCTGATAATCGCCAGAGTGCCGAGGAACCAGAGCCGCTTGTGTTGACCTGCCGCCGACCGCGTCACGGCCAGCTCAGCTGCGGGGGGTGCCGATGACATAGCGAAAGACGTTCGTGATGCGGTAGCCGCCGGCGGGGGTGCGACACGGCTCGAGGAACGAGCGGGTCGCTGCACGCACTGCCGGTTCGCCGGCGTGCTCGATCACCCCGACGACGGGACCGGCGCACATCAACCCGGCGACCGCGGTCGGCTCGTCCGGGTAGCGCCACACGCATTCGACGTCCTCGACGGCCAGCACGTCGAGTCCGGCGTCGTCGAACAACGCGCTGAGCGCTTCGCTGTCCGAGAGTGCGAACGGACCCTGGGTCCCTGGCGGCGGAGGCGGCATCAGCCGGCCGAGCGCGATCAGGTAGCCGGCCGCTTCGCACAGCTCCGCCGAAGCCCAGTTGAGCAGCAACACGCGGCCCTCAGGGCCGGCGACACGTCTGGCCTCGGCGAGCGCGACGGCGGGCCGGGCGGCGTACTGGAACGAGTTGAAGCCAGTGACGATGTCGAAGCTCGCGTCCTCGTACGGAAGCTGCTCGAGCTCACCTTGCATGAGCGCCGCCCCGGGCACGCGGCCGCGGGCGTGCGCGAGCAGCCCTTCGCTGGCGTCGAGCCCGTGCACGTCCGCGCCCCGGTCAGCGGCCAGGCGCATGAACATCCCCGCGCCACAGCCGGCGTCGAGCAGCCGCGTGCTCGGCCCGACGCGCAGCGCGTCGAGTGCCGCCTCGTATGCGGGAGCGACCTGGCGCTCCTGAATCGCGGCCCAGTCGTCGGCGCGGACGCTCCACAACCGTCCCTCGATCGCCGCGCTGCTGGTCTGTGTGGTGCTGCTCATCGTGCCTCCTCGAGTGGGATTTGGGCCGCCGCCGAAGCTACGGTCATGATCACGCAGCAAACATCGGTCACCCTGCCTATATCGGCGGCATCGATGTCCTATCTCCTGGGAGGGTCCCGGCGGCGTGGGCAGCTTCGACTGCGGCGGTCCGAGTGGCGACGCCGAGCTTTGACAGGATCGCGGAAACGTGATGCGCGACCGTCCGCTCGGACAAATGCAACGCCCGCGCGATCTGCGGATTGGTCTCGCCCAAGGCGACGTGCACGAGCACCTCTTGCTCGCGGCGGGTCAGCCCCGCGACGTTGGCCCGTGTCGCGCGCTGCGGACCGCGTGGGGCGCGGCTGCCGCGCTCGGATCGAGCGCGCGAACCTCCTCGCGGCGGCGCGCGCGCCGAGCCTGCGTAGCGCCGCTACCGCGTCGCGCGCCGCGCGATCATCGCCGGGCAGCGTCGCGAGCGCGGCCTCGTACGGCGCATCGAGCTCGCACCACGCGCGGACCGCGCCGCGCCAATCCCCGGCCAGCTCGCGCAGCACCGGTTCGGGCGCGGTCGGCGGCGGCTCGAGCCGCTCGCCGCAGCGCGCAGCCCACACCGCCAGCTCGCCCGTCGGGCGCCCAAACTCTGCAAACGACGCGGCGTCGCTCACCGCCTCCACCTGGATCAGCAGGGCGCGACGGTCTCCGCGGAGCCACGCAGTCTCCGCGAGCGCGGCGTGAAGCATCGCGTGGCGCCAGCCGTGGGGCAAGCCCTCCACACCCGCGAGCGCCCGCTCGAGCAGCGCGTCCGCGCCCTGCTCACCGCGCCGCGCGCGGACCAGCCCCTCGATCACGAGCGCGAGCGGGACCTCCCCGAACCATTCACGCCGGCCCCGCGCCGCGCGCTCGAGCGCCTCCCCCAGCGACCCCGGTCGAGCAGGCTCCGGGCCACTGCAATCTCCACGGCATCGCGGGGAATCGCCGCCTGATAATCGTCGAACAGCTCGATCGCGGCGGCGGAAACGGCGTCCACGGTCGCGTGGTCGCGCGCGTCGGCCGCCACCATCACGCTATTGACATACGCCCGGATCGTCTGCACGTGCAGCCCGGCGGCGCGCGCGTCGGCGAGCGCGCGCGCCAGCACCGCGGCCGCCTCAGCGCGACCCACGTGACCGTAGGCCAGGCCGAGCGTGATCTCAGCATCGATCCGCGCCTCCTCCAGTCCCGCCTTCGCTGCGAGCTCGAGCGTCCGCGGCGCGGCAATGATCACGGCCGACGGCTCGAACGCCACCGCCTCGATCCGCAGCAGCGCACAGTGCGCACGCGCCAGCTCACCGGCCTCCGCGGTGAGCTCGAGCAGGTCGATCGCCAATCGCGCTGCCGCACGCGCCTCGACCATCCGGTCCAGCGACCACAACGCCGCGGCGAGCACGTTCAGGGCACGCCCGTGCGCGTGCGGGCCTAGCTGCCGCTTGGCGATCTCGACCGCCTCGACCGCCGCGCGCAGCGCCTCATCCATCCTCCCTTCGAAATTCTGCGCGCGCGAGAGTCGCACCAGCAACTCGAAACGCTCGCCCGGGTCGAGGTCGATGCCGAAGCGCAGTGCCCGCTCGAGCTGCAATCCCGCCTCGCGCAGCGCACCGACGCGTTCGGCGTCTGCCGCTGCCAGCGCGCCGAACCGGCTTGCCTCGGCCGCCAACCCCGCCCGCTCCGCGTGGTGCGCCATGCGCGCGTCGTCCCGGTGCTCGGGACCGTCCGCGAGCGCCGCCAGCACCCGGGCATGCAGCGCCGCGCGACGCGGCGCGGCGATCGACGACTCGACCGCCTGCCGGGTGAGCTCGTGGCGGAACACCAGCTCGCCACCGTCCTCAGTCAGCACGCCGCACGCGAGCGCGCCCTCCACCGCCCCGGCGCTGCCCGGAGCGACCGCAGCAAGCAGCCCGGGCGCGACCCGCTGGCCGATCACCGCCGCCGCGTCGACCACGCCACGCGCGTCGGCATCCAGGCGCCCGACCCGCGCCAGCGTCGCGTCGCGCACCGTCGATGGCAACCCATCGCCCGCCGCGAGCGCCTCCACCACTAGGAACGGATTGCCGCTCGTCACCCGCGAGAGCTCGCGCCCGTCGACCCCTGATGACACGGCCAGCAAACGAACAGCGGATTCCGACAGCCGTCGCAGCGTGACCCGCCGGACCGCCGGAACGCTCACCAGGTCCCCGACCAGCATCGCGAGCTGCGAATTCGCGGCCAGCTCGTCGTCGCGGTACGTCACGACGACCACCACGCCCGCCTGCTCGACCCGGCGGGCCAACAGGCGAAGCACATCCAGCGTCGCCGGGTCCGCCCAATGCGCATCCTCGATCACCGCGACACACGGCCCGGTCGCCCGCAGCGCATCCAGCAGCGACCGCGCCAGCGCGAACCGATCGGCCCCATCCGGCACCGTACCCGCAGCCGGCGTCGCCGCGAACAACTCAAACACCGGGCCCAACGGGACCGGCACCGACAACGCCTGGGGAGCGGCAGCCGGTCAATCCTCGCGCCCTTGCCGCGGATCATGATCTCGCCAGCCCGCCAGTCCACGTCATCGAGTTCCAACGCCGCGACCTCACCACGACGCAGCCCGAGCCGAACCAGCAGCATCACGATCGCGAAATCCCGCCTGCCGACGGGGCGCTCACTATCGCAGCTCTCAAGCAACAGCCTGACCTGCCTTGCGGCGAGCCCGCGAGGTAGACCCTGGCGCTGTTTGCGCACCGACGGGACCGCCGTCGCCAACGGCGACGCGATCCAGCCCTGCACATGCAGAAACCTCAGCAGCGAACGCAGCGCGCACACCATGGTTTCAGCGGAGTGCTGCCCTCGCTGGCGTGCTTCGCGCAACACGAACGCGTGGATCTCCCGACCGGATAAGCGGGCCAGGTCCGCACCAATCGGCGCCGAGCGCTCTTCAAGAAACAGGCGCGCGACCGGCTCATACACCCCGACCGACCCAGGCGTCAGCGCCCGCTCCACCAGGAGGTAATCGCGATACTCGGCGAGCAGTTTCTCCAGGGGCGTCAGCGGCTCGCCGTCGCCGGCAGCGAGTACGCCGAGCCCGCCGTGGTAGGCCGGCAACGGGCGCAGACTCTTCGGCGACACGCTGCCGCGGTAGCCCGCTCTCCGCCGCTCAGCGACGAACCGCTCCACCGCGGCCGGCGTCAACTCCGCGACGCCGACACCCTGGTCGCCATCCACCGGCTCACCGACGCGAGGAACTCCAAATGCCGCTGCGCCGGCCACAGCCCGTAGCCCCGCTGCTCAACGAGATCCACCAGAAACCCGTCAGCGAACGCCGCCAACGGCCCGCTCACCCGCACACGATCGGGAGCTGGCTCGGCCATGCTCTCCTCCTCTCAAGAGATCGACAGAAGGCACAAGCCTCGACCACGCCGGCCGAAATATGTTGCGCTCGCCCCACAGCTGCCGAGCACGCAACCCGCGCTCAAGTCCGGCGGCGGCCCAATCCGTCCTTGTCGACGACGGTCAGCTTCTGCTCGTCGATCGAAGGGGCTGAAGTGCTGACGCTTGCCGGGATCGACCGGCCAATATCGTGCCCGAGCGCGTCTCCACCGGGAGATGCCTCAAACGCGAGAGCACGAGGGACCGTGAGCACGACAGAGTCCGCCGATGGTGTCGAGCGGGTGCAGCTCGCGGCGCAGGTCTACATCTACGGCTACCCGCTCGTCTACAACCTGCACGAGATCGATGGGTTTGCGAACAACATCGCGTCGCTCCCGTTCAGCGCTCCTTATAACCAGTTCGGCTATGCGCGCGAGTTGCTCGGGCCTGAGACTGAGTTCGTCTCGCCCAAACAACGACACACTGTACGTATTGGCCGCGTGTGACGTCCGCCAGGGACCGCTCGTGTTGCACGTGCCCGATACGGGCGGTCGCTACTACGTGCTTCAGTTCGTCGACGCTTGGACGAACAATTTCGCGTACATCGGGCGCCGCGCGACGGGGACGAGCGAAGGCGAGTTTCTGCTCGCGGCCGACGGTTGGAGCGGAGAAATCCCCGCCGGCATGCGGCTCGTTTCGGCGCCGACCGGGATCTTCATGATCGTCGGTCGGGTTCAGGTCGACGGGGAGGCCGACCTTCCGGCCGTGCACGCCCTGCAGAGCCAGTTCACAATGACGCCGCTGAGCGTTCGAGACGGCGGACCAGTTCCTGCCCCGCTCGGCGCTCCCACGCCGGATCCGCGGTGCGGGAGGACTTGCAGTGGTGGGAACGGCTCCGAGTGGCGCTGGTCTCGTTCCTGCCACCACGGGCAGACGACCGGTTTGTCGAGCACGCGGCGAGATTCGGCGCCACGGCGGCCGAGTCGCCGTACGTGATCCCGGATCCAGCCCTCGCCGAGGTGCTGGTGGCGGGCGCGGCCGTGGGACAGCAGGAGATCGAGGAGCTCATGCAGGGAGCAGGCCGAGACGCGATCAACGGCTGGAACAGCGCGATGCACGGATTTGACTACAACCTCGATCACCTCGGCCTCGGAACACTCGACCGCCCATCCTGGAAGATCCAAGACCGCGCAGAGGCGTACGCGACGCGCGCCGCCGCCGCACGCGGAGGACTGTGGGGCAACCACGGCTACGAGGCCACCTACGCGATGGCGTGGACGGACGCCGACGGCGACCCGCTCGATGGCGCCCATAACCGCTACGAACTGCGACTCTCGCCGCCACCGCCAGTCGATGCGTTCTGGTCGCTGACGATGTACGACGCCTCCAAGTTCTATCTCGTCGCGAACGCGATCGACCGCTACTCAATCGGGGACCGGACCGCAGGACTCGTAACCGACGACGACGGCTCGGTGACCATCTACATCCAACGGGACGCGCCCGACAATGGCAAGCAATCGAACTGGCTGCCGACGCCCGACGGCAGGTTCCGCCCGCTGATGCGCATGTACCAGCCGCGCGCGGAGATCCTCAACGGCGAATATATCCTCCCTGCGATCACCGAAGCTCGGTAGACGGCCCGGACGAGTGGGCATCGCCCCCCCGAGACTGCCGGAATGGGCTTACTGGTCTACATCCGGCAGCGTGCGACTTCCGCTCGTTTCCGCTTCATCAAATGCGGAGCTCGGGCCGTCGTCGGAGACCAAGACGCTGTCCGACGTCCGTACCACAAACGGCGCGACATAGTTCCCCGAGCAACATAGCCCGGCATATGTCGATTTCTACATATTCCGGGGTTGCCGATCAGCGCGGAGTTGCGCTTTGGCATGAACTCGGGTGCGGCGTCGGGCGCCGACGGTGCAGCCCGAAGGCGCTTGCCGATCGCCTCACTTGTCCTGGCGAGCAAACGCCCGGCGCTGTCGCTCTCGTGACCTAGCGGGCACCCGCCGCACCGCCGAGCTCACTGCTCAGTTGGACGAGACCCGAGAGCGTCGAATTGTCAGCTCGAACGCTCCTGTTCGCCACGAGCGAGCAGCACTATCTGCCGCCTCGACGGAGCCGTGACGACGCTGCTCCCGCTCGCCCACACCGAGGCACGAGCGCTTCGGGCCCCGAGCGGCAGTTGCGTGTCCCGCCATCTCGACAGCGCCACGGACGTCGGCGAGCTCTTCTGTTCTCACCGGGAGCGGCGCTTTTCCGCGACTGGCATGCCCATGCCGGGAAACGCCACGTGCAGACGACGACTCGACGACTGCGGCGCTCTACGGAGTGTCCGGTGCGGAACGATCAGCGAACGCCGGGGTCCCGTCGGCATGGGCGGCCGTGGCCCGCGATATCCTTACGAGCAGTCGAAAGTAAGGAGGACGGCGAATGGACGCGCGAGCGAAGATCACATCAAAGGGACAGGTGACTATCCCTCGGAGCGTGCGTGATGCACTCTCGCTTGAGGAAGGTGACGAGCTCCTGTTCCGCGTCGAGCGCTCCCGGGCGGTGATCGCTAAGACTCCGGACTTCCTCGAGCTCGCCGGCACGGTCGCGGTGCCCGCTAGCGAGCACGGCACCCCATGGGATGAAGTGCTGCGTCGCACACGCGCTGAGCGTGCTGGGCCGCGGCGCTGACGGCGTTCATCGACACGAACGTTCTGATTCGCCACCTGACCGGCGACCCACTGGACATGGCCGCGCGCGCTACGGCTGCCCTCGCGGGCGAGGAGGAACCATTGCTGACCGATCTCGTTCTCGCGGAATGCGTCTACGTGATGGAGTCGTTCTACGAGGTCAGGCGCCCGCGCGTCGCTGAGCTGATGCGATCAGCGATCGCGCTACCAACGATCAAGACGGTCGATCCAGCAGCCCTACTCCGCGCGCTCGAGGTCTACGAACTGGACCGTCTTGATTTCGCCGAGGCATACCTCGTCGCTCAGGCCGAGGCGACCGGCGTCAACGAGGTGCTCTCCTTCGACCGATCAATCGACCGGCTCGAGAGCGTCACGCGCCGGGAACCATGACACCGCGATCATCGTGCTGATGCTCGCGTGTCCCGGGCATCATCGACCCCAGCACGCGTCGCAGCACAGGAACCCTCCCGGCGAGCAGTTCGCAGTGCTCGTCTGGCATCGTTCGTCCAACGTGGCGATAAGCGCAGTCGTGTTCGACATCGGCCGGGTGCTCGAGCGTGTCGGTCCTCCAGACTGGATCGAGGCTTGGCGCGCCTGACTTGGGGTGACCCAGTCCGAATTTGACGCTGAGGTCGCGCGCGTCGACCCCGACGGGCTGGCGCAGATCGGTGGCTTCAGCGAAGCGCAGATGCGCTCGTCCTACGCCGAAGCGCTTCAGCTATCGGCCGCACAAATTGACGACTTCATGGCCGATATGTGGGACTGGTACTGCGGGGACCTCGACGAGCATTTGGTCAGCTACGTCCGGACTCTCCGGGGCCGGGTCAGGACTGGGATCGTCAGCAACTCCGCCGACGGCGCCCGCCGTGAGGAATCTCGCCGCTACCGCTTTCACGACCTTGTGGACGACATCGTCTACTCGCATGAGGTAGGGCTCGCCAAGCCCGACCGGGCCATCTTCTACCTCACCTGCACTCGACTAGGTGTCAAGCCGGACGAGACAGTCTTCGTCGACGATATCGAGGCCAATGTCGATGGTGCGGCCCGCGCGGGCCTTCACGCCGTGCTACACGAATCGACTCCAGCTACGGTCGCAGCTGTCAACGCATTGCTGTCCTCTCACTGAGGGGATCGATCAGCGGACGGCCCCGACTGCCATCAGCGGCGCCAGGGAAGGGCCGCGCGGAGCTCTCCGAGCGTCTCACCGAGCAACCTTCGGCGAACAGCACGCCCCGCGCTGCGCCCGACCCGGTGCTGGCGGTGACATTTCGGGCCGGCCATGTAGCGTCGCTGGCGGGGTCGGCTGACCGCAACCGGCTGATCGTCGCGTTCGTGTTGGGGCGCATCGGCCGGGCGTACACGGTTCAGCTGTCGCCGAGCCGGGTGCGCGAACTCGGATTCGTGCTGCCTGACGGCATCTCACGCGACGGCCGGACGCTGCTCGTCGGCCGGGCAGTCCCGAGCGACGGCGGCGTGGTCGAGACGATCCCGTTCGGCGGCGGCCGGGCCACGCGGGTCGCGAGCGGCGAACAGGCCGCTTGGAACGGCTGACCCAGCTCAGGGGTCGGCGGACTGGCGACTGTCTTCCGGTTGGATCGAGGAGCAGCGGGGTGGCGGAATTGACACGATCTCGGTCGGTGGGATGATTGGGCGCAACGAACAGGAGGAGCCGACGATGATCGCTTCGTTCGCACCGGGGGCGCAGTCGCAGAACAGTGGATCGCATGAGGAGCCACCCGCATCGCATGTCGGGCGCCCGCATCCGTCAAGCCCCTCTTCGGCTGCACGTCTGACGCTGACGGTCGCCGACCGGAGTGCGGACGTGCTTCCCGAGCGGGTCCGGCCGAAGGGCGAGCCTACGGAGGAGTCCGACAGCGAGCCGACGAGGAAGGCCCGCCGAAAAGGACCGCGACGTCGCGGCCGCTGACGGCTTAGGTCGAGACCGTCCGGAGCAGAGGGGAAGGCTCACCGAACGCTGGGTGCTCGGGCGTCAGCCGAGGTTCTGGATTGTGCGGATCAGTTCTGCGAGGTTGTAGCAGTGGTTTCGTGCGCGGCGCACGAGGTCGCGGGCGCGAGCGACCAGTGCGCCTTGTGCTGCGTTGGCAGAGCGAACGAGGAACGCCGACGGTCTGCGAGTTTCGTCCCAGGGAGGAGCAGGCTAAGGGTTGCTCGAGACGTCCGCTTCGACCGGTGGTGCCGCTTGCTGGGCGGCATCACCCGGCGTGGCGCGCAGCGGGGCGGGCACGAGCGCCGCGCCCGCGATCACGAGACCGAACGCGAGCAGACGGCCGATGATCCCGACGGCACCCGAGCCGATCGGCTCGCCGAAGACAAGGATCCCGCCCAGGATCGCGGAGAGGTTGGCGGCCACCGAGGTGATCGCGATCACCTCGATCGCAAGGCCGATCTGCAGGCTGCGCGCGGACGCGTAGAAGGAAACCACGAACGAGATCAGCGCGGTCAGCGTCCATGGGCTGAGCAAGCCGAACACCGGCCCGTGCGCGTGTGTGAGGTACTTGATCGCGACGTCCGAGACCCCGAACAGCACGCCAGCAGCGGTCGCAAGCAGGAGCGCCTCGCCGCGATGCGAGACGTCGCGGCGGGTCGAGATCCTCACGAGCCCGACTCCGACCGCCAGGATCGCGGTCTCGACCGCGATCAGCGCGGCCAAGGAGGAGCGTTGCGGGCCCTCCGAGGTCGCGGTCAGGCCGATCACGGCAAGTCCTACGGCAGTGAGTGTGACACCGACCCATTGACGTCTTCCGAGGTGAAATCCGAAGAATCGCTCAGCGAGTACGGCGAGGAACACCAGACCGCCGGACAGGACTGCCTGCACACTCGAGAGCGGGGCGAGCTTGATCGCCTCGATGTGCAGGCCCCACGCGAACAGCGCAAGAATCCATCCGACCGCGAACCACCGCTGACGAAACAGCTCTCCGGCGCTGCGCAGCGGATGACGTACCTGGATTGGTCGTGCGAGTACCGCACCGCGGGCCTTGAACAACGAGCTCAAGTTGGTGCCCAGCGCACACACCAGCGCAAAGCTCAATCCCAGGATCATCGCGAAGACCGCAGATTCTCCCGCAGACCGTCGGTCCTCGATCGGGCACCCGCCCGCGAGCGCCACCCACGATCACACCGATGTTGCTCACCCCACGGAGTCCGGTGGCCGCGCTCCCCGCAGAGTGAGCTGAGCGGCTTGGCGTCGGCCGCTCGCCAGCCGCGGACCGTCGGGCGCGGCGCGAAATACCGGCGACCCCCGGCAGCGGCGGGAGCCAGAATGAGATCGCACGGCAAGCCAGCACCGCGACCACGGCCACCGGCACAACCCTTCCAAAGGCATCGAAGCAAACGCTGAGCACAGCAATGTCGAAACCCCAGTACGCCACCGTCCCCAACAACCCCAGACGCCGCTCACGAACCAGGTCCCGAGCGGTGCGGACTCTGCTGCCGGGCGCCTCAGGAGCCTTCGCGAGGCGCCTCAGCACGCCGCCGAACCTTCGCGTCCGGCCGGCGAAGCGCTGGAGTCGTTGTTCGATGTCCTCCGGCATCAGCGCGAGCCTGAGCACAGCCACCCCCGCCCGCGTGGGCCGCCGCCACCAAGCGAATCGCCGCGATCCCAGCGAGCGCGATCTCCAGGCTCACACGCCAGCGATCCGAGGCACGCCACGACCAGACACGGCCGAGCCGCGCGACTCAGCATGGCACCACGCAAATCGGGCTGCACAAGAGATAGTTCGCAGCACACGACTTCACCCGGGAAATCCAATCAGGGACCGCGCCCCCGTAGGACGACAAGGACGAGACGCATCAGCACTGCGCAGGCCGAGATCGTGCTCCTCACGACCGCCCGGATGAGCGATCCTTCGCCGCACGCTCCGACCCTCCCGCAACCGTCTCGCGCTCACGACCCGACCGTCTCAGCCGAGGATCAACAAGCACACGGCGCGCTGGCCCCTGGCCGAGCGCCGGGTCAGCGCGGTCGTGTCGCAGGTACCCAGTTCGCACACGATTCGCATTCACCCGGGCCATCCGTACGACCTGGTCAACTCGCTCGGCCGGAGAATTGCGGCTGCTTCTGGTCTGCCGGGGTGATTCAGAAGCGATCCGGGACGCTGATCGTGATACCGAGATGGACGAGACGCGCAGCTACGGCGAGACCGACCGCGAGCTTCTCGTCCGCCAACTCGGGCGTGCGCGGGCGATGCTTGCGCCGTCAGATCGCGGCGGTGGCACGCTCAACGGGAGTGCCGTGCTCAGTCGTGTCGGTTGCGCCGCTCGCGAGGTCGAGGGCTTCATCGAGCGACAGCCCAACTCCGGCTGTTTGGGCGGCGGTCCAGCTGTCGGTGTCGCGAGCTTCGGCACGTGCCTGCGGTTGCCATTCGGCCCTCAACCGTTCAACGTTCGGGTCCTCAGCGAGTTGTACGCGGTCCCGGTTGCGGTCCGCGGCAGCCCAGAGCATCGCGGCTGGGATCGGCTGATGGCGCATCGCCGCGACCGTGCCGGCCACGGAAAGCGCGGATGCGACGGTCTCGATGTGGCGGATGGATCTTGCCGCTTCGATCGCCTCGGCTAGGACCGCACACGCTTGATCGAGGTTGCCGCGCGCTAGCAGGATCACACTCTGCAAGATGAGCGCCGAGGAAACGGCCCCGCGGAAGTCGACCTCCCGTGCTCGTGCCAGCGATTCGCGGACCAGCGTGTCCGCTGTCTCGAGCTCCCCGGCATCAAGCGCGACGACCGCGAGGTTTCCGGCAGTCAGAGCGATGACGCTCGGCTCGCCTCGACTACGCGCTAGGAGTAAGGACTCCTCGAGTAGCGGCCGGGCCGCAGGCAGGTCTCCGAGCCTTGCGATCATGACCGCGTAGTTGTTCAAAGCGATCTCGAGCGCCGCCGACCCTTCCTGCGCTTCCCGGGCTGCGGCCACTGCCTGCACGTGATGGGCCCGGGCTCGAGTGGGGTCACCGAGAGCTTCGGCGGCCCATCCAAGATGACTGAGCACGTGAGCCGCCAAACGTCCGTCCCCGTCCCGCTTGGCCAGCTCGAGCGCCTCGAAGAGAAGCGACTCTGCCTCCGCTGCCTCGCCCAGGTCCAACGTCAACTGTCCGGCGGCGGCGAGCGCCCGCCCGCGGTGCGGAGCCTCGGGCGGGGCGGAGCCCAGCGCTTCCAGCAGTCGGCCGCGCCCCTCGGAGGCATAGCCTCGTACCACCCAAAACCACTCAAGATTGGCGGCCATTCGGAGCGCGCGCGACGGGGCCTGTGCGGTCAAGCGATCCAAACCGGCGCGGAGGTTCGAATTCTCCTGCTCGAGCGTGTCGACCCACCAGCGTTGGTTTCTACCGAGCAGTTCGGGAGCAGCTCGCTCAGTCAGTCCGCAGTAGTGCTCGGCATGCGAGGCAGCCACGCTTTCGGCCAAGCCTTCCGCCGCGGCGTATGAGAGCGCGAATTCCCTCACCGTCTCAAGCATCCAAAACCGCGGTTCTCCATCCGGATCCTCGCGACGGCCCAGCAGGCTCTTCTCGGCCAGCGAGATCAAGCCCAGGACTGACGGCGAACCCCACAGCGACACGGCCGATTCAATCCGCACACCGCCGACGAATGGCGCAAGCGACCGGAACAACGCCTGCTCGTTGGGATCGAGCAACTGGTAGCTCCAGTCGATCGTCGCGTGCAGCGTCCGCTGTCGTTCGGGAAGATCGCGAGGCCCCTCGGCGAGCGCGAGACCTTCAGTAAGACGCGCCTCAAGAGCGCGCGGCGAGAATACCGCCGCCCGCGAGGCAGCCATCTCAAGCGCGAGCGGCAGCCCGTCGAGTCGGCCGCAGATTCGGGCAATCGCCGCGTCGTCCTCGTCATCCACGCTGAGCTCCGGACGCGCAGCCAGGGCTCGCTCGAGGAAGAGGTGGCTCGCATCACCCGGCGGCAAAGGTCCCACCTCTAGGCGTTGCTCGCCGCGGATCCGGAGCGGCTCGCGGCTGGTACACAGCACATCGAGCTTCGGCACAGTTGCAAGCATTTCCGCCACGAAATTCGCCGCGCCCAGCAGGTGCTCAAAGTTGTCGAGCACGAGCAGGAACTCCCCATCTGCCAGGTCCTTAGCCAACGTTTGGCGCACCCGGCGGCCCGCAACCGGAGGCACCTGGAGCACTCGCGCGATCTCGGACACCACCAGGGCGTCATCCTGAATCGGCGCGAGCGCGACGATCCATACGCCGTCGCGGTACTGCAGAACGGCATTCGCGGCCAGCTCGATCGCCAACCGAGTCTTACCGACACCGCCCGGACCTAGCAGCGTAAGCAACCGGACTTCCTGGCGGGACAGCAGCTCACGCGCCTGTGCCAACTCGGCCTCTCGGCCCACCAGCCGACTCGCGGGGGTCGGGAGATTTGAGCGATTCAGCGAACGCAGCGGTCGAAAGTCGGACACCAAACCTGGTGCGACCAGCTGGAACAGATGCTCTGGCGCGGGCAGGTCTTTCAATCGGTGATACCCAAGATCGCGAACGCGGACCGCCGATCCCCCCAGTCGCACTGCCTCCTCGGTTAGTAACACCTGACCGCCATACGCAACTGACATCACACGCGCGACCCGATGAACATCGATCCCGACAAACTCGCCATCGCTAACCGTCGGCGCACCCGAATGGATCCCCATCCGCACCCGCGGTGCCTCCCCACCCGGCCACTCACACGCCGCTAAGTCCCGCTGCGCCCGTTGCGCACAATCAATCGCGTCAGCAGCTCGCCCAAAGACCGCGAAGAACGAGTCCCCCTCCGTACGAATCACCCGCCCACCACCGGCCTCGATCGCCAGCCTCATGACACGATGGTGCTCCGCGATCAACTCCGAAAAACGCTCCCCCAGCCGCCGCAGCACCAGCGTGGACCCCTCGATATCGGAGAACAACATCGTCACGGCCGCCCCAGCCATCGGCGGCAATGATCCTCAACCGACGATCGTTTAGCAACCATCCAGACCACTTCCGCCAATCCGACGACTCGCATGCGCGCGTTCCGGCGACGCGAGCCTCGCCCCAGGAGGACAGTTCCCCCACGCGCGAGCACCAAATGCAGGGGCTTCGTCTCGCGGATCGGTTGCGTCTCGCATCTCGCCCACAAGGGCTGCCGTCCCGGACAGAGCCACGCCGCTGCCACCGGGATCCCGCTCGGCACTTCTCGTTCACGCTGCCCACGAACTCAAGGGAGGGACCGGTGCGCCAGCTACGCGGACTCGGTGACCGCGCTTAGCCTACGTTCCTGTTCCATTGCTACCGGAAGGCCGCGTTCGCCCCTGTGATCAAGCTGTTGTCAGGCGCGGGGGCGATCCGAGATCGCAGCGGCCCGCGTGTACGCCGGGCGCGCCTCGCCGCGCTGCACGTAGGCCTCGAGTTCCGGCCACGGTCGCAGCAGCTCTCGCGCGTTGGCTCCCTGGAGCACGCTCGCGCACATCACGTCAGCCACGCTGAAACGATCATTGACGAGCCAGTCATGCTCGGCGAGCACCGACTGCATGGCGACAGCTGCCTCGGTGAAGCGATCGCGCGCCGGGGAGTCGGTGACCTCTTCGCCGAGCTCGCGAATCCAGCGAAACAGCGGCGCCTCGAGCTCGGAGACCGCGAACACGACCCATTGGTAGACGAGTCCCCGCTCGGGCGAGCCGACGGGACCGATCAATCCAGCGTCCGGGTTCAGATCGGCCAGCTGCAGACAAATCGCCGCGGACTCAAACATCGTCGTGCCGTCCCCGAGCTCGAGTGCCGGGACCCGCCCCAGCGGATGCCGACGGAGGTGCTCGTCAGACCGGCGCTGCGCACCCCTGACCTCGGTCAACTCATACGGTGCGCCGATCTCCTCTAGCAGCCACAGCACGCGGCTCGATCGAGTCCGCGGCATGTAATAGAGCCGCGGTGGCGTCATTCACAGAAGCCTACCGATCGCACCAGGCTGCCAGGCAACCGCCGGACGGGGGCCAGACCTTGCCGGCGAGCGAGGCGTGCACGCCGCATCATCACATCCGAGGAGCCGAACTCGGCATCCGCTCGCGGATCGCCGAGCGCACGGGCCGGCGGTGGCCGCGTCGGCCGCGCGCCACCGCCCAGCCCGCGTGCACGCCCGAATCGCGACCTGTCCGTCGAGTCGCCCGCCGCCGCGATGAGCGGCTCATCCTCGCCGTCATCGATCACGAGCTCTAGTCCCAATCCCTCTGGGTCCGAGAACACCAAGCGATCAGCCATCCGATCGCTCGCCACGCCAGTCGCGAGTCGGCCTGCGCTCCCAGAAGCCGAGCGCCTGCTCGCCGCCGACGCGGAACACCACGCGGTGGACCATCCCCGCTCCCGGGCGGCCACGCACGACGCTTGGCATGTCGAAGAACATAACGATGCTCCGCGGGCTGCCGCGCTCGTCGCCGTAGGCGATGTGCCGCATTCCCGGGTCGTCCGCGTTCACCCCTTGCCATATCAGCCGCAACCCCAGCACCCGACCGTAGAACTCGCGATTCGTCTCGATGTCGGACGCGATCGCCGTCACGTGGTGCAGACCATCGACGTTCATCGCTCCTCCGCTCACAAGCGCTCGATTGGCGCAAACCGGTACACGAATGGACCCATCGCGTCACCGATCGCGAAGATCACGCCTACGAGCGCTTCCTGAGCTGCGGCGTTCTCGATCGGCCCCGTGTACACCGGGTCGTAACCGACGTCGCGATTGAGCCGCTCGACGACGTCCCGTGCCGCTTCGTCTCCGCACCACAGGTCGCTCGGCCTCACGCGCGCCTCGCCCAGACGGCCATACAGTGACGCGAAGTTGATGTTGAACGACTTCGCCGTCGGCCCGTTCGTCTTCGACTTCACGAACTCGGCGTTGGACGCGAAGCCGTCGGGCGGGACCACGCCATAGAGGTTGGTGGCGTCGATCACAGTCTTGCCCGCCGCGCCCTTCAGCCTGTCGAGCGCTTCGGCGATCGAACCGCCCGGCACCGCCACGAGCACGACCTCGGCATCCGAAACATCGCCGCCGTCGCGGCCGAGACGCGTCACCTGATGGCCCGCCCGCTCCCACACGTCTGCGAGACCGCCTCCAACGTTCCCCCTGCCCAATACGGTGATTCTCATCTGCTCGTCTCCTTGATCGTTGCTCCGATAGTGATTAGGAAATCCACGGAGGCGCATACGCACCCACGCACGTAGCCATTCGTTGGCGCAATGCCGAACAGTCGCCGCCAATGCGTCGCCGTGCCGACGAGCCGCACCGCGATCGTCTCCGCTGCGACGCTCTCCTGCACTTGTAGTCGAGGCCCGCCCGCCCGGCTTGCCGGTCGCGCGGCGGGGTTCATCTGGGACTACGAAGGCTGGGACGCACTCACGGCACGCCAGATCCAGGCCGCCCGCGACGCTGGCGCGCTGGCGGTGCTCCCGCTAACGCTCAGCACGCGCGCTGGTGTGCACTTGTTCGCGGGAGAGCTGGCGGCCGCCGCATCGCTCGTCGAGGAGTCGGAGACGCTTTCCGAAGCGACCGCCACTCGGATCGTGCCGTACGCGGCCCTCACGCTGGCTGCGTTCCGCGGTCATGAGGACGACGCGATGCGGCTGATCCAAACCACCGCGAGCGATTTCACTTCCCGAGGCGAGGGGATGGGCCTGACGCAGTCGCAATGGACGACCGCGCTGCTGTACAACGGCCTTGCGCGCTACGAGGAGGCGTTCGCGGCGGCCGATCAGGCGCTCGAGGATCCGCATGAGCTGTGGTTCTCGACGTGGGCGGCGGTCGAGCTGATCGAAGCCGCCGGCCGCACCGGCAACGCCGAGGGGGCGATTGGCTCGCTGGAGTGGTTGGCGAGCAACACCCGCGCCAGCGGGAGCGATTGGGGCTTGGGTATTGAGGCCCGCTCGCGCGCGCTGCTCAGCCACGGCGACGCAACGGAGAGTCTCTATGGCGAGGCGATCGAACGGCTGGGGCGCACGCGCCTCCGCGTAGACCTGGCCCGTGCCCACCTTCTCTACGGCGAGTGGCTACGGCGCGAACGCCGCCGGCTCGACGCACGCGAGCAGCTGCGCACCGCGCTCGAGATGTTCGCGAGCATGGGCACCAAGGCGTTCGCCGCGCGGGCCGAGCGCGAGCTCCTGGCCACAGGCGAGCATGTCCGCAAACGTAGTGTCGAGATCCCGGATGAACTCACCGCTCAGGAGGCTCGGGTCGCGCGGCTCGCCCGCGACGGCCTCTCCAACGCCGAGATCGGCGAGCGGCTGTTCATCAGCCAGCACACGGTCGCCTAGCACCTGCGCAAGGTGTTCTCCAAGCTCGACATCACCTCACGCAACCAACTAAGCCGGGTGCTACCCGACAGCGCCGATATCCCGGTCGTAGGCCCAGTGGCCTAACCGGGCGCACATCTCACGGATTGGTTGTTGACCCCTAGACCTAAACCAAGCGTTGGTTGGGTCTGAGGACTCGGTGGTGGGGCCCTGGAGTCCCTGTTTTTCAGGGTTTTGTGGGGTGTCTGCGGGTTGTGGCCTGGTTGTCTGTGTGCGTGTTGGGGTGAGGCGTGGTCGGTGACGGGTCGGCTGCTTGTTTGAGTTTCAGCTCGGCGGCTTTGGCCGCGATCTGGCGCATCTGTCCGATGAGGTGTCGCAGTCGGCGGTCGTTGGCGATCCATTCCTGGTAGAGCTCCGCCTCGGTCTCGCTGAGCCGGCGGGTGACGGTTTTGCCGTTGATCTTGGCGGTCCACTGGTAGTAGGGGCCGTGGGGCTGGGGCGGGTCGGCGTGGCATTTGCAGCCGGGGGTCGCGCAGCGGGTGTAGCGGCGGGTGACGCTGCCGGAGTGGATCAGGCCGACGGTGGCGAGCTCGGCGGCCAGCTCGCGATAGCGCTGCTCGTAGTCGGCCAGCTTGGCGGTGTTTGTCGGTGGCATCTCGTGTCTCTTTCTCCCGGGGGTCAGGATCCACCACGATACCAGACAGTAGAGCTACTGTCTGGTATCGTGTGGTGCATGTCCACCAGACCACGAGGAGCGACCCATTGAGCAACAACCGCCGCCGGCGAACCGCGCGACTGCGCGCCGAGGCGACCGCGATCGAGCGGCGTCTTGCGCGTGCGGTTGGACCGAACATGAGCGGGCCGGTGCTCGGACGGGCGAACATCGCCTACGAGCTCTCGGCGCGCACGAAGGCCACCGTGCACGGCGGGATCGGCGCGATCGCGAAGCTGATCGGCGACGTCGGGCTGGCCTCAGAGATCGACGCCTCGCTGCAGTTGCTCAAGCTGCACAGGCCCTACCACGAGTCCGATCACGTCTTGAACATCGCCTACAACGCGCTGTGCGGCGGGCAACGCCTGCAGGACATCGAGGCCCGCCGCTGCGATGCGGTGTTCCTCGATGGCCTGGGGACCGAGAGCCTCCCGGACCCGACGACCGCGGGGGACTTCTGCCGGCGCTTTGACGCAGCCTCGATCATCGCCCTGCAGGAGGCGGTCAACCGCGCCCGGCTGAAGGTGTGGCGCCGCCAGCCCGAGGCGTTCTTCGAGGAGCCGGCGGTGATCGACGCCGACGCCTCGATCGTGCCCACCGATGCTGAGACCAAGCAGGGGATGGACATCGCCTACACCGGCATCTGGGGGTACTCGGCGCTCCTGGTCTCGCTCGCGAACACCAAAGAACCCTTGTATCTGGGGCTGTTGGGCGCCAACCGGCCCAGCCACGAGGGCGTGATCGACTACTACGACCGGGCGATCGCCCTGTGCCGCCAGGCCGGGTTTCACGAGATCCGCCTGCGGGGCGACACCGACTTCTCGCTCACCACCGAGTTCGACCGCTGGGACGACGACGGGGTGCGGTTCGTCTTCGGCTACGACGCCAAGGCCAACCTGATCGAGAAAGCCCAGAGCAGCGACGAGGAGATCTACCACGAGCTCGTCACCCGCGCCGAGCGACAGATCGCGACCACGCCGCGCGCCCGCCCGCGCAACGTCAAGGACGAGATCGTGCGCGAGCGCAACTACAAGGTGCTGCGCCAGGCGGCCGAGGACGTCGTCGAGTTCTCCTACCGGCCCGGCAACTGCAAGCGCGACTACCGCGTCGTCGCGCTGCGCAAGAACATCTCGGTCGAACGCGGCGAGAACGTCCTGTTCTGCGAGTACCGCTACTTCTTCTACATCACCAACGACTGGGACATGACCGCCGACGAGGTGATCGATCAAGCCCGGCAGCGCTGCAACCAGGAGAACCTCATCAGCCAGCTGAAGTCCGGCGTGCGCGCCCTGCACGCCCCGGTGAACACCCTGCACGCCAACTGGGCGTACATGACCATGGCCGCGCTCGCCTGGAGCCTGAAAGCCTGGTGCGCCCTACGACTACCCGTCACCCCGCGCTGGGCCGAACACCACAACGAGCAACGCCGGCGCCTGCTCACCATGGACTTCCGCACCTTCCTCACCGCCTTCATCAACATCCCCTGCCAAATCATCACCACCGGCCGACGCATACGCTGGCGCATCCTCACCTACAACCCATGGCTCACAGCGCTCTTCCGCCTGCTCGACACCCTCTAACACTCCGAGCAACCACAACAACACAACCCGCCCAGAACCATCACCCCCGGCCACACCAGCCGGTACACCGCAGCCACCCCGAACAACACCCAGATCGCGTCACCAGACACCCACCCACACCAAACGCGAGCCCGATCGCCATCCCCACCCGCTCCTCAACCCCCAACAACCACGCTGGAAACCTCGCCGGATCGATCCCGCCCCGCGACCCAGCCACGCACACCCGGGATCGCTTGTTTTAGGCCTAGATACCCCTAGATGCCTTCAATCTCGTTCGCGTCCTCGGCCGCGGCGCGACGCCAAACGGCCGGCCTTGGCCGCCTGCGTCAGCGTCCGCTCCCCGTCAACCACATGGCGGAAGAGCTCGCGGCGGCCTTTCAGACTGAGCGCGAGCCTCGGCGCCGGTTGGGGCTGTCGCTCTCTGATCGCAATGCGAGAGCGCCATTTGGGAGGCGCGCCAGGACAGAAGCGGTTGCTCGGGCACAGGCCGCGAGCACACGGCCTGCCGCGCGCGCTACCGCTCACGGCGGAAGCCGTGCGTATGACGCTCTGAGCTGGCTTGTGCCAGCGTGTGCACCCGGGTGTGGCGGTGGTGCGAGCATCCTTCCTGAGGCTGCGATCGCACGCAGACGTTCGACAGAGATTCAGATGCCTCGTAGCCGTACTGCTCGATAGCAGGGACGGCCGAACACCAGGCCTCCCGGAAGTTCGGGGAAGCCGGCATAGTTGCGTGGCCGCCGCGTTGAGTGCAGACTCCGCGGGTATGACAACGAATTCTGAGAGCGCCAAGACCCCGGAGCACGAGCGACTGGAGGAGGCGCGCACCGGCGCGGTTCCGTGGAAGGCCTGGGGCCCGTATCTGAGCGA
>CAWIKH010000007.1:0-299804 GCA_963836715.1 uncultured Solirubrobacterales bacterium
CTGGACGCATCCCGCTCGATCATCAGCAGCAATCGGCAGTCGGATGATCACCGACATCGAGCGCGACCCGCTCGCCGACAAGCTGACTGCGAGCGGCACCGCTGCGACGCCTGGCCCGCAACCCGCGGATGCTGGCGATAGGACGAGCATCGCCAGCGGCTCGTAAGAGTCAGCCGGTGTTGCGTAGGCCGCCCGCGATGCCGTTGATCGTCAGCAGCATTGCCCGCACCAGGTCCTCTGAGGCGTTGTCGTGGCGCAGCCGCCGCAGCAGCTCGACCTGGATGAACGAGAGTGGGTCGACGTACGGGTTGCGGCGCTCGATCGAGCGCTGCAGCACCGGAGTGCGGTCGAGCAGGCGCGTCTGACCGGTGACCGCCAGCAGCTGCTCGCGCGCCCGCTCGTACTCGGAGCGGATCCGGGACCAGATCGCGTCACGCAGCGTCGCGTCCTCGACCAGCTCCGCGTAGCGTTCGCCGATCGTCATGTCGGCCTTCGCCAGGGCCATCTCGGCGTTGCTGAGCAGCGCCGCGAAGAACGGCCAGTCGCGGTCCATCTCCTGCAGCACCTCGATCCCGGCCAGCTCGCGCGCCTGCACAAGCGCGCTCCCCAGCCCGTACCACGCCGGCAGGATGATCCGCGCCTGCGTCCACGAGAACACCCAGGGGATCGCGCGCAGCTCCTCGATCCGCTGCGAGCCGCCCCGCCGCGCGGGACGCGAGCCAAGCCGCAGCCGCGCGATCTCCTCGATCGGGGTCGCCTGCTCGAAAAAGCGCTCGAAGCCGGGCTGGCGGTAGACAAGATCGCGGTAGACCTCGCGCGAGTGGGACGCCATTTGCTCGAGCAACTCCTCGAACACGACGAGCCGCTCGGGAGCGGGCTGCGCCAGCAGGCGCGAGACCAGCGCGGCACCGGTGACAAGCTCCAGTTCGCGGTGGGCGATCTGCGCGGTCGAGTACTTGGCGGCCACGACCTCGCCCTGCTCGGTCAGCTTGATGCGCCCCTCGACCGTGCCCGGCGGCTGGGCGAGAATCGCGACGTTCGTCGGCCCGCCGCCACGGCCGAGCGCCCCGCCGCGGCCGTGAAAGAAGACGAAGCGCACGCCGCGCGTCTGCAGCAGCTCGGCGAGTGCGCGCTGCGCCTGGTGGACGCCCCACATCGAGGCGAGGTACCCGACGTCCTTGTTGGAGTCCGAGTAGCCGACCATCACCTCCTGCCGGTCGCCCCAGGAGCGAAGCGCGGCACGGTACGCCGGCTGTTCCAGCAGCGCGCCCATCGTTCTGCTGGCGTCACGCAGCGACTCGCCGTACTCGAACAGCGGCGCGATCGGCAGTGCCGCTCGCGTGCCGCCGACCGCCGCCAGGCCGGTCTCCTTCATCAGCAGCAGCACCTCGAGGACGTCGGACGGCGCGGCCGCCCCGGAGATGACGTAGGCCCCCAATGCGTCGCCGTACCCGCTTGACAGCGCATCGCGAAGCATCGCGAACGTGTCGAGCACCTCGCGAGCGACCGGCGGCAGCGCGATCGTGTCGGCGGGGACCAGGCGCGCCTCCGCGGCAAGCGCGGGGGCGAGCAGCGAGCAGCGCGCGTCCTCGTCGAGCTCGCCGTAATGCGGCTCGAAGCCGGCGTGTGCGAACAGCCCTGCGATCGCCTGCCTGTGGCGCGAGGCGTGCTCGCGGATGTCCAGACGTGCGAGGTGAAACCCGAACACCTCGACCTCGCGGATCACGTCGTGCAGGTCGCCCGCGGCGATCCACTCCGCGCGCTGTGCGTTCAGCGCGCGCTCAGCCAGACGCAGGTCGGCGAGCAGCTCGCCGGCATCGGCGTAGCCCTCCGGCTCCCGCCGGCTGCTCGCGCGCAGGCGCTCGCGCGCGAGCGTGAAGAACTGCCGGTATGGCTCGTGGGCGTTGCGTCGTCTCAGCTCACGCGCAAGCTCAGGGAAGCGCTCGGCGCCGGCCTGCAGCGCCGCCTCGAGCGGCGGCGCCGCCCCTGCTACGCGGCTGGACACCGACACCCGTTCGGCCAGCCGCTGCACGCGCTGCTCGAGGAATGCCAGCGCCATCCCTCGCATCAGGTCAAGCGTTTGCCGCGTCACCCCCGGCGTCACGTTGGGGTTGCCGTCGCGGTCACCGCCGATCCACGAGCCAAACGAAAGAAACGGCGGCACCACAATCCCGGCACCGGGAAACACACCCCCGACGCCGTCTTCGAGATCTCGGTACAGCCGCGGGACGACGTCGAGCAGCGTCGACTGGAAATAGACCAGCTCGGCCCGCACCTCGTCAAGGACAGTCGGCGAGACGGCGCGGATCTCATCAGAGCTCCACAGTTCCTGGATCGTGGCCGCGAGCTGGGTGCGTCTTCGGGCGAGCCCCTCGGGTCCGAGCTGGCGCTCGTCGAGCTCCCGGACCGTGGCGAACACCCGCGCCAGCTTGGCCACGGTCGTGCGGCGTCGTGCCTCGGTCGGATGCGCGGTCAGCACGAGACGGACCTCCGCCTGCGCGAGCAGCTCCTGCAGACCTGCTGCGCCGGCGCCGCGATCGGCGATGATCCCGATCGCCTCGCGCAGCGACCCGCGACGCGGCGCCGGGAACGCCTCATGCTCGTGAGCGCGGATGCGGCGAACGCGCTCGTTGTCCTCGGCGAGATTGACGAGGCGAAAATAGGTCGTGAAGGCGCGCACCAACACGGTCGCCTCCTCGAGCGACAAGCCCTCCACCAGCGCGCCCAGCTGCTCGCGGGCCGTCTCCTCACCCGATCGCAGGGCCTTGCCCAGGGCGCGGGCGCGCTCCTCGAGCGCGAACGCCTCGGCTTGTTCCTGCGCACGGATCACCTCGCCGAGCAGGCCGCCCAGCAGTTCGATGTCGTCGTGCAGCGTGCGCGCCAGTGTCACCGGCCGGCTTTGCCGATCACCTGGATGCGGCGATGCAACCGGATCCAGACGCTGCGCGTTGCACCCGTGCGACACCAAGGCATTGGGTTATGCGTAGAGGCCGTCCAGGATCTCGTGGTAGCAAGCGTAGACAACCGGCCGCTTGACCTTCATTGTCGGCGTGAGCTCGCCCGCGGGTTGGAGAGAGCGCGATCGAGGATCGCGAAGCGCTTGATCTGCTCGATCCGCGCGAAATGCGCATTGACAGCGTCGACGGCTGCGTGGATCTCGGCGCGGACTCGGTCGTCGTGCGGCATCGTCGCCGGGTCGGCGGGGATGCCGATCCCCGCGGCCAGTCGCGCGGCCGCGTCGCCGTCGAGCGTTACGAGCGCGACCAGGTAGGGCCGGCGGTCGCCGTAAACGACCGCGTCGGAGACCAACGGCGTCTGCCTCAATTTCTGTTCGATCTCCAGAGCGATTGCGCGCCGGCTGGGCAAGGTCTCCCGCGACGATCCGTCGCGAGATAGCGCGTCATGGCGGGCGAGGCAGATATCGCGCTGCTGAGGCTGACCGGCGAGCGTGGGATAACGCCAGACGCCCGCAGAGGTGCAAGCTCGCTCTGCACCCAGCGTTGTGCAAGCTCGTCGCGTGCAAGCTCAGCGAGGACTGGTCGCCCGAGCAGATCGCTGGCTGGCAGAAGCTCGGCAGTCGGAGGATCACACTTGCAGGGTGTCGCACGAGACGATCTACCAGACCCTGTTCATCCAGACGCGCGGGGCGCTGAAGCGCGAGCTGTTGTTGCGTCTGCGAAGGGCCGGTTCCGTCCGCCGGCCCCAGGTCGCGAAGGGCCAGCATGCCGGCCAGGGGCAGATCCGTGATGCGTCTCGATTCGAGAGCGCCCCACCGGAGGCCGAGGACCGTGCCGGTCCCGGTCACTGGGAGGGGGACCTGCTTAGGGGGCGGCGCCTCGAGGGCCTCGCGGGCCTCGAGGGAGGCGGAGACCCGCGGATCCGTACTCCTCCCAGCGCCGGGACGTGGATCGCCCGGATGCGGGTCGCCAGCGAGACGGGAATCTACTGCCATGCCCGACCGATCAAGCCACGGGTCACAGCTACAGCACCTCCGGGTGCGCGATTGTATGCATGCCGGCGTACTGACCTGCTCGGCCGACACCCCACTCGTTGAGGTCGCGGGCATCATGACCAAGCACCGCGTCCACGCGGTCGCGGTAATCGACGACAAGCGGCGGCCGATCGGTGTCGTATCTGCGCTGGATGTCGTCGCGGCAGCCAGCGAGACCAGCACGAACGGTGACCGCCCGCGTCGCTACGGCGACCGAGCCTCTCGTCACGATCTCCACGGACGCGCCGCTGGACCGCGCCGCGAAGCTGATGACAAAGCACCGCGTTCACCACCTGATCGTTGTCGATCCGGCCAACGGCTACCCAGTGGGATCCTCTCGACACTCGACATCGCGGTCTTGGTCGCCGAGAACAGCGAGCGATGGCCGTTTAGCTTAGAGAGCATCGAGCAAGACCGGCGGGCGGCAACACCGGAAGCCTCAATTGCGCCGAGGATCCGTCGGCTTAGGACGGAAACCGGTCGACCGCGCGCTCGACGACCGCTGCTCCGTCCAGCGAATGCGGAAGAGCTGGCACTGGCTCGCGTCCCTGAGCAGACGCGTCATCTGCTCGCGAGCGTGAAAAGACTGCCCGCTCAGCCGAAGAGCTGTGCAGCCGGTACCCTTGACGTGGTTAGAGCTCAGTCGCCTGTCAGCGAGCTTCAGGAGCCGGGTGCAGCGCGATCTGAAGCTCGGCGGCGATTGCCTCGCTTCTCTCGTAACCGTCGCTGCGAGGATCCCAGCAAAGCGTCTGCCTACGACCCACACCCAGCGATTTGCGTGCCTTGACGGTAGGGTATGAGCCGCCACGAGTGTGCTCGCGACAACGTTGGTCAAGCCGCTGCCTGGCAGCTGATGCGCAAACGCATCTGATCGGCGGGCACCGTGATCGCGCAGCGATGGGACAGTAGGCGCCGTGCACGAGTATTCGATAGCGACTGGCTTGGTGGAGGTGGCGCTGCGGCATGCTGGCGGCCGCCGGGTGACGGTGGTCAATCTGCGCGTCGGTCCGCTGCGGCAGGTCGTGCCCGACACGCTCGCGCTGGCGTTCGAGCTTGCGGCGCGCGGCACCGTGTGCGACGGCGCGCGGCTCGAGCAGGAGCTCGTTCCGTGCCGCCTGCGATGCCCGTCGTGCGCGGTCGAGTGGATCGCGGCTGAGCCGGATTTTCGCTGCCGCACCTGTGGTTGGCCGGCGGTGGTGATGAGCGGGAACGAGCTGCTGATGGATTCGATCGAGGTCGAAGACGAGTAGCAAGCGTCCACGAGTTAAAGAAGCAAGGTTGTCGCCAACGCCCGTAAACCGCAACGGGACCATCGCGGGCGCCAACCGCGCCGACTTTGACCGCGGAGGCGTGGAGGTCGAGCCGGCCGACGTGCTCGTCGCCGGCTCGACCCCGGTTGCAGGGGGACGACGATCAGCGCGCATTCCGCTCTGTGCAGCAGCGGTCCCGCCGCCTCTCGTGGTGGTGTTCTCTGACCAGGAGGCGGTTGGTTTGGTCGTGCGCTGTGAGCGCGCGCTCGGTCACGATCTGGAGTGTTTTTCCGTCTTGACCCCAGTGAGGAAGGGGTCCATGATGCGCCCTACGGCACGATCGACCTCGGAGGAGAGAGATGATCGACGCCGGAGGAGAGAGATGATCGACAGGCGCGCCCTGTTTGCGAGCAAGATGGGTCCCCACCCGGTGCCGACGATGACGGATGGTGACCGGGTGCTGCGACGCCGGGTCCGAAAGCGGCTTCGCGAGTTGGAGGCGGCGGAGCCGCTGAGCGGGCTCGATCTCCGCAGCTTGCTGGCCGAGCACGGGATCGGCCGCCGGACGTTCCTGCAGTGGGTGTCAGCCACGACCGCGATGCTGGCGCTGCCGCCGCTGTTCGAGCCGATGGTCGCGCGGGCGGCGGAAGTAATGAACCGCGTCCCGGTGATCTGGATCGAGGGCCAGAGCTGCCGCGGGAACTCAGAGGCGTTCCTGCGCGCCGATGCTCCGACTGTCGACGAGCTGCTGTTCGAAGTGATCTCGCTCGAGTACCACCAGCTGATCATGGCTGCGTCGGGGTTCCAGCTTGCGCAGCGCAAGGCCGAGGCGATCAAGGCGAACTACGGCAAGTACATCCTGGTCGTCGAGGGATCGATTCCGACTGGCTACAACGGCGGCTTTTCGACCACCGGCGCCGCCGGGACGCCGTTCATCGACGAGGTCAGGCAGGTGTCTGCGGGGGCCGCGGCGGTGATCGCGGTGGGCGCGTGTGCCACCTCGGCGGCGCTGCCGGCGGCTGATCCGAACCCGACGGGGGCGCTGAGCACGCAGGAGGTGATCACCGACAAACCGATCGTCAACATCCCGGCCTGCCCGATGAACCCGGTCAACTTCGTCGGCACGCTGCTGCACTTCACGCTCACCGGACAGCTGCCGGCGCTCGACTCGCAACTGCGGCCGACGTGGGCGTTCGGCAACCTGATCCACGACAACTGCAGCCGGCGCGCGCACTTCGACGCCGGCGAGTATGTGGAGCAGTGGGGGGACGCGGGCGCCCAGAACAACTTCTGCCTGTACAAGATGGGCTGCAAGGGCCCGATGACCTCCAACAACTGTGGGCTGGTTTTGTACAACGGGGAAACCAGCTGGCCGATCGGCGCTGGTCACGGCTGCATCGGGTGCTCCGAGGTCGACTTCTGGGACAGGTACGCGTACGAGCGGCCCTTGGCCGACGCCAACGTGAACGCTCCGGGCCTGTTCGGGTGGGGTGTGGAGAACAGCGTCGACAAGTTCGGGCTCGGCCTGCTGACGCTGGTTGGCGTGGGGATCACAGCCCACGCGGTCGGGTCCGTGGTGGCGCATCAGCGCAACCGGGCCACGCACCCGGCGATGGTGCCGGGAGGGCCGCCGCCGGGCACGGCGCCTGGGGCGCCCGCCGCAGAGTCGGCGTCCACCGAGGCGACGACGCCGAAACCCCGGACGACGGAGTCCGAGGCCAAGCCTTCGGGCGGAGACGCGTCATGAGCCAGCACATCGTCGTCGATCCGATCAGCCGGATCGAAGGGCAGCTGCGGATCGAGGCGGTCCTCGACGGCTCAGGCACGATCACGGAGGCCTGGTCGGCGGGCACGATGTTCAGGGGGATCGAGCTGATCCTCCAGGGCCGCGACCCGCGCGACGCGGGGCTCTTGGCGATGCGGATCTGCGGGGTGTGCACCGGCGTGCACTACTGGACCAGCATCCGCGCAGTCGAGAATGCGTTCGGCGTCGCCCTGACCAAGAACGCCCGGCTGGTGCGCAACCTGATCCAGGCGTCCCTGTTCATGCACGACCATCCGGTCCACTTCTACCAGCTGCACGCGCTGGACTTCGTCGACATCGTCTCGGCGCTGAAGGCGAACCCGAAGAAGGCCGAAGCGGTCGCCTTAACGTACACGGATAACCCCTACAACGCCGGCGAGGGCCAATACCGCGCGGTGCAGCAGAAGCTCACGAACTTCGTCAACGCGGGCAGCCTCGGGATCTTCGGCAACGGCTACTGGGGGAATCCCAGCTACTTGCTCACGCCGGAGGAGAACCTGGTGGCGGTCTCGCACTACCTCGACGCGCTCGGGGTCCAGCGCATAGCGGCCAAGATGATGGCGGTGCTGGGGGGCAAGAACCCGCACCCGCAGTCGATTGTCGTCGGCGGAGTGACGTGCGTCGAGGACATCCAGAATCCGGCGCGGCTGGCTCTGTTCGGCCAGTACCTGACCGAAGTGACGCAGTTCGTTCAGGGCGCCTACCTGCCCGATCTGCTGATGGCCGGCAAGGCGTATGCGAAGGAGGGCCTTGCCGGCATCGGCGCCGGCCTGCGCTCCTATCTCTGTTACGGCGACTTCCCGCTGACCGACACGCCGGACTCGGCGACCCTGTTCCCCGGCGGAATGGTCCTGAACGGCGACCTCTCGAAGGTTTATCCGTTCGACCAGGCAGGCGTTCGCGAGGACATCACGCACTCCTGGTATCAGGGCGACTGGTCGCGGCACCCTTACGTCGAGGAGACGGTTCCCGACTACACGGGTCTGCAGCCCCTACGCGGCGGAATCGCGTACCTAAAGACCGACGAAAAGTACAGCTGGCTGAAGGCCCCCACCTACGACGGCCACCGGATCGAGATGGGGCCGCTGGCGAGGCTGATCGTCGGCTACGCGTCCGGTAACGGGACGATCCGCCAGCACGTGGACGCGCTGCTGAAGACAACGGGCTTCCCGGCAACGGTCCTGTTTTCGACGCTCGGGCGCACCGCGGCGCGGTGCGTCGAGACGATGATCATCGCCGATGCGATGGTCGGCTGGCTGGATGAACTGCAGCACAACACCGCGGCGGGCGACCTGAAGACGTGGACCCCCTTCGACTTCGACAGCGCCTCCGAGGACACCGAGGGCTACGGCCTGTCCGAGGCGCCGCGCGGCTCGCTGGCTCACTGGGTACGGATCAAGGGCGGCAGGATCGACAACTACCAGGCGGTCGTCCCCACCACCTGGAATGCGTCTCCGCGCGACGGCCGGGGCCGGCCTGGCGCGTACGAAGCGGCGCTGGTCGGGGTGAAGCTCGCCAAGACCGACGAGCCGTTGGAGATCCTGCGCACGATCCATAGTTTCGACCCCTGCCTCGCGTGCGCGGTTCACCTCGTCGACGCGCGCGGACATGAGATCGGCACCTACGAAGTGGTCCCGTCGGGCGGGATCCCGCAGGTGGAAGGACGGTCGTGATGGCGGAAGAATCCGTGTACGCGGTCGAGCGTGTCTTCAGACGCAGCTTCATGTGGCGCGTGTTCCATTGGGGCAATGCGCTGTCGATCGTGCTCTGCACGATCACGGGGATCTACATCGCGCACCCGTTCTTCACCGCCAGCATCCCCTTCCTGATGGCGTGGATCCGGGCTTTCCACTTCTATGCCGCGGTCGTCCTCGACGTGAGCGTGCTTGCACTCATCTACCTGTACTTCTTTAGCCATGTCGATCCCGGCGTGAAGGAGATCCTCCCCAGGCGCTCGAATTTCGTGACCCTGCAAGAAGGGTTTCTAAACCTCGTCTTGCTGAACCGCCGGAAGCGGTTTGACAGTTCGAAGGCCGATTCCTGGAACGCGATGTGGTTCACGGTCCTGCATGTGCTGGTGCTGCTCCAGATGTTCACCGGGTTCCAGCTCTATGTGGAGGGCGAGGCGGGCGGGTGGAGCTCGATCGGGACATGGTGGCCGAGTCTGCTGCACACGACGACCGACTGGACCCTGTCGGTGTTCGGCAGCCCGGGCGGCGTGCGGACGGTGCACCTGATCACGATGTACTTCATTATCGGCTGGGCCTTCACCCACATCTACTACGAGGTCTGGCGAACGATCGTGTGGCGGGAGGGCGATATCGGGATCGTTTTCAGCGGCCACAAGTTCGCCCGCCGTCCCTTGCCTGTGCAGCCCGTAGCCTCAGCCTCCGCCATCGCGCCAGCCGCCACGGGATCGGCCGTAGGCGCCCCGGACCCGGGCCCTGGGCCTTGAGCAGCGAGCGTCATGGGCGGCCCGACGGCACCGCGCGGATCAGCGTCGTGGGTGTCGGAAACATCCTCTACCGGGACGAGGGCGTCGGCGTCTACGCCGCCCACTACCTGCAGCAGGCGTGCCGGTTCTCGCCGGAGATCGACGTGGCCGACGGAGCCGCGCTGGGGTTCTCGGTGATGGACTTCTTCGAGGACTCGTCGAGCGTGATCGTGCTGGACGCGCTGCTCGCCAACGCCGCACCGGGCACCGTCTACCGGCTACCGACGGAACGACTGCTTGAGCTGGGTCCCGACGTGACGCCGACGGCGCACGAGGTGGATCCGATCCACCTGCTCAAGCGGGCGCGCGCCCTCGGTCACGCCACGGACATGGTGCTCTTGGGCATCGTGCCCGAGGACGCCACGCGGATGGCCGTTGGCGTGACGCCCGCGCTCGCCGCCGCATTCCCGCGGTTCGTGGACGTGGCCCTGGATGAGATTCGTACCCACGGGGTGCGTGTCGAGCGCGTTCGTGCGATGTCGCTGGACGAGGTGATCGAAGGGCTGGTGACCAGCGCCGCATGACCGAGTTGCTCGTGCCACCGGAGGCGAAGGTCGATATCGACACACTGCTCGCGCGTCATGGCCTGAGCGGCACCGCCGCCGCTGTCGCGTTCTTCTCGTTCGAGAGCCCGCAGAGCTTCATCGCCGCGCGCGACTCCGACGGGCGGATCACGCCGCTGATCGGGTTTTTCCCGCTGCCCGTGCGCGGCGGCGAGCTGTTCGACGCGATCGCGCAAATCGACGAGCACGGCCCGCGGCTGATCGCCAACTACGCGCGCGCATTCCCTGAGCTGTTCGGCGCGATCCGGCTATTCGGGTCCGAGCTCGAGCCCGTGGGATCGGAGTCGCTTGGCTGGCTGCTGGCAGCGTGCAGCCTGACGCTGGGGATGCAGGAAGAGGACGTCGCCCGGGCGCTCGGGCCGATCCCGTCGCTGGTCAACGTCGACACGGTCGTGGTCGAACACGAGGGCCGCTATCTGCTCGACTCCAGGCGCCTGCTCCGAAGCCTGATGAGCTACCGGATCGGCGAGGTCGAGCGCCACGTGCTGGCGCGCTCGGTGTTCGAGTCGCTCGGCGACTACGCCGCGAGCGCGGTACGGCGGCTGCTGCGCGACTGGAAGGTCGACCACGTCGTCTGCGCCGGCGACCTGTTCGCGCGCAACCAGTTCATCGCAGACCGTGCTCGCCGGGGCCTCATGCGCCCCAACCTCGCAGTCCATTTCCCCGATGATGCGGAACAGCCGGCGGTAACAGGGGTGGCGTGAATGTGCGTCAGCCTGCCAGGAACGGTTGTGTTACTCCGCGGGCCGCTGGCTCTGGTCGAGACGCTCGGGTCGCAGCGCTGGTGCAACGCGTTGGCATACCCTGAGCTCGAGCCTGGAGCCCGGGTCCTGCTCCATGCCGGACTGGTGGTGCAGGTCTTGACCGATCAGCAGGCGCGCGCGTCCGAGGCCGCGTTCGCTCAGCTCGGCGTGCTGCCAGACTTGCTCGCGGGACAGGCATCCACTGAGAGGGAGGGATGATGGCAAGCAAGTTCCTCGTGTTGTGGAAGCTCGAGCTGAGCCGGCTGTCGCCTGAGGCGATGCAGACCATTCTTCGCCAGCAGGACTACGGCGCGCGGCTGGAGCGAGAGGGCAAGGTCCATGCTCGCTACCACCTGGTCGGCTCGCACGGCGGCGCATGGATCTACGAAGTGCAGTCCAACGAGGAGCTCGACATGCTGCTGGCGCAGGCGCCGGTCTACAACCTCGCCAGCTACCAGGTGCATCCCCTGGCCGAGATGCGCGGGCCGACCCCGATCGGCACCGGGGACTCGGAGTAGCGGCGCCGAAAGGACGTCGTCTGTGCCTCACGATCCCGCGACAGATCGTCGGCGCCTTCTCGGCATCGTCGGTCGCGCGACCACCGTCCTCACAGGGGCGAGCTCGAGGGCACTCCTGAGATCGAGGCCGAGATCCGCGGGCACGCGGCCGATCAGATCGGCAGGCTCGCCCGCCCGAAACGGATCTTCCGGACCGACGAGCTGCCCAGGACCCGCTCCGGAAAATCATGCGACGCCTGTTGCGCGACATCGTTGAGGGCAGAGCGCTCGGCCACGTTGCGACCCTCCGCGACCTACGGGCGCTAGGCGAAGCGGCGAACGAACGCGAGGGCGGTGTCGGCGACCTCGCGCCAGCCGCTATCGATGGTCAGCGCGTGTCCTCGGCCTGCGATCTTGACGATCTCGGTAACGCCCTCGTTGTGCATCTGGCGCCTGTACGCCGCGTTCGCGATCGCCCAGGGAACCGCATGGTTCTTCTCGCCGCTGATGATCAAGAGCGGCCCCCGTTCCGGGTTCTTGGTGTCGACCTTCGCCTCGGTCCAGGGATTGAGGTTTGCGGCCGCTCCCTGGAAGAGCGTAGCCGCGGAGGCGGGCACGGCGAACTGCTCATAGAGCTCGTGGGCCTCGTCCTCGCTGACAGCGTTGGCGAACGCGTAACGGAACTGATCGTAGGTGAGCGGTACTGCACGGTTGCGGTTTGCCGGATTGCCAAGAACCGGGCGCGCGGACTTCAGCGCCGAGATCGGCAGCGGGAGTACGCCGCGGAAGGGTGCAGGGTCGATTGCGACGGACACTGCTGCGAGACCGCGGCCCGCGACGATCTGCGCCAACAGCCCGCCGAACGAATGGCCAATCACGACCGGCTTCTTCTCGAGCTTGCCGATGATCTCGGCGAAGTGGTCGGCTACCTGTCCGATCGTCTTATGCGCGAACACCTCCGGCTTGGCTTTAGCTTCCTCTACCGTCTCCGGATCGTCGGGCCAACCGGGGGTGAGCGCCACATACCCGGCCTCCTCGAAGACGCTCGCCCATCGGTCCCAACTGCTGGGCAGCAGCCACAGGCCATGGATGAACACCACCGGCTCGCAGCCTGATGCGTTCGCCTGCGCGACGTGCTCGGCCTCGTGCTCGGCGATCGTCGTTGCCTCGGTTGAAGCACGACCCGGTACCTCCCGCGGCGCGCCCCTGCCGAGGACCGACAGCGGGTCGAACGCCACCCCGGGGCGCCCGTACGCAGGGGCCGGGGTTCCCTGCACCGGCGGCCGTGGCGGCCGCGACACGACGTGCCTGACGGGGGCGCCGGTCAGCTTCTCGATCCGGTACGGGAGCCCTGCGCGAAGCCACTTGGAGATGTTTGCCGGCAGCGTCGAGACGATGACCTCGTCATGGCGCTTGGGGTCCCACGCCTCGGTGACCGCGACCACCGGATCCGCGTGGCCGACGCTTCCATCGACCTCGAGCCCCTGCTCGCGCAGATGCTCAAGCGCCTCGGCGAGCCTCGCGTGCGCGGCCGCTCGCCCGAACGTGGCCGGAATGATCAGCGTGAACGTCGCGGGCCCGCCCGCCGCTCGCTCCTTCAGCGCGCCGACGAGCTCACTGGACGTCGCCGTGACGTTGGCCACCACGAGCACGTTGCGCTTCCAGGTCATACGCTACTCCGCCTGCGTCGCGCCGATCGGGGTATAGCCGCGCGTCTCGGCCAGCGGATGCACTTCGTGGCTAGCGATCTTGTAGACCGGTGCCTGTGCCAAGAGGATGTCCATTTCCTCCCCCCACTGACCTCCAAATCGACCCCCCGCACCGCCTCAAAATCCCCACACGAGATCCGCAACCCGCGAGCCGAAATCACTTTCTCGGAAACGGGCCGTTGGCGACCAGAACGCGTGACCCCCGACCGCTCCCTCGCGGGCGCTGATCGCGCTCCACCGCCGTCCCTCCCCAGCTCTGCGCCGGGAGTCAGACCTGGACGGAACACGCCGAACGTCATCGAATCGTCCTTCTATGCGGAGCGAAGCCAGTGTCCCACTCCAAGCACTGGCATCCATCCGTAAACAACGGCCGAGGAACGGCGGCTATCTACGGAATTCGTAGGCGTAGTGTTGGAAAGACGGAAGCCCGAGCTGTGCCACTGGCCGTGGTGCAGCGACGTTGCGGAAATCTGCGCGGGCGTCGAGCTGACCGGGATCTGAGCGCGAGGATATGCGCCGCTGTCGTCGAAAGGCGCGAGCGCAGGATCTGTCGGCTTCTCGCCATTGCGGCTAGCGTTGAGGCGGGCGCGTCGACGCCGCCTGATCATCCGGAACGATCTCACCAACCGTTGTGATCCCGACTGAGCTCCCCCCACCAACGTGAAAGCCTATGAGGTGCGCCGCAAATCCGCGCCACCGGCATCTCGCCAACAGGAGGAGCCGGGTGCTCGCGGCGATCTTGCTGGCGCTCGGGTCGAAGCGGTAGACCCCGGCGACGTCGACATGGCTCTCGCAGGCGACGGGCTAGCGATAGAGCGCGCGACCGCCAGCTTCGCATCACCCCGGCGATCCGGCAGTGCTGGCCTGCTGTGCTGGTATTGAGTACGACCAGCTGTCTGCTCGCGGCCGACGTTGAGACTGCCCGTCGGCGACGATTGGAGGAGGGGACACTGTTCGCGTTAGCCGATGCTGCGCGTGCCAGCAAACCGCGCCGAGTGCTTGCTCGCGAACGCGTCCGGCTACCCGGAGCTAACGATTATGCCGGCCCCAGCGGCGCCTGGTTTCGCCCACGAGCAGTCACGCCTCTCGAGCCGTCGCCGTGGTCGCTATTGGTGCGTTGCGGGGAGTCTCAACAGGCCTGCGATCGGTGAGCCGGACTGCCCGTTTGGAACGGGAGCAGAAGCCCGGCGGACGCCGGGCAGCCGCGGCCCGCTAACTGCCGGAATCGTTCCAAACCAGCAGCCTCGACGGCTCAAATCTTGCCACTCAACGCTGCTGGAGCTAGCCCCATGCAGCAGTCTCAATCGATCGTTCCGGACCGGTCGACACTGCCGGTAGTTCGTGAATCCGGCAGCGCGGCGGGCACCAGCTAAGACTTCTGCATCGACCCGGCCATTAGCAGGGAGCGTGCAAACACCGAGGCGCGGTTTTGGCGAGGAGCACGTCTCTCGAGGCCTAACAGAAAAGACCTGAGGTGAGCGCGGAGGGGGGTGCGCCAGCGCCGTCCGCGCTGCGAACCGCCCTGCTCGGTTTCGAATCCAGGTCACTGAGTTCCGATTGATGGGTGTCCGGTCTGTTGCGTTTTGAGCGGAGTTGAGTAGAGTCGACGGTGGACGGTCGCCGAGCGAAGCCGGGTTGGGGGCGCGGTGGTTTGCGGTTGGTGTCCAGCGATTCAGATCAGGCACAGGAGTGGGACGGGGCTGCGACAGCAGCAGTCCGTCCGATTCAATCTCATGTTTGTCCCGGGGCCCGCAGGTCATGACCGGGCGGGAGATGGCGTGTTGGGGACGGGTCGGGCGTTGGAGTTCGCGGCGGCGTCGGCTGTATTTGGCGCTTCGGCCCGGGCCGAGCGGTGGCCTACGCGCCGCTGTGGGCATCGGGTTGGCGGGCCGTTGTGTTCCTGCGCTGATGGGCTGAGGATCGCCGGCCGGTATCGCGGGTTCGCGCTCGTGGCGGCCGGCCGCAGGGGGTATCGGTGACCGGACTGAGCGGCAGCGGCTGGAAGTCGAGTGGGCGTCAACGGCGCATCGGAAGCCTCCTCGGCCGGCTAAGTTGGACGCACCGACGCTACAAGTGGCTGGTCCGTGCCTTCCCGGACGTGTCCGCCCCGCCCCTTATGGAGGCAGCCAGTCGGCTGCAACGGACCCGGTACCGACGCGGTGAGGTGATCGTCGCCGAGGGTGAGCCGGCCAATCGTTTCTATGTCATCACGTCAGGCGAGGCTGAGGTCATCCAGTGGAGCGCGGACCGCGACGTCTATATCCGGACGCTCCTGCCTGGCCAGTTCTTCGGTGAGGTAGGTCTGCTTACATCGGGTCGGCGCAGTGCGACGGTGCGCGCGGTCGGCAACGTGAAGGCGTTGACCCTCGATGAAGGGGCCTTCAACCAGCTGGTCCGGCGTTCGGAGTCAACGGCCGCTGGCCTGGCGCAGCTGTTGCAGGTGCGCAGCGTCCGCGTGACCCCGCGCGGTGACGCCATCCCGCTGCCTGCGTGGACCAGGCTGATGCAGCGAGTCTTCAAACACCCCCGCCTGAGGCACTACAACCGCCTGATCGCTCTCGTGATGGCGGTGAACGTGGCAGTGCTGTGGTATGGCCTGGCGCGCGGTGCCTGGTGGAGTGGCAAGAGCCCACACCTGACTTCGATCGCGCTCGTGGCGGTGACGAACTTCGGGCTGGCGATCATCCTGCGCCAGCAGTACGTGATCAACTTTCTCTGCTGGCTCGGCACGCGGCCGCCGACGTCATGGCCGCTGCGCCTCCGCTGGATGTTCGGAAAGTACTACCACTTCGGCGGACTGCACGTCGGCGCGGCGATCGCGGGAACGCTGTGGTACGCCGCGTTCGTGGGCTCCCTCACCTACGACCTGGCACGAGGCGTCGATCATGTCTCGGTCGTGAACGTCGCGATGTCGTACGCCGTTGTCGCGCTGTTCATCATCATCATCATCATGGCGCTACCGCATCGGCGTGGCGCTGCGCACGACAAGTTCGAAGTGACGCATCGGTTGTGCGGCTGGGCTGCTCTGCTGCTCGTGTGCGTCGACACCGTCCTGTTCGTCGCGGGTCAACGTGACCACAGCAGCCTCAGCTCAGCACTGCTGACCGCACCGACTGTCTGGATACTCGTGACGACAGTCGTGTTTGTCGCGTGGCCGTGGATGCTGCTACGCAAGGTTCCAATCGCCGTCGAACGACCGTCCGAGCACGCCGTTGTGATCAGCTTGGACCACGGCGCGAAACCAGGGGTCGGGACCACCCGACCGATCAGCCGCAAGCCGTTCGTGGGATGGCATCAATTCGCCAACGTTCCGCCGCGCGCCGGGTCGTCCGGCTATCGCATGGTCATCTCTCGGGCCGGAGACTGGACCGGTGCGTTCATCGACGATCCACCGGAAAGCGTGTGGGTGCGGGGAATACCGACGCACAGCGTGGCCAACGTGGGGGACCTGTTCACGAAGATGGTCTACGTCACCACCGGTAGCGGCATCGGCCCGGTGCTGCCCCACATCCTGACCAGAGAGCGTCCATCGCGGCTAGTCTGGGTAACAAGGGACCCATGTGAGACGTTCGGCGAGGCGCTGGTGACGGAAATCATGGACGCGCAGCCAGACGCCGTGATCTGGAACACCGACCAGCGCGGTAAGCGACCTGACATCCTCCGATTGGCGTACGCCGCGTATCTGGAGTCCGGAGCCGAGGCCGTACTTTGCATCTCAAACGACAAGGTCACCTGGCAGGTCGTTCACGGTTTGGAGCGTCGCGGGATCCCGGCATTCGGCCCGATCTGGGACTCGTAGCTCGCCCACGCTTCCTTCCCAGAGCCCGAGAGGGACCTTGATCGCATTGGAGGTGAACCCGAGCGAGACGATATTCGTGCGCCCCGCTCGGCGCGATCCCGGCGAGCAAGAGACCTCCTCCGCCGGCATTGCGCGGCTCTCGCCGTCGTGGACGCCTCCCTCGCTTTGCGCGGATAGGGAGAGCGCGCCGACCGGCGTGCTTGCAGAGATCCCGCTAGCGATCGCGTCGAAGCGGAACTCTCCGGCGCTCGGTCCTGGCTTCCGCTCCGTCCCGCACCAGCTGCGACGCGGATACTGCCGCTTGAGTTGGCCGGCGGCCCAGAGCAGAAGCCACGCTGCCGCTCGTCTCGGCAGACGACCTCGCTGCTGGTTCGTGGGAGCAGAAGCAAGGAGATCCATCGGCCGCGTTGCGGTTGGTGCTTAGCGGCGTGAGCACGGCGGCCGCCGGCGGTGTCTTCTGCAAGGCCGTGGCGAAGGGCAGCTCCCGGTTCTGGCGCGCGACAGCTGCATCCGTGGACATTCGGGACCCACCGGCTCGACCCGCGGGTCGTACGTTCGTGGTGCAGGCTCGGTTACCTCGGCGGTGCGAGCGGCGAGGAGACGAGGATCCCGGACGCTGAGGGCGCCCTACCTTGATCGAGCGACTTTGCCGACGTAGAGTCCGCTGAGCATCAGCACAAGGTCGAGAGGAGGCGCAAGGTTGGAAGGGGCGACTCAAACGAACGCTGGTATCAGGCCCGAGCGCGCCAGAGAGTGGGCGCGGCGCTTCGTCGATGCTTGGAATTCACATGATCCGGAGCAGCTTCTATCTCTCACCACCGAAGACGTGATTTGGGAGGACCCGGGCGTCCCTGGCGGAAGCCTGCGCGGCAAGGCAGCGCTGCGCGAGTTGCTCTCTTCGTTCTTCCGCGCAATGCCGGATGCCCACTTCGAGGCGGTTGGCGAACCGTTCATCTCGCTCGACGGAACTCAGCTGGCGGGAGCATGGAAGGGAGCGGGTCGTTTCACCGGCACCTTGGATCCTCCGGGCTTTGCGCCGACGAATGGCGTGATCGAGATGGCCGGGGTGGACATCCACGAGTTCGAGGGGGAGCTCATCAGGCGCGTCCATACAGTGACAGACATGATGGCTATCGGACGTCAGCTCGGCGCTCTCCCCACTGAGGGCTCCGTTGGTGAGCGCTTTGGAGTCCTGATGCAGCGACTGGCGGCACGTCGGCTGCGCGCGAAAGCAAAGTAAGCGCCCCGGCGAGAGTTGCGCGCCTCCCCCAGCGTGGCATCCGAGGTATCGCCGGCACCGTCCTGGATTGGGGTAAGACCCCCCGGTCCTCGGCCACCGCGTGAGAACACTCTGCGGAGACGCCCGCTCGCCCGGCTTTACAAGGGCCTGAACCAGGCCGGTCCTGAGTCCTGCTCGGGAACGATCTCAGCGGTCTGCGTCGGCGCCAACGTCACTGCCCCTTTGTCGCCGATCCGGCAGCATGCCGCAGACTGCCGGTTCGATCGAGTTCCAGCAGTCTCGACGACGCTGCTGCCTTTGAGCAATACCAGCAGCTAGGGCGTGCCCGCCGGTGAGAGTGCCGCTCCGCGGCGATTGCAGAAGCCGACGCCTCCGAGCGTTAGCCGAATCAGCGCGCCCCAGCAAACGCCGGGCCGCTTGCTCCTGACCGAGCTCGGTCGGGCGAAGCTAACGATCTCACCAGTCGTCGGGCGCGCCTGGTCCGCCCAGCACGGGTCGTCACTCGCGGCTGAATCGGACGCGTGGTTTGCCACGGTTGCGATAGTCGCGCCGACCGCGTGGCCGTGACCGCCGGCGATCCCCGAATTGTGGGCTCCGTACAACCGACGGCTGCTGACAGACGACCGCGGGCTCGCGAGCTCGCGCCTCCCCGACGGACGAATCTCGCACCGCCGGTGACATCGAGCTCGAGCTGCTGCTTCTCGCGGTGGCGGAAATCGTGCCCGACGACGACGTCCGACTCCGCGACGGTCGAACGGGTTCTGCGAGGCCTACGACGCGAGGGCGTCGACGGAAGCGCGAGACCTCGCTGCTGGCGGCTTCCTTAAGGACGCTGGCCCAGGAAACCTCATCTCGATCCGGCTAGGGTCCCAGAGGCGACCGGCGCGCCCATCCGCCGTCATCGCCGGCGCGACCGTAACCGACTCGACGGTGTCGCCGATCAGCCGTCGCCAAGCCGCTAACCGCTTCGCCGGCTCGCACAGCGTGTCGATCTCATCAGCACCGATGACATCGCTCTCCCCGCCGTCGCCGAGTCGGGCCCGGACGGCGTGCGCGTCATCGAGCGCCTTGGTCAGCTTCTCCAAGGTCTCCTGGCTCGCGAGCCGGCGCAACAAGCCAAGCCCGCCGAGCGGCCGGATCGTGTCATCAACATCCGCGTTGGCGCGTTCGATCGCCTCGTCCGCCTCGCGGACCTGAGCTCGTGTCGCCGCAGCGGTAGCTGCCGCCGTCGGAGTTGATCACCATCCGCGACCCGCACGTCCCACAGCGCAGCACCCCCAGACGGGCCAACAGCCGCTCTGACCTGGCCTGGCGCCCGCGCGAAACCGCCCGCCGCGCCACCCGCTCAAACAGCCCACGATCCTTCACGATCGCCCCGTGAGCCCGCGGGTTATGCAGCCCGCCGAAATGGATCTCACCCCAAATACATCCGAGAGCGCAACATCCACGCCACACCAGAGAGCGCGCGCTCGATCCCGTTCCCGGCCAAAACGCCTGAATCTCCACCAACGACGCGCCCAGGTCGCGGCGCCCGAACGCCCGCACCACGACCCTCGCCGCCGCGGGCTCCACCACCAGCACGCCGTCCTCGCCCCGCACATACCCGACCGGGATCCTCGGGTGCGGATACACACCCCCCGCCACCGCCCACGCCCGAGCCGCCGTGACCTTCCCGCCCGTCATCGCACCAAAGTATTGAAACACCGACCCGAGCATGTCGCGGCCGAGGATGCCGAGTCAGGCGACAGGGTTTCCACAGGCTCTCCACAGGGGCCGCGTTCCACGATGCAACCATCAGCGCAAACCGCTCTTTCACGATAAGGGGAATTCATGAGATCGCCGGTAACCGAGGCCACCAGCTCCGCTGCCAGCGAGCCGGTTACGGTCCTCGTACAGCTCAACGACGGCGGCCGCTGGGAGGTTGAGCTGCCCGCGCATCACGCGCAAGTCACGTGCGAGACGCTCGACGAGATCCGTCGAGTGGCATACCTGTGGGCTGCCCACACCCGCCCGTGCGAGCTGATCATGCACGACGCGTATCAGCGTGTGCTCATGCGCGAGTCGATCGAGGGCATTAGCGGCGAACGGCCATACTGACGCTTCCGCCCGGGACGGGTTCGTTTGGGTGGCGGGCCGGTCGGCTGGCCCAGCCGGCGCGTTCCCCTCGGGGTCTGCCATCGCGTTCCCCTGGGTCTGCGCCGGTCGCGGAGCCTTGCTTGCCGCGCGGAGCTGGACGCGCAAACTCGCCACCGAGAGGCCCGCGCGATAGCAAAGGCAGGTCCACGCCCCGCCCTCGTCACGAGACGCCCAGGGTGGCTGCTCCACGCCTGGAGTAGTCACGTCGGCGGCGTGGCTCCTCTGGGCCCGACTCGGCCGTGGTCACGGGCCTTGAGGTGGTTGGGTGAGCCCCGGGGCGCTGTGCCGGTCTTTTCGCCGGTCCGTTTCGCCGGATCTCCCGAACCAGACGGGCGCGTTGCCACGCATCCGGTTATCCACGGATGTGCCGGTGGTTCAGGTGGTTGTCATGTTGCCCACCCGGTCGAGCGACGGCTCGCGAGACACCGAGCCGCGACCGCTACCCGCGACGTTACAAGTCGGCTGCCGCGGGCGGCGACGTTGGAGCTGCTCGCCGTGCTGGCCGGCCGCGAGCGGTCGGCGGCCGGCCGAGGGCATTGGTTCACGCAATCTGGATTGCATGGTCGGTGCGGCGGGCGCCCTCGCTGATCACCGCCACGCCCAGCACCACATAGCCCGCACAGAGCATGGTGATCCCGAGCCACAACACCTCGGTGAACTGGATCGGGATCACGAACAGCGACAGCAGCCCGCAGATCAGCGGCGCGTACTGGCGCCATGACCCCCAGTTCGGCTGGCGCAGGGTCGCGACGCCGACCGCGAGCATGCCGCCGGCGAGCAGCAGCGTGGCCAGGCCGAATCCGGCGTCGACGATCGAGGGTCCGGTGTTCGAGGTGTGCTGATCGGCGAACGGCAGCTGCGCCCATTCGCACACGAACAGCAGTGCTAGGCCGGCGATGACGCAGCGCAGGCCGATGTTGCCGATCCTGCTGTCGCCCGCGAGCCTGCCCCGCGCGAGGAACACGACCCCGGTGAGCATCAAGAGATGACAGACGGCGGCGAACACGGTGAACGGTAGGAACGCGTCGTGGGAGAACGGGTAGCGGACCAGGTCGTCCGGAACGGAGCTGGTTCCCTGGACGATTGCTGACAGCAGAGCGCCGGCAATCGTGAGTAGTGCGCCGGCGATCAGGGCGATGCCCCCGCGCCGTCGGTATGTGGTGAGTGAGTTGTTCATGGTGCGGCAGGCTATGGCCGCGCTGCCGTCGTGAAATCCGGGCTCGCGCGGGACTTGCGACAGCGTCAGCGCTGCTTGGCGGTAAGTGCTGGTACGCAGGCGAGCGTCCGCGCTGGCGCGGTTGCCCCGACCACCCCCGCTGGGGGACAATGGCAGGTAAATGACCTACCGCGCACGATTCGGGGTGGCGGTGGTTTGGGCGATCACCGTCGCCGCGGCGATCGGCAGCGTGGTGCTGCTGGCGCTGAGCTGGGACCGTACGCTGACCGATGACCTGTTCTCCGGGTTCGGGGGTTTGTCGTTCGCGGCGATGTCGGTCGCGTTCGCCAGCACCGGGGCGATCATCACGGCGCGTGTGGTCGACAACGCCGTGGGGTGGCTGTTTTTGGTGATCGGCCTCCTGCTTGCAATCGGCCTGCTGGCTTACCAATACGCGGCGTACGGGCTCAACCGCCCTGGGGGCGTCCCTACGATGGCCATCGCCGCCTGGCTCAGCAATCCGGTGTCACAGCCGTCAGCCGCGCTGATCGGGCTTTCGCTGATGCTGTTCCCCGACGGTCGCCTGGCGTCGGCGCGGTGGCGTATAGCGGCGGCGCTGAGCTGGCTGGCGGTCGTGCTGCTGTCGGTGCCGAGCGTTCTGGAGCCGGGGTCGATCCCAGCACCGTTCGAGTCGCTGTCCAACCCGCTGGACATCGGCGGGATCAGGGAAGCGACGATCGTGGCGGGGATGCTCGGTTGGGTGCTGGCGGTCGCCGTGATGGGCCTCGGCGCGACGTCGCTGGCGATGCGGCTGCGCCGCTCGCGTGGTGACGTTCGACAGCAGCTCAAGTTGGTGCTCGCGGTCGGCGCTGTCGTGGCTGCCGCGGCGACGCTCGACATGCTGACCTGGTTTCCATGGCCGCACGGCGGGCTCGCTGTGCGGATCGGGATCGTCGGGCTGGTGCTGACCGTGTTCGCGGTCGCCGTCGGGGTGGCGGTCACGCGCTACCGGCTCTATGACGTCGACGTCGCGATCGAACGCGCGGCCGTCTACGGAGCCCTGACGCTCCTGCTGGCTGCGGCGTACGCGGTCACAGCACTGGCGCTCGGAACAGCGCTGGGCAGCGACTCTGCGTGGGTCACCGCCGGGGCGACGCTCGTGGCGGCGGTTGCCTTTCGCCCGCTGCGTTCGGCGCTTCAGGACCTCGTCGATCGCCGCTTCAGCCGCGCGCGCTACGAGGCGATCCAGCGCGTGTCGGAGTTTCTGGAGCGGCTGCGCTCCGGACAGTCTGCCCCGGAGGAGGTCGAGCCGCTCCTTCGTGAGCTGCTGTCCGATCCCGACCTCGAGATGAGGTTCTTCCTGCCCGAGAGCGAGGTGTACGTCGACACGGCCGGCATGCAAGTGCGCGACGACCCGGCGGACGCTCGCGTACGGACACCGGTGCTCCGCGCCGGCGCCCCGGTGGCGATGGTGCTGCACCGGCCGACCGGCCCGCAGCGTCCTGATCCGCTGGTGACACTCGTCGAGGCCGGCGGGCTCGCGATCGAGATCGTGCGGCTGCGTGTGGAGCTGCGGCGACAGCTCGCGGAGGTGCAGGCCTCACGCGCGCGGATCGTCGCGGCCGGAAACGCCGAACGGCGGCGGATCGAGCGCGACCTGCACGACGGCGCGCAGCAACGGCTGGTCTCGATCGGGTTACGGCTACGGCACGCTCAGCACCAGCTCGGCTCAGGAGAGCCGGCTCGCGCCGACGAGACGATCGATCGTGCCGTGACCGAGATCGCGATCGCGATCGACGAGCTGCGCGAGCTGGCGCACGGACTCCCGCCGGCGCAGCTCGACGCCGGGCTGGATCCGGCGCTGCGCGAGCTGGCCGGGCGCGCGCCGGTGCCCGTTGAGGTGCGCACGACCACCGAACGGTTCAGCGTCGGACTCGAGGCGGCGGCGTACTTCATCGCATGCGAGGGCCTGACCAACGCGATCAAGCACTCGGGCGCGACGGCGGTAACCGTCAGCGCGCAGCGAAGCGACGGGCACCTCGTCGTCAGCGTCACCGATGACGGCGTCGGCGGTGTAGTCGAGAACCAAGGCGGCGGTCTGCGCGGGCTGCACGACCGAGTCGCAGCTCACGGCGGTCGACTGCACGTCGAAAGTGCTCCGAACAAAGGCACGATCGTGACCGCGGAGCTGCCATGCGGGTAGTGATCGCCGAGGACCAGGTGCTGCTCCGCGAGGGGCTCGGGCGGCTGTTCGCCGACGGCGGGCACGAGGTCACGGCGTCCCGAGGAGATGCACGGGACCTGATGGCGACGGTCGCAGGACATCGCCCTGACCTAGTCGTGGTCGACATCAGAATGCCGCCGACCTTCACCGACGAGGGCGCTCGCGCCGCCTACGAGATCAAGCGCAGCCATCCCCAGGTCGGGGTGCTGGTGCTCTCCCAGCACATCGAGACCAGCCACGCGATCGAGCTCGTGACACTGGGCGGCTTCGGCTATCTCCTCAAGGACCGCGTGCTCGCCGTCGACGAGTTCCTCGACGCGGCCGAGCGCGTCGCCCGTGGCGGCTCGGCACTGGATCCGCAGGTCATCGGTCGCCTGCTCGGCCACGGCCGCCACGCTGGCGCGTTGGCCGAGCTGTCTGACCGCGAGCGCGAGGTGCTCGAGCTGATGGCCGAGGGCCTCACCAACGCCGGTATCGCAGGGCGCCTGGTCGTCAGCGAGCGCACTGTCGAGACGCACGTCCGCAACGTGCTCACCAAGCTCAACATCCCCGACAGCCAGAACGGACACCGCCGAGTGCTGGCCGTGCTCACGTACGTCAGCGAGATGCAGAAAGCGTAAGCGCGAACGGAGACGCGCAAGCAAAGGAGGAGTGACCACGATGAACGATCGGCAAATCCGCGCGACGCTGACGAACATGGTCACAAACCTCGGTGCCGACGCGGAGTACGAGCTCCGACATGACGACTTCGTCGCCGAGATGCCGCAGTCGGGCAAGCGCTTCCGCGGCCCCGCCAAAGCAGCAGCCGGCGCTCGCGGGCCTGAGTCAAACCTGCGCCGGCGGAGTTGGCCGATTGCGCCAGCGCGAGTGCG
Organism: uncultured Solirubrobacterales bacterium; assembly: GCA_963836715.1. Classification (GTDB taxonomy): domain Bacteria; phylum Actinomycetota; class Thermoleophilia; order Solirubrobacterales; family Solirubrobacteraceae; genus Palsa-465. The sequence continues at coordinate 24,479 of CAWIKH010000007.1, forward strand.
CTGACCTCGGGGGCCGCCGCCTGGCGCCCATGCTTCCCGACCGGCCCCCGCTCCTTGACCGGTTACGCGCAGCGCGCGGGCTAGGCACGCCCGCATCGGCGCTAACGCTCGCCGCCCACGCCGAACACGGACCGCTGACGCTCGCCGCCCACGCCGAACACGGACCGCTGGTGATCCCCGCTCACGCCGAACACGCACCGCTGGTGATCCCGCCCACGTCGTGTACCGGAGCACGAGCTCACCATTTTCAGCGCGCCGTCACGCCGGTCGCGGCCCACGATCGGTTGCGCGAGGCTGTCGCCGGCGAACACCCAGGACTGGTTCGGGTCGGCGCCCGCGAGCAGTAGGCTCGCGGGCGCGATCTGGCAGACGCGCGGGTTGATGTCGACGCCGTTCGGCGTCATGGCTGGCGACGCCCGCATGCCGTGGCGCTGGGGATACACCTCCAGCCCCGACGCGCAGCATCGCTGCTCTGCCGACGCACGGTGGCTCCAGCACCTACAGCTCAGTCGGCAACGGATGCCGGCGCCGCTCGCCGACGGGGAACGATCCCGCGACAGGGTTTCCGCAGCCTTACCACAGGGTCTGCGATCCACCATGCGACCCGCAGCGCGAACGCAAGTTCTTTTCACGACCCAGGGAGATCGGACAATGGGGAACACGGGTAGCACTCACGCCGGCTTCAGCGACCAGGCTCGGCTCGACACCTCGCAGGTCGAGGATCTCCGGGGTGGCGCCGGCCGGTTCGTGGGCGTGCCGGGCGGTCGGATGACGATCGTCGGCTGGGGAATCGGTCTCGCGTTCAACGCGTGGGACGTGTACCGCAGGCACGACCGGAGGCCGGGTTCCACGGAGGAACAGATCAGTCACGAGTTGCACGCCCTGCGCAGCCGCACTCGAGCTGGCTTCGACGTCATCGGAACGCAACAGAATGGAGCAAGGCGATGAGCCGCACGACAACCGTCACAGATCCGGCGAAGGTCGCCGAAGATGCGGGTCCACCGTTTGCCGCGATCAACCCGGACATGCGCGACAGGGAGCGGGAGTTCCCCTTCCGCGACGCCGCTGAGATCACGATCGACGCGCCGGTGGAGAAGGTCTACGACGTCGTGGTTGATCCTTCCCGTCTGACCGAGTGGGTGACGATTCACGACAGCCTCCAGGATGCGCCTGATCGCCCGCTGGAGCGGGGCTCGGAGCTGACCCAGGTGCTCAGAATCGCCGGCCGCACGTTCCGGGCGCGCTGGACGGTCGTCGAGCACGAGCCGTGCAAGCGTGTCGTGTGGCAAGGGCGAGGACCGCTCGGCTCGGACGCCCGCGTCGTCTATCGATTCGACTCCGATGACGCGGGGCGCGAGACGACCTTCTCCTACATCAACGAGTACGAGCTACCCGGTGGCCCGTTCGGACGCATTGCCGGCTTGGCGGTGTCCCTTGTCGCTCAAAAGGAGCTGGATGCCTCCTTGCAGCGGCTCAAGACGCTAGTCCAGTAACGGGGTGTGGCTCAATTCGTGCCCGACAGGCTCTATCTGCGCGCCGAGGGGTCGAGGGGCGCGATGGTGTCCGCCCGGCGATCTGTTCCTGCGGGTCGTGCTGAAGCCCGCCGTGACCTCGGGCTCAACTGCGCCGGCGCCGTGCTCGTATGCGAACTGCTCGACCGCCAGCATCCGGCTGGGGACGAACCACACCTGCCGCGAACATGCCCTCGGCTGGTGCCTCGGGCGCGGCGAGACGTGGGAGCGAGGCGAGGAGGGGCGTCGAACACTGAACGGGCCAGCGCGCTCACTGGGCGTTGCTGCCCAAACGACCCGCGGCCCGGACATATACCAGCCACGTGGCGAGCGCTATCACCGCGGCGAGACCCAACGGAGCGAATACGCTGGCCTTCAACAGCAACGCGCCGGCGACCGCGCCGGCGAGCATCGCCAGAACCGCGGCGAGCCTTCGGACCGACCCTTTGCCGGAGCCCCCAGCGAGCCGTGACTCGGCCGCAAAGCCGGTCAGCGTCATCGTCAGCACCGTCGTGGTCAGGTCCGGCACGGCGATGGACCGCACGATCGCGTTGCGGACACCCATCGCGGAGGCCATGAGGACGATAAGCGCGTACGCCGAGGCTTTGCCTGGATCGACCGTTGTCGTGGCCGCCACGACCGCGGCGATGGCGAGCAGGAACGTCTCAATTGCCAGTGCGCGCGCCACAAGCGTGCGATGACGCCCCGCGATTCGTCTCACCAGAACGCCGCCGGCGACGGCTCCGACGAGGAACGCGCCCAGAGAGATCATGGGAGCAACCACGGGCAGCCCGCCGCTCCCCGCGATCCCGAAACCCAGCAGAACGACGTTTCCGGTCATGTTCGCCGTGAACACCCGGCCGAGCGCTAGATAGCTGACGGCATCGACAAGGCCGGTCGAAAACGTCAACGTCAGCAGCGCCCGCGCGAGTGGATGCCGCACGCTCCCCGCTCCGCGCCTGAGCGCCGCTTCGTCGAAGCGGGGGGTGCCTGCGGACCCGGCCATCGAGTTCATCGCTTACCTCTTCCTCTGGTCGGAGATGTGAGGACAGGATTAGGAATCCTCCAGGACGCCGGCAGTCTGGCTCAACCGAAACCGCGACCGCAGTTTGGAGACGGGTCGTTGTCGTCGCCGATGGCGCCGACAGCAGTCGGTTTGCCCGAGGTCGGACGTGCTCACACCTGGCGACGCGCCGGCGCTGGGTCATGGGCGTGGAGTAGGGATCTCATGCGCCGAGGATCGCTACGAGGAACCACTTTCTGACATCGGACCAGGCGGTGTGTTCCCCGACTACTCGTTGCCAGACCACACCGGCACGGTCCGCACGCCAAGCGAGCTACAGGGACGCGATCCGTTGATCCTGTTACTCGCCCGTGGCGTTTCACCAAGGACGGCGGGGGACGGTCATCCTGACAGCACCTCCCCGCCGGCTGCAAAGATCGGTCGAGCTGCGGTCGCCGCCGTCGACAACCGCGACGCGTTGCAAGGCGCCGATGCCGTCGTCCTCGCGCTGCGGTTTGCCGTGCTGGATGGCCTCATAGACGAGATTGCCGACCCGCTAACCGACAAGCTCGTGGCCGTTCCGAGCAACTCCGTCGCCGTCGACGCACACGGTATGGTCTCACGTCTGCTGCCGAAAGGGCAATCCTCGGGCGCGGTTGTCGCCGGGTGGTCGCCGGCGGGGGCGTGCTTGGCTGTGGCGTTTGGAACCCTGTCGGCCGATCTCTTCGAGTCCTCTAGCAACCGGTCACCGGAGCCGGCGGTCCTCTTCTACGCGACCGACGACGACCGTGCTGGCGAGGGAGTCGAGCGGTTGATCCGAACGGCGGGCTTCGAGCCTGTGAAGAGGCGCGCGCGATCCTTAGCCGGCCGGCCGCGCTGCCGCGATCGGACACAAGCAGCCACGCGATCCTGGTCGCGACGCGTACCCGCGCGACAACGAACGCGGGTCTCCACTGCAAGCCACTTGACTCCGCGCAGTTCATCGCCGGACTGCAACAGCGACTAATCGTCGGGCTGGACCGGCTCGACCGGGCGATCCGCGCTCGGACGGCCGGCGGGGTGCGGATCAGCATGTGGCACGGCAAGCCATGGATCGCTGTCCCGCCGCTCGGCCGCCTGCCTGATGCGCCGCAACCGCCGGCGTTGCACGCCGAGATCGAACGCCGCCACGGGATGATCGATCTGCTCGACGTGCTCGAGGAGGCCGACCACCCGTCCGGGTTCACCAGACGTCTGCTCTCGGTCGCCTCCCGGGAGATCACCGACGCCGACACCGCACGGCGACGCAAGCTGCTCGTCTCGTTCGCGCTCGGGTCGAACATCGGGATCAAGCGGATCGCCGACGCGGTTGAAGGGCATCCCGACGACACCGAGGCGGCGCCGCGCCGGTTCCGGCGGATCTACTTCACCCGCGAGAACCTCCGCGCCGCGATCGTCGAGATCGTTAACAAGACGCTCCAGGTCCGCCACGAGCTGCTCTGGAGCCCGGGCACCGTCTGTACGTCGGACTCCAAGCAGCTCGGATCGTGGGCCCACCAAACACTCGACGAGCTCGGACGCGTCGGGCTCACGATCTTCCTCTGCAACCTGCTCGCCAACGAAAACGTCCGGCGCGAGGTCCACGAAGCAAGACCAACTTGTAGGTCGTCTGGCAAGTCGACCGGAGGATCTGCTCTGGTCCGGGCGTCTTGTCCTCAGCGAGCGACGAGGCCAGCTGCCGCTGGCCGGCAGGACGTCGGAATGTCACGCCGGCCAACCGGGATGGGTCAGGCGACGCCCCGCGCCCGCGAGGGCTCCAGCGGTGTCGCGGTGGGACCGTGCCGCCTGGGTGATCAGGCTGGCGACGGCAGACGGCTGGGACACGTAGATGGCGTGGCTGCCGGGGATTTCGGTGGAACGTCGCCGAAGCGCACGCGTGACGCGAGCGGGCTGGGAGATGAGCGATCGCCGGGCGCAGAGCAGAACGCGGTTGCCCCGCTGCTGACCGACAACCGATGCTAATCCGGTCGTTTGTCTGGGTGTCCGGCCGCGTCGAGAGCTTCAAACACGAGGCGGAGGCGATCCAATGACCTTTCAGGATGTCGTGATTCGACAGGTGACGGTAAGGTGTCAGGGCCGCTCCAAAGCGAGGCCGGTCGCGCCGAGTCGATTGACATCGCGGCGGCTCGCTGCGACGCTTGTCAGCGATCGTCGACCGGCGACTCGGCAGGATGCGGAGAGAGATGCAATGGACGCTTTCGCGCTGACCTACGAAGGCTTCGATCCGGATCAGGAGGGGCTTCGCGAAGCGTTGACCTCGACCGGCAACGGATATCTGTGCGCCCGCGGCACAGCCGAGTGGGAGGACGCCGACGGGGTGCACTACCCCGGCACGTACGCGCACGGCGTCTACAACAGGGAGACCACCATCCTCGGCGGGCTGCCCGTGCTCAATGAGGATCTCGTCAACCTTCCCAACTGGCTGGTGGTCAAGGTGCGGATCGAGGGTGAAGACGCAATCAGACTTGCCGACGTCGAGCTCCTCGACTACCGCCATTCGCTAGATATCCGCAATGCAGTGGTCGTGCGGGAGCTCCGCTTCCGCGATCGCAGCTCACGGGAGACGAGCCTGCAAAGCCGCCGGTTCGTCAGCATGGCGGACGTCCACCACGCGGGGATCGAGTGGACACTGACCGCAGAGAACTGGTCTGGGCGGGTCGAGGTCGTCTGCGCGCTCGACGGGCGCGTGACCAACAGCGGCGTCGCCCGTTATCAGCAGCTCGAGGGCCGGCACCTCGATCCGGTCTCGCCGCGGACGTTCGGGCCCGAGGTGATCGCGCTGAAGGTGCAGACCCGACAGTCGAACCTGTACATCAGCCAGGCGGCGCGGAGCCGCGTCTTCGAAGGCGCCAACCCGGTGACGGTTCAGCGCAGCCTCTACCAGACGGAGGACTACATCCAGCAGGTTCTGGCGTTCGAGGTCCGGGAGGGGGTGGCAGTCCGCGTGGAGAAGCTGGTCGTGTTCTCCACCTCTCGGGACCCGGCGACGAGCGACTCGCTGACCAGGGCCGGCACGTCGGCGGGACGCAGTGGGGACTTCGGGGCCGAGCTCGGGCGGCACCGTTCGGCCTGGGAGGAGCTCTGGCGGGTATGCGACCTGCAGGTGAAAGCGGACCACGAGGTGCAGCGCCTGCTGCGCCTGCACACGTGCCATCTCTTGCAGGTGTGCTCGCGTCACACAGCCGACATCGATGCCGGGGTTCCGGCCCGCGGACTCAACGGCGAGGCCTACCGCGGACATGTCTTCTGGGACGAGCTGTATGTGTATCCGTTTCTCAACTATCGGATGCCCGAGGTCACTCGGGGCCTGTTGATGTACCGGTACCGGCGCCTGGACGAGGCGCGCGCGGCGGCCCACGAGGCGGGCTTCCGCGGCGCCATGTTCCCGTGGCAAAGCGGCAGCGAGGGCAAAGAGGAGACGCAACGGGTCCACCTCAACCCGCTGTCGGGCCGCTGGGAGCCGGATCTCAGCCGCAACCAGCGCCACGTCAACGCCGCGATCTTCTACAACATCTGGCATTACTTCCAGGCGACCCAGGACCTGGCCTTTCTGCGCGACTACGGCGCGGAAATGATGCTCGAGATCGCCCGCTTCTGGGCGTCGATCGCGCACTTCAATCCGGCTCGCGACCGCTACGAGATCCACGGGGTGATGGGCCCGGACGAGTTCCACGAGAAGTACCCCGGCGCGACCGAAGGGGGCCTGCGGAACAACGCCTACACCAACGTGATGGTGGCCTGGCTGTGCGAGCTCGCGCAGGAGGTCCTCTCGCTGTTACCCGGAAGCCGCGCGGAAGCGCTCAGGGACAGGCTCGGGCTCGGCGACGACGAGCTGCGCACGTGGGAGGACATGAGCCGCCGGATGTTCGTACCCTTCCAGGACGGGGGCATCATCAGCCAGTTCGAAGGCTGGGACCAACTCGAGGAGCTCGACTGGGACGCCTATCGCGCTAAGTACGGCAACATCCAGCGGCTCGACCGGATCCTGCGCGCCGAGGGCGATGACCCCGATCACTACAAGCTCGCCAAGCAGGCGGACACCGTGATGTTGTTCTACCTGCTCTCGCCGGCGGAGCTCCAGCGGCTGTTCGATCGCCTCGGCTACGAGTACGGGCCTGACATTGCACGCGACAACGTCGCTTACTACGACCGCCGGACGTCGCACGGCTCGACGCTCAGCTACGTCGCTTACGCCGGGGTCCTCGCGGCGCTGGACGCCGAGAGCTCGTGGGAACGCTTCCTCGTGGCCCTGAGGAGCGACGTCGGCGACGTTCAGGGCGGGACGACCAAGGAGGGGATCCACATGGGCGTGATGGCCGGCACGCTCGACCTCGTCCAGCGCAGCTACATGGGCACCCAGGTCCGCGACGGGGTCCTTCGGTTCGACCCCAGGCTGCCGGCGCCGGTCGACGGGCTGTCGTTCTCGATGCAGTTCCGGCGGACCCCGCTCCTGGTGACGCTCGCCGACGGCCGGCTGACGCTCGCCGCCCATCCCGAGGGCGTCAACCGGCCGATCAAGGTTGGGGTTGGAGACCAGGTTCGCGACTTCGGTCCCGGGGACCGTTACACCTTTGAGTTGCAGCCGGACCGAAGCGTCGAGCAGCAACTCCACAGCTAGAGAGGAGCACGCGTGCCGAAACGATTCCAGGGAGCGATCTTCGACGTCGACGGAGTGCTCGTCGACTCGCCCCACGAGAAGGCCTGGCGCGAATCGCTGCGCGAGCTGATGGAGAACGACTGGAGCGATATCCGCGCTCAAACGACCTGGTCGCCGGAGGCGTTCACGTCCCGGGTCTACGAGGAGCAGATGTCCGGCAAGCCGCGAATGGACGGCGCTCGCGCCGCGCTCGAGTACTTCCACGTGCCCGATGACGACGACCACCGCCTGGCCCAATACGCCGATCGCAAGCAGGAGATGGTTGTGCGCCTGATCGAGGCCGGGGACTTCACCGCCTACCCCGACGCCCTGCGCTTCATCATCCACGTCAAGGACGCCGGGATCCGGACTGCCGCCGCCTCCTCGTCCAAGAACGCCGGGCTGTTCCTGAGCAAGATCAGGCTCGACACCTTCGCCGAGGAGAACGGGATCACCTCGGCGTCGCTGCGACCGGGTCTGACGCTGCTCGACTACTTTGACGCCAACGTCTCGGGAAGGGACTTCGCGCACGGAAAGCCCCACCCCGACATGTTCCTGGCAGCGGCGCAGGAGCTGGGGACCGCACCCGAGGACTCGATGGTGATGGAGGACGCCGCGGCCGGGGTGCAGGCGGCCAAGGCCGGGGACATGGCGGCGATCGGCATCTCGCGTGCAGACGACGCGGAGCGCCTGGCCGCGGCACACGCCGACATCGTGGTCACGAGCCTGGACGACGTGGATCTCGCGGCATTGCGAGATGGCCGTCTGGCCACCAGGCGCGCGTAGCTGAGGTCCTCGAAATCGCCTGGCGGGTGCGTGAGGTATTCGGATCCGCGGCGGGAACGGTTGTAACGTAGGCGGCTCCGCGGACCGCACAGGAGGCAAAACCTATGAACGCTGAAGCACCCAGCTTTGAGCGCGACATCAGGCCGCTCTTCCGGTCGAAGGACATCGAGTCGATGTCCGCTGCGTTCGATCTGTCCTCGTACGAGGACGTCCGGACTAACGCCGATCGGATCTACCAGCGCCTTGCCGACGGCAGCATGCCGTGCGACGGGGCATGGCCACCCGAGCACGTCGATCGCTTCCGCGGATGGGTTGACGCCGGCAGCCCCAGCTGATGGCAACGCTGTGAACATGGCGCCAGTTCACCGGCGGGCGGTCCGGGTGCGCTTGGTGTTCCGGTTCGCGGCCGTGGTCTATTGTGATCCTGAGGCACCATGACCCCACCCCATCTCAACGATCATCATCGCGACACGATCGAGAAGATCTACGGCCACTCATCAAGCGGCAACATCGAATGGCGACAAGTGCTGTCGTTGCTGAACGCGGTCGGCACGACGACCGAAGAGCACAACGGCAAGGTCAGGGTCACGCTTGGCCCCGAGACCGAGGTGCTGCGGCCGCCGCACGGCAAGGAAATCGACGAACAGACGCTCGTCGATCTGAGGCGGATGCTCAGACAGGCAGGATTCGCGCCGGAGGGCGATCCGGCGAGCGCTGATCAGCGCTCGCGCGACCACGGCGACGGCCAGTGGGGCGAGCCCACGTAAGCCCGTCTAGTCTCTAGTACTTCCCGCGGCGAGCGGGTCAGTTGACGCGGACTGGGCGCGCGCCGGTCGGCGTCCCCTGGGGCGGATTCTGGTGGCTTGACAGGCGCGAACTCTCAGCTCGTCGACACGCTTGGCTGGGCGCCGGGACCTTTCCGGCGAGGGTGCGGCCAATCGGCGCATGTCCCGTTGCCATCGCAGTAGGGAGCATTGCCTGTGTTGCCGCAAGAGCACAGTGCGGCGCGGGTCTCGCGTTCGTCCACGCCGGGCCCGGTTACGTGCAGCTCGCCACGGAGGAGAACCGGGCCGCCCGCCAGCGCAGTCACCTCGGTCGGACGGACCGGGCGCTCGCCGGTCGAGGTGATCGGGTGGGTCCGCAACGCACCGGTCGGGCAGCGGGCGACGACACGAACCACCTCGTCGGGCTCGGCGGCGTCGGGCAGGATCCACGGTCGTTGGCTGAGGTCAAACACCGCGGGCAGCCCGCGCAGACACTCGGCCGCGTGGCGGCAGCGCGCGCCATCGAAGCTCACCTCGACAGCTTTGCCGTGGTATCGCTTGCGCGTGGCGCTGCTCTCCGGACGGCTGTCAGGCATCGGCCGGAAGGTCGAATGCATCCCGGAGGTCGCCGGGCACGAGGTCGAGATACTCGTCGCTGTGGCCGGCGATAAAGCTGCGCACGTAGGGGCAGAAGGGCAGCACTGCCAGTCCTGCGGAGCGTGTCTCCGATAGCGCTGTGCTGACCAGTCGGTGAGCGAGCCCTTGTCCCTCGAAGCGTGGATCGATCAGCGTGTGCGTGAACGCGATCAGCGGTGGCCGACGACGATACTCGGCGAACCCCGCGAGGTCGGAGCCGACGCGAATCTCGAAGCGTGAGTGTTCGGGTACGTCCAGCACACGAACATCTGCAGCAGTCGGGGCAGGCATTAGTTGCTGACGCCCATCATGCCACAGGCGTAACGGCTCGCCGGCGCCGCTGCGATCGCGAATGTCCGGGTACGCGGCCCCCTCGGTCCGGACGTGGGATGGTGGGCAAGTCGCACCGGGCGAGCCAGATCCCCGGTCAGCTCCAGGGTCGCGGCGAGACGCATCTGGCGGTTACCGGGTCCCTCGTTCGCGCGCCCCCGAGCCCTAGATTCGTGCGCTGCTCGGGGTTCCGCGGCGTCTCGGAGCTTGAGAGGACTCCGGCGTGTCTGGGCCGGCCGCGGGGACTTGTGCGCGGCTTGAATACATGCGCGCTCATGTATCTTGCTATAGTTGAGCGCACAACGAAAGGTGGTCGTGATGCAGTTTGGAATCTTCTCGGTAAGCGACGTGACGCGGAACCCGGTGACGGGCCGGACGCCGAGCGAGGCGGAGCGCATCCAGGCGATCATCAAGATCGCGCAGCGCGCCGACGAGGTCGGCCTGGACGTGTTCGCGATCGGGGAGCATCACAACCCGCCGTTCTTCTCGTCCTCGCCGACGACGCTGTTGGCGCACATCGCGGCGTTGACGAACCGGATCATCCTGAGCACTGCGGTGACGCTGGTTACGACCAACGATCCGGTCAAGATCGCCGAGGACTACGCGATGCTCCAGCACCTGTCGGGCGGACGCGTGGACCTGATGCTCGGCCGCGGGAACACGGTTCCGGTGTATCCGTGGTTCGGCAAGGACATCCGCCACGGGCTCAAGCTCGCGCTCGAGAACTACAACCTGCTGCACCGGCTGTGGCGCGAGGATGTGCTCGATTGGGAGGGCACGTTCCGGACGCCGCTGCAGGGCTTCACCGCGATCCCTCGCCCGTTGGACGACGTGCCTCCGTTCGTCTGGCACGGGGCGATCCGCACGCCGGAGATCGCCGAGCAGGCCGCCTATTACGGCAACGGCTACTTCGCCAACAACATCCTGGCTCCGAACTTCCACTTCCGGCCGCTTGTGAACCTTTACCGGGAGCGGTTTGCGCACTACGGGCACGGCACCCCCGAGCAGGCGATCGTCGGCCTCGGCGGGCACGCGTTCATCGCCGCGCGCTCGCAGGACGCGGTGCGCCGGTTCCGCCCCTACTTCGAGGGCTCGCCGATCTACGGCACGAGCTACCCGCTGGAGGACTTCATGCACGGCACACCGATGAGCGTCGGCAGCCCGCAGGAGGTGATCGACAAGACCCTGACCTTCCAGGAGGGCTTCGGCGACTACCAGCGTCAGCTGTGGAACGTCGACTCGATGGGGTTGCCGCTGGAGGTTGTGCTGGAGCAGGTCGAACTGCTCGGGACCGAGGTCGTGCCCGTGCTCCGTCGCGAGATGGAGACCCGCCGAGCACCCGGCGCGCCAGACGCACCGACTCACGAAAGCCTGGTGAAAGCCAAGTACGGGGAAGGTGCGCCTCGCCAGCCTCGGCCGAACGCCAACCGAGGCGACAACCTCACCGGGACCTCCCCATACCAGGACACCGATCCGGATCTCGCGGCCGAGTATCCGGTTGCCGCGTGACGGCGATGCGCAGCAACGCGAAGCTCGCCAACGAGGCGTGGGAGGCGCTGTTCCGGGCACAGGCGACAATCGCCAACGAGCTCACCGCGCGGACCGACTGGGCCAACCTGCTGCCGCGCGAGTATGGCGTCCTGTATGCGCTGTCCACGGCGCCGGACGGCCTGCGGATCACCGAGCTCGGTGAGGACGTCCTGCTCACGCAGCCGGGGATGTCGCGGCTCGTTGCCCGGCTCGAGGCGCGCGGGCTGGTGCGGCGCGATGATGATCCCGGCGATGCCCGCGCGTGCCGAGTGCGACTGACCCAGGCAGGCGCCGAGCTCCAGCGGACGGTCGGCATAAGCCACGGGCGGCTGGTGGCGCAGGCGATGACCCGCCACCTGGACCGCCAGCAGCTCCTGCAACTGGGCGACCTCTGCCGCCGGCTCACCGCGAGCTTCGAGCAAGCCGATCCCGGCGAGATCAGCCGGCTGGACTCCGTCGTCGAGGCGGCACGATGACCGCTACCCCCGACCGCCATGACGGCGCGACGGCCGCCACGACGCCCCGACGACTGATCGTCATCAGCGCCGGCACCGGCGAGCCCTCGTCGACCCGAATGTTGACCGACCGCATCGCACAAAATACCCTCGAGCTGCTCCGCGACACGGACACCCCCGCCGTGGCTGGCGTCATCGAGCTCGCCCCGCTCGCGGTCGATATCGCCAGCGCCACGGTGGCGGGCTTCCCCTCTGAGCAGCTGCAGGCGGCGATCGACCAAATCGCGAGCGCCGACGCGATCATCGCCGCGACCCCCGTCTACAAGGCGGGCATCAGCGGCCTGTTCAAGTCCTTCATCGATGTGCTCGACGACGACCTGCTGATCGCCAAGCCGGTACTGCTGGCGGCCACGGCAGGCAGCAGCCGGCACGCACTCGTGGTCGACGAGCAGATGCGCCCGCTGTTCGCTTACATGCGCGCGCTCACGATGCCGACCTCCGTGTTCGCCGGCCCCGAAGACTGGGGCGCCACAGAGCTAGGCGATCGAGAAGCGGTCGCTGGCGATTGGTTGATGGCTCACGGGTGCTCATTTCGTGACAAGCTGATCGGGTGGCGAGGATCTGGTCTGCGACGCGCGGACGGGAGTGGGATCGCGAGCTGGTCAGCCGTCTCAAGCGCAAGGAGATGTCCTTGTGCATCATGGTGACGTAGAACCACGCCTGCTCGGGGAGGTCGAGCAGAACGGGAACGCGCGCTTTGAGCATCGGTGACCCGATCGAGCTGGTGCTCACCACCTCGGCCGCGAGTTGGGGGTCGATCCCGCCCCGTTCGGCGAGCAGCAGCCCTTAGCTGAAAGCGAGGGTCTGAACGGCGAGGCTGATGTTGATCGCGAGCTTGAGCACCCGACCTTGACCGCTGGTGCCGACGTGCGTGACACCGACACCATGGATGTCGACACCAGCGGCAAACCCAGCATTCCGAGCGGGAATCGAACACCGCCTGATCGGAGTGGTTCCGGGCAGCGGCAGCAGCAAGCATCTGCCGCATGAGCAACGCGACAACATTTGGTGAGATGTCGCCGAGCGATTCGCTGGGTCTGGTAGGAAATAGAGTTTGGCTACGCTGCCAATCGGCAACGTTTGAGCGTCGACGCCGGGACGAACGAAGGGAGAAGAGCATGGGCACGATCACTACGACCGATGGCACGGAGATCTTCTTCAAGGACTGGGGCTCGGGTCAGCCGATCGTTTTCAGCCACGGCTGGCCGCTTTCGGGCGACGATTGGGACACCCAGATGCTGTTCTTCCTACAGCACGGTTATCGCGTTATCGCCCATGACCGGCGCGGGCACGGACGCTCCACGCAGACCAGCAACGGTCACGATATGGACCACTACGCCGACGACCTGGCCGCGGTAACCGCCCATCTCGACCTCCGGGACGCCGTCCATGTCGGGCACTCCACCGGTGGCGGCGAAGTCGTGCGCTACATCGCCCGACACGGTGAGAGCCGCGTGGCGAAGGCGGTACTGATCAGTTCGGTGCCGCCGCTGATGGTGCAGACCGATGCCAACCCCGGCGGCCTGCCGAAGAGCGTGTTCGACGACCTCCAGGCCCAGCTGGCGGCCAATCGATCGGTGTTCTACCGGGCCCTGCCCTCGGGTCCCTTCTACGGCTTTAACCGACCCGGCGTGGAATCCTCGGAAGCAATCATCGAGAACTGGTGGCGCCAGGGAATGATGGGCGGTGCGAAGGCACACTATGACGGCATCGTTGCCTTCTCCCAGACCGATTTCACCGAGGACCTCAAGAAGATCACGGTGCCGGTCCTGGTGATGAACGGCGATGACGACCAGATCGTCCCCTACGCCGACTCCGGACCACTGTCCGCCAAGCTCGTACAGAACGGGACGCTGAAGACGTACAAAGGATTCCCGCACGGCATGCCGACCACCCAGGCCGAAACGATCAACGCCGACCTGCTGGCGTTTTTGCAGTCTTGACCGACCTGGCAGCTGGGGCTCCGGCCGTGGCTTGAAGCCGTAGCGGCTGGCGGGACGTCGGCCGCGCCAGCCTGGTCGGGCCGGAGGAACCATGGGTGAGCGGCCTCGGCTCGTTCCTTGCCGGTGCGCTCGGGATCGCCGCCGCGTTCACTCGCATCTCCAGCATCGCGTGCCGCCGCGCCGCGGGAAGATCGGAGCCTTGTCAGGGTTTGAGGAAGCGCTGCACGAACTTCAGGGCGGTGTCGGCGACTTCCCGCCAGCCGCCGTCGATCGTGAGGGAATGACCGCGATTTGGAATCTTGACGATCTCGGTCACGCCTTCGTTGCGTTGTTGGCGCTTGAACGAGGCGTTCGCGATCGCCGACGGCACGGTGTTGTCCTTCTCGCCGTCGATGATCAACAGCGCCCCACGCTCGGGGTTCTTGGTGTCGACCTTGGCCTCGGTCCAGGGATTGAGGTTCGCGCTCGCGGCCTGAAACAACGGCTTGCCCGACGCTGGCACAGCGAACGTCTCGTACAGCGTCTTTGCCTCGTCCTCGCTCACCGCGTTGGCGAACGCGAAGCGGAACTGCTCGTAGGTCAGCGGCACGGCACGGTTGCGGTTCGCCGGCTTACCGAGCACCGGCGAGGCAGACTTGAGCGAAGAGATCGGCAACGGCAGCACGCCGCGGAACGGTGCGGGATCGATTGCGACCGACGCCGCGGCGAGCCCGCGCCCCGCGATGATCTGCGTGATCAACCCGCCGAACGAATGTCCGATCACAGCCGGCTTGTCGTCAAGCCGGCCGATCAGATCGGCAAAATGATCCGCGACCTGCCCCACCGTCTTATGGGCAAACACGTCGGGATGAGCCTTTGCCTCCTCGACGGTCTCAGGGTCGTCCGGCCACCCTGGCGTGAGCGTCGTGTAGCCGGCCTGCTTGAACACGGCAGCCCAGCGATCCCAGCTGCTCGGCAGCAGCCACAGCCCGTGAATGAACACGACCGGCTTGCGTCCCGACGCGTTAGCACGCTTGACCTGCCGCTGTTCGTGCTCGGTGATGGTCGCCATCAAATCCTCGCTTTGCTCGATTTCAACACGGCGGTCGCGCCCCGCCGCAACGCCTCCGGCGTCGGTGCCGTCGCGCCGGCGATCGATCCGACCGCGCAGCATTTCACACGTCGATCGCGACCGGGAAAGAAGCCCCAGGTCGGCCGCACCCGCGAAGCGACGACGCCCACGAGCGACGCGGCCCGCTCGACGCCTCCTCCGTTCTCCCTCGCCAACCCGTGTGCTCGGTTCGCTAGGCGGCCCGATCCGTCTCGTCGGGCTGCAGCACGCAGGCGAAGCGGCTGTCTGACGGCGACGAACCCGGAAACCATTGCATGTCCTCCGATCGGAGAGAACTCAAGCAACAGCTCGGGCTTGGTCGCGGTCGAGAGCCGCAGGCTACCGGTGCCGCGAGGAAGCGACCGTCGGGCCGATCGACGCCGACGGCTGGTCAAGACCGCCGACATGGCCAAGGTCGACGAGGATGGCTACCGTTTCATCTTCGGCCGCAAAGAGGGAGCTGATCATCCGTGGCGCTTACGACGACTTACCCGCACGCGATCAAGGAGACCTTGTCCGAGCAGCCGGCTGCGCGCGAAGCCCCCGTCGTTGGGATGCCGCATCCGAGGCTCGGCGAGGGACGTCGGCGCCGCCGTCGTGCTTGAGGCGGGCGTCGGGTGACCGAGGATGAGATCCGCGATCAGTTCATGACGAATGTAGCCGCGTACAAGTGCTCGCACGCCACCTATGGTTCGTGGATGTGCTGCCGAAGGCTCGAGTTGCCCACGGCGCGCGCCGAGACGACGGTAAAGACAGGCTCGTGAATGGCCAGGCGCACGGACACAACGAACGGGAGCGCGCACACCGGCGCGCGTACAGGCCGACGCGAGGCGGCGCGCGCCGCGCTCGAGGTGATGTTGACCGACGCCGTTGTCAGCCAAGGCCGGGTGAGGCGGTTCCTGGACCCGGTCTCGACCGCGAAGCTGGCGGCCGCCTTGGCGGGGCGGCCGCGGGTCGTCGCGCGACGGCTCGGGGGGCTCGGGGCCGAGCTGGGGAGGATTGGGAGGGGCAGCTCGGAGTTGGCGCCGGCGAAGGGCGATCGGCGTTTCGCCGATCGCGCCTGGAATGAGAGCTGGATGTTCCGCCGGCTAATGCAGGCGTATCTCGCGCTTGGCGGGACGGTCGAGGCGCTGATCGATGATGCCGACCTTGATTGGCAGGCCGAGAGCCAGGCGAGGTTCACGCTGAGCAACGTGCTCGATGTTGTCGCGCCGACGAACCTCCCATTGACCAATCCGACGGTGCTGAAGGAGACGCTCGACCGCGGCGGTGCGAACCTCGTACATGGAGGCCGGCGAATGGTGCGCGACGTCTCCAAGGGCCGGCTGCCGGCGATGGTCGATACGAGCAAGTTCGAGGTCGGCGGGAATTTGGCACTGACCGCCGGCTCGGTCGTGCTGCGGACCGACGTCTGCGAGCTGATCCATTACAGGCCCACGACCGAGCAGGTGTATGAGACGCCGATCGTGATCGTGCCGCCGACGATCAACAAGTACTACGTGCTTGACCTCGCCCCGGGCCGCAGCATCGTCGAGCATCGTCTAGGCGCGGGCCACCAGGTGTTCATGGTCTCGTGGCGCAACCCCGACCGGGAGCACGGCCACTTCGACTTCGACACCTACGCGGAGGCGGTGCTAGAGGCACGGCAGGCGGCGTCGGAGATCGCGGGCCACACGTCGGTGCACCTGATGGCGGCCTGCTCGGGCGGGATGATCACCGCCGGGACGCTGGGGCACCTGGCGGCCGAGAGCCGTCTTGGCGAGGTCGCGAGCCTGACTCTGATGGTGTGCGCGATCGACAACAAGCAGGCCGGGACGGCGTCGGCGCTCGCAACCAAGGAGATCGCCGCCACCGCGATCGCGCACTCGGCGCGCAAGGGCTACCTTGAGGGTGAGGCGCTGGCCAGCGTGTTCGCGTGGCTTCGCCCGAACGAACTTATCTGGAACTACGTGATCAACAACTACATGCTCGGCAAGGAGCCGCCGGCGTTCGACATCCTCTACTGGAACCAGGACACGGTCCGGCTTGCCGCCGGGCTGCACCGCGACTTCGTGCTGGTCGCGATGAAGAACGCGCTGACGAAGGGGGGCGCGTTCACCGTCCTCGGCTCTCCGGTCGACCTCAGCAAGGTGACGCTCGACACCTACATCATCGCCGGCTCGAATGACCATATCGTGCCATGGCCCAGCGCATACGCGTCGACGCAACTGCTCGGCGGCGAGACGCGATTCGTGCTCTCGGCCAGCGGCCACATCCAGGCGCTGATCAACCCGCCGAGCCCGGACAGCCGCTCAAGCTTCCAGGTAGCGGACGAGCATCCACCCGATCCGGCCGAGTGGAGCGAGCGCGCGGTGACCAAGCGCGGCAGCTGGTGGCCTGACCACGTCGAGTGGCTTTCGACTCGCTCGGGCGAGCTAAAGCCAGCACCGAACGCGCTGGGCAACGACCGGTACAAGGCGCAGGCGAAGGCGCCCGGAACCTACGTGCATGCGCGATGAGCCGACCGGGCGAGCTTCTGTCGCGGACCGTTGCGCACGGCGGCCGTCCCGCTGGTCGCTCCGACCGACGCGCGCTGTGCCGCCCGAGGCCCGAGCATGGGTAGGAGTGAGGCAGGCTGGGCGTCGGGGTTTCTACACGCCAGGGGACTGCGCTTGCGCATCGGACGTCACGGGTCCGGACGCCCGCTGCTGCTCATTACCGGAATCGGCGGTCACATGGACATGTGGGCGCCGTTCTCGCGTTTGGCCGGTGACCGCGAGCTAATCGCGTTCGATGCGCCCGGCACGGGCCGGTCGCAGCGGCCGAGCCGCCCTCTGAGGATGGGCGGACTGGCCGAAGTGGTCCGCGCGCTGCTCGATGAGCTCGAATTGGACCGGGTCGACGTGCTTGGCTACTCGTGGGGTGGCGTCCTGGCGCAGGAACTCGCCCGGCGCGCACCCGAGCGCGTCCGCCGGCTGGTGTTGTGCGCGACCGGTCCCGGGCTCCTGGGTGGGTCCCCGCCGCGTCCGGTTGCGGCCCTCATGCTGGCCACACCGGCGCGCTACTACCACCCGCGGCTGCTGGCGCTGAGCCTGCCACATATCGCCGGCGGGCGCACGTCGCGGGAGCGCGGCGCGCTCTCTAGGCACGCGGCTGAGCGGCTGCTGTGGCCGCCAGATCCGATTGGGTACGCCTTCCAGTTGTACGCGGTGGCGGGGTGGTCGAGCGGTCCGTGGCTCAAGCGGTTGGTCTCACCGACCCTCGTCATCGGCGGCGACGACGATCCGAGCGTCCCGCTTCGCAACGCGCGTGTGCTCGCCGCGCGCATCCCGAACGCGCGTCTTCATGTCGTCAACGGCGGCGGGCACCTGTTCCTGCTCGATGAGCCGGAGAACGTCGCCGGCGTGATCGGCGCCTTCCTCGATGAAGATCGCTGACCCGCCGATGGCCGCTGCTAGCCGCCGACGGCTCGGTCAGGAAGCGGCCCTGGTTGTCCGTCTGATCGCGGACTTGCGCTCTTGAGCGAATACACAAGCGCGAGATTCTGCGCGTCGACGCATGCCTCGCTGGCAAAGGGGTCCCGCCGCTGGCGCCGCCGCCCGCGCTCCAGAAACCAATGAGCCTGGTCAGTAATAGTTGAGGTCGTGAACGATCCGACGTCCGGAGGCCGAAGTCGCGCGGATCCTCACCCAATGCGTCTTCACGCCGGGAGCCCAGCTCTCGAGCTCGAAATCTTCGAGCCGTTTGATCTCGGCCGGGTCGGTTACTTCCTCGGCCTCGCCAACGATGATCACGCTCCACCCGGTCTGATCAACAGGATCGGTACCGTCGATCTCAAACGCCGCGGTCCCCGAGCTCAGGCCCTCGCGAAGCTTGGAGCCCAGCGCCGAGCGGAACACGACGGATTGCGTTTGATCATCGAACACGTAGTTGACCGGGCGGATCGTTGGTGGCGACACACTGAGGCCAATGCGCCCGACGCCACCGCTTGCTGCGGCAAGCATTCGCATGCACCCATCCCGGTCGATCTCGAGGAAATCGATCCCCCGGTCGAGGCGTGTCGCACCCATAGCTACATCGTACATCGCCCAGCGCTTGGGGTCATGTCTGGGTTGGGCTGGGCCCTTTCTCCGGGACGGCCCGGGTGGACCTTCCCGGTCTGAAGGTTCACAACCGGCTCATCGATGGCCGCGGCCGGGCTCCGCCTGCGGAGCGGCCGGCGCACCGACCGCAAGCAGCGCGTGGGTGATGAGATCGCGGAAGTCCCGCCGGGCACGCTCGAGACCGGGGCAGCCGCCGCCTGCCTGGCCGGCTGCGACTGCGTCGCGTTGATCGTGCCCGGACGAGCGCTCAGGCGGCCGACGGTGGAGTTGGTGCTCGAGATCGCGATCGCGACGGCGACCGTGACGAGGCCGATGGCCAGGAGCAGCGGGCCAACGATGTGGCGGGGCTGCACGCGTGGGCGCGACGCGAGGCGATCGGTTGCTGAAGAGATGAACATGTCTGCTCCATGTGGGTGGTCGCGCGAGGCGTGACTTGATTTGGTGGTGGTCTGTGGCAGTGACGTGGCTGCGTCCGAAACGGTCCCACCGCCGGCATGAGCCGCCCACATCTCTCGACCCAGCGTGAGTGAATCGTCTTACTCACTCTCACCGGCTGTCGCGCCGGTAGGAGAAACTGTCGGGATGTCCGCCACAAGGCCTACTGGCGACCTCCTTGCTGGCGCGTTGCGCGGCGCAGGTCGGCGTGTCCGGTTCCGCCGCGGCCAAGCGCTGTTCACTGAGGGCGACCTCGCAGACCGCGTGTTCGTGATCGAGCGCGGTTGGGTGCTGATCACGAGCATCGCCCCGGGGGGCCGTGAGATCGTGCTCGGACTGCGCGGGCCGGGGGACGTGATCGGCGATCTGTCGGCGCTCGATGGCGCGCCCCGGTCGGCCACCGCGCTCGCGGCGGGCGAGGTGGAGGCGACCGTCGCGCCCGGCTCGGCCCTGATCCGCGCGCTGAGTGACGCCGCCGCCGCGATGGAGCTGCTGCGGGTGCTCGCGACCAGGCTGCGCGACGCCGACCGCAAGCGGCTGGAGTTCGCGGCGCTGGACACGCTCGGGCGGGTCGCCTGGCGGCTGCACGAGCTCAGCGAGCGCTTCGGCGAGGACACAGCCGACGGGATCGAGGTCGAGCTTCCGCTATCTCAGGAACAGCTCGCGAGCTGGTGCGGCGCGTCGCGCGAGGCCACCGTCAAGGCGCTGGCCGCGCTTCGGACCTTGGGCTGCATCTCCACCGGCCGGCGCAGCGTGCTGATTCGCGATCTGGCGGCGCTGCGCCGGCACGCGCAGGGTGGGACTTAGGGCCCGCGGACCCGTAGCGCCTCGTCCTGAAGCGAGAGGCGAACCCCGGCGTTCGCGCGGGCATCGCGGTGGGACGTGCGGCGGGTGCGGACGGGCCCTCCCCGCCCCGCGGACGCCGCGCGACGGCCGCCATGCCGGCCTACCACGGCAGTCCCGGCCAGGTTATTCCACTGCGTCAAAGGACGCAGAGCTTCAGCGTCAAGCGCCGTGGGCGACTGAGCCGCGCGGCGCGACAGTACCGGCATCAGCCGGACGCCCGACCTGAACGTCAGACCGGGAAACCACCGCCAAGCGGCCGCCATCGGAGGAGCACGCTCATGTCACCGCACCTGCACTACGAGATCGCCCGCGTCGGCCAGAACGAGATCGCCGCCCGCACCCTCCACGCTCACCACGCTTTCGAACAGCGCGCCACCGCCGGCCGGTCTCGCCGCTCGGTGACCTCGCGCGTCGGGAAGGCCGTCGTCGCCGTCGGACTGTGCCTCGCGACCACGACGGTCAGCGGCGCGTTCGCGAGCCCGCGTCTTGCCCGCACTGGCGGTCGCATGTCCGCGTCGCAGCTGAGTCTGGACGTTCATGCGCTCGAGGCAAAGGGCTACACGCCGTACCAATGCACGCGCAAGGGGACGGTGATGCGCAACTCCCGTACCGGACAGTTCAAACTCGTCAGCTGGTAGCTCCACCGCGAGCCAGAGTTGGGGCCCGGAGCCGGGCATGGCCACATCGGCCGTGCCCCGCTCCGCGATCAGGGGTCGCGATGTTACGACGGTCGCCGTTTACGCAGCTCAGCTCGATCCCGGCCGCTACGCGCCCTCAACGAGTGCGCCGTCGGGAACGAACCAGGCGTGCTCCTGCGCCGTGACCGCTGCGATTCGCTCGTAATCGCGGTCGTAATGGACGAGCGGCACGTTCGCCAGCTCGGCCGTGGCGGCGATCAGCAGATCGGGCGGAGGAACGCGGCGGCGGTCACCGCCGGCGGCCATCGCGAGTTGCACTTCCCGCGCCCTGGCCCACAACGATTGAGGCATCGAGAGCAATTCGAATGCTGCGAGACGGGCGGCGAGCTCGCGCGCTCGCTCCTCATTCGCCGCCAACCGGACTAGCTCCAAAATGACCAGGTCGCATACGAGCACCTGAGGTCGCCCGCCGCTCTGCGCTCGCCGACTTCGATGTGCTGCGAGATATCGACGGCACGCCAGGGACGTCCTCATCACGAGAGCACTACAAGAAGCGGCCCGAAATGAGCCCAATTAGCGGGCTATATCGACCGGCATCCGTGCTCAGGCGGGCATGCGAGGCGGGCTCGGTCCTGCCGGCGTATCTGACCGCGAGTGTGCATTCGGGGCGCACGGGCCGGCCGGACGACTGGCGAACACGCCGATGCGATCGAGGCCGGCGACCGGGATCCTTGCCGCCATGCACCCACACCTTCACATGCAACTGGCCAGGGCGATCATCGCCGAGCGTCTTCGCGACGCAGACGCACTCAACCGTATCGGGCAGGCGCGTCAGCCCACATCGGCCGACGGGACCACGATCGCCTACGAGAGCCCTGGGATCGGGAGCGGGCCTCATCGTCGTTGGCGGCATGCTGCGCGCCTCCCGGGACTACCTGAACCCCGGACGTGAGCTCGACGAACCGTCGGTCGTCCTCGACGGCTCACCAGCACCGGCTTGGCTTGACCCTTGCCGCGAGCTCCTCACCCGCGGCGACTCGCGCGGGGCGTTCGCGACGACGGTCAAACATGCGGGGTTCGCACCCGGCGAGCTGGCCGCGTTGCCGCTCAAGCAGCGGCCCGGTGCCCGAAGGATCTGTCGGCTCGGGCACCGGCATGCAGCTATTCGCCCAGACCGGCTCGTGCGCCAAGAAGCCGCACTCGACGCGCTCTTCACTGCACCGACGATTCAAGGCCGTGACGGTCACGTACCGCGCGCCATTCGGCTTGACCGCACACTCGAGTTCCTCGAACGCTGGCACGTACCCGTCCGCGCGCGCGTTTCGGTGGATTAGCCACGACATAAGAGCATCGACAAACAGCGGTGGCGCGAGCAGGCGGTGGCTCGCGCCGGCGATCGGGGTGGAGCCGCTTGGGGCTCCTACGGCCCGAGCACCGTGCGCTCGCCTGGGAGGTCCGTCTGCATCCACATGCGCCCAACCTCGGCCAGTGGTAGTCGCTTGGCCGTTACTCCGATCGCACCGGTGTTGATCTCGTCGATGAGGGACGGCAGCTCCGCGAGGTAGCCGCTTGTCGAGACGGCGCCTTGGCCGGTGCCCTGGACGCGGAGGTTGGCGGCGCGCAGGGCGACCGAGGGAAGGTCGAGCGTTCCGCCGGCGATCGCTCCGATCTGGATCCAGTTCAGCTCGGGGCTGCGGTCCGAACGCGCCTCGAGCAGGGCCATGATCGCTCGTTGCGCCGGCTGACCCCACAGGTAGTCAATGACGAGCAGCACGTCGAGCTTGTCCACGAGTGCCTACTCGAGCGGCTGGACTAAGCGTCCTACGCGTTGATCGAGATCCGGCAGTCCGGCGCTTGACGAGGTCTAGCTCGATCAGTGGCAGGCGATGCGCTGCCGCAACGTAGCCCGAACGAGCACCGATCACCTACCACCGGACCGGGGGTCTCACGAGAAGTTGATTGCGTCCGGAGATCGGTGGGAAGACCACCCACTACGACGTTGGAGAGAAACATCCGGTGCGTGCAGGAGGTCGCTGCTGGTCACCGTTTGTGCAGAAGTCGGTGCAACGATGCGCCGGGGAGACAACACACGGACCGCAGCCCGAGGAGGTAGAGCATGTCCGAGCATCACGAGATCATCGGCCAGGCTCGTGGAGAGCCGCGGGCCGCCGGCTGCGTCGGCGTGCGCGTCCGCGTGCGGCTATCTGGCTGTCCAAGCCGCAGGTGGTCGCAGGCCTTAGCCGGTCGCCTGGCGACCGAGTTGGCCGGCCACGCCGCCGTGGGGCATCTGCGAATCAACATCAATGAGATCGTGCAAGGCGACCAGATTGTGCTCGAGGGCGTCGAGTCAAGCGAGGCGACAGCACTCATCCAACCGCTCCAGCGGGCAGTTGATGGCGCGAACCAGGCGGCGACACGCGAGCCGAATCGAGAGCGGAATGTGACGCAGCGAGAGGCGGACGCGATCGCTGGCCAGATCTCGGTCCACGAGCCGTAGGAACAGAGCCTTGTCGAGCGCAATCAACGAATCGCCTTGCCCGCGATGCGGCCGGCAGGTGTCGGTAACGACTGCCAATATCGAGTCCGGCGACCAGCTCGCCGTCGGCCGGAAGGAGTGCCCAAATTGCGGCGCACATCTCGCGCGGGACATTGAGGGGCACGCCGATCGTGGCTGGCGCGTCGCCGGGAATTTGAACGGCTGAGCGAACGCCCATGCACAGAGCCTCCGACGGGCTTCTCGCGCCGAACCCGATCCACCGATACTCCATCCGCGTCAGCCGCCCCGGGTTCCAGCTGGGAGCCGACAGGGCTAGATGATGTCCCGCGTGGCGGCGGCTGAGGTCAGAGTTCGTGTACGGGCCGGCGCGCGACGCGAGGAGCTACTCCCGAGCGACGGCGGCTGGATCGTTGCTCGAGTGACTGCCCCGGCGCACGAGGGGCGCGCAAACCGCGCGCTGTGTCGCCTCGTGGCGAAGCGGCTGCGAATCGCTCCTTCGAACGTCGCGATAGTCCGCGGGGCACGATCGCGCGAGAAACTGATCCGCGTGGATGGGATGGACCAAGCGGCAGTCGACGCTGCGCTTGGGATCACGCACAACTAGCCGGGCCAGGCCGTTCTCGACCATCGTCACCGCGAGGTTCTCGGTTCGCGGTTCGCCTCGTGGACCGCGTCCGAGATCGCGTCGAGCGCTATCTCGGAGCGGCCTTCGAGAAGATCGATCTCTGCCAACGGCAGGTGAACCATCCCTGGCTGCTTGGTCGATCGGAACCAACCGCCGCAGCCGTCGTCACTCGTATGGGGCGTACCGATGGTGGAGCATCAGGTCGTTGCCGTCGGGATCGGTGAAGAACGCCATCTGGCACACGCCGGTGTCGAGCGTGTCGCCGGCAAAACCCACGCCCTTGGCCTTGAGCTCCGCTCGGGCCTGATCGACGTCATCGACATGAAGCGCGAGGTGCCCATTCTTCTGAGGGGCAACGTCATGCCCAGCCGTTCGGGTTCCCAGATGCCCAGGCACGTCGCGCCCGCCCAGAACTCGAACTGCCCGTGCTTGTCCGGACGCAGTCCCAGGGTCTCGCCGTAGAAGCGTCTCGAGCGTTCGGAATCCTGTGACGGGACGGCGACAAAGTCGGCCTTGTTGATCATGGTTGACCTCCCGGTCGGAGCGTTGTCCGGACTCTCTCACCAATCGAGGTCAACAACGGTCCTCCGGTCCGCCGGCCGCGCCCAGGCAACTGTGTCGAGGCGCTGCGCCTGCCGCGTGGAGAGCGTCGCTCGCTGGGTGTAACGTCGGCGGCCATGAGCTTCCGCGGGGAGCAGCGGGGTCGCCACGCGCAGGCCAGCAGGCGCGAGCTACCGATCACGCCAGGCCGCGTTGGCGCGATCGGATCGCTGATCGTCGTCGCCGGGGTGATACTCGTGATCGTGCTCGGTTCGGTCAAAGGCCCGAGCTCGCATCCCGCCGCTCCGATCTCGCCCCCATCGACGCCGCACCCACCGCCGGGCGGGCGGGCGTCCCGCGCCAGCGCTCAGCCGGGCACCGCGAGCGTTCCGATCCTCGTTTACCACGTGATCAACCCGCAGCCCGCGGGGAGCTCGGCCAACACGGCGCTTTACGTGCCGACCTCCGATTTCTCAAGCCAGATGCAGACGCTCAAAGCCAACGGCTGGCATGCCGTGACGCTCGACCAGCTCGAGGCCTACTGGACGCGACGCACGCCGCTCGGGTCGGGCAAGCCGATCGTGATCACGTTCGATAACGGCTACGCCTCCCAGTACACGAACGCCCTGCCCGTGCTGAAAGGACTCGGCTGGCTCGCCGTCGAGGACCTCCAGCTGACCGGCCTACCGCCGTCGCAGGGAGGCCTGACCGACGCGCAGATTCGCGGCTTGATCGCCGCGGGCTGGGAGCTCGACACCCAGGGCCTCGATCACACCGATTTGACCACAGTTGACCCGGCGCAGCTGGCCAACGATCTGACCGCCGCCCGGCAGATGCTGCAAAGCCGCTACGGCGCCCACGTGAACTGGTTCAGCTATCCCTCCGGCGACTACGACCCGACCGTGACCGCGGCGATCAGCGCCGCCGGCTACGTGGGCGCCACCACCGTCAACCCAGGGTGGGCCGGGCCGCAGCAGGATCGCTTCCGCCTGCCGAGGCTCCCGGTAGCTGCCGGCACCACGCCATCGCAACTACTGGCCGAGATTGCCGCGGCCAAGTCCAACACGTCGGTCCCACCCTCCTACAGCGGCCCTGGACTTGCATAGCCGGAAGTCCGAGGGGGATACGATCTGCACAGCGGGCCGCGCCTCGTCATGGATTGAGGGCCGGTGCGGTCGAAGTTTCGAATGTGGAGGATCTGCGGACGTCCGGCGTGGGCGGCGGCCGCGTCGCGATCGATGGTCGCGAGCCGGTGAGCGCCGCGGCTGGCCGGGCTACATGGATGGGCCTCGGCTACCAGTGCGGACCTTATGCCAGGATCCTCGTGTACGCACGAGGTGTCCGGGGCGCAGCGGACGCTGAGGACCATCGGCTACGCGCACTCGAAGTGCTCAGCAGCGGGCCGGCGGCCTGGGCCGAAGCGGGTTTCCCCGTCGACAGCGAGACCGAGACCGCGACCGCGTGACTTGCTGAACCAGCCGATCACTCAACGACTAAAAGGAGGACGGATGGCATTGCAACTGGGCGCCGAGGCGCCCGATTTCGAGGCGAACACGACCGAAGGACCGATCCGATTTCACGATTGGATCGGGGACTCGTGGGCGGTGCTCTTCTCTCACCCGAAAGACTTCACGCCCGTGTGCACGACCGAGCTCGGCTACATGGCGAAGATCAAGCCGGAGTTCGATCGCCGCAACGTCAAGATCATCGGGCTGTCCGTCGACCCGACCGGCAAGCACGAACAGTGGGCAAGCGACATCGAGGAGACCCAGGGGCACGCGCCGAACTACCCGATCATCGGCGACGAGGGCTACAAGGTCTCGAAGCTGTACGGGATGCTGCCGGCGGAGGTGTCGGGGGACCCAGCGCAGCGCACACCGGCCGACAACCAGACCGTCCGGAACGTGTTCGTGATCGGCCCCGACAAGAAGGTCAAGCTGATCCTCGTATATCCGATGACGACCGGCCGTAACTTCGATGAGGTTCTGCGTGTCATCGACTCGCTGCAGCTGACCGCCACACACCGGGTCGCCACGCCGGTTAACTGGCAGCCCGGCGACAACGTGATCATCTCGGGATCGGTGTCCGACGACGAGGCGCGCACGATCTACCCGGATGGATGGGAGTCGCCGCGTCCGTACATCCGGATCGTGCCGCAACCGAGCGGCTCCGAGCGATGATCCTCAATCAGTACTACCTGGGATGTCTCGGAGCACGCCTCCTACCTGGTCGTCGATCAGAGGACCCTGTTCCATCCACGAGATGTTGCCGTTTAACCGCCACGTCCCCGCACGGTGCGTACAGCACCTCGATCTGCATCGGAAGCAGGCGGATACCGCCACGTCACCCGGCCCGTTGAGGCTATCCTGACTCGCGTGGGCGCAGCCGACGGCCCAATACTGATCGCGTTCGACGGATCGCCGGCCGCGCGGCGAGCGGTCGGCGATGTTGCCCGGCTGCTGGGGCCACGCCCGGCGCTGGTAGTGACCGTGTGGGAGCCCGGGCTGGCGTACGCGATACCGGAGATGCGCCCGGAGGGGTTGCTTCCCGCTCCGATGGTCGACCCGGCGGTTGCGCTCAACGTCGACCAGGGGGTGCATTCGCAGGCCGAGCAGGTCGCGGGTGAAGGCGCCGAGCTCGCCCGATCGCTGGGACTCGATGCCCAGCCGCTGGCCGTCCCTGATGAGCGGGCAGTCCCGGACACGATCCTGCGCGTGGCCGAGGAGAACCATGCCGCCGCCATCGTCGTGGGGTCGCGTGGCTTGAGCGGGATCCGGGCCAGGATCGAAGGCAGCACGACCAAGAGCCTGCTGAAGCGTGCGTCGTGCCCGGTGATCGTTGTGCACGAGCCCCGAGAAGACCGCTGATTCGAGGCCGCCGGAACGGCCGGCAGCCCGCCACACCGCCGGCAGCCCCTCAGACCGCCGACAGCCCGTCAGGCGGCCGAGAGCGATCCGGCCGGCATCGCGCCGTCCGTGTCGGGAAACAGCCTCATCGCCAGCTCGGCGCACGGCCGCCCCTCGATCAGCGGGCGTGCATCGGCCAGCGTCATCAACAGCCGGACGGTCGAGGCGAGTTGTAGGTCGGCGACGTTGGGGCGTTCGGGATCGCCAATCGTCCCGGCGGCGATCCAGCCGTCGATCTTGTCGAGCTGACCGGGAAGAGCCTCGAGTGCGCGGCGGGCGACACCGGCGTCGGTGCGGTTGAGTCGCGCGCCCATGCGCGCGATCGCCGGCGCAATCGCCCGGATCGCCGGCGCCGGCAGCGGTAGCCGTGAGTGCTCGCTGTAGCTGACCATCGCCTCGGGGCTGCGCGTGAACCCCGCCCAGATCAGCGCGCGCGCGACCGGCTGGAAGACCTCGTCGCCCCAGCGTTCCGCCTCCTCGACGCGCGCTCGCGAGGCCGGGTCGGCCGGGAACAGAGGCGGCTCGGGCGCGAGCTGCTCCAGCCGGCGCATGATCGCCCGCGAGCCCGAGACCTTCTCGCCGTCGAGCTTGAGCGCCGGCACGGTGCGGGCGCCGAACAGCGCGAGCTGAATCGGCGCGTGCAGCGGGGGCGGCCACTCGGTGACACCGTACGACAGCCCCTTGATCGACATCGCCTTCTCGACCGCGGCGCACGGGTGCGAACCGTGGACGACGTAGAGCCTCAAGCCCATGGGCGCGGAAGGATAGGCGAGCTGACGGGTGTTCGCGCCACGAGCCCGCCTTCGCGCCACGAGCGCCCGACCCCCGGCGCCCCGAGCGCCCACCACCTCGGCACCGCGGCACCAGCGGGCCACCCGTACGCCACCTCGCGCCACACCGCGCCACCGGCTTTGTAGGATCGTGATCGTGCCCGACGCATCCGCGTTCGTCGATAAGGTGGCCAACGAGTTGAACACGTGGCCCGGTGTGAGCATCGCGCGACGCGCGGACGGTGCCGCGCTCGTGCGCTACGAGCAAATCGAGCTCGGCGTCCTCTATCGAGATCGTGGCGTCGCGGAGCTTCCGGTCCTCGGTCCCGAGCACGACGAACTCGTCGAGCACGGCGATGCCGAGCCGGCCGAGACCCAGCCCGATTCCTACGGGGTCAGCCACAACCTGCACGGGCCCTCAGACGTGACCGCTGTGCTCGAGCTTTTCGATCGCCGCTACCGCGACGTGCGCGGTGAGGGCGACCCGTACAGCTCCGAAGACCCCGACTGAGAACCCGGTCTGGCGGCCCGGCTCACGCGTCGCGGATGACGCGCACGATCACCGGCCGTGAAGTGTGCGCGGTCGCCGCGAGCACCGGCGCCAGCTCCTCCTCGCGCAGCTCCTCGGCCGCCTCGATCATGACCACGACCGGCTCCACACCGGTGCCGGCCTGCGCGATCACCCGCCGCACCTCGTCGGGCTCGCGCGCGAGCGCCTCGGGTGAGGGCACCGACAGCACGACCTCGCCTGCAGGCGGCGGTTCCAGGTTGCCTACGGCGTCGGTCGCGCCTTCCTCGACGACGACCTCACCGCCGCCGACACCCGACAGCGGCCGCTCGCTCAGCTGACGCTGCACCGCGCTGCCCCGCGGCACCTGAATGATGAGGCTCGGCTCGTGCGCGATCAGGTCACCTCCGCTCAGATCCGGACGCCGCGATCCGCCAGCCAGTCCACCACCTGCTGGGGTGGATCGCCTTTCCACTCCGCTCGGGCGGCGAGACGGAGGATCTTGCTCGGGTCGTCGTGGAGCTCGTCGCGGCGGCGCGCCAGGTACAGGATCGTGGCGGCGGCCATCGATACGGCCGGATCGTCGATCTCGACGTCGACGCCCTCAACCGCGAGCGCCACGCGTTCCTCGAGATTCTCGATCGCGGTCACCGGCTCGTCCGCGTCCTCGAACTGGGCGAGCGGGTCACCGAGCCGGAGATCCCGCTCGGCGGGGTCGGCGATTTCGACGGCCCGCTTGGCGATGTCGAACAGCGATATCGGCCGTGGCTCGGTCGGCATCGCGCCCCAGCCTAGACGGTTTGCCCGGGCCGAGGCGCTCGCCGAGTACCTACAGCGCGAAGCCGACTCCCGGCGGATCGAACTTGCTCGCGGGCCGGGCGAGCGTCAGCGCCCCGAGCATCAGTCCGAAGTCGCGCAATGCGATGTCGTAGAAGCCGGAGTACGTCAACAGGTTGACGATGAGTGGGGAACGCCTGGCTCGTCGTCAGAGGCGGCTCGGGGAGCCGGCAGCGCCTCAGGGTGCTCGAGGCCCTACGAATCAGCCGGCTCGATTTGCGGCGCCGAGGCCCATGACCGCTGCGCTGTTGGGGTCGCGAGCCTGAGGCGAGAGCACCACCGCCGGCGGCCGGACCGTTCGCCGCGGAGCTGCCCAGCTCGTGCGGTTAGCAGCGCCACGAACGGCGCGGTCCGGTGAAACGGGTCGGCGATCACCGCGCCGTCGTGCAGCGAGAGGGCAGCGCGCAGCGCCCCGTCGGCTTCGGCCACCAGTAACGGCTCAGCCGGCACCGTCGCCGAGTCAAGCGCCGCGAGACGCGCGAGCGTGCGGTCGTCCTCGGGCCGGCTCGGGCGGATCACGATCGTCAAGTCGGCGGCCGAGCCAGGCCGCCGTGAATTCGAGCTCGCAGGCCGGCTCGGGCCGCCGGACCGCCGGAGCGCATCTACGTGAGCGTCCGCGAGTTGCATCTGCTGGCGGGGTTTCAGGACCACGCCGCCACGGTAGGAGATGAACCGGAATTGCGCATCGGCACCCCCGACCCATCTTTGGCGCACCCGGTGCCTAGGTTTCGACCACGCCCACCCCGACGGGCAGCGGGTCCACGGGGACCGTCACGTCCCGGTCGCCCGTAGTCGCGCGCGCGAACCGCACGCTGATCTCGAGTCCCCCGTGCGCGCCCGGCTTTACTTCGAGCGCCGCGTCGTGCGCACTCGCGATCGTCGCCACGATCGACAGCCCGAGGCCGAGGCCCTCGCCGTGGCCCAGCCGATCGCCGACGAGCCGCTGGAAGGGCTGCAGCAGACGATCGATCTCCTCGGCGGGCACGACGGGGCCGGTGTTGACGACAGCGAGATCGACCTGGCTCGCGCCGGCTCGTACCGCGACTCGGGCGCTTCCTCCCGGAACGTTGTAGCGGAGCGCGTTGTCGACGAGGTTCGACACGAGCCGGTCGATCAGACGCGGGTCGCCCGCGATCGGTGCGGGCTCGAGCGAAACGTCGACATGGACGCCACGAGCGGCTGCTTGCCCCTCGTGCGCTCGCAACACGGCGCCGGCGATCGCTGCCAGGTCGATCCGTTCGCGGGTCTCGATCCCGCGCTGGCCCTGAGCTAGCGCCAGAAGCGCTTCGATGAGCTGCTCCTGCTGGGCGCTCTCCTCGAGCACGTGCCGGCAGGTCGTCCTGAATGTGCCGACAGTCGCCTTCGGGTCGCTGAGGACCATCTCGAGCAGCGCCCTGACCGCGGTCAGCGGCGTGCGGAGCTCGTGCGAGGCGTTGGCGACGAACCGTCGCTGGGCGTCGAACGCGCCCTCGAGACGCTCGAGCAGCCCGTCGATCGTGTCCGCGAGCTGGCGAAGCTCGTCGGGTGGCCCCGTCATCGCGAGCCGCTCGTGGAGATTGGCCTCGGACATCTGCTGGGTAGCGGCGGTCATCGTGCGCAACGGCGCCAGCACCCGCCCGGCGACCACCCAGCCGAGCGCGCCGGCGGTGATCGCCATGATCGCGAGCGCGATGCTCGACTCGATCACGAGCTGGTGCAGATCCGAGATCCGTTGCACAGACCGGACGTTCAGGATCACCTGCTGGCCCGACGGTGACTTCAGCAGCGTCTGGATCGGCGGGGGCGGCGACGCCAACCGCGGGTTACGAGTCGCGGTGCGCGGGACGGGGCGGAAGTTGGCTCTGGGGGGCGGCTGCCGGAAAGCGGGGTTGCCGCTGATGCCGATCGATCTGAAGCTCAACGGCTCGATCGCGGCGTGGTCGACGAGCGTGTACGTAATCGCGAGCAACGCGGCGCCGCACACCAGGAACAGGCCGCCGTACAGGAGCGTCAGCCGCCAGCGGACGGTGGTCTTCGGGTTGCGTAGCCGACCCCCGAGGCCGGGCCGCCAGCGGACGGTGGTTTTCGGGTTGCGTAGCCGACCACCGAGGCCGGGCCGCCCGCGGAGAAGCGCCGTCATGGCGATCCTCCGATCCGGTAGCCGACCGGCGTGACGGTTTCGATCACCGGCGGGTCGCCGAGCTTGGCCCGCAGGCGGCTGACGGTCATGCGGACCGTGTTTGTGAACGGGTCGACCGCGTCGTCCCAGGCTCGTTCGAGCATCTGCTCGCTCGAGACGACCGCCCCCTCGGCGCCGAGCAGGAGCTCGAGCACCGCGAACTCCTTGGGGCTCAGCGCGACCGGCTTACCCGCTCTCTTGACCTGGCGCCGGGCGGAGTCGAGCTCCAGGTCCCCGTGGCGAAGCGTGGGGGCAAGCGCAGGGCGCGAACGCCGTGACAGCGCGCGTACCCGCGCGATTAGCTCCACGAGGTGGAACGGCTTGGCGAGGTAATCGTCGGCCCCGATGGCGAGCCCCTCGACGCGGTCCGCGAGCGACCCGGCCGCGGTCAGCATCAACACCCGGCCCGGGCGGCCGTCGGTGACCATCGCTCGGCACACCTCGTCGCCGTGTACGCCGGGCAGGTCCCGGTCGAGCACGACCACGTCGTAGTCGGCGAGCGCGACCCGCCCGAGCGCCTCACGGCCGTCGAACGCGACGTCGACGGCCATCCCTTCGCGGCGCAGCACGGTCGCCACGGTTTCGGCGAGGCGTGGATGATCCTCGACCACCAGCACCCTCATCGCTCGCTCCTCTACCGGACCATTCGCTCTTTGGGCAGAGCCGTGCGGGACCGCGGCCCGCGCCGGCGTCTGCCCGTCCAGGATGCCTGAGTCCGCATAACAGCGGCATAACAGCGTTACGACCCTGTTACCGCCCGGTGCGTACAACCCCCTGCGGCTGACGATCCAGTGAGCAGAGGGAGCTAGGACATGCACAGTACGCAGCTGGTGGTTTCGGGGATTGTTGCGCTCGGCTGCGCGCTAGCGGCCACGGCCTGCGGGGGCAGCGCGGGCTACAACCCGACGGCCGCGACCAACCCGAGCAAGAACTCGCCGCTGCTGCTGTCGCAGTGCATGCACTCGCACGGGATCAAGAGCTTCCCCGACCCGACGAACAGTCCGGGGGGCGGTCTCGGCCTGTCGCTCGCCACGACTCCGGGCAGCGGAACGCTCACCGCCGCCGGGATCACGTTCAGCGGACCGGCATTCGACGCCGCCGCGAGGGCCTGCGCGAAGCTGCTCCCGGGCGGCGGCGGCCCACCGCCACGGCTCACCGCCCAGCAGAAGCAGCAGGCAATCGAGTTCGCGCAGTGCATGCGCAAGCACGGCGTGCCCAACTTTCCCGACCCGACGTTCCGTACCGACAGCGGCGCCGCCGGCAAGGTCTCATCGCACCTTCCGGGCGGAGTCAACCCTCAGTCGCCGGCTTTCCAGCAAGCGGCAACCGCATGTGGCGGCGGCGGAAACCACAGTTTCCAGGTGCCCGGATAGATGGGCGGACAGACGGTGACGGTCACGCTGATTTCCCTCGCCACCGGCGGGACCGAGGAGAGCGTCGGGCCCGGAGTCAACCCTCAGTCGCCGGCGTTCGAGCACGCGCTGTCCGTCTGCGGAGGAGCCTGAGGCATGCGGGTACCAGGTGTGAAGCGGAGCTCGGGCGGCCGGTGGCGCCGGCGCCTGCTGGCCGGGCTGGCGCTGGCAGTCGCGGCGGCGGTCGTGATCGTCGTCGTCCTGAATGCCAGCTCGTCCTCGCCGAGCGCGGCGAGTAACGCGAGCAAGACGTCGGGCGCCACCGCAGTCGAGCGCCGTAGCCTAACCGAGACCGACACCGAGTCGGGGACGCTCAGTTACAACAGGCCGCAGACCGTCTACAACCGCCTGAGCGGAACGATCACATGGCTCCCGCAGGTCGGCCAGGAGATCAAGCCGGGCCAGACGCTGTACAAGGTCGACGGCGAGCCGGTGCTCCTGATGAACGGGACGACGCCCTCGTACCGGGACCTCAGCCCGTCCGACGGTGACGGCGCCGACATCGAGCAGCTCAACCGAAACCTGGTCCGGCTCGGCTTCAATGCGGCCAACATCACGGTCGACGACGTCTGGCAGGCCGCCACCACCGAAGGCGTCGACTTGCTCCAGGAGTCACTCGGGGAGACTGAGACCGGCATCCTCTCGCTCGGCGAGATCGTGTTCCTTCCCGGCGATCAGCTGGTCACGACCGTCGACGGGACGCTCGGTTCAACGGGGGGGTCGGGCGGAACGAACGCGAGCGCGACCGTCGACCCGCCCGCGGCGGAGTTCGTCAGCTACGAGATGCCCCACACGGTGTCTGACACACGGTCCCCGCGCAAGGCGACCACGACGCCGTCTTGCCCTTCCACGACCAACGGCGCGACACCGACCACTTCGACCTCCACGACACCGACCACTCCGACCAACACGACGCCGACGACCGGCACCGAGGACAACTCCCAGCACTCGAGCTCCTGCAAGCCGAAGAAGGCGGGCAAGCCGACCAGCAGGCAGGAGCTCCAGGCGCTGCTCGCGCTGCTCAAGGTCGAGACCGCGCAGCTGAAGGCCGAGGAGCACGGCAACTCGCCCGGTGGAAGCGCCGGCGGGCATCCGACCGGCTCCGGCTCGGGCAACGGCAGCGGGAACGGCTCGGGCAACGGATCGGGCGCCGGATCTGGCGGTGGATCCGGATCCGGCGGTGGATCCGGGTCCGGCAGCGGATCCGGCTCCGGCAGTGGATCCGGCTCCGGCAGTGGATCCGGCTCCGGCAGTGGATCCGGCTCCGGCAGTGGATCCGGCTCGGGCAGTGGATCCGGCTCCGCCGGTGGATCCGGGTCCGGGTCGGGTTCCGGCAGCGCGACCGCGATCCTCCAGACAACCTCTACCCAGCTCGTCGTCACCGTGAACCTGTCCGCGAGCGTCCAGAGCGAGGCGGTCGTCGGCGAGCACGTCACGGTCGAAATGCCCAACAACACCCTCGTGAACGGCAAGATCACCGCGGTGAGCTCCGTGGCCCAAAGCTCGAGCAACAACGGCAATGGCAACGGCAACGGCAACAACGGAGGCGGCGGCGGCGGAACCGGCGGCAACGGGAATGGCAACGGGAACGGCTCCTCCTCCACGATCCCGGTGACGATCGCGCTCAGCGGCCACATCAGCGGGGCTGGCCTCGATCAAGCCGCGGTCAGCGTGAACTTCGTCAAGGACAAGGCCAGCAACGTGCTGTCGGTGCCGGTGACCGCGCTGCTGGCGACGGGCGGCGGCAACTACGCGGTCCAGGCCGCCGCCGCGCCCCACCAGCTGATTCCGGTCACCACCGGCCTGTTCGCCGCCGGTTACGTGGAGGTCTCCGGCTCCGGGATCTACCCGGGGCTCGAGGTGACCGACTCCCAGGGATGAGGATGCTGGCGCTCGACCGTGTCGAGAAGGAGTATTCCGGCGGCGTCGCGGCGCTGCGATCCGTCACCGTCGACATCGCGAGCGGAGATCGGGTGGCGGTGGTCGGTCCGTCAGGATCGGGCAAGACCACGATGCTGACGATCCTGGGCACGCTCGAGCGGCCGACGAGCGGCGAGGTCCGGATCGCCGGGCGCGACGTCGCGAAGGCCTCGGACCGCGAGCTGGCCGGGCTGCGCGCGCACCAGATCGGCTTCGTATTTCAGACCTTCCACCTCCAGGACACGTTGACCGCGGTCGACAACGTCGCGACCGGGCTGCTCTACACCGGGGTCCGCGGGCAGGAGCGGCGGGTCGCGGCGCGAGCGGCGCTCGAGCGCGTCGGCCTCGGGCATCGCCTGACCCACCGGCCGCCGCAGCTGTCGGGAGGCGAGCGGCAGCGGGTCGCGATCGCTCGGGCCCTCGCCAAGCGGCCGAGCATCATCCTGGCCGACGAACCGACCGGGAACCTCGACTCGAAGTCGGGCGCGGAGGTCGTAGCCCTGCTCCACGAGCTCGCGTCCGACGGCGCGACGTTAGTTTTGATCACCCACGATCACGAGATCGCCGCGTCGTTCCCCCGCCAGATCCAGATGCGCGACGGCGAGATCGTCGGGGACGACGGCCTATGAGCACCACCGCCGCCACGCTGCCGGCACGGGATCGCTTCGACGCAGCGCGCCTGCCGCCGCGCGAGTTGCTGTCCGTGGCTCTGCAGGGACTGCGCACGAGGCGGCTGCGAGCGGCACTGTCGGCGCTCGGGATCGCGATCGGCATCGGTGCCATGGTCGCGGTCGTCGGGGTCTCCGCCTCGAGCCAGGCGAACCTGCTGGCGACGATCGACAGGCTCGGGACGAACCTCCTCACGGTCACGCCCGGTCAGAACTTCGCAGGGAACAACGAGGTTCTGCCGGACACGTCGGTGGCGATGATCGAGCACATGCAGAACGTCGACGACGATGTGGCCGTGTACCAGGTGTCCGGAGCAACCGTGCTGCGCACCCCGTTCGTACCCTCGCAGGAAACCGGCGGCATCGGCGTCGACGCCGCCGGAGACGACCTGCCCCAGGTCGTCGGCCCGTCGATGGCGTCCGGCCACTTTCTCGACGCCGTCGCCGACCGCTACCCGGAGGTCGTGCTCGGCGCTCAGGCCGCCAGCATCCTCGAGATCACCCAGGTGGGCGGGCACCTCGAGGTGTACCTCGGCAACACCTGGTTCACCGTGATCGGAATCCTGAAGCCGGCGCTGCTCGACTCCTCGATCGACACGACCGTGTTCGTCTCGCTGCCGGTGGCGGAGCGGCTGTTCCAGGTCCAGCCGAACCCGTCCGAGATCTACGTGCGCGCGAACGTCAACGACGTCACGCAGGTCTCGAACCTGCTCGCTCCGACGGCCGACCCTCAGAACGCCAGCGGCGTCGACGTCAGCCGCCCGTCGGACGCGCTCGAGGCACGCGCCGCGGCCAAGGGACAGTTCACCACGCTGCTGCTCGGCCTCGGCGCAGTGGCGCTGCTCGTGGGCGCGATCGGGATCGCGAACATCATGGTGATCTCGGTGCTCGAGCGCCGGGGCGAGATCGGCCTGCGCCGCGCCCTCGGTGCCACGCGCCGCCACATCAGCACCCAGTTCCTGGCCGAGTCGGCCCTGCTCGCGGCGTTGGGCGGCATCGCCGGCCTCGCCCTCGGCGCCGGCGCCACCGAGGTCTACGCGGTGGCGCAGAAGGAACCGTTCGTCGTGCCGCTGTACGCGCTGATCGCCTCACCCGCCGCCGGCCTCGCGATCGGTGTGCTGGCCGGGGTGTATCCGGCGATGAAGGCCGCGCGGCTCAGCCCGACCGAGGCCTTGCGGATCTAGGGGACCGTCCGGGGGACCGCGCGCGCGATGATCCGCAACGTCTCGGGCTGGAACCGTTCATGCAGATCACGCTGACCGCGACCGTGCCTAAGGAGTTCCAGGTCTACGACCGGTACACCGACCCGATGATGCGCGGCTAGAGCGCGACCCGCGTTATAGCTCGCGCTCGTAGTAATAGTTGATCGGGCCGTCGGGCTTGCCCTCGCGATTCGAGAACCCGAGGCTCTCGTACAGGGCGCGGGCGGCGATGTCGGTCTCCGCCGTCCCGAGGTCCATGTAGTCGGCCCCCTCGCCGCGGGCAAGCTCGATTGCGGCGTCCATCAGCGCGCGGCCCAGCCCGTGGCCCCGCGCAGCCGGCACCACGTACAGCTCCGCGAGGTAGCACTCGAGCGCCTCGCTCCACAGCGCGGGGCGGAATCGGAGGACCGCGAGTCCGTCCGGACCGCCGCCGCCCAAGAGCACGGCGGTGTCGCCACCCGCCAGCAGCTGACGGACCCGTGCGGCGAGCTTATCCGGACCCGGCGTGGAGTCGTCGAACTCGGTGTTGAAGTCGTGCAGCAACCGCCCGACGACGGCCGCGTCGGCGGCGGTCGCCCGACGTACGGCGAGATCGTGTTGCGTGCTCATCGCGCCCCGTTGATCAGCGCGAGCTGCCGGTTGACCGCGTCGGTCGTGCGCTCGAGATCGCCGGTGGCGAGCAGGTCGAGCAGCGCCCCACGCAGGACGGCCAGCACGAGCGTCGGGTCGGCCTCGCCGGCGTCGGCGCCCGACGCCACCTCGCCGAGCACCGCCAGCCAGTCGGCGACGGTGGCCGCGGCGAACCCCGCCCAGGGGCCGTCAGGATCGATCAACGACCGGGCGTAACCCTCGACCCACAGGGTCAACAACCCGCGGTGCTCGGCGGCCGCCAACCACCTCCACAGCTCCGAGGCGACCACCACCAGATCGCCGCCGCCGCCGGCGGCCCGAGCGCGGTGGAGGAGCTCGAGCTCGTCCTCGCGGGCGCGCGCGAGCAGCACCTGCACGAGCTCGGCTTTGCTCCCGAACAGGAACAGCAGGACGCGCGGACTCGAGTTCACGGCCGCGGCCAGGGGCCGCAGCGACAGGTCGCCGACGCCATGCTCGAGCACGTACTCGTAGGCCAGCCCGAGCAGCTCCTGGCGTCGCGGGGAGGTGGCGGGCGCGCTTGCGGCCATCGGGTCTAGTGTAAGCTACTGAAACGACTGTTTCAGTAGCTATCCGTCGCCTCGGGAAACCCGGCGACCTTGGATGGGTCGTGATGGCCCACGGCGAGGCTTATGCGACCGAGTTCGGGTGGGACACGAGCTTCGAGGCGCTGGTGGCCAGGATCGTGGCCGACTACGCCGGCGGCCGCGACTCGAGCCGCGAGGCCGCCTGGATCGCCGAGCTCGACGGACGGCGGGTGGGCTGCATCTTCTGCTTGGCCGACCCCGAGCAGCAGGGCACCGCGTTGCTTCGGATCCTGCTCGTCCATCCCGACGGGCGCGGCCACGACCTCGGGCGCCGGCTGATCGACGAGTGCCTGGCGTTCGCACGCCGCGCCGGCTACGAGCGCGTGCGCCTGTGGACCAATCCCCCCCTGGCGGCTGCTCGCCACCTTTACCTCGAGCGCGGCTTTGCGCTGATCGCCGAGCAGCCGCACCACAGCTTCGGGGTCGACCTGATCGGCCAGACCTACGAGCTCGCTCTGCGCGACGCGGCTAGCGATGCGCGACGCGGACGGGACGGCGGGTACGAGACCGCGCGGGCCTGACCGCGCGTGCGCGCGGTGCGTCGCCTCGTCACCGACGCGGCAGCGGGCCTCATCGCCAGCGTGAGCAGGGCCTGATCACGTGCGCGCTCGAATGCACGCCGGCGGAACCGGCGGCTGCCGTCACCCTCGGGTGACGCCTCGAACGCCTGCCAGCGAGCAACGGCGACCGCGGCGTCCCGCTCGTCGCTCGCCGCTGCGCGGCACAGACTCAGGGCACACAGCTCCCGGCCACCGGGGGCGTTGCACCCACGACCTGGAGGACAGCATTCGGCCATAAATAACGGCTACCCAGACTCGCGCCGACAGAATCCGAAACTCATGCCGCGCGCGATCCGCATGTTGCGCCCACGAATTCCGCAAATTGCGGCGATGTGCGCCACGGTCGCACTCACCACCTGCGGCTCGAGCAACGCGCCGTCCGGTGCCGGCGCGACAGTGCCGATCCAGCGCCACCCCTCCCCCACCGCGCATCTGGTGAGCGGCGCGTCCGCCCCCATCGCGGTGATGCTGATGGAGAACGAGGAGTACGGCGGGATCATCGGCTCCCCGTCGGCCCCGTACATCAACTCGCTGGCCCGGCGCTACGCACTCGCGACCGGCATGTATGCGATCACCCATCCCTCGCTTCCGAACTACCTGGCAGTCACCGGCGGCTCGACGTTCGGGATCGACAGCGACTGCACCGGCTGCACGGTCGGCGCGACGAGCATCGTCGACCAACTCGAGCGGGCGCGCCTGTCGTGGAGGGCGTACATGCAGGACCTCCCCAGGGGCGCGGGGGGCGCGGGTGGGGACCTGCTTTACGGGCGCGAGCGCGGGCGAGTACGCCAAGAAGCACGACCCGTTCGTGTATTACACGCGGATCACCGGCAATCGCCGGCGCTGCGCGAACATCGTCTCGCTCACGAGGGGTCGAGCGACTCCGGCTGCGGCCGCCTGGCCTCCGGCGGTCATATCGTGACGATCCTGGCCGGGTCCGGGGCGAGGGCCGGGGCGCGTCTGGCGGAGCCGACCGACCGCTACTCGGTGCTTCAGACGATCGAGGACCTGCTCGGGCTCGCTCGTCTGCGGGGAGCGGCGTGCGCGTGCACGCCGTCGCTACAACCGCTGCTCGCCAAACCCCGGGCCTGACCATGCGCCGGCTGATCGTCAACGCGGACGACTTCGGGCTCGCGGCCGGCGTCAACGAGGGCATCATCGAGGCGCACGTCAACGGCGTCCTCACGAGCACGAGCCTGATGGTCGAACGTTCCGCGGCCGCGGATGCCGTCCGGCTGGCGCGGGCGCACCCCGCGCTCTCGATCGGCCTGCACTACGTCGAGGACAGTCCGGAGATCGACCAGCCGGGCCACGCCGCCCGCACGTTCGCGGCCCAACTGGCGCGCTTCCGCGAACTGACCGGCGCGGAGCCGACGCACGTCGACTCCCATCATCACGTCCATCTCACGCGGATGTCGACGTTCACGCCGCTGGTGGCGCCGCTCAGGGTTCCGCTTCGCGGCGACGGGAGCGTCCCCTACCTCGGTGACTTCTACGCTCAGCCAGGTCGCGGAGTCGTCGACCTCGAGCGCGTGCGCACGCCGTTCCTTCTGGAGCTCCTGTCCGGCGACGACATGACCGCCGAGTTCGCCGAGCTCGGATGCCATCCGGCCCGCGTGACCGACGACCTCCGCTCGAGCTACGCGAGCGAGCGCGAGGTCGAGCTCGCGACGCTGACCGAGCCGGACCTACGGGCGCGCATCGAGGGCCTCGGGCTGACACTCGCGAGCTACCGCGACTGGCGCGCGAGCCGCGGCTAAGGGCCCGCGACCCTACGGCCGCGCTGACCGGCCGGCGACGGCCGATTCCGGTTCGGGCGGGATCTCTTCGAGCTCGAGCGGTGGACCGAAGCTGACGCGCAGGATTGCGCCTCCGTCGCGCGCGTTGGCCGCCTCGACGAAGCCGTCGTGGGCCTCGGCCGCCTGGCGGACGATCGCAAGCCCAAGCCCCGATCCGGGCTTTGAGCGCGCGTCCTTAGCCCGGTGGAACCGATCGAACACGTACGGCAGATCCTCCTCCTTGAAGCCGGGTCCGTGATCGCGGACGGTCACCACGCCTCCGTGGAGCGTCACCTCGACCACCCCACCCTCCGGACTCCACTTGGCCGCGTTGTCGAGCAGGTTCGTCACCGCGCGCGAGATCCGGTCGGGCTCGCCTCGGATCAGCGTCGGCTCGATGACCTGATGGAAGTCCAGCCCGGGCGCCCGCCGGCGAGCACGGTCGAGCGCTGCCCGCACGATCGCGTCGAGGCGCACGTCGCCGGGCTCGGCGCTCGGCTTGCTCCCGCGGGCCAGCTCGACGACGTCGGCCACGAGCGCGGTCAGCTCGTCGAGCTCTTCGATCACGTCTTCCCGCAACGCCGCCCGATCCTCGGGCGAGAGCAGCTCCTCCTCGCGCATCAGCTGGAGGTTCGCGCGGATCGTGGCGATCGGCGTGCGCAGCTCGTGCGAGGCGTCGGCGACCAGGTTGCGCTGGGACTGGACCGATTGCTCGAGCACATCGAGCGTCTCGTTGAAGGTCGTGGCCAGGCGCGCGATCTCGTCGGAACCGGTGACGTCCAGCCGCTCACGTTCGATCCGCTCGGGGTTGTGCGCGATCGACTCGGTCTGGCGGGTGAACCGCGTGATTGGCGCCAGGGCGGTCCGGGCCACGACCAGGCCGAGGAGCGCGGCCAGCAGGATTCCCGCGCCGCCCACGACGAGCAACAGCACGACCTGACGGGACAGCTGGCTGTCGACGAAGTCGAGCGGCAGCGCGGCAAGCAGGGCGCCGCGCCACCCGATCCCCTCGGCCATCACCCGGATGTGATGGTTGCTGACCGTCATGTCGGTGAAGTACTGACCCCGGCCGCTGTTCGCGATCGCGAGCGTACGCCGGGTCACCGGGATCGAGTACTCCTGGCTCTTGGGTGCGTACGTCTTGCCATTCGCGCACACGAGCGTGAACGTGCCTGACGCGCCCCCGAACGCCTGCGGCGGGAGGCGATCTAGCGACAGGCCCTCGTCCGGATCGCCAGTCTTCCCGCACCCGACCTCCCGCGCGTCGTCGCCTGAGCGCGGCGGCGTCGGAGCGAACACGCCGGGCGGTCCTTTGGTGCGGCCGAGCACCGGCGCGGCGACACTGCGCAGCGACCCGTCGATCTGACCCAGCAGGCCCGCGCGGGTCCCCAGATAGGATCCGACGGCGACGCCGACGACCGCGATTGCCACGGCCACACCCGCGACCAGCACCATCCGCGCGCGCAGGCTCATTGTTGGGGCTCCCGCAGCGAGTAGCCGACGCCCCTGACCGTGTGAATCTGCGCCTGCGCCCCGGCCTCCTCGAGCTTGCGCCTCAGGTAGCCGACATATACGCGCAGCGCGTTCGAGGTGGGCCCGAAGTCGTATCCCCACACGCGATCGTAGATCAGCGTGTGCGGCAGCACCCGCCGCGGGTTGAGCATCAACAGCTCGAGCAGCTGGAACTCGGTCCTGGTCAGCTCGACGAACGTCTGCCCCACCATCACGCCGTGACGCGCCGAGTCGAGCCTCAGGTCGACGAACGACAGCGCGCCGTCAGCGGTGGTCTCGCCGCCCGCGCGGCGCAGCAGCGCGCGCAGCCGCGCTTTGAGCTCGTCGATGTCGAACGGCTTGACCAGGTAGTCGTCGGCGCCCGCGTCGAGCCCGTCGATCCGGTCGCTTACGGCGTCGCGCGCGGTGAGCATCAGCACCGGGACGCGGTTGCCCTCGCGCCGCAGGAGTCGGCACACCTCGAGGCCGTCGATATCGGGCAGGCCGACGTCGAGCACGACCGCATCCGGCAGGCTGCTGTTCACCTCCGACAGCGCGCCCGCCCCGCTCTCGGTCAGCACGACCTCGTAGCCCGCGAGCGACAGGGCGCGACGCAAGACATCACGTAGCGCACGGTCGTCGTCGACTACGAGAAGTCTCATGATGTGAACTATTGTGGTCGCTCGTGCGCGTTCTCGCGAGCGGTTCCTACTTAGGTCTTACCTGGTGGCGCCGCCATTTCGCGCATTACCGCGCCCAGGATCCCGTTGACGAACGCGGGAGCCTCGGCACCGCAGAACCGCTTGGCCGTCTCCACGGCTTCGTCAATCGCGCCCTCCGGCGGGATGGCATGGTCTCCTGGCAGGTCCTGGCCGTGCAGCATCTCGGCCAGGCCGACGCGTAGGATCGAGCGCTCCAGCGGCGCGATCCGCTCGAGCGACCAGCCGCTCGCGTGGGTGCGGATCAGCTCGTCCAGCTCGGGCTGATGGTCGCGCACAAGCTGGGCCACCGCTCGCGTGAACGCGTGGGTGTCTCGGGGAAACGTCTGCTCGAGGGGCCGATCGAGCAGATCGCTCTGATACAGCGCCCAGATCGCAGCGCGGCGCTGCTCGGTCCTTCGCACGCGACGAGTGTAGTCCCGGGCGGGACTCAGTCGACGACCGTCAGCTCCTTGGAGATCGAGGTGAGGATCTCGCGTCCGTCGTCGGTGACCACGACGAGGTCCTCGATCCGCACGCCGAACCGCCCCGGGATGTAGATGCCGGGCTCGACCGTCACCACGTTGCCCGGGGCCAGCACGGAGTCGGACGGCTGCGCGAGCCGCGGCGCCTCGTGGACCTCGAGCCCGACGCCGTGGCCGAGGCCGTGCCC
Source organism: uncultured Solirubrobacterales bacterium (assembly GCA_963836715.1). Taxonomy (GTDB): domain Bacteria; phylum Actinomycetota; class Thermoleophilia; order Solirubrobacterales; family Solirubrobacteraceae; genus Palsa-465. The sequence continues at coordinate 67,741 of CAWIKH010000007.1, forward strand.
GAAGTGCTCGCCGTGGCCGGCGGCGGTGATCGCGGCGCGCGGGACCGAGTCCACGTCGCGGCCGACGGCTCCCGGCCTCACCTCCTCCAGCCCCGCGAGCTGGGCGTCGAGCACCAGCCGGTAGATCTGTTTCGCGTCGGAGTCGATGCCTGCGGTGGCGAGCGTCCTGGTGCAGTCCGAGCAGTAGCCGTCGAGCTGGGCTCCCCAGTCGATCACGACGAGCTGGCCGGCGCGCACCTGTTCGTCCCACGGCCGCGCATGGGGCAGCGCGCCGTGCGGGCCTCCAGCGACAATCGGATCGAAGCTCGGCCGCTCGGCTCCGCGCCGGCGCATCTCAAAATCGAGCTTGAGCGCCAGCTCCCGCTCGGTGTGGCCTGTCAGACCGCCCGCGACCAGGTGCGTGAACGCCTCGTCGGCGAGCGCCGCGGCCGCGCTGATAGCCGCCACCTCCTCGGGCTGCTTGACCGCCCGAAGCTCCTCGACGAGGCCGGTGGTGGCGGCGAGCTCGATCCGCGCCGGGAGCAGCTCACGCAGCTGGGCGTGCTCGGTCACCGACATGTGGGCCGCTTCGAAGCCCAGACGGAGCTCGCCGGCTGGGAGCGCATCCTCGACCCCCTCGAGCAGGTGCTGCGCGGAGCGGCGGCTGTCGAACGACGCGTCGACCTCCTCCGCCGCCTGCTCGACGTAGCGAAAGTCGGTGACGAACGTCCGCGTGTTCGGCCCGATCAGCGCGATCCCGTTGCTGCCGGTGTAACCGGTGAGGTAGCGGACGTTGACCAGGTCAGTGACCAGCAGCACATCGATGCCGGCGTCGGGAACGCGCTCGCCGAGGCGGTCGGCGGCGTGAGTGCTCATGATGCGAACTCCTCTCGTACGCGCTCGAGCGCGTCGCGGTATCCGTCGGGGCCTTTGCCGGCGACGCGGGCGATGCAAAGCTCCGAGATCACCGACTGGCGCCGCCAGGGCTCGCGCGAGTCGACATCTGACAGGTGGACCTCGACCGCGGGTAGCCCGGCCAGCTCGAGCGCGTCGCGGATCGCGTACGAGTAGTGCGTCCATGCCCCAGGGTTGAGCACGATCGCGTCGGCCAGGCCCTCGAGCCGGTGCAGATGCTCGACGAACTCGCCCTCGTGGTTGGTGTGGAAGAACCGAGCCTCGAGGCCGAGGTCGTCGGCGGCTTCTTTGATGTTCCGTTCGAGGTCCGCGAGCGTGAGGCGCCCGTAGTGCGTAGGGTCGCGCCGACCGAGCTGGTCGAGGTTGACGCCGTGCATGACTTCGACGCGGTTGCGCATCCGGGCTCAGCCTGCCAGTTCTCTCACCGCGGCGATCAGGGCTCTCGGCTCGACGGCGCACCCCGTCCGGGGAGCGCCGGGAGCGTCGAGCAGCACGAACGGCACCGACCCCTCGCCGACTCGCTTCTTGTCGCGCGCGGTCGCCATCACGACGGCGTCGGGATCCGCGTGCTCGAGGCAGATGGGCAGCTCATGGTTTCTGAGCAGCTGCTCGACCTCATCGCGAAGCTCGGGTTGCTCGGAGAGGCGGAGCGCCGCCAGGAGTCCGAGCGCGACCGCCTCGCCGTGGCGGTAGGAGGCGTACCCGGTGACGGTCTCGATCGCGTGACCGACGGTGTGCCCCAGGTTCAACACCTGCCTGATGCCAGCGTCGCGCTCGTCGCGGGCGACGATCCGCAGCTTCGTCAGCGCGCAGGCGGCGATCAGGCCGGCGTCGGTCGAGGGATCGGCGCTCCGGCGAACCCGCTCCCAGAGGTCCCCGCCCGCGATCAGCGCTGTCTTGAGGACCTCCGCGTATCCGGCGGCGAGCTCGGCCTCCGGGAGCGTGTCGAGGGTCGCGGGGTCGGTGATCACCGCCGAGGGCTGGTGGAACGCGCCGACGTAGTTCTTGGCCTCGGCGAGGTCGACGCCGGTTTTGCCCCCGTAGGCGGAGTCGACCTGCGCCACCAGCGTGGTCGGCACCTGCACGTATCGAACGCCGCGCTGGTAGGTGGCGGCGCAGAAGCCGGCGAGGTCCCCGACGACCCCGCCACCGAGGGCGACGACGACGTCCTGGCGCGTCATCCCGGCCCGCGCCAGCTCGGTCCACACAATCTCGGCATGCGCCACCGTCTTTGACTGCTCACCTGGCATGATCGCCACCCGTCCGCTGAGCGGCTGGAGTTGGTCGCCGTATAGCCTGCCGACGGCTCCGTCGGTGACGAGGAAACGCCGACCGGCGACGCCCTCCGGCCAGAAGCGATGCCCGCCCAGCAGCCCGTTCCCGACGTACACCGGGTAGTCCGCGCCTGGATTGCCGGCGGTCGCCGCCCACAGCAGCTTCGTCTTCTCGGCGACCTGCTGGTGCGCGGCCAGGATCGGCTCCATCCGGTGCGAGCGCTCGGCGGGCACGGTCACATCGGCGAGCGCGGCGTAGATCGGCTCGCGCTGGTGGAACAGGCGCTCGAACTCGGAGCGTTCGCGCGCCAGCGGGCGATCACTGTCGCGGCAGCGCGCCCAGGCCACGTCGAGACCGACGTCGAGCCAGAGCACCAGATGCTCGGACAGCGCGGCCCGGACGCGCTCGTGGCCGATCGCGCCGCCCCCAAGCGCCAGCACGCCCGGCCGCGGCGCGTTGAGGAGCTCCAGGGTGATTTCTTCCTCCACCGCGCGGAACGCCGCCTCGCCGTCCTCGGCGAAGACCCGGTCGATCGGCTTTCCGAGGCGCTCCTCGATCACGCCGTCGACGTCGACGTGGGCCGTGCCGAGCGCCTGCGCGGCGCTCTGGGCGGCGGTCGACTTGCCCGCGCCCATGAACCCGATGCAGACGACCTTGCGCTGATCGGCGAGGTTCGGTTCGGCTAGGGGCGCCGCCACGCGATCCGTTCCTCGTACGCCCGGACGGCCGCGCGCACGTCCTCGATGTGATCGCCCCCGAACTTGTGCCGGTAGGCGTCGGCGAGCACGAACGCGACCATCGCCTCACCGACAACGCCGGCGGCGGGCACCGTGCACGAGTCGGTCCGCTCCCTGAGCGCATCGGCGGGCTCATGGGTGGCGATGTCAACCGAGCGAAGCGGCTTGGTCAGCGTCGGGAGCGGCTTCATCGAGGCGCGCACCACCAGCGGCGCGCCGGTCGTCATCCCACCCTCGAGCCCTCCGGCGCGGTTTGTCTCGCGGTAGTAGCCGTTCTGGTCGCTGTAGAAGATCTCGTCGTGAGCCTGTGAGCCGGGGAGACCGGCGACCTCGGCGCCGTCGCCGATCGACACGGCCTTGATCGCCTGGATCGACAGCACCGCCTGTCCGAGCCGGCCGTCGAGCCGCTCCTCCCATGAGACGTGCGAGCCGAGCCCGGGGAGGAGCCCGAACCCGATCACCTCGAACACGCCTCCGAGCGACTCGTTGGCCTTCCGCAGCCGGTCGATCTCCGCCACCATCTGCTTGCTGGCGTCCGGGTCGAGGCACCTGACCGGCGATTCGTCGACGTTCGCGAAGTCCTCCGGGGTCAGGTCGGCCCGCCTCGGCGCTTGCACGCCCGTGATCTGGATCACGTGCGAGACGACCTCGACCCCGAGCTCGCGGAGGAACGCCTTCGCCACCGCCCCGCCGGCAACCCGCGCCGCGGTCTCACGGGCGCTCGCCCGCTCGAGGACGTTCCTGATGTCGGTGAGCCCGTACTTCTGGGTGCCGACGAGGTCGGCGTGTCCGGGGCGCGGCAGGTGGACCTCGGCGACCGCCGCCTCCACCGGCCACGGGTTCATCCGCTCCTCCCAGTTCGCGTAGTCGCGGTTGGCGACCTGGAGCGCGATCGGGCCGCCGAGCGTGCGGCCGTGGCGGACGCCGCCCGTGACCTCGACCTGGTCGCGCTCGATCTTCATCCGCCCGCCGCGGCCGTGGCCGAGCTGCCGCCGGGCGAGATCGCGATTGACGGCGTCGCGGTCGAGCCTGAGACCCGCCGGCAAACCCTCGAGGATGCAGGTCAGCCCAGGGCCGTGGGACTCCCCCGCGGTTGTCAAGCGCAGCGACATGGCCGACGTAGGTTACGGACGGACTGAGGTCCGCCCGGTCGCGGTGGCGCGGTGGCGAGGCGGCGAACCGGCGCCTACCCGGGTGCGGACGCGAATCCGCACCCCCACCCCGGCCCGGCGCGGGTGCCGGTCCCGCGTGAGCGATCGTCCGGCAGCGTCCACGTGGCGATCGTCAGCTCCGGCTAGGGACCAATCCGTGTAAGGGTTGACGGCCGGCGCGCCGCTGCGTTCGCTGTGGTGTCAGTGACCAGGCCGCACGTCCCGTGACGCTTCCCGGTGTCCGATCCCCCTCGACCATCTCGCAGCGCACGACAGCAGCTGGAGCCGGACGCTGAGCGCGGGGTTCGAGCCCAACCCAAGCCGCCGCCCCAGCCGGATGTGGCCGGGGGGGTGTGACCGTTTGACCGTTGGCGCCGAGAACGTCGACGGACCAGGAGCCCGGCACCACGAACGCTCGTCGGACGCCGCGGCCTCCGCTCCAGCCGGGCGCGTCACCGTGCCGGATCTCCGGTCCGGGTATCGTCGGCCGCGATGAGCGCCACCTCAGACAACGCCCGAACAATCTGCACGCCCTGCCGCGGGACCGGAAAGCTGGTCTCCGGCCTCGGCGGACAGCCGCACGAGGTCACCTGCCCGTGGTGTGGCGGTACTGGCGCATTTCAGCCGGGCCGCGATGCGCAGCAGGCGGGCCCCGGTGAGGCCGGCGAGCGTCCTACTTGATGCTGTTATAGATGCTGACCAGCGGCAGAGACATGCCGATCACGATGACGCTGACGATCCCGCCGACGAAGATGATCATGACCGGCTCCATGATCGAGGTGAGCGCCGACAGCGTGCGCGACCACCGAGGGATCGCGACCTTCTGGACGACCTCACCGATCTTCATCGGGATGCGGAGCTTGAACGCATCCCACTTGTCGCGTCCACGTTGAATCGTGCTCGCTCATCGTGCGCCGGCCGCGTGTCGCATGACCTCGATCGGCGCCACACGACCAGTGAACATCTCGAAGCTGAGAACACCTTGGCGCACGAGCAATTCGCGCCCGCCGACTACGGGGACGCGTCGTGCTCTTGCGGCTTGCACGAGCGGGGTCTCAGTATCCCTGTACACGAGATCAACCACGCATTCGTAACTCGTGACGTCATCGGCATCGACAGGCAGCGGCTCGAACGCATCCTGCGACGGGTGGAGCCCGACCGAGGTGCAGTTGACGAGCAGATCCGCGGGCTCGGCGGCCGGAACCGGCGTGCCTCCGAGGTCCGCGCACAGCTCGCGGGCGCGCGCGGGCGTGCGATTCCAGACCCGAACCTCCCGGGCGCGGGCATCGAGCAGGGCCCAGACTACGGCGCGGGCGCTGCCGCCGGCCCCCAGCACGAGCGCGGTCCTCCCGGCGGGAGATGACGGGAGCGCGGCGATCAGTCCGGGCGCATCGGTGTTGTCGGCGCGGATCCGGCCGTCGTCGAAGATCAGCGTGTTGGCGGCGCCGATGGCCAGCGCCCGCGGCGTCGGATGGGTAGCGAGCGCCAGGGCCGAGTGCTTGTGCGGGATCGTGACGTTGACCCCGCGAAAGCCCGCACCCGGCAGGGCATTGACGGTTTCGTCGAACAGCTCCGGAGGGATCGGCAGCAGTTGGTACCGCCAGCCGGCGAGCCCGACCGACGCGAGCCCGGCGTTGTGCATCGGTGGCGAGATGCTGTGCGCCACCGGCCAGCCGACGACGCCGAGGCGGATCCGGGGGCGGTCCACGGGACTGCCGTCCACGGCCCAGCTACGGGCAGCGCTCTGGCGACTTCCCGCCGTGCGCGGCCCGCGCGTGCTGGTACTTCTGCGCGTCGGCCAGGAACTGGTTGTAGTTGGAAGTGAACACCTGCTCGCCGTTGCCGCAGGGCTTGACCACGAAGTACAGGTAGTTGGTCCGCGCCGGATGGGCCGCGGCCTGCATCGACGCGAGCCCGGGATTGCCGATCGGCGTCGGGGTCAGGCCCTTGTGGATCCGGGTGTTGTAGGGCGAGCTCGAGTTGAGCTGCGCCGCGGTCAGCGGCTGTGTGTAGTTGCCGGTCGCGTAGCGCGTGGTGGCGTCGATCTGGAGCGGCATCCCGAGCCGTAACCGGTTGTAGATCACGGAGGCGATCAGTGGCCGGTCGCGGGCCGTCGCGGCCTCGGCCTGCACCATCGAGGCGATGATCAGCACGTCGTACGGCGTCAGGTGCCGGCTGCGCGCGTAGCCGAGGTTGACCTGGGCCCACTGCTGACGGAACGTCTTGAGCTGATCGGTGACGAGCGCGGGGGGGCTGATCGGCTCGACCAGCTGATAGGTGTCCGGGAACAGGAACCCCTCGAGGTCCGGTGTGTGCCGGGGCGCGCCGTACGCCTGGAAGTTGATCAGCGGCGAGCGACGGGTCGCCACGAAGTAGCTGCCCTTGACGCCCTGGGCCTTCAGCAGCGCGTCGATCTGGGCGCGCGTCCTGCCTTCGATGATCGTGATGTTTGTCACCGGAGGGCCCGCGGGCGCCGTCGTGAGCACCTTGAGCACTCCGCTGTACGTCATGTCGCGCTGGAGGTTGTAGGTGCCGGCGCGCAGGTCGCCACGCTCACCCGCGAGCGTGGCGCGCAGGTCGAAGAAGAAGCCGGACGAGATCACGCCGGCGCGCGCCAGCTCGTCACCTACCTCCCGAGAGGTCGAATGCGGCGGGATCGTGACCGTGACGCTGCCGTGCGGCGAACCGTGGAACGGCTGATACAGCTGGAACAGGAACCAGATCGCGCCGACGGCGAGGGCGAGAGCGAGCACCGCGATGACCCGGCCGCCCCACTTCCGCGAGCGCGACGGGCGGCTGGTTCGCCGGCGCGGCGGCGCCGGCCGGCGCAAGGCTGTGCCGTTGGGCCGCCGGGTCTGATCGCGTCGGCGACGCGCCTCGTCCCGCTCGTCGGCCGTCCGCTCGTATCCGTCAGGCACCGGGATACTCCCCTGGCTGGCTGGCCAGCCAGCTCTCCAGTAGATGGGCGGCGGCGCGCGAGTCCTCGTCCGCCCGCCCCCCGGTCCGCTCCGCCAGGCGGGTCGTGAAGCGCTCGTCGTAGAGCTCGACCGGTACGGGCAGCTCCTGCTCGAGGCGCGCGGCGAAATCCCTGGTCTCGGTCGTCTGCGCGGAATCGAGACCCGACAGTGACAGCGGCAGCCCAACCACTACCCGTTCCACCCCGAGCTCGCGGACGAGTGCGCGCAGCCGCGCGAGCCCCCGCCGTGTCGTCGGGGCCCGCACGGGTTCGACCGGGGATGCGAGCACTCCGGTGGGGTCGCTGACCGCACAACCGCACCGCGCCCGGCCGTAATCGAGCGCAAGCACGCGCATGACCTTACCCGTTGGGGCGCCTGCCGGTGCTCGTGGCGGTTGTCAAGCCGCTTGTCACTACGAGCACGAGCTCATACGCCGAGCGCCGTCTCGATCGCCCCGAGCGCCGCTTCGAATGCCTTCGGAAGCCCGGCGGGATCACGCCCACCGGCGCGAGCGAGCGTGTCGCGGCCGCCGCCGCCACCGCCGACTTCGGCCGCCGCGAGTTTCACGATCTCCCCGGCGCGGACGCCCCGCTCCACCAGCGAGGGGGACACGCTCGCCACCAGGTCGACACGGTTCTCGCCGGTGCTCGCGAGCACGATGGCCGCGTCGCCAAGCTTGTTCTTGAGCCTGTCGGCGGCATCGAGCAGCGCCTTGCCGTCGGGCGCCTGTACCGTCGCGACCAGTACGCGGGCGCCGTCGCGCTCGACCGCGGCCGCGGCCAGCTGCTCGACGTCGATGGCATCCTCGGTCGCGCCCCGGCGCGAAGCGCGCTCGAGCTCGCGAACACGGGAGCGCAGCTCGGTGACCGCGTCGATGACCCGCTCCGGCGGGACTCTCAGAACCTTGGCGGACTCGGTCAGGGTGTGATCGTGGCTGCGCATCAGCCCGACCGCCTCCGGACCCGTGACCGCCTCGACGCGGCGCATATTGGCGGCGCTCGACCCCTCGCTCAGCACCTTGAACAAGCCGACCTCGGCCGAGTTGCGGACGTGCGTGCCGCCGCACAGCTCGCGCGAGAACGAGCCGTCGCCAACCTCGACCATCCGCACGACGTCGCCGTACTTCTCGCCGAACAACGCCATCGCGCCGAGCCGCTTCGCCTCCTCGAGCGTCGTCGTAAGCGCACGGACCGGCTGGCGTTCGAGGATCCAGCTGTTGACCTGCTCCTCGATGTCACCGAGCTCCTCGGGACTGAGCGCCTTGCCGTGCGTGAAGTCGAAGCGCAACTTGTCTGGTCCCACGTAGGAGCCGGCCTGCCGGACGTGGCTTCCGAGCCGCTGGCGCAGGGCGGCGTGCAGCAGGTGGGTCGCCGTGTGGTTGCACTCGGTTGCGTGCCGGGCGGCACGATCGACGTGCGCGTGGACGCGCTCGCCCACCTCGATCGCCCCCCGCTCCGGGACGACCGCGAGTACCTGGTCGTCGCCGAGCCGCAGGACGTCCTCGACACGGGCGCGGCAGTCCCCGTGCAGGCACTCGACGTAGCCGGAATCGGCGACCTGACCGCCGCCAGTGGCGTAGAACGGCGACTCGACGAGCTTGACCAGCACCCGCCCGTCGTCGGTTTCCAGCGCGCCGATCGTGGTCTCCGCATCGGTGGTCTCGTAGCCGACGAAATCGGTGGCGAAGCCCGCGTCGCCGGCGAGCTCGGCGGCGCGCTCGCGGATCTCATCGCCGCCTGCGCTGCGGCCGGCGCCCGCCCTTGCCCGCTCGCGCTGCTCGTCCATCAGGACCTCGAAGCCCTGCTCGTCTACGCCCAGGTTCTGCTCGGCCACGAGCTCGAGCGTCAGGTCGATCGGAAATCCGTAGGTGTCGTGCAGCAGAAACGCGTCGGCGGCGGCGATTCCCTCGGCGCCGGTCAGGCGCGCGCGCTCGATCAGCTCGTCGAGCCGCTTGAGGCCCTGCTCGAGCGTCCGTCCGAAGCTCTCCTCCTCGGACTCGAGCCACTTCTGAATCGAGTCGCGCTGCTGGCGGAGCTCGCCGTACTCGGATCCCATGATCTCCGTGACGCGGTCGGCGTAGACGGACAGGAAGCCGGAATCGAGCTCGAGCGCGCGACCCTGCTGGATCGCGCGGCGCATGATCCGGCGCAGGACATAGCCGCGATCCTCGTTCGACGGGACCACGCCGTCGGCGATCAGGAAGGTCATCGCGCGCGAGTGGTCGGTGAGCAGGCGAAGCGCGCGATCGGTCGGGTAGTCCTGGCCGTAGCGCCTGCCGCTGAGCTCCTCGCCCAGCTCGATCAGCGGCCAGAACTGGTCGGTCTCGAACACCGACGGCTTGTCCTGGACGATCGACGCCAGGCGGTTGAGCCCCAGGCCGGTGTCGATGTTCTTCGCGGGAAGCGGCGTGAGCGTGTTCACCGGGTTCTGGTCGAACTGCATGAACACGAGGTTCCAATACTCGAGGAAGCGCTCGTTGTCGCCGCCGGGAAGGTCGTCGGCAGCGCCGAATTCGAGGCCTCGATCGAAGTACAGCTCCGAGCACGGCCCGCAGGGCCCGGTCGGCCCGGCCTGCCAGAAGTTCTCAGAGCGCGGGCACTCTACGATCCGCTCGCGCGGAACCCCGATCTCGAGCCAGGCCTCGATCGCGTCCTGATCGGGACCCAACCCCAGCTCGTCGTCGCCGGCGAACACGGTGATCCAGATGCTGTCGGGCGGGAACCCGAACCCCTCGGTCGAGAGCTCCCACGCAAAGCGAGCGGCTTCGCGCTTGAAGTAGTCGCCGAATGAGAAGTTGCCGAGCATCTCGAAGAATGTGAGATGGCGCGACGTCGTCCCGATGATGTCGATGTCGACCGTGCGGAAGGTCTTCTGGCAGGTCGTCACGCGCGGATGGGGCGGTGCCTCGGCGCCTTGGAAATAGGGCTTGAGCGGGTGCATTCCGGCGACCGTGAACAGCGCGGATGGATCGTGTTCGGCGGGGACCAGCGAGGAGGACGGCAGCCGCAAGTGATCGCGCGCCTCGAAGAACTCGAGGTAGGTGCGCCTGATCTCGTCGGAAGTCATCTGCTTCAGCGGCATGGACCTAGTGAGTGTAGGCGGACGGACGTCGAGCTCGGACCGCTGACATCGAGGCTCCTGGGCGGTCCGCCGAACCTGAATGGCGATGGTTCGCTTGCGTCGCCTCATGATCCTGTCGCCGAGCCTGCTCGGCGCCGGTGCTTGCGCCCGCGGCGGCGCCGGTGCAGAACGCCGACTCAACGTCCGGTAACGGCCGCGACCCGCGACCGCCGGTAGCGCGCGTACGATATCCGCGGTGCTCCGTCCAGCACTGTCGTTTGTCGTGCTCCTGTGCGTGTTCGCGTTGTCGATGGCGCCGGGTCCGGCGGCCACGCCGGCGGCCGCATCCAACGCGGGTGGCTTCCACCTGGCGTCCTCGTCGATGTCGGTGAACGAGAACGCCGGCCAGGCGGTGATCACGATCGAGCGCGGCAACACCAGCCAGGCCGCGCAGATCCGCTACATCACGCTCGGCGACGGCGTCAAATGCGGGGACAGCGAATGCACCGCGGTCGATCCCGACGATTTCCACTCGGTCAAGGGAGAGCTCGACTTTCCCACGGGCGTATCCCAGGCGTCGTTCGCAGTTCCGATCGTCGATCACGGCGTCCAGGACGTGTCGAAGACGATCCAGGTGTCGCTGTTCGGCCCCTCGCCGATCCCCTTGGCTTCCCCCCACAAGGCCGTGCTGACGATCCGGGACAACGATCCGGTGACGCCGCGCGACCCCCAGAACCCCCTGGCGCTGCCGACCGTCCCGGGCGCCGCCAACCCACTCATCGGCGCCACCTTCTTCGTCGACCCCGAGAGCGAGGTGGCACACGCCGCGCGGCGTTACCCGGCCCTGAACACGATCTCGACCGAGCCGGGCACGGCTCGGTTCGGCTCGTTCAGCTTCGGCGACAACGGCGTGCCGAGCATCGCTACCGCGGTCTCGCGCTATCTGACGCGTGCGTCAGTCGAGGAGCCGGGCACCGTGCCGCTGATCGCCACCTACCGGGTCGTCCACGGGCTCTGTGGGCACGCGTCCGACTCGCGGGCGGATGTGGCGAGCTATAAGCGCTTCATCGACGGCTTCTCGAAGGGGATCGGCTCCTACCGGGCGGTGGCGTTCCTCGAGATCGACTCGATCATCACGATGCCGTGCCTGTCCCGGCATGGACAGGCCGTCCGCGAGCAGGAGCTTCAGTACGCGATCAACACCCTCACCGCGAACTGTCCGCATCTCGTCATCTACCTCGACGCCGGCGCCGCCGACGCGCTGGCGCCGCGGCACGCCGCGCGGTTCCTGCGCCGTTCGGGCGTGGCCAAGATCCAGGGCTTCTTCCTCAACGCCACCCATTTCGACTGGACCGCGAACGAGATCCGGTTCGGCGAGAAGATCTCGCGCCTGATCGGCGGCAGGCCATTCGTTGTGAACACGGGCACGAATGGCCGCGGGCCGCTGCGACCGCCGGACATCGTCCATCAGGGCAACGAGGTCCTCTGCAACCCGCCGGGGCGCGGGCTCGGACCGCGCCCGACGGCCGATCCTGGCTTCCCCAACGTCGACATGTTCGCCTGGACGACCAACCCGGGTGAGTCGGGCGGCCCGTGCCGGCCGGGCGCACCGAAGACCGGCGTGTTCTGGCCCGCCTACGCGCTGACGCTGGTGCGCAACGCCAGCTTCAACTCGCGGTAGCGCCGGGCTTCGCTCGCGCGGGTGATCGTGCCCCACCCCACGACGATGTCGCCGTCGAGCAGGCAGGCAAGCTGGCCCGGGGCCGCGCCGTCGACCGCCTGCTCGAGCTCGAGCTCGAGCGTGGCGTGCCGGCCGGGCTCGTGCTCGCCGGTGGCGGGGGCGAGGCGGCATTCGAGCGGTCGGGATCGGTAGCGCAGCTTGACCCGGTTGACGCGGGCGCCGGCGCGATGAAGCGTCGCGGCGCGTACGTGGACCCGCGTGGTGGCGAGCGACGATCGGGGACCGACGATCACCTCGTTGCGGTCCGCGTCCTTGTCGATCACGTACAGCGGCTCGCCGGCGGCGACTCCGATCCCGCGCCGCTGCCCGACCGTGAACCGGTGCTGGCCGTCATGGCTGCCGACGACGGTGCCGTGAGGGTCGACGATCGCGCCCGCCGTGTCAGCCAGCCCGCCGTGGCGGGCCAGGAAACGGGCCCGGTTGGTCCCGGCGAGGAAGCACAGGTCCTGGGAGTCGGCCTTGCTCGCGACCGGTAGTCCGGCCGCCGCCGCGATCTCCCTGACCTCGGGCTTGGTCAGCTCCCCGAGCGGAAACCGCATCCGTTCCAGCGACGCCGGCGACAGCGCGGCGAGCATGTACGTCTGATCCTTGGCGGCATCGGCCGCGACTCGGAGCAGCGGGCCGTCACGGTCGCCGGATTCCGCGACCCGAGCGTAATGACCGGTGGCCAGATGACCACAGCCCAGGCGGGCCGCCACCTCCAGCATCGCATCCAGGCGCACGTGTCCATTGCAGCCCACGCACGGGTTCGGGGTCTCCCCGGCGGCGAACGAGGCGATGAACGGCTCGACCACGCCTGCGCGAAACTCGTCGCGAAGATCGATGGTGAAGTGCGGAAGGCCCATCGAGTGCGCCAAGGACCGCGCCACCGCAACCGCGGAGGCCGAGCAGCAGCTGCGCTCGGCGTCGTTCTCCCGGTCTGACCACAGCTCGAGCGTAACCGCGACGGTCTCGCCCTCGCGCGCACACAGGAGCGCCGCCACCGCGCTGTCGACGCCGCCGCTCATCGCCACGAGCGTGCGGCCGGACGCGGGCGGGTCCAGGTACGCATGCTCGCGGACGGCCGCGCCGAGCGACCGCGCGAGTGCATCGGCGGCGACCTCCGCGGTGTGCAGCTTGCCCGGGCTGAGACCGCCGAGCTCGGCCGCGATCCGCGCGGCCCCGATCCGCGCCGCGTCGAGCACCGAGCTTCCGCGCACCAGCGTTACCGCGGCGCTCCCAGCGGCGGTCGCCGCCCCGCAGCCGTGCGCTTCGAACCCGGCATCGGTCACGCGCTCACCGTCGACGCTGAGCGACAGTGCGATCTGGTCGCAGCACGCGCCGCCGTCGACAGTCGCAGTGAACGCGCCCGCCGGGATGCGGCGGTGTCCCTGTGGCGAGGTCAGGTGATGCTCGAAGGCGATGACATCCATCGCCCGCGAGGATAGAAGCCCTACTTGCCGCCGAGCGCGTCGTCGACCCGCTGGCTGATCTCGAGCGGGTCAGCGAAGCCCGTGATCGTCGTCGCCTGCCGGGTGGCGTCGACCAGGACCAACGTCGGGGCGGTGACGACTGGAATCTGCTGGGTGATGACTGGAACCCACAAACAGGCCCGGGCTACAGGCGCCTGAGGCCCAGCTCGCGCAGCTGCGCCGGGTCGACCGGGGCGGGCGCTCCGGTCAGCGGATCGGCGCCGCTCGCCGCTTTCGGGAACGCGATCACGTCGCGGATCGAGTCGACGCCCGCGAGCGCGGTGATGATCCGATCGATGCCCATCGCAATTCCACCGTGCGGCGGCGCGCCGTACCGCAACGCATCGAGCAGGAACCCGAATCTCGCCTGCGCCTCGTCGGGACCGATCCCGAGCAGCTCGAACACCTTCTCCTGAACGTCCAGCCGGTTGATACGGATCGAGCCGCCGCCGATCTCGGCGCCGTCGAGGACGACGTCGTACGCGCGCGAGCTCAGGTGCGCCGGATCGTTCAGATCGCCCGACGGGGCGGTGAACGGGTGGTGGGCGGCGTCCCAGCGCTCCGCGTCCTCGTCCCAGAAGAAGGCCGGGAACTCGACCACCCAGAGGACGTCGTGGCGGCCCTCGGGAATCAGGTCGAAGCGGCGCGCGATCTCCATCCGCAGCGCGCTCAGCGCCTGGCCGACGGTCGTCACCTCGTCGGCGACAATCAGCAGCAGATCGCCCGGCTTCGCATCCAAGTGCTTATTCACCGCCGCGATCTCGTGTTCGGTAAGGAACTTGGCGATCGGCGAGCGCCACCCCACGTCCTGCACGAATGCCCACACGAGGCCCTTGGCGCCGTGCTGCTTGGCCAGCTCGGTGAGCACCTCGAGGTCCGATCTGGGGAGCTCGCGCGCCCCCGTGTTGATCCCGCGGACGACGCCGCCCGAGTGCAGCGCGCCGGCGAACACCTTGAACTCGGTTCCGGCCAGCGCCTCGCCGAGGTCGTGGAGCTCGAGCCCGAAGCGCGTGTCGGGCCGGTCGATGCCGTAGCGCGAGACCGCCTCGGCAAACGTCATCCGCGGCCACGGCGGCGGCGGGACGTCGAACCCCTCGCGCTCGAACACGGTCCCCATCACCGCCTCCATGCACTCGATCACGTCGTTCTCCTCGACGAACGCCAGCTCGATGTCGAGCTGGGTGAACTCCGGCTGGCGGTCGGCGCGGGTGTCCTCGTCGCGGAAGCAGCGCGCGATCTGGTAGTAGCGCTCGAAGCCGCCGATCATCAACAGCTGCTTGAACAGCTGCGGCGACTGGGGCAGCGCATAGAACGAGCCCGGTTGGATCCGCGCCGGCACCAGGTAGTCGCGCGCGCCCTCGGGAGTCGAGCGGGTGAGGTAGGGCGTCTCGATCTCGAGGAAGTCGCGCTCGTTCAGGACCTCGCGCATCGTCGTGATCACGCGGTGGCGGAGCGCGAGCGCGCGCTGGAGTTGAGCGGTCCGCAGATCGAGCGAGCGATGGCGCAGCCGCAGGATCTCGTCGACGTTGGCGGCTTCGTCCAGCGGGAACGGAGGCGTATCGGCGTCGGCGAGAATCTCGAGCTCCGACACCGCGAGCTCGATCTCGCCGGTCGCGAGGTTCGGGTTGACGTTCTGGGGATCGCGCCGCGTGACGGTTCCGCTCGCGCTGATCACGTCTTCGGACCGGAGCTTGTGTGCCTCTTGATGCGCTGCCGGGGCATTCTCGGGTCCGAACACGAGCTGCACGATGCCCGAGCGGTCGCGCACGTCGATGAAGATCAGGCCACCGTGGTCGCGGCGGCGGTGGACCCAGCCGGCGACGCGCGCCCGGGTGTCCGCGCGATCGGCGGTGAGCTGGCCGCACCACACGTCGCGATAGCCGTTCGGGCGCGGCGCGTGCTTCACAGCCGCCGGCCCCCGCGGAGAATCTCGGGGATCACGTCCGCCACGGCGGTGTCGTGCTGCTCGCCGGATCCCATGTCCTTGAGCGTGGCGACGGCGTTGTCGCCGACGATCGCCACGAACCGGGCGCCGATGCGGTCGGCGTGCTTGAGCTGCCCCTTCAGGGAGCGGCCGGCCAGCTCCAGCTGCGCCTGGAGCCCTGCGCGGCGCGCATCGACGGCCAGCTCGAACGCCGTCCGCACGCCGTCGCCCTTGGCGAGCGCGACGTACAGGTCGACGAGCTCCGGCGTGTGCGGGAGCTCGCGTGCGGCCAGCAGCATCCGCTCGACTCCGGCGGCCCAGCCCGACGCCGGGGTCGGAGGCCCGTCGAGCAATTCGATCAAGCCGTCGTAGCGACCGCCGCCGCCGACGCCGGACTGAGCGCCGAGCTCGTCGCTTGTGAATTCGAACACCGTCCGCGTGTAGTAGTCCAGCCCGCGCACGAGCGTCGGATCGAGCTCGTAGCGCAGACCGGCACCGTCGAGCAGCGTGCGGACCGCCTCGAAGTGCTCGGCGTCGTCGGGGTGGAGCCGGTCCAGGAGCTTCGGCGCGTCGCGCATCACCGCCTGGGTACCCGCGTCGCCGGAGTCGAACGCCCGCATCGGGTTGAGGTCGATGCGGTTGCGCACATCCACGGCGAGCGCGCTCTCTTGCGCGTGCAAGTACGCCGTCAGCTCCTCGCGATACTCAGCGCGGGTGGCGGGCGTGCCGAGGCTCGACAGGCGCAGGCGCGTGCGCTTGACGCCGACGGCCTCGAGCAGGTCGGCCAGGAGCACGATCAGCTCGGCGTCGGTCTCGGGTGCCGCCGAGCCGATGGCCTCGGCGCCGAACTGCCAGAACTGGCGATAGCGACCACGCTGCGGCGCCTCGGCGCGAAAGCAGCTCGACAGGTACCAGAGCTTGACCGGCTGGGCGAGCTTGTGCATCCCATGCTCGAGATACGCCCGGCACACCGGCGCGGTGATCTCCGGGCGAAGTGTCAGCGAGCGCCCCGCACCGTCGTCAAACGTGTACATCTCCTTCTGGACGATGTCGGTGGCCTCCCCCACCCCGCGCGCGAACAGGTCGGTCGCCTCGAACGTCGGCGTCTCGATCCGCCGGTAGCCGGCGGCGCCCAGGATCCGGTCAGCCTCGGCCTCGACCAGCTTGCGCCGCTGCGCTGACTCCGGAAGGATGTCGAAGGTGCCGCGAGGGGCCTGAATCACAGAAGGCTCACCGCTCCGCGAGCTCGCGCAGGAACGGGTTGGTGGCGCGCTCGCGCCCGAGCGTGGTGATCCCCATGTGGCCGGGGTATACGGTCGTTTCGGGCGAGTAGGCGCTCGTGAGCTTCTCGATCGAGGCGAGCAGCGTCGGCCAGTCGCCGCCGGGCAGGTCGACCCGCCCGACCGAGCCCTGGAACAGGACGTCGCCCGAGAACACCGCGTCCTCGCCCGCGATCGCGTAGGTGACGTGCCCGGGACTGTGGCCGGGCGTGAAGATCACGTCGATCGTCAGGCCCGCGAGCTCTAGCGTCTCGCCGCCGCCGACGGTGTGGTCGGCCTCGTAGCTCTCGAACGGACCGAAGCCCGGCCACGGGACGTAGTCCATGACGTTCGCGAGGACCTCGACTTCGAGCTCGGGGCAGTAGACGGGAGCCTCGGTCGCCTCGGCCACCGGCGCCACCGCGCCGATGTGGTCGAAGTGCGTATGCGTGATGAGAATCGCCTCGACGGTTTCGATGCCGAGCTTGTCGAGCGCGCCGAGCAGCTTCGGGGCCTCGTCGCCGGGGTCGACGATCAGCGCGGTCGCGGCGTCCTTGCGGCGCAAGATGAAGCAGTTCTCCTGCACCGGGCCGACCGTGAACATGCGGACGTCGATCATTTGCCGGCAGCCTTCTTCTGCATCCGCCGTCGGTACATCATCAGCTCGATGTAGTACCCGGCGGGGATATAGATCAGGAGCGCGAACAGCGCGAAGATCGCGGCGCTCTCGATCCGGTGCTGTTTCGGCCCCACCAGCGCGAGGAAGAAGAACATCAGCACCGACGCGATCGAGGCTCGGGTGACCGAGGCCTTCCAGGTCGGCGGCGAGTGAAGCCGTCGCTCGCGCGCTTCCATCCGGGTCTGTTTCTTTTTTTCGCCGCCTGACGGCGGGCGACCCGTCCGACCCCTCGTCTGGATCGTCCCGGCGGCCGTCCCGCGATGCTTCGTGCGGCGCTTACGCTTGGTCTGGGCCATGGTGAATGGAGCTTAGTGCTTGGGGGCGGGTCGAATCCAGAGGCCGCGCGCGGATACCGCCCGTGCTACCCCGCGAGCGCGTCCTCGACCATCCGGCGGTTCGCGACAGGGAGGTTGTCCGGGAACCCGTCGAACGCCGCCCGCGGCGCCAGGCCGACCAACTCGGCTTGGCTCGGGGTGGCGTGGTGTGCGATCGCCTCGACGACCCGGGCGAGCGGTGTCGCGCGATGGTCCTCGACGTTGGTCGAGACCTGCGCGACCTCGCGCGCCTCGAGCCACAGGCCGATCGCGCGGACCGACTCGAGCCCTTCGGGTCCTCCCTCGCGGATGCGCGCCGCGATCGATTTGGCATCCTCGAGCGTCGCAGGCGGCGCGAGCTCGACGTTGAACGCGACAAGCGGGGGTCGCGCCGCGACCAGCACCGCGCCGGCGGTCGGGTGGAGCCTGTTCGGGCCGAAGTCCGGGCGTAGCTCTCCTGACTGCATCCTGTTCGCCAGCGTGGCGGGGCCGCCACGGCGGAGCGCGGCTCGCGTCCGTCCCTGCGCGAGCTCGCCGTACAGGAACACGGGTAGCTCGAGCTCGTCGCCGAGCAGGTCGCCGAGGACGAGGGCCTCGGCGCACGCAGCGCCGCGGCGCGCCGGATCTAGGTAGACGATCGGGGCGACGTCGATTGCGCCGACACGGGGATGGATGCCTTCGTGGCGATCGAGGTCGACCTGGCGGATCGCTTCGGCGGCGCCGTTCACAACCGCTTGCGCCAGGCCCCCGGCTTCGCCGGCGAGCGTGAACACGGTGCGATGGTGGTCGGCGTCGGAGTGGACGTCGAGCAGGCGCGCGTCGAACGCGTGCGCAATCGCGTCGATCGCCGCCTGGTCGCGCCCCTCGGACACGTTTGGAATCGCGAGCAGCGTCACGCGCGGGCTACTCGAGCACGTAGCGGCCGTGGTCGAGCACCGCTTGCCCGTCCACCTCGAGGCTGGCGTCGAGGATCACGACGTCGAGATGGACCGGGACCGACACGTTTCCACCGATCCCGGCGCTCGCGCCGAACGCGACATGCACCGTCCCGAGGATCTTCTCGTCCTCGAGGACGTTGCCGGTCAGCCGCGCCCGATCGTTCGTCCCGACGCCGAGCTCGGCGAGGTTGGTCCCAAGCTCACCGTGGGCGAGCAGGAGCTCGATGAACGGGGGGCCGAGTCCCCCTTCGGCCGCGACGATCCGGCCTTCCGCCACCGTGAGCCTCGCCGGGTCCACGCTGATCCCGAGCGGAGCCACGCTCGACGCGACCACGGTCCCTTCGCCGTACGCCGGCGCGATGAACCCCTCGCCGCAAGGCAGGTTCCCGAACGCGCCCCGGGCGCCGAGCTCGCCGTCATCGGAGATCCCGGGCCGGCCGTCGAGCGCGAGCTCGAGGTCGGTGCCGCGCGGACACGACACGCGCGCCCGCGTCC
This sequence comes from uncultured Solirubrobacterales bacterium, assembly GCA_963836715.1. Taxonomy (GTDB): domain Bacteria; phylum Actinomycetota; class Thermoleophilia; order Solirubrobacterales; family Solirubrobacteraceae; genus Palsa-465. Next base: position 86,616 of record CAWIKH010000007.1, read on the forward strand.
CGGAGTCGAGCAGCGCCGCAACCGCGTTGGATCGCGCCGCCATCATGTCGAAGTCGACGGCCATCACGCGCGCGAGCATGTCCTCGGTCACACCCGGCATCGTCGCGCCCCGAGCTCCGTGATCGGTGGCGCGCTTGCGCGCGCTCGTGTGGCTGAGCGATCTGCTGGTGGGTGCGATGAACACGTCGCACGCTGCCAGCGCCGCCGCGACCGCCGGCGGGGGCTCGGTGCCGTCGGTGGCGCGCTCGTCCATGATCGTCAGAATTGCGTCCGCGCCGGCCGCCGCCGCTTCCTCCCTGAGCGCATCGCCGATCGCCCTCGTCGCCGGGTCGACCACGACCACCACGCCCTCGCCCTCCTTGACCGCGAGGCACCGTCGCACCACGGTCTGGACTGCGGGGCCGAGGTCGCTCATCGCGACTGGATCATATGGGCGCCGTCTCACGGCTCGCCCCCCGCCTCCCGCGGGCTACACTCGCGGGCGCGCCGGAGTAGCTCAGTCGGTTAGAGCAGCGGAATCATAATCCGCGTGTCGGGGGTTCGAGTCCCTCCTCCGGCATCGAGAGGTCTTCACGTTTGACCTCCATGGATGTTCACGTTTGGGCTGGACGGATGCTGGCGTGGCGGCTGTCCTGCCGGGGCCGTTGTGGGAGCGGCTGTTGCGGGGTTCGGTCGTGTCCGTTGACGGGTTGGGGGCGGGGCGCGGGCTGGTTTGGCGCGGGGGGTCGCTGCTTGGTGATGCTGGTGTCGGGTTGTTGCTGGCTGGCGGGGGGCGAGGGGTTCAGGGCGGCGCGTGGGTGGTGCTGATGAGATCGGTGGTGCTCTGGCGGCGGCGTTTGCGCTGTTTGGGTGGGAGCCCGTTGGCGGCGCGTCGTTCGTTCTCGGCTTGGCGGGCGGTGTGGGCGTCGTTGATGCGCAGGTTGCGGGCGATGAGGACGGTGGCGGTGAGGAGCGCGATGCCGGTGAGGCCCATGATTCGGCACCAGCCTTTGTTGAGGTTGTTGGTGGCGGGGTCCTTGATCGTGGCGTAGGTGCGTTCGGCGGCGGAGCGGCGGTTGTAGGAGGCGCGGTGCTGTGGTGAGGGGTAGTCGTGCTTCTGGGCGGTCTTGGCGTTGACGGATGGTGGGACGGTGATCGTTTTCTGTTGGCAGCAGGCGGGCGGGTGCTGGGGTGGGTCGAGGATCGTGGGGCGGTCGTGCGATCGCGTCATCGACTCTGGTCTGAGTGGGCAGCGGAGTTTGCCTTGGGCGGCGGGGCAGGTCGCGCGGTGGTAGCCGTCGGGGTCGTGGCGGGTGATCGGCGAGAGTTTGTAGCGCGCGAGCTCGGCGCACTGCTGGTCGTGTTTGGCGGTCTGCTCGGCGCTCGCGCCGCGCGCGAGTGGTTGGGTCTGGAGCAGGGTGGTGGGGGTGGCGGGGCAGTAGAGGTTGCCGTTGGCGCAGGTCGCGCCCATGTGGGTGCCGTTCGGGCCGCGGTCGTTGGGGTGCAGGTCCTGGATCAGGCTCGCGCCGAGCGCTCGGACAGGGAGCGCCCAGGTCTCGGGGACGCGGTAGGCGTAGCCGGAGTCGGCGAGCACGTCTGCGATCGTGATGTTGTCGTTGGCCATCCGCTCAAGGACGGGCACGAACGCGGCGGGTGGGTCGTGATCGCAGGAGCTCAGGTGCATGCGGCGGGCGAGCTCGGGGACGGGTGGGCCGTGTTCGTCGTTGACGGTCGTGGCGGCTTGGAGGTAGTAGCCGTAGAACGCTTCGTCTTTTTGGCCGGGGTGGTGGCCGCGGCGGTGTCCCCAGGCGGCCTCGGGGTCGGCGCATCGCTGATCATCGTCGCCGTCGCCGTCGCCGTCGCCGTCATCCTCGCCGTCGCTGTCGTTGTCTGGCGTTGGTTGCTGGGGGTCGACGGGCCGCTTGTCGTCGTCGGCGGGGACCGGTTTGGGATCGTCTCGCTTGGGTGGAGGGCGTGACCACGTCTCGTGATCGGTCCAGTCCACGGCGTAGCTGCTGGTGGCCGGCTCGCCGAGCACGGTGATGCTCGCTTCGAGCAGCGCGTCGAGGGTGTCTGTGAGGGTCTGGGAGGGGGTGCCGTCGGGTGTGTCGTTGGCGAGCGTTGAGATGACGAGCCCGAAGGTGCGCTCGACTTGGCGGTAGGTCAGCAGGTGCGGACCGTCTCGCCAGTCGGCGATGATCCCGAGCCGCCGTTGCTGGGCTTCGGGGAGCGCGAGCAGCGCTTGGTGGACTCTGCGCAGGTGTGCCGGGCGGCAGGCGGCGGCGACGAGCAGCATCCCGAGCAGCAGCGTGCGCACCGACAGCTGCCGGGGGCGGACCCCGATCGCCAACAGCAGCTCGATCCGGCTGCTCACGCCGGCGGTGTCGATCACCGCCTCGAGGCGCTCGAGCGTGAGCTTCTCGCTCACGGGGATCCTCCCAGCAGCGCAACCAACTCCGCCTCGGCCGCTGTGGGCAGCTGGGCCGCGAGGTCCCCGAGGCGCTGCGAGCACGAGATCCCCGCTGCCTGCATGAACGCCCGCAGGCCGATCCGCTCAGCACACGCCACCAGCCAGGTGGCTCTCAGCCGGCCGGCCTGAAGCCGCGGCAGCGCGGCGTCGGATGAGAGCGCGCGATGAAGCTGGTCGGTGAGGTTCCGCCGGGCGGGGTCTGTGCCGCCGACGAGGTAGCGATCGCCGGCGAAGGAGGCGGCCCGCGCGAGCGGCTCGTGGAAGCTCTCCAGCACCGGCACCGCCCGCGCGCGAGCGTCACCGACCAGCACCAGCAGCCCGCCCGCGCGAGCGACGACGTCTGCGCCGCGCAGATGGCGAAGCTCGCCCGCGACGATCCCCGCGCCCGCCCCCAGGCAGATCAGCGCGGTGCACCGCATCCGCCGCGAAACGGTGCGCTGCGCCTCTGCCAGGCGAAGATAGGCGGCGATCTCCGCCTCCGAATAGGGCTGCTTCGCGCGCTCTCTGGGCAACGGCACCGGCCGAGGCTCGGGATGGGCCTCGAGCGCGCGGGCGAGCGCCCTGAGATTGGTGCGCACCGTGCGACGGCTCGCGGGCGACACCGCCTCACAGCCGCACAGGATGAACCGCTCGATCACCGACGGGTGCAACAGCACCCCCACCTCTAGCTCGAGCCCGACCCGCTCCCCGAAACAGGCGAGCTTGGAGGCGGCGAACAAAAGCGCCTTCGCCCGGGCCGCCGTGGCCGGCGCGGCCGCTGTGACCGCCTCGCGCGCGAACCGCTGCGCGCGCTCGGAGAGGACCTCAGAGCGCCATCCGGCGATCACCCACCCCGCCGCTTGCCAGGCCGCGCTCGAGGCGCACCCGATCGCAGGCGGCGCGCACACCGCACCCGAATCGCTCCGCGGCCGGCCCGTGGACGACATAACCAGTCCGAGAGTAGAACTACTATCGGACAGAGCCGACGTAGCATCCCCAGCCCGCATGCCGCCCAAACCGAAAACGACCAACCGCCGCCTCCAGCGCCTCCAAACACAGCTCGCCGAGATCGGCTTCGCGCTGCCCGGCACGATCAACATCGCGATGAACCGCTGCGGCAAACCCAACTGCGCCTGCCACCACGACCCGCCCAAACTCCACGGCCCCTACATCACCTGGACCCGCAAGGTCTCGGGCAAGACCATCACCCGCCGCCTCACCGCCGAGCAGCTCGAGCGCTACCAGCCCTGGTTCGAGAACAATCGGCGGCTGCGCCAGCTCACCAAAGAACTCGAAACGCTCTCACTACAAGCCGCCGAGCAGACCGAGGGATGGGAACCCCACGGTCCAAGCGACGCGACCGCTGACCCCCGCCGCCGTGAAGATCAGCCGCTAAAGCTGTGAACGAGCCGCCAAGCGGCACCACAAGAACCTGCAAAAGCCCAAACGTGAAGACCTCATCCGCAATCCTGTCAGCTGTGGTGTCAGGAATCTGACACAAGGGTTTGACAAGCGTGCTTGTGCCTCGATGCGGCAGCGAGCCTGAAACACTCGCAGGGCGCATGGACATCCCGCGTGAGATCGAGGGGGCACGCGTTCTGAGCGCCGCCAACCTGAACGATGCGACTGCCCCGGGGGGAACGCGCCGCTACGGCGGCGGCGAGCTTCAAGCGGGCGGTCCTCGTTTCGATCGCCACCCGTCGATCGCTGAGTCCGACGACGTTGTTGGACCTGTCGCGAGCGACCGTCTAAAACGTGTGGCCTGCGAGGGGTCGCGGGCGGCGTCGTCGGCCATGCTCAGCGGTTGTGGTTGACGACCTCGACGTTGTGCCCGTCGGGGTTCAGGACGAACGCGCCGTAGTAGCCCGGGTGGTAGACGCCGCGCTCGCCGGGACCACCGTGGTCCTCGTAGCCAGCGGCGAGCGCGGCGGCGTGGAACGCCCGTACGGTCGCGTCGTCCTGCGCCGGGAACGCGAGGTGGACGTGCTCCGTGAGCGGCCGCTCGTCGTCGATCAGCGAGAAGCTGAAGTTCTCGCCGACCATCTGGACGTGGTCCGGCTTGTCCACGCCGATCCGCAGCCCGGCGTGCGGGGCGATCGTCATGTAGAAGCGCTTCGACGCGTCGGGGTCGCGGACGCGGATCCAGAGGTGGTCGACACGGCCGTCGGGCACGGGGTCCTCGCGCTTCGTGTGCACCGCCTCCACGCTGTTGCCGTCCGGGTCGAGCAGGAAGCCGCCGTAGTAGTCCGGGCCGTAGATCGTGCGCGGGCCCGGCGCGCCGTCGTCGCGGTAGCCCGCGTCGATCCCCGCCCGCCAGAAGGCGTCCACGGCCTCTCGGGACGGCGCTCGGAAGCCGACGTGCAGGCCGCGGGTCACAGGGTGCTCGCGGTCCGTCGCCCCGATGTCCCAGTCGTCCCACTCGACGAGCTCGGCGTCCGCGTGACTCGGCTCGGCGCCCAGCACGGAGAGGACGGTGCGGTAGAAGCGCTCGGACGCTGCGAGGTCCACGACGGCGATTGCGACGTGATCGAACACCCCCGCCGAGGATACCGTTGCGGGCATGCTCGATCGAGCAGCCGCAGGTACGCGTCCGGCGCCAGGTCGAACCGCAGCACGGCCGCGTCAGGCGCCCTCGGGGCGGAAGCGGATCGTGTAGCGGGCGGTGCAGCCGTCGTCCTTGTAGACGAACATCGTCGTGCCGCAGCCGCCCCTTCGAACGGCTCGCGTTGGCGAAGTACGACGATGATCCGGCACGAACCACGACCGCCTCGCCGACCGACTGCGACTCCGCGCCCGCGCCGCCGGCGAGAGCCTGTCCGATCGCCATACGCCGCTACGTCGAGGAGGGTGCCCGTCGCGACGAGCACCCGATGATCACGTTCCGCGACGGCCCAACCGGGCAGCGTCCGGGACTGACCGGTGGGCCTGACGTGTGGGAGGTCGCGATGTGGCTCGACGACCTCGGGCCAGTCAAGGACCTAGCCACCGAGCTCGCCGCCGACGGCGTCATCACCCGAACTCAGCCTGACGCCGTGCTCGCCTATCGCGCCGCGTACCCGGATGAGATCCAGGCCAGGATCGATCTTCACCGCGGCGAGACCGCCGCCGCTGAAGCGCGGTGAAAGGCCTCGTCGACGAGATGTACCCGGCGACCGTCGCCGAAGCGCTCCGGGCCGCTGCGATCGAAGCGACCACCGTTGCAAATCTTCGACTCGCGGGCGCGACCGATCCGGAGGTGTTCGGCGCCGCAGTCGCCGGCAAATACGCCGTGCTCACGGAAAAGGTCGGCGACTTCGCGTAAACCGCTGCCGAGCACAGCACCGCCGGAGGTCACCACAACGGACTGCTCGCTGCACTGTCCAGTCGCTTCTCGCGGCGCCTCGCCGGTCTGCGGCCGCTGGTCCCCGCCGTCGAGGCCATTGCCGGCGAACAAATCGAGGACCGAGTCATCTACCTCGAGCGGGTGGAGTCCTAGTAGTTGCCGCTCCCTGCTGTCCGCGCGGAGCGCGTCTCACAGAGAGGCGTCCGCCAGATGCGCGTGTGCTGCCGTGAACGCAGAGCGGTGGTGACTGTTTCTTATTCCCCCACACTCCTGAAAGACTGCCCAAGCATGGGCGTACTCACGCGACCGCTTTATCAACTCGCAATCGCAGGTTCACGACTTGACCGGATGTCGACACGTCGAGCGTCTTGAGCGAAGCACGACGCGTCGAGGCATCGAACAACCGCACCCCGTCCCCGACGAGCTCCGGCACGACGTGCATGAGGATCTCATCGACAAGCCCAACCCCGAGGCACTGATTAACAACGTTTGCCCCGAGCACGAGTACGTCGCGGCCGCCGGCAGCCGTCAGCGCGGTCGCCACCGCGTCCCTGATATCACCGGAAAGGAAGCTGTAGGACGGGTGGGTCTCGTCGGTCGGTGGCACGTGGGTGAGAATGAAATGTGGACCCCTCCAGCGTCCGTCGAACAGCCCGCGCGCCTCGGGTCGCTGCACTCGCCGGCCGACCTCGTAGACGCGGCGGCCTGCCAGCACCGCCCCAGTCCTGGCGATGACCTCGTCCACGACCGCGTCGGGCATGTCGCCGGCGTGCCGAAAGACCCAGCTCATGTCGTCGTTTGGGCCCGCTATGAACCCGTCGAGCGACATCATCGTATGGACGAAGACGTTGCCCATCGCCACCTCCGCAGTAGCTATCGACAATAGGACCAGGACCGGTCGCCAAACTCATCGGCCTAGCAACCTCGGTCGGACATTGGCGCAGACCGACACATACTCTCGCGATTCCTCGACGGACCTGCACAAACATGAATGCGGATGCCACGCGCCCGTCTAGGGTCGCCCTGGTCCTCGCCAAACCCACGATCAACGACGGCGATCAGGGGTTCGCGGCGACCCTCCCGCCCTGTTGTCCGCGCAAGGGTGGTCAGCGTTCGGCGCCAGCGCTAGAGCGCGCGCGCCCGCATGAGGGGTGCTTGCGGCCAGCCCGGCCGCTCGGGCGACGGCCACCGCTGCTGGCGCGCTCACCTCACGAGCTGCGGCATGAGCCACGAAACGGCGGCGGGCGTCCCCGACGGCAAGCTCACCACGGGCAAAGGCCCGCAGCCGGGCGATGGCCTCACGCGGGCGGCTATCCCCCGGTGCTTCCGCCTCGAACAATCCCAGCACCCGCTCTGCGCAGTCCGCCGCCCACAACGCGACGACCCGCCGGTCAGCTTCGCTCAGCGTCTGCGGAGAACCCACACCTAGATTTCTCCCAGCGTTCGATGCTCGGGCCCTGCATACCGCGCAAAGCGGGTGCAGCGCGGGTGGCGGCGGGATGCGCGTGTCGTCGGGCAGGACGATCCGCGTCACGCCGCGCTGGTTCTACTTCTGGTCGCAGCGTTTCACGATGCCGGTAGCGATACGCCGACGTACCGTCGTCACCCCGCCGCGTACCAGTGCGCACCGACACTGATACCGTGCGGGGCCTGCCAGAACGGCGCGCAAGCTGCAGCTGTGGACAGCTTCAGGCGGTGGTGACAGGCGATCCCGTGCGCGTGTCGATCTGCCACTGCCTCGCCTGCCAGCGTCGGACCGGGAGCTCCTACGGCTACCAGGCGCGCTTTCCGGCGCAGAGCGTCACCATCAGCGGCCGCTCCAAGCAGTTCATACGCCACTCGGACGAGGACGCGGAGATCCGCCGGTTCAACTTCTGCCCGGAATGCGGTGCGACCGTCTTGCATACCACCGGCCATTCTGAGGACCTGATCGCGATCCCCCTCGGCGCCTTCGCCGACCCGGCCTTCCCGCCGCCGCAGGTCTCGGTCTGGGAGGGTGTGCGGTCGCCATCGTTCCCGCCGAGACGATGACCGTGATCAGCGTGGCACCAGGCGGCCTGGTGTCACGCGGCTCGTGACTCGTCGGTATGTTCGAGCCGCTGGGCGGTCGCGACGAGCCAGGTCTTGATGGTCCCGATCTGCTCCGAGCTCCAGTCCCGCTCGGTCGCCCGTTCGAGCGCTCGGATTGACGGGTTGGCAGCCTCAAGCCGTCGTTGGCCCTCGCTGGTCAGCGTCGCTTGGAGGATTCGACCGTGCGTCGGGTGCGGACGGCGCTCGATCAGGGCCTCGCGTTCGAGCGTTGCCAGTACCCCGTTCATCGCCTGGGGGGTTGTGTGAACGGCCCGGGCGAGATCCGCGCCCGATGCGCCGGGCTCGTGCGCGAGCACGGTCAGCACCCCGTACTGCGGCGGGGTCAGCCCGTGCGGGCGCAGAGCGATCTCCATGGCGCCCTCAAGCGCGCGCCAGGCCTGGCGGAGAAGGTAGCCGCTGCGTCCCTCGACGCCGCGGTAGCTCTGCCCGATCGCAGGAACGCTCACACGAGACAGGATATCAAGTCCTTGACACGATATACGGGTCCTGTCATAATCTCAGGGGCTTGATATGTGACTCATCTGTGGGCACTTCTCCCTCGTCGCCGCCCCGCGCCGCCGCCGGTACTGCTGCCTGAGCCCAGAGCAGAAGCCACTTTGCCGCTCGTCTCGGCGGACGACGTTCCTGCGGTTCGTGAATGGAGCAGTCCGTGCGAGCCGCGGCCCCGGTGCGACGGTGGCTCGCAGCCGGGTATGCTGGCGATATCGGCGTTGACGAAGACGAGTAGCGGGATCGCCGGAGCCGAGAGAGCCGTCGAGTGCTGTGAAGATGGCCTCTGGTCCCCGTGAACAACACTTCCGAGCTGCGGGGAACAACGGCGTCGCCGCCCATTAAGCCCCGCCGGTCTGTCCCCCGTTATCGGGCTTAGAGGCTTCTGTCGTCGAAGCGAAGTGCGGTGGTACCACGGGGCCGCCTCCCGTCCGCACCAAGAGGGCGCTCGACACTCTCGGAGGTCTTGCATGTTGCGCTGTCTGGTGGGCGAGTTGGCCGGGCACACCGAGGAGGAGGTCACGATCGCTGGCTGGCTTCACCGCCAGAGGCAGCTCAGTCACGTCAGCTTTCTGGTGATCCGGGATCGCAGTGGCCTGGGGCAGATCGTGATCACCGATCCCGCCCAGGCGCGGTCGCTCAGCGGCCTGGCCCCGGAGACCGTGGTGTGCGTCCGCGGCCGATGTGTCGCGAGCAGACAGGCGCCCGGTGGCGCTGAACTCCACGATCCAGCGATCGAGGTGCTGGCTGCACCGGCTGAGGCGCCACCAATCGATCTTTGGCGTCCTGAGCTGGCGGAGACCCTCCCGGTCCGGCTGGACCTCGCGCCCCTGACGCTTCGACATCCCCGTCAGCGCGCCACCTTCGACGTCACTGCCGCGTCAATTGCCGGCTTTCGCTCTGTTCTCAGCGGCTTGGACTTCACCGAGGTTCAGACCCCGAAGATCGTCGGCTCAGCGACCGAGAGCGGCGCGAACGTCTTCACGCTGGACTACTTCGGTCGGCGCGCGTATCTGGCCCAGAGCCCGCAGTTCTACAAGCAGACGATGGTCGGAGTGTTCGAACGAGTCTTCGAAACCGGTCCGGTCTTTCGCGCCGAGCCGCACGACACCCCTCGCCACCTCAGCGAGTACGTCTCACTCGATGCCGAGCTCGGCTTCATCGAGGATCATCACGACGTCATGGCCGTCGTGCGTGAAGCTATCGCGGGGATGCTCAGCACGATCCGCGACCACGCCCAAGCGTCCGTCGATCTCTTGGGCGTCGACCCGCCACACGTGCCATCTCGAATACCGGAGATCGACTTCACCGAGGCGCAGGCGATGATCGGCGCTGACACCGGCGAGGACCTTGCGGGCGAGAACGATCTGGCGCCGGCGCACGAACGGTGGCTGGGTGAATGGGCGTCGCGTGAGCACGCCTCGGAGTTCGTGTTCGTCACCGGCTACCCGATGAGCAAACGGCCGTTCTACACCCATCCTGCACCGGATCGACCTACCGTCTCAAACAGCTTCGACCTCCTCTTCCGAGGCCTCGAGCTCGTCACCGGCGGGCAGCGTCTGCACCGCTACGAGGACTACATCGCCGCTTTACACGAGCGCGGACAGGACCCGCTTGAATACGCCGGCTACCTCCAGGCATTCCAGTACGGCATGCCACCTCACGGTGGCTTCGCAATCGGTCTCGAGCGCTGGGTCGCCCGGTTGACCGGCGCGTCCAACATCCGCGAAACCACGCTGTTCCCCCGCGATCTCAACCGACTCACGCCGTGACCCAACGGCTCCGACAAGCTGTCGCTTCAGACTGCCGGATCGTCGCCGACAGAGAACTCAACCGCGGACTTCCGCTCGGGATGGTCGCCGGCTGGGAGCAGAAGCCGGGGTCGGCCACAACCGACCGGCTCAGATGCCTCGGCCTTCGTGAAACGAGAAGTAACGATGCGCCGCTTCGGGCGGAGCGGCGATCCCCTGGATCAACGCCTCGGCTCGAGCCGTCGAGGCCGTACTCGGGTCGTTTGGTCCAAGAGTGGTGGTCGTCGGCGTCGTGGTTGGCGAGTGCTCGCAGACTCGGTTAGACTCGCTGGCGTGGACGGCGTTTTGTCGTCCCCGGACGAGGAGTGCGCGCCGTACCCGGCCTGCAAAGACGACGCGCTCGATTTCCACTAGGAGGCTTGCGGTGGAGCAACTCGTTCAGATCGTCGGTGCGCTGTTCGTCCTGGTCGGCTTCACGCTCGCCCAGCTCGGGCGTGTCGATCATCAGTCGGGCGCCTACCTGATCGTCAACCTCTTTGGGTCGGCCATGCTTGCGGTTGATGCGGTGGTCGGCCGTCAGTACGGGTTCTTGCTGCTCGAGGGCGCCTGGGCGCTCGTCTCGGCCTGGGGACTCATCCGCATGGCCAGCGCGCAAGATCGGCGCGGGTGCAGTCGCGACTTGAAGCCGCGGCGCCTCAGACGACAGACCAGCATCCCCGAGACACGGTCGCAGCGATGAGGTGGCCGCCCAGGATCGCAACCCCGGCTGGCGGCGCTCCGCCGCGATCGGCGAGCGCCGTCCTCGCTGCTGACCACCCCTCGTATGCGTAACCGAAACACTCCACAGCGTCGTCGAGCAATGGCTCGCCGTCGCGGCGGTCATTGGTCGGCAGCATCATCGATCTGATCGTCGGCCAGGCGTGGCCGCCAGCTTGGCCGCGAGCGCTACGTCGTCCTGCTAGGACTTACGGTCATCCTCGCGGTACGCAGACAGACCCAACGCGACCCCGCGTTGGGCGGTGAGCGACGGGCTGCCGCTTGGCGCGCCCGACCCCTGGAAGGAGAAGCCTGGGCCGGCGGCGAGTCAGCCGCTCACACGGCCCGGCCTTCGTGGATGGGGGGAGGTCGTTCCCGCGTCCTGCGTTTGGCTGATCGGGAGCTCGTCAGTTCCGCAGCCGGGCTCTACATCGTGCGTCCACTGCGGGATCGTCGATGCGATTGGTCGCCGGCTGTTGGTTACGTTAGGGCGGTTCCTCTCTCCGGTCGTCTCTCCCGGCACTGCGCTGGTTTGCCGGAAGCGAGCAGTATCGCGCGACATCGAAACCAGGACTCACCCCGGTGAAGCGTGGCTCCTCGTTCGGCAGGACACCAAGGGTCCGGCCAGACTGCCGATTTGTGGCCCCAGCAGCCACCGGGGGCGGCGGCGCTGCTTGAGCGAGGCGCCGGCCCGGAGCGGAAGCCCGGCAAGCGGCCGGGCACTCCGGCGAGACGGCTTCTGGTTCGTGGAGGGGGGAGTGCGATGCCGCTAGCGCTTCGACTTCGCGGCACCCGATGAGCCGCATAGGAGAATCAGCCGATGGCGCTCCCGCTGCCCCGGCCACCGTTATCGCAAGCGACGCTGCTCCTTCGGCCTTGGCAGGACCAAGACGTCGAGGTGGTGCTCGCCGCGGGCCTCGATGTGATGATCTCGCGTTACCGATACTCGCTTCCGCGCACCGCCGACGCAGCGCGCGCATGGATCGCCTCGGCGGAGGCCGAACGCGCGACCAATAAGCGGCTGGAGCTCGCCATCACGGACCAGGGCACGGCCGTCGGGTCCGTAGCGCTGACGGACTTGGACCATGGCAATGGCAATGGCATGGTGCGCTACTGGCTGCTGCCAGAGGGTCGAGGGCGTGGGCTTGCCACGATTGCGGTTAGGCTGCTGGTCGGGTGGGCGTTCTCTGTGCTGGAGCTCGGCCGGCTAGCGGCGTTCACCGAGCCAGATAACACCGCTTCCCGGGCCGTCCTGCAGCGCTGTGCGTTCGTCCGGCAGGGTCGGTTGCGCCAGCACATCACAGACCACGACGGCGATCGCGTCGATACGTTGCTCTACAGCCTTCTGCCGGCGGATCTTGGCGTTGAGTGAGGGGGATCGAGCCGCCGCTCGGGCCACGTGCGAGCAGGATCGGCTCGAGTACCTGGAACTCTCGGCGGAGCAGCTCCACAAGCAGCTGAGGACGTTGCTGTCGGCCGCCGACGCGGCCGCGCTCACCGGCGAGTTGGCGCAGTACCTGGTCGCCTGCATACGGTCCGGGCTGGCGCCTGGCGCGGAGGGCTGGTGGGAGGACGAGGTGGCATTCAAGGAGCCCTGGGGCTTCGAGCTGGGGTCAATCCGCACGCCGGTGTTGCTCTACCACGGGCGCCAGGACCGCTTTGTCCCGTTCGCCCACGGCGAATGGCTGGCAGGCCAGATTCCTGGTGTGCAGGCGGAGCTCACCGACGACGATGGCCACCTGACGCTGCCCGAGCGCCACCTCGAGCAGATCCTCGCCTGGCTGCTCGAACGCCTGCACTGATCGTCGGCATGTCGCGCACTGTCGCGTCACTCAGACCCGCCCGGGGATCATCCATCCGAAGAAACTCCCCGGCTGAAGCGGCCTGGCCCGGGCCACGGTCGGCCGCAGGGTGCTCGTCGTTCGTGGACGCGGCAGTAGTGTCTCCTGGCCCGGCTGCGGACTGCTCCGGTGATCGCTCCCGGCGGCTCCGCGCGCCGCGCTCGCCGACATCGTTGTCGCTGATCGCGACGCCGTGCGTGTACATAGCCCGTGTTCGGTGAACTGGACACGCTTCTGCGTCTAGACCCAAAGCAATCTCGGCCCGCGTCCGAACACCGCTTATTTGGGGATCTGAGCGACTGGGTCCTGCCGGGTCCGCGTCTGCTAGCCCCCGCCCGTGACGCGAGCGTGCTGCCAGTTGTACGTTGACGCGCCGCGCGGCGGGACACTAGTCTGCGCGGTCTCTACCACGTGACACCGTCCCGCTTCTCGGACGGGGATTGGAGTGGCCGTGCTCAGCTGGCGCAACTCGCTTCGGAGTCGGATCGCAACCCTCGGCCTGTGCGCCGCGGCACTCGCCGCCGTGATCCCACTGACCGGTGGGGCGACGTCACGCGCGGCCGGTGGAACCGGCGCGGTCCAAACGTTCACCGGAACGTTTTCCGATGGCGCGACATACGAGATCCAGCTGCCCGCCGTGCAGTGGAACGGCACGCTGGTGCTCTACAGCCACGGCTACGTGGCCCCAGGTTCGGCCAATCCGGCCCAGGACGTCGGCGATCCACTGACCGGGGGTTGGCTGCTCGATCACGGCTACGCGCTCGCTGGCTCCTCGTACGCGACGACCGGCTGGGCGATCGAGCAGGCGATCCCGGATCAGATCGACACGCTCAACACGTTCGAGGCAATGTTCGGAAAGCCGACTCGCACGATCGCCTGGGGTCACTCGCTCGGCGGAATCATCACGGCCGGGCTCCTGCAGGATGATCCCAGCCGTTTCATGGCCGCGCTCCCGATGTGCGGTGTGCTCGCCGGCGGCGTCGGCACGTGGAACGAGGCGCTCGACTCCGAGTTCGCGATCCAACAGCTGATCGATCCGTCACTGCAGGTGGTCCACATTGCCAACCCGACCGCAAACCTCGCAGCGGCCGAGGGTGCGGTCGCGACGGCCCAGCAGACCGCGCAGGGTCGCGCCCGCCTCGCGCTCGCGAGCGCGCTGGGCGATCTGCCCGGATGGTTTACACCGCTGAGGGCTCACGACTTAATTATTGATGGGTTGATCGTGTAATTCCAGTCGCCGTGGAACGAGTGCCGGGTGATGTTGACGGCGGCGAGCTGATCGTCGGTGACTTCGAGCTTGGTGGGGTACTGGCGTTTGTCGAGTTGGGCGTAGACCTTCAGGCCGGTGGTCGTCGTGGTCGCCGCGATCAGGTTGATGATGACCTCGTGGCTCTCCAGCGGCTTGCCGCGCCAGTTGAGGCTCATGAACGAGAACAGGCGGTGCTCGACCTTGTTCCACTTCGAGGTGCCCGGCGGGAAGTGGCAGACGATGATCTCAAGGCCGGTCTCATCGGCGAGACGTTGTAACTCAGTCTTCCACAGCCGTACACGGTTGGAGTTCGCGCCGCCACAGTCCGCGGTGATCGTCAGGCTCTTGGCGTGTGGGTATCGCTGCTTGCCGAGCTGCTGCCACCATCCGAGGATCGAGTTGACCGCGAACTCGGCGGTGTTGGCGTCGATCCCGACGTTGACCCAACCCTCGTCACTGGCCAGGTCATAGACCCCGAACGGGATCGCGTGCCCGAGATCCTTGTCCTTGAAGTCATGGGTGCGAACCTCAACCGGCCGGCCCTTGCGTTCAAACTCGCGACCGACCGCCTTGAAATCCCCGACCAGCTCGCGCTTCTTCGAATCGATCGAGATCGCAGGCTGGCCCGAGGCGATCGCCGCAGCGGCCGTCTGATTGATGTGGGCAAACTGCGCGTCACGATCCGGATGCTGAGCCCCCTCGCGCGTCTTGGCGTTGGCCTGCAAGCTATAGCCCTTGGCCCTCAACAGCCGCAGCACGGTCCGGTCAACGACATCGTGGCCCATCTCCCGCAGCGCCCGCGCCAGCTTCGCGCCGCTTTTCGACGTCCACCGCAACGGCGACTTCGGATCCCCACGCGTGACCGGATCGATCAACCGATCCAGATCCTTCTCCAACTCCGGGTCACGCTCCAGCACCGACGGGCGCCCAGCCCCACGCCGCCGCACCCTCCCCGCCTCCAACTCCTCGTGCTCAAGCTCCTCCAGACCCCGCCTGACCGTCGACTCCGCAATACCCGTCGCCCGGACAACCGCCGCGATCCCACCCCGCCCAGCCGACCGAGCCTCCGCCGCCGCCCACCGCCGACGCGATCGCTCGTTCAACAACCTCCGCATCAACCGATAGCGCTGCGCGATCGCAGCCTCATCAACCACACCACCACTTTCTACGCCCTACCCACAAACCCTCCACTAATTCTGTCGTCAGCCCTGAGTCCCGAACCGGTGGCGAACGACTTCGCCACCCAGGAGGCCAATCAGTTTGAGTGGCTGACGCAGGTCGACGGTCCGTTCGTGTTCGACTTCAGAGCCGAACTAGAAGGCCGGGCGGGGGGCAACCCGTCCTGGAACACCGGCGTCAACTACTTCAAGCAGATCAGGAAGTCAGTCGACTACGCCGAGGTCAAGGCGCTTTACACAGCCGCTGGGCTGTCGTTGAACGCTGACCTCGAGACACTGAACTCCGCGCCGCGGATCAGCGCCGACCCGAACGCAGTCACGTACCTGGAGAACAACATCGTCTTCGACGGCCAATTTGACGGCCGCCCGGTGCTGACGATGCACACCACCGGCGATGGACTGGTCGTCAACGAGGACGAGCAGGCCTACAGGGCAGCCGCTGACAGGGCCGGAGACCAGTCCCTGCTGCGCCAGATCTTCGTGTCACGCGCCGGACACTGCGCGTTCACGCCGGCCGAGACGGTGACGGCATTCCAGACGCTGATCGATCGCATCAACACCGGTCACTGGCACTTCGACACGAGCAGCCTTAACGCCAACGCAGCGGCGCTCGGACCTCAGTTCAACGTCTTCAGCTCCGGTTCCCAACTCGTTACCACAGCTCCTGCCTTCACCGACTTCGACCGACTTCAGGCCGGTGCAGTTCCTGCGTCCGTTCGATCAAGCCAAGCACGGCCACGGCAATCACGACCACGGCAATCACGACCACGGCAATCACGACCACGGCGATCGCGGCCACGGCAACCGCGGCCACGCCGGGGGACGCACGCCAAGCACGGCCGAGGCCGAGCGAGCGGCGGCCAAGGCCGGAAACACGGCAGTTGACGCGAGCAGCGGCAGGGCAACGAGCCCGAACCGCTGGCGCTCCTCGGGGAGCACCGGAGGCAGGTGCGGGCTCAGCTGTCCGAGGTAAGCGTCACCTCGCGTTCATCGACCGAAAGATCACCTTTCTACGAGGACACGCTTGATGAATAGACGACGACTGGGAGGCCAGGGCCTGGAGGTATCGGCCGAGGGCCTGGGGTGCATGGGGATGACCCGGGCTTATGGGCCCGGTGACGAGGGGTCGGGCCTGGCGACGATCCATCGGGCAGTCGAGCTCGGGATCACGTTTCTGGACACCGCCGAGGTCTACGGCCCTCACACGAACGAGGAGCTCGTTGGGCGAGCCATCGCCGGCCGCCGCGAGCAGTTCGAGATCGCGACCAAGTTTGGGTTCGTCATCGGCCCGGATGTGCCGAGCGGCCGGGCTACTGACGGAACCCCGGAGAACGTTCGACGGGCGTGCGAGGGCTCGCTCAAGCGCCTCGGCGTCGACCACATCGACCTGTACTACCAGCACCGAGTCGACCCCAATGTCCCGATCGAGGAGACCGTCGGGGCGATGGCGGAGCTCGTGCGTGCCGGCAGAGTCCGCTACCTGGGGCTGTCGGAGGCCTCGGCGGAGACGATCCGCCGCGCACACGCAACGCATCCGATCACTGCGGTGCAGAGTGAGTACTCGCTGTGGACGCGTGATCCCGAGGGCGAGGTCCTGGCGACGCTGCGCGAGCTCGGCATCGGCCTGGTGGCCTACTCGCCGCTTGGACGCGGCTTTCTCACCGGCCAGATCTTCGCTCGCTCGCCGGCTCGAGGCAGAAGTCGTGGGTCTCGTCGTCGATGAGGCGTTCGAGGTCAGCTTCGTGGCAGCCCAAGCGCCCGTTGCAGCCCAACATCAACCTGAGCCAGGACCCAGTCGGGCAGCTCGCCAATCCGCTCTTCGAGTGCGAGGCGGTCAACGGTGGCGAGCTGGGTGACGTTGACGACCGAGTGCTCTGACAGCGGTCCGAGGTCGGCGGGGACGGTCACGTTGCCCGGGAGCGCTGCGAATCGCGATGTGCCGGTCAGGACGACGACGGTTACGGTCCGAAGCTTCGATCGGTTGTACTGATCGGCGCTGACCACGAGCACGGGGCGTCGAAGCGCAGGCGCAGATCCGCGCGGTAGACCGAGGTCGGCCCACCACAGCTGACCGCGAGCGATCACCCGCCGTGCTCGCGGACAAGCCGGTCGGCTGCGGCGTCAACGAACGCTTTGTCCTGCGGAACCCCGGCGAGAGCCCGGTTGATCGCGTCGGTGGTCTTGTCGTCATCGAGATCGTCAAGCCAGCGCTCGGCCGCCCGAGCAAAGAACTCGCTGCGTGACACTCCGAGCCGTTTTGCTGCCTCCTCGACGCGGGCGAAGGTTTCGTCTGGGAGAGAGATAGCGGTCTTCATGACCCGAGTATAACCTGGTCATACCAGGCCGCCCCGCTGCTGCTACTTCGTCGCCAACTGGTGGGTTGGCGAGCGGCTGCCGGGAGCACGTGACGGTCCATACCAAAGGCCGTGTGAGAGCCGGCAACAGATGCTCGGGCTCGACCGCCGACCGGCCAAGCATCCGCGCCTCATTCTCAGAAAGCAGAATCAGATTGTGCGCCTGATCCGTGAATGCACCCAACACCAATCAGATCATCCCACGACAGGTAGCCGAGCCAGACTTCTGCAAAGTCGCCGAGAGAGGAGCCAGTGCTAGCTGGATTCGAGCTCACCGCCGACCGCGCCTTCGGACGAATCCCAGAAGCCTTCGTCGGACAGCTGCTGCCGTCGGGACACGCTCCTACTCATGCGGAGCCGAGCCCCGTCGAATCGTCCTGCCCTCTGGTGGCGGCGCATGCAGCCGGCCTCAATCGAGGTGGAAGATCTCCTCGAGCTGCTCGCCGGCGGTATCGGGCCGCTCATCCTGTCGAAGGTCGAAGAATGGCGCCATTTCCGACTGCCAGCGAGCATTGATTTCCGTCTGCTCCATGGCACGCTGCGCCGCGGAGAAGTTCTCGCATTCGAGGTAGCCGACCAATAGCCCGTCCGGACGCAAGAACAGGGAGTAGTTGCGCCAGCCGCTTTTGCGCAGGGCCACCAGCATCGGCTCCCAGACGGCGCGGTGCCGCGCTCGGTATTCGTCGAGCCGGTCGGGCTTGACGCGCAGTAGGAAACACACGCGCTCCACCGCGATCTACCGAGCCAGTGCGATGGGGCGCCGTCTCAAACCTTGGTCACGTCGACGCCAGCCGATTCGAGGCGGCGGACGCCCGCGCTCGGCGGATCGGCCAGGAAGGCCACGTTGACCGAGGACGCCGGGACGATGACGTTGAGACCATGCTCCTCGAACTTGCGCGTGTCGGCAACCAGCGAGACAGCTCGAGAGTGGCTGATCATGGCGCGCTTGACCTCGGCTTCGAGCGAGTCGGGGTCGGTCAGGTAGCCCTGCCGCTCGATGCCCTTGCAGGAAAAGATCACGCGATCAGCAAAGAAACTCTCAATCGCGCGGAGCGCCTGAGCCCCGACGAAAGACTGGGTGAGCTTGCGGTAGCTACCGCCGAGGCCGATGAGCTCGACCTGCGGGGCGTCCGCCCCCCCGACCAGAGCCATTAGGGGTAGGCAGTTCGTGAGCAGCGTGACGCGGAGTCCGCTCTCGAGGATCTCGCGGACTACGTAGTAGGAGGAGGAGGAGCAGTCGACGAAGATCGTCTCGCCCGGTTCGATCGTCTCGACGACCGCACGTCCGAGCCGACGCTTGGCTTCGACGTCCTGTCCGGCACGGCTCTGGAACGAATCCTCGTGTGCCGCAAGCTCGGGCAACACGGCTCCACCGTGCGTCCGTCGGGCGTGTCCGCCCTCAGCGAGAAGGGCGAGGTCGCGGCGAGCAGTCATCGGCGAGATGTCGAACGCCGCTTCTACCGCGCCAACGCTCACGCTTCCCTCGTCGCGCAGCATCTCGAGGATGAGACGCCGTCGCTCGGCCGGGACCACGATCCGCTTCCCGTTATGAGCTCGTCTCACCCAAACAGTTTCGCACAGAATCGATCGCACGGCTAAAGGACCGTTTGCCCAGGCGCCGACGGGCGCGGGCGGACCCGGACGCGGATTGGAAGCGCCGGAACATCTTCCTTTGAGTGTTTGCTTTTGTGTCCTTGACATCGCACGCGTGGTTTGCTTTGATCGTTCTTGTTCGTTTGCTCTGAGGGAGTGGACGGTGCCAGAAGCCCGTGGAGAGGGGCTCCTCCCCAATGGTTGTTGCGTCGTCGCGACGCGACGGCACCTGGTGACACCCGCGGATTCGATGAACAGTCCCATCCACAGGTCTTCTCATCACAGGAGAGTGTCGTCATGCAGGATGTCGTGAAAGGCGCTTTGCGTTTCCGCCGCGCCCGCTGGTCGTTCGGCGCCGCCGCGGTGATAGCGGCATTCGGGCTTGCCGCATGCGGGTCCTCGAGTAGTTCATCCTCGACGCCCAGCGCGTCCTCGGCGAGCAGTTCAATCTCATCCAGCGCCTCAGGCTCCGCGTCGAGCTCAAGCAGCGGCGGACTCAAAACAGGGCTGAACGTCTACGTGATCCCGAAGAACCTCGGGAACAATTACTTCACGGTCGCGGACAGCGTGAACACCGGCGGTGCGCTCGCCGCCCTACAGGCGCTCGGCGAGAAGGGGAGTGAGACGAGCGGGTCCGCGGCGACGTCGGCGTCGCAGCTTCCGGCGATCCAAGCATCGATCGCCAAGGGAGCGAATGCCTTGATCGTCTCCGCAACCGATCCAACGGCGCTATGTCCAACGCTGAAGTCAGCGATGGCGCGCGGGATCACCGTCGTGACCTACGACTCTGACGCCCCTACCTGCCGATCTCTGTTCGTGAACCAGGCATCTACGGAGGCCATCGGCACGAGCGAGGTCGATCTGCTCGCCAAACAGCTCAACGACACGGGTGACATCGCGATTGTGTCGGCGGCCGCTTCGGCGACAAACCAGAACGCGTGGATCGGCTACATGAAGCAGGAGCTCAAGAAGTTCCCCAACATGCACCTGGTCTCGATCGTGTATGGCAACGACGATCCGACGACGGCGAGTCAGGTCACAAGCGGACTGCTGCAGAAGTACCCGAATCTGAAGGGGATTATCTCGCCAACGACGGTTGGCATCGCGGCCGCCGCCGGGGTGCTCGACACTTCGCAGTACCGCGGCAAGGTCGCCCTGACCGGTCTCGGCACTCCTCTATCGCTGAAGAAGTTCGTCGACGACGGGACGATCAAGGAGTTTGAGCTCTGGAATCCGGCAAAGCTCGGTTATCTCGCTGCCTACGCAGCGGTGAACCTCGCTTCCAAGAAGATCACCAACGCCAGCGGTCAGTCGTTCACCGCCGGCAAGCTGGGGACATATACCGTCGGCGCCGGTCAGTCGATTCTGCTCGGAGCGCCGCAGGTGTTCGACAAGTCAAACATCAACCAGTTCAACTTCTAGTAGACGGACCCGGATTGGTCGCCGATGGGCCGCTGCGTATGCAGCGGCCCATCTTGGCCAGCCCTCAAAACCATGCCACCTTCCTCTTCAGACACAACAGACGGCCCGAGCGATCGGAGCCCGCGGAGGCAACCGAGGGGCGCGCCGCCCGGCGAGCCGACAGCCGTCCTCTCGCTGCAGGGCGCCGCAAAGGCGTTTGCCGGTGTGCACGCGCTCGAGGGCGTTTCGCTTGACCTTTACGGCGGCGAGGCCCACGCCCTAGTCGGCGAGAACGGCGCCGGGAAGTCGACAGTGGTAAAGATCCTCGGCGGCGTCCACCAGCCGGACGCGGGCGTGATGCTCATGGATGGGCGCGAGATCGTGCTCGGCGGAACCGCAGATGCACGGGCCGCAGGGATCGCGGTGATCTACCAGGAGCCGACGTTGTTCCCGGATCTGTCGGTCGCGGAGAACGTCTTCATCGGTCGCCAGCCGCTGCGAACCGGCCGACGGATCGACTACCGGGCGATGGACGCCGAGGTGAGCCGAAGCTTTGAACGACTGGGTGTGCAGATGGATCCCGATCGCATCGCCCGAGGCCTCTCGATCGCCGAGCAGCAGCTCGTCGAGATCGCCAAGGCCCTGTCGAGCGAGGCCAAGGTCCTGATCATGGATGAGCCGACCGCGGCGCTTTCGCCGGTCGAGGTCGAGCGGCTGTTCCGGATCACGGAGACGCTGCGCGCGGAAGGTGCCGCCATCCTCTTCATTTCACACCGCCTGGAGGAGGTATTCGCGCTCTGTCAGCGGGTCACGATCCTACGCGACGGGAAGCTCGTGATGTCCCAGAAACTCGAGGGACTCACGGCCGATGATCTCATCCGCGGCATGGTCGGACGCGACCTGCTGTTGCGCGAGCACGAGAAGCACACGCCCGGCGACGCCGTCCTCGAGGTTGACCGTCTCACACGCGAGGGCGTGTTCGCCGACATCTCGCTCGAGGTCCGGGCCGGAGAAGTGGTCGCTCTGGCTGGACTGGTCGGGGCGGGTCGCAGCGAGGTTGCCCGAGCCATCTTCGGAATTGATCGCTACGACGCGGGCTCGGTGCGGATCTGCGGAGCGACCCTGCGCGGGGGCTCGCCGATAGCCGCGATGACGGCGGGGATCGGGTTCGTACCTGAGGATCGCCGCCAACACGGGCTCGTGATGGATTTCTCGACGGCAGACAACATCGCGCTTGCGTCGCTCGGGCGGCTGAAGCGTTACGGCCTGCTGTTCTCCTCCGACGAACGGAAGTTCTCGCTGGATTGGGCCAAGCGGCTCCAGGTCAAGTACGGACGCATGTCAAATTCGGTGTCGTCGCTTTCCGGAGGTAACCAGCAAAAGGTGGTGCTCGCAAAATGGCTCTCCC
The DNA here is from genome assembly GCA_963836715.1 of uncultured Solirubrobacterales bacterium. Lineage (GTDB taxonomy): Bacteria > Actinomycetota > Thermoleophilia > Solirubrobacterales > Solirubrobacteraceae > Palsa-465. The sequence continues at coordinate 108,477 of CAWIKH010000007.1, forward strand.
GCGAGCCACGACTCCTGGTCGTCGACGAGCCCACGCGAGGCATCGACGTCGGCACGAAGGCCGAGGTCCATCGCCTCCTTTCGTCGCTTGCGAGCGAAGGCGTGGCGGTGCTTGTGATCTCATCCGAGCTACCAGAGGTGCTATCGCTGGCCGACCGGATTCTCGTGATGCGCGAGGGTCGTCTGGTCTCGACGCTCACTCACGACGAGGCCTCCGAAGAACGGATCATCGCGGCGGCGACGGGAGCGGACGGGACCCTTAAGCCCCTGGAGGGCAACCACTCATGAGCGCCACAACGACAGAAACTCCGACGGGCATCGCGCCGGCGAGCCCTCGCCGCCTGGTCGACATCGTCCTCCGTGCGCGCACGTTCGGGATCCTCGGTGTGCTGGTGCTGTTCGTCCTGATCACGACTGCCATCCAGCCGCGTTTCCTGAACGCGTCGAACATCCGCTTCATCCTGGCGACCACCGCGCTGTACGCACTGGTGGCGGTCGGAGAGACGTTCGTGGTCATCACGCGCAACGTCGATCTGTCGGTGGGCTCGGTTGTTGGGCTCTCGGCCTACGTCTCGGCGAATATGTTCCAAGCCCATCACGGCATCCCGATCCCCGTCGTCTTCCTCGTCGGTCTCGGCGTCGGATTGGCGTGCGGGCTCGTGACGGGAATCATCACCGCCGTTGGGCGCGTGCCAAGCCTCGTGGTGACACTCGCGATGCTGTACATCATCCGGGGTGTTGACACGCTCATCGTCGGGTCGGGGCAGGTAGTCGCCAACGCCCTGCCGAACTCGTTCATCAACATCTTCCACGCGACGATTCTCGGTATCCCTGACGTGGCGATCGCGGTGGCGCTGGTGGTGGCAGTCGCGGCCTTTTACCTGCGCACATATCGCTCAGGGAGGGATCTCTACGCGATCGGGTCCGATCCTGACGCGGCCCGACTGGGAGGCATCCCGATCGCGCGACGCATCTTCGGCGCTTTCGTTCTCAGCGGCGCGCTCGCCGGCCTTGGCGGCGTGCTCTGGACTACCCAGTACAACACGATCGACGCCACCGCCGCCACCGGGCTCGAGCTTCAGGTGATCGCTGCGGTCGTCGTCGGCGGGGTCGCGATCTTCGGCGGCAGCGGCAGCGTAATCGGTGCGGCCCTTGGAGCGCTCCTGCTTCAGACGATCAACTCTGCCCTGAACGTGCTCGGGGTGCCGTCGCTGTGGACGGAGGCGATCTCTGGCTTCCTGCTCCTCGTCGCGATCACACTCGACCGCGGCATCCAACTCAGGCTGGCGGCCGCACTGCGCCGAAGGAGGGTTCACCTTGGCGCCTGAAAGCCACACGCTCAAGGAGCGCCTTGCTCCGTTCGTGCGCTGGGAGACCGGTCTCGCGATTGCGCTGGTCGCCGTCCTGATCTTCGGTAGCTCCGTCTCGTCGCAGTTCTTCAGCAGCTACAACATCTTCACGCTGTGCACGAACATCGGCGACCTGGCGATCATGGCCCTGCCGATGACGCTGATCATCATTACCGGGGAGATCGATCTGTCCGTCGCCTCCGTCCTGGCGGTATCGGCCGAGACGCTCGGCGTGCTCTGGACTCACCACTGGCCGATCGCCCTGATCTTCGTCGTCTGCTTGGTGATCGGGGCAGTCGCCGGACTCATCAACGGCGTGCTGATCACCCGTGTGGGTCTCCCGTCGCTGGCAGTCACTATCGGGACCCTGACTCTGTACCGCGGACTCGCGAACGTGATTCTCGGAGCATCAACGGTGTCGAACTTCCCATCGCCGTTCAACAACCTTGGAGTCACCGGATTCCTGGGGATCTCCTGGCTTTCGTGGTCGGTTGCGATCTTTCTGGTGCTAGCCGTGGTAACCGGGGTCGTGTTGCGAATGACACCGTTTGGTAGGTCTCTGTACGCGATTGGGCTAAGCCAGGAGGCGGCCTTCCACGCCGGCATGCGGGTCAAGCGCACCAAGCTCCTGCTGTTCGTGCTCTCTGGCGTAGTGTCCGCTGCAGTCGGCCTGCTCTATGCGTTTGAGCTGTCCTCGGCCGGCGAGAACATCGGGATCGGGTTCGAGCTGCAAGTCATCACGATCGTCCTCCTCGGCGGCGTGTCGATCTTCGGCGGCAAGGGCACGATCCTCGGCGTCGCTCTCGCCGCGTTCGTTTACGCGGGACTGCGGAGCGCGCTGCTGTTGACCTCGTCGTTCAACGAAAACGATTTCGAAGTCGTGTCCGGCGGTCTGTTGATTCTCAGCGTGCTCATCCCCAACGCGGCGTCGTTCGTGCAGCGCGCGCGGGCGCTCATGCGACGCGGTCAGATGCGGGACCGGCGCAAGCTTCTCGCGCTGGCGGACGCCGAGGTGTTGGACCGTGAGTAGCAGTCGGGCGTTCGCGGCGGTTGACCTCGGCGCCGAGAGCGGCCGCGTCGCCCTGGGCCGGTTCGATGGTGAGCAGATCCACCTGGAAATCGTTCATCGCTTCGCCAACCGCCCGGTGTGGCTTAACGATGGCCTGCATTGGAATCTGCTGAAGTTGTTCGCCGACTCACTCGACGGGGTCGGCCGCGCCGCCGAGTCGGCGCGGCTCGAGGGCATCGGTGTGGACGCCTGGGGAGTCGATTACGCACTGCTGGACGGCGCTCACCGCGTCCTCGGACCGCCATTTCACTACCGTGATCGTCGCACCGAGGGAATGATCGCAACCGCCCACGCCAAGGTGAACCGAGACACGCTGTACGCGCGTACCGGCATCCAGACGATGCCGATCAACACCATCTACCAGCTCATGGCCGAGGCCCACGGTTCAGCGGCGCAGGTGGCTGAGCGTCTGGCCTTCGTACCGGACTTATTCGGGTTGTGGATGACCGGACAGCTGCTGAACGAGGCGACAGTTGCGTCCACGAGCGGACTCCTTGGCGCCGCCGATGGCCGCTGGGCACGCGACCTCGTAGCGGAGCTCGAGCTCCCGGAGGCCCCGTTCGCGCAAGATCCAGTCGAGCCCGGCATGCACGTAGGCAAATTGCTCAGCGACCACGACGAGACCTGCGGGCGCGCCGCCCGGGCTTCGGTGTGGACGGTCGCTTCACACGATACGGCGAGCGCCTTCGTCGCCGCGCCGTTGCGCGGGCCGGGTGACGCAGTGCTGTCCTCCGGCACTTGGTCGCTGCTCGGCGCCGAGACGGACGCGCCATTCCTCGATGCCCGCGCGCTCGAGTACAACCTGACTAACGAGCGGGGTCTCGGCGGACGGATCCGGCTCCTGAGGAACGTGATGGGCCTGTGGCTTCTGCAGGAGTGCAGGCGAGCCTGGGAGCGCGCTGGGACGGGTTCGGACTACGAGCAGCTGCTGGCATTGGCCGAGTCGGCCGGTCCAAACGTACCTGTGTTCGATCCCGATGACAACGCGCTGCTGACACCCGGCGAGATGCCCGCTCGGCTGAGGGCCGCGTGCGGCGTCGGGGCGCAGTCTCCGCCGAGTGAGCCGGGAGACATCGTCCGCTCGATTCTCACGTCCCTGGCTTGCAAATACCGCTTCGTGCTCGAGCGGCTGCAGCTTGTGACCGGGCAGACGTTCGAGGTCATCCACGTTGTCGGCGGCGGAGCGCGCAACCGGTTGCTATGCCAGCTCACTGCCGACGTCACCGGACGGCGCGTGTCCGCGGGACCGATCGAGGCCACCGCGCTTGGGAACGTGCTAGTGCAGGCCATCGCGACAGGCGAAGTTGCGGATTTGGCACAAGCGCGCGAGCTCTCGGCGGCCTCGTCGGAGCCGCTGCTCTACGAGCCTCAAGCCGAACAGCAATCGGCAGAGCTGTACGACCGGTTTCTGACCGTCACCGGTCTTCGAGTGAACGACCGCGACCATGCCGTCGCGTAATTGAGAGAGGTACGAGTGAGCAGCCCCAACCATGAACACGACGAACTGTCTGGTCCCGTGGCTCGCGGCGGTGGCGTGGACGCGATTCGCCAGACCCTGAGCGCGTTCGAGCTCGAGACGCCGTCGTGGGGCTATGGTGACTCGGGGACTCGCTTTGCCACCTTCAGGCAGCCCGGCAGGCCACGAGACGTGTTTGAGCGTCTGCAGGACGCCGCCGAGGTCCACCGCCTGACCGGCACCGCGCCCGCGGTTGCGCTCCATTTCCCGTGGGATCAGGTCGATGATCTGGGTGCGCTGCGGACGCATGCCGAGTCGCTCGGGTTGCGGATCGGCGCGGTCAACCCCAACCTTTTCCAAGATCCCGATTACAAGCTGGGATCGGTCACCCACTCCGAGGAGAGTGTGCGCGAGAAGGCCGTCGAGCACCTGCTGGAGTGCGTGGAGATCGCCGCGAAGCTGGGATCGACGGCGCAATCATTGTGGTTGGCCGACGGGACCAACTACGCCGGTCAGGATGACCTGATCGCACGCCGCCATCGCATGGTCGACTGTCTTGCCCGCGTGTACGCGGCGCTGCCTGCCGAGCAGGAGATGCTCGTCGAGTACAAGCTGTTCGAGCCGGCGTTCTACGCGACCGACCTCGCCGACTGGGGCTCGTCGCTGTTGGTCTGCCAGAAGCTCGGGGACCGCGCGAAGGTTCTGGTTGACCTCGGGCACCACGCCCAGGGTGTCAACATCGAGCAGATCGTCGCGATCCTCGATGATGAGGGGCGTCTCGGTGGCTTTCACTTCAACAACCGCAAGTATGCCGATGACGACCTCATCGTCGGCTCAGTCAACCCGTTCGAACTGTTCCTGATCTTCGTCGAGCTCACGGCCCCGGGGAGGACGATGCCGCGGCTCACGATCGATCAGGCCCACAACGTCGAGGCGAAGGTCGAGGCTATGGTGTTGTCCGTCGTCAATCTCCAACATGCCTATGCCAAGGCGTTGCTCGTCGATCGCCCCGCCCTCGCCGCGGCGCAACAAGCTGGCGACGTCCTCGGCGCCCACGAGCTGCTGTTGGATGCGTATAGCACCGATGTACGGTCGGAGCTGGGGGCTGCGCGCGCGAGCCTCGGCGCGGCGGAGGACCCGATCGCCGAGCTGCGAGCCTCTGGCTACGTCGGGCGCATCAAGCTGGACCGAGGTTCCACCGAAGCGGTAGCTGGAGGATGGGGCCGATGACCGTCGTCGCTCAGATGATCGACCGTGCGGAGGACCGCTGGCCCACGGAAGCGTCACAGGTTCCCGACGACGCGCTCGGCCAGGTCCTGCTGGCGTCGCATCTGCTCGGCTCCGATCGCGCGGTTGCGAACTTCGGCGGTGGAAATACGTCGGCGAAGGGCACGACAACTGACCATGTGGGCCGCACGATCGATGCGATGTGGGTCAAGGGCTCGGGCTCAGACCTGGCGACGATGGAGGCGAAACACTTCACTCCGCTTCGCCTCGAGGAAACATTGCCGGTGTTCGAGCACGACGAAATGTCTGACGAGGAGATGGTCGCGCACCTGGCGCGCTGCCAGATCGATCCGGCGGCGCCGCGGTCATCGATCGAGACGCTGCTGCACGCGTTTATCCCCGCGCCGCATGTTCATCACACGCATCCTGACGGCATCAATGTGCTGGCCGGGACCAGAGACGGCGAGCGGCTGGTCGCAGAGTGCTTCGGCGAGGCGGCAGCGTGGATTCCGTACATCCGACCAGGGTTCACGCTTGCCAAGCAGGTCGGGCTCGCCGTTCGCGAGAACCCCCACCTGAAGCTCGTTGTGCTGGCCAAGCATGGTCTGGTCGTTTGGGGCGACACCGCCGAGGAGGCATACAAGCGCACGATCGAAGTGATCAACCAGGCCGTCGACTTCGTCAATGCGACGACCGCGGGCGAAGAGCGGTTCGGCGGGCCGCTCGATGCGCAGCCGATCGACCGCGACGCGGTGCTGCTCGAGGTGCTGCCGGTACTGAGGGGTGCGGTCTCGAGCGAGCGCCACAAGGTCTTGGTCGTCGACACCTCGCCGCGGGTGCTCGAGTTCGTGTCATCCAACGCGGCGCCGCACCTCACGGACATTGGCGCGGCGTGCCCGGACCACCTCGTCCACACCAAGCGTTTGCCCGTGTGGGTGCGATTCGACCCGGCGTCCGAGGATGTGACGACGCTTCGCGAACGGGTGCGCGAACTTGCGTCCCGCTACCGCGAGGAGTACCGCGCGTATGTCGACGACAACGCCGATGAATCGACGGTTCCGGGCGACCCCGACGCTCGTGTTGTCCTGATCCAGCACGTTGGGCTCGTTGGTGTCGGGACCACGGTGAAGAACGCGTCGCTGTCGCGCGATCTTTACCACCGGGCGATCGAGGTCATGGCCGGAGCCCACGCACTCGGCGGCTTTACTTCGCTCACTGCCGCGGAGAGCTTCGCGGTTGAGTACTGGCCGCTTGAGCTGTACAAGCTGTCCCTCGCTCCACCCCCGGGTGAGCTCCAAGGTCAGGTCGCGTTCATCACCGGCGCGGCCGGCGGCATCGGGCGCGCGATTGTCGACACCCTCGCCTCGGCCGGTGCGAATGTGGCGGGTTTCGACCTCGACGGCCAGGGCGCCTTGGACGCCACCGAGCCCCACGACGGGATCGGCTTGGCCGGCGATGTGACGTCCGAGGACGCCGTCCGCGCAGCGTTCGATGAGACGGTGCGGAAGTTCGGTGGCGTGGACATCCTCGTGTCGAATGCCGGCGTCGCGTCGAGCGCGCCGATTGAGGAGACATCGCTGGACGAGTGGAACCGCAATCAGTCAATCCTCGTAACGGGGTATTTCCTCGTATCTCGGACGACGTTCGGCCTCCTCCGCGAGCAGGGCATCGGCGGGTCGATCGTGTTCGTCGCGTCGAAGAATGCGTTGGTCGCCGGCAGGAACGCGGCCGCGTACTCCGCGGCAAAAGCGGCGGAGCTGCACTTGGGGCGATGCCTCGCCGAGGAGGGCGGCGGGGATGGCATCCGTGTCAACACCGTCAACCCTGACGCGGTGCTCCAGGGCTCACGGATCTGGGGATCGTCGTGGCGGGAGGAACGAGCGGCCGCCTACGGGATCGAGCCCGAGCAGCTGGAGGAGCACTACCGGCAGCGCAACACGCTGAAGGTGAATATCTTCGCCGAGGATATCGCTCAGGCCGTGTTGCACTTCGCCTCGACCACACGGTCGGGCAAGAGCACAGGCAACATATTGAACGTCGACGGCGGCGTCCCGGCCGCATATACCCGCTAAGCGACAAACACCAGGATGGACCTGTGGGCATCGCGTCACCTGTGTCACTGACACGCTGTTTTCGACGCTGGGCGGGCCGCAGTCCGGCTGCTTGGGCACGGTCACGAGGTGACCTTTCCGATCGGCCAGGCCTGCTGCGGTCAGATGCACATGAATGCCGGCGTCGAGTTCAGGACCGCGGACGCATACGCGCTCGAGTTGGACCACGCGACATTCAATGTCTCATTGCCCAAGAACTGCTCCAGCATCAGACCCATGCCGTCGCGGCGCTGATCGAGATGCGCCGCGTGCTGCGGCCCCGCGGTCTGCTCGCCGTGCGCGACAGCGACTGCGGCGGCTTCGTCTGGGCGCTGTGTCGGGTCGCGCTCGTGATCTGCCGGCAGATCCGCTCGCCGAGCGGTGAGCCGGTGGTCCGGCCAATCGGTCCGTCGATCGCCTCGGCGTAGGTCATCTCGTACTCGAGCTCGATGATCGCGAACCCCTGGTGCTTCTGGCTTACAACGGCCGGAATCGGCATCGACGTGTTAGTGGCTTGGACGCCAGCCGGCGGCGTGCGTAAAGCGACCGTTGGATACGCGTTCGCCATCGCGGCAGACGTTGTAGATCCCGCTGGGGAGGGCGAGGGCTGCGAGCGACGCGCGGGCCGCGTCGGCGACGTGGAGGGTGGCGCCGAGCGCGCGGACAGGCGCTTCGTGCCCGGTGCCTGGGCCGTCTAGGAGTCCGAGGCGGAGAACGATTCCCCGGCGGCCGCTTTGTGCGAACCGGTCGGCCTCACGCTCGGCGGTGAGCGCGGATCGCAGGATCGCGGAAACGTCGGTGATCGGGGTGTCTTCGGACACGGGACCCTCGCCGGGGTAGACGAATGTGACGGTCGGTTGCACGTAGGCGCCGACGTCGGCGGCGAGCGCAGCGTCCACCAGGATTCTCGAGGCGTCTGCGCGAAGGCGGTCGTTATCGCGCCAGGCCTCCGGGTTGCCGAGCTGCTCGAGGGGCTGGATCCGACTGGCCAGGTGGAGCACGGCGTCGACGCCGCGTATGGCGTACGCGACAGCGGCCGGGTCGAACAGGTCAAGCTCTTCCCTGGTCGGCGCGAGCAACTCGTGCCCGGCGGCGCGTGCGAGCGGCGCGAGCGCTCGGCCGAGGACTCCGGTGCCGCCGGTCACCAACAGGCGCAGCGAGTCGCCCGTGTGTCCGCTGGTGCGTCGAGTGTCTTTTGGGTGGCGTTCATGTGCGGTTTCCTCCGTGTTCGGCTGGCGTTGATGACGATTCGTCGGCGAGCGTTACTCGACCATCTCGACGGCGATGCTCTGAGCGAGGATCCGCGCGGCCGCTGCGGAGCCGAACCACCGCTGCGCGCAACGCCTCGGCGTCGTACACGTCGTCACAGAGAACCGGTTCGGCGCCGAGCGCCTGCAATCCATCGATCTTTCCGGGTGAACGAGTCATTCCGGCTGGGCATAGAGCGTGTCCATGAACTCGCGCACGTGCTGAATCCTTCCCTCACGGATCGTAAATACGCCGATGCAGCCGTTCTCGTATGGCCGGCCATCGCGGGTCCGCGCACGGCTGGTCCATTGGAGCACGACCTGGTCGTGCCGTCCACGGATACACCGTCGGGTTCTCGTGGGCCGCGGCGATGTTCGTCGTCGGGGCGCTCATGAGGGCGGCGCTGTTCAGCAGTGCCGACCGCAGCGCCGAGCCGTCACTGCCCGATGACGTTCGGATCCGCTACGCGCGTCCACAAGACGACACTGCACTCGCCCGCCTGGCCGCGCTCGACAGCACGGCGGTTCCCGCGCCGCCGCTGCTGGTCGCTGACGTCGGCGTGCAGGTGCGCGCCGCACTCTCGCTCGTGAGCTCCAAGGTGATTGCGGACCCGTTCAACCTCACAGCCCCACTCGTCGAACTGCTGCGCGGGCGTGCCGTGGCGCTCGCCGGAGGAGCGCCGGAAACGGCCCCGATCCGCGACGTGGCCCACGGCCCCAACACGCGCTGCGAGGAGCTGCCGAGCGATCGGCAGCGTGTGGTCGTCCCGGGTGGCGGCTTCGGCGGCCTTCCGGCGGCGTTCAGCCTCGCTCGCCCGCCGGTCGAGGTGCCGCTCATCGACCGGCGGAGCGAGCACCGGGACGGCACCTCCGGATGTAGAGGCGCGAGCGGCGTCGTACGGATCACGCGGTGGCGGCCGTGTCCACACTGGTGTAGCGGTTGGAATAGGAGAGCGCCGGCGTGCGTCGTTAAGTTGTGATCCCGCCGCTGACAGTGCGGGCGACGCGGCCGCCTCCGGGCGGGCGGGGAGGGATGACGGATGCGAACCCAGCAGGCGATCGCACATCGGCCGCGTCGGCGGTTCGGGGCCTCGGCGACGATGCGCACCCGAGCGCCGCGGGCGGCCGCGACGACGCTTATAACCGCGCTCGCGACGATCACCGTGGCGCTGGTGGCGGCCACGAGCGCCGCGGCGTCCACCGATCAGATCGTGAGTCCGCGAGACAACTGCGGCGGCTTCAACGGGCACGTCGTCGTGTCCGACGGATCGACGCCCACGTTACAGCTCTACGGCGAGGTGTGGGACAACACCTGTCCGGGCTCGACGTCGGTGTGGCTGGCCTGGCAGAGCCCGGGCTATCACAACATCGAGGTGGAGGCGGCCGACGAGTCGGCGACCACCGGCGTCAACTACACGACCGTCCCATTGCCGCTGCCCCCGGTTGACATCAAGGTGACGGTCTGCAGCACGTACGGCGGATGGCACTGCGGGACACCCATCAGCATGCCAGATGCGACCGCCGGGACAGGGTCCTCCGGTGGCGGTCAGGGCGGCGGAGGCGCGAGCAGCGGGTCGACCCCCGGCTCCGCGGCGCCCAGCCCTGGCCCCGCGACCCCGCCGCAGGCGACGAATGGCTCCGGTCGCGAGCCGATCGTGGGCACGAAGCTCGACCTCGCCGGCGCGGCCTCCTGGGCACTGAACAATGTATTCGGCTCGCCCGGACTATTCGGGCCCAATGACGGCTTCGGCGACGACTGCACCGACTTCGTCTCCCGGGCGCTCGCGATCGGCGGCGGTGACCCGGAGACGGTCCTTAACGGCCGGAGCACAAGCAACGATCGCTACTGGTACTTCTCCACCTTCAGGTACGGGCGCTGGTGGAGTCACTCCTGGAGCGTGGCCGAGGACCTCGCCGTGCACCTGAACCTGCTCCACAGCACGTGGCTGCGCTCCTGGCGCGATGCCCGGCCCGGCGACGTGATCTTCGCCGACTGGACGAGCCCGAGCTTCGCCGGCATCGACCACGTGGGGATCGTCACCGGCATGAAGGGCGGCGAGCCGCTCATCACCCAACACACGCCCAGCCAGCGCGGGGTCACGTTGCACTACTGGCAGACTCACCCGCCGACGCTCGTCGACGGTCGACCGAACGTGCACGTCTGGATCGCCGTGCCGAACCTCGGCTGAAAGGTGGGCCCGCCCGCCGGGAGCGGCGGGCCCGCATAGCACGACGCCCCGCGAAGCCGGAAGGCGCACAACCTCCGGCTGGCCGTGGTCGACCGCGGCGACGGTCGCCGCCGCGGCGTCTTCGAGGTGCGACAGCTATTCCCCAGCCGACACCCGGCGGACGCCTCCGAGCTCAGCGGCGCCGCATTCGACAAGCCGGCGGCCAAGCGGCGCCTCGAGTTCGATCACTTCGCCCTCCAGGGCGGCCATGCTTTGACTGGGGCTGATCGTCATCTGAGTCTGATGTGGATGGTGTCCAGCTCGCGGATGGCTGCTGTGCGGATCGGTGGGCGCCAGGTCATCACGCCGCGAGCGGACCCTCGGCATTTTTGCTCAACGCGCGAGCCCCCCGGCGGCCTGCACCGGCCCCGCCAGGACAGAAGCTCAGGGCCGAGCGGCGGCTCGCCTGCGCCTGGGCCGGCGGTGCTCGGCGCGGTCCTCGCGAGGACCGACGTGGGGCGCCGAGCCAGCTCTGGGGCTTCGCGGGCTGGGGCTGTGGAGGCCGTGCTCGAGCCCGAGTTGGCCGGCGAGCGTCGTCATGTCGCGATGCTGGTCCGCCGACAGGAGCGTGATCGCTACTCCCGTGCGACCGGCGCGGCCAGTGCGGCCGATGCGGTGCACATAGGTCTCGGTGTCCATGGGCGGATCGAAGTTGATCACGTGCGAGATCCGTTCCACGTCGATGCCACGGGCCGCGACGTCGGTCGCGACGAGGGTGTCGACCGCGCCCGACTCAAAATGGGCGAGTGCCCGCTCGCGCTGGCGCTGTGACTTGTCGCCGTGCATCGCCGCCGACTTGACGCCATGCGCTCCGAGCCGCTTGACCAGCCGGTCGACTCCGCGCTTCGTGCGAACGAACACGAGCGTGAGGTCGCGATCGCGACGGAGCTCCCGGACGAGCGCCTCGACCCGGAGCTCGTGGGCGACGTGCACGAACTTGTGCTCGATACCCGCGCCTGCGCGCCGAGCCGCCGGCCCGTGCTGACGCATCACCGGGTCGTGCGCGTAGCGCTGGGCAATCCGTCCGGCTTCGCCATCGAGCGTGGCGGAGAAGAAGAGCGTCTGGCGTGCCCGAGGGCAGGCGCCGACGATCCGGTCGATTGCCGGACGAAAGCCCATGTCAAGCATCCGGTCGGCCTCGTCGAGGATCAGCATTCTGACGTCGTCGAGCGTGAACGCGCGGCGCGCGATCAGGTCCTCGAGCCGCCCGGGAGTCGCGACCAGCACGTGCGAGGCGGCGGCGTCCTTGGCCTGCTTGACCAGGCCAACCCCGCCGTAGACGGCGGTGACGCGCAACGCGCGCGCGTGCGCGATTCCGCGGATGTCATCGGCGATTTGCGTCGCGAGCTCGCGGGTCGGTGCGAGCACCAGTCCCGCCGGTCTCGGGTCCTCGGCCTGGATCCTCTCAACTAGAGGGATGCCAAACGCGAGCGTCTTGCCCGAACCGGTGGGCGACTTCGCGATCACGTCTCTTCCGGCGATCGCGTCGCCGATGACACCGCGCTGGATCGCGAACGGCTCCGTGATTCCGGCTGAGGACAGGGCGCTGATGACGGCGTGCGACACGCCGAGACCGGCGAACGATTCTGTTGACATGCACAACTCCTTGGCGGCGCAGGAGAGCCGCGGAACGATTCGGGAGGCTATGGCTGACCCGAACCGCTGCGAGCGGAACCCAAGCAAGCTGCCTCGCGGTCGACGGCGCCGACCGCTCAGTCCAACGTAGCACGTCGCCTCACGGCTTCCTGCGGACGTGCTTGCAGCGATTCGGTTACAGGATCCAGAAAGCCACGACGGCGTACTGCAACGCGGCCGCAAGAATCACGAGCAGATGGAACAGCTCGTGGTAGCCAAACACCGTCGGCACCGGGTCGGGCCGCTTGTGCGCGTAGATCACTGCACCCACGCTGTAGAGGATGCCGCCGAGCACCAACGCAGCGAATGCGGCCACGCCGAGACGGTCCAGGAGCTCGGGGAGCGCGACTAGCGCGATCCAACCGATCGCAACATACGCGGCCGCTCCCAGCCACCCGGGAGCGTCGATCCACACCAGCTTGAACACCGCCCCCGCCAGCGCCGCGGACCACGCCGCGACGAGGATCACCATGCCCAATGTCCCGCGCAGCACAAGCAGCCCTAACGGCGTGTAGCTACCCGCGATCAGCACGAAGATCATCGTGTGGTCGAGCCGGCGCATCCAGCGACGGCGGCCGAGCGTCCGCCAGTCGACGCGGTGATACAGAGCGCTCGTACCGAACAATGCAGCGACGCTCAGCGCATACACCGTCACAGCTATGCGGGCGCGCGCGGATTCGGCCTCGAGCACCAAGCCGACGCCGGCGACCAATGACACCGCGAACGCCCACTGATGAAGGACCCCTCGCAGTCGGGGCTTCAGCGTCGGATCAAGAGTCGCGGCGCGCATGACGCGTAAGTGTGACCGATCGCCTCCGGCCGCGTGGCGTCCCTTGACATGCGCCCGACCCCGCGCTCCCTCGCCTTGGGTCGACGTGCCGGTCGCAGGGATCCACAACAGCGAACCGGTGAGGTCGTTTGGCCCGACGCCCAAGGTGAGGATGAGCTCGCCAGGATCCTGGGCAGGCGAGGTGACCGTGTCTTCGTCGTGTCGCTGGCGAACGAGCTGCTGCCGAGGGTCTCGAACGGCTGTGAGGCCGACGTCGTCCGCGCGGCCCCCGGCGGCGGGGTAGACCAGGACGGTCGACGGGGGCGTGACGTCGGTTGCGTCGACCGTGACGAGCGAGCGGTTGGTTGCCCCCGACTGCGGATTTCTACGCGGGCGCTGACCGCGGTTTTCTACGCGACCAAGTCCGGCATTCGTCGTCGGCACTGCGCGGCTGAGGACGGATCCGGGCTCGCCGCCCGCGAGCGACCATTCCGCGCATCGAGCCAACGGCTTCGGAAATCATGAAGGAGGAGGACCATGTCACGCAAAGTCTTCGACATTCTCGCCATCACCGGGGGCGTCGTTGTCGTCGTCGTGCTGGTGATCGCAGGTGGACTCTTGACCTGGGGTCACAGCTTCGTCAACAGCAACGTCCACAACCAGCTGGCACAGCAGCAGATCTACTTCCCGCCCAAGGCGGCGTTCGAGCATCCCAAGGCCGGCACGGAGATCACCCCGTCGATGATCCCGTCGGTCTCCAAGTACGCCGGGCAGCAGCTCGTGACCGGTGAGCAAGCCAAGACCTGGGCGGACAACTTCATGTCCGTCCACCTCTCCGAGATGCCTTACGGCGGGGTGTACTCAAAGGTCAGCGCCGCGTCGCTGAAGGATCCGAAGAACACCCAGCTCCAGACTCTGACGCAGACGGTGTTCCGCGGCACGACCCTGCGGGGGCTGCTGTTGGAGGCCTACGCGTTCTCGGTGGTCGGCACGATCATGCTGTGGGGCGCGATCGCATCGTTCATCGCAGCCGCGCTGATGTCAGTGCTCGTCGGGCTCGGGATCTGGCACGCCCGGCGCACCCCAGAGGAAGCACGGGTCCTCGCACCGAAGGCGGTTCCAGCCTCCTCCTGACAGTCGATCCGTTAGCTCGACCCAAGGAAGGGTCAAAGCAGAGCGCCCACGCCGGTCCGCCGGCGTGGGCGCCCGTCGTTAAAGCCGGCGTGGGCGCCCGTCGGTTCCGCCGGCGCGGGCGCCAGTCGTTTGAGCCGGCGGGACCGCTCGGCACAGCGCCCCGGCTTTCGGTAGGTAGTTGTCCACATCACGTCGCGGTAGCCCGCCGATGCCGAGGGCCGCTCTCTGCGTAACGCTGATGGCTCAAGGTCGAGCAGCGCTCGGCGCAGTGTTGGTATCGAGGAGAGAGATCGTGAGCCGATCCACATGGATTCAGGCGCGGTGAGCGTGCCGAAGCGCAATCCATGGGTGGCAATCGACGTGTCCACCGATCCGCTCGCCCACGCGCGGACCCTCGCCCGGGCACACGAGCGGAGCCTCGCCGGCGCAGAGGCGCCCGTGGGTGTCCGTGCGCTGGTCGCCGACAGCTGGAGACGCAGCCTGGCGGCGGGCGTGGCACCCGAGGCCGACGGTGCGCCGGTCGTCCTGACCGATGAGGAGCTCGCCGACGCGAGGGAGCGCTCGCCACTCGCTCCCGCGATCGAGGCGATTCTGGACATTCTCTCGGGCCTCGATGCCGAGGCCCGGCATGTGGTGGCGATCGGGGACGCCGAGGCAAATCTGCTCTGGGTAACCGGGGACCTCGCGGCGGTCGACCTCGCGCGCGAGATGCACTTCCAGGAGGGAGCGGCATGGTCGGAATCTGCTGCGGGTACCAACGCAGTCGGGACCGCCGCGGCTCTCGATCATGCCGTGCAGATCTTCTCGGCCGAGCATCTGGTCTCGGCGGTGCATCCGTGGACATGCTCGGGCGCGCCGATCCACGACCCCGCCACGGGAGAGCTCATCGGAGTCGTCGACCTCACGGCGGAGCTCCACACGGCGCATCCTCATACGCTCTCCCTCGCGACGCTGGCCGCGCGCGCCGCCGAGATCACACTACGACTGCACCAGCTCGAGGAGACGGCGCGCCTGTGGGAGCGCTGGCAGGTTATAACCGAGAGTCGCCGCGGGGCGAGCGTCCTGATCAGCCGGACCGGCCGCGTGATCGCCTCACGCGGCGTTCTCGACCCGCCCAGCGAGCTCGCGATGCCGGAGCTGCCAGAGGCCACGATGCGCTCGCCAGACGGGCGGCTGTGGGAAGCCGAGCAAATCGGATGCGACGGGGCGGTCCTGTGGCTGCGCCGGGGCCGGACCGAAGGTCTCACGCGGCTGTCGCTGCGCCTGCTCGGGCGCCGCCCGGTGGCGTGCTTCGGCGGCTGCGAGGAGCGAGCCCTGCGGTCGCTCGAGCTTCTGGCCGTGCTCGCGATGCATCCCGAGGGACTGACCGCCGAGCAACTCGCGCTGTCGCTGTACGGAGAGCGGGGGAAGACCGTGACCGTGCGCGCTCAGGTGCACCGGCTGCGAGCCCACCTGGGAGAGCGCGTGCTCGACACTCAGCCCTACCGGCTTCGGGCGCCGGTCGACGCCGATTGGAGCAAGGTTCAGCGTCTCATCTCGAACGGGAGGCCGCACGCGGCGCTCAAGGCGTACTCCGGGCCGCTGCTGCCGGCCTCCGACGCTCCCGAGATACGCGAGGCCCGCGGGCTGCTCGAGGAGTCGCTGCGGCGCAGCATCCTCACCACCGCCGATAGCCGCCTGCTGGCCCACTGGCTCGCGCACCCGTCCGGAGCCGACGATCTTCCCGCTGCGCGGGCGCTGGTCGCGGTGCTCCCGGCGGGAGACCCGCGGCGGGCAGCAGCCACTGCCGCCGCCTCGCTCCTGGCGCGGCGCATGTCCCCGGCCGCCGCGTGATCCCGCATGACTTCACCCGCGCGCGCAACCCCAGTGCAACCCCCACGCGCGTACGTTCGACCGCACACCTCGTGAAAGAGAGAGAGGACACCGCCATGGCAGTCACCACCCCCAAACCCACCACTGCCGAACCGTCGTTCACCACATACCGCGCTGCGGTCGTGAACGACTTCCACGAGCCGCTGGAGATCAAGCAGGTCCCGCGCAAGGAGCTCGAACCTGGCCAGATTCTGGTCAAGGTGGAGGCGTCAGGTCTGTGCCATACCGACATCCACGCCGCTAACGGCGACTGGCCGGTCAAGCCCTCGCCGCCGTTCATCCCCGGTCACGAGGGTGTCGGAAAGGTCGTAGAGCTCGGTGTGGGGGTGACCGAGGTCGCGCTCGGTGACCGCGTCGGGATGCCCTGGCTCGGCTACGCGTGCGGCACGTGCGACCACTGCGTCTCGGGCTGGGAGACGCTCTGCCTCGAGCAGGAGAACATGGGATACTCGATCGACGGCGGGTTCGGCGAGTACGCCGTCGCCTTCGCCAGGTACGTGGTCAAGGTACCCGATGGGATGGATCCGTTCGACGCGGCGCCGCTGACCTGCGCCGGCGTGACCACCTACAAGGCGGTGAAGGTCGCCGGCACGCGATCGTCCGACCTGGTCGCGGTGTTCGGTGTCGGCGGGCTGGGTCACCTCGCAATCCAGTACGCGAGGATCGCCGGCGGGCGCGTGATCGCGGTCGACCTGGTCGAGGAGAAGCTCGAGCTGGCGCGCGAGCTTGGGGCCGAGTTCACGGTCAACGCCGCCAAGGAAGACCCAGTGGCGGCAATCCAGGCGCTTGGCGGCGCGGACCAGGCGATCGCGCTCGCCGTGGCGCCAAAGGCGTTCGAGCAGGCCTATGGGACGCTGCGCCGCGGCGGCAAGCTGGTGTTCGTTGCGCTGCCTGCCGACAACACCGTGACGCTGCCGATCTTCGAGACCGTGCTCAATGGAATCACGATCGCCGGCTCGATCGTCGGCACCCGCACCGACCTGCGCGAGGTGTTCGAACTGCATGCAGCCGGCAAGACGCACGTGACCCGCGAGGTGCGACCGCTCGAGCAGGTCAACGAGTCGATCGCCGACGTCGAAGCCGGCCGCGTGGCGGCCCGGATCGTGTTCACGCTGTAGCTCTCACCACGTCTCCTCGGTGAACGGCCCCGCCCGGATCGGCGGGGCCGTTTCGCTGCGCGGCCCTGCCAGCAGTGGTCGATGTGGTCGACGAGCGCACGCGTGAACGTTCCCCCGCCCAGCTGACCACGACGGCCTCGCTGATCGGGGTCGGGTCCGCAGTTCGAGCCAGCGCGAGCGTGTCAGCCGAGGGTCTGTCCTGCGAGTTCGTCGAGATCGCGCGTCAGCTCCGGATCGGCGGCACGGCCCCGCAGCTGCTCGCGAAGATGCGGGCCCGATCTTCATGTGCGACGGCGTAGCACCGGTCCGCCGGACGCCCGGCCACTCGTAGACTGGCGCACCGGAGGGTTGGTGTGTCCAATACCATCGATGGTCCCGCACGCGATGTCTTTGTCTCGACCGGTGAGCTACCGGGACGCGACCTCGTGGAAGGTCTGGTGCACGAGGCCCGTTACCCGGCGAACCGCGACGGCGAGATCTCGCGGTCGTATCCCGCGCTCGCAAGGGTCCCCGAGGACCTCTTTGGCGTGTGCGTGGTCGTCACCGCCGGCGGGGTGTTTGCGGCTGGGGATGCCGACTACGAGTTCACGATCATGAGCATCTCCATCCACGATGGTCTATCGCGATTCGCCGGGCGGGAGCTCTCGCTCGAGCGTCGCGAAGTTCCTGTCTTCGCGACTCGGTCTGGACCTGCTGATCTCCCGGCCTGCCGGACGATGACCGTGAGCATCCGGCTAGATCAGATCACGGCGCGCGATGGCTGACGTGCCGCCCGACGACTCCCGGTTGACGACGGGGATCCCGGTCGACCGCGAACGGATCGTGCGGACGCTGACTTTCTGGCTGCGCCCAGCGTTCGTGTTGCGGGTGCTGAACCGCTTTCAGCTCATTGCCGGCTTCGACCGCGCAATGGCACTGGCCTCGAGCACACTGACCGCTCTGATCCCGCTGGCGATCCTGGCCGGCGCGGTCCTGCCCCATGTCCAGGCCGAGGGCGCCGCCCAATGGGTGATCGATCGCTACGCCCTGACCGGCGGAGGAGCCGAGGCAGTCAGAGACGCGCTCGCGCCGGCGACCGCGACGAACACCGACGTCGGTCTCATCGGCGCGGTGCTGTTGGTGGTCGCCGTGCTCAGCTTCGCCCGAGGCGTGCAGCGCTTGTTCGAGCGGACCTGGGAGCTGCGGCCGCTGAGCGTACGCAACACGTTCAACGACCTCCTGTGGACCGTCGGGCTGATCGCTTATCTGGTTATCAGCGGCGTGGCGCACCGCGAAATCGGCCACAGCCGCGTCCAGGTCGGAGCGAACCTGCTGCTTGCACCCCTGACCGCGATGTTCCTCGGTTGGAGCGGCCGTGTGCTGAGCGCGAGACGGATCGCGGTGAGGAGTCTCGTCCCGTTCGCGATCGTCGCAAGCCTGGCCCTCGCCATCTACTTCGCCGGGGCGGCGGTATACGTGCCGCACCTGTTCAGCTCGTACGCGACCCGCTATGGGGCGATCGGGGCGGTGTTCGCGATGATCTCGGCGCTATTCGGCTTCATGGTGTTCCTCGTTGCCTCGGCGGCGCTCGGACGCGAGGTGTTCGAAGAGCTCAACCGGATTCGCGCCGGGGAGCGTCCACCCGATGACGAGATCCGGCGGGAGTGGGACACCTTCATCCGCGAGGCACGCTCGCGCTGGCAGACGCTGCGCGATCAGATCGATCGGATCCGCAGGAAGCATGCGCCTCCCTCCGGCGGTGACGGCGGTCACTGAACCCGAGACCTCGAAGAGACGTTGCGTGGAGCCAGGGGCTCCTGTCGTACTGCTCACGATTCAGCCGAGTCCCGAGATCCCTCTGCCGATCAGGGCGATCCCGAACACGCCGGCGATCGCGGCGACGGCCGCGAACTTGTTGGTCTGCATCCAGCCGGAGCCGCTTCTCGCGAGACGCCCGAGAGCGACGAGATCAAAAGGCCCGGGGATGGCAAGCAGTGCGCCCACCACGCAGGCGACCACAACCGACCCCTCGCTGAGCGCCCGCTCAGCTCGGGCACGCGTCGTCGCCGCGGCCGCCGAGCCCGGTCATCGGCGCCGCGCTCCTCGACCGAAGGCCGGACGGTCCCGATCGAGACGCGCTCGCCCGCGGCGGGTCGCGATCAAGATCGCAAGGACCAGCGCGACGGCGCCGACGGAGAGATAGGCCACTGGACCCAGCCGGTGCGAGCTTGTGCCGGCGACGCTCCCGCGGGACTGGAAGACCGCGAAGATCACGACGCTGCTGCCGATACTCACGAGCAAGCTGGCGAGACAGCACGCCCAAAGGAGCGGCTGCGGATTCGGGCGCGTCAGGATGATCACGACCACCGCGAGCCGGGGAACGCGCACGATGACCCACTCGCGGCGGATGCATTTGCCGCAACGTCCAAACCTGCCAACTCCCTCCGCCGCGGGTGGTACGTTCCGCGCAGCGACAAACTGGGCGAGCAGACTGGAGGGTGACCGTGGCGGACATGACCTCTGGACCGGGAACTCCTGGGCCATCCGGATCGGGCCCCTCGGCGGCTGCGGCCACGACGACGCCGAAGCTGTTCGTGCGCCAGTCCTCGGGACTGGTGCGCAACGTCAGCGTCACGAACGCGCTGTTCTTCAACGTTGCCGCGTTCGTCGGCGTGGGCCTCACGCTGTATCCCATCTTCTACAGCCTCGCCGATGTTCCGGTCTGGCGAGCGGGGCCGTTCTCCGCCTATGGCTGGGCGTCGATCGTCGCCGGCCTGTTCTGCATCCTGCTGGCGCTGATCTTCTCGTCGCTGACGTCGGTCATGCCCCGCTCCGGCGGCGACTACGTGTTCTCGAGCCGCATCCTGCATCCGTTCCTCGGCTGGCTCGAGTCGTGGACGCTCGTGATCGCGAGCATCCTCATCATCGCCTTTGAGGTCCCGCTCGTACTGAGAAACCTCCAGATCTCGGCGCGGATCATCGGCATCGGCGCCGGAGGCTTTCACGGGGCGAACACCTGGTTCACGGACGCGACCGGCACGATCACCGGCACGCCGGGCTTCATCGCATCGATCGTCGTGCTGCTCCTGATCGCGGTCGTCGCCCTGCTCCCAACCCGGGCGTTCCACAAGGTCGTGACGGCGCTCGCCGGGTTCGGCGTGGCGTGCTTCATTGGGATGTTCGTGTTCGGCCTGCTCTTTACCCACAAGGGCAGCTTCAACGCCCACCTGCCCCAGTACACCGGCGGCGTCACCGCGGCGCACATCGCCCAGACCGGCAAGACGGCCGGCCTGATCGCGACGTCGAGCAACAGCTTCTTCAGCAACATCTTCTCGACGACGGTCTTCCCGTTGATGCTGTCGGTGCTGCTGTTCCAGTTCATCGGGTTCCAGTACTCCGCCTACATCGCGGGCGAGGTGCGTGGGAACGTCCGTCGCGGCGTCCTGATCGCGCTGATCGGCGCGCTCGTGATCGGCGTGCTTGCCAACTCCGTGTACGTGGACGCGATCTCGAGCCACTTCGGCTTCAACACGCAGGTCAGCTGGGGCGGCAGCTACTGGGGCTTCAACACCAGTCTGAGCGCGCTGCCGCTCGGCCAGCCGAACTCGATGCCGCTGCTGGCGGTGGTCGCGAACAGCAGCCTGTGGCCGCTGTGGTTCATCATCAGCCTCGGCGGGGTGGTGTTCCCGTTCCTGCTGTGCCCGGTTTACATCAACTTCATCAGCCGGATGCAGCTCGCGTGGAGCCTCGACCGGCAGGTGCCCGAGTGGTTCGGGAACGTCAGCGAGCGCCTGCGCGGCCCGCTGAACGCGATCATCGCCACGCTCGCACTGACCGCCCTGTTCCTGTTCTTCCAGAGTTACAAGGACCTGCCGACGTTCCTGGCCACGACCGGCCACAAGCTGAACCTCGCCGGCACCGCGTGGTTCTCGATCGTGATGGCGATCCTCACGTGGTCGCTGCCCGGCTTCAACGCGTTGCTTGTCCGCTGGCGCCGGCCTGACCTCGTCCGCAACGCGCCGTTCGGGAAGGCGCTGCCGTGGATCGGGCTCGCGTGGCTCGTGTTCCCGATCTGGATCTACATCTTCGCGGTGATCAAACCGATCGTAAACGCGCTTAAGGGCGGGAGCGCGCTCACCTACCTGGAGACGAACGGGATCATCGATGCCGGCATCTTCTACCTGATCGGGATCATCATCTACTTCATCATGCGCTATCGGGCCGTCAAGGCCGGCGTGGACGAAAAGATGCTGTTCACCGAGATCCCACCCGACTAGCCGACCCGCGCACACCTGGAGCCCGCGATCGCGACCCGCCTGTACATCGCCAGCGACTTCCACGCCGCCGAGAAAGCCTGGCGGAAGTTCCTGAACGCGATCACGATGAACATCTACAAGGCCGACGTGGCGCTGGTCGCCGGCGACCTCACGGGCAAGGCGATCGTCCCGATCATCCAGCGGAACGGCCGCTATGAGACCGAGCTGTTCGGTGTGCACCGCCGCGCGAGCGGCGACGACGAGCTCGCCCAACTCGAGCGCGACATCGCCGACGTGGGCTACTACTCGTTCACCACCACCTCCGAGGAGGCCGAGCGGCTCGCCGGCGACGAACCGGGGCGCGACGAGCTGCTCCATCGCCTGATGAATGAGCGCATCGACGCGTGGATGAAGCTCGCGACCGAGCGGCTCACCGACGGCACCGCGCCGCTCTACCTGATCCCGGGCAACGACGACGAGTTCGTGATCGACCCGATCCTGGACCAGCCCGGGATCGCGCCGGTCAACGCCGACGGCAAGGTGCTCGACATCCCCGGCGACCTCCAGCTGCTCTCTTCTGGCTGGTCAAACCACACACCGTGGCAGACGCCGCGCGAGGAGTCCGAGGACGAGCTCTACGCTCGCCTCGACGCGCTCGCTCAGCAGGTCCGCGATCCCCGCAAAGCCGTGTTCATGATCCACGTTCCGCCCCATGACTCGGGTTTGGACACGGCGCCAATCCTGAACGAGAACCTCCGCCCCACGATCTCGGCCGGCGACGTGCTCCGGGGCCCCGTCGGCTCGACCGCGGTGCGCGAGGTGATCGAGACATACCAGCCGCTGCTCACGATCCACGGCCACATCCACGAGTCGGGCGGCGAGCGCAGGATCGGCAAGACGCTCTGCATCAATCCCGGCAGCGAGGCCAACCACGGCATCCTCCGCGGCTACATCGTCGACATCGGCAAGAAGGGCGTCGAGCTCGCCCAACGTGTCGAGGGTTAGGGTCCGGCGACCGCGTAAGTCGCGGGGCCTTCAGCGCTCCACGCCGCAGAACCGCATCGCGGCGACGGCCAGCCCCTGGGCGGCCGCCACGAGCCCGTCGACCGGCACGTACTCGTCGATCATGTGCGCGACGCTGACCCCCTCGGCATCGAACCCGGGAGGCCCGTAGCCGACCGACGGGATCCCCGCCAGCCGCGTCAGCGTCGCCCCGTCGTACCACGAGTCGACACCACCGAGTCGCCCGGGACGGCCGACATCCGCAGTGGCGCGCTGGATGATGCTCACAATCGGCTCGTCCGGCGAGATCTCGAACGGCATCACGGGGTTCGGCCACCACTCGATCACCGGCGGATGCTCGCGCAACCAGTCATCCTGCGCGGTCTCGCGCGCGATCCACTCTTCGACCTCACGCCGCACTTCGCTCCCCCACCCCGAAGCGTCGGCCTGCGCCGGCAGGTACATCACCGCGATCGTCAGCTCGCACGACGCCGGATAGGTGACCGCCCACTCGCCGGCGCGGGCCAGCGTCGGAAGGAGCGACGGCGGCGAGAGCAGCGAATGCGACAACCCCGGCCGTGAGCCCCATGCACGCCGGAGCGACGCAATCGCATCCAATACGACCACCGCCTTCTCGATCGCGTTCACGGCACCACCGAGACGCCAGTCGGGCTGGCGAACTTCCGCGTGGCCCGGCCGGCCGGGCACCGTGATCACGCCGTAGTCCGAGCCCCGGCACGCGATCCAGGTCTGAAAGCCGGTCGGCTCGGTCACGACGCCCGCGTCCGCCCGCAACCCGTGCTGCACCAGCGCGGTGCCGCCCGCGCCCGAGGATTCCTCGTCGGTGTTGGTCGCGACCAGCAGATCACCGTCGAGCGAGACTCCGAGCGAGGACAGCGTCTCGACTGCGAACACCATCGCCGCGATCCCGCCCTTCATGTCGCATGCCCCCCGCCCGTGCAGGCGGCCGTCGCGCACGACCGCGACGAACGGGTCGCTTGTCCATTCGGAACGGGGCTCAGCGGACACGACATCGATGTGGCCGTTGAAGACAAGCGACCGCCCTCCCCCACGCCCGCCCGTGCGCGCGATCAACTGCGGTCGCCCCTCGAACGAGAGGCCGGGTGGGACCAGCGGCATCCCCGCCAACGCAGCGGCGTCCGGCTCCCAAACATCCACCGACGCCCTCGCGGCACCGAGCCGCCCGGCCAGGTAGTCCTGCAACGCGGCCTCGTCCCGGCACGGATCCCCCACCTGACGGGCCGTCGTGTCGAATCCGATCAGGGCGCTGGCCAACCCCACCAACTCGTCGCGACCCGCCTCGATGGCCTCACACACGCGGTCCTCGGCGGCCGTCAGCGGCATCGCCGGCACCCTAACAACAGCCTGTACCGTATGCGGGAGATGACCGACACGGTCGCAGAAACCGACCTGCTACACGAAGCCAAGTCGCTCATCGACCTTGCCGCCGAGCGCAGCATCGCGCTTCGCCTCGTCGGCGGCCTCGCGATCCGGCTGCTCACGCCCGGCCTTCCGCCCCGCGCCCGCACGGGCCAGGACCTCGACTTCGCCTCTGCGAGCTCGACCCGGCGCGCGTTGATCGAGATGCTGACCGAGCAGGGCTACGACCCCGACAAGAACTTCAACGCCCTCTATGGCAACAAGCAGCTGTACTTCGCGCACGGCAGCCACGGCCTGGCGATCGACGTCCTGATCGACAAGCTGCACATGTGTCACACGCTCGAGTTCGCGGACCGCCTCACGCGGATGCCGTACACGCTCGACGCGGTCGACCTCCTGATGTCAAAGCTCCAGATCGTCGAGCTGAACGAGAAGGACGCCGACGACTGCCTGCGGCTGCTCGTCACGTTCCGGCTCGAGGACAGCAGTGACCCCGACGCCATCGACCTCCGAGTCTTCCGCACGCTCGTCGCCGATGACTGGGGCTGGTGGCGAACCGTGACGCTGAACCTCGACCGGATCGCGGGGCTTCTCGACTGCAGCGCTCGCCCCGCGCTCGAGGGGGGCAAGCTCAACCCCAGAACCCAGCTGCAGACCCTCACCGAGGCCGCGGAGTCAGCGCCGAAGAGCCGGCGCTGGAAAATGCGCGCGCGGATCGGCGAGCGCAAGCGCTGGTACGAAGTGCCAGAAGAAACCCCGCATCACTAGCGGCGGTCCCTCATCTCGACGGGCCGCCTCGAGGCATCGACGTCCGGGCCGTCACCGCACCGGCGACGGCACGAACTCGACGATGGCGTCGGACACCGCGACCGGATTGTCGATCGGGACCCAGGTCTTGGCCCCGGGTACGGGGACCAGCGTGGCGCGGGGGAACTCGGACGCGAGTCGGTGCGCGTGTGTGATGGGGAAGAAATCGCACGAGTCGCCCCAGATCAGCAAGACCGGCCGGTCGAACCGCGGGATCGCCTCGGCGGCGTCCATGAGGAGTTGCGGGCGGCAACCGGCGAAGGCCGCGATGAAATCGTCGACCACCCGTCGATCTCGTCGCAGTGGCCCGAAGAAGGATTCCTCGCGCTGATCGTCCAGCCGGGTCGCGGTGACCGTGGAGAGGCTTCTGCGCCGGGCGATCGACGATCGAAACTGCAACCGAACCAGTGCTCGGGCAAGTCCGGGCAGTGTGCGAGCCATCGCCGCCCCCCTCTGCAGCTTGTCCGGTGGGAACTGGTCGTAGCTGTCACAGTTGGTCAGGACGAGACCGGCCACTCGCCCGAGCGCTGGATGATCACTGGCGAGCGACAGCAGGAGCAATCCACCGGCAGTGTCGTTTGCGACCACGGTGGCATCTTCCACTTCGAGCAGCTCCAGGCAGTCGAGCATGAGCCGGGCCAGCGAGGTGGCCGATCGGTCTGCTCCAGGAGACAGCGGCAGCGCATGCGCACCGAGTGGGAGGTCGATCGTGATGCAGCGGTAGCGGTCTTCGAGCGCGATGACGACGTCACGCCACAAATCGTGATTCGCGAGCGCGCCGGCGAAGAAGACGAGCGCAGGCCCTTGACCGGAGGATTGCCAGGCCAGTCGCCCGAGCCGAGTGTCGAGTGTGTTGGATTCCATGGGTACACAACATACTCTCAGTATGTTGGATGTCAAACGCGATCTTGTCCTAGGCGGACGTTCATCGTCTCTGGCGTGGAGCCAGGCCTCGTAGCATCGCCTCGAGCGCCTGCCCGAGCGTCGCTCTGGTCACGTCCGGGTCGGCCGCGCGCGCGATCAGCACGCCGCCCAGCAACGACAGACCTCCGACGAGGTGGGCGAGAACGTCGGGATCCAGGTCGACGATCTCGCCGCGCCCGATGGCCGTGGCGATGAACGACCGGACGGCGATGTGCCCCGGGTGCTGATCGGCGGGGCCCTCCGGCTCGGGACCGAGCACAGCCGGCCCGTCGATCAATGTGATCCGTTGGACCTCATCGTCGAGCGCGACATCCAGGTACGCGTTCACTCCAGCCACGAGCTGGTCGATCGCCGACCCCTTCGAGTCTGCGGCTCCAGCCGTGCGCGCCACAGCCTCGGCCTCCACTTCTGAGTACACCGCCCGGAACAGCGCCTTCTTGCCGGCGAAGTGGTGGTACACCGCGCCCTTGGTGACCCGCGCCGCGGCCGCGATCTCGTCGACCGACGTCTGCGCGTAGCCCTTTCTTCCGAACGCCGAGCGGGCGGCCGCGAGCACCGCGCGTCGCGTAGACTCGACGTGTTCCGATCGGAGCGTGGTGGAGGGCTCGGCGCCACCTCCGTCTGTCATTGCTCGCCGGGGCACGCGGCCAGTATGTCAACGGAGGCAGTCGGCACCCTGACGCACGACTGTTCCTACTGGCGGTATGCGATCAGCTCGCTTGTGAGCGATGGCGCGGCTGGGACACGCTCCGAGCGCGGTCCGCGAGCCACGTGTCGTACACGTCGATGAACGCTTCCATCGCCCCATCGACGCCTGTGCGATCGCGCGTCGCCAGCAGGTCCAGCAGCAGCCCGCGCGTCACCGCGACGCCCAGCCGCGCATGGGCGCGCGCCAAGTCCGGGACGAGTCCAAGGGAGACGTTGATCTCGGTGATCGGGTCGAGCCAGTCATCGACGATCCCGTCGAGCAGTTCGGTCGTGTGCGGCCGGCCCTGTAGCGCCTGGCCGTAGATCTCGAAGAACAACCGCTCGTTGGGCCACAGTGCGGGATCGGAGATGTGCTTCCACCACGCGCGCATCGCTTCGCCGACCGGCTGACTCGGATCGGGCAGGACCTGGCCGAGCAGCTCACGCTGGCGCTGCTCCACCGAGCGGATGATCTCCACCCACAACCCCTCCTTGGAGCCGAAGTGGAAGATCAGCATCCGATGGCTCGTCCCGAGCGCCGCCGCCAGTGCGCGGAGACTCACGTCGCTCATCCCGTTGGCGGCGACGTACTCAATCGCTGCGTCCAGCAGCCGTTGCCTGGGGGTGTGGTCAACCACAACCGCGTACTGTGCCACGCGGTACATGCGTCGGAGCGCACCCCCGTCGCCGTGCGTCTCCCCGTGCGAGGGGTCTACGACTTCATCGACGGGATGGCGGTCGTGAGCTGGTCCGCGAGCCGGCGCATCGACCGCTCGTTCCCGCGCCGCAAGATCGCGCGGACCAGCGGCGAGGCGAGCCGCTCGCTCAACGGCGCCCGTTGCCAGGCGTACTCGAACGTGATGCGTGTCCCCCCGCCGGGGAGGTCTGTGAGCACATACGTGCCGTTCGCCACGCGGCGCCCCCCGGCGCCGACGTTCCGCTCGACGATCCGCGCGGGGCGTTCAGCCGCGACGACTTCGATCTCGATGCTTTCGGTCCGGCCGCCGGCGCTAGCCTTCACCTTCGCTCTGGACCCGACTCCGCGATCGGGCCCTCCGTACTCCCAATCACGCAGCATGTGGTTGGTGAACGGCTCGTGGTTGGACATCACATCGAGGAAGTCGTAGACATCCTCGCGCGGATAGGGAACCTCGGTTATCACTTGTACTGGTCTCATGTACCACATGGTACAGTAAGCGGCGCAGGAGGGCAAGTGCCTCGCGGGCGGTCACCCGGTGGGTCATACCGAGCCGCTCTGAACTGAGCGTCAAGCGGCATTTCACATCCGGGCTCGCTCCTCTAGCGTCACCTGTGGACCGCCGGACCGAGCGAAGGGACAGACAGCATGATCGAGCTTGAGTACGAGATGACGTATGCGGAGACGATCGAGGGTCCGATCGGCTCCACCGGAGGGTCGCCGGTGGGCGAGCGTCTGTGCTGGCAGGTGACCGCCGCGAGGCTCCTCGGTCCACGGATCGACGCGACGCTCGCGGGACCCGGGCTGGACTGGATCAGGCTCGGCGGTGACGGAATCCGCCGCCAGGACCTCCGGGCGCACCTGCGGACCAGCGAGGGCGACCTGATCCTGCTGCGCTACGACGTCGCGTTGATCCGCCCGACAGAGCGATTCCTGAGCGCGCTGGAGGCGGGCGAGGCCACCGCGTTCGAGGATCAGTACATGCGGATCGCGCCGCAATTCGAGGTCGGGCCTGGCGCCACCCCGATTCTTGTCAACCGCGGCGCCGCCCGTAATGTCACAACCACCGGGTCTACGTCGTCCCATTTTGGACCGCGCGAACTCGTCGACGTTCGCGTCCGCAAATCAACGGCCAACTTCGACGTACGAGTGAGGTCCGGGCGAGTCCTCGGGCATCTTTGGTAGGTCCGATTTACCAGATTGCCCCTCGCGGCGGGTCCGCTGTGAGAGGCTTCGGCTCATGCCGTGGATGCCAGAGTTGTTCTCGGCTCCTGTACTGGAGCGGGTTCGTCACCAAGCCGCAGACACCCGAGCGGCGGCTCCCGTGCCGTACTTCGCCGGCGTGACCTCCGGGGAGACCGAGGCCCTGGTCGGGTCGTTCGCCGGAGAGCCAGAGCTCCATCACCCGATCCGCGGCCGCGTCAAGGGACGGCGCGCGTTCGAGCGGTTCGTGAGCGAAACCAATGCGTGGCTGGCCGAGCGCAAAGCCGTCGGCGGCGTGATGGAGAGAATCAGCCCGGCCGGAGTCCAAAACCAGGGCGCCGACCGGGGCGTTCCAGGGCGCGACCGGGCGCTCCGGGCGGGACCCTGATACATGTGCCACCTGGCCGGCCAGCTCGAATGATGTTGCCGCAAGACCGCGGCGCGTCGGCTGGCTGCGACCGTGATGTCAACAGCAACCGAGGGAGGGACCGATGAGCTCGAGCAACGACTATGACGTCATCGTCTTGGGGGGCGGCGCCCCCGGTGAGCACTGCGCTGCGGCGCTGGCTGCGCGCGGGTTGCGCGTCGCCGTCGTCGAGCGAGAGCTGGTCGGGGGCGAGTGCTCGTACTGGGCTTGCATTCCGTCGAAGTCGCTGCTGCGGCCCGGCGAGGCCGTGCACGGCGCCCGCGAGGCTGCAGCCACCGCGGAGGTCGACGTCCAGGCCGCGCTCGCGTGGCGTGACTACATGGTCTCCAACCACACTGACACCGGCCAGGAGAAGTGGCTGGCGAGCCGAGGCATCGATCTGTTCCGCGGGACCGGCCGGCTGGCCGGTACCGGCGTGGTCGAGGTCGACGGCGTGCGACACACCGCGGAGCACGTCGTCGTGGCGACCGGCTCGGATCCGTTCGTGCCTCCGGTCTCCGGGCTCCGTGAGCTCGAGGGTCTGTGGGGTACGCGGGAAGCGACGAGCATGACCACCGTTCCTCGCCGCCTGCTCGTGCTCGGTGGCGGAGCGGCGGGCGTCGAGCTTGCGCAGGTCGTGCGCCGCTTCGGCGGTGAGGCGGTGATCGTCGAGGGGGCCGACCGGGTGCTGCCGCGCGAACCTGCGCCGCTGGGCAAGGCGCTCAGCGAAGCGCTTCGCCAGGACGGAATCGAGCTCATGCTGGGGATGCACGCCACGGCGGCGCGGCGCGACGGCGATGACTATGTCCTCGAGTTCGACGGCGGCGCGGAACTCCGGGGCGACCGGCTGCTGGTGGCCACCGGCCGGCGTCCGCGCGTCGAGGGGATCGGCCTGGAGACCGTCGGCGTCGAGTCCGACCCCCACGGCATCAAGGTTGACGATCATATGCGCGCCGGCGAGCGTCTGTGGGCGATCGGCGACGTCACCGGCATCTGGCCGCTGACCCACGTCGGCGAGTACGAGGGCGACGTCGTCGCCGACAACATCGGAGGCGATCCGCGTCCCGCGAACTACGAAGCGGTTCCGCGAGTCACCTATACCGATCCGCAAGCCGCCGCGGTCGGCGCGACTGAGGCGCAGTACAGCGGCACCGCGCTCGTGTCCGAGGTGCCGAAGACCGCGACCTACACCCACGCCTGGGCGCAGTCCAACGGGTTCATAACATTGCTGAGCGACGGCGAGCGACTGACTGGCGCCTACGCGCTGGGACCAGAGGCCGGCGAGTGGATGCAGCAGGCGACGCTTGCCATCCGCGCGCACGTCCCCGTCGAGGTGCTGGCCGACACGATCCAGCCCTTCCCGAGCTTCTCGGGGATCTACGACACGGCCGTGATGGACCTTCGCATGCAGATCGCGGACAAACCGCGGCCGGTCGGACCGATGGATCCGCAAATGGCGAGCGTGACGGCGTGACGAGAAGGCCATGAGCACGGCACCTATCGATGGGTCCACCGCACGCGGCCCTGAACTCGCCGGACAGACCGTCGTCCTGGTCGGAGGCAGTGCAGGCATCGGCCTGGAGACCGCCCGCAGAGCCCGCGCCGAGGGCGCCGAGGTCATCCTCACCGGCCGCAATCCCGAGCGAGCTGTCCGCGTCTCTGCTCGGAGATCAACTCGAGGCGCGCCGCAACGAGCCGCGGACGACGCTCCCGATCGGCCGCGTGGTCGGCCCCGAGGACGTCGCCGCGCTGGCGGTTCACATCATGATCAACACGGCCCTGACCGGCGCGACGTTCGACATCGACGGCGGCCAGCAATTCGTCTAGCCAACCAACGGAGGTAAACGTGAGTACCACCGACGCAGCCAACAAACCATCGGCCCCGACCCCGGACGTGCAGCCCGGGGAAGTGCGGCTCGAGGTCGTGGTTCTGCCCGTATCCGACGCCGATCGGGCCAAGCGCTTCTATCAGGATCTGGGATGGCGGCTCGACGCCGATATCGAGCGCGGTGACGACTTCCGCGTCGTCCAGTTCACGCCCCCAGGGTCCGGGTGCTCGATTCAATTTGGAACGAACATCGCGTCGGCGGCACCCGGCTCAGCCCAGAGCCTGTACCTGATCGTCTCCGACATCGATGCTGCGCGTAGCGAGCTGCGCGCCCGGGGTGCGGACGTGAGCGAGGTGTTCCACGAGGGCGCGCCGGGCGCTCGATTCCACGAGGCCGGCCGGGTGAGCGGGCCGGCGCCCGACCACAGCACCTACGGCTCGTTCGCGACCTTCAGCGATCCGGACGGCAACGGCTGGCTGCTTCAGGAGATCAAGACCCGACTTCCAGGGCGGTGAACGATGGACATCGAAGCTTTGGCGCAACTCCTGCACGAGACGGCCGAGCATCATGATCCCTACGAGAAGAGCCACGCCCCACACGACTGGTGGGACTGGTACGCCGCCTACATGGCCGCGCGCCAGTCCGGCGGTACCCCGGACGAGGCATCCGCGTCGGCAGGCCGGTACATGGAGGACGTCAAGCACGTTCCTCCCCTGTGACCTCCGCCTCACGGTCCTCCCCGGGTCAGCACCCCCGGCCTGCGCGAGGCGTGGGACGCGGGCGTCCTGTCCGCGTTCCATGGCTGGAACAAAGACGGCCGTTGTGACTGCACGCGAGTGACTCGCCCCGGCACACCCGCTAACGGGGTGCCGGTACCCAGTCCGCGCCGGTCTTCTCACGGAAGGCCTCTACCGCGGCGTCGAGCGTGGGGAAGAAATGGTCGGGGTCGAGCGGTCCGATCAGCTCGTACCGCTCGAGCTTCTCCCGGACAGGATCTTTGAGCTCGGCCAACACGAGCGACGTCCCCTCGGCGTTGAGCTCCTTGTCGAGGTCCGCGAGCATGTCGGCGGCGGTGGTGTCGACGTCGGTGATCGGCTCCGCGGCGATCACGATCCATTCCGGTCGCCGATCGGCGGCCGCGAGGCTCCTGATCTGGTCGCGGAACGTTCGCGCGTTGGCGAAGAACAGCGGCGCGTCGAACCGGAAGATCACGAGGCCGGGCAGTTCCTCGGCCTCGGGATGGAGCTGGCGGTCGTGCTGTCCGGCGAGTCCGGGGACGCGGCCGAGCGTCGTCTGGTAGGGCCGCCAGGCTCGGCCGAACACGTTCAAGATCGACAGCGCCACCGCCACCGCGATGCCCTCGAGCACGCCGAGCAGGGCGACACCCAGGAAGGCGGCGACCGACAGCAGGCACTCGACGGGGCGCTGGCGCCACAGCCGCACGGTCCCGGGTATGTCGGCGAGCGACAGGGACGCGGCGATCACCACCGCGGCGAGCGTCGGGTTCGGGAGGTTCTTGAGCAGCCCAGGGACGAGCACGAGCATCAGCACGATCACCGCCGCGCCGACCACACCCGTGAGCTGCGTCTTGGCGCCGGCCTGCTCGGCGACCGCGGTGCGCGACCCGCTCGTGCTCACCGGGAATCCCTGGAAGAAGCCGGCGGCGACGTTGGCGGCGCCGATCCCGATCATCTCTCCATTCCCGTCGACCTCCTGCCCGGTGCGCGCGGCGAACGCCGAGGCCGTCGAGATCGTGTCGGCGAGCGCGACGAGCACGATCCCGAGCGCCCCCCCAACCAGCAGCGGAAGATCGGACACGGGGTTCGGCACGGTGAGCGGCGGGAAGCCCTTGGGAAGCTTGCCCACGAGCGAGACGCCGTGGCTGGCCAGAGCGAGCACCGACGCCGCGGCAATCGCGACGACGACCGCTACGAGCACGCCCGGGACCCGCGGCAGCCAGCGACCGAGCACGAGAATCAGTGCAAGGCTGACGAGGCCAATGGCGACCGCCGCCCCGACCGTCTCACCCGACGCCACCCCGTGGATGAACGCGTGCGCCTCGTTGATCAGGCCGTTGGCGTCGGTCGAGAACCCGAACAGCTTTGGCAGCTGCCCGATCAGGATCGTCAGCGCCAGCCCGTTCATGTACCCGATCTGGGTCGGCTTGGAGAGCAGGTCGGCGATGAAACCGAGCTTCGCGATCCCGGCGAGAATCATGATCGCACCGACGATCAGCGCCATCATCGACGCCAGCGCAATCGCACGCTCGGGACTGCCGTCCGAGCCGACGATCGGCAGGATTGTGGCCGCGATCATCGGGCCGAGCGACGAGTCCGGGCCAAGCACGAGGATCCGCGACGGCCCGAACACGGCATAACCGATCAGGCATAGGATCGACGTGTACAGACCCGTGATCGCCGGCAGGCCCGCGAGCTCTGCGTAGGCCATGCCCTGCGGGACGAGCAGCGTGGTCAGCACGACGCCGGCGACCACGTCGCTGCGCAGCCAGGACATCCTGTAGTTCGCGAGCGAACGGATCCCGGGGAGCGAGGGCGACGCCATCGGCGGGGTTACGCGTGGCTCAGGGGCGCCGAGCGATCAGCTTGCCGATCTCCCACAGGACGAGCAACAGTACCGCCGAGGCCACCGACAGCCCGAACTGCGGAGACGTGAGCGGCATCGTCTTGAGCAGACGGTTGAACAGGTCCATCTGCGTGATCATCACCGCGAGCGCGAGCTCCGCCGCCGCCGTCCAGTTCATCTTGGCGTTGTCGAAGGTCTGGCTGACCAGTACGGAGCCCGCGACGCTCCGGCACTCATAGGCGGAAACGATCAGCATCAGCGCGAACGCGCTCAACCCGATCGACGACCCGACCGCCGTGCTGTGGTAGTGCTGCTTGCCGAAGTAGATCAGGAAGTCCATGCAGATCGCCATGTACAGACCGACCAGCCCCGAGGTGAGTTGCACGCCGCGGTTCACGATCGACTCCGTGCTGGGTCGGGGCCGGCGCTCCATCAGCCCCGCGGTCGCCTGATCGAGGCCGAGCGCGATGCCGAACGGCGCGCTGACGAAGAAGTGGATGTAGAGAACCTGCGCCGGCGAGAACGGCTGACCCTCGGCGATGTTCAGGATCGTCGCGCCGAGGAATGTCAGCACGAACGCCACCAGCGAGATCAGCACGAAACGGACGTACTTGCTCAGGTTGTCGTAGAGCTTCCGGCCCTGCGAGACCGCGCGCACGATCGTCGCGAAGTTGTCGTCGGTGAGGATCATCCGTCCCGCGTTCTTCGCCACCTCGGTGCCGCTGCCCATCGCGACACCGATATGTGCGGCCTTGATCGAGGGCGCGTCGTTGACCCCGTCGCCGGTCATCGCCACGACGTGGCCCTGCTTCTTGAGCGTCTCGACGAGCAGCACCTTGTGCTCGGGCGCGACCCGGCCGACGATGCCGATCTGGTCGATCCGCGCCAGCCTCTCTGACTCGTCGAGCGCGGCGAACTCCGCGCCGAGGATCGCCTCGCCCTCGATCCCGAGCTGCTTGGCGATCGCCGCACCGGTGATCACGTCGTCGCCGGTGACCATCCGTACCCGGATGTGCGCGCTCTGCGCGTCTGCCACCGCCGGCTTGGACTCGGCGCGCGGGGGGTCGACCATGCCGACCAGGCTGGTCATCTCGAGGTCCTCGACATAGCTCAGTAGGTCGCCTTCGGCGTCGAACGAGCCCGGGTCGAGGTCGCGGTACGCGGCGGCCATCACCCTCAGGCCGGCCTCGCCCATCCTGCGCATGCTCGCCTCGGCCCGACTGCGCAGCTCCTCGTCCCAGGGGATGCTCTGCCCGGCGGACAGCGCGCTCGACGCATGACTCATGACCGCCGGCGCCGCACCCTTCACGTAGCAGCGCACGACGTGCTTGCCCGCATCGTCGGTCGCCTTGGTAAAGGCAGCCATCAGCTTGTACGTCGGGTCGAACGGCAGGGTCGCCAGGCGCGGGTGCTGTTCCTGCGTGGCGGCGATGTCGAGGCCCGCCTTGTGCGCGAGCACGAGCAGCGCGCCCTCGGTCGGATCGCCCACCACCTTGCCGTCGACGAGCGTGGCGTCGCTGGCGACGACGTAGGGCAGGATCGCGTCGTCGATCGTGTCCGAGGAGCCCGCGGCGTGCTGGACCCTGCCCTCGAGCTCGTAGCCCGAACCGGAGATCGTGTACCGGTCGGTCGGATCGATCACCTCGACCGCGGTCATCTGGTTCATCGTCAGCGTCCCGGTCTTGTCCGAGTTGATCGCGGACGTCGAGCCGAGCGTCTCGACCGAGGCGAGATCCGTAAGCACCGCCCCGTGCCGCGCAGATCGGCGGCGCCGATCGACATGACCACCTGCAGCACGGTCGGCATCGCCTCCGGAATCGCCGCGATCGCGAGCGCCACCGCGCTCGTGAACACGACCGTCGAGGACAGACCGCGCTGCGCGCCCAGCACGAACATGATCACCATCGTCACCCCGGCCGCCGCCGCGATCCACAGGGTCAACGTGTTCAGCTGCTTGGTCAGCGGCGTCTCCTCACGCGTCGTCGTCGCCAGCATGCCCGCGATCTTCCCGACCTCCGTGTCACCGCCCGTCGCGGTGACGATCATCACGCCGCTGCCGTGCGTGACCGGCGTGTGCATGAACGCCATGTCCGTCTGTTCGCCCGGCGCGAGATCGTGGCCGTCGGGCATGTCGACGCCCTTGGAGGCGGGCACGCTCTCGCCGGTCAGGGCGGCCTCGTCGATCTGCAAGGCGCTCGCCGAGATGATCCGCCCGTCCGCCGGCACGTCGTCGCCGGCCGCGAGCAGGACGACGTCGCCGACCACCACCTCTTCGGCGGGGATCTCGGCCTCCGACCCGTCGCGGCGGACCCGCGCGGTCGCCTTGACCATCGCCTTGAGCGCGTTCATCGCGCTCTGCGCCTTACCCTCCTGGCGCAGGCCGACAACCGCGTTGAGCACGGTGATCAGAATCAGCAGGACGCCGGTGCTCCACTCCTTGATCGCGAGCGACACGATCGCTGCGGCCACCAGGATGATCTGCATGTAGCTGCGGTACTGCTCGAGGAATCGCCTCCAGTCCGGCACCGCCGTCTCCGCCGGCAGGGCGTTCGGACCATGGCTTTCGAGCAGCTCAGCAGCCTTCTGGCTGGACAGTCCCGAGGACGGATCGACGCCGAGCCTTGACGTGACGCCGTCCGGTGAGACGCTGTACCAGTTCTCCCCGCCGGCGGCGTTGCCGGCGTGTGAGCGCGCTGTCGTGGCCATCAGCGGACGCCCCTACTCGGATGTCCATCCGTGAGCAGGCGCCACCACCTGGTGCTCGGACTCGTGCCCGTTCCGGCTGTCGCTCGCGGCGGCCCTCTCGGCCCTCTGTTCGTGCTCGAACGGGTCGGCGTGCGCGCCCTCGGGAGCCTGGGCCTCGAGCATCTCCTTGGCCTCGCGCAGCGTCTCGCGCCGTTCCTTGGTGACGGCCGGGAACCGAGGATCGATCTCCATCAGCGAGTGGACGAGCACCGCCCCGACCCCGATCCGCGCAAACCACTTCCGATCCGCGGGTATCACGTACCAGGGCGCCCACTCGGTGCTCGTGTGCGAGAGCATCTCGGAGAACGCCTTCTGATAATCGTCCCACCGCTCGCGCTCCCGGACGTCCGCGCTCGAGAACTTCCAGTTGTGGTCGGGCAGGTCCAGCCGCCGCAGGAACCGGATCCGCTGCTCCTCCTCCGAGAGGTTGAGAAACACCTTCACGATCCGGAACCCATTGCTCGGTCAGGTACCGCTCCCAGTCGTTGATCTCGCGATAGCGCCGCTTCCACACATCGGCTCGCTTCGCTGACCTCGGCAGCTTCTCGCGGTCGAGGTTGTCCGGATGCACCCGCACCACCAGCACTTCCTCGTAATGCGAGCGGTTGAATATCCCGATCTGGCCACGGGCGGGCAGGCGCCGCGCGTAGCGCCACAGGTAGTCGTGGTCGAGCTCCTCGGCCGACGGGACCTTGAAGCTGTGCACCGACACTCCCTGCGGGTTCACGCCGCTCATCACATGGCGGATCGTCCCGTCCTTCCCCGCGGCATCGATCGCCTGCAGCACCACGAGGACGCCCCACATGTCCTGGGCGGCAAGCCGCGCCTGATACTCGGACAGAAGCCGAACGCCCTCCTCGAGCAGCGCGACCCCATCCTCCTTCTTCCGCACCCCGGCCTTGAACGATGGATCGAAATCCTTGCCGAGCCTCACCTTCGACCCGGGCTTGACCCGGAACGGCTCGATGAACTCCGCCGCCCGCTTCTGCCTCTCCCTCATGTCGTCAGCCATCTTCTGCTCCGTTCCAGTCGAGACCCGGCAGATCGATTAGGGAATCTAATCGCCCTGCGCGTCGCCCGCGGGAATTCGTTCACCATGAGCTGAACTCGTGCGCGGACCTGAGTTGATTCCGGTCATGGAGCGGAGGTCGTGGTGCGCGAGCCCGCCGACCCCAGCAAGACCCGCCGCGACCGACGGATGTGACGCGGATGGATGAGCCGGCGAATGCGCGAGCGGCACGACGCGCAGATCCGCACGCCTCGCCGTCAGGCCCAGCCGCCGATGTCGCGGTCGGTGTACGAGCCGCCGTGCCGCTGGTGGAGCTCGCCGGCGACGTCAATTGACGGCCGCCGAAGTCACGTCGACCCGGTCCGCGGTACGACCGTGATTCCGGCGGCTCGCAGTTTGGCTTCGACCCCGCCCAGCGTCCAGATCTCCTCCGGGTCGAAGCATCCGCTCGGAGGCGGTTGGCCGCCCAGCGCGTCGGCGAACACGACCGTGCTGCGTGCGGCGCCCAGGGAGCCGCCCACGCATTCGACCGTGCGGACGCCTAACCGTCGTCCGGCTCGAACCGCCGCGATCCAGTGCCCGACCGGTTCGTCGCTCGCGGCCCCGTCTACACGCTGGTCCCGCATGCCGATCAACGATCTGGGCAGGCTGGTCATGGCGCCCGTGCTATTGAGCTCGAGCAGCCGTTCGTGCACCGCCGGCTCGGCGATGCAGACGTACTGACGAATGATCCGGCCCTCGGCGATGCCGCCGAGCCAGCCGGCGTCGCGCTCACCAAAGCCCAGGCAGCGGCGCTCGCCAAACGGTCCCGGGAGCGGAACGAGCGCAGTTCGGTGACGCGCCAGCGCGGTCAGTCCGCGGTGGATGAAATCGGCGCTCGCCGGACCCCTGGGGACTGTCAGCGACAACGTGAAGACGATCTCGAGCTCGCTGGCTGCGGGGTGCCGGCTCAGCAGGTCCGCGGCGACGATCGTGGTCACCCCCGGCGCCAGGCCGGCGTTCATCACGACGGTTCCCCGCGCTCCGCCTGCGATCGCGCGGAGCGACCGTCCGGCCGCGGCGGGGAGGTCGGAGACGTTGATGAGCGCGCCGCCGTGCTCGAGGACGTACCGCTCGGCGAGCAGCTCGGGATGAGGCACGGTATTGACCACGAGCTCGCGCGCGTCCACTGCGGCGGCTATCGAATCGGGCCGGCCGAGGTCGATCTCGATCTGTCCCGGCCGCGGCCGGCGCGCGCCGGAGCGCACCGCCCAGCCGGCCGCTTCGAACGCGCGGACGGTCAAGGCGCCCAGTACGCCCTGAGCCCCAATGACGAGAGCGCGCTTCGTGCCACCGACTTCCATGACGAGCTGCCTCCGCTGCGACCGTGGGACGGCGATCGTACGACCGCGTTGTGCCGTTTGGGAGGACCAAGTGAGCGCTCGTTCTGTGGACCAATGCCGTCCAGCCTGGCCGCCGTCGGCTGTGGCCGCGGTGGACGATGCACGCCGGACCGCTAATGGCCGGCTGCTGCCGCTAGCTCTCGGACGGCGCGCGGGATCGCCGAGGCCGCGGTCAGCCCATACCCGAGCACCAGCGCGGGGCCCAGCGGTGCGGTGACGGCACAGTCGTGGTGAAGGGTGTGGATCGCGACGCCGCG
The DNA here is from genome assembly GCA_963836715.1 of uncultured Solirubrobacterales bacterium. Lineage (GTDB taxonomy): Bacteria > Actinomycetota > Thermoleophilia > Solirubrobacterales > Solirubrobacteraceae > Palsa-465. The sequence continues at coordinate 146,837 of CAWIKH010000007.1, forward strand.
GTTTGCCGCCGCATCGCTGATCGTCGTCTCGCTGGTGCCATCGGGCAGCCATGCGATCACGTGAAGCCCGGCTGCCGCGCCGCCGACCGACGATTCGGGCAGCCACTCGGCGAGCGCGTCGATCAGCGCATTCCGGCGGGAGTGATACACGCGGCGAGTACGTCGGAGGTGGCGGTCGATCTCGCCGCGCTCGAGCAGCGTCGCGTACACGGCCTGGGTGAAAACGCTCGGCGTCGCGCGGGCGACTCCCTGATGCGCCGCCATCTCGCCGACGAGGTGACTTGGGACCAGCGCCCACCCCAGGCGCACCGCGGGCGCCAGCGTCTTGCTGGCCGTCCCGACATAGGCGACACAGTCCGGCGCGAGCCCCTGGAGCGAAGCGATCGGGTCGCGATCGTAGCGGTACTCGGCGTCGTAATCGTCCTCGACGATCAGCGCCCCGCGGCGCCGGGCCCAGGCGATCAACTGCGCTCGACGGACCGGAGCCAGAACCGCTCCCGTGGGGTATTGATGCGCGGGAGACAGCGCCACCGCATCGACCTCGACGCGCTCCAGCTGACCGACGTCGAGCCCGTGTTCGTCGACCGCGATCGGGATCGCCTCCAGCCCGGCCTGCGCGACCGTTTCCGGTATCGCGCGCCACCCCGGGTCCTCAACGGCCACTCGGGCAGCGCCACGCTGCCGCAGCGTCTGCCAGATGACGCCCATGGCGGGCGCCGCCCCGTCGGCGATGAACACCCGCTCCGGCTCGGCCACGACTGCCCGCACGCGCCCGAGATACTCGGTCAGCGCGACCCGCAGCTGACGCAGGCCGCGGCGCGACCCGTACGACAAAGCCGCGTCGGGCAGCTCGCGCAGAGCGCTCGTCATCGCCGACTGCCACGCGCGACGGGGGAAGTAGGACAGGTCGGGTATCCCGCTGCGCAGGTCGTACCGAATTCGGCGTGCTGCGCCGGACGGCGCGCGAGGCGCAGGCGGCTGCTGCGCAAGTTCGTCGGCGATCCTCGTCCCGTCCCCGGAGCGGGCCACGAGATAGCCCTCGGCGACCAGTTGCGAATACGCCTCGACCACGACGCCCCGCGACACCTGCAGCTCATCGGCGAGCAGGCGGCTCGGCGGCAGCTTCGCGCCGGCGCGCAGTCGGCCGGAACGGATCGCCGCGCGCAACTCGCGCTCCAACTGAGCCCGCAGCGGCGCCGCTCGATCCAGGGTCAGGTGGATGTCCACTGGCCGAAAATCGTAAGACCCACCGCCCGGCCGGAACGCGACGTGCGCGTGGTTGGTCCTGTCATCGCTCCACGGATTGGACCTTCCGCCCGGGCCAGTGACGACCTAGCCTCGCCAGTATGAGCACCGAGATCCGCCCGGAGCTGGTCGATCGGATGATCGAGCTGTACTGCGACTGGCGAACCGCGTGCTGGGACGTGCGGGCTGCGTACGACCGGTTCCTGGGGGCCCCGGCATCCGACCGACCGGTGGCATTCGCGGCGTACCTGGCCGCACTCGATCGAGAGGAGTCCGCGTGCGAGTTCTACGCGGTCCAAGTGCGAGCGATCCAATCTCGGTACGCCGACACTTCCCCCCACGCCCATCGGCCGCACGCGAACTTCCGCTGATCGCTTTCTCAGTGGCGCACGCGGTAATGGAGCTGCACGACGCCGCTTCTGAAGCTGCGCTCGTCGAGCAGCTCGAGCCGCGCCAGGACATCGCCTGGGAGCGCGCGTTTCCCGCCTCCGACGACGATCGGAGCGAGGAGCAGCTGGCACTCGTCGACCAGTCCCGCCCTGATCGCTTCCCCGGCAAGCTCGGCGCCGCCAACAGTGAGATCGGCTTCGGAGGCCTCCACCAGTCGCCGGATTGCATTGGGCTCGAAGTCGCGCTCGATCCGCGTCCTCGCGCTCGACGCCGTCTCAAGGGTTCGCGAGTACACGATCTTCTCGGCCGCCCGCCAGATCCCCGCGAAGTCGCGGGTCACCGCCGACTGACCGGGACCGGTGCTCACGGTCTCCCAGAAGACCATCGTCTCGTACATCCGGCGCCCATACAGGTGGGTGCCGATCGACCTCTCCAGGTCGTTGACGAACGCATGCACCTCGTCGTCGGGGGCCGCCCAGTCGAACGTGCCCTGTTCGTCCTCGACGTAGCCGTCCAACGAGGCGATCGGGGAATAGATCAGCTTGGCCATCTCGAGTCCTCCTAGTCGATGGTCGCCGGGAAACCAGGACGCACATCACGACAGACTGCGATCCACCGCCAAATTCATCGGTCGCCGGCGTTGCACCGACGTGGCCGTTCGCACGCCACCCCGACAGCGCGCGAGCGCGAGGCCCTGAGCCTCCGACGTGAGGCCGGCGGCGTGCATGATCTCCGCGACGCCCGGCGTCGTGGTGCCGGATTCGCACATCAGCTTTCCTTCCGACCTGAAAGGGCCCGGCGCCCGCCCCAGGTCGGCCGGCGCAGAACCTCTTTGGCTGTTGACCGGGTCAGACGCAGGATGACCAAGTTCTCGGACCGGGCGCGCTTCGGGCGAGACCATCAGTGGGCGCCCAAGCACATGTCCGACTATCTCGACGGGGAGCTCGCCGCAGGCCGACGAGGCCGGATGGAGCGCCACCTCGGCGAATGCCAGGACTGCCGCCGCCTGCTCGCGGGCCTGCGCGCGCTCGTGGACGGCCTGCGTCGGCTGCCGGCGCCGGTCGGCGGCGCAGACGCGGTCCAGATCGCCGCGTCGGTGCGCGTGCGGTTGAACGAGCCGCCGGCGCGCTGACTGAACCGTTGCGCGGCCTCGGAGGGTCGAAGGTGACATGAACAAGCACATTCACACCACCCAGAACGAGACCGTCGATCCCCGGGTCGAGAAGACCGACGGCGAATGGCGCGAGCAGCTGACGCCGGCTCAGTACGAGGTGCTGCGCCGGAAGGGCACCGAGCGGCCATTCACCGGGGCCTACGTGCACGAGAAGCGAGACGGGACATATCGCTGCGCCGGCTGTGGCGCGGAGCTGTTCTCTTCCCAGACGAAGTTCGAGTCGGGTACAGGCTGGCCGAGCTTCACCGAGCCGGCCGACCGCGCCCACGTCGAACTCGTTGACGACCATAGCTACGGCATGCACCGGATCGAGGTGAACTGCGCCGCGTGCGGCGGGCATCTCGGTCACGTGTTCCCAGACGGCCCAGGCGCAAGCGGGGAGCGCTACTGCATCAACTCCTGCTCGCTCGAGTTCGACGAGCGCTAGCGCAAAGCGGGTTCGGCGGGCGCACGTTCGCGTAGCGCCCGCCGCGCAGGCGGTAGCGCGCGGTATAAACCCGCGGTGACCGGAGGGCCGAGCTCCGAGAACGAGCTGATTCGAAGGGCCCGCGACGGCGACGAGGAGGCATTCGCCGAGCTGGTCATGCTCCACGCCGACCGCGTGCAGGGGGCGTTGCGGCGGTTTGGGCTCGACGCGAGCGAGGCCGACGAGGTGGCGCAGGAGGTCTTCCTGCGCGCCTGGCGCGGCCTGCCGCGCTTCGAGGGGCGGGCGCAGTTCTCGACCTGGCTGTACCGGATCGCCTTCAACGAGGCCCAGCGCCGACTGGGCCGCCGACCGCCGCCTCGCGCCGAAGCCGATCCGGACCGCGGTGACCCGATCGTCTCCCTGCCGGCGTCTCCGGACCTCGGCCCGGAGGCGCAGACGCTCGGTCACGAGTTCGAGCGAACGCTGGAGCGCGCGCTGGAGCAGCTCCCGATGGAGTGGCGGGCGGCCGTCGTCCTGCGGGATATTGAGGGCTTCTCCACCCACCAGGCGGCCGAGATCGTCGGCGTCGGCGAGGCCGCGTTCAAGAGTCGCCTCCACCGCGGCCGCATGCAGCTGCGAGCCCTCCTCGAGCCATACCTACGGCTCGAGAAGGGCTGATGCGTATTCGCCTAGACGGCCTCGCCGGCGGCTACCGGTGGGGCGAGGCCGAGCGCCCGCACTTGCTCGTCGAAGTCGGCTTCAGTGAGTGTGATCACGTTGTCGTAGGTTGTCCCCTTCAGAGTCGGCGGCTAGCGGAGCGTCGTCGCACAGACCGCGCCGCCGTGCTTCTCGAAGTAGCGCTGGTGGTACCCCTCGGCGTCATAGAACTGCGGTGCCGGGGCGATTTGGGTCACGATCGGCCGGCTCAGGCTCGCCTGACGGTAATCGCGCGAGGCGATCGCCAGTCGCTCCTGGTCGGCGTCGTGGAAGAAGATCGCCGAGCGATACTGACTGCCGAGATCCCAGCCCTGCCGGTTGCGCGTGGTCGGATCGTGGATCGTCCAGAACAAGCTGAGCAGCTGGTCGTAGCTGACCCGCACCGGGTCGAACCACACCTCGACGGACTCGGCATGGCCGGTCGTGTCCGAGCACACCTGTTCATACGTGGGGTCGGCCGTGGTCCCGCCGGTGTATCCGACCTTCGTCGTCACGACGCCCTCGATCTCGCGGAATGAGGCCTCGACACCCCAAAAACAGCCCGCGGCGAAGGTCGCGCGCTCCAGTCTCTCGACCTCGGGGCGATCGGCGGCGGCCACGGCGCCCGGGCTCTCGGGGTTGCGATGCGTGAGATTCATAAGTCTGGTCCTTTCTTCTATCATCACGCCCACTCAGACCCCCGGTGACACGCAAACGGTTCCGCGCGGGTGTTGCCAGGAGCGCGCAGCGGTGGTAAACCAGCCAGCAAGTAGCTGCTCGTGCGGACGGGCAGCGCGCGAGGCACGGTTCGACCGGCCGAGAGGAGCAACACATGTCGTTCAGCGAAGATCCCACCCAGGGCACAGAACACGGCGCGGCCGCCGGCGAGGACCCGGCCGGGCCCGAAACGGCCGACTCCACGATGGACCCGACGCAAGGGGCGGAGGTCGGCGAGCAACCGGACGAGGACCCCACGCAAGGATCCGAGGTGGGCGAGGGGGCGTACGAGGATCCCACCCAGGGCGGTGAGCTCGGTTCGCGCCCGGGCGAGGACCCGATGGCGCCGTCGACCTGAGCGCTCGCCCGCGCCACAACTCAACCTGAACCGGGCGCGGTTGCCGGTACGGCGCGACCGCGATGCCGTATGTTGCGCCGAGCGTGTCCGCGCCCGAGCCTCAGCCGATCCTCAGCATTCCGACTGAAGCGGCGATCTTCCTCGTGCTGACGGTGGCCGCGGGCTCCGAAGCCGCGATCGGAGATGCCCTCGCAGACGCCTCGGGGCTCAAGCGCTCGGTCGGCTTCCGTGTGCCCGAGGCCGAGCTTTCGTTGGTGGTGGGGATCGGAGCCGGCTTGTGGGATCGGCTGTCCCGCGGTCCGCGTCCGGCCGGCCTGCACCCCTTCCGCGAGCTCAACGGGGCGCGGCACAGAGCGGTCGCGACGCCGGGTGACCTGCTGTTTCACATTCGGGCCCACCGGTTCGACCTGTGCTTCGAGCTGGCAGAGCGACTGGCTGAGCGGCTGCGCGGGCACGCCGAGGTCGTCGACGAGGTGCATGGGTTCCGGTCCTTCGACGAGCGGGACGTGCTGGGCTTCGTCGACGGGACCGAGAATCCGGAGGGCGCCGCCGCGCACGAGGCCGTCCTGATCGGCGACGAGGATGCCGCGTTTGCCGGCGGCAGCTACGTGATCGTCCAGAAGTACGTCCACGACCTCCGCGCGTGGGACGCTCTCTCCACCGAAGAGCAGGAGCTGATCATTGGCCGCACCAAGCTGAACGACATCGAGCTGCCCGACGACGTCAAGCCCGCCAACTCCCACCTCGCGCTGAACGTGATCACGGGACCCGACGGCGACGAGCGCCAGATCATGCGCTTCAACATGCCGTTCGGCCGTGTCGGCGCCGCGGAGTTCGGCACGTACTACATCGCTTACGCGCGGACCTCAGAGCTGATCGAGCAGATGCTCACCAACATGTTCATCGGGGATCCGCCCGGGAACACCGACCGGATCCTCGACTTCTCGACGGCCGTCACCGGCACGCTGTTCTTCGTCCCGTCAGGAGAGCTGTTGGAGACCCTCGCGCCTGACGAGGATGCCGACGCAAGCGACGGCGATGTGAGCGATGCCGAGCCGCCCGCCGACGAGCCCGGCGACGGGTCCGACGACGGGTCGCTGGGTATCGGCAGCCTGCGCGAGCCGGCGGACTGACGCCCGGCCGAAGTCGTCCGTTCAGTGGATCGGCACGATCTCCGCCGTCGGCCTAATGGAGGGCCTTGGCCTTGATCGCGTCGAACTCTTGCTGGTTGATCGTGCCGTTGTCGAGAAGCGCCTTGGCCTTTTCGATCTCGCCCGCCGCGCCGCCGGTGCCGGCGGTCTGGCGAACGTAATCGTCGAATTGCGCTTGGCTCGACTGGACTTCTTTCATGCGCCGTTCGGCCATCCCGCTGTGGTTGACAATCAGGTAGACCAGCACGCCGATCCACGGGAGGATCACGATGAAGATCACCCACGCCGCTTTGGCCCATCCGGACAAGTCGTGGCGGCGGAACACATCGATCAGCACGGTGATCGCGATCCAGATGAAGATCACCCATGCGAAGAAGATGAGTGTCGTCCAGAGGATGTCGAGGAATGGGTAAGAAGTGGCGATAGGCACGTCAGTTGGCTCCTATGTGTCGTTGATTTGATCGCTGGGCTGCGTCAATCAACCACAGCGCGCATCTCGCTCGCATTAGCGCACGAGTCTGGTGCCGAGCCGCGGCGGCGACATCACCCTGATCGGGTGATACTTAACACGGTCGTCCGGACGTGGTCAGGGTAGCCTGGGCCTCGAGCTGATGAATGACGCCACGCCCAGCGAGGCGATCGTCGCGTGTGTCGATCCGGCAAAGCTCGACGGCTCGTTCGCCGGGCGCCGGTTCGACGATCAGCTGCTCGACGATCTCCCGTCCGGCGTTGATCCCTGCGGCGAAAACGGCGAGTTCCACACGTTCGTATATGCCGGACCGATCCTGCACGCGCCGATCACCGTCGCGGTGGGGGAAATCGTCGAGCGTGACGGATTCATCTTCAGCGACATAAGAGGTGTCTAGCCGGACCGCGCGCAACACGGCATCGCGCCAATCAGGCCGACGCTCCGCGCTGCGGCTTCGATCGCGAGCTCGGGCCCGCCCACGAGGTATCCGGCTGCCAGGGCGTCGCCTGCGCCGGTCGTGTCGACTGCGACGACCGACCGGGCCGGATAGAGGCCCTCGGGGAATATTGCACCGCGCGCGCCGAGCTTGATCACCCAGGTCGCGTCGAAGTCCGGGACGGCGGCCCGCTCGGGCTCGGTGGCAAAAGCGAGATCGGGATCGAGCGCCCGAAGGCGCTCGGTGACCTGCCGCGTCCCGACGATCTCGATGTCGTGAGCCGAGGCCAGATCGACGGTGACGCGGCGCGCAAGCTCCGCGGCGTGGATCGCCGCTTCGGCCATCGGCTCGCGGAGTAGGCAGTAGCCCGAGACGTGGAGCACGTCGCACGACCGCATCCAACACGGATCGAGCTCAGAACGGTCGAGCAGCGAGGCCACACCGCGGTCCGAGGCCATCGTGCGCCGCCCGAGGACATCGCGAATCGACGCGACCACGCCGCCCCGCCCCTCGACCACCGGGCCGCAGATCTCGACGCCGTACCGCGCGAGCTCGACGGCCGCCAGCTCGCTCGCGACGTCTGTTCCCCGTTTGCAGATCAGCCGGCTCCTGACGCCCAGAGCGCTCGCCCACGCGGCCACGTTCGCGGCCTGACCGCCGGCGGCGAAGCGGATCGTCGCCGGCGTGTCGGCATCGGGCGCGAGCGGCCGGTCGGGTAGGACGACGACGTCGAGGATCAGATCGCCGATCGTGCAAACCGAGAGCGGCCTGCTGTCCTCGACGCAGGCGCTCTCCGCTTCCATGCCGACATCATCCCCGCCCCGCCCCGGTGAGGCGTGTCCGAGCTACGACGGCAGACGTGCGCGCGGCCGTTGGAGTAGGTTCAGTTGCGTGGCCTGGCTGGCGAGAAGGACGACGACGCCGGCTCTGCTGGCATTGGTGACGGTGGCGTGGTTCGGGGCGATTGTCGGCTGCGGAATCTTGTGCGGAGACCTCCTCCGCCAGGTCGAGCGGCCGGACGGGTCGACCTCGTTCGACAGCGGGATCACATCGTGGATGGTCGCGCACCGGACCGAAGGCCTGACGACGATCGCGCGATTGCTATCGACGATCGGAAGTCAGACGATCCTCGCGCCGGTCGCCGGGGTGGCAGCCGTGCTGCTCGTCGCCCGCCGGCGCCTCGTGCCGGCGGCGTTGGTGGCCGCCGCCTGGGGTGGAGCGATCTTGCTGTACAACCTCGTCAAGGAGTTCGTGCACCGACCGCGTCCGCCCGCCGGCATCTGGTTGGTGAAGGTAGCCTCCACGTCCTTCCCGTCGGGGCACGCCACGCAGTCGCTGGCGACCTTCATGGCCTTGGCGATCGTCGCCGCGACCCTCGCCGCGGGCGCGCGCGGCGCCGCTAAAGGCCTGGCGCTCGTCCTCACCGCCGGGGTTGGCTGGTCCCGGGTGTATCTCGGGGTTCACTGGACCACCGACGTCGTCGCGGGCTGGCTGATCGGAGCCGCCTGGATCACAATCGTGCTCTGGGGGTCGCGGATCGCGCGCGTGATCGAGCGCCGGAAACGGGACGGGCGAGTCGAGCAAACCTAGGCTCCGGGGGCCGCCATCACATCACGACCGCTCGGGCTCGATCGAGGATACGCTCGGTAGGGTGCGTCGGTGAGGTCCGCAGCGCGAAGAGTCGTCGTCTCGGACAAGGTCGCCGGCGCGCTCCGCGACGGGGATCCGGTCGTCGCACTCGAATCGACGATCATCACGCACGGCCTGCCGCGCCCCGAGAACCTCCGGGCGGCGCTCGAGTTCGAGCGGACGGTCGCTGACTACGGCGCGGTGCCCGCAACCATCGCGATGCTCGACGGAGTCGCCCACGTCGGCCTCGAGGACGGTGAGCTCGAGCGTTTGGCGGGCGCCGAGCCTGCACTGAAGCTCAGCGTCCGAGACCTGCCGGTGGCAATGGCGCAGGGCGCGACCGGCGGTACGACCGTCGCCGCCACCGCGCTGCTCGCCTCGCGGTCCGGCATCCGGGTGTTCGCCACGGGAGGGATAGGCGGGGTCCACCGCAACGCCGACACCACCTTCGATGAGTCGGCCGACCTCGGGATCCTCGGGAGCTGTCCCATCACGGTCGTCTCCGCCGGCGTCAAGTCGATCCTCGACATCGGTGCCACGCTCGAGCGCTTGGAGACGCTGAGTGTCACCGTGGTCGTCTTCGGCACGGACCGCTTCCCGGCGTTCTGGCTCAGCGACAGCGGCTACACGGTGGACTTCTCGGTCACCACCCCGGAGGAGATCGCCGATGTGATGCAGGCGGCCGATACACTCGCGCTTCCCGGCGGAATCCTCGTGGCGAACCCTCTGCCGGAGCCGGCTCAGCTCGACCCGGCGCTGCACGACCGCCTGCTCGCCGATGCGCTCGATGCCGCCGAGGCCGCGTCCGTCCGCGGCAAGGAGATAACCCCATTCCTGCTCGAGTACATCCACGAGCACACCGACCGCACGAGCGTGGCCGTCAATCTCGAGATCGTCGGTGGCAACTGTAAGCTCGGCGCCGAGATCGCCCGGGCATGGTCCGCGGTGCAACAGTCAGTGCACACCGGCACGTCACCCTCGGGGTGATTAGAACCTACACATGTGACTCGGTGTGACAGGCGCGTTACGCACGGGCGTGCCGGCGAGTTACGCTGACCTCCGATGAGCGCGAACGCCGCCGACGTTTCTCCCGAGGTGCGCGACAGGCTGCTCGAGGCATGGCGCGGGGAGGTAGAGGCCGGCCGCGTCTACGAGCTCATCGCCGCGCGAATGTCGCCCCGCGAGGCGGAAGTCCTACGGCGGATGGCCAACGCGGAGGGGCGTCATCGGGAGCGACTGGAGACTCGCATGGCCGAGTTGTCGATCGACGTTCCCGGGCCCGAGAGCGTGCATCTCTCGCGGTGGACGCGCCTGCAAACGCGCATCGCGCCCGTCGACCGGCTGCTGGCCGCACGCGAGGCCGCCGAGAACGAGGAGGTAGGCGACCTCTACAAGCGGCCCACCGGCGATGCCGCGACCGACGCACTGCTGCGTGTCCGAGCACCCCGAGGAGGAGCGGGAGGAGCTGTCGCTGTTCTACCAGCTGAAGGGGATCGACGAGGCGACCGCAGACGCGATGGCCGAACAGCTCTCGGCGCAACCCGACTCGATGCTCCGCGCGCTGTCCGCCGAGGAGTTCGGGATCGTCGGCGACCGCGGTGATCCCAAGCAGGCGGCGCTCGCCGCGGGCGTGTCCACCGGGCTCGGCGCGATCATCCCGGTGATCCCGTTCATCTTCACGACCGGCACCGTCGCGATCGTCCTCGCTGCCGTCGTCTCACTGATCGCACACTTCCTCGTCGGCGCGGCGAAGTCGCTGGTCACGCTGCGGACCTGGTGGTCGGCCGGGCTGGAGATGACCCTCGCCGGCGTGATCGTGGGCGGCGCGACATACCTCGTGGGTCTCGCGCTCCCGACCTAATCTAAGGGTCCGGGGGCCCTAAAGCCGGGTCACCTGGCGGCCGCCGGCCGCGCTTAGCCCACGGACCTCGAACGCCGGCGACCCCGGCCGCTCGTAAGCTTGAGTCGATGCGGCTCGCGGCGATCCAGACCGGGGACATAGTCGAGGTGGATCGCCTCGGCCGGCGGTTCCACGCGGTCGTAACCGGAGACGCGCCGGGAGGGCTGGCCATCCAGCCACTCGACCGGCGCGTCACCTACCGAACTTGCCGGCCCCACGAGGTCCGCACGCACTGGTCCAAGCGCGGCAGGCCGCGGGTGACCGACGAGCCGCTCGAGCCCTCGCCGCTTCAGCTCGAGCTCGACACCACGATCCGCGACTGACCCGCCGTCCGCTCGACCCGCTGTTGGTCGTAGTGATCGATCCAGCGCTCGGAGATCTCGTTGATGGGAGCCGCGTTGAGGTAGTGGAGCTTCTCGCGCCCCCGCCAAAACGTGGTCACGAGGTTGGCCTCCTCGAGCACGCCGAGGTGCTTGCTGACCGATTGGCGGGCCATGTCCATTTCGGCGCACAGCTCGCGCAGGGTCTGGCCGTTGCGAGCGTTCAGGCTGTCGAGCAGCCGGCGCCGGCTCGGGTCAGCGAGCGCCCTGAATACCTCGTCGATCTCCCGCCTGTCCGAATGCGCAGCCATATGGCTGCATGGTTATATGCAGCCACTTGGCTGCATGTCAAGGCCTCACATCACGGGATCAGCGCGTCGGACGTCTAGGTGAAACCGGTCTCGCGGTAGGATCCGATTCGATGCCGATCGAGTGGGCCGGTTTGGGGCCGGACGTGCTGCTGGCGCTCGATCGAACTCGCGCCGAGCCGCTGCGAGTCCAGCTCGAGCGCGAGCTTCGCGAGGCGATTCGGACCGGCAGGCTGGCCGCCGGCGAGCGGCTCCCGTCGTCGCGCGCGATGGCCGCGGAGCTCGGGATCTCACGCGGGCTGGTGATCGAGTGCTACAGCCAGCTGCAGGCCGAGGGGTTCCTCACCTCGCGCACCGGCTCGGCCACGCGAGTGGCGGCCGGCGCGCTCGCGCCCCCGCCCTCGCCCATAATGGCGACAGCGCCGGAGCCGGCCGGGCCTGCTCCCTCGCCTCGGCTCGCGATCGACTTCTGTCCCGGCGTCCCGGACCTCACGAGCTTCCCGCGCGCCGACTGGGCCAGGGCGATGCGCGACAGCTGCCGCAACGCGACCCCGAGCCAGCTCGGCTATGGCGATCCGCGCGGGACCGACGCCTTGCGCGAGGTACTCGCCGGGTACCTGCGTCGGGTGCGGGGCACGGTCGCCGACGCCGAGCGGATTGTCATCTGCGTCGGCTTCGGCCAGGGGATCAACCTCGTGCTCCGCTCGCTCGCCGTGGACGGCCTCCGGCGGGTGGCGATCGAGGATCCGGGCGACGATGACTACTACGAGATCTGCTCGCGCCTCGGGATCGAGGCGGTCCCGGTCGCGATCGACGAGCGCGGGATCGACGTCGACGCGCTCGCCGCCACCGGCGTCCGCGCGGTGATCCTTACCCCCACCCACCAGTTCCCGACCGGCACCGCGCTGGCTCCCGAGCGCCGCCAGGCGCTGGTCGCGTGGGCCGCCAAGCTTGATGCCACGATCGTCGAGGACGACTACGACGCCGAGTTCCGCTACGACCGCGACCCGGTCGGCGCCCTCCAGGGACTCGCTCCCGATCGGGTCGCGCTAATCGGCACGGTCAGCAAGTCGCTGGCGCCGGCGCTCCGGCTGGGCTGGGTCGTCTGCCCGCCGCGGCTGCTCGAGTCCGTGATCGAGGACAAGCGGCTCAGCGACCGCGGATCGCCCACGCTCGAGCAGCTGGCGCTGGCGACGCTGATCGAGTCAGGTCGCTACGACCGCCACCTGCGCCGCATGCGCGAGGTGTACGGCGCCCGCCGCGACACGCTCATCTCGGCGCTCGCCGAGCACGCGCCGCACGTCGGGCTGCACGGGCTCGCCGCGGGGTTCCACGCGGTCGCCCACCTCCGCGCCGGCGCGGACGAACGAGCGATCGTCGAGGCCGCAGGCGCTCGCTCGATCGGCCTGTACGGGATCAGCTCCTTCCGTCCGAGCGGGAGGGCCGGTCCGCCGCAGCTCGTGCTCGGCTTCGGGAATCTCACCGAGGCCGCGATCGCCCGCGGTATCGCGGTGGTCGGCGACCTCCTCTGAACCGCCGAGTCTCCGGGCGTCGATCTACACGACAACCGGTCCACTGAACCGGTCCCAGATTGGCTCTTATCAGTGAGCCGCTTTCGATCTAGATTGACCGCACCATGACGACCAAGAACTCGACCTCCTCGATCCTGTCGGCCTCCGGGGCACGCGCGCTGCTCGGAAGCTCGATCCTCGCGCGCCTCCCGCTCGCGATGTTCAGCATCGCGCTGCTCGTCAACGCTCAGCATCTGACGGGCTCCTTCGCCGTCGCCGGCGCGGTCAGCGGCGCCTACGCGATCGCCGGCGCGGTCTCGGCCCCGCTGCTCGGACGGCTCGTCGACCGCTGCGGCCAGACGACGGTCCTGGTCGCCGGCGCCACCGTCACGGCGCTGATGCTCGTGGCCACCGGGCTCGCGCCGTCGAGCACTCCGCCGGCGGTGCTGGTAGCGCTCGCCGCCGCGGCCGGCATGTCGACGCCGCCGCTCTCGGCCTGCGTCCGCACGCTGCTGCCGGGATTGGTCACCGACCCGAGCCGGCTGCCCGCGCTGTTCGCATTCGAGTCGACGGTGCTCGAGCTCACGTTCGTGCTCGGCCCCCCGCTCGCGCTCGGAGTCGGGGCGATCTGGTCGACCGGCGCGGCGCCGGCGGTCGCCGGCATCGTGATGCTCGCGGCGACGCTCGCGTTCGCGGCGCAGCCGGCATCGCGGGCCTGGCATCCAGATCCCGGCGCGACGCGGCGTCGCGGAGGGTCACTGCGCTCGCCGGCGATACTGACGCTCGCGCTGATCGAGCTCGGCACCGGCGCGGTCTTCGGCGCCACCGAAGTCGGCGTGACCGCGGCGGCCAAGGCGCTCGGCGGCACCGCCGCCGCCGGGCCGCTGCTCGGACTCTGGGGCGCCGGGTCGCTGTTCGGCGGCATCGCCGCCACGCGTCTCGGCGGCGGCGCGGGGCGCTCCCGAGGCCTGATCCTGCTTCTGACCGCGCTGGCCCTCGCCCACGGAGCCCTGGCGTTCGCCACCGGAAGCGTGCTTGCGATCGGAGCCGTGATCCTGGTCGCGGGCGCGACGATCGCCCCGACCGCCGCGAGCATCTACGCGATGGTCGACCGGTTCGCGCCCGAGGGGACGCATACCGAGGCGTTCTCGTGGGCGCTAACCGCGGCCTTGACCGGCGAAGCGCTCGGCGCGGCCGTTGCCGGCCCGCTCGTGCAGAGCGCGGGCGCTCCCGCCGCGTTCGCGTTCGCCGGCGCCGCGGGCGCGCTCGCGGTCGGGATCGCGCTGCTCGGGTCACGCCGTCTCGACGACACCTCGTGCGAACCGATCGCCGCCGCCCCCGCGCACGCGGCCTGATCAGCGCTCGGGAAAAGCCACCCCGGTCAGTGCCTCGCACGCGCTCAGCAGCCGGTCCTGGACCCGCGAACGCCAGCACGAGGTCGAACAGCTTGGAGTCCGAGTAGGCCTGCGCGCCGTTCCACCGGCGCCCCCTCCAATGCAGGTCGGAGAGGTCCGGATTGCCGCCGAGGTGCATGCCCGAGCTCAGATAGACGAGCCGAGCCGGGGCCGTTATCAGCGCGGTGAGCAGGTCGTGACCATCGTCGACGAGCCGCCGGGCGGCCATCTGCCCGAGGCCGTCCGCCGAGCCGGTAATGAGGACCTTGCTCACCGCGGGGAAACTACTGCCCGTGGAGAACATTGAGATCGCCGATCGCCTGGAGACGTTTGCGTTGATGCTCGAGCTGGTCGAGGCGAACCCGTACACGATTCGCGCCTACCGCCGCGCCGCCGAAACGATCCGCACAGCCCTGCTCCCGGTCGAGGATCTCGTGCGCCGAAACCGGGTCCGCGAGCTGCGCGGGGTCGGCCACGGGATCGAGGCGCGCCTGCGCGAGCTCGTGGAGACGGGCCAGATCGCCGAGCTGGCCGAGCTCGAGCGCGAGCTGTCGCCCGACCTGGTCGGCCTCGGACGCTACCTCGGCCTGAGCGCCAGGCGTTCCGTCGAGCTGGCTCGGGCGCTGGGCGTGCGCACGGCCGACGAGCTCCGGGAGGCGGCCGCCTCGGGGCGCCTGCGTGACGTGCCGGGGATCGGCGCGAAGACCGAGGCCCTGCTGCAAGAGGCGCTCGCGCGTGAGGAGAAGCCGCGCCCGAGACAGGGGCTCCTGCTGAACCGCGCCGGCGAGCTCGTCGGCGCCATCGCGGCCGCGCTGGGCGGCGAACCCGCCGGCGACGTACGCCGGTGGCGCGACTCGTGCGAACGGCTGGCGGTCGTGTGCGCCGCGCCCGAGCCGGGGCCGGTGCTCGATCGCTTCGCCGGCCTGCCGCAGATCGTGGCGCTGCTCGAGCGCGGCGACCGGCACGCGGTCGGGGTCACGGTCGAGGGCGTGCCGGTCGAGCTCGTCGCCGCCGAGCCGGACCGGTTCGGCACCGCGCTAATTTGCGCGACGGGCTCGCGGGCGTACGTCGAAGCGCTCGGGCCGCTCCCGGACGGACCCGACGAGGCGTCGGTGTACGACGGGCTCGGCGTCCCGTGGTGTCCGCCGGAGCTGCGGGAACAGCCATTCGCCGGCGAGCCGCCGCCGCTCGTCGAGCTCGCCGAGATCCGCGGGGACCTGCACTGTCACACGACCTGGTCGGACGGCAGGGCGAGCGTCGAGGAGATGGCCCGCGCCGCTCGCGACCGCGGCTACGACTACGTGGCGATCTGCGATCACACGCCGGCGGTCGGCGCGGTTCGCGGCCTCACCCCGGACGACGTCCGCCGGCAGGGCGAGGAGATCGCCGCCGCCAACGACCTGCTGGCGCCGTTCCGGGTGCTGCGAGGAATCGAATGCGACATCCTCGGCGACGGCCGGCTCGACCTCCCCGACGACGTCCTCGGCGAGCTCGACTGGGTCCAGGCCAGCGTGCACGGCGGACAGCGGATGCCCGGGCCGGAGATGACCAGGCGCGTCGAGGAGGCGCTGCGCAACCCGTACGTCCGCTGCCTCAGCCACCCGACCGGCCGCTACATCAACCGCCGTCCCGAGAACGCGGTCGACCTCGAGCGGATCTTCGCGGTCGCGCTCGAGCAGCGCGTGGCGGTCGAGGTCAACGGCCTGCCCCTCCGCCTCGATCTGAGCGGCAAGCACGTCCACGACGCATTGCGGGCCGGCGTCGAGATCGTCTGCTCGACCGACGCGCACTCGGTCGCGGGGCTCGGGAACATGACGCTCGCCGTGGCCACGGCGCGCCGCGGCTGGGCGACCGCGGCGAACGTCGTCAACACACGGCCGCTCGAGGCGCTCCTCGACGCTCGATCGCGGTAGCCCGAGTCAGCGGAATGGAGGGCGCGGAGACGCCGGGCGCGGCCGTTTGTAGCCCCACTCCGCTCGCAGCACCCGGAGCGCGTTGCCGTGGCAGATCTTGTCGGCGTCGACGGCGCCGTATCGAGTGCTCAGATGCGCCTGCAGCTCGGTCATCCGGCTCATGTCCGCGAGTCCCGGGAGCGCTGGCTTGATGTAGCCGTCGAGATCCGAGCCGATCCCGACGTGGTCGTAGCTTCCGGTCAGCTCGTGGATCTTGTCGACGTGCTTGCACAGCGCCTCGAGCGACCCGCTAAGCGAGGAGCTCACGCCGGGCAGGCCGCTGGTGATGAAGTGCTTGCAGAGGATGCATCCGAGCACCCCGCCGCGCGCGGCCACCGCCTTGATCGTCTCGTCGTCGAACGAATACTCGAGCCCGCCGAACCGGTACGCCATGTGCGTCCCCATCACCGGAATCTCCTTCGCCGGATCGCGGGCGTCGAGCTGGGCCATCACGTCCCGGATCGACTGCGAGCGCATATGCGTGATGTCGATCAGGACGCCCTCGTCGACCATCGCATCGACGACCTCGTGCCCGAGCGCGGTCAGGCCCTCGTCGTGCTCCTGCGGGAACACGCGGTTGTAGAGCCAGTCCGGCAGGAACGGCAGCGCCGGCGCATTCGTCGCGACGTCGCGGAAGAACAGGTGCGCGACCGTCACGTACGCGATCCCGAGGTCGGCCAGCTCCTTGACGTTGCGCCGCACCTCCGCCGGAACGCGCCCGAGCTGGAACCCGCCCTCGATCGCGTGGATCAGGGTCGGCACCCCATCGCCCAGCAGCGCGTCGAGCTCGGTGACCGAGTGGGCGATCGCGACCTCACCCCGATGGGCGGCCACGTAGTCCTCGACGGTCTGGCGCTGGTCGAGGATGTCCTTGAAGTAGCTCTCACGCGGTGGCGCGCCGTAGCTCTGAGTCAGATCGATCTCGTCGAACGGCTGATAGAGCATCGACAGCACGACCCCGACGTCGCCGTCTCGCATCAGCTGCTCGGTCACGCTCGGCGTGTCCCCCGGACCCTGATAGTTGGCCACGTGCGAAATCAGGTCGACGACACGGCTCTGCCACCGCTGCCGCCACCAGGTCCGCGCCCGCTCGTGCGTCCGCTGCTGCTCTTCCGGGAGCAGATGCATCGGGAAATGGGCGTGCAGATCGACGAGCACCGAGTGACCCTCGACTGCGGATCATCTCAGCGGACCGCGCTGAACACCAGTTGTTTGGTGTGTGCGAAAAGCGGGGATTGCAGCCGTTGATTGTTGTAGAGCGGTTCGTATGAGCCGCGTGGCCGCCGGCGGGGCGACCCCGACCAGGAAGACAAACCCCGCATGTTGCGTGGAGGAACGCCACGGCGTGAACTCTGGGCGACATCGCCCCGGCGACGGCTAATGCCAGACCGCTGGCGCGGCTAGGGCTCGAGCTCGTACGGGAAGTCCGTCAGCAGCTCGCCGCCGTCCTCGGTCACGAGCACCAGATCCTCGAGCCGGCACCCACCAAAGCCGGGCCGGTAGCAGCCGGGCTCGAGCGTGATCACGTCGCCGGCGACGAGCACATCCGGAGCCCTTCCGAGCAGCGGCGCCTCGTGGACCTCGAGCCCGACGCCGTGCCCGAGCGAGTGGAAGAAGCCCTCCTCGAGCACCTGTCCCGGCGGTTTGGTGAGCTGCGTCGGCAGTCCGGCCCGCTCGTAGGGCTCGCACGACAGGCGGTGGAGCTCCTTGCCGGCGGCCCCGGGTCGCACGGCTTCGAGCGAGCGCGCGAGTGAATCGCGCGTGAGCTGGTGATACTTGCGCAGCTCGGCGGGGGCATCGCCGATCACGAACGTGCGCGTCATATCGGCGAAGCACGCCGACTCCAGATCGTTTGGCCACAGGTCGATGATCACCGGCTCGCTCGGTTGGATCGGGCCCGACCCCATGTCGTGGCCGGAGGCGCTCTGAGCGCCGTGGGCGACGATCAGCGCGTCGGCACTGGCGCCGCCGCGCGCGACCGCGGCCCGGATCGCGTCCTTGACGCGCTCGCATGTGAGCGGGTCGCCGTCGGCGATCAGCCCGGGGCCGCCGGGCTCGGCACGGCGGAGCAGCTCGACCGCAGCCTCCATGCCCGCCTCGGCGGCGGCCTGCGCCCTCCTGATTCCCGCGAGCTCGACGTCGCTCTTGACGCGGCGGCGGGTCTCAAACAGCTGCCGCTGCACCTCGAGCGTCACGCCGGCGGCGCGGAGATGGTCGCCGAGCTCGAGCGGGAACTCGCCCGGCACCGCCACGTGCGCGAGCCCGAGCGCGCCGGCGGCGCGAACCATGACCTCCAGCACCGCGTCGGCGCGGTCGGTACCGGATGACACCAGCTCGTCGTAGCCGAACTCCTCGAACGCGTGGACGCTGATGCCGCCGTCGAGCGCCTCGATGCGGGACCGCTCAAGCGAGCTGACCACTACGTGTCGCTCGCCGCGCGCCTCCGCGTACAGAAACGGGTCGGGCACGATCAGCGGGATCTCGTGGCGCATCGTCGAGTGGCGCACGGTGTCTCCGTGGATCAGCACGTCCGGCATCTCGTCGGTCATCTTGTCACTGATGGCTGCTCGCGCGCGGTAACAGCACCAGCATCGCGGCGCTCGCCGGCGGCAGCTCGACCACGTAGCGCCCGTCGTCTTCGGGCACCGACGAGGTCTGTGCCCGGCCCGGAAGCACGCCGGTGCTGGTCTGTGGTCCGAAGCTCTGGCCCCCGAGCGTCACGCCGCTCGTGGAGCTCGCGCCGGGGGCGGTGAGCCGGGCCAGCGTCGCGTGGGCGAACTTGCCCGGCATCGCGACCGCTAGCTCGCGCGAGCTCGTGCCCTCGTTGGTCAGGACCACTCGGACGGTGCCGTCGGTCGCGCGCGTCGCCCACGCGTTGACTCCGGCGCCAGCGGTGTGACTGACGGGCAGCAGGCGCGATCCGGGCGGCGCCGCCTGAGCGAACATCAACAGGCCGTAGTACTCGGGCGAGACCGTCGCCCGCCACTGACCGCCCTGGTGGCTGACTGCGAACAGCTCGTATCCCGCACCCGGGAACGTGTGGATGTTGACGCCCGAGACGCCGACGCGCGCCATCTCGAACAGCGTTCGCACCGCCCACAGGGCCGAAGCGAACGATTTGCTCACGGCGGGATCGGCGCCGCACGACACGCTGTTCAGCTCGTCGACCCGGAGTGACAGGCCGTGGGCGCGCGCGAGCGCCACGTACGGCGCGAACGACTCGGCCAGTCCGGTCGAGGTCGCGGGCGACAGCAGCCGAGCGATCGTTGGATAGCGCGACGAGCTCGGCGGGGTCAGGCACAGCTGGAGCGGATACCGATGCAGCGTCACGAGCCCCAGGCGAGGCGCGGCGGCGAGGAACCGCCCTAGGTCTCGCGTCCACATCGTGCCGCTGAGGCTCGGGCCGGCGAGCGGCGCGTCCGGCAATGCCCCCGTGAGGTCGCCGAAGTCGCGGATGTAGGCGGACTCGTCGTAGCCCTTCGGCCGACCGAACACCGCATGCCCGTCCGTGCGGTACCACGCGAACGCGGGGTACAGGTCGGGCTCGTTGCCGAGCTCGAGTGCCCTGACACTTCGCACGCCGACCCCGCGTATCAATGCCTTCGCCTCGGAGGCGGCCAGCTGCGAGCTGTCCGCCTCGAGGTTGAGGCCGAGGATCAGGTGAGCGCCGAGCGCTTGCGCGAGCGCGCGGGTCACGCCCAGCCACTGGTCGGTGATGTCGAACGTGACGCCCGCCGGCCGTTTCATCCCCGCCGTCGGCCACCACGTCCTGTCCGCGCTGTTGCCCCCGATTCGGAGGACCGGCGCCTGCCCCGGCGCGAGGTTCCGAACGAGCTGCTCGAATACCGGGTCGAGCGAGCTCGGATTGGTGCCGGCGTAGGCTTCGAGCGCCGGGTATTCGAGCGACAGCCCGACGAAGCCGGCCGGCACCGCAGGCCCGAGCGCGCTCGGCTCGACGGTCACCGTGGCGTCGGCGCTCGGCCTCGGCGGATCGCCGCCGACCCTGGCGGCGAGCACGAGCGCGACGATCAGAGTCGTCACGACCGACACGACGGCCATGTCGAACCGGAAGAAGGGGCTGCGGCGCCACGCGTTCACAAGTTGCAGTTTCGCGCGAGTCGAGGGTCGGCAACCGGCCCGCAACGGGACACAAGCACGGTTCCAATACGATCGGCGCCCCGCACCTGGGCGATCGCCACCGCGCGCGAGCGATCGCCACCTCGCGCGAGCGATCGCGAAACCCATACCAGAGGAGGCCCGGCTTGGATCTTTGCTTGATGATCGAAGGTCAGGAGGGCGTCACCTGGCCGCAGTGGCGGGCACTGGCCGCCGCATGCGAGGAGCACCGGATCCCCACCCTGTTTCGCTCCGACCACTACCAGAACCTCGACGGGCAGCACCCCGAGCGCGGGGCGCTCGACGCCTGGGGCACGACCAACGCCCTGGCCGCCCTGACCACGACGTTGCGGCTGGGCACGCTGGTATCGCCGGCGAGCTTCCGCCACCCGTCCGTTCTTGCCAAGCTCGTGGTCACGGCCGACCACGTGTCCGGCGGGCGGATCGACCTCGGGATCGGCGCCGGCTGGCACCAGCGCGAGCACGACGCGTACGGCTTTCCGTTCGCACCGACGAAAACCCGTATGGACGTGCTCAACGAGCAGCTCCAGGTGCTGATGGGCCACTGGGGCCCCGACCGCTTCTCGTTCGAGGGCGAGCACTACATCCTGTCTGACCTCGATGCCCAACCCAAGCCGGTCCAGCAGCCGCACCCCCATCTGATCATGGGCGGCCTCGCCGCCGCGCGGAGCGCGGCCCTGGCCGCGCGGTTCGCCGACGAGTACAACACGCCGTTCCCGTCGCTCGAGGAGGTGCGCAGCCGCCGGAGTCAGGTCGCCGAGGCCTGCGAGCGCGCCGCCCGCGATCCGATCCCGTTCTCGGCGATGATCGGGACTGTGCTCGGATCCGACCGCGCCGATCTCGAGGACCGCGCCCGCCGAGTCGCCGAGCTCACCGGTCGCGATCAGGACTCGGTGCTGGGCGATCCGCCGAACGGCTGGATCGTGGCGACGGTCGAGCAGGCAGCCGAACAGTTCGCGGCCTACCGCGACGCCGGCCTGCACCGGGTCATGTGCCAGACGCTCGTGCACGACGACCTCGACGCGGTGGCGCTGGTCGGCCGGGTCGGTTCGCTGATCGCTTAGCGGCCGCGGTCGCCGCGTGGCGGATCTCAGGGTTCGGGCTGGACGCGGCGGCAGGCATCTTCCGTCCTCCTTCAGGTGCCCGCCGTTCGTACCGCAGACGCGCTCGAAGCCCCGCGCGATGGGCAATGGCGGCCCGCCCTGCTCGCCGACAGCGAAACCACCCATCACAAAAAACAGACGCGCCCCGGATCCGGCGAGTGACTTGGGAAGCCGGACCAACGGGGCGCGCTCTGAGGGAGGAGAGGGTGCGTACGGATACTGGCGGCTCCAATTTCATATGTCAAAGACGAATTCGAGAGGTTATCTATAGGCTTTGCTTATGGAGCTTCGCCAGTTGCGCTACCTCGTGGCGCTCGTCGACGAACAGCATTTCACCCGGGCCGCGGCGCGCGAGCATATTGCCCAGCCCGCGCTCTCGCAGCAGATCCGCCGGCTCGAGCAGGAGGTCGGGCTCGCCCTGGTCGAGCGGACGACCCGGCGCGTGACGGTCACCAAGGCGGGTAAGACGCTCGTCGCCCGCGCCCGGCGGATCCTGTCCGAGGTCGACGCCGCCAACGCGGAGATGCAGGCGCTGGCCGGCGTCCGGTCCGGCCACGTGTCGGTCGGCACGATGCACACGATGGGACCGGTCGACGTGTCGCTGGCATTGGCAATGTTTCACGAGCGCCACCCGGGCGTCGAGCTGACCGTCCGCGAGCAGTCGAGCGAGGAGCTCGCCGAGATGCTGCGCGACGACGTACTCGACCTGGCCTTCCTGTCGGTTACCGAGCGGATCGAGACTCAGGGCCTCGTCCTGCGCCAGCTCATCTCCGAGGAACTGGTCGCGGTCCTGCCGCACGATCACCCGCTCGCCGGGCGCCGGCGGCTGCGGATGGCGGAGCTGGCAAAGGAGCAGTTCGTCAGCTACCGGGAGGGCGCCCGGCTCCGCGAGCTGCTGACCTACGCTGCCCACCGGGCCGGATTCGAGCCGCAGATCAAGCTCGAATCGAACGAGAGCGAGCGGATCAGGCGGCTTGTGGCGCGCGGCATGGGGGTGGCGATCCTCCCCCAGTCCGACGCCGACCGCTCAGCTGGCAACGTCGCGGTGGCGGCGCTGATCGAGCCCTCGCTTCGCCGCGACATCACGCTCGCCTGCCGTGAGGGCCGACGCCTCTCCCCCGCCGCGACCGAGTTCCTGCAGCTGTCGAAAGACCTCTTCAGCAGCCAGGCGGGCGGTGATGCGCCCACGGCCGCGCGGTCTCGAGCTGGCCGGCGAGCGAATACAGCAGATTCTCCGCTCCCGGCCGGCCCGCCAGCTGAACGCTGAGCGGGAGGCCGTCGGCGCCGAACCCCGCCGGCACGGCGATCGACGGCTGCCCGGTCACGTTGAAGACCGGACTCCACGGCATGAACCGCGACGAGCGGTCGATCGCGATCGGTGCGGACTTGCCGTAGGCACCCTCGGCGGCGATCGCGGTGGTCGCCAGCACCGGCATCAGCAGCACGTCGATCTCGTTCCAGAGCTCGAGCACGCGCGCGATTCTGGCCGGCCGCTGGGCCAGCAGCGTCTGCCGCCGACGGCCCGGGACCAGGCGACGGCCGGCGGCAACCAGTTGCCGCGTCGAGCGCTCGAGCCGCGAGCGGTCGGGCACCGTTTGCGACTCCTCGTAGATGCCCCGCATCCACATCTGCGTGAACTCGATCCCGACCAGGCCGTAGGCCGGATCGCGCTCGACCACCTCGTGCCCGAGCTCTGAGAGCACCGCGCCGGTCCGCTCCCACGCCCCCCGCTGATCGCTCGATATCCGCGCGAGGAAGCCGGGCGGGAGCTTGCGCGAGAGCCCGATCCGCAACCGGCCGGGCGGCGTGGCGGCGGCTTGCACGTAGCTTCCGGCGAACGGCGGAGCCGAGTCCGCATCCCCGGGCATCGAGCCGTGGATCGCGTCGAGCAGCAGCGCGCTGTCGCCGACCGTGCGGGCGAGCGCCCCGAACACGCTCAACCCGAGCCAACCCTCACGCGCCGGTTGGGTCGAGACGCGCCCGCGGCTCGGCTTCATCCCGACCAGCCCGCAGCAGGCCGCGGGGATCCGGATCGACCCGCCGCCGTCCGAGCCGGTCGCGCACGGGACCATGCCGGACGCCACCGCGGCCGCCGACCCGCCCGACGAGCCGCCCGGGGTTCGCGTCGGATCCCAGGGATTGCGCGTGACCCCGTTGGCCGCACTCGCGGTCCATGGGAAGATCATCAGCTCGGGAACGTTGGTGATCCCGATCGGGATCGCCCCAGCCGCGCGCAGGCGCCTGACCACCTCGCCGTCGGCCGCCTCCGCGGGTCGGTATGAGCGCGATCCGCGTGTCATCGACTGGCCGGCGACCGGCATGTCGTCCTTGATCGCGATCGGGACGCCCGCGAGGGGACCATCGAATGATGAACTTTGTTCGGCTGCCGCGAGCGCCTCGTCCGCCATTGCCACACGGAATGCATTCAGCTTCGGGTCGAGCACCTCGATCCGCCGGGTGAACAACTCGACGAGCTCGAGCGGGCTGACCTCGCGCCGCCGGACCATGCCGGCGAGCGCGCCCGGCCCAGCGAACGCGAGCTCCTGCTCTGCGGTGGACGTCATTCCTGAAGAGCCGTCACGAGCTCGCGAATCGCGCCGGGGTAGCGGTAGGTGATGCCGCCGTGCTTGGCGTCGAACAGCTCGAGCGTGTGCGCGGCGCCGATCTTCGACAGCTCCTGCGCAAACGCCTCGGCGCCGAGGTCGAGGAAATACTCGTCGGCCTTGCCGGCATCGAGGTAAATCCGGTGCATGCTGCGGAGCGCGTCGGCGTGGTGGTGAGCCATCCGCACCGGATCGTGCTCGAGCCACAGCGCCCACACGTCGTCGATCAGGCGGCCGGTCGAGATCTCGAACGGCAGCAGGGCCCGCCCCGGGGCCGTCAGGTCCGGCGAGTACGCGGACGCATACCCGTACATCTCGAACGGGTCGCCGTACTTGGCGAAGTCGAAGTGATCGGCGGCCGCGAGCTGCTCCCAGAAGACCTCGTACGAGCCGTTGAAGTTGTCGCGCAACGACCGCGCCACGGTGCGAAACGCGGGCAGATAGCAGCACTCGAACAGTGCGTCGCCGGCGTGCGAGGCGAGCGCCCCGAACACGTCCGGCCGGAGCATCGGCACGACCATCGCGCCGTAGCCGCCCGACGACTTGCCGGCGAGCCCGCGGTGATCGCGCGAGGGCAGCGTCGGATAGCGCCCGTCGATGAACGGCACGACCTCGTCGCACAGGTAGTCGAGGTAGCGGCCGGTCGAGGCGGAGTTGATGAACTGCGATCCGCCGCGCGATGTCCAGGCGTCGACGAACACCACGATCGCGTCCGGGCAGGCCCGCGAGTGGAACATCGCGTCGACCCGCTCGATCATGTTCGGCTCGAGCGCCGCGTGGGACAGCCACATGTCGACCTGACCAGTGAACCCCTGGATCACGATCACCGTCGGCATGCCCTTCGGGTGGTCGAGCTCGACCCCGGGCGGACGGTAGACGTACAGCGGCCGGCGCGCCGGGTCTCCAAGCGGGTTGCCGACGAGCGCGTCGGACTCAACAACGAGTTGGTCGAGCGCGCCGGCGAGAGGACGCGCCCACGGCGCTCCGACAACGCCTTCGAGTTCTTGCAGTGCCATGGCATCACCGTACGCCAAACGGCCCGGGCATGGGCCCCTCGGCGCAAGCGACCGGGCTATAGTGACCAGTCCCAGTCAGTCTCGACAAGCGGGGCATTTCCGCCATGACGGACCGAGTCCAGACCCCAAGCTCAAACGGCGCCGGAGCTGACATCGACACGGTCGAGACCACCGAGTGGCTCGAGGCTGTCGATGCCGTCGTCGAGCACGACGGACCCGACCGGGCCCGCCATATCCTCGCGCGCGCCGTCCAGCGCGCGCAGCTCGCCGGCAGCGGCCCGATCGCGAGCATCACCACCCCGTACGTGAACACGATCCCGCCTGGGCGTGAGGCGAAGCTGCCGGGCGATCCGTTGTTGGAGCGTCGGTTCCGTTCGATTGTTCGCTGGAACGCGATGGCGATGGTTGTGCGCGCCAACAAGCTGTCGTCCGAGCTCGGCGGCCACATCGCGAGCTTCCAGTCGCTGGCGACGCTGTACGAGGTCGGCTACAACCACTTCTGGCACGCGGCGGGTGGGTCCGAATCCGAGCACGGCGGCGACCTCGTCTACTTCCAGGGGCACTCCTCGCCCGGCAACTACGCGCGGGCGTACCTCGAGGGACGCCTCACCGAGGAGCAGCTCGACAACTTCCGCCAGGAGGTCGCCGGCGGCGGCCTGTCCTCGTATCCCCACCCGTGGCTGATGCCCGAGTTCTGGCAGTTCCCGACGGTGTCGCTCGGGATCGGCGCGATCACCTCGATCTACCAGGCGCGGTTCATGAAGTACCTCGAGGCGCGCGACGTCGCCCAGACCGCGGGGCGCAAGGTGTGGGCGTTCCTCGGCGACGGCGAGATGGACGAGCCCGAGACGATGGGTGCGACCGCGCTCGCCGGGCGCGAGGGGCTCGACAACCTGATATGGGTCGTGAACTGCAACCTGCAGCGGCTCGACGGCCCGGTTCGCGGCAACGGCAAGATCATCCAGGAACTCGAGGCCGACTTCCGCGGCGCCGGCTGGAACGTGATCAAGGTCGTGTGGGGAACGCGCTGGGACCCGCTGCTGGCCGAGGATCACGACGGCCGGTTGGTCAAGGTGATGGAGGAGTGCGTCGACGGCGAGTACCAGACGTTCAAGTCGCGCGACGGGGCGTACGTGCGCGAGTACTTTTTCGGGCGCGACCCGGTGCTGCTCGAGCGCGTCTCGCGCATGTCCGACGAGGACATCTGGCTGCTCAACCGCGGCGGGCTGGATCAGCAGAAGGTGTATGCCGCCTACCACGAGGCGGTCCGGCACACCGGACAGCCCACCGTGATCCTCGCCAAGACGATCAAGGGCTACGGGATGGGTGTCTCCGGCGAAGGCCAGATGGTCACCCACCAGGCCAAGAAGATGACCGAGGACGCGCTGTTGGCGTTCCGCGACCGGTTCGAGCTGCCGCTGACCGACGAGCAGGTACGGGCGGCGGAGTACTACAAGCCACCCGCGGATTCTCCGGAGATGCAGTTCATGCGCGAACGGCGCGCCGCGCTCGGCGGCAGCATACCGGTGCGGCGGACGGCGGCCGAGCCGCTCGAGGCCCCGGGGTTGGACCTGTTCAAGGGTCAGCTCGAGGGGACCGGTGACCGCGAGATCTCGACCACGATGGCGTTCGTGCGGGTGCTGGCGGCGCTGCTGCGCGACAAGCAGATCGGCCGCCGGATCGTCCCGATCGTCCCCGACGAGTCACGCACGTTCGGGATGGAGGGGATGTTCCGCCAGGTCGGGATCTATTCGCCGGTCGGCCAGCTCTACCAGCCCCAGGACTCTGAGCAGCTGATGTTCTACAAGGAGGACAAGCACGGCCAGATCCTCGAGGAGGGGATCACCGAGGCCGGGTCGATCTCCTCGTTCATCGCCGCCGGGACGTCGTACAGCGCGCACGCCGTTCAGATGGTGCCGTTCTACATCTACTACTCGATGTTCGGCTACCAGCGCGTCGGTGACCTCGTGTGGGCGGCGGCCGACTCGCGAACGCGCGGTTTCATGCTCGGCGGCACGGCCGGGCGGACGACGCTGAACGGCGAGGGACTCCAGCACGAGGACGGCCACAGCCACGTGCTGTTCTCGGTGGTGCCGAACTGCCGGGCGTATGACCCGACGTTCGGCTACGAGGTCGCGGTGATCGTCCAGGATGGCCTGCGGCGGATGGTCGCCGAGCAGGAGGACGTCTTCTACTACATCACGCTGATGAACGAGAACTACCGGCACCCGGCGATGCCCGAGGGCGCCCAGGAGGGGATCCTGCGCGGGATGTACCTGCTCCGGCGCTCGGACAAGGATGGCTCGAGGGTGCAACTGCTCGGATCGGGGACGATCCTCAACGAGGTGCTCGCCGCCGCCGAGCTGCTCGAGTCCGACTTCGGCGTGGCCGCCGACGTATGGAGCGTGACCTCGTTCACCCAGCTTCGCCGCGACGGGATCGAGGTCGAGCGGTGGAACATGCTCCACCCGCTCGAGGAGCCGCGCCGTGCGTACGTGACCGAGCAACTGGAGTCGCGCGAGGGGCCGGTCGTCGCCTCGACCGACTATCTGCGGGCGTTCCCCGATCAGATCCGCCAGTGGGTACCTCGCCGCTACGGCGTGCTCGGCACCGACGGCTTCGGCCGCAGCGACTCACGCCGGGCGCTCCGGCGGTTCTTCGAGGTCGACCGGCACTACGTTGCGGTTGCCGCTCTGAAGCAGCTCGCCGACGAGGGCACGCTCGACCGCGAGCGGGTGCGGGAGGCGATCACGCGGTACGAGATCGACGCCGAAGCCCCGATGCCGACGACCGTATGAGCGCGACGTCCGACGCGGTATCGGTCGCCGTCCCGGACATCGGCGACTTCGAGGACGTCCCGATCATCGAGATCCTGGTCTCGCCGGGCGACACCGTCGCGATCGACGATCCGCTGCTGACGCTCGAGTCCGACAAGGCGACGATGGATGTGCCGGCGCCGGTCGCGGGCACCGTCCGCGAGCTGCTCGTGAAGATCGGCGACAAGGTCTCCCAGGGCGTCGAGCTGCTGACGCTGTCGCGATCGGGCGACGGGGACGGCGGCGCCCCGGCCGGGACGAAGGCAGCCGACTCAGTCGAAAGCGCGGTGCAAACCGAGGAGCAGGCCGCGCCACCCGCGCCACCGCCGTCCGAGGCGCCGGCGCCCGCGCCACCGGCGGCCGCGGTTCCTGCTGCCGACGCGAACGGCGGAGGTCCCGTCTATGCCAGCCCCGCGGTTCGGCGAATCGCCCGCGAGCTCGGCGTCGACCTGCACCAGGTGACTGGCAGCGGTCGCAAGGGTCGGATCACCAAGGAAGACGTGCACGCGTTCGTCGATCGTGGTCCGTCCGCGCCGGGCGCGCCGGCCGGTGGCCCGGCGAGCGGGCCTGGGTTAGGTCTCGACCTGCCGGCTTGGCCGTCGGTCGACTTCTCGAAGTTCGGGGAGATCGAGCGCGTCAAGCGGTCGAGGATCCAGCGGATCTCGGGGCCCGTGCTGGCGCGCAACTGGGTGATGATCCCGCACGTCACGCACAACGACGAGGCGGACATCACCGACCTCGAGGCGTGGCGCAAGCAGCTCAACGACGAGCATGAGCGGTCGCGCGGGGTCAAGGTCACGATGGTGTCGTTCCTGGTCGTCGCGTCGGTGGCGACGCTGAAGGTGTTCCCGAACTTCAACGCCTCGCTCGACGGCGAGGACCTGATCCTCAAGCGGTACTACAACATCGGCTTCGCCGCCGACACGCCCGGAGGCCTGGTCGTGCCGGTGATCAAGAACGCCGACCAGAAGGGCCTGCTGGATATCGCGCGCGAGCTGACCGAGCTGTCGGGCAAGGCGCGCGACGGCAAGCTGATGCCCGGCGACATGGCCGGCGCCTCGTTCACGATCTCCTCGCTCGGCGGGATCGGCGGGACCAGCTTCACCCCGATCATCAACGCGCCTGAGGTCGCGATCCTCGGCGCCACCCGCTCGGCGATGAAGCCGGTGTGGAACGGTCGCGAGTTCGTCCCGCGCCTGATGGTCCCGCTGTCGTTGTCCTACGACCATCGCGTGATCGACGGCGCCGCGGCGGCGCGGTTCATGGTGTACCTGGTCAAGGTCCTGAGCGATCTGAAACGAGCGCTGCTGTGACCGAGATCCGCGTCCCGGACATCGGGGACTTCACCGACGTCCCGGTGATCGAGATCCACGTCTCGCCCGGCGACGAAGTCGCGCTCGAGGATCCGCTGGTCACGCTCGAATCCGACAAGGCGACGATGGACGTGCCCGCGCCCGAGGCCGGCACCGTCAAGCAGCTGAGCGTCAAGATCGGCGACCGCGTGTCCGAGGGCAGCGTGCTGCTGACGCTCGAGCCCGACGGCGCCGGACCCACGGACGCCGCGCGCGAGGCGACGGCGGCGACCCCCGACGCGCCGGCAGCCACCCCTGACGCGCCGGCAACCACCCCTGACGCGCCGGCAACCCCCACCACCGCGTCGGTCGAGCGCGAGCCCGCCCCTCCCCCGCCCTCCGCCAACGGCGCCGGCGGCGATCGCGACGCCCAGGTCGTCGTTATCGGGTCGGGCCCCGGCGGCTACACCGCCGCGTTCCGCGCGGCCGATCTCGGGTTGAAGACCGTGCTGATCGAGCGCTACGACACGCTCGGCGGCGTCTGCCTCAACGTCGGGTGCATCCCCTCCAAGGCGCTGCTCCACGCCGCCCGGGTCGTCGCCGAGGCCGAGGAGATGGCCGACCACGGGATCAGGTTCGGCCAGGCCGAGATCGATCTGGACGCGCTCCGCGCCTGGAAGGCGTCGGTTGTCGGCAAGCTCACCGGCGGCCTCGCCGGACTCGCCAAGCAGCGAAAGGTCGAGGTCGTCACCGGCGTGGCGTCGTTGACCGGCCCGAACACGGTGACGGTCGGCGACAGGACGGTGTCGTTCGACAACTGCATCATCGCGGCCGGCTCAGAGGCGGCGTCGTTGCCGGCGCTGCCCGACGACGAGCGGATCTTCTCCTCGACCGGGGCGCTCGATCTACCCTCGGTCCCCGAGCGGCTGATGGTGATCGGCTGCGGGATCATCGGCCTCGAGATGGCGACCGTGTACGACGCGCTCGGGTCAAAGGTGACGATGGTCGAGCTCCTCGATCAGCTCATCCCGGGGTGCGACCCCGACCTGGTCAAGCCGCTGCACAAGCGGATCTCGGGCCGGTACGAGGCGATCCATCTCGGCACCAAGGTCGAGTCGGTCGATGCCTCCGACAGCGGTCTCGCGGTGAAGCTGTCCTCCGGGGCGTCCGAAACGTTCGACGGGATCCTGGTGGCGATCGGGCGCCGGCCAAACGGGCGCGCTGTCGGCGCTTCGAAGGCCGGGGTCACCGTCGACGATGCGGGATTCATCCCGGTCGACCGGCAGTTGCGTACGAACGTGCCGGGGATCTATGCGATCGGCGACGTCGTCGGCGGCCCGATGCTCGCCCACAAGGCCTCGCACGAGGGCAAGGTCGCCGCCGAGGTGATCGCCGGAGTGGCCGGCGCCGAGTTCGACCCCCGCGCGATCCCGTCGGTCGCCTACACCGATCCCGAGGTGGCGTGGATGGGCCTGACCGAGACCGAGGCTCGCTCGAACGGGGTCGAGTACGAGAAGGCGGTCTTCCCGTGGGCCGCATCTGGACGAGCGCTGTCGCTCGGGCGGGACGAGGGCATGACCAAGCTGCTGTTCGGGGTGGGCGGGATGGGCGGCGTGGGCGGGGTGGGCGGGCCCCACTCCCGCCGCCTGCTCGGCGCAGGGATCGTCGGCGTCAACGCCGGCGAGTTGATCGCCGAGACCGTGCACGCGCTCGAGATGGGCTCCGACGCCGAGGACATCGGGCTCACGATCCATCCGCACCCGACGCTGACCGAGACGATCGGGTTCGCCGCCGAGATGGCCGAGGGGACGATCACGGACCTCATGCCCCCGCGCAAGCGCCCCGCGCGCGCTTCCTAGGCCTCCGCCTCCTCGCCCGCCCGCGCTTCCTAGGCCTCCGCCTCCTCGCCCGCCCGCGTCCCCTTGGGAAGAAACTCGGACATAGTCAGAGTTTCTTCCCAAGCGCCGGGCGGCTAGGCTAGCCCCGACG
The DNA here is from genome assembly GCA_963836715.1 of uncultured Solirubrobacterales bacterium. Lineage (GTDB taxonomy): Bacteria > Actinomycetota > Thermoleophilia > Solirubrobacterales > Solirubrobacteraceae > Palsa-465. The sequence continues at coordinate 177,849 of CAWIKH010000007.1, forward strand.
CCGACGCCGACGCCGACGCCGCAACGCCAGCAACGCCAGCAACGCGAGCCCCGCGGCGATGGCGATCCGGCTCGGCGACACGGCCCGGCCGGCCCGCGCCAGCGCGCCACCGGACTCCGACGAACCCCGGGGCGCCGGCATCGCGAACTCCTCGGCCGCGAGCACGTCGTGAGGCTCGGCGATCCCGCTCGGATCGTCGGGCAGCGTGATCGGCTGGTGGCGCAGGGCCGGGTCGGACGACGGCACTGCAAACGCCTCGGCGGCCAGCACGTCGTGCGCCGCGTCCCTTCGCGGACTTTGTTGATCCGGCATTGCGGCGCATGTTTCCAGATGCGGGCCGCGGTCGCCAAATCGGCGGCGCCACGAGCCCCGGAAAGATCTCAGCGTCCCCGACTAAGATCGTGCTTGTGATAGCCACTCGCGAGGTGGTATCCTTCACTTATCTTGAGTAAGCAACTATCGAAAGCGAATGGCCTTTACTGATGTCTAGTCGTCTTCTTTTGATTCCACTCGACGACGTCGTGGCCTTCCCGGGCATGTCGCTCACGCTCGCGATCGACGCCGGCGAGGAGGAGCAGGTGCTCCTCGTACCCAGACACGAACAGGAATTTGCCAGCATCGGCACCGTCGCCCAGGTCACCGATCGGGTCCGGCTGCCCGGTGGCGCCCGCGCGGTCTCGCTCCAGGGGCTGCATCGCGGTGTCGCCGGAGCCGCCCACACCAATCCCGACGGGCGGCTGTACGTCGAGGTCGAGGAGCAGCCCGACCCGGTCCCGGTCGACGGCAAGACCCGGAACCTCGAGCGCGAGTACCGCGCGGTCGTCGAGGAGATCCTCGAGCTGCGCGGCGACGACGGCCGGATCTCCTCGTTCCTGCGGAGCATCACCGAGCCCGGCACGCTTGCCGACACCGGCGGCTACTCCCCCGATCTGAATTACGAGAACAAGGTCAGGCTCCTCCAGACGCTCGACGTGACCGAGCGGCTCGAGCTCGCCCTCGGCTTCCAGCGCGAGCGGCTCGCCGAGCTCCAGGTGCGCAAGCGCATCCGCGACGATGTCGAGTCCGGCGCCGAGAAGCAGCAGCGCGACTACTTCCTGCGCAAGCAGATGGAGTCGATCCGCAAGGAGCTCGGCGAGGACGACGCGTCTGTCGTTGAGGAGTACAGGACCAAGATCGAGGAGGCCGGCATGCCTGAGGCTGTCCGCGAGCAGGCCGACAAGGAGCTCGGCAGGCTCGAGCGGCTCGGCGAGCAGTCGGCGGAGTCGAGCGTGATCCGGACCTATCTGGACTGGCTGATCGCCGTGCCGTGGAGCAAGCGCTCGGATGAGCGCCTCGATCCGCAGCACGCGCGTGAGGTGCTCGACGCCGACCACGCGGGCCTCGAGGACGTCAAGGACCGGATCGTCGAGTACATCGCGGTCAAGAAGCTGCGCCAGGAGCGCGGCATCACCGAGGACAAGCGCTCAGGCGCAATCCTGACCCTGATCGGACCGCCCGGTACCGGCAAGACGTCGATCGGCGAGTCGATCGCCCGCGCCACCGGACGCGAGTTCGTCCGGATGTCGCTCGGCGGCGTCCGCGACGAGGCCGAGATCCGTGGTCACCGGCGCACCTACATCGGCGCGCTCCCGGGCCGGCTCGTCCGTGCCCTGCGCGACGCCGACACGATGAACCCGGTGATCATGCTCGACGAGGTCGACAAGGTCGGCGCCGACTGGCGCGGCGACCCCAGCGCGGCCCTGCTCGAGGTGCTCGACCCGGCGCAGAACCACAGCTTCCGGGACCACTACCTGGACGTCGAGCTCGACCTGAGCGGCGTGCTGTTCATCGCGACCGCGAACGTCGCGGACACGATCCCCGGCCCGTTGCTCGACCGGATGGAGGTCATCCGGTTCGACGGCTACACGACCTCGGAGAAGGTCGCGATCGCCCGCGGCTACCTGTGGAAGCGCCAGCTGGAGCGAAACGGCCTGCGGCCCGAGGAGGTCGAGATCTCCGACGAGCTGCTGAACACGGTCGCCAATGAGTACACGCGCGAGGCGGGCGTACGCCAGCTCGAGCGCGAGCTCGGAACGCTGCTGCGGAAGACCGCGACGAAGATCGCGTCAGGTGAGGCGGAAACCCCCGTGGTCATCGACCTCGACGCGGTCCGCGACGCGCTCGGACGCCAGCGCCACTTCCAGGAGTCGGCAATCCGCACCGCGGTTCCCGGCGTCGCGACCGGCCTCGCCGTGACCGGCACCGGCGGCGACGTGCTGTTCATCGAGGCCACGGGAATGACGGCCCACCCACCCTCGTCCGGACTGACGCTCACCGGCCAGCTCGGCGACGTTATGAAGGAGTCGGCGCAGATCGCCCTCTCGTACGTCCGTGGGCATGCGCATGAGCTCGAGATCGACCCCTCGGTGTTCGAGGACCGCTCGTTCCACGTCCACGTGCCGGCGGGCGCGATCCCCAAGGACGGCCCGAGTGCCGGTGTGACGATGGTGACCGCGCTGACCTCGCTGCTCAGCGACAGGCCCGTGCGCCACACGGTCGGCATGACCGGCGAGGTCACGCTCCAGGGCCGGGTGCTACCGATCGGCGGCGTCAAGCAGAAGGTGCTGGCGGCGCACGCGGCGGGTCTCACCGATGTGGTCCTGCCCGAGCGAAATCGCGGCGATCTGGACGACGTGCCAGCGGAGGTGCGCGACGCGATGGCCTTCCACTTCGCGATGACCGTCGACGAGGTGCTGGCCGTCGCGCTCGAGCCGGCCGCGGTTCCACAACCCGCGTAGAAGAACTCTCTCCTCCCACACCACCGGCGGGCGGGCCTTTACCAGAGGCCCGCCCGCTCGGCGGTCGGCTGGGGCGGCTTCACCGGGTGGTAGGTTGGGTCCATGACCACGATCACAGCCCCAGCGGAACAGAAAATCGTCGATGAGGTACCCAAGCAGCTTTACATCGGCGGGCAATGGCGAGACGGCGCGAAGGGCACGCTGTCGGTCGAGGACCCCTCGACCGGCGAGTCCCTGTGCGAAGTCGCCGATGCGTCGACCGACGACGCCAAGGCCGGGCTGACCGCGGCCGTCGAGGCGGGCCCCGACTGGGCCACGCACGCGCCCCGCGAGCGCGGTGAGATCCTCCGGCGCGCATTCGAGGCGCTGGTGGCACGGGCCGACGACCTCGCGCTGCTGATGACGCTCGAGATGGGCAAGCCGCTCGCCGAGTCCAAAGCGGAGATCACCTACGCCGCCGAGTTCTTCCGCTGGTTCTCCGAGGAGTCCGTACGGATCGATGGGCGCTACTCGGTGAACTCGAACGGGCAGGGCCGTGTACTGACGATGAAGCAGCCGGTCGGGCCGTGCCTGCTGATCACGCCGTGGAACTTCCCGATGGCGATGGGTACCCGCAAGATCGGGCCCGCGATCGCCGCCGGCTGCACCGTGGTCGTCAAGCCGGCGCAGCAGACGCCGTTGTCGATGCTGATGCTCGTCAAGATCCTCGAGGAGGCCGGCCTGCCGGCCGGGGTCGTGAACCTCGTCACCGCCTCCTCCTCGAGCGAGACGATGGGCCCGCTGATCGCCGATCAGCGTCTGCGGAAGCTGTCGTTCACCGGCTCGACCGAGGTCGGCCGCAAGCTCATGGGGCAGGCCTCCGAGAACCTGCTGCGGCTGTCGATGGAGCTCGGCGGGAACGCGCCGTTCATCGTGTTCGACGACGCCGACATCGACGCCGCCGTCCAGGGCGCGCTGATCGCGAAGATGCGCAACATCGGCGAGGCGTGCACCGCGGCCAACCGCTTCCACGTCGCCGAATCGGTCGCCGAGCAGTTCGCCGGGAAGCTCGCGGAGAAGATGGGCGCGATGAAGGTCGGCCGCGGCACCGAGGAGGGCGTGCAGGTCGGGCCGCTGATCGACGACGGCCAGCGCAGCAAGGTCGCCGAGCTCGTCGAGGACGCGATCGGCCGCGGGGCCAAGGCGGTGGTCGGCGGCCACGCCCGCGAAGGCGCCGGCTACTTCTTCGACCCGACGGTGCTCACCGACATCCCCGACGATGCCAACCTACTCCAGGAGGAGATCTTCGGCCCGGTCGCGCCCGTCAAGGGATTCGCCGACGAGGACGAGGCGATCGCCGCCGCCAACAACACCGAGTACGGCCTCGTCGCCTACGTCTTCACCAACGACCTCAAGCGCGCGCTGCGCGTGATCGAGCGGCTCGAGACCGGCATGGTGGGACTCAACCAGGGGATGGTGTCCAACGCCGGCGCGCCGTTCGGCGGCATCAAGCAATCGGGGTTCGGCCGCGAAGGCGGTTACGAGGGCATCGAGGAGTACCTCGAGACGAAGTACGTCGCTGTGAACCTCTGATTGCACGGCCCCCCGGGGCCCGCCGGACCGATTACCGTTTGCGCTGCGTTCAGCGCTCGCTTGACGAAGGCCCGCGCCGGGGACTGCGGACGAGCAGACAGACGGAGGAGGGCGGCACGAGATGACCGAGCACACCGACCCACCCGAGCCGGTGACCGAGCAACAACCGGCGGTGGCGACTCCAGGCGGGCAGACCGTCGGCGAGCCCGCCCGCAACGAGAGCGTCGTCACCCGGCTGATGCGGGCGGGCAACGACGAGGTCGACGCCCTGCTCACGGCCCTCGGCATGCGCGAGCAGCTGAGCGGCGAAGCGCAGGACATCGCGCGATTGATCGAGCGCCGGCTCGCCGAGGTCGCGTGGGGCGACCACTCCCACGCGCTCGACCAGCTCGAGATCCAGCGCGCATTCCTGGTCCACCGGTTCATCGGACCGATGAAGATGTACGAGCGGAGCCTGCGCGGCTACTCGATGCTCGACAACTTCCTGAACCTGACCTCGATCCTCGCCGGCGTCGGCGCGTCGCTGGCCGCGGCGCTCGATGCTCCGAAGGTCTACGCGATCGTCCTCGGCCTGGTCGTCGGGCTCCTGCAGAGCATCAGCCAGTGGCTCAAGCCCTCCCAGCGATCGACCCGCCGAGGGCTCGCCGCCGCCTACCTGCGCAGCGAGGCGTGGGCGTTCCTTCAGGGGCGTGATCGCTACCGCGGCAAGGACGACCGGACCGCGTGGGCGCTGCTGTGCGATCAGGTCAACCGGGTTCAATCGCGGGAGTCGGCGCAGCAGGACCAGGAGGCGGCGCAGGTTCACGAGTCGTACGGCGTCCCGCGGTGACCGGCCGTTATTCCCACCACATGCCGGACGCGACCCGGGCCTCTATCAGGCGGGGACCGTCGTCGGCGGGAATCGCCTTCCGGAGTGCTTCGGTGAGCTGTTCGCGACTCGACACGGTTTCCGCCGGCATCCCATACGCCCGCGCCACTGCCGCCGTGTCGAGCCCGGGAAGCTCGAGGCCCGGGGCGCCGGCCACCTGCTCTAACTCCGCGAACCACTTGAGGATCATGTACTCCGCGTTGCGCACGACGAGGAACGTGACGGGCACCTTGTAGGCGCCCGCGGTCCACAGGACCGTGATCCCATACTGCGCCGACCCCTCCCCCACGACGCACACCACCGGCCGATCGGGCTCGGCCAGCTGCACGCCTACGGCCGCGCAGATCCCGAAGCCGAGCCCGCCGCTGGCGCTCTGGTAGTAGCTGCCGGGCTGGGACAGCCGCAGCCGGTTGCGCAGCGCGGACGCGCTCGACGGTATCTCCGCCACCGCGATTCCGCCGTCGGGCCACACTTCGGCGAGCGCCGCCATCGCCTCCGAGCCGCTCATCGGGTCGGCATGCGCCGGTTCCGAGGGCACGGGACGCGGATCCCGGCTGGGCCGGCCCGACTCGCCGACCAGCGCCACGAGCTGCTGCAGCGCGAGCGCGACGTCGCCGACGATCGCGTCGCCCATCGGCGCGCGCGCCGCCTCGTCCGGGTCGCTCGTGATCGCGATCAGCGACGCACCCTCGGGAAGCAGCGGCCCCGGCATGTACGGGTAATACGGGAACACCTGCGTGCCGACGGCGAGGATCACGTCGTGCCCGTTCAGCGTCTGCGCGAGCGGGCCGATCGCCGGCGGCAGGACGCCGACGAAGTTGGGGTGGTTCTCCGGAAAGCCAATCCGGCTGCTCGCGGTGCCGGGCGAGGCCCACACCGGAAGCCGCTGTTTCTCGGCGAGCGCGACCGCGGCGTGCCATCCGCCGCTCGCGTCGATCTCGGGGCCCGCGATCATCACCGGGTCGCGCGCCGACTCGAGCAGCGCGGCGAGCTGCGCGAGCTCCGCCGGGTCCGGCACGGCCCGGCCGATGACGACTCGGCGCTGGGCGTTCAGCGCGCGATCGCCGTCGGCCTCGGCGTTCCAGTCGTCCATCGGGATCGACACGAACGCCGGACCGCGCGGCGGCAGCGTGGCGTGGTGGATGGCGCGCCCGATCGCGCCGGGGACGTCCTGCGCGCGCGGTGGCTCGTGGCTCCACTTCACGTACGGCTGCGGGCCGACGGTGGCGTCGCGATTGGTGAGCAGCGCCTGGTGGGTGATCTGCGGGCGCACCTGTTGGCCCGCGGTGATCACCAGCGGCGCCTTGTTCGCGAGCGCGTTGCCGATCCCGCCGACGGCGTTGCCCACCCCCGGCGCCGTGTGCAGATTGACGTGAGTCGGCCGTCCGCTCGCCTGCGCGTACCCGTCAGCCATCCCCACCACGACCAGCTCCTGCAACCCGAGCACGTAGGTGAAGTCGTCGGGAAGGTTCGCCAACATCGGCAGCTCGGTGGAGCCGGGGTTGCCGAAGATCGTCGTCATCCCGTGGGCGCGGAACAGCTCGAGTGTCGCTTCGCGGACGGAGGTCATTTTCGAGTCTGGACCCTACTTTGTTGGTGGAGGGTGGCGTTCCCGCCCCGCAGCCCCAGGCGCTCTCGGACCGCGGTCGCGGGGCAACGCTGATGGAGCGCGAGGGATGCGGGCCGGGTCGCCACCCTCCCTCAGACTCGGAACATCGTCCGCAGCGGCGCCCGCAGCGGTGCCGGTTCAAGTTCGAACCGTCGCGCCCTCTATCTTCGTGCCGAGCTCCGATGCTCGTCGCCGTCACAGATCACGCCGCCGAGCGCTTTCGCCAGCGCGTCCGCGGAACGCTCGACGAGAAGACCGAGATCGCCTCCCGCGTCGCCCGCGCCCACGCCGCGGGCCGCGTCGAGCCGGGCTCCGCCGGAACCGTCCTGGTGCGCGACCTCGAGCGCCGCGACGTCGTCTACTTGTGCCGCCCCGACGGCGGCGAGCTGGTCGTGATCACGCTGTGGGAAGAGGGCAAGGACGCCGCCGTGCCGAAGCGGTTCACCAACGCTCTGCGCCGCGACGACCACCGCGTGAGCTAGACGGGGCGACCCGCGGGGCCGCGGCGACGGCACGGAGCAGTCGTTCAGCTAGGAAGGCGGGTGGCGGTGCCCGCCCAAAGCGCTCGCGCCCAATCACAAATCGCCTGCAAAACCTGACCGAAACAGCGCCGCGCTTCGGGCGCGGCACGCCACCCGCCGACTTACTATACTTTATGAAGTATGCTTATATTCAGGCGACTGCTCGGCTTCCTGCGGCCATACCGCAGAGCTGTCGCCTGGTCTTTTGTGCTCGCGTTCGGCGCGATGGGCGCCACCGTGCTGATCCCGTACCTCACCGGGCGGGCGATTGACGCGATCCGCTACGGCCACCACCACGAGCTGATCATCTGGGGGATCGCGATCATCGTCGCCGGCCTGGCCCGGCTGGCGCTGAGCGCGGCCCGGCGCCTGATCGCCGGGCGGGTGTCGCTTGCCACCGAGGTCGACCTGCGCGACGGGCTCTACGGCGCGCTCCAGTCGCTCGAGCTCGCGTTCTTCGACCGCCAGCAGACCGGGCAGCTGATGTCGCGCGCCACGGTCGACCTGCAGGCGGTCCGCTTCTTCCTCGGCTACGGCCTGATCTTTATCGCCCAGTCGATCTTCACGATCGCGCTCGCCGCGGTCGCGATGTTCGCGCTCCAGCCGGCGCTGGCGGCGCTGTCGCTGTCGCCGGTGCCGTTCGTGGTCGTGATCGCGTGGCTGTACGGGCGCCGCTCGCGGCCCGCGCTCCAGGAGGCCCAGCAACGGATCGCGGAGTTGACCGCCGACACCGAGGAGAACGTGTCCGGCGTGCGCGTCATCAAGGCGTTCGCCCAGGAGGAGCGACAGCTTCACCGCTTCGAGCATTCGGTGGCGCGGGTGTTCGACCAGCAGATGTACGCGACGCGGATCCAGGCCCGCTACACGCCTCTGATCAGCTTCCTGCCGAACCTGGGTCTGGCGCTGATCCTGCTCGTCGGCGGGCGAGACGTGATCAACGGATCGCTGACGATCGGCCAGTTCACCGCGTTCTACGCGTACCTGTTGATGCTGATCTCGCCGATGCGGACGCTCGGGTACATGCTGAGCGCCGCGCAGCGAGCGACCGCCTCGGGCGCCCGTATCTTCCAGGTGCTGGACCGCGCGCCGCAGATCACCAGCCCCGAGAACGCACGGCCGCTGCCCGACGGGCCGGGGCGGGTGTCGCTGCGCCACGTGAGCCTGACCTTCGACGGCGCCATCCAGCCGGCGCTGCGTGACGTCGATCTGGAAATCGAGCCGGGCCGCACGGTCGCGCTCGTGGGCGCGATGGGCTCCGGCAAGACCGCGCTCGTGTCCCTCCTCCCCCGTTTGTACGAGGTCAGCTCCGGGTCGGTTCGGATCGACGGCGCCGACGTCCGCTCGGTCGATCTGCACAGCCTGCGACACGCGATCGCGGTCGTCACCGACGACCCGTTCCTGTTCTCGGCCACGATCCACGACAACATCGCCTACGCGCGCCCCCACGCGACGCGCGAGGAGGTCGAACGGGCTGCCGAGGTCGCTCAGGCGGCGGAATTCATCGAGGCGCTCCCGAACGGCTACGAGACGCTCGTAGGCGAGCGGGGGCTGACCCTGTCGGGCGGCCAGCGCCAGCGGATCGCGATCGCCCGGGCCGTACTGGCCGATCCACGCATCCTCGTGCTCGACGACGCGACCTCGTCGGTCGACGCCTCCACCGAGCAGGAGATCAAGCAGGCGCTCGGCGAGGTGATGGCCGGACGGACCACGTTCGTCATCGCCCACCGTCTCTCGACGATCGCGCTCGCGGACGAGATCGTGGTGCTCGAGCACGGCCGGGTGGTTGCGCACGGCAGCCACGACGACCTGCTCGAGGAGTCCGATCTGTACCGCGAGATCGTCGAGAAGGGCATGCCCGATCAGGTGTTCCTGACGCGCAACGCGATCGAGGCGGTGGGACTGTGAGTCGCCTGAACGACATTCGCCGGCGCGTCAGGCAGTCGCGAGGCCGGGGCCGCAAGATCCGCGGCCTGATCGAGTTGCTGGCGCCTTACAAGTGGCGCGTGCTTGCGATGTTCCTGTCGCTGGTGGCCGCGACCGCCGCGGCGCTGGCGCCGGCGCCCCTCGCCAAGCTGGCGATCGACCAGGGGATCCAGCGCCACGATGTCGGCGCGCTCGATTTGATCGTCGTCCTGTTCCTCGTGTCGGCGATCGTCTACGCGGCCGCGACGTACGCGCAGACGTATCTCGTCGGATGGGTCGGGCAGCGCGCGCTCCAGGACCTCCGTATCCGCCTGTTCATCCATTTGCAGCAGCTGTCGATCGGCTTCTATTCACGCAACCGGACCGGCGTGATCATCTCGAGGATGACCAACGACGTCGAGGCGCTCGACCAGCTCGTCGAGGACGGAATGGCGACGCTGATCCAGTCCGGCCTGACGCTGATCGGCGTGGTCGTGATCCTGTTCGTGCTCGACCCGCATCTGGCGCTGCTCACCTTCCTGGTACTGCCGGTGCTGGCGGTGGGTGCGTTCGCATTCCGCATCGCCTCGGCCGACGCCTACCGCCTGACCCGCGAGAAGATCGCCGCGATCACCGGATACCTCCAGGAGACCCTGTCGGGCATCCGCGTCGTCCGCGCGTTCGGTCAGGAGCGGGCGCACATCAAACGGTTCCGCGAGCTCAACGACGAGAACCGGGCCGCAAACATGACGACCGTCAACCTCAACGCGGCGTACTTCCCCGGCGTCGAGTTCCTGTCGGCGATCGTGACGGTCGAGATCCTCGTCATCGGCGGCATCGAGGCGATCAACGGCCATACGTCGACCGGCGTGGTGTTCGCGTTCATCGCCGCGCTCAACAACTTCTTTGATCCGATCCAGCAGCTGTCGCAGCTGTACACCACCTACCAGTCCGGGATGGCCGCGCTCGACAAGATCTTCGACCTGCTCGACGAGCAACCCGACCTCGCCGACGCCCCCGACGCGATCACGCTGCCCTCGATCCGGGGCGAAATCCGCTTCGACGACGTGTCGTTCCGGTACGGCTCCGCCGACGGCGGCGAGTACGCGCTGCGCGACCTCGACCTCGTGATCCCGCCGGGCCAGACCGTCGCGCTCGTCGGCGAGACTGGCGCCGGCAAGTCGACGTTCGCCAAGCTCGTGGCGCGGTTCTACGACCCCACCTCAGGCGGTGTGCTCGTGGACGGCCGCGACCTACGCACCGTCACCGCGCACTCGCTCCGCTCGCAGATGGGGATCGTCCCCCAGGAGGGCTTCCTGTTCAGCGGCACGATCCGCGAGAACATCGCGTTCGGCCGACATGATGCGATCGACGAGGAGATCGAGGCGGCCGCGCGCGCCGTCGGAGCGCATGAATTCATCTCCGAGCTCGAGGGCGGCTACGACTCGCAGATCGGAGAGCGCGGCGTGCAGCTGTCGGCCGGCCAGCGCCAACTGGTCGCGTTCGCGCGGGCATTGGTCGCAGATCCGCGCATACTTGTGCTCGATGAGGCCACCTCCAACGTCGACGTGCACACCGAGAGCCTGATCGAGCAGGGCCTGCGGCGGCTGGTCGCCGGACGGACCGCGATCGTGATCGCCCACCGGCTGTCGACGATCCGCCATGCCGGGCGGATCCTCGTGCTCGAGCACGGGCAGGTGGTCGAAGACGGGACCCACGACGAGCTGCTCGAGGCGCAGGGGCGGTACTGGCAGCTCTACCGCGACTGGGCCGAGCAGGCGGCGGCGTAGCGTGCCGGTTGTCGTCGGGCTGGCCCTCACGCCGGTCAAAGCCACCCGTCTGCGTCGGGTCGACAGGATCGAGCTTGGGCCCGACGGGGTTCGGGAGAACCGGCGCTTCTACCTGATCGACAGCCGTGAGCGGATGATCAACAGCAAGCTGGTCGGCGAGCTCCAACAGGTGGTCGCCGACTACTGCGATGCGGAGCGGACGCTGCGGCTCGAGCTTCCCGACGGGCAGGTCGTCGACGGAGAGATCCGGCTCGGTGATCAGGTCACGACCACATTCTTCTCCCAGACCGCCGAGGGAAGGCTCGTCGAGGGACCATGGTCGGCCGCGCTCAGCGACTGCTTCGCACAGACGCTCCGGCTCGTCGAAGTGGGCGACCGCGCGACCGCGGTCGATCGCGGCGCCACCGGCGCGGTGTCGCTGATCTCACGGGCCTCGCTGACGAGGCTGGCGCAAGCCGGCGACGGCCGATCGCTCGACGTCCGTCGCTTCCGGATGCTGATCGAGATCGACGGCGTCGAGGCTCACGCCGAGGACGGCTGGGTCGGGCGCACGGTGCGGATCGGTGAGGCGACGATCGCGTTCGGCGGCCACGTCGGCCGCTGCCTGATCACCAGCCGCGACCCCGACACCGGCCAGGTCGACCGGCCGACACTCGACATGCTGGGCGACTACCGCACGGGCCTGGACTGCACAGAACCGCTGCCGTTCGGGATCTACGGTCAGGTGCTCGAGCCAGGAGCGATCCGGGTCGGCGACGAGGTCACGCCGATGGATAGTGTTCCCGGGTGATGAGCGAGCAGACCGTCGAGACGGAGGAGCGCGTCGCGATCGATGTATCCGATCACGTCGCCACCGTCACCCTCATCCGGCCCGACAAACACAACGCGCTCGACATCGCGATGTTCGACGCGATCACCACGGCCGCCGCCCGCGTCGCGGTCGAGCCGGGGGTGCGAGCGGTCGTCCTGCACGGCGAGGGCCCGAGCTTCTGCTCCGGGCTCGACGTCGCCGGCGTGATGGCCAACCAGCCCGGGTCCGATGCGCTGATGGACCCGCTGCGCGGACCCGTCCCCAACTGGTTCCAGCGCGCGGCTCACGGCTGGCTCGAGGTGCCCGTGCCGGTGATCGCAGCGATCCACGGCCACTGCCTCGGCGGGGGCCTCCAGATCGCGCTCGCCGCCGACGTGCGCTTTGCCACCCCCGACGCGCGCATGGCGGTACTCGAGGTCAAGTGGGGGCTGATCCCGGACATGGCGATCACACGCACGCTCCCGCGGCTGGTCGGTGTCGACGTCGCCAAGGAGCTCGCCTACACCGGACGCATCATGACCGGCAGCGAGGCCCATGCTCTCGGGCTCGTGACCCATCTCACCGACGACCCGCTGGCGGCCGCGCAGGCGCTCGCGGCCGAGATCGCGACCCGGTCGCCGGACGCGGTCCGCGGGATGAAACGGCTGTTCGACGAGTCGTGGACCGGGTCGACCGAGGAGACGCTGAGGCTCGAAGCCGACATTCAGCTGAGCTTGCTCGGAACGCCCAACCAGCTCGCGGCGGTGACCGCGGGCATGGCCAAGCAGCCCGCGGAGTTCGAAGACCCGACCTGACAGGCGATCGACCGCACGGCCGAGCCGCTGACCGCGGAGATCTGCGAGGCCACGGGCGGCACGCCCACGGCGGTATGCGGGGCGGCAGCGGTCCAGGACTACGAGGGCCGGCTGCCGCCCGCTACACCTTGAGTCAGCTGACCGTGACGGTCGCTCCCGCTTCTCGCTGAGCGTCAGGCCCGAGGTCCGCGGTGGCATGCACCACGGAGTTCGTGGACGGAGCCCAGCTCGGCGGCGTCACCGTGAACGTCGCGGCGACTGCGCGTCTCGGCTTGACGTGCCCGAACACCTTCTGGCCTCCCCGGCTCGCACTCCACCCCTGAGGGAGCTGGAGCGCGAGGCGGACGTCGCGGAGCGGCTCGTTCCCCGAGGCGGTCAACGTCACGGTGACGCTCGACGGCCTGCCGGGCGTCATCGTGCTCGGCGCGCTGACGATCACCTGCCGGGCACCCGGCGTCTCGGTCATCTGGAACGCGTCGCGCAACGGCAGGTCAGCCAGTGCTGAGGAGTCGCCGAGATAGACGCGGTACAGGCCGGCGGTCTGGTTCCAGCCTGCCGGGGCGGCACCGTCGTCCCACCACCAAGTGTCCCGCGGGGTGATGGTGAACTCGACGCGGGTCGACTGGCCCGGATCCAGCTGCATGCGCTGGAAGCCGACCAGCTCGCGCGGCGGCTCCCCGGTCGAGCGGGGATCGCCCAGGTAGAGCTGGGCCACCTCAGCGCCAGACCGGCTCCCGACGTTGGTGACCGTGGCCGACACCCGGACGTCGTGGACGCCGTCGACCGACTGCGGACCGACACGCAGGCCGCTGAAGGCAAACCGCGTGTACGACAGCCCGAACCCGAACGGGAACAGCGGCGTCATGTGCTGGGCGTCGTACCACCGGTAGCCGACGTCGACGCCCTCGGAGTACTGCACGGTCCCGTTCGTCCCCGGGAACTGGGCCGGGGTCGAGGCCGGGACCTGCGAGAGGCTCGTCGGGAACGTAACCGGCAGGTGGCCGCTCGGGTCGACTTTCCCGAACAGCACGTCCGCCAGCGAGGTTCCGTTCGACTGGCCGGGGTACCACGCGTCGAGCACCGAGCTGACCTGGCTGAGCCACGGCATCACGATCGGAGCTCCCGCGTCGACCACGACCACCGTGTGCGGGTTGGCCGCGGCGACCGCGGAGATCAGCTCGTCCTGCGCCGAGGGCAGGTTCAGGCTGACGCGATCGGTGGCCTCCGACTCGGTGTCGTCGGAGACGACCACGACCGCGGTCGATGCGGACTTGGCCGCGGCCACCGCGTCGGCGATGCCCGGAGCCAGGTCAGACGGCGTGGCCCAGGTGAGCGCGCTCGACGGGCCCTGGCCGGAGACCGACAACGTGTGCGGCCCCGCGGTCAGGTTCACCGCAACCGAGTACATGTTCACCGGCGGTGTACTCGGGTTTGCGAGCAGCTGCTGGCCGTCGACCGACAGAATCGTCGGCGTGTAGCAGCCGCACTTGTTCGTGATCGCGAGCACGTACGTGCCCGACTGCGGGGCGGTGAGCGTCCCCGTATAGCCGGGAGCCCCGAACCCGGCTGTCCCCGAGTAGGCCGGCGCCAGGTCCGACGACGGGATTGCCGTCAGCTGGCTGTCGGTCGGGAGTCCCTGCGTATATGCGATGGTCGTGCCCGAGCCGGCCGCGGCCTGGAGCCCTGCCAGCGGGGTCACGGTCTGCGGCGGAATCACGTATGCGCTCCCGCCGCCGCCGTAGATCGGCTGCGTCGACGCGGCCGGGCCGATCACCGCCACCGTGCCGGCGTGGTTCGCCGACAGCGGCAGCGTGTGCGGGGAGTTCTTCAGCAGCGTCGCGGCCGTATCTGCGACGTCGGTGCCGACGGCCTGGTGGGCCGTGTTGGTCACCGTCGAGAACGGGTTGCCGGTCGGCGGGTTGGTGAACAGGTTGAAGCGGAACATCTCCGTGAGGATCCGCTGGACCATCGTGTTGATCACCGCGCGCGGGATCGTGCCGTTCTCGACGTCGGCCTCAAGAGCGGGCGGCGGGCCCAGGGACGGGCCGAAGTACGTGTTGAACGGCTGCTCCTGATCGAGTCCCGCGAACGCGCCGCCGGTCGTGCTGTGAAGCGCCCCGTAGTCGGAGGTGACGAAGCCGGGGTAACCCCACTCCTGGTCGAGCGTGTCGTTCATCAGGAACGCGCTCTGGCAGGCGAAGTCGCCGTTGACCACCGCGTACGAGCACATCACCGACCCCGCCTTGGACTGCTGTACGGCGGCCTGGAACGCCGGGAAGTAGATCTCGTTCAGCGTTCGCTGATCGACGATCACGTTGTCGGCCGCCGAATTGCGATTGGTCTCCTGGTTGTAGGCCGCGAAGTGCTTGACCTGGGACATCTCGCCGGTGCTCTGGACGCCGTCGATCTCGCTCGTACCGAGCGACGCGTTCAGGTACGGATCCTCTGTGAATGCCTCGAACGACCGGCCCCAGCGCGGGTCGCGGTCGATGTTGATTGTCGGTCCAAGGTTGACGGCCGCGCCCTTGCCCCACTCCTCGGAGCCGATCACGTGGCCGTACTGCCAGGCCAGCGACGGGTCGAACGTGGCTGCCACCCCTACGCCGGCGGGCAGCTGCGTCACGCCGCTCAGTCCGTCGGCCACCCCGGCCGGTCCGTCCTCCTCTCCAAGCGGCGGGATCGAGCCGCACGACAACTGGATCCCCGGCATCCAGAACACGTACGGATTGCCCCCCGGAGTGGGCGGCTCGTTGGCGGTGCCGTGACCCTCGACAAGAACATCCTCCTGGGCCAGGGTCATCTGGCTCATGAGCTCGGACACCCGCTGCGCGATCGGCTGGCTCGAGTCGAGCCACGGGCAGCTCGAGGAGGCCTGCGCGGACTTGGCGTGCGCGCGGGCCGCGGTCGCGCTTGCACCGGCCGCGGTGATGTGCGTCCGGGCGCCGGCCGTGCCCGGGAGCCCCGCGAGCATCGTCGCCGCCGCGACCGCGACGGCGACGACCGCCAACCGCCTACGACCGGAGGCCCCCCACCTCGATCGACAAACGGACCGGTGATCGCCTGCGTATTGCATCAAACGCCTCCCTCAGCGCTGAGCGTGGACGGGTCCCCGGCTCCACCGTCAACATACCCAGCGAGTAGGCGCGCTAAATCACAAACTCAGCCAGCGGAGGGACTAGAACGAACTGGGGAACAGGGACTCGAACCCCAACTTCGACGTCCAGAGCGTCGCGTGCTGCCATTACACCATTCCCCAGTGCTGTGCGAGGCTGTCGAAATTCAGGGGCCGAGTATAGGTCAGGAAGCGCCTATACCAGCCGCTAACCGCCGGGTTTCGGCCATCCGCCCGCGGCTCCCCACCGGCGGAGCCGGGCATGCGCCTTGCCCCCCGCTTGGCCGCGTACATCGCCTTGTCGGCGCGCCTCTGCAAGTCGACGGCGGTCACGCGCCCCCTCCCACACGGGTCGATCAGCGCCACCGCAAACGAGCCGGCACGGTCATCGCGCCGGCGCATCCGCTCGGCGATGTCGACGACATGCCCGAGCCGGCGCCCGCCTGCGCCGCCCGGCGCTGAGCTCGCCGGCGGTCCGGTCTAAATCGCGCCGAGGTCGCTCGACAGGTCCTCGAGCTCGTGCACGCGATCTTGCACGCCGGCGCCGGTGCTCAGCAGCCGGCCCGCATGCTCGAGATCGTCTGAGCGACCAACCGCGAGCGCCGCCGCCACGCGGCCGTCCTTCAGATAGAAGATCGTGAACTCGCCGTCGTCGATCGAGCCGCGGACGACCTCCTGCTCCCATTCGCCGGCGGGACCGACGTACTCGAGCGCAGCCCAGTCGGAGAGGTCGGAGAAGAAGTACGGCACGACATCGTGCGGCTGGTCCTGGCCGAGCATGTTGAGAGCCGCCGTCTTGCCCTGGTTGAAGGCGACGTCCCAGTGCTCGATCCGCAGCGACCGGCCGCCGTGCACGACGCTCTCGTACTCGGCGACGTCGCCGGCGGCGAAGATTCCCGGGACCGCCGTCTGCAGGCGTGAATCGACCACTACGCCGCCCAGCGCGCCGATCTCGAGCCCGGCGGTTCGCGACAGCCTGACATCGGGGACGGCGCCGACCCCGACCACGACGACGTCGGCGTCGATGCGGCGCCCGCGCTTGGTGATCACGTGAGTGACGCGGCCACCGGCGCCATCGAAGCTGTCGAGCTCGTCGTCCCCGAGGACCTCGATCCCGTGCTCTTCGAGCCGCTTCTGGAAGAACCGTCCAGCCTGCTCCCCGAAGCCGCGGCTGAGCGCGACCGGCTCGAGCATCACGAGCGAGCACGAGCTGCCCAGCTCGGTCAGCGAGGCCGCGACTTCGGTGGCGATGTAGGAGCCACCGATCAGCACCACGCGCTTGCCGGCGCCATCGGCGCGAATCGCGTCGCTGTTGCCGAGCGTGCGCAGGTAGTGGATGCCTTCGAGCTCCGCGCCCGGTACCGACACGCGGCGGACGCCCGACCCGGTGGCGATCAGCGCCTTGTCGAAGCTGACCTCCTGGCCGTTTGACAACTCGATCGTCCGATCCGAGATGCCCAGCCGCTTCGCCGAGACCCGGGTCAGCGCCTCGACGTTCTGCTCCTCGTACCAGTCAGGAGGCCGGAACAGGGTCTCCGCGCGCGACTCCTTGTTCTGCAGGTATCCCTTCGAGCACGGTGGGCGGTTGTAGGGCAGGTCGGCCTCCCGCCCGATCAGCAGGATTGACCCGTCGGCGCCCGCCTCGCGCAGCCAGCGCGCGCAGTTGCCCGAGGCGAGGCCGCCGCCGATCAGCGCATAGTCGACGTGCCGGTCCGCCATCACGAGCCGGGGCTCGCACCGTTTGGGGCGAACTGCGGCGTGATCTGGGACTCGAGCCCCGGATCGAGGATCAGGAGCACCTGATCGCCCGGCTGGATCACGGAGTCGGCCTTCGGGACGAACCCCGCGCCGCCGCGCAGGACCGAGATGATCAGCGACCCGTCGGGCAGCTCGACGTCCTGCACCCGCCGCCCGGCCGCCTCCGAGCCATGGCCGACCTCGAGCTCGATGATCTCCAGGTGCTCCTCCTCGAGCGCCAGCAGCTGCACGAGGCCGTACTCGGGGACCTCGTGCTCGATCAGCCGGAGGATCAGATCGGTCGCCGACACCGCGGGCTGCACGTCGAGCAGGCGGAAATGCTGGAGGTTCCGCGGGTTGTTCACGCGCGCCACGATCCGCTGGACTCCGTACTTCTCCCTGGCCATCTGGCAGATGAGGATGTTGTCCTCGTCGTCGCCGGTGACCGCGATCACGAGGTCGGCCCGCTGGATCCCGGCGCGCTCGAGCACCCACAGCTCGGTGGCGTCGCCGTACTGGACCGCGTGCTCGAGCTCCTCCTCGACGACGCGGTAACGCGCGTGGTCGGATTCGACCAGCGTCACCTCGCGCTCCTTGGCGATCAGCTCGCGGGCGAGGTTCCAGCCGACCTTGCCCGCGCCGGCGATGATCACGTACATACGGTCCCGCCCCCGTTCATGCCAGTACCACGCGCGACGCCTGGTCGATTGCTACCTGAGTCGGGCAGATCGTAGACAGGCCCTGCTCCGCGTACCACGCGGCGCGGCCGGGGTCCGCGACCCGGACCACGACCCGCCGGACCTTGAACCGCCGCTGCGCGATCTGCGCGATCACGAGATTCGTGTTGTCGCCGCTCGTCGCGGCCAGGAACACGTCCGCCTGCTCGATGCCGGCCTCGATCAGCCCGTCGATCTCGAGCGCGGTACTCACCGTGAACCTGCCGCCCGCGTCCTCCCAGGTCGTCAGCTGATCCTTGTCGAGCCGCTCGTGCGAGAGCGGATCGCTGTCAAGCACCGACACCTCGTGCCCGGCCTCGAGCGCCCGCTTGGCCACCTCGGAGCCGACTCGGCCCGAGCCCACAATCAGGATGAACATAGCCTGCAATCTACTCGCATTGGCACCGGGTGCAGGCTAGCTCGCAGCGCGTTATGAAGTTGTGAAATGACCAATTGGTGTAATCCCGAACACCAGCTCCGGTACGTGTCCGGGTGACCTGCGCTTCCGGGCCGTGGCCATTCCCCGCGGTATCGAACGCGACTCACCCGAGTGGGACACGCACCTCCGCAGCTCTGGCGAGCGGACCGAGTCGCCTCCCCGGCTCTCAAAGCTGCTGGGGCGCCCGCGGCTACCTGTCGAGGTGTCGATCCCGCTGGGGTGACTCGCGCTCGATCCAGGAGCCAGCGAGGACGGTCCGAGCGCACCGTCACCCAAGCGGGATCGGTACCAAAGGTCAGGTAATGATCGGGATGATCAGCAGCGCCACGATGTTGGCCACCTTGATCATCGGGTTGATCGCCGGCCCGGCCGTGTCCTTGTAGGGATCCCCGACCGTGTCGCCGGTGACCGCCGCGGCGTGCGCCTCCGAGCCTTTCCCGCCATAGGCGCCGTCCTCGATCAGCTTCTTGGCGTTGTCCCATGCGCCACCGCCCGAGGTCATCGAGATCGCGACGAACAGCCCGACGACGATGACGCCGATGAGCAGACCGCCGAGCGCCTCGACGCTGATCAGCCCGACGATGAACGGGATCAGGATCGGGATCAGTGCAGGCAGGATCATCTCGCGCTGCGCTGCGCGGGTCACGAGCGCGACGGCCGCTCCGTACTCGGGCTGTTCGGTGCCGTCCATGATCCCCGGGTGCTCGCGGAACTGGCGGCGCACCTCTTCGACAACGGCGCCGCCGGCGCGCCCAACCGCCTCCATCGCCAGCGAGGCGAACAGGTAGACCATCAGCCCGCCGAGCAGCAAGCCGATCAGCACGGCGGGGTTGCCGATCGAGAAGTCTGGGTGCTTGCCCCTCTGGATCAGCTCGTTCTCGAACGCGCTGAACAGCACGAGCGCTGCGAGTGCGGCCGAGCCGATCGCGTACCCCTTGGTGACCGCCTTGGTGGTGTTGCCGACCGCGTCGAGCGGGTCGGTCACGTCGCGGACCTCCTGGGGAAGGTCGGCCATCTCGGCGATCCCGCCGGCGTTGTCGGTGATCGGGCCGAAGGCGTCGAGCGCGACGATCAGGCCGGTCAGCGAGAGCTGCGCCATGACCGCAACGCCGATGCCGTAGATCCCGGTGGTGGTGCCACCGCCGGCAAGCTTCCAGGAGCCCAAGATGCCCAGCGCGATCACGATCGCCGGTGGCGCGGTGGACTGAAGGCCTTGGGCGAGCCCCTGGATGATGTTCGTCGCGTGCCCGGTCTGCGAGGCGCGGGCAGTGCTCCTGACCGGCGCAAAGCGCGTCGACGTGAAGTAGTCGGTGATCACGAACAGGCATGCGGTGACGCCGATCCCGATCAAAGAGCACAGGTAGTACTTCCACCAGTGCGGAGCCGAGACTCCCGACTTGAACGTGAGGCCGTGCATCATCCAGTAGGTGATCGGGAGGAACGCGAGCGCCGCGAGCACGCCCGAGGTGATCAGACCCTGATAGAGCGCGCGCTCGACGTTCCCAGCCCGCGACCTGACCGCGAACGTGCCGATGATCGAGGCGACGATCGAGACCGCGCCGAGCACGAGCGGGTACAGGGCCACGGCCGACTGCTCGTTGAACAGGAGGACGCCGAGCAGCATGACCGCGACGGCGGTCACCGCGTAGGTCTCGAACAGGTCGGCCGCCATCCCGGCGCAGTCGCCAACGTTGTCGCCGACGTTGTCGGCGATCACCGCGGGGTTGCGGGGATCGTCCTCCGGGATCCCGGCTTCGATCTTGCCGACCAGATCGGCGCCCACGTCGGCGGCCTTGGTGAAGATGCCGCCGCCCAGACGGGCGAACACGGAGATCAGCGAACCACCGAAGCCGAGGCCGACCAACGCGGTGACCGCGTTCCGGGGCGTCTCCCCGACGATCCAGGTCAGCACGCCGTAGTAGCCGGAGACGCCCAGCAACGCGAGCCCGACCACGAGTAGACCCGTCACCGCCCCGCCCCGGAAGGCTACGTCCAGAGCCCGCGACACGCCGCCCCGGGCCGACTCCGCCACGCGGGCATTCGCCCGCACCGAGACGTTCATCCCGATGTAGCCCGCGGCCGCCGAGAGGAAGCCGCCGATGGCGAACCCGATCGCGACTCGGATGTTCTGGATCGGGATCAGCACGATGAACAGGATCACGCCGACACCGGCGATCACGGTGTACTGGCGGTTCAGATATGCGCGAGCGCCCTCCTGCACCGCCGCCGAGATCGTGCGCATCGTTTCGTTGCCGGGCGACAGCGCGAGCAGCGCACGCGAGGTGAGGACGCCGTACATAACGGCGGCACCGGCGCATACGAGCGCAATGACCACGCCGTGGTGCGTCAGAAAGCTGGACAAGAAGATCCTCCGCGGAAGGTCTGAGTTAGAGAGAGGGCGCGAGCAAGCGCAGCCAACACAACTGGAAAAGGCCGCCACCCGTGCTGGTCGAGCGGAGGCCCGGAAGCAGGCAAGTCTAGCGTGGGGGGGCGCGGAACGTCCGCTAGCAGCCCCCAACTGTGTGTCAGTTGACCGCTTCTTGAGCTACTGGCCGGGCACCCAGAGGCGCCCGCTGCGCTGCGCGGGGCCGGGCTCGCCAGGCTTCGGCGGCGACTCCTGCGCGGGCGGTTCGGCACCGGCGGGCGTCGGGGGCTCGGTCCCACCGGTCGCCGCCGCGGCGCCGGGGTCGCCCGCGCCGGCGTCCGGAGCAATCCTCACGTACGCCATTTGCAGCTGCGAGACCGCGTCTCGGATCGCCGCGATCTGCGAGGGAGCGGCATGCTCGAGCACGGGGATCAGTGCGCGTAGCGACTCGATCGCGAGGCGAACCTGCGCCGGGTCGCGTTCGCCCTCGGTGCCCGGTGCTAGGCCGGTGCGGCGCATTCCGAGGTTCGCGAGCGCGGCTACATTGTCGAGCAGCACGTGCTCGACCCGGAGCCGCTTGAGCTCCGCCTCGTAGGCGGCCCGCAGCTCTTCCTCTGTCGGTTCTCTGGGTTCGCTGCTCATCGCGTCGCTTCCGCTGTGCTCGCAGCATACGTATCGCGGGTCTCGGCCACGACCGCACCGTACGCCTCGGACAGGCTCATACCGGCGTCGGTCATCCGTCGCTGGCGTTGCGCGCCGTTCATCGAGGGCAGTGCGACCTCGAGCCCGAGCTCGCTGCGAACCGGGGCCGACCAGCCCAGCAACCGCTCCACCGCCTCTGATGCCGGGTACGGCTCGGCCCGCTCGAGGTCGAGCAGTTCGCCGTCGAGCCCGTGGCGGATCGCCCGCCACATGTTCTCCTCGATCAGCCGCCGCGGCAGGTCTGCGAACGGGACCCCGTCGTCGTGGTCGCGCGCGGCCTGCGCCACGCAGGCGACGATCAGGGCCGCCAGCGCCTCGGACTCGGTCGCGGTCATCTGGGCATCGCAGATCCTCACTTCGACCGTGCCGAACGAGAAGTGCGGGCGGATCGACCACCAGACCTGGGTGTATTCGACGATCGACTGGGTGCGCACGAGGAAGTCGATGTAGTTGGCGAACGCTCGCCAGCCGCCGAAGGCATCGGGCACGCCGCACCGCGGAAAGCTCTTCGTGAAGATCTGCGTGCGGGCGCTGTGCAGGCCAGAGTCCCGGCCATCCAGGAACGGCGAGTTGGCCGAGATCGCCAGCAGCAGCGGCAGCACCGGGCGCAGCCGATCGCACACCAGAACCGCCCGGTCGGCGCCCCGAACGCCCACGTGGACATGCAGCGAGAACGTGTTGTTGCGCCAGGCCACGTACTTGAGGCCGTCCTCGACGCGGCGGTAGTGCTCGGTGTCGATGATCTGTTGCTCGCGGTAGTCCGACCACGGATGCGTCCCGGTGGCCACGAGCGTGACGTCTTGGTCGGCCGCCAGCGCGAACAGCCGCCGGCGCCGGTCGCGCTGGGCCGACACGGCGGCCGCGAAGTCGGCGCCTCGGCCCGAGCGGATCTCGATCTCGGAGGAGATCAGCTCCCCGGCGATCGACTCCGCCAGCACCGAGTCGGCCCGGGCGGCGTCCCGGAGCTCCTCGAACCGGGGCGCGAGCCCCAGCGTCGTCGAGTCGAGCAGCGCGAACTCCTCCTCGAGGCCGACGGTGAAATCCGTCGATTCCTCGAAGGCGGCGGAGGCCGAATCCAGGTCGAGGCTCACGATCGGGTGAGTATCAGGTGAGGTAGAAGTAGAGCGCGTAGAGCAGGTCGACGGCCGGGCTCGAGGTGTGGACCGTCACCTCCGGAGGTACCTGCAGCAGCGCGTCGGAGTAGTTGAAGATGATCTTCACGCCGGCGTCCACCAGCTCGTCGGCGAGCTTCTGGGCGGCCGCGGAGGGCACCGCGAGCACGGCGACGACGATGTCCTCGTCGTCGATCAGCTCCGGGAGATCGGAGTTGTGGCGAACCGACAGGGTCCCGATCTGCGTCCCTACCTTGCCCTGGTCGACGTCGAAGATCGCGACCACGCGGAAGCCGTGGTCGGCGAAGATGTCCGATGTCGCGATCGCGGTGCCCAGGTGCCCGGCTCCGAACAGCGCGATGTTGTGTTGCCCCGACGTCCGCAGGATCTTGCGGATCTGCGTGACCAGCGACTCGACGTTGTAGCCGACCCCGCGCTTGCCGAACTTGCCGAAACCCGACAGATCCCGCCGGATCTGCGTGGAGTTCACGTGCGTGTAGTCCGCCAGCTCCTGGGAGGAGATCGTCTCCTTGCCCATCTTGCGGGCCTGGATCAGCACCTGGAGGTAACGCGACAGTCGCGCGGCGACCCCGAGGGCCAGCTTCTCACCCGGTTTGTCGAGCCCGGGCTGGGCGGTTTCGGGATCGGTCCCGAGCGTATAGCTCATCCGGTGTGCACCATAGCTAGCCGGCGTTCGAGCTCGGACTCGTTCACGAACAGCTCGAACGCCTCCACACCCTCGATCGTAACGACCGGAATCCGTTCGAGATAGGCCCTGAGCAGCGTCTCGTCGGAATCGATGTCGCGCTCCTCGAGCGTGAACGGGCGCGCACGGCGGACTCGCTCCAGGATCGCGCGGGCGTCATCGCACAGGCAACAGCCGTCGCGGCTGTAGAGGACGACGGTGGTCATCGCGCGATCAGCATCCGCTCGCCGGTCGCGTAGACGTCGAGGTCGAGGTAGGCCGGGTACGAGAGGGCGCGGGCGAAGCGAGCGGCGCTGGCGATCATCGCGGCGTTGTCGGTGCACAGCTCGCGCGGCGGGATATGCAGGCCGACCCCGAGCGAGCGCATCCGCTCGCGGACCGGGCCGTTGGCAGCCACACCACCGCCGATCGACAGCCGCTCGAGCCCGGTCTGGCGGAGCGCACGCTCGACACGGATCGCCAGGGACTCGACGATCGCTCGCTGATAGGAGGCCGCCAGGTCGGCCCGCCGGCGCTCGGCCTCCTCCTCGCCGAGATCGCGCACCCGATACAGCAACGCCGTTTTCAGGCCTGCGAACGAGAAATCGAGCCCCGCCAGCCGTTCGGCCGTGGGGAACCGGAACGCTTCCTGGTCGCCGTCGCGGGCGAGCCGTTCGAGCGCGGCGCCGCCCGGATAGCCGAGGCCGAGCAGACGCGCGCCCTTGTCGAACGCCTCGCCGGCGGCGTCATCGAGCGTCTGGCCGATGACCTCATACCCTGGCCCGTGGTCGGTGACCCGCGCCAGCAGCGTGTGGCCGCCGCTGGCGATCAGGCTGAGGAACGGCGGCTCGAACGGGGCCGGACCCAAGAATGCGGCGGCGACGTGCCCGTGCAGGTGATCGACGGGCGCCAGCGGCAGCTCGTGCGCCGCCGCGAGCCCTTTCGCGGTGGCCACCCCGACGAGCAGGGCGGCCACCAGCCCGGGCCCGCAGGTGACGGCCACCAGATCGACCTCGGGCAGCGACGTGCCCGCACGCGCGAGCGCGTCGTCGACGACGTCCCCGATCAGCTCGAGGTGGTGACGAGAGGCGATCTCGGGGACGACTCCGCCGTAGCGGTCGTGGACGCCCTGCGAGGAGATCACATTGGAGCGGATCTCTCCGTCCCGGGTGACGACCGCCGCGCAGGTGTCGTCACAGCTGGTCTCGAGCGCCAGGATCACGCTGAAGGGCTCGGGGTCGGTGCCGTGTCCGCCGTACGCCACATGATCAGGGCGTCCTCTCCCGTGTCCTGGTAGTAGCGCCGTCGCGTGCCTGCCGACCGGAAGCCGAAGCGCTCGTACAGTGCGATCGCCTGGCCATTCGAGGGGCGCACCTCGAGCGTGTAGGAGGCGTCGTCGCCGGCGCGCGCGATCATCGCCTCGAGCAGCGCGGTGGCGATTCCCCGCCGTCTCACCGGCGGGTCGACGGCGATGTTCATCAGGTGCCACACGTCGGCGTAGCGCGAGCAGATCAGGTAACCGACGACGCGGCGCTTCTCGATCGCCGCCAGGCAGACCCCCGAGGGCTTCGACAGCTCGAGCACGAACATCGCCAGCGACCACGGCGTCGGAAACGCGCGCCGCTCGATCGAGATCACCTGTGGGAGGTCCGAGTAGCCGAGTGTCCGGATCGTGACTGGCTGAGCGTTCATCTAAACCCTGCGGGCCATCTCGGCGTCGGGAGCGCGCAGATAGTCCGGCCGGACTTCGTCAGGGACACTCGATTGCAGACTGCCTGCAAGCCTGCAGTGATTCGTGGCCGTGACCCTGTGCAGCTCCGAATCGTCGTCTGGGATGAAGGCTCCCGAGCGCTCGAGAACCGGCCTGAATGCTACCGCTCCGTCTCCGATCGCCAGCGTTCTCGGGCCAAGCGGCGTCACCAGCTCGGCCAGCATCTCCGGAGCGAGAGCGCGCGGGGGCAGCAGCGCGGTATCGAACTCCTCCACCTCATCCATACGCCAGCCGGCCGCGAACACCTCGCCACGGCGGGCGTCGAGCACCGCGACCACCGTCTCATAGCCGGCGACGGTGCTGCTCGCCAGCGGTCCGGCCAGCGCGAGCGACTGCAAGGTCGAGACCCCGACCAGCGCGATGCTCCGCGCTCGGGCCAGCGCCCGCGCCGTCGCGATCCCGATCCGCAGCCCCGTGAATGTCCCGGGCCCCACGCCCACGGCGATGCGATCGACGCCGTCCCAGCCGACTCCGGCGCGCTCCATCACCAGCGCCGTCAGCGGCAGCAACCGGGTGGCGTGGCCGGGACGCTCGCCCGGCCGCGGGTCGTCTCGCGCCGTGTAGACGACGTCGCCGACGCCCGATAGGGCGACCGTGGTCGCGCCCGTGGCGGTGTCGAACGCCAGGATCGTCATCGCGCCTCGATCGTCACCACTCGCCGGTCGCCGCCGGCATGCTCGATCACCACGCGCGCGGCCAGCCGCGACAGGCCCGCGATCGTCGCAACGGCGTTGTCCGGCCACTCGACGAACGCGATCCGGTCCGGGCCGAGGTAGTCCACCAGCAGGTCCGGATCCTCGCTTCCCAGATCCGCGACCCGGTACAGGTCGAGATGCGAGACGGGGACGCTCGCCTGGTATCGCTGGCCGATCGTGAACGTCGGACTGGTCACCACCGCGTCGACGCCGAGCGCGCGGCACGCGCCGCGAACGAACGTGGTCTTGCCGGCGCCGAGCTCGCCCTCGACCAGCACGACGTCGCCGGCCGCAAGCCCCGCGGCCAACTCGGCGGCGAGCGCTTCGGTCTGCGTAGGATCACTGGTCTCGTGGCGCCGTGACATGGGCACATGGGATGGTCGGCGGCGCCTGACGGCGGCGCCTTACGTCAATGTAGAGAAGCCGGACGGGCCCATTACTCCGAGCGGTTCGGTACCGTCAGCGACGAGGATGAGCGTCCCCGCCCTCGAATCAGCCGCGTGATGTTCAACCGGCTCAGACAGCGGTACGAGCCGCAGTTGTCGCGGGTCGGCGGCTCGGACACCGCGAAGGCCGCGGGTCTGGCCGGCGCGATGGTCGCGAACAACGTGATCGCCCTCGGCTCGGTGATCGTGTTCTCGCGGCTGCTGAGCGACTATGGATCGCTGGCCGCGCTCGTCAGCTACTTCCTGATCCTCGCCGTCGTCGGCTACGCGATGCAGCTGGCGACCGCGCGCGAGGCCGTGCTCGGTCACCTCGGCGTCGGGGCGGGCCTGGCCGCCACGATCCGGAACTGGACGAAGTGGCTGCTGGTGTTCACGGCAGTGATGACGGTCGTCTCGATCCTGTTCCGCCATCCGATCGCCGAAGCCGTCGGCGTCAAGCAGCAGTGGGGAGCGGCGCTCGGAATCCCGGCCGGCTGCCTGTACCTGCTGCTGTGCATCCTGCGCGGCGTCCTCCAGGGCCTCGGCGACTACCGCTCGGTCGGCATCAGCCTGATCGGCGAGCAGGCCGCCCGGCTCGTGATCGGCGGCGTGCTCGCCGCGGTCGGCCTCGGGGTCACGGGCGCGTACATAGGAACCCCCCTGTCGTTCGTGGCGATGATGTTCTACTGCGCCGTGCCGCTGCGCCGCCGGCTCGGCACCGCGGAGCCCGGACGTCGCCCGGCCGTGCCGCTCTGGGCGCATGTCCGGAGCGCGTGGGCGGCGATCGCGGCGCTCGCGATCATCGCGGTGCTCCAGAACATCGACATCATCGCCGCCAAGCACCGCTTCTCGTCCGATCTCGCGAGCTCCTACAGCGCCACGGCGGTGGCCGCGAAGGTGCTGATCTGGGTGGCGATGGGAGCCGGCTTCTACCTCGTTCCCGAGGTGTCACGCCGGCACTCCGCCGGCGAGGACGGCCGTCCCGTGCTGGCCAAGGCGCTCGCGATCGTCGCCGTCGCCGCCGTGCCCTGCCTGCTGATCTACGGCCTCGTTCCGCATCTGCTGATCAAGGCCGCGTTCGGATCCAAGCGGCTTGAGGCGGTCGATGCGCTGTTCATCCTCGGGGTCGCTTTCACCGTGCTCGCGGCGACCTACCTCGCGGTGCAGTACATGCTCGCGCTCAAGCGCATTTTGTTCCTGCTCCCGCTCGGCCTCGTCGCGGTCGCCGAGCCGATCCTCCTGCTCCAGGCGTCGGAGAAGCCCGTGGGGTTCGCGACGGTCGTGCTCGCGGTCCAGATCGTGGGCGCGCTGATCGCGTTCGCGATGGCGCTCCGGCCCGACAAGACCCGGCCCGACCGCGCGGATCAGCCTCCGCCGGGCCTCGAGGAGCCCGAGCTCGTCGGCGCCTCGGGCCTCTCGTAGCGATGGCGGTCACGAAGATCATCGAGCTCGTCGGGAGCTCGACCATCAGCTCTGACGACGCCGTCAGGGCCGCGCTCTCGGAGGCGCAGGCCACGATCCGGAACATCAAGGCGCTCGACGTGGTCTCGATCGGCCTGCGGGGCGACAACCTCGACGAGTGGCGGGCGCTGGTCCGGATCTCGTTCCTGATTGAGCGCGTTAGCGAGTAGGCGTTCAGAACAGCCCGAGCTGCGCCGCCGGCTCGGGCTCGCCGTTCACCCGTGCCTCCGCGGGCTCGTCCGAGACGTCGTCGATCTCAGGCACCGGCTCGTACGACCGCGGCTGCTCGGGCGGCCCGAGCGCCAGCAGGTCCGGGATCCGGTGGAAGTCCCGCCTGAGCGCCTCGAGCGTCGACGGCGTGTACAGCGCGGCCGCCGGGTGGTACAGCGGGTATAGCCGCACGGCGCGCGGCCCGACGAGCCGCACCTCCTCGTGCCCGTGGAGCCGCGAGATCCCGGTGCTGTCGGCCCGCAGCAGCTTGGTCGAGAAGTTCCCCAGCGTGCAGATCACCGTCGGCTCGATCAGCTCGACCTGACTGCGCAGGTAGTCCTGGCACGCCTCGATCTCGTTCGGGTGCGGGTCGCGATTGTCGGGCGGCCGGCACTTAAGCACATTGCAGATCCACACCTCTTTCCGGTCCATCGAGACCTCGACGAGCAACTTGTCGAGCAGCTTCCCCGCCTGCCCGACGAACGGCAGTCCCATCCGGTCCTCGTTGGCCCCGGGCGCCTCGCCGATGAACATCAGGTCGGCGTCGGCGTTGCCGGCACCGAACACGACGGTCGTGCGCGTCTGGTGCAGGGGGCAGCGGACGCATCCCCGCGCCTCCTCGTAGACGGCCCTCAACAGCTCGCGTCGCTCGGGCGCGCTCCTCACTGCCGGCGATGGTAGCCCGGGGGACGGACGCGTTGGCCCGTACAACCCGGTATTTGCGCGCGATCGACGCGGATGGGCCGCAGTACGGTGCGTGATTCTCCCCGAGTAACAGCCCGCCGGCCGGGGGTATCCTGTGTTAGAGGCCGTCACGCGACGCTGCGGATGGACCTCGACGCCGATTTTCACGATTTTCTTAACCGCCGACCGGTATCTCACATGCGGGAACTGGAACGGAACTGGTCCTCTGACACCCCTGTGCGCGCGGGCCTGGCCATCGTTGGCCGGGGCCGGCTCGGTACCGCACTTGCCGGCGCCCTGAGCGAGGCCGGTTACGTTGTTTCCGGGCCGCTAGGCCGTGGCGCGGACGGGCTCGGCGCCGATGCCGTCCTGCTGTGCGTGCCCGACGCGGAGATCGCGCGCGCGGCCGCTGCCGTCGCCCCGGGACCGCCGGTGGGCCATTGCTCGGGCGCCACGGGCCTGAGCGAGCTCAGGCCGCACGAGGCGTTCTCGTTGCATCCGCTGATGACCGTGACCGCCGAGGGCGCCGATTTCACGGGCGCCGGGGCGGCGATCGACGGAACCACGCCTCGCGCGCTCGAGCTCGCCGCCGAGCTGGCGGACGCGCTCGGCATGCGGGCGGTCGAGGTCGCCGAGCACGACCGGGCGGCGTACCACGCCGCCGCGTCGATCGCCTCGAATTTCCTCGTGACACTGGAGGCCGCCGCCGAGCGCGTCGCCGAGACCGCTGGGGTCGAGCGCGAGCAGCTGGTGCCGTTGGTGCGCGCGACGGTCGAGAACTGGGCGCGGCTGGGGCCCGAGCAGGCCCTGACCGGGCCGGTCGCTCGCGGGGACGAGGTCACGATCGCGCGGCAGCGCGCCGCCGTCGAGCACGTGGCTCCCGACCTGATGCCGCTGTTCGACGAGCTCGTGACCGCTACGCGTGCGCTCGCGACCGCTCGAGATTCGCGCGCCACCATCCGCGACCGGGAGGCCCAGCCCGCATGAACGTGATCCGCACCGTCGCCGAGCTCCGGGCCGAGCTGCTCGAGCCCAGGCGCGCCGGACGGAGGATCGGCCTGGTCCCGACCATGGGCGCGTTCCACGCGGGACACCTGTCGCTGATGCGCCGGGCACGCCGGGATTGCGATGTGGTCGTCGTGTCGCTGTTCGTGAACCCCGCGCAGTTCAACGACGCCGGCGATCTCGACGGCTACCCGCGCGATCCCGACCATGACGGCGCGCTCGCCGCCGAGATCGGGGTCGACTACCTGTTCGCGCCGGCGGTCGAGGAGGTTTACCCGTCCGGCTTCGCCACCACCGTGTCGGTGGCGGGGGTGACCGGGAAGCTCGAAGGCCTGCACCGCGGCCGCGCCCACTTCGACGGCGTGA
This sequence comes from uncultured Solirubrobacterales bacterium, assembly GCA_963836715.1. Taxonomy (GTDB): domain Bacteria; phylum Actinomycetota; class Thermoleophilia; order Solirubrobacterales; family Solirubrobacteraceae; genus Palsa-465. The sequence continues at coordinate 207,978 of CAWIKH010000007.1, forward strand.
CCACGATCGTCACCAAGCTCTTCAACATGGTCGGGCCCGACGTCGCCTACTTCGGTCAGAAGGACGCGCAGCAGGCGGTCGTGATCCGCCGGCTCGTGCGCGACCTCGACATCCCGGTCGCGATCGAGGTGTGTCCGACGGTCCGCGAGCCCGATGGGCTGGCGATGTCGAGCCGCAACGTGCATCTGTCGCCGGCCGATCGCGCCCGCGCGGCGGCGCTTCACCGCGCGCTCCGCGCCGCGCAGGACGCGGTCAGCGCCGGCGAGCGCGACCCCGGCGCGGCCCGTGAGCGGGCGCTCGCCGAGCTCAGCCGCGCGGACATCGAGCCGGAGTACCTCGAGCTGGTGTCGGCCGACACGCTGGCGCCGCTGCACCGGATCGCCGGCGACGTGCTTGCGGTCCTCGCCGCTCCGGTGGGCGGTACGCGACTGATCGACAACCAACCGATCCCACAGCCCCCCGACGGCGGATCCAGCGGCAACGGGAGGCACTGACATGGAATCCACGATGCGCAACGAAATCCACAACATCGATCGCGAGGTGGCGACCCTGCTCAGCGGGGCGTCAACCACCGCGTAAGGAGCGAAGGCGAATGTCCGCAACTCCCCGTATCCAGGTCCCCCAGAACCTCAACGCGCCGCTGCCGATGACACTTCCCCGGCTGGCCGAGAAGAAGCGCCTCGGGGAACCGATCGTGATGGTGACCGCCTACGACTACCCCTCCGCTCAGGTCGCCGAGGCGGCGGGCGTCGACGTCGTATTGGTCGGCGACTCGGGCGCGATGACCGTGCTCGGCTACCCCTCGACCGTGCCGGTCTCGACCGATGAGATGCTGATGCTCTCCTGCGCCGTGCGCCGTGGCCTGAAGACGCCGCTGCTGGTCGGGGACCTGCCGTTCGGGTCCTACGAATCCTCCGACGAGCTGGCGATCGCCACCGCGCAGCGATTCATCAAGGAGGCGGGCTGTGACGCGGTCAAGCTCGAGCGCGGCGGCACCAGCGTCCAGCGCGCCCGCGCGATCGTCGAGGCCGGGATCCCGGTGATGGGTCATGTCGGGCTGACGCCTCAGACCGCGACCGCGCTCGGCGGTTATCGCGCCCAGGGGCGCACCGCCGAGCGCGCGCTCGGAGTCGCCCGCGATGCGCTCGCGCTCGAGCAGGCGGGCTGCTTCTCGCTCGTGCTCGAGGCGATCCCGGCGGCGGTCGCCGCGGCCCTCGTGCCGCGCCTGCACATCCCCGTGATCGGGATCGGGGCCGGTTCGGAGACCGACGGCCAGGTGCTCGTGTTCCACGACCTGCTCGGCATCTACGACGGCCACGCGCCGAGGTTCGCCAAGCGCTACGGGGAGATGCGCGAGCAGATGATCGCCGGCGTGGCCGCCTACGCCTCCGAGGTGCGAAGCGGATCGTTCCCGGGCCCCGAGCATGTGTACTCGATCGACGACGACGAGCTGCGCACGTTCGAGGCCGGACTCGACCAGACGCCCTAAGGACGAATTGACGCCGCGTCCGGACGCGGCGCACGAATACCATCCCCGTGATGCCGCGCCTCGGAGACCTGTTCGCTCCGCGCGACCGGGCCTACTTCGAGCTGTTTGAGCAGGCCGGGCAGAACGTGGCGCTGGCGGCGGACCTGCTCGAGCGAATGCTGTTCAACTTCCCCGACACCCGGGAGCTGGCCGGCGAGATCCTCGAGTGCGAGCACGAAGGCGACCGGATCACGCACGAGATCATCGATCGGCTCAACCACACGTTCGTGACCCCGATCGACCGCGAGGACATCCTCGCGCTCGCCTCCGCGCTCGACGACATCGTCGACTACACCGAGGAGGTCGCCGACTACCTCGGCCTGTACCGGATCGAGGCGCCGATGGACCAGGCGATCAGCCTCGCGCGGGTGCTCAACCGCGCCTGCCAGGAGGTCGGCAAGGCAATCCCGCTGCTGAGGGGGTTCCGGGACCTTTCTGCGCACACGGTCGAGGTCAACCGCCTGGAGAACGAAGGCGACAAGATCACCCGCGAAGCCGTCGCGTCCCTGTTCGACGCGCCGATCGACCCGATGGTCGTGATTCGCTGGAAGGACCTGTTCGAGCGACTCGAGGCCGCGATCGACTCCACCGAGCACGTGGCGTACATCCTCGAAGGGATCGTTATTAAGAACTCGTAGGCCGGTGTGTCTCACTATTGGCACGCGCCGTGCTCTGTTGTAGCTTGCGCGCGTGGAGTCGACCGAGCTGCCCACCGGCGCGGGACTGGCAGTCCGCGACGTCGTTGTCTCGTTCGGCGGAATCACCGCGCTCGATGGAGTGTCGGTCGACGTGTCCCCGGGAGAGGTCCTCGGGGTGATCGGGCCGAACGGCGCCGGCAAGACCACGCTGTTCAACGTCATCTGCGGGTTTGTGAGACCGAACGAGGGCACGCTCAGCTGGCGCGGCCGGCCGATGGCGGGCGTGGCTCCGGATCGCCTGGCCTCGATCGGGATCGCGCGGACGCTCCAGGGCGTCGGACTGTTCCCGGGCCTGACCGTACTCGAGAACGTGATGGTCGGCGCGCAGCGGTTTCGCAAATCGCCGGTGGTGGCGGCGATGCTAGGCCTCCCGTGGTCGGACCGCGACGAGCGCAGGCAGCGCGAGCGGGCGCTGGCGGCGCTGGCCAGACTGGGCTGCGACGACGTCGCCGACCGCCTCCCGGGAACGCTGCCCTACGCCGTGCAGAAGCGGGTCGCGCTCGCGCGGGCACTCGTATCCGAGCCCGAGCTCCTGCTCCTCGACGAGCCCGCCGGGGGTCTCGACGCGCGCGAGCTGTCGGATCTCGGCGAGCTGATCCAGTCGCTCGCGAGCTCGCTCGCGGTGATGCTCGTCGACCACCATATGGACTTCGTCGTGCCCGTCTGCGATCGGGTCGTCGTGCTCGACTTCGGCCGGGTCATCGCCGACGGCGAGCCGGCGGTCGTGCAGCGCGATCCGCTGGTGCTCGAGGCCTACCTCGGCCGCGAGGCCGAGGATGCCGACCCGCTCGCGACCGGAGGGGGCGGCGATGCTCACGATTGAGGCCCTGACCACCGACTACGGCCCCGTCCGGGCCGTCGACGGCGTGTCATTCGAGGTGCCCGAGGGTTCGGTCACGGCGGTTCTAGGCGCCAACGGGGCCGGTAAGACCTCGCTTCTGAGGACGATCACCGGGCTGGTGAGGCCGACCTCGGGGAGCGTGACGCTGGCCGGGGAGGACATCACGCGGCTACCGGTCGAGGAGATCGTCCGGCGCGGCATGGCTCACGTGCCCGAGGGACGCGGAGTGATCGCCGAGCTGACGGTGGCGGAGAATCTGCGGCTCGGCGGCCTGTGGCGCGGACGCGAAGCGGCGCCGCTGAGCGAGATCTACGACCTGTTCCCGCGGCTCGAGGAGCGCGAGAACCAGCCGGCCTCGAGGCTGTCGGGCGGCGAGCGGCAGATGCTCTCGATCGGCCGGGCGCTGGTCGGACGGCCGTGCCTGCTGCTGCTCGACGAGCCCTCGCTCGGGCTCGCGCCGGTGCTGGTGGCGCAGATCATGGCGATGATCCGCAGGCTCGCCGACACGCTCGGGCTGGCGGTGCTGCTGGTCGAGCAGAACGCCCGCAGCGCGCTCTCGATCGCCAACCGCGGGATCGTGCTGAACCTCGGGCGGGTCGTCGCCGAGCAGGACCCCGACAAGCTGATCGCCGACGACCAGCTTCTCCATGCATACCTCGGCTTCTAGGGGAGCGGCGATCCCGTGACCAAGTTCATCGACCTCACGCTCAACGGGATTTCGACCGGCGCGATCTACGCGGCGGTCGCGCTCGCGCTCGTGCTGATCTGGCGCTCGACCCGGGTCGTGAACTTCGCCCAGGGTTCGATGCTGATGTTCACGACCTTCATCGCCTCGGCGGTGATCAGCTCGAGCGGCTCGTACGCGGAGGGCTTCGTGGTCGCGCTCGCTGCCGGGTTCGTGCTGGGTGCCGTGGTCGAGCGCGTCGTCGTGCGGCCGGTCGAGAACGCGCCGCCGCTGAACGCGGTGATCCTGACGCTGGGGCTGTACACCCTGATCGTCGCGATCGCGGGGATGATCTGGGGCAACACACCCCGCTCGTTCCCGGCCGCGTTCTCGCTGCACGGCTACACCGTCGGCGGCACGACGCTGCTGTTCACCCCGAACGACACGTTCATCGTGCTCGTCGTGATCGCGGTCGCCGCGGCGCTTGCGTTCTTGTTCCGCGCCACGTCGATCGGGCTGCGGATGCGGGGGGCTGCGTTCGCGCCGGAGGTGGCGCGGCTGCTAGGGGTGCGCGTCGGGCGGATGCTGACGCTCGGCTGGGCGCTGGCGGCCATGGTCGGATCGCTCGCGGGCGTGCTCGTCGCGCCGTCGGTGTTCCTCGGTCCGAACAGCTTCGACCCGATCCTGATCATCGGGTTCGTCGCGGCCGTGCTCGGCGGGCTCGATAGCCCGCCGGGCGCCGTCGTCGGCGGCATCGTGCTCGGCTTGGCGCTGTCGTACGTGTCAGGCTACGAGGGCTCGTCGCTGGTGCCGCTGGCGGCACTGGTGATCCTCGTGATCGTGCTGATGTTCCGCCCGACCGGACTGTTCTCGGCGACCAAGGAGCGGCGGGTGTGAGCTCGCGGGCGCTCGCCGTCTTTCGAGAGAGCACGTTACTTCGCTCGCTCGCGATCGTCGTGGTCGCGGGCGTCGTGCTCTACCTGATCAGCGATTCGCTCGACTCGTACCGCAACCTGCAGCTCGCGTACGGCGGGTACTACTTCTGCGTGCTCGCAGGGCTGACGGTGCTCGCGGGCGCGAGCGGTCAGATCTCGCTAGGTCAGGGCGCGTTCATGGCGGTCGGGGCCTACACGTTCTGCAAGCTCAACGCGAGCCCCGTTGCCTGGTCGGTGTTTCCCTCCCTGGTCGGGGCCGTGGTCGCGACCGTGCTCGTCGGGATCCCGGTCGGGGCGGCGGCGAGCCGGCTGCGCGGGCCGTACCTGGCCGGCGCGACGCTCGCGTTCGCGGTCGGGCTGCCGGCGCTGGCCGACAAGTTCCCCACGTTCCTCGGCGGCGAGAACGGCCTGTCGGTCAACCCGCCGATTCCTCCCTCGTGGCTCGGCGCCAACTTCCCGCTCGAGCGCTGGGAGGCCTGGATCGCGTGCGGCGGCGCGCTCGTCGTGGTGTTCGTGCTGTACAACCTGACCCACAGCGCGATCGGGCGGTCGTGGCGCGCGGTCCGCGACGACGAGATCGCGGCGTCGCTCGCCGGCCTGCGCGTAGGGCGCCGGCAGACGCTCGCGTTCGTCGTCAGCGCCGCGTGCGCGGGACTCGGCGGCGGGCTGCTGGCGGCCGTGCTCCAGCTGACCTCGCCGGGCGCGTTCCCGTTGCAGCTGTCGTTGACGCTGCTCGCCGGGGTCGTCATCGGAGGGTTGGGCTCGCTCGTCGGCGCGGTCTGGGGGGCGGCGCTGCTCGTGTTTCTCCCGAACTGGACCAACGACCTCGCGAGCTCGTTCTCGCTGTCGACGAACGTCTCCCACAACCTGCCGATCGCGATCTACGGCGTGGTCCTGATCGGCGCGATGCTGGCGTGGCCGAGCGGGATCCAGGGTGGCCTGCGCGCGATCGGCCGCGCGGTGCGTCCGGCGCTTTCATCCCGGGGTGGGCGAGCGGGGGCGGAGCCGGCCACGGACGAGGCCGCGGCCAAGGACGAGGGAGTGAAGGCATCGCGGCCCTAGAGTCAGCCGGAGCTCATGCGCGACGGCCCCGTGTTCGACCGGGAGCGACCGCGCGCGCCTGCCCGGCGCGGCGCTACCGTCGCGATCCCCAACAGCGCGGCCTGGACCTCGCGCAGCCGTTCGTAGTCGCCACGAATCCCGACGGCGGTGTCGTGGTACAGGAACGCGTGGCGGAGGCGCACGAGCGCGTAGGCGAGCGTCGCCGGGTCGACGGGTGGCTCGTAGCGCCCGGACGCCATCTCTTCCTCGATCAGCGCCTGCACGCACGCCACCGCCCGCGGCTCGACCGCGCCGGCGCTAGATGTCAGCATCCGCATCGCGCTGTCGCGCTCCTGCTCGAGCAGGCGGCGCACCGCGGTCGAGCGAGTGAGCGTGCGGTTGACCCGGTCGAGGACCTCGAGTACGCCGGCCGCGCCGTGCCGCCTGACCTCTGCCCGCTTGCGCGCGACCAGCAGCTCGAGTTGGGTGGCGATGACCTCGCCCAGCAGCGCCTCGCGGGACCCGAACCAGCGGTAGATCGTGGCGCGGCCGAGGCCGAGCCGCGCCGCCACGACCGTGATGTCGACGCGCTGGCCGTCGAGGTAGAGCTCGGTCACGAGCGCCAGCACGTCGTCGGGCGACGCGGTGGCGGGTCGCCCCCGTTTGCCCCCCTTGACCGGCCGGCCCGGGACCGGCTCGCTCGCAGGTTCAGTTGTCGTCGCCCGTGTTGCAGCGGCCATCATCGGACTTTAATATTTGAAACACCTGAGGGAAAACGTATTAAATTACATTCGGCGCGTCGAAGTGCGTGCCAGTTCCAGCTGGTTCCACCATGTGGAGGAGGAGAGGTATGAGCTTTCGCGGCACCAAATCGCTGGCGTACGTGGGAGTCATCGCCGTGGTCGCGGTGGTGGCGGCTGGCTGCGGCTCGTCGTCGAGCAGTAGCAGCAGTAAGAGCAGCAGCAGCAGCAGCGGCAACGGCGGCGCCACCGCGCCCGGCGTCACCGCCACGAGCATCACGTTCGGCACCCACCAGCCGCTGACGGGGCCGGTTGCGCCCGGGTACAGCGAGATCGCCCCCGCGTCGCAGGCGTTCTTTGACTACGTCAACGCCCACGGCGGCGTGTACGGGCGGCAGATCCACCTGATCATCAAGGACGACGCCTACAACCCGACCAACACGGTCAACGTCGTGCACCAGTTGGTGCTTCAGAGCAGCGTGTTCGGGATCTTCGAGGGTCTCGGCACCCCGACCCACACGAAGGTCGTCGGGTTCCTCAACGCCTCCAAGGTGCCGGACCTGTTCGTCGCCTCCGGCTGCCCTTGCTGGGACGATGGGACGACGCAGCCGTACACCTTCGGTTGGCAGCCGAACTACACGATCGAGGGCAAGATCCTCGGCCAGTACCTCAAGCAGAACTTCGCCGGCAAGAAGATCGGCGTCCTCTACCAGGATGACGACTTCGGCATGGGCGGGCTGAAGGGCCTCGAGGACGAGGGCTCGGCCTTATCCATCGTGACCAAGGAGCCCTACCAGCCGGGCGTGACCACGCTCGCTCCGCAGATCACCGCGATCAAGTCCTCGGGCGCGCAGGTCCTGGTCGACTTCACGGTGCCGATCTACACCGCGATCGCCCAATTGACGTCGTTCACGCTTGGGTACAAGCCCCAGCTCGTCGTGTCGAATGTCGGCATCGATCCCACCACCGTCGGCGGGCTGTTGAAGACGATCTCGAAGGGCAAGGCGTCGGGCACCGCATTGATCGAGGGCGCGATCACCGACGGCTACCTGCCGTCCAACACCGACACCTCGAACCCGTGGATCCAGCTGTTCATGAAGATCCACGCCCAGTACGACGCGAGCGCGCCGTTCGACGGGAACGTCGAGTACGGCATGGCCAACGCCTACACGCTCGTGCAGGCGCTCCAGGCCGCCGGCAAGGATCTCACCCGTCAGGACCTGATCAACGCGATCAACGAGCACGGCGCCAGCTGGATGGGCCCGGGCCTCGTTCCCTTCCGCTACTCGGCGACCGATCACGGTGGCTACTCGGGCGTGGAGATGGGGATGGTCAAGAACGGCAAGATCGTCCTCAGCGGCGGGCCGCTCACGACCACGCCGGTCGCGGGGTCGGCGATCACGCCCTACACCGGGACACAACCGGCACCCCCGGCCTCGGGGATTCCGTCGAACTGAGGCTGAGAGACCCACGTCTGCGGCCCGGTGCGCTTTCCGCCCGGGCCGCGGGCGATGGGTGATCGGGCGCGAGGGCCGCAGACCCGGGCACCTCAGCCTCAGTCGGAACCGCTAGCGAGAGGTTTGCGCTCCGTCCCGCGCCGCGCGCCGGCGACCCCCAACCCGGCGCGGTCGCTCGCTCAGAAAGCTAAGTCCCACCCGTGCCGGAAGCGTTGGCCCGCGACCCCCCACCCCCCCCGCTTAACCAAGTCGTGGGGGGCGAGTGGCGTGCGGGTACGGCCGTCGTGATCGGGGTCACGTGGGCCGGTGCCGGCCACGACACGGGTCGCTCACAGCTCGCCATGCGGGGCCCCGATGCCCGTCGGGCGCCCTCGCGTGAAGCGCGAGCCGCGGCGCCCGCAACGCGCCGCTGCGGGCGCCCGAGGGGCACGAGGCCCGCATCACTCGTACGTGATCGTTCGAATCACCCGCGCTGGCGCACCCGCAGCCACCGAGAATGGCGGGATGTCCGACGTGACGACGGAGTTGGCGCCGATGACGCAGCGCTCACCAATCGTCACGCCGCTCGTGACCACGACGCCCACGCCACACCACACGTTGTCGCGGATCCGCGTCGGGCCCTTGGTGGTGAAGCCCTGCCAGGGCACCGGCTTGACCGGGTCGTCGAACCGGTGCGACGAATCCGTGATGTAGCAGTGATTGGCGAACATGCAGTGATCGCCGATCTCGACCAGCTCGAGTGACGCCACCATCACCCCCAGGTTCAGGAACGTCCCCGAGCCGATCCGAACGCGAGCCGACCCGGGCGCGGTGATCCACACGCCGGGCTCGAACAGCGCGTGCGGCCCGATCTCGAGCCGCCCTTCGAGCAGCGCCTCGAGCACGTTGCCGTGGACCGGCCAGCGAACGAAGGCCCCGCGCCGCATGAACTCCCAGTGAATCCGCGCGCGGTTCCATGGGAGCGAATTGCGCTCGTACCAGCGCCACTTCTGGAGCCACAGCTTGACGGCGGCCGCGTCGGCGCCCCGTGGCGGGGGGTCGGACAACGCCGCGCCGATCAGCCCGCAGTCGCCGGCGCCCGCCGGCGCGCGGGCTGCTTCTTGTTCGCCGCGCCGTTGGCCGCCGGCGACGCTTTCTTGGCCGCGCCGTTCGCTTTCTTGGCCGCGCCGTTCGCTTTCTTGACCACGGCGTTCGCCTTCTCGGCCGCGCCGTTCGCCTTGCTGGCCGCGCCGTTGGTCGCGGCCGGCTTTTTCCTGGCCGTGCCGTTCGCGGCGGGCGGTTTCTTCGTGGCCGCGCCGTTGGACGACCTCGACGCGCGCACCGGCAGCACGCCGGACAGGAACGCCCCGGTGTACGAGTCCGCCGTCTCGGCCACTTTCTCCGGCGTGCCGGTGGCGATCACGCGGCCGCCCTCCTCTCCCCCTTCTGGTCCGAGGTCGATAATCTGATCGGAGACCTTGATCACGTCCAGGTTGTGCTCGATGACCACGACGGTGTTGCCGGCGTCCACCAACCGCTCGAGCACCTCGAGCAGGCGCTGGATGTCGGCGAAATGCAGGCCGGTGGTCGGCTCGTCGAGGATGTAGAGGGTCTGTCCCGTGGCGACCTTGGACAGCTCGGCGGCGAGCTTCACACGCTGGGCCTCGCCGCCCGAGAGCGTCGTCGCCGGCTGCCCGAGTCGCATGTACCCGAGCCCGACGTCGTTGAGCGCCTCCACTCGCCGGCGGATCTTCGGGATGTGGGCGAAGAACTCGAGCGCCTCCTCGATCGGCATCTCGAGCACGTCGGCAATCGTCTTGCCCTTGAACCGCACGTCGAGCGTCTCGCGGTTGTAGCGCTTGCCGTGGCATTGCTCGCACGGCACGTAGACGTCGGGCAGGAAGTGCATCTCGATCTTGATCTGCCCGTCGCCGCGGCACACCTCGCACCGGCCGCCCTTGACGTTGAACGAGAACCGGCCCGGCTTGTAACCGCGCGCTCGGGACTCCTGCGTCTTGGAGAACAGCTCCCGGATCTGGTCGAACAGCCCGATATACGTGGCCGGATTGGATCGCGGGGTGCGCCCGATCGGCGACTGATCGACCGAGATGATCTTGTCGAGCTGCTCGAGTCCGGTGACTCGCTTGTGCGCGCCCGCCTTCTGACGAGTTCTGTGCAACCGGTTGGCGACCACCTTGTACAGCACCTCGTTGACCAGCGTCGACTTGCCCGACCCGGAGACGCCGGTCACGCAGCACAGCACGCCGAGCGGGATGCTCACGTCGATGTCCTGAAGGTTGTGCTCCGAGGCGCCGACGATCTCCACCCGGCCGGACGGCTTGCGGCGCCGGCGCGGGGTCTCGATCGTGCGCGTCCCGGCGAGGAACTGGCCGGTGAGCGACTCCTTGACCTTGGCCACGTCGTCTGCCGTGCCCTGCGCCACGACATGGCCGCCGTGCTCGCCGGCACCCGGCCCCATGTCGACGAGGTGGTCCGCGGCGCGCATCGTGCCCTCGTCGTGCTCGACCACCAGCACGGTATTCCCAAGGTCGCGCAGCCGCTCGAGGGTCACGATCAGCTTGCTGTTGTCGCGCTGATGCAGGCCAATCGACGGCTCGTCGAGGATGTAGAGCACGCCCACCAGCGAGGAGCCGATCTGGGTCGCGAGCCGGATCCGCTGAGCCTCGCCGCCCGACAGCGTCGAGGCCGCCCGATTCATCGACAGATACCCGACGCCGACGTTGTCGAGGAACCGCAGCCGCTCCTGGATCTCCCGCAGGACCAGCCGCGAGATCCGCTGGTCGTGCTCGGACAGCTCGAGCTGATCGACCCATTCGAGCGCCCGACGAGCCGACAGGGCCGTGAACTCGTGAATCGCCGTGTCCTCGATCAGCACGGCCCGCGACTCGGGCCGGAGCCGGGCGCCCTTGCAGTCCGGGCACGGGCGCAGCGTCATGTACTCCTCGATCTTCTCGCGCGCCAGCTCGGACTCCGTCTCCCGGTACCGGCGCTCGAGGTTTGGCAGGATGCCGTCGAATGTCGCGCCGTAAGAACGCCGGCGCCCGAACCGGTTGCGGTAGGTGACCTGTACACGGTCGCCGTTGGTCCCGTACAGGAAGAAGTCGCGCGAGCGCTCCGGCAAGTCCTCCCACGGCGTGTCGAGATCGACGTCGTAACGCTCGGCGATCGCCTGGATCAGCTGGTCGTAGTAGTCGGACGCGCTCGCCGCCCACGGCGCGATCGCGCCCTCGCCGATCGACAGCGTCGGGTCGGGCACGACCAGCTCGGGGTCGATCTCCATCTGCGAGCCCAGCCCGGTGCACCGCAGGCACGCCCCGTGCGGCGAGTTGAAGCTGAAGATCCGCGGCTCGAGCTCGACCAGGCTCGGGCCGTGAACCGGGCAGGCGAACTTCTCCGAGTACGTCTGGATTCGGTCCCCACCCGGGTAGGCGGGATCCGAATCCACCAGTTCGATCTCCACGAGCCCGTCCGCCAACGCCACCGCGGTCTCCACCGAGTCGGCCAGCCGCTTGCGCAGCTCACCCTTCATCACCAGCCGGTCCACGACGATCGCGATGTCGTGCTTGAACTTCTTGTCGAGCGCGATCTCCTCGTCGAGCCGCCGCAGATCGCCGTCGATCTTGGCTCGCGTGAAGCCCTCGCCCCTCAGCTCCTCGAGTTGCTTTCCGTATTCGCCCTTGCGGCCCCGGACGATCGGCGCCAGCACCATGAACCGCGTGCCGTCGGGAAGCTCCATCACCTGGTCGATGATCTGCTCGGCCGATTGTCCGCTGATCGGCCGACCGCAGATGTGGCAGTGGGGGTGACCGATCCGCGCCCACAGCAAGCGCAGGTAATCGTAGATCTCGGTGACGGTTCCGACGGTCGATCTGGGATTGCGCGAGGTCGTCTTCTGGTCGATCGAGATCGCCGGCGACAGCCCCTCGATCGAGTCGACGTCGGGCTTGTCCATCTGCCCCAGGAACTGCCGGGCGTATGCCGACAGCGATTCGACGTACCGCCGCTGTCCCTCGGCGTAGATCGTGTCGAACGCAAGCGACGATTTTCCCGAGCCCGAAAGGCCCGTGATCACGGTCAGCGCATCCCGCGGGATCTCGACCGTTACGTCCTTGAGATTGTGCTCCCGGGCTCCCGAGACGACGAGTTTGTCCACATAACCGAGTCTAATCGACCGAACAGATGTTCCCCTGCTCGGCCTCCCGCTCTTTGCGGAAATCCCGGCCTGGGACGTCGTCTCCAGGTCCGGTGCGCTACGTCAGCCCTCGATAATCCGCGCCAGCGGATTCTCGCCAGCTAATCGCCCGCCAGGGCGATTAGCCATTCTCGCCAGCTAATCGCCCGCCAGGGCGATTAGCCATTCGGCCAGCTAATCGCCCGCAGCGCGATTAGCCATCTACCGACGAGTACACGTCGTCGAGCAGGCCGCGCCTGTCGGTGAGCTTGAAGTTCTCGGCCAGGTAGCGATCGGCCTCCTCGCGCGGCGTGCCGTTCAGCGCCATGTTGAGCGCGATCAGGCGGGCGCCGTCATCGTCGCCGCCATTCGTCCTCGCCGCCGTCATGGGCCCGGCGGGAGCCCCGTTCACGGCCTCTGCGGCAGCCGCGCCGGTGACCTGCGGAGCGCCCTCGAGGACGGGCGGGGCGGTCGCCGGCGACTCGTCGGGGCGCACGACCTGCTGCGCAGCCGGGGCAGGGTGTTCGGGCTCGAACTGGGGCCGCGGCACGACCGCGTTCTTGACCGCGGTCAGGTTGCCCTCGAGGAGCTGCAGATCGGCGTTCAGCCGGTTCGAGCCGGTCCGGAGCGACTCGATCAGCGCGTTCAGCTCGTTTTCCATCGCGTCGATCCGCTCGAGCATCCCGGACGTGGACTCCGACACCCGGCCGACGTATTCGCGGGCCTCGGACGTAGCGTGCTCGCGGGTGGCACCCGCATCGGTATTGGCCTCGGCGCGGATCTCGCGGGCTTCGTCTTCGGCCTGACGCTGGATGTCGGCGGCGCTGGTCTCGGCCGCCTCGACGATCGACCGTACCTGCTCACTGGCCGCCGCCGCCAGCGATTCACTGCGCCGCCGGGCGGAGCGCTTGAGCTCGTCGATCTCGTCGGCGAGCGTGTGCAGATGGCCGTCAACCGCCTCCGGGTCGTAGCCCCGTCGCCCGATGGGGAAGTCCTTCTTCTCGATGCTCTGTCGATCCAGCGCCACGGAACTACCTCCGTCTCGGGGTCAGAGAAGCGACCGGAGCCTAGCGAACCCGCAGGCGGCTGATTCCCGGTCCCGAGACGACTCAGCCGATCGAGGCCGAACCTTCGGCGATCGCCTGATCCAGCCGGCGTTTGAGATCCCGGATCTCGTCGCGCAGCTTGGCGGCGTACTCGAAGCGGAGCTCCTCGGCGGCAGCGAGCATCTCCTCCTCGAGCTCGACGATCGTCTTCTCGAGCTCGGCCGGCGGGACCGCCTCGGTCGCCCGCTGGCGGCGCCGGCGCGACCGCGGGACCTTGGACTCGGACTGGAGGAACTCGGCGATGTCCGAGATCCCCTTGACGATCGTCTCGGGGGTGATCCCGTGATCCTCGTTGTACTTGACCTGGATCGCCCGGCGCCGGTCGGTCTCGCCGATCGCCGCCCGCATCGCGGCGGTCTCCTTGTCGGCGTACATCACCACCTTGCCCTCGACGTTCCGGGCCGCACGCCCGATCGTCTGGATCAGCGAGGTCTCCCCGCGTAGGAAGCCTTCCTTGTCCGCGTCGAGGATCCCGACCAGCGACACCTCCGGCAGGTCGAGCCCCTCTCGCAGCAGGTTGACGCCGACGAGCACGTCGAACTCGCCGAGCCGCAGCTGTCGGATGATCTGGATGCGCTCCAGCGTGTCGATCTCCGAGTGCAGGTAGCGCACCCGGAATCCCATCTCGAGCAGGTAGTCGGTGAGGTCCTCGGACATCTTCTTGGTCAGCGTGGTCACGAGCGTGCGCTCGTTCCGGTCGACCCGCTCGCGGATCTCGTTCATCAGGTCGTCGATCTGGTTCCGGGTCTCCCGGACCTCGACCTCGGGGTCGACGATGCCGGTCGGGCGCACGATCTGCTCGACGATCCGGCCCGACGTCTTGCGCTCATACTCGCCGGGGGTCGCGGAGACGAACACCATCTGCGGCGTGACTGACAGGAACTCCTGGAACGTCTGCGGCCGGTTGTCGATCGCGCTGGGCAACCGGAAGCCGTAGTCGACGAGCGTCTGCTTGCGCGAGCGATCGCCCTCCGACATGCCGCCGATCTGCGGGACCGTCTGGTGGGACTCGTCAATGAAGCACACGAAGTCCCCTGGGAAGTAGTCGAGCAGGCAGTACGGCCGCTCGCCCGGCTTGCGGCCGTCGAGGATCCGCGAGTAGTTCTCGATCCCGGAGCAGAACCCGAGCTCGCGGAGCATCTCCATGTCGTACTGGGTCCGCTGGCGCAGGCGATGGGACTCGAGCAGCTTGCCCTCGGCCTCGAGCTCGGCGCACCGCTCGTTCAGCTCGCGCCCGATCTCGGCCACCGCATCCTCGATCATGCCCTCGCGGACGTTGTAGTGCGACGCCGGCCAGATGCCGACGTGCTCGAGGTCGTCCTCGATCACCTCGCCGGTCAGCGGGTCGAAGTGCTGCAGGTGCTCTACCTCGTCGCCGAACATCACGATCCGGAACGCGGTCTCTGCGTACGCCGGGAAGATCTCGAGCGTCTCGCCCCGGACCCGGAAGGTCCCCCGCGCCAGCGCCGTGTCGTTGCGCGTGTACTGGATCGAGACCAGCTTGCGAAGCAGCCCGTCACGGTCGATCATCTCGCCCTTGGCCAGCGTCTGGAGGTTCTCGTCGTAGACCTCGGGCGACCCCAGGCCGTAGATGCACGACACGCTCGCCACGATCACCACGTCGCGGCGCGCGAACAGCGCCGCCGTGGCCGAGTGGCGCAGGCGGTCGATCTCCTGGTTGATCGCCGAGTCCTTCTCGATGTACAGGTCCTTGCTCGGGACGTAGGCCTCGGGCTGGTAGTAGTCGTAGTACGAGACGAAGTACTCGACCGCGTTGCGCGGGAAGTAGGTGCGGAACTCGTTGCAGAGCTGTGCCGCGAGCGTCTTGTTGTGGGCGATCACCAGCGCCGGCTTCTGCACGGCCTCGATCGTCGCCGCCATCGTCATCGTCTTGCCGGTTCCGGTCGCTCCGAGCAGCGTCAGCGAACGCTCGCCGGCGAGAATCCCCTGGGCCAGTGACTCGATCGCCGCGGGCTGATCGGCGGTCGGGCTATAGGCGGCGTCGAGCTCGAACTTCGGCATGGGATCAGCGTAGCGGCCGTGATTGACAGGAACAGTCCGCATTCCGACGGGACTTTGGCGCTCAGGGTACGCATGTGTTACCCCAATCGCCAAAGTCCGGATGCAGGCCTAGCGGTATAGCTCTGCCGCGTACTTGCTCCGGTACTTGCCCTCGGCCGACAGCACCCGCGCGACATAGGCGCGGGTCTCCGGGAACGGGATCTCGTCCACGGTCAATGCGTGGCCCTGAGCGCGCGCGGCGGCAATCCAGCGATCGACGTTCGATTCACCGCCGTTGTAGGCCGCAAGCGCGTCCGTGACATTGCCGTGGTACTCGTCGAGCAGGTACCGCAGGTAGTAGCTGCCGTAGGCGATGTTGACCTGGGGCGTCGCGAGATCCGCCGTCGTGAACGTGGTAGCGCCCGAGCGGTGGGCGAGGTACGCGGCGGTCCCGGGCATGATCTGCATCAGGCCCAGCGCGCCCACGGCCGAGCTTCGCGGGTCGAACTTCGTCTCGGCGTAGATCACCGCAGCGATCAGGGCGGGGTCGAGGTGCTTCTCGGCCGCCTGCTGCCGGATCACATCGGCGTTCGTGAGGGGCAGGCCGAACTCGTTGACGGTCTTCTGCACGAGCGGCATCAACAGCACGACCCCCAGCACGACGATCCCGACGAGCACCGCGGCGAACAGGCGGTTGCGGCGCCGCACTGCCCGTCGCCGAGCGGCAGCGCTACTCCGAGCGCTTTCGCGCCGGGCGGTTGTCACCGCGGACGGACTCACGTGTGCAGCATCTCAAGCAGCGCCGACAACTTCGACTCCAACTCCTCGAACGTACCGTCGTTAACAACGACGTACGTCGCACGATGCGCTTTTTCCTGTTGCGAGAGCTGGCGTGCGGAACGCTCGGCCAGCGCTTCGTGCCCACGAGATCCGGCCCGCGCGGCACGCACGTCCTCGCCGGCGATGACCGCGATCGTCGCGTCGAACGCCCTGTCCATCCCGGACTCGAACAGCAGTGGCACCTCGACGACGGCCGCGCGGGGTGGATCGTCGGAGCTCGAGACGTCAGCACGCCAGGCGATCATCCGCTCGCCAACGAGCGGCCATAGCAGCCCCTCCAGCCAGGCTGTCTCCTCAAGAGTGGCGAACGCGCGCCTGGCGAGCTCCCCGCGGTCGATTACCCCGCTGGGCGCCACCGCGGCACCGAATCGCTCGGTCACGGCCGACATCACCTGATCCGTTCCATACAGCTCGTGCACGATTCGATCGGTCGACAGCACCGCCGCACCCGCTCGCTCGAACGCCTCGAGCGCCGTCGACTTTCCGGCGCCGATTCCGCCGGTCAGCCCGATGAACGGGATCCGGTTCATCGGCGGCGCCTGACGGCGGCGCCTTGGGTTTGTCGGCGGCGCTTGCCGCCGGCGCCTTGGGTCTGTCGGCGGCGCCTGCCGGCGGCGCCTTGGCGGACGCTCAGGCGTCCGGTCCAGCTTCGGGCTGCTCGTCGGCGCTCCCTACCTCTGACTCATCCGCCGGCGCCTGGCCGTCCGCCACCGCGTCCGTCGCCGCTACGGAGTCGAAGTCCGAATCGGCGCCCGCGAATACGTCCTCGGACAGGCCCAGCTCGGGCACGTTGTCGAGGTCGCCGGCGTCGCCATCGGTCGGCGCAGTAATCGGACGCACCGGCAGGACCTGGCCCTCGACCCGCTTGATCGAGAGCGATAGGCGGCGACGCTCGGAGTCGATCTCGAGGATCTTGACCCGAACCGGGTCCCCCGGCTGGATGATCTCCCGCGGGTTCTCGACGTGGTGTTGGGCGAGCTCGGAGATGTGGACGAGCCCCTCGACGCCGTCGAGGATCTCGACGAACGCGCCGAACGTGACGACCTTGGTGACGGTGCCCTCGAGCTCGTCGCCGACGTTGTAGGTATCGACAACCCGCTGCCAGGGGTCCTCCTGCGTCTGCTTTAGACCGAGCGAGATCCGTTGGCGCTGGCGGTCGATGTCGAGCACCTTGACCGTGACCTTGTCGCCGATCGCGAGGATCTCCGAGGGATGGTTGACGTGCGACCAGGAAAGTTCGGAGATGTGGATCAGGCCATCGATCCCATCGAGGTCGACAAATGCACCGAAATCGACAATGTTCGAGATCGTGCCCTCCACGACCTGCCCGGGCTGCAGCCGGTCGAGGATGCGTTCGCGGTCCTCCTTGCGCTGCTCCTCGAGCACCGCGCGGCGGGACAGCACGACGTTGTTGCGCGAGCGGTTGAGCTCGATCACCTTGCACTCGATCGACTCGCCCATGTACTCGTCGAGGTTCGGGACGCGGCGGATGTCGACGAGCGATGCAGGCAGGAAGCCGCGCACGCCCAGGTCGATGATCAATCCGCCCTTGACGACTTCGATCACGGCGCCCTCGACGGGTTCGCCGGACTCAGCGGCGGCTTCGATCCGGCGCCAGGCCTTCTCGAATCGGGCGCGCTTCTTCGAAAGGATCAGCCGGCCGTCCTGGTCCTCCTTGGTCAGAACGAGGGCGTCGACCTCTTCGCCGAGGGACACCTCATCGCCCGGGTCGACCGACTTGCGAATCGATAGCTCGGTCGACGGAATGACGCCTTCGGACTTGTAGCCGATGTCGACGAGTACCTCGTCGTTGTCGATGCGGACGACGTGGCCGGTGACGACGTCGCCCTCCTGGAACGGGTGGACGGTGGCGTCGTAGTTGGGAACGATCCGGCCGTCGATCTCGAGCAGCAGGCCGTCCGAGCCTTCCACGACCTTCGCATTCGATTGATCAGCGGCGGGATTAAGCGTTGTGGTTGTAGACATGCGTGTTTCGGAGGATAGCCGGACATCGCTATAGGGAGGGCTCTCAGAGGCGCCCCTATCATCCGCTCGTAGTGCCACGGCGAGCGACCAAGCGGGGCGCCGCGCGGACCCCACTAGAGCGCGATTGCGACGTGCTGATCTGCGGCGGGAGCTTCGCGGGCCTCGCGGTGGCGCGCGAGCTGGCCGGCACCGGCGCCGACGTGCTGCTGATCGATCGTTACGAGATCGGCGAGCGCCAGACCTCCGCCTGCGGGATTCCGACCGGGTGGCTCCGGGCGCTCGACCTGCATCGTTCGTTGCAGCAGACGTTCGGCGAGCTCGTAATCCACACCCCGTACACAACCGTCCGTTACCGGCTTCCGTGGACGTTCTCGACGTTCGACTACCGCACGCTGTGCGAGCTCCTGGCCGACCAGGGAGCGTTCACGTTCGAGACCGCGAAGGTCGAAGGGAAATCCGCGGGCGCGGATTTCCTGGCGAGTTCGGCTGGCGCCGAACCCGGGAGGCGCCGGACCGGCCACACCGTGCACACCGACCGGGGTGACATTCGCGCCGCCTACGTCGTGGACGCCCTCGGGTGGCGGCGGGTGCTCGGCGCCGGCGAGAACATCCAGCCGCCTGATGCCCTCCTCTCGCGCGGCCTCGAGGTCCACCCACACGGCTCGGGCCAAGACATGGAGATCTGGATCGACCGATCGTACGTGCCGGCCGGCTACGGCTGGAGCTTTCCGGCCGGCGGCGAGCTGCGGATCGGCGTCGGCTCTTTCGACCCGCGCTTCCACGTACGCGAGCCGACCGTGCAGCTCGCCACCGACCTGTCCGCCGAAACGGTGCGCTACCAGGGCAACTGGATCCCGCACGCGCTGCGCAATGCGACCGAGGACGGCCTGTTCTTCGCGGGGGATTCGGCCGGCCACTGCCTGCCGCTGACCGCGGAGGGGATCCGGACCGCTCTTTATTTCGGACTTGCGGTCGGTCGCGAGCTGACGGACGTCCTGGATGGACGGCGATCGGTGTCGGATGCGCTTTCGAGTTACTCCCGCTTCAGCGCCTCGAACGCGCGCGCGTTCGAGTGGATGCTGCGGTGCCAACGCTCGCTCCCGCG
Organism: uncultured Solirubrobacterales bacterium; assembly: GCA_963836715.1. Lineage (GTDB taxonomy): Bacteria > Actinomycetota > Thermoleophilia > Solirubrobacterales > Solirubrobacteraceae > Palsa-465. The sequence goes on from CAWIKH010000007.1 coordinate 227,091, forward strand.
CGTCGGCCCGCGGCTGCTCGCCGGAGCGCTCCGCGCGATCGATCGCAAGCGCTTCCTCGATTGGGCGTTCGGCCACTACCTGGAGATCGCGCACCCACGGTTCGTGGCGGCGGGTCCCCGCCGGACTCCGGTCGCGGTCCGCGTTCCTGCCTAGTTGGGCTGGCCTGTCGGCCGGTCGCGGGCGACTGAAAACCACGCTGTGACACCGTTAACTGGTGGAACTGTAACTACGGGCGATCACGGCTATTTTCCTGTCAGATTCGGCCTGCGCCGCGGCAGTCGCATCGTGCCGGCCCGGCGGGGCCGCCCGATCTGCAAGTCACGTCAATCGGGCGTCTGGCAAGTACCGAGTCGTGTGAAGCAGGGGGGCATGCGCGAGACGGCACGGTCAGTTGTGTTGGAGCGAATTGTCGTGACATGCATGGTGCACGCCGGCCCACGACGTCGCCGGTTGTGCCCGCGCCACCGAGACCCCCGTCGGCTCACAACCTCTCAGGGCAGGACACCTAGTCGGCCGGCCGTCCCTTGATCCGGATCGTGCGCCCGGCGTACGCCCAGTTGCCCCAGCTGTCGGTGGCGCGGAGCATCACCCGGTAGGCGCCGGGGATGTTGAACTTGTGGGACACGCTCCGGCCGAACGCGCTCCGGCCGTCCCCGAAGAACCACTCAAACGAGACGATCCGGCCCTGCGGATCCGATCCGGCCCCCGTGAACGACACCAACCGGGCACGCCCGAGCGCCCGAGCCTGGCCGAATGACACCGCGTCAGCCTTGGCCCGCGGCTCGCAGCCCCCGTCGGCGTCGCTCCACTCCTCCTGGAGGAAGAAATGGCCGCCGTGGATCGACTCGTTCCACGGCGTGGCGCCGGGAGGGGCGCGGGTTGGGCCGAAGGTGGTCAGGCACAGGTCGGCCTCCTCCTCGCCCTGGGGGTCGATCCAGGCGTTTCCGTCCGGATCGGTGTCCATCTCGTTGTGCTCGTGGCTGATCGTGGAGATCGTCGGATCCGCGGTGCTCGAGTTCGGGCGGGGGTTGTTCGACTGGCAATGGCCCGGGACCGCGTTGTAGGGGATCACGGCGTAGATGATCCCGTTCGCGGTCTCGGAGTGATAGCCGCAGTAGCCGTTCTCGCTCCCCCCGAGCGCGCAGCTCGACGAGCCCGCGTCCGTGCAGCTGCCGAAGCCGTCGGGCGTGATGATGAAGTACACGTCGCGGTTCGTCGTCGGCAGGTGATCGGCCGCGATCACGTGCTCGATCTCGCTCTCGAACTGGGCGTCGGTCAGGCACACGGTCCATCCCGGGCCCCTGACCGGCGGCTCCGCGCAGCCGTTCGGGGGGAGCGGATCGTCGTCGACCACTGCGCCACCGTAGGTCGAGTCGTACGCCGCCGGTCCGGAGCCGTCGGTGTACTGGCCACCCAGGCTGTACACATTGGTGGCCTTGTGGCTGTCGGCCGCGACGTCGACGAGGAACGTCTCGATCAGCGACTCGTAGCCAGAGTCGAAGGTCAGCCCCGAGCCGGACGGCTCCCAGAAGATCGGGTGGGTGCGGTTGGAGTGCAGGACCCGGCCGCCGTTGTAGGGAAGGTCGGCCGCCGCGGGGACCCTGGCGGGTTCGGCGACATGGGCGTGCGTCCCGCTCGGAACGTCGGCGGCGACACTGATGGTCTTCGCCCGCGCGACACTCGGGGCCGCTGCGGCGAGCGCTACGACGTTGGCGGCGGCCACGGCCGAGGCGAGCGCCACGACGGTGGCGGCAGCCACGGCCGAGGCGAACGCGCGCGGCCTCATTTCGCGGACAGCCAGTCGGGGCCGATGCCGGCGTCGACTGCGAGCGGCGGGTCCATCTCGAACGCGTTCTCCATTTGCAGGGTCGCGATCTGCTTGACGTCCCTGGCCTCCTGCTCCGGCCCTTCGAACAGCAGCTCATCGTGGATCTGGAGGATCATGCGCGAGCGCAGCCCGGCCTCCTTGACCGCCTGGTCGCAGCGGACCATGGCGACCTTCATGATGTCCGCCGCCGTGCCCTGGATGACCATGTTCACCGCGAACCGCTCGCCCTGCTTGCGCAGCTCCCAGCGGCGCGCGCGGAGCTCGGGCACCTGCCGGCGCCGGCCGAAGAGCGTCGAGACGTAGCCGTGTTCGGTCCCCTGGGTGATCGTGTCCTCGATCCAGCGCGCCACCGCCGGGAAACCGGCCAGGTAACGCTGGATGAACTCGTCGGCCTCTTCCTGGGGGATGTCGAGGCGGTCCGCCATCCCCCATGCGGATAGGCCGTAGACGATGCCGTAGTTGATCATCTTCGCCTTGGACCTCATACCTGGATCGATCTGCTCCGGGGTTACGCCGAATACGCGGCAGGCCGTCGCGGTATGGACATCTTCGCCCTTCCGGAAGATTTCCTTCAGTGCGTCCTCGCCGGCGATGTGGGCGAGCAGCCTGAGCTCGACCTGGGAGTAGTCCGCCGACACGAGCAGGTCGCCGGGCTCGGCGACGAAGCAAGCGCGGATCTCCCTACCGAGCGGCGTGCGGATCGGGATGTTCTGGAGGTTCGGGTTGTTCGAGGACAGCCGGCCAGTGGTCGCCGCCGTCTGGTTGAACGTGGTGTGGATGCGCCCGTCGTCGGCAATCAGCAGCGGGAGCGCGTCGAGATACGTCTGGGCGAGCTTGGTCAGCTCGCGCCAGCGCTCGATCTTCGGGATCACCTCGTGCTCGTTCCGGATGGCCTGAAGCACGCGGGCGTCGGTCGAGTAGCCGGTCTTGCCTCGCCGCTTGCGCGACAGCCCGAGCTTCCCGAACAGCACCTCCTCGAGCTGCTTGGGCGAGCCGAGCGTGAACTCCTCGCCGCACAGGTCGAAGATCTCGCGTTCGAGCGCGTCGGCCTCGGCCTTGACCCGCGCGGAGATCTCGTGCAGCCGCTCGGTGTCGAGCCTGGATCCGGCGAGCTCCATCTCGCGCAGGACCCGCACGAGCGGGAGCTCGACGTTCTGGAACAGGTCGGTGAGCCCCCGCCCGCGGATCTCCTCGCGCTGCCAGGCGGCCAGCGCGTGCAACAACAGCGCGTCGGCGGCGGCCTCGTCGTCCACGTCGGTGCCGAGGCCGAGCTCCTCGGTGAGCTCGCGGAACGGGTAGGCGCGGCGAGCGGGCTCGAGCAGATAGGCGGCGACCTCGGTGTCGTGCGCGAGCGTCGCGGGCACCTGCCCCAGGGACTTGGCGTCGTGTGCGGTCACCGGGCGGCGGCCGAGCGCCTCCACGAGCTCCTCGGGCCTTGCGAGCTCGCCCGCGAGCACGTCGGCGGAGCCGTCGACGTAGGCGCCGAAGCGCCACTCGGGGTCGGGGGCGAACAGGACGCCCTCCGGGGCCTGCGGCGGTTTCACCGCCACCGACACCTCCTTGTCGGGAAGGCGCTTCAGGGCGTCGAGGTTCGCGGTGCGGACGCGAGCGGTGAGGGCCTCTTCAGCCTCCGGGGCGGGCGCGGCCGCGTCGGCCGAGCCGAGCGCCTCCTCGAGCCGGCGCAGCGGCTCGCGGAGCTCGAACTTGCGGAAGGTGTCCCTCAGCTTCGACCGGTCCGGCGCGGCCGCCGCGAACGCCTGGAGGTCGAGCTCGACGTCGATGTCGCGCTTGGCGGTCGCGAGCTCCTTGGAGACCCGCGCATCGTCGGCGTGCTCGGTCAGGTTCTGCTTGCGCTTGGCGCCGCTGATGTCGTCGATGTGGTCGAGGACCTGTTCGAGGGTCCCGAAGCGTTGCAGCAGCTCGGCGGCCGTCTTGTCGCCGATCCCGGGGACGCCCGGGATGTTGTCGCTGGTGTCGCCCTTGAGCCCGATGAAATCGGGGATCAACTCGGGCGGGATGCCGTATCGGTCGATCACGCCCTGGCGGTCGTACACCCGCGTGTCGGTGATGCCCCGGGAGGTCGTCATGATCTTCACGACCCCGTCGTCGACCAACTGGTACGCATCGCGGTCGCCGGTCACGACCATTACCGGGATCTTTGGGTGCGAGGTTCGGGCCTTTTCGACGATCGAGGCGATCACGTCGTCGGCCTCGAAGCCCTCGACCCTCAGGTTGCGGTAGCCGAACGCGTCGACGAGCGGCTCGAGGTGCGGCCACTGCTCCTTGAGCAGGTCCGGCCGCGAGCGCCGCTGGGCCTTGTAGTCGGCGTAGACCTCCTTGCGGCCGGTGTCGCCGGCGTCCCAGATGACGACGGTCGCCTTCGGCCCGTAGTCGGTGAGGATCTTCACCAGCATCGATGCGAAGCCGAAGATGGCGTTCGTCGGCATCCCGGTCGACGTCGCGATCGACTCGGGCAGCGCGAAGAACGCCCTGTAGGCCAGGCTGTTGCCGTCAATCAGGAAGAGCTCGTCTGGGCGGGCTGTCGATGCCACTTATATCAGGCTATCTGGCGCCGTGGCCGCAACACCGAGCGCCCAATACAGCCTGACTCTGCGGGTCGAGATCGAGCACCGTCCAGGGATGCTGGGACGCGTGGCAATCGCGATCGGCGAGGCCGGCGGGACGATCGGGGCGGTCGACATCGTGCAGGTCGGGCGGAACCACACGATCCGCGACATCACCGTCGACACCGGCGACGCGTCCGACTGGCCGCGGCTGACGGCAGCCGTGGACGCGGTGGACGGGGCACGCGTGGTCGACACCACCGACCGCACGTTTCTGCTGCACGTCGGGGGCAAGATCGAGATTCGCAACAAGAGCCCGCTGAAGACGCGCGACGACCTCTCAATGGCATACACCCCGGGCGTCGCGCGCGTCTGCCGGGCGATCTCCGAGGACCCCGACAAGGCGTTCCAGTACACGATCAAGCGGAACACGGTCGCGGTCGTGTCGGACGGCACCGCGGTCCTCGGCCTCGGCGACATCGGGCCGCGCGCGGCGATGCCGGTGATGGAGGGCAAGGCGATGCTGTTCAAGGAGTTCGCCGGCGTCGATGCGTTTCCGATCTGTCTGGATACGAAAGACGTGAACGAGATCGTGTCGGTGGTGCGAGCGCTGGCACCGGGGTTCGGGGGCGTGAATCTCGAGGACATCTCGGCGCCGCGGTGCTTCGAGATCGAGGATCGCCTGATTGAAGCGCTCGACATCCCCGTGTTCCATGACGACCAGCACGGGACGGCGGTGGTCGTGCTGGCGGCGCTCCTGAATGCGCTGCGGTTGACGGGGCGGCGTTTTGAAGATTTGCGCATCGTGATCGTGGGCCTGGGTGCTGCGGGCGTGGCCGTGACGAAGATCCTGCTCGAAGCGGGCGCGCGACACATCATCGGCGTCGACTCTCGCGGCGCCGTGTCGAGCGAGCGGTTCGATTACCTCGACGGAAGCATGCCGCCGGCCAAGCGGGCGCTGGCCTCGGTGACGAACCTTGAACGGCGGTCGGGCGGGGTGGCGGACGTGATCGAGGGCGCGGACCTGATGGTCGGGCTATCGGGCGCACGGGTGATGCCGGCGTCGGCGCTCGCGCGGATGAACGCCGACCCGATCGTGTTCGCGCTGGCAAACCCCGACCCCGAGGTGGCTCCCGAGGAGGCGCTGGAGTACGTGCGGATCCTCGCCACCGGGCGTTCGGACTACCCCAACCAGATCAACAACGTGCTGTGCTTCCCGGGGATATTTCGCGGCGCGCTCGACGTCCGCGCGGCGCGGATCACCGAGTCGATGAAGACCGCGGCGGCGCGCGCGATCGCCGAGATCGTGACCGACGGCGAGCTCCGCGAGGACTATGTGATCCCGTCGGTGTTCACCCGTGAGGTCGCGCCCGCGGTGGCGGCCGCGGTGGCCGCCGAGGCACGCGCGAGCGGGACCGCCGAGGCCGGCGCCGAGCTCGGATTCGGGTCGACCGAGGAATTCGGGCTCTCTTGGCATAAGTGTGGTCACAGTGTCACCCGATGCCGAGCGCGTGTAGCTCGTGTGGGAGGTGCAGCGTGACGGGGCCGCAGGTGAGCATGATGAGGGCGAGCGCGGCGTGGGCGGAGTGAAAGCCGTACGCGCGGCGGGTGATGAGCCGGACCTTGTTGTTGAGTGCCTCGGTGCGGCCTTGGTTGATGCCGAGGCGGATCGCGGCGAGGATCCCGTGGCGGTGCTTGCGGATCGTTTTGCCGAGGCGGATGAACGGGTCAAGTCGGCTGCGGGCCAGGCGGCTGAGTAGTCGCTTGATCAGCACCTCGACGTCCTCGAGCGAGAGGCCGGCTTCGAAGATGCCGCGGACGGCCTCCTTGAGTGTGTAGGCGCGCCATACCTCGCCGCCGGCGGCCTTGATCCGGGCGAGTGTGGCGGCCTGTTGGTCGGTGAGCTTCTCGGGTCGCTTGAGCAGGCACCAGCGGGAGTCCTTGAAGCGCTTGGCGGCGTCGGGGTCGCTGAGGGTGCGCAGTTCGTTCCAGTAGGCTCGGCGGACCTCGTCCAGCGCCTGGTTGGCGAGCTGCACGATGTGGTAGGGGTCGATGCAGATGGTCGCCTGCGGGGCGTGGTGGCGGACGGATTTGGCGTATCCGCCGGTCATGTCCATCGAGACGGCGATCAGCCGGGAGGCGCGCGCCACGATCGCCGGGTCGAGCTCGCGGTCGGGTCCGAGCCACGCGGCCGGGATGCCGTGATCGGCCGGGACGGTCGGGCAGGGGCCGAACGGGACCATGATCGCGGGCTCGGGAGGCTGACGCGGCTGGCCGGCCGGAACAGGCGGCGGGGAGGAAGCGGGGTCGGGATCGAGCTCGGTGAAGAACGCGTCGGCGGCCTTTTGGCCCTGGCCCTCGCACCCCCACACCACCTGGCGGCGCCGGTGGTCGGCGATCAGCGTGAGGTAGTTGTGCTGCTTCTTCCAGGAGATCTCGTCGATCCCGATGTCGTACAGCTCGGCGAGCCGGTCGGGATCGAGTTCGTCATCGCAGACGCGCCTGATGATCCGCCCGATCGTTCGCCAATCGATCCGCAGCATCCGCGTGATCGTGGTCTTGTCGGTGCGCGTCGCCAACCACGCGACCAGGCATTCAAAGTCGCGGGTGAAGTCCGAGAGCGGGCGGGCGAACGGCACCGCCTCGGTCCGCGCGCCGTGCACCGGGCACCACAGCCGCCGGAGCTGGCAACGGATCTCCAGCCGCCAAACGCCGAGATCCAGATGGCGCCAGCTCGATATCTCCGGCCGCGTGTCCTTCCGCGCCCGCGTCGAGAACCCGCACTCCGGGCAGATCAGCCGCCGGCGGCGAAGCGCCACCTCGACGATCACCGTGCCGGGGCCGAAGCGGACCTTCTTCACCACCACCCCCTTGCCGAGCCGCAGAAGCCTGGAAAATGCCGTCGTGACGCGCACGCTGTCCCTCCCTTGCAAGCCGTTGACCTCGACAGCCAGCAGCCTGCCCGGTGAGGGCGGCGGGCGCGTCGCCAACCAGTGCGCAACTTCCGGGAACTTCTTCAGCCGGAGAAAGACCCGCTCAAGCGCACAATCCAGCTCTCACCATGTCCACATCAATGCCCGGAGCCCCGGAATTCGGGGCTCTGCCGGGGCGGTAGGCCGCCGGCGCGCCGCAGCCGCACTCGACATGCCGGGGGGAAGCGTCGGCGCGGCGCGTTCGCGCGCGACGGCAAGACAGCGATGGCGCTGATGCAGGCCGCCGATGAGCGCCTCCTCGGCGTCGAGCGCGACACGCGCCGGACCCGCCGCGCCGCGCCGCATAGACAGACGTGCAGGGCCGCACGGTTTCGCGGTCAGGGTCGCCGTCGCGGCGACGCGCCACGCGCGCGCCGACCTGCAAAACGCGTCCTTGCGCGCGTCTTGAACCGACCGTGCCGGGTGAGGCATGTCGGGCGTGCGTGACACGGCAAGGCCTGGTCTGGGCGCGGCAACTGTCGTGTTATGCAGGTGATCGAGCGCTTCTGGGCTCGGACAGGCGCCGGCGAGCATCCCAGGGTCCTCCGGGTGCCCGCCTTTCGTAACGCGAACGAGTGCGGAGGCCCCGCCCCGCCCCCTCGCCGCCGAAAGCGGGCGCCTACAAGACGTGCGCCGGCGTGAGCGTCTTGAAGTACGCCGGGTTGCCGGTCGGGCCGACCTTGTACAGGCCGATCGATCTGAGCGTCGTGTCGCCGTGCTTGTCGAAGCTATAGGTGCCGAGCACCGAGTGGCGGCCGGCGGTCGCGAACAGCGCGCTCAGTACCGCCGACTTGCTGTCGCCGTTGTCGCCGAGGCCGGCGATCGTGCTCAGCCCGAGCCTCATCGCCTCGTAGCCGAGGATCGCGTAGGGGCTCGGATTCGAGCCCGGGTACATGGCCCTGTAGGCGGCCAGGAACGCCTTGGCACCGGGGTAGGCTGACAGGCTCAGGGTGACTTGAGTGCACTCGATCAGCGGGTCGACCGTGGCCGGCACGCCACCGTCCTTGGGGTTCGTCCAGGCGGCGGAGCACATGTCCTGAGGACCGAAGATCTTGGCCGTCGGCAGCGCTGCATGGACGTCCTTGGTCACCTCCACGTCGCTCTTGGAGACCACCCCGGCGAGCAGGAAGCAGTCGGCGTGCAGGCCCTTCAGCGTCGCCGCGTACGGGCGAAAGCTCTTGGCGTTGGGATTGATCGGGCGGACGCTGACGATGTCGATCCCGTAGAACCCCTTCTGGAGCTGGATCAGCCGGGCGAAGCCGGTGCCGTACGCCTCGCCGTCGCTTGCGATCGCCACCTTGGTACAGCCTGCCTGGCGCATCGCCAGCAAGTCGGCGGCAGCCTGGACGGTGTCGGTCGGCACGATCCGTAGGTAGGTGCGCGCGCCGGTCGGCGCGTAGGGCGGCCCGCCGGAGGCGGTGCCCAGCTCGTTCGTGGTGAGCCCGACGTAGGTGTTGGCCGGACTGACCTGGGCGATCCCGGCCTGGTTCAGGATCGGCATCGAGACCTCGCTGGCGTCGTCGTCGAACTCCCCGATGTAGTACACGGCCCGGGGGTCCGCGGCGGCCTTGCGCGCGTTCGAGGCGGTCTGGCTGGCATCCCAGCCGCCGTCCCCCGTCGAGTCGTCAAGCCGCGTGTACTGGACCGTGAACGGGCCCGCCTTGCCGCCAGACCGCGACAGCGCGAGCTTGATCCCGTCGGCGAGCGGAACAGCTTCGGCGGCCGCCGGTCCGCGCAACGGGAGGCTCGCGTAGATGTCGACCACCTTCCCGGCGGACCCCGTCGAGTCGCTCGCGGCGCCATCAACGGTGCTGTCGTTGCTGGTGCCTCCACACGCGCTCAGCGCAGTCACGGAGAGGACCGCAAGGCATCCGGCGAGCGCCTTGCTGAGAGCGAGCCTCAATTCAACTTCCTCTGTATCGGTTCCGAGCATCCCTGGCTGGGCCCGGTGCGCCGGAATGTAATCGCGGCCCCCGGACCCGCCAAGCGAATGCGTGGCGGCCTAACGCAACTCCAATGGCGCGGTCTCGAAGTCTAGGAACCAGTCCGTGGCCGCCGACCGCGCTCCAGCCCAGCTCTAGCCCAGCTCTAGCCCAGCTCTAGCCCGGGGCGGCGGTCACGGTCGAGCGTGCCGGACGCGTGCACACCTTCGTCGCCGGATGAACACTTCGGGTGGCGTCCGACCTACTCGCGTCTGACCAGCACATCATGAGAGCCGGTGAGAGTCACGAGCCATTGCTTCCCGAATCGGAACCCTCTCCTGGGACAAGACACCGATACCGAGCAGACGGTGAGGCCCTCCCCGAGCGTAAACACCGGTATCGTCCTGCGGCACTCTCCGCGATATTGCTGCGCCATTCGTCCGGCCGTTTGAAGAATGGTCGACTGCAGTGTGTCTCGACGCCATGCGAGCTTTGCGCGATCAGCAGCCAAGCTTTCTCGGTCCTTGCGTGCGGCGGTCTTCTTTCGGCCGAGTTCCTTCATCTGCTCTTCGAGCACTGAGCGCCAATCCTCGGTGTCAGCCTGGAGTGCCCTCGCGAAGAACACCAGCGTCGCGAGTTCCGCGCGCAGCGCTCGCTGACCTTCGTTCCGACTCTCCGCCAGAGCCACACGTTCGCGCAGAGCTGCGAGCTGACGGCACAGCTCATCGTGTTCCGCGGGCGGCGAGCGTGGATGGTCGTCGGCAGACGTCGGCGAATGGCCTGCCAGCATGACCTCGGTCGCCGCGGCCGCGCGATCGATCGAGACTTTAAGCCGGGTGATTTCGGAGACGAGGTTGGTCTGGGGGTCGACGGCCAAGGGCCAGATTTTCTCGCGGTACAGAATGCGCGTCAACGCCGGCCGACGACTGACTCCACGCACCGCTGACAGCAGCAACCGCAAGCGCGTCGGCATGGTCGGACTCACACCGATCACCACAGCCAGCGACAGAACTCCAGGCCGCCCACAGGCGCTGCAGTTCGAAGTTACGACGAAGGGCCGCCCGGTTCGCACCTGCACGAGACCCGGGACTAGACGCCGCGGCGGCGCCGCGGTAGCCAGCCCTGCGTCTTCCATTTCGAGCCTGGACGTCCGGGCAGCAACAGCACGATCAGCAATCCGACCGCCGACAGAATCAGTCCGAAGGCCAGGCCGACCCGATCACCATATCCCTTCCGCTCGGAGACCCATGAGCCGATCGCGGCGGACAGCAACCACACAAACAGCAGGTACAGCGCCTTGGCCCCGATCACCGCGACGACGATCATGTCCCGAGGTAAGCCCTCTGCACAGCGGGATCGTTTCGCAGCTGGGACGACTCGTCTGTGAGCGCCACCTCCCCCGTCTCCAGCACGTAGCCCCGCTTGGAGACGTCGAGCGCGTAATTCGCGTTCTGCTCGACCAGCAGGATCGCCACACCCTGGCGGTTGATCTCGGCGATCGTCTCGTAGATCCGCTGCACGAGGATCGGGGCGATCCCCATCGAAGGCTCGTCCAGCATGAGGAGCTTGGGTCGGGCCATCAGGGCGCGGCCGATCGCCAGCATCTGCTGCTCGCCGCCCGACATCGTTCCCGCCTTCTGGCGCTCGCGCTCCTTCAAGCGCGGAAACAGGTCAAGCACGCGCTCGAGGTCATCGCCGATTTCACCGTCACGGCGGCGGTACGCACCCAGGTCGAGGTTCTCGCGGACCGACATCCGCGGGAAGCAGTGGCGTCCCTCCGGGGCTAGCGCGATGCCGCAACTGACGATCTCGTGCGCCGGGAGGCGGGTTATCGCCCGCCCCTCGAACGTGACGCTGCCCGACCTCGCCGGCGTGAGGCCGGAGATCGAGCGCAGCGTGGTCGACTTGCCCGCCCCGTTTGAGCCGATGATCGTGACCACCTCCCCTTCCTCGACTTTCAGCGACACGCCTCGGAGTGCTTCGATCGCGCCGTAGTAGGTGTGGATCCCTTCGACCTGGAGGAGCGCCATCAGCTCTGTTTCCCGAGGTACGCCTCGATCACGCGCTGATCCTCGCGGACCTCTGCCGGCGCACCTTCGGCGATCTTCTCGCCGTGATCAAGGACGGTGATTCGCTCCGAGACGCCCATCACGACCTTCATGTCGTGCTCGATGAGGAGGATCGTCAACTCGAGGTCGTTGCGCAGTTTGCGCATGAACTCGGTCAGCGCCCCGGATTCCTGCGGGTTCATGCCGGCGGTGGGCTCGTCGAGCAGCAGCAGCTTCGGATCGGAGGCCAGCGCCCGTGCGATCTCCACCCGGCGCTGATCGCCGTAGGAGAGGTTGCTTGAAAGTTGGCCAAACTGGCGGGGGCGCAACCCCACGTAGGAAAGCGTCTCGGCCGCCCTCTCCTGCACCGCTCGCTCCTCGTTTCGCACCCACGGCGCACGCACGATCGAGCCGAACAACCCCGCCCGCATCCTGCAGTGCCGCCCCACAATCACGTTCTCGAGCGCGGTCATCGCGCCGAACAGCCGGATGTTCTGGAACGTGCGCGCGACCCCGAGCTTCGTGATGACGTCGGGTCGATCGTGGGTGATGTCCCGGCCTGAGAACACGATCCGCCCGCCGGACGACTTGTAGAGACCGGTCAGCATGTTGAAGAACGTCGTCTTCCCGGCTCCGTTGGGGCCGATGATCGAGACGATCGACCCGACCGGGATGTCGACCGAGACCTGATTGACGGCGACGAGGCCGCCGAACTCCTTGGACACGTCCTCGGCGCTCAGAATCGGCGGCCCGAAGGAGGTCTGCGTGGCCGCTGGCGCCTGGGCGTTCACTGCACCGCCTCCCCGGGCTCAACACTTGCCCAGGCCCGTTCCGCTTCGGGCTCGTCCAGCTCGGTCTCGCCGATCCCACGGGTGAGCTCGAGCTTTCGCCGCCGCTCTGGGATCAGCCCCTGCGGGCGGAGCACCATGACTATCACGAGCAGGAAGCCGAAGATGCTTACCTGCAGGTCAGTCAAGCTGAAGTTGAGACCCAAGTCGCCGGGGAGCGAGTTGAAAACGTCCGGAATCAGGTAGTAGTTGATGTTGGCGAGCAGCAGCGCCCCCAGCACGACTCCCCAGATCGATCCGAGCCCGCCGAGGATCACCATCGAGAGCACGAAGATGGAGAAGCCGAACTGGAACTCCCCGGCGTCGATCAGCGTCGTGTACGCGCCCAGGAAGGCGCCCGCGATGCCCCCGAACGCCGCGCCCAGCGCGTAGGCAAACAGCTTCGTGCGCACCAGCGGGATCCCCATCGAGACAGCGGCGACCTCGTCCTCGCGCAGCGCGATCCACGCTCGTCCCAGCCGCGAGTCGCGCACCCGCACGTTGACGAAGAGCGTGATCAGAACGAGCACGAAGATCGTGTAGTACCAGGGTCTGATGTTCAGCTCGCTGAACATGCCGACGCCCGGGAGGTACGGAGCATCGGTGCCGCTGATCCCGAGCTCGCCACCGGTCAGCGGCATCCCGAAGATCTTCAGCGACGGTCCCTGGAGCGCGAACACCCGGATGATCTCCCCGAACGCGAGCGTCACGATCGCGATGTAGTCGCCGCGCAACCGCAGCGTCGGCACGCCGATGACAGCGCCGGCAAATGCGGTGAAAAGCCCTGCGCAGATCAGGATCAGCACGAAGTTCAGGTGGATGCCCGGCAGCGTGCTGGGGGGGCCGTGGGTGAGGATGTGTACATGGGCCTTGTAGAACCAGCCGGAGCCGAGCCAGCCGAATGCGTATGAGCCGAGCGCGAAGAAGGCGACGTAGCCGAGGTCGAGCAGACCGGCAAAGCCCACGACGATGTTCAAACCGAGCGCGAACATCACGTACGTCAGGGACAGGATCTCCGTGTTGACGAAGTTGTTGGTCACCGAGAAGAGCTGGGGCAGGACGAGGCCGAACGCGATCAGCGCCACCGCCAGGGCACGCGGCCACCACGGAGGAAGCCGGCGTTCGATCGCGGCTCGCCATTCCTGCAACTGCGCGCGCAGCTCGTTCACCCCGCCTCCCTCGTCTCCTCGCCGAGCAGTCCTTGCGGGCGCAGGACCAGAACGATGATCAGCAGACCGAACACGAAGAACGGTGTCCACTGAGGTCCGACTCGGGCGTCGATCGTCTGCTGGATACAGCCGATGATCAACCCGCCGAGCACGGCTCCGCGAAGGTTCCCGATTCCTCCCATCACCGCAGCGGTGAATGCGATCAGCCCCGCCTCGAACCCCTGGAGGTACCAGATCGTCGTCTCGTAGAGCGCGTACACGAGTCCAGCGGCGCCGGCCAGGGCCCCGCCGATGAGGAACGTGAGCGAGATCGTCCAGTCGACATTGATCCCCATCAGGCGCGCAGCCTCAGGGTCCTGTGCGGTGGCCCGCATCGCCCTGCCATGACGCGTGCGGCCAACGAACCACCCCAGCAGGATCACGAGCGGAATCGTGACCGCGATCGAGAGCACGTCCGCGCGATGGATCACCACCCCTGATATCTGCACCACGGTCTTGTTCTCGTGGATCAGGTCGGACACGCCGACCGTCGATCCCCCGCGCCACAGCAGCCCGACGTTCTGGAGGATGAAGGAGAAACCGACGGCGGTGATCAGCGGGGCCAGCCTCGGCGCGCCCCGCAAGGGCCGGTAGCCGACCCGTTCGATCAGCACGTTGAGGGCGCCGCAGACGAGCATGCACACGAGCAGGGCAAGTGGGAGGCCGACCACCAGGCCGAGAGTCGAGGTGCCCAGGCCCAACCCGATCGCGGACCAGAAGCTGACGCCGGTAAACGAACCGATCATGAACACGTCGCCGTGGGCGAAGTTGATCAGTTCGATGATTCCGTACACGAGCGTGTACCCGATCGCGATCAGCGACCAGATCGCGCCGTTCGAGATGCCCTGGACGACGTTCGTGCCGAGGTAGGTGAGGTCGTGGCTCGTCGTCGGGTGGCCGTGGGCGTACCCGGCATATCCCACGAGGAGGTCGTGAGCCGCGAAGTAGACGGGGAACGCCACGAGCAGCGCCACCAGGCCCCACTTGCCAGCCAATCGGCGTATCCCGCGCAGCACCGTTTTGACACCCGACGGCGCGTCTCTGCTGGGGAGCGATCTGGCTTCCATGGACCCCCCGTCCACCCTAACTGCGGAGCGGGGCCGTTGCAACGGCCCCGCTCCACTTTGTTTGCGTGCTAGGAGACCGTGATGGTCTTATCGAACAGTGGGTTGCCGTCCGGGCCAACCTTGTACAGGCCGTACGACTTCAGCGTCGTGTCGCCGTTTGCGTCGAACCCGTAGGTGCCGATCGCGCCGGCATAGTTCTTGGTCGCGAACAGCGCGCTCAGCACGGCGGCCTTGCTGTTGCCCTGGGCGCCCAGCTTCGCGATAGTCCGCAGCGCGAGCTGCATGTCCTCGTAGCCGTAGATCGAGTACGGGTCCGGGTCCGAGACCCCGTATGCCGTCTTGTAAGCGGCGAGGAACGCCTTGCCGCCCGGATACGTGGTCAGCCCCTGCGTCGCCACCGTGCAGTGGAACAGCGGCGCGATGCTCGCGGGGAACCCGCCCTTCGACGGGTTCGTCTCCCCGCCAGAGCAGACACCGTCGCCGCCGAAGATCTTGGCGGTCGGGATCGCGGAGTTGATGTCCTTGACCATCTCCACCTCGCCGGGCGGGTTGAACGCGGTGTAGACGCAGTTCGCCCCCTGCGACTTGATCGTCGATGCGTACGAACGGAAGTTCGGCGACGTCGGGTCAACGCCGGTGACGCTCGTGACCGTGATCCCGTTGGCCTTCCCGTGCAGCTGGATCTGCGTAGCCAGCCCGACGCCGTACGGAGTCTTGTCGTCGGCCACCGCGACGCGGGTGCACCCGAGCTGCTTCATCGCCACCAGGCCCGCCTGGCCCTGGATGGTGTCGCGGGGAACGATCCGCAGGTACGTCCGCTTCCCCGTGGGGTAGTACTTTCCGGGCTCGCCGGGCGCGGTTCCCGGGTCGTTTGTCGTGAGTCCCGGGTATGTGTTCGCGGGACTGACCTGCGCAAGTCCGGCCTGGTTGGTGATCGGAATCTCGACCTCGGCGCAGCCGGAGTTGAACGGGCCGACGAGGTAGACGGCCTTCGGATCGGTCGCCGCTTTGCGGGCGTTGGCCTGGCACACGTTGAGGTCGTAGTTGGTCGGCGATGTCGCCGTCGCGTCGTTAAGCGAGATGAAGTTGACCTTCCACTGGCCGGCCTTGTCGCCGACTTGGGATAGGGCAAGCTTCTCCCCGTTCAGCGCCGGAACCGTCTGCGCGGTCACCGCGCCCGTGAGCGGTAGGTCGGAGTAGATGTCGACGGTGTTGCCACTACCGCTCGACGAGCCTCCGCCGGTGGACGCGGCACCTCCACTGCTGCTGCTGCTGGTACTGCTGCTCTTACTGCTGCCGCACGCTGCGACAGCGACCACAGCGCCTAGGACCAACAAGCCAGTTAGCCCCTTGGCGAGAAAAGACCTCATACAACCTCCTCTAATGTCGGTCCGGGACGTTCCACGACCCGGTGACGGGGCAGCGTAATCCTGCGGTCGGACGGCGCCAAGCGCCCGACGCGCACCCTAACCAAACATCAATCAGACTCACCAGAGCTCCGTTTAGCCGTCGAGCGCCTCCAAAAACGTGAGGTGACCCTGAACGACTCCGTACACCCCGTAGCGCTGGAGGCTCGTGTCGCCGTTGCCGTTGATGCTGTATGTCCCGAGCACGCTGTGGCGGTCGTGGGTCCCGAAGATCGCGGTCCGGACCCGCGAGCGCACGGCCGGCTCTGTCCCGCTGTCGGTGGCGCGCTCGATCCCGTCGAGCATCAGGCTCATCGCCTCGTACCCGAAGATCGCGTCGGGCTCGGGCGCGCCGAACCGGCGCGTGTAGGCGGCGTTGAACGAGCGCGCGGACGGCGGATACTCGTTCAGCCCGCGGGCCGGCGAGGTGAGCACGACGCGCGGACCCACGGACAGCGGGATGCCGCCCTGCGACGGATCCGCGAACGTGCTCTCGGCCAGACCGGCCGTGCCGAAGATCTTGACGGTCGGCATCGCAGCGGCCAGGTCGGTCGTGAGCAGAACCGCGCCCGACTCCGTGTCCGCCGCGATCATCACGCAATCCGGGGCCATCTTCGCGATCCCCGCTGCCAGCGCCTTGTAGCTGGTCGCGTCCCGCACGAACATCCCAACACCGGCGAGATGCAGGTGCGCGGCCTGGGCCGCCACCTCGAAACTCCGGGCAGCATCGGAGCCGTCGACCTCGCCGTCGTTGAGCACGTAGGTCGAGGCGCAGCCCATCTCCTGTTGGACACGAACCTGCGCAATCGCCTGAATCCTGTCGTTCGGCACCACCCGGGCGAACGTCCGGACACCCGTCGGGTAGTACTTCAGCGGCTCACCCGGGAAGGCGCCGAGCGCCGCCGAGGTCAGCCCCACGGCGGCGCTGGTCGGGCTCACCTGCGGGATGCCCGCGCGGTTGAGCGGCGGGATCGAGATCGCGCTCGCGCCGGAGTTGAAGTCGCCGACGTAGCCGATCGTCGTCGGGTCGAGCACGGCCACTCGCACGTTGATCGTCGTCTGCCCAGGGTCCCAGCCGCGCCGTGCGACGGTGGCGTCGTCGAGGACCTTGAGCGCGATCCGGTACTCCCCAATCCGGTTGTGCAGCTGCTCGAGTGCGAGCCGGGCTCCATTGATCACCGCCTCCCCGCTGACGGTCGAAGGGCCGCGCAGCGGAGCGCTGGCGTAGATCGTCAACGTCCTGCCGCGAATCCGGGTTGCGGCGAGCGTCTGGCCCGAGCTCGAACCGCAGGCGTCCACGCCGATGAGCGCGGCCAGCGCCGCCAGCGCGGCCGCCGCCCACCTCAGCGGCCTTGTCGTCGCCGTCGCGAGCCTCACCCCACCGACAGGAACTTGAAGGGCACCAGCTGACCGCCCTGCAACCGGCTGAACACGAACGGCGCGATGCTCGTGTCCCCGTTCGAGTCGATCGAGTAAGTGCCGAGCACCGACGGGCGATTCTTGATCGCGAGAAAGTCCTTGACGACCGTCGTTCGGTCGTTCACGGCCGCGCCGGCCTCCTTAAGCACGGACAGCACCGCCGCCATCGCCTCGTAGCCGAAGATCGCCTGCACGGCCGGCGGGTGGCCGAAGGCCGAGCTGAACTGCGTGACGAACGCGGCGCCGGCCGGGTTTAGGTCGGCCTTGAGAAAGCCGGGCACCGAGACGTACAGGTTCCGCACCGCCGGCGATAGCGCCGACACGAACGCGGGCGCGTCGAGCGCCGAGGGACCGAACAGCTTGGCCGATGGGTTCGAGCCCGCCACCCGGTTGAAGAAGCCCGCGGCGACGGTCGGCGAGGCCGAACCGTAGAACACGCCGTCCGCTGCTGCCGGGCTGCCGACCACGGTGAGTCCAGCGCCGACGTCGTGGCTGACCGCGTTCGCGATCGCGGCCCCATAATCGCTTCCGTCCGAGGAGACGTACAGCTTGGTGACTCCGAGCGCCTGCATCTCCTGCACCTGCGCCTTGGCCTCGTCCGCGCTGCTCGGCACGACCCGCACGAACGTCCGCCCGTAGGTGCTGAGCGACTCGTAGTACTCGTCGGGAGCGTTCGCCACCGCGGGAGTGGTCTGGGTCAGCTCGAGCGCCGTATCGGTCGGCGTGACCTGCAGGATGTCGAGCGCGTTGGTGATCCCGAGCGAAGCGTAGGACGAGCCGGGAACGATCTCTCCCAGGTACGCGATCGTGCTCGAGTCCTCGATCACCGTTCGAGCCTGCGCGGAGATCGTCGTGCCCCGCACCGTGAGCATCCGGATCGCGACGTTGCCCACGCGATGCGGACCCTGCCGGAACGCCAGCTGCTCGGCGTCGAGGACGTCCTGGGCGACCTGTGGCTGATCGGTCGCGGCGGCGCTGACGTAGATCGTCAGCACGTTCCCAGAGACAGTCACGCTCGAGTTGGCCGAGCCGGACGAGGTGCAGCCGGCGACCACGGCAGCGAGCAGCGCACATGCGCATGCCGCCCGACCGCGTGCGAGCACCCCGCTTCGCATACCCCGACGAGCTAATCCCGCCGGCCGGGCAGGAACGGCAGCAGTTGTCTGACGCCGAGCGCGATCAGCACCAGCACGATGCCGATCAGGATGCTGTCGAGGCCACTGACGTTCAGCGACCACAGAATGATCCACAGGCACAGGCCGGCGGTGGCGGTCAGGATCAACCCCATCTCGCGATGGATGCTAAAGGGTTCGTGGGAAAATTAGATCGGTGCTGGGGTGGTCTGGGGACGAGCGGGGCGGTGCCGGCGCGTGCGCGGTAGTAGCAGCGCTACGGTGCGCACGCGCCGGTGCCGTATCCGCGAAGTCATCCAGGCCGCATCCAGCGCCGAGATAATTTCCCACGGGCCCTAGCTCAGTGACGAGTCGCCAGGCCCGTCGACAGCTCACGCACGAGGTCTCGGACGCGGGGAACTGGATCCCCGCCCACCCCATCCCCGCCGGCCCCATCCCCGCCCACCCCGCCCTCACCGGCGGCGCGGACGAGGCGACTGCCGACGATCACGCCGTCGGCACCTGCGGCCGCCGCGGCCGCGGCCTGCTCGGCGGTGGAGATGCCGAACCCGACTGCCACGGGGACGGTCGTGCTGGCGGAGGCGCGCTGGACGACCCGGGCGAGGTCGTCCTGAACCGTCGCCCGCTCGCCCGTGGTTCCGGTCAGGGACACCGTGTACAGGAAGCCGCGAGCCTGGGCGCCGATCCGTGCGAGGCGCTCGTCGGGCGTGGTCGGAGCGACCAGCGGCACGAGCGCCAGCCCGCGTGCGTCGCACGCCTCGAGCGCATCCGTCGCCTCCTCGAGCGGCAGATCGGGGACGATCAGTCCACTCGCCCCGGCGTCGAGCAGCGCGTCGGCAAACCGCTCCAGCCCGCGGGCGAAGATCGGGTTCGCGTAGCACATGACCACCACCGGAACGCGCTCGCAGATCGCCCGCCCGACCTCGAGCACGTCGTACAGGTTGACGCCGGCGCGGAGCGCAGCTGTCCCCGCCGCGTGGATGATGGGCCCGTCGGCGAGCGGGTCCGAGAACGGGACGCCCAGCTCGACCAGGTCCGCGCCCGAGTCCGCGTACGCGAGGCCGATCCGGCGCGACGTGTCAAGGTCCGGGAACCCGCCCATCAGGTAGGGCATCAGCGCCGCCCGTCGCCCGTTGGCGCGCGCCGACTCGAACGCCTCCGCGATCCGATCGATCCCGGTCATCTCGCCAGATCCCGGCCGATCCCGGTCACTCGTTCCCGGACACCGGTCACCGGCGGCCGAGGAGGTCGAGCGCCTCGGCCAGGTCCTTGTCACCACGGCCCGACAGGCAGATCAGGTCGAGTTCGCTCGGTCCATGGGCGAGCGCCCAGGCGATCGCGTGGGAGCTCTCAAGCGCGGGGATGATCCCCTCCAGGCGCGCGGTCAGCGCGAACGCATCGAGCGCTTCCTTATCGGTGATCGCGTAGTAATGCGCACGGCCGCTGTCCCGCAACCACGCGTGCTCGGGCCCGGTACCTGGGTAGTCGAGCCCCGCCGAGATCGAATGGGCCTCGAGGATCTGGCCGTCCTCGTTCTGCATGATCGCCGAGAACGCGCCGTGCAGGACCCCGCCCCGCCCGCCCGGCCCGCCGACGGTCAGGGGGGCCCCGTGACGGCCGGTCTCGATCCCCTCGCCGGCGGCCTCAACCCCGACCAGCTCGACTTCGACGTCACCGATGAACGGGACGAACACGCCGATCGAGTTCGAGCCGCCGCCGACGCACGCGATCACCCTTTGGGGCAGGCGGCCCGTGCGCTCGAGCACCTGGGCCCGGGCTTCGTCGCCGATCACTCGCTGAAGGTCGCGAACCAGCGCCGGGTACGGCGCCGGCCCGACACACGAGCCGATGATGTAGTGGGTGGTCTCGACGTTCGTGACCCAGTCCCGGATCGCCGCCGACACTGCCTCCTTCAGCGTTCGGGCCCCCGCCTCGACCGGTTCGACGGCCGCGCCGAGCAGCCCCATACGCTCGACGTTCGGCTTCTGCCGGCGCATGTCCTCGGTGCCCATGTAGACGACGCACTCGAGGTCGAGCAGCGCGCACGCGGTGGCGGCGGCGACGCCGTGCTGACCAGCGCCGGTCTCGGCGATGATCCGCCGCTTTCCCATCCGCTTGGCCAGCAGCGCCTGGCCGAGCGCGTTGTTGATCTTGTGCGCGCCGGTGTGGTTGAGGTCCTCGCGCTTGAGCCAGATCGGATGGCCGGCCGCCTCGCTCAGCCTCCGGGCCGGGTACAGCGGCGAGGGCCGGCCGACGAAGTCGTGCAGCAGCGGGTCAAGCTCGGCGCGGAAGCCGGGATCGTCGCGGGCGGAGACCCACGCCTCCTCGAGCTCCGCCAGGGCCGGCATCAGCGTCTCGGGCACGTACTGGCCGCCGTAGGGCCCGAATCGGTGCTCGACCGTGCTCATGGCGCGCCGACCGGCACCGTGGCGCGGACTGCCGCCGCGAACGCCGCGAGGTTCTCCGGATCCTTGCGCCCGGGGCTCAGCTCGACGCCGCTGGCGACGTCGACCGCGTACGGCTGGACCGCGGCGATCGCGTCGGCGACGTTGTCGGGGGTCAGGCCGCCCGAGAGGATGACCGGAATGCGGCCGCGATGGGCCCGCGCCATCTCCCACGAGAACGTCTCGCCGGTGCCGCCCGGCACCTCGGCGGTGTAGCTATCGAGCAGGTGATAGTCGGTGTGGAACGGGACCAGTGCCTGAACGTCGGCGCGGCCGCGTACCCGCGCCGCCTTGATCACCTGGCAGCCGGTGCGGCGTGCCGCCTCGCCGCAGTAGGCGGGGCCTTCCTCCCCGTGCAGCTGGATCATCGTCAGGCCGACACCGTCGGCCGTCTGCGCGACGTGGTCGAGCGTCGCGTTGACGAACACCCCGACGACCTCGGCCCGCCGTTTCACGGCCGCCGCGATATCGACGGCGGCGCCTGGGTCGCAGCGGCGCGGCGAGCGCGGCCAGAAGATCAGACCGATCGCCCAGGCGCCGGCGCTGACCGCGAGCTCGGCGTCGTCGAGCCGCGTGATGCCGCAGAACTTGATCTTGGTCACACCGACAATCGTAGGGCGGTCCGGCTCATTGGGACGGTCGGCGGCGCCTGACGGCGGCGCCTCTCACTGGGATGGTCGGCGGCGCCTGACGCCGGCGCCTCTCACTGGGATGGTCGGCGGCGCCTGACGCCGGCGCCTCTCATTGGGATGGTCGGCGGCGCCTGACGGCGGCGCCTCTCATTGGGATGGTCGGCGGCGCCTGACGGCGGCGCCTCTCATTGGGATGGTCGGCGGCGCCTGACGGCGGCGCCTCTCATTGGGATGGTCGGCGGCGCCTGACGGCGGCGCCTCTCATTGGGATGGTCGGCGGCGCCTGACGGCGGCGCCTTAGCGCACGGCGAGCTCGCGGCACGCCGCCTCGACGTCCGGCGAGCGCATCAGCGCCTCCCCGACCAACACGCCGTCGACCCCGGCCCGCGCGAGCTCGTCGAGCTGCCCGGCGCGTCCGAAGCCCGACTCGGAGACCACCAGGGCGTGGCCGGCGACCCGGGGCAGCAGCTCGAACGTGCGCCCGGTATCGACCTCGAGCGTCTTCAGATCGCGGTTGTTGATCCCGATCACCGGCGCTCGCAGCGCCAGCGCGACGTCGAGCTCGTTCGCGTCGTGAACCTCCACGAGCGCGGTCAACCCCAGGGTGAGCGCCTCCGCATGCAAAGAGGACAGCTGCTCCGCGGTCAGCGCCGCGACGATCAGCAGGATCGCGTCGGCGCCGGCCGCGAACGACTCCAGCACCTGGTAGGAGTCGACGATGAAGTCCTTGCGCAGCAGCGGTAGGCCGGCGGCGGCCCGCGCGGCGCGTAGATCGTCGAGCGAGCCGCCGAAGCTCGGCCCCTCGGTGAGGATCGAGAGCGCAGTCGCGCCGCCACGCTCGTACGCCCCGACGACGTCCTCGAGCTCGAGATCCTCCCGAATCGACCCGGCCGACGGCGACCGGCGCTTGTGCTCGGCGATCAGCGACAGCCCGGGGCGACCCAGCGCGGCCGCGAACCCGCGCACCGGATCCGACGCCGCTCGCCGCAGGACGGCCTCCCCGAGCGCTGCGTCCGTCATGACCTCTTGCCGGCGCGCGACCTCTTCGCGCGCAGCTGCCACGATCGGGTCGAGGCGGTTGGGCGCGCGACCTCGCGCGTTCGTCTCTCGACGGTTCACGGCGCGAGCTCGCGCGTCCGCCGGACGAACCGCTCGAGCGCGGCCAGCGCGAGGCCTTCGTCGATCGCGCGCTCGGCCGCGCGGACTCCCTCCTCGAGGGTGGTGGCGCGCCCGCCGGCGTAGATCGCGGCGCCGGCGTTCAGCGCCGCGAGGTCTCGCGAGGGCCCCCGCTGCCCTTCGAAGATCGACCTGGCCGTCTGCGCGTTCTGCTCGGGGTCGCCGCCGGGAATCGCCTCGGCCGGGGACCGCTCGAGCGCAACGTCCTCCGGGGACACGGTGTACCGCCGCAGCTCCTCCCCGATCACCTCCACGACCAGCGTCGGCGCCGAGATGCTCAGCTCGTCGAGGCCGTCCTCGCTCGCGACAAGCAGCGCGTGCTTGGTGCCGAGCAGCGCGAGCGCTCCCGCCATCGTCTCCAGGTACGTGGAGTCCGAGACCCCGATCAGCTGGCGGGTAGCGCCGGCCGGGTTAGTCAGCGGGCCGAGGAAGTTGAAGATCGTCCTGACGGCAAGCTGGCGACGGACCGGGATCACGTACCTCGTCGCCTGGTGATGGGCCGGCGCGAACATGAACCCGAAGCCGACGTCGTCGATGCACCGCGCCACCGCGCCCGGACCGAGGTCGATGCGTGCGCCGAGCGCCTCGAGCACGTCGGCCGAGCCCGACAGCCCGGTGGCCGAGCGGTTGCCGTGCTTGGCGACCGTGCAGCCCGCCCCGGCGGCGATCAGCGCCGCGGTCGTCGAGACATTGAACGTGCGACGGCCGCCGCCGGTACCCGCGGTGTCGAGCAGGTCGTCGCTCGACACGGTGACGTGCGAAGCCATGGTTCGCATCGTGTGGGCGAGGCCGGCCAGCTCCTCGACGGTCTCCCCTTTGGTCCGGAGCGCGACGAGGAAGCCCGCGATCTGAACCTCGGAGGCGTTCCCGGCCATGATCTCCGCCAGGACCGCGGCGGCGTCGTCGAGGCTCAGGTCCTGCCCGCCGGCAAGCGTGTCGATCGCACGCGTGAGGAGATCCGGGCCGTCGCTCATCGAACGCGCGCCAGGAAGTTCGCGAGCAGTTCGCGGCCCTGCTCGGTGAGAACGGACTCGGGATGGAACTGCACACCCTCGGCCGGGAGCTCGCGGTGGCGGACGGCCATCACAACGTCGCCGCCGGTGGCGCTGCTCTCCAGGCAATCGGGCAGCGCCGGGTCGACCACCAGCGAGTGGTAACGGCCGACCTCCAGGGGCTTGCGTAGCCCGCGGAAGATCGTGCGGCCGTCGTGCTCGATCGTGGTCGTCTTGCCGTGGACGGGCTGGTGCTGGATCACCTTTCCCCCCCATGCCTGCACGAGCGCCTGGTGGCCGAGGCATACCCCGAGCGTCGGGACGGTCGCCGCCGGGAACCGCCGCACGGCCTCGAGCGAGATACCCGCCTCGTTCGGGGTGCAGGGCCCGGGCGAGACGATCACCCGGTCGTAGCCGCGTACGAGCAGCTCGTCCACCGACGCATGGTCGTTGCGGACGACCTCGACGTCGGCCCCGAGCTCGCCCAGGTACTGGACGAGGTTGTACGTGAAGCTGTCGTAGTTGTCGAGCACCAGAACCCGCATCGACCGAACGGTAACGAGCGTGCGCCCGGTGGAGCGGCGAGTCAGGCGAACTCGGGCGGGCTCCAGCCGGGCATGATGTCCGGCAGGCCGTCGCTGACGCGGTCCGGGAACTGCGCCGCGCGCTTCTCGAGGAACGACGTGATCCCCTCGGCGGCGTCGGCCGAGCGGCCGCGGAAGTACATCCCGCGCGAGTCCACGCGATGCGCGAGCATCGGGTGCTCGGCCCCAAGCATCCGCCACATCATCATCCGGGCCATCGCCACCGACACCGGCGCGGCGTTGTCGGCGATCTCTCGAGCCAGCGCGCCCGCGGCATCGAGCAGCTCGCCGGGCAGATGGACGCTGCGGACCAGACCGCCGTCGAGCGCCTCCTGCGCATCGAACACCCGGCCGGTGGCGACCCATTCCATCGCGCGGCTGATGCCAACCAGCCGCGGCAGGAACCAGCTCGAGCACGCCTCCGGCACGATCCCTCGGCGCGCGAACACGAACCCGATGCGGGCGCTTTGGCACGCCAGCCGAACGTCCATCGGCAGCGTCATCGTCGCGCCGATTCCGACCGCCGGCCCGTTGATCGCGGCGATGACCGGCTTGGTGCACTCGAAGATCCGCAGCGTCAGGCGGCCGCCGCCGTCGCGCGGGATCGAGTCCGGGTCCTCGTGCTCGCGCTTGGCGAACGTCTCGCTGCCGCGCCCGAGGTCGGCGCCGGCGCAGAATCCGCGACCGGCGCCGGTGACGATCACCGCGCGAACCTCATCCTCGGCGTCCGCCTCGTCGAACGCGGCGCGGAGCTCGTCTCCCATCGTCGCGGTGAACGCATTCAGGCGATCGGGACGGTTCAGCGTGATCGTCAACACGTGGTCGGCGAGCTCGGTCGTTATCTGCTCGAACTCCATGAGACACGCTCCTTTCCAGCGTTCGGAACCGGGGACCCTACGGCCACTCGGGCTGGTTCGCCGCGAGCGCGATCGCCTGCAGCACCCCGCGGGCCTTGGCCTCGGACTCGCGGTACTCGAACTCGGGCTTGGCGTCGGCGACGGTCCCGCCGCCGGCCTGCACGTGCGCCGTCCCGTCCTTGACCACGACCGTGCGGATGTGGATGCACGTATCGAGGTCGCCGGTGTAGCTCGCGTAGCCGATCGCCCCTCCGTAGCCACCCCGCTTGACCGGCTCGAGCTCGTCGATGATCTGCATCGCCCGCACTTTGGGCGCCCCCGACAGGGTGCCCGCCGGCAGGACCGCGCGCAGCGCCTCGAGCGCGCCGACGCCGTCCCGCAAGCGGCCGGTGACGCTCGAGACGATGTGCATCACATGGCTGTAGTTCTCGATCGCCATGAAACTCTCGACCTCGACCGATCCGTACTCGCACACCCGCCCGAGGTCGTTGCGGCCGAGGTCAACCAGCATCACGTGCTCGGCCCGCTCCTTGGGGTCGGCCAGCAGCTCCTCGGCGATCCGGCGGTCCTCCTCGGCGGTGGCGCCGCGCGGGCGCGTGCCGGCGATCGGCCGCGTGGACACCCGCCGGCCGGCCACGGTGATCAACGGCTCGGGGCTGGCGCCGGCGATCTCGAAATCGCCGAAGTCCAGGAAGTACATGTACGGGCTCGGGTTGACGGCGCGCAGGCCGCGATAGATCGAGAACGCCTCGACCGGCACCGGCCCGGACCAGCGCTGCGACGGGACGACCTGGAAGGCGTCGCCGGCGTAGATGTACTCGATGATCCTGGCGACGTTCGCCTCGAACTGCTCGCGAGTCATGTTCGAGTCCAGCGGCAACACCGTCCGGTCGTGGGCCGGAGGCCTCGGCGGTCGCGGAACCGGCCCGGCGAGCCGCCACCGCACCTCGGCGATCGTCTGGATGGCGCGCGCGTACGAGGCGTCGAGATCGTCGTCCCCGTCGACGTTCGCGATCACCGTGATCGTGTGCTTGAGGTGGTCGAACGCAACCAGCGCGTCGGTCAGCATCAGCGCCAGGTCGGGCAGCCCGAGCGGATCGGGGTTGGGCGGACCGAGCGGCTCCACCGTGCGCACCAGGTCGTAGGCGAACAGCCCGACGGCGCCGCCGGCGAACGGCGGCAGGTCGGGCAGCGGAGCGACGCGCAAACGGCCGAGCTCGGCGGCCGCGAGGGCGTATGGGTCGCCCTCGTCGCCGAGCGACCAGCGCAGCACCTTGCGCGGGCGGAAGCCGATGAACGAGTAGCGCCCCACGCGCCCCTGGTCGGCCGACTCGAGCAGGAACGACGGCTCGCGATCGCGCAGCTTGAGGAACGCGGACACCGGCGTCTCGCAGTCGTCGATGAACGTCTCGCGGATCGGGATCAGGTTGTAGTCGGCGGCGAGCACTCGCACCTCGGCGAGCGACGGCGCGACCCCGGCCGGAATGGCTTCAGGGCTTGCGACGGCCATCGAGCACCCGCTCGGCATCCTCGAGCGTCAGCCCGCGTCCGCGGAGCAGGACCGCGACGTGGTAGAGGACATCGGCGGCCTCCTCGGCCAGGCGCGCGTCGGACTCCTCACGAGCCGCTCTGACCACCTCCTCGGCTTCCTCCTGGACCTTCGCGCCGGCCAGCTCCGGATCATCGAGCAGCTTCGCCGTGTACGAGCCCTCGGGCCGGGTCGTCGCGCGCTCGGCGATCGTCCGCTCCAGGATCGGGAGTGTCTCGAACGGCGCCCCCGGGACCAGCTCGCCCCGGTGAAAGCACGAGCGCTCGCCGGTATGGCAGGCCGGGCCCGCCGGCTCGACGAGCGCGAGCAGCGCGTCCGCGTCGCAGTCGTAGCGGATCGCCCGCACAGCCTGTGTGTTCCCGGACGTCTCGCCCTTGTGCCACTGCTCCTGGCGCGAGCGGCTGTAGAAGTGCATCTCGCCGCTCTCGCGGGTGCGTCGCAGCGCCTCCGCGTTCATGTACGCGAGCGTCAGGACCTCGCCGGTGCGCCAGTCCTGGACGATGCACGGCACGAGGCCGCGCTCGTCGAATGCGATCTCTGAGTCCTCCACCGGGGTGGCGGATTGTAGGTGCTCGCCCCCGGCCGCCGGCGTGGGCTGCCCGCCACGGGGGCGGGCAGCCACGATCGCTACTAGGCGGCTTGCTCCAGGTACTCGGGCTCGATCTCGACCTCCGCCACCGTGGCGGGGTCGGACATCGCCTCGAGTGCACCGTTCGGCCGCAGGAAGACCAGGCCGATCCCGATCGCCGCCAGCACCAGCCCGGCCGCGATCGTAAACGCCAGGTGGTAGCCATCGGTTAGCGCGGTGGCGGTCGACGCGCCGTGGGCCTGGAGCGTGCCGGTCCTGGTGGTGGCGAGGGTCGCGAGCACCGCCAGCCCCAGCGCGCCACCGACCTGCTGGGTCGTGTTGACCAGCCCGGAGGCGAGGCCGGAGTCCTCGGGCGTCGCTCCGGACATCGCGAGCGTCATGAGCGCCGGGAACACCAGGCCCGCGCCGACGCCGAGCAGCAGCATAGCCGGCAGCAGGTCCGTGACGTACGCGGCGTTCGCGGGCGCGCCTCGGAACACGAGCAGCCCGGCGGCCACCAGCGCAAGGCCGCCGATCAGCGTCGGCTTGGCACCGAATCGCATCATCAGCTGCGCGGCCAGCCGCAGCGACAGCGCCGCGATTCCCAGCGCCACCGGCAGGAAGGCCAGGCCGACCTCGATCGCGTCGTAGTGCAGCACGCGCTGGAGGTACAGCGCGCCCAGGAAGAACATCCCGAAGATGCCCGCGACCATCAGCATCTGCATCAGGTTCGCGACGGTGACCGTCCGTGAGCGGAACACGCGCAGGGGGATCAGCGGACTGGCGGCGGTGGCCTGGCGGACAACGAAACCCGCGAGCAGCGCCACCGCGAGCCCGCCGAAGCCGAGCGTGTGCGCGCTCCCCCAGCCATAGGTGCTCGCTTCGACGATCGTGTAGACGGCGAGCATCAGGGACGCCACCAGCAGCACCGCACCCGGTGCGTCCGCGCCCCGCTCGAGGCCGATTCCGCGGTCGTTCGGCAGCAGTCGGGTCGCGAACACGCCGGCCGCGATCCCGATCGGGACGTTCACGAAGAAGATCCAGTGCCAATTGATCGCCTGTGTCAGGACGCCGCCGGCGAGGAGGCCGATCGCCCCGCCGGCCGCGGCCACGAAGCTGTACACCCCGATCGCCTTTGCCTGCTCGGACGGGGTCTGGAACATCGTCACGATCATCCCGAGGATCACGGCGGAGGTCATCGCCCCGCCGACGCCCTGGATGAACCGCGCACCGATCAGTAGCGACTGACTGTCGGCCAGGCCGCAGACGAGCGAGGCGGAGGTGAACACGGTGAGCCCCGCGAGGAAGATGCGGCGACGGCCGATCAGATCGCCGAGCCGGCCGACCAGCAGCAGCAGGCCGCCGAACGCGATCAGGTACGCGTTCACCACCCACGCCAGCGCCGACTGGGAGAAGTGAAGGTCCGTCTGGATCGACGGCAGCGCGACATTCACGATCGTCTGGTCCAGGATGATCATCAGGAATCCCGCGCATAGCACCACGAGCGCGATCCAGCGGTTGCGGACGCCGGCGGTGGCGCCGGCCAACGGGGGGTGGGACGTCTCGTTCATCGGTTTCATAGCTCCTTGCTCCTCGAGTCGGACCATTCAAGACAGAACCGTAGCAGATCATCTCGTAACAGACGATCTACATCGGACCGTTTGAGTATGAGCTGCGACCCGGGTGCGCACATCGGCAGTTCGCGCCGGATGTGGGGCACCGACGCCTTACCCCTCGGCCGCCAGGGCCTTACATGGACCGGAGGCGTCTCAGCCCGGCCTGCGGAGTCGCGTCAGGCGCGCCGGCGCGGCGGATGCGCACACTGCACGGGCTCGGCCAGACGGCCACACACGAGCCTGCCAAGCGCCGCGAGGAACACCTGCCGCTCGCCCGGTTCCAGCACGCTCAGGACGTCGTCGCGGACTCGGTCGAGCACCTCGTTCGCCTCGCGCACGAGTCTTTCACCCGCGTCGGTTACGACGATCACGCGCGCTCGCCGGTCGGTGGTCGACGGGCGTCGCTCGGCGAGGCCGGCAGCTTCGAGCTCGTCGACGGTGACGACCATCGTGGTCTTGTCGAGCCCCACCATGCGTGCGATCTCGGTCTGCGTGAACTCGCCCGTCATCGCCGTGAACAGCACCGAGTGGTGACGCGGCGAGATCCCGAGCTGTTCGAGTGCCGCCGTGAACTCGGTCGTCAGCCCGTGACTGGCGCGCGAGAGCAGCCAACACAGATCGGACGCAAGTGGCGCCTGCGCTCGATCGGGGGCTGCGGCTTGCGTGGCCATGTCACAAGGATAGTCCGGTCGACAGAAGTTCTGGCACCAGATGATCTCAGGGCCAAGCTACTCGATCCCGAGCCGGTCGAGCAGGCGCTCGTCGCCGCGCCAGTGCCGGCGCACCCGGACCTTGAGGTCGAGGTGCACGCGGCTCCCCAGCTCCCCCTCGATCGCGCGTCGCGAGGCGATCCCGATCGACTTCACCATCTGGCCGCCGGCGCCGATCAGGATCCGCTTCTGGGACTCGGTCTCGGCGAGGATCACCGCCTCGATCCGGATCGGATCGCCGTGATCGATTCCCTCGACCACCACCTCCACCGAGTGCGGAACCTCATGGCGTGTCCGCGCCAGCACCTGCTCGCGCACGAGCTCGGCGAGCACGACCGGCTGAGATTGATCGGAGCGCTGCTCGGGCTCGAAGTAGAACGGCCCTTCCGGCAACAGCGATACCAGGCAGTCGACGAGCGGCGTGACGCCCGATCCGGTGGCCGCCGAGACCGGGAACACCTCTTCGGCGATGTCGAGGTCGGCCGCAGCCTGGAGCGCGGAAGCGGTGCCGGAGCGCTTCGTGCGATCGACCTTGTTGACCGCGATCACAACCGGCACCCGAGCCGCCTGTAGCAGCCCCGCGATGAACCGATCCCCCGGGCCCACGCCCTCCTCGGCGTTGATCACGAACAGGCAGCCGTCGGCGTCCTCGAGCTCGTGCTCGACCCGCCGCTGCATCCGCTCGGTGAGCGCATCCCGCGGGCGCTGGACGCCCGGCAGGTCGACCAGCACGAGCTGCCAGCCGGGACCGCTGGCGACGCCGCGGATCGCGCGCCGGGTCGTCTGCGGCTTGTCGGACACGATCGCCACCTTGACGCCGACGACCGCATTGGCCAGCGTCGACTTTCCCACGTTGGGACGGCCGGCCAGCGCGATGAAGCCAGAGCGCGTGGGCGTGCTCACTGCGCCCAGCGCAGGAGCTCGGCCTGGAGCGCGAGCATTTCGCCGTCGTCGGTCTCGTGATCCATGCCGGTCAGGTGCAGCGCGCCGTGCACGACCGCCTCGCGCAGATCGGCCGTGTGCTCCGGGCAGATCACGATGTCGCCGAGCTCGCGCGGCCCGGCGCTGGCGCCGTCCTCGTCGACGCCGAACGAAAGCACGTCGGTCGGCTCGTCGATCTGCCGGTGCTCGCGGTTGAGCGTGCGAATCCGTTCCGCGCCGACGAACTCGATCGCGATGTGGCCGTCCTCGATCCCCGCGGAGGAGATCGCGAGGGCGCACAGTCCCTTCAGCTCGCTCGCCGTCGGGCAGCGGAGCTCGTCCGCGGCCGGAACGTCGACCGCGATCCCCTCGATTCCGATGACCTCTATCTCGAGCACGAGCAACCTGGCGTCAAGCTCTTGGAGTGGCCGCGCGTGGACGCAACTCCGGCGCGGCGCGCTGGGCATGCTCGCCGTAGGCGGCGACGATCTGGCGCACGAGCTTGTGCCGGACGACGTCCTCCTCGCCGAACCGCACGAACTCGATGCCCTCGACGTCCTTGAGGATGTCGGCGACCACGACGAGCCCCGAATGCTGGTCGCGCGGGAGGTCGATTTGCGTGATGTCGCCGGTGACCACCATCTTCGAGTTGAAGCCAAGGCGCGTCAGGAACATCTTCATCTGCTCCTGGCTGGTGTTCTGGGCCTCGTCGAGGATTATGAAACTGTCATTAAGACTTCTGCCGCGCATGAACGCGAGCGGCGCCACCTCGATCACGCCGCGCTCCAGATGCTGGGCGACGCGGTCGGGCTCGAGCATGTCGTGGAGCGCGTCGAACAGCGGCCGCAGGTACGGGTCGACCTTGGCCATCAGGTCGCCGGGAAGGAAGCCGAGGCGCTCGCCGGCCTCGACCGCGGGCCGGGTGAGGATGATGCGGTTGACCTCGCGACGGCTGAGCGCGGCCGCCGCGAGCGCGACCGCGAGGAACGTCTTGCCGGTGCCGGCTGGGCCGATGGCGAAAGTGATCGTGTTGCTGCGGATCGAGTCCACGTAGTGCTTCTGGTTTACGGTCTTCGGCGACACCTTGGTGGCGCGGTGTCGCCAGACCACGTCCTCGAGGATCGCGCCGGGTGACTCGTGCGCGTCGAGGGCGCGGGTAACGGCCTCGATTGTCCCGGGGGCGATCTCGTGGCCCTGGGCGATCAGCTCAGAGAGCTCGTGGACTACCGCCACAGCGGCGTCGACCGCGTCGGAGTCGCCGTCGAGCGTGAGCACGTTGCCGCGGAGGAAGACGTCACAGTCCAGATGACTCTCGAGCGCGCGCAATACGGCATCCTTGCTGCCCGCCAGCTCCGCGGCGATCGCGTTCTCTAGCTCGACCTGCCTACGCACCCACCCTGCCCCGCTGGCTACGCACTCAAGACCTCGCGAACACGAGCCGACGCGCGCTTGCCGTCGGCGCGCCCTTCGGCCTTGGCCATCACGGCCTTCATCACTTGTCCCATGTCCTTGGGGTCCTTCGCGCCGGTCTCGGCGATCGCCGCCTTCACGATCGCGTCGAGCTCGGCTTCGTCGAGCTCGGCCGGCATGTAGCCCTCGATGATCCTGGCCTCCGCCTCCTCGCCCTCGGCGAGCTCGGGGCGGCCCGCGTCGCGGAACTGCTCGGCCGCCTCGAGCCGGCGCTTGCGCTCGCGGCGGAGCACCGCCAGCTCGTCGGTTCCACCGTCCTTGGCGGCCTTCTGCAGTTCGGACAGCACCAGCCGCAGCGCGCCGACGCGCTCCTTGTCGCGGGCCTTCATTGCGGTGGTCATGTCGGAGCGAACCTGATCGATGAAGCTCACACCTTCAGGATAGCCCCGCGGTATCCCGCTACTGGCAGCTGATGCCGTCCGCCTGGAGCTCCAAGCATGTGACCTCGATGATGTCACCACGCCCGGCGGCGCCCCCGGGCAGATAGCAGCGGGTGTAGTCCGCGGTGTAGCCCGAGCACTGCGTATCGGCAACCTTGTCGATCAGCACCCGTTCGCGCCCGCCGAGCTTGGTGGTGCGATGGTGGCGGGAGCGGACCTCCGAGCGGCCGCGCAGCTCGCGCGAGCGGCGCTTCTTCTCGTCGGGCGTGACGCGGTCGCCGAGCCGCTCCGCAACGGTGGCGGGCCGGGGCGAGTACGAGAACGTGTGCACCCTGGTGATCCCGGCGGCGTCGACGGCCTCGAGCGTCCGCTCGAATGCCGCGTCGGTCTCCGTCGGGAAGCCGACGATCACGTCGGTCGTGAGGTTCACATGCGGTACGGCGGCCCGTAGCGCGCTGACAATCTCCAGGTACTCGCGGGCGGTGTAGTGGCGTCCCATCGCCGCCAGCACCTCGTCGTCGCCCGACTGCATCGGGACGTGGAGGTGCGGGCACACCTTCGGCTCGGTCGCGAGCGCCTCGAGCAGCGAGTCCTTGACGTGGATCACTTCGACGCTCGACAGCCTGACCCGCTCGACGCCGGCCACGCGCGCCACCTCGACCATCAG
Source organism: uncultured Solirubrobacterales bacterium (assembly GCA_963836715.1). Lineage (GTDB taxonomy): Bacteria > Actinomycetota > Thermoleophilia > Solirubrobacterales > Solirubrobacteraceae > Palsa-465. The sequence goes on from CAWIKH010000007.1 coordinate 260,052, forward strand.
CTCGCCCAGCTCGAGCCCCCGTTCGGGGTCGCGGTAGTCGCCGACGCTGATGCCGGTCATCACCATCTCCGGCTGACCCTGGTCGACCCGCCGGCGAGCCTCTTCGAGCACCGCCGAGGCCGGGCGCGAGCGCGCGGGGCCCCGGACCGTGGGGATGATGCAGTAGGCGCAGTGGCAGTCGCAGCCGTCCTGGATCTTGACGAAGCCGCGGGTCCGCGCTTCGGACCCGCGCCTCGTTCCCGACGACGCCGCACGCGCGAGCACGTCGTGCTCGAGGTCGGCGCAACCGATGGGATTTTCCGGCGGTTGCCGCCTTAGGGGATCTTCCGGCGGTTGCCGCCTTAGGCCGAGCATCTGCGCCATGTCCCCGGCGACGGCCTCGGCCGGCCCCACGAACGGCTTGACACGGTCATCGATCTCGTGGAACTGCTCCGCGTTGAGGTTGACCGCGCAGCCCGACACGAGCACTTCGCCCGCGGTCTTCAGCGAGCGCCGCACGGATTGGCGCGACTTGGCCTCGGCCTCGCTGGTGATGCAGCACGTGTTGATCACGTGCAGCTCCGCCTCCTCCTCGGGAGCCTCAGTGTGGCCCGCGGCGAGCAACGCCCGTCGGGCAATCATCGCATCAGCTTGCGAGACCTTGCACCCGAGGAACTTGACGGCGAACGACGCCACGGTGGCCGCACGTTAGCGCGGCCACCGTGAACGCCTGACATTCAGTTGAGTCGCACGCCCGCGGCCGGCGGAGTTTCGTGCTCCTCGTGCGCGGCTTCATGCCGCGGTGTCCTCGAGCCGGCGCGCGGAGCGAGGAGAGAGGACTCATGCGCAAATCCGGCCCGAGGCTTAGCGCGCGGCACCACCACGTCGAGGAGCAGGCCACCGAGCGTCACACCGATCGCGAGCGGGTTGGGCAACTGGGTTCACCTCCTTTTCAAGATCTGTCCCTGGATCGCAAGTCGTGGTCAAGGATGCGGCAGGGGGGCTCCGGCGGCATCGGCCCGGTGGACAAGATCTGGCGCGAACGGGTTGTCCACGGTGTCGGCGGCGTCAGCGCGAGCGTTTCAGCAGCAGGGCGGCCCAGTCACCGGACTCGCGGCGCGCGGCCTGCACCAGGCCCAGCGCCGCAAACGCGTCGCTCACCTCGTCGGTCTCGCCGAGCAGCAGCCCGCTGGCGATCAGGGTCTGCGGAAGCGCGGGCGCGGGCGCCGCCGCCAACCGCTTGACCCAGGCCAGCAGCAGCGGCCTCAGCAGGTTCGCCGCGACCGTGCGCCCCGTCGCCACGGGATCAACACGCAGGTCGTGCCGGCGCACGTCGATCGCCACGCCGTTCACGCCCGCGTTGTCGATCGCCGCCTCGACGCTCGCCGGGTCGTAGTCGAGCGCCACCACCGGAGCCCACCCGAGCCGCGCCGCCGCGATCGCGAGCACCCCCGACCCGCAGCCGAGGTCCAGGAAGTCCCCACCCGCACGATCAAGCTCCAGCATCAGTTCCAGGCACAGCTGCGTGGTCGCGTGCGCGCCGGTCCCGAACGCCTGCCCGGGGTCGATCACCAACTCGACCTCCGCCCCCACCGGAGGCTCCCACGGCGGCCGGACCGCCAGGCGGCCGTCGAGCACTAGCGGCTTGTGGAACTCGCGCCACCGCCGGTCCCAGTCGTCGGCGACCTCCTCGGTGCGGACCTCGACGAGCGCCTCGCCGGCGGCGGCGGTCAGGTCTGGGAGCGCGGGCAGCTCACCGGGTGCGCCGTACACCGCGTACTCGACCACGCCGTCACCGATCGCCACCTCCTCGACCCCGCCGGGCGCGAGCTCGAGAAGCTCCGCGAGCACGATCTCCGCCTGCTCGCGCTCGACGCGAACCGCGAGCCGGAGCACCCGCTCAGTGGTGACCGCCGAAGGCGCGCCTCAGCTTCCCGAACACGCCTTCGTCGCTGCTGAGGTTGTGGTCGGACATCGAGTCCGCGACCTGCTGGAGCAGCTCCCGCTGCTCCTTGTTCAGGTGGCGCGGCACCACGACGTTCACGACCACTCGGAGGTTGCCGCTGTGGCGCCCGCGCAACGACGGCATCCCGGCGCCGCGGACGATCAGCGTCTCGTGCGGCTGCGTCCCGGCCGGGATCTCGACCTCGACCATCCCGCGGTCGACGGTGTCGACCTGCACGGTCGTACCGAGGGCCGCGAGCGGAGCGGCAACGTCGACCGCGGTCACGAGATCGTCGCCGTCGCGCACGAAGCGCGGATCCTCGCGGACGCGGATCAGCACGTACAGGTCCCCGGGCGGTCCGCCGCGCTCGCCCGCGTGGCCGCGGCCGGCGATCCGGATGCGCTGCGCGTCCGCGATCCCGGCGGGAACGTCGACCTTCACCTTGGGACGCTCGACCTTACGGCCCCGGCCTCGGCAGACCTTACATGGATCGCGGGCGACGCGCCCGTCGCCGTGGCAGACGTCGCAGGCGGTGGTGCGCATCATCTGGCCGAACGGCGTGCGCGAGACTGCGCGCAGCTGGCCGCTCCCCTGGCAGCGCGGGCAGGTCTCAATCGGCGTCCCCGGCTCGGCGCCGTTGCCGTGGCAGTGCTCGCACAGCGCCACCGCTTCGTAGCTGACCTCGACCTTGGCGCCGCGGGCCGCGTCGACGAGCTCGATTTCGGCCGAGACCGCCACGTCGCCGCCCTGGACGGCCCCGGTGGCGCGGCCGCCGCTCATGCCGAACAGGTCGCCGAACGCGCCACCGCCGCCGAAGAACGCGTCGAAGATGTCAGACACCGAGCCGAACGCCTCGAAGTTCGGCGCGTATCCGCCGCTGCGCAGCCCTTCGCGGCCGTACCGGTCGTAGGTGGCCCGGCGCTCGGAGTCCGACAGGACCTCGTACGCCTCGGCGGCCTCCTTGAACTTCTCCTCGGCGTCTGGGTCGTGCCGATTGACATCGGGATGGAGCTCGCGCGCCAGTCGCCGGAACGCCTTCTTGATCGTCGCGTCGTCGGCGTCGCGAGTGACGCCGAGCACCTCGTAGTAGTCCCGGGTGCTACTCATCGCTCGTCGTAGACCTCCGCGATGAAGCTCGACAGCTGCGAGGCAGCCTCTCTCACGGTGGTGATCGCGTGCCCGTAGTCCATCCGCAGCGGGCCGATCACCGACACCGTCCCGAGCCGGCGCTGCGGCAGACCGTAGCCAGCGGCGACCAGCGCCAGCGAGCGGAGCCCGGGCACGCCGCTCTCGGCGCCGATGCGAACGAGCACGTCGCGCTCAGTCAGCGCCGACGCCAATACACCGAGCAGGGTCACCCGGCGCTCGAGCATGTCCATCAGCATGTTCAGCTCCGACACCTCTCCGAGCCGATCGTCGCGCAGCAGCCGCGAGGTGCCCTCGACGTACACCGTGTCGTGAGCGCCCACCTCGAGGTCGGTGAACACCGGCGACAGCGCATCGAGGAAGTCCGACTCCGAACGCGACAGCGACGGGTCGTGGAGCCGCTTCTGCAGGATCCGAGCCCCGAGCCCGAGGCCGACGAGCCGCTCGTTCAGATAGCTCGCCGCCCAGTCGGCCAGGCCCGGATCCACCGGGCTGGCGAACGTGAACAGGCGCTTGGTGACGCCACCGGTCGAGGTGATCACGACCACCATCAGCACCTGCGGCTGCAGCAGCAGGACCTCGACGTGGCGGATCGTCGAGGTTTCGATCGGTGGCGCGGTCACGATCGCGAGCAGGTTCGTGACCTGCGAGAGCGTCTCGGTCGTGACCCGCATCGCCTCGTCGAGCTCGCGGCGCACGAGCGACAGCGAAAGCCGCGGTGCGGTGTCCCGCGCCGGCAGCAACCGGTCGACGAAGTAGCGGTAGCCGGCCTCGGTGGGTATGCGTCCCGCCGAGGTGTGCGGGTGCGCGAGCAGGCCCAGCTCCTCTAGGCTGGCCAGCTCGTTGCGGATCGTCGACGGCCCCCACTGGACGTCCACCGAAAGCACCTTCGAGCCGACCGGGACCCCGCCCTCGAGGTATTCCTCGACGACCTTGCGCAGCACGAGCTCCTGGCGTGAAGTGAGCATCAACCCTTGATTGTAGGTCGGGCTTTGGCCTTTCCCGACCGACCGGGGGCGCCGGGATCTTCGGTCAGTGGACTGAGATTTCCGCGACCGCGTTGCGGATGATGCGGCGACCCGACTGCTCGGCCTGCGAGTCGACGACCGCGGTCCCGTCCGCCACCTCGCGCACGGTCCCGCTGACGATGATCGCCTCCTCCATCCGTCCCATGCCCCGGAACTGCACCGATAGGCGCTTGAGCCGCTCGGGGCCGCCAGCCGCGTCGGTGTGCGCTCGCGCGACCTGAGCCATCGTCCACAGCCCGTGCAGGATCCGGCCCGGGAGCCCCACGGACTTCGCGAACTCCTCGTCGATGTGGATCGGGTTGAAGTCGCCCGAGGCTCCGGCGTAGCGGACGGTCACGAACCGGTCGGGGGTCACCTCGAGACGGATGGGGTCGCCGGGCTCGAGCTTCACGACTCGTCCCTCACGATGTTAGTCCAGATGCCGGTGCATACCTTCTCGCCAAGCTGGTTGCGCGAATCGGTCTCGAACACGAAGAAGTTCATGCCGCCCCGCTCACTGATGCCCTTGACCGTCGTGGTCGTGGCGATCTCGTCTCCGGCGACCACGACCGGGCCCCAGCGGAATTCCTGGCCGGCGTGCAGCATCCTGGCCAAGTCGATCCCGACCTCAGGGTCGAACAGCGCGGGCGTGATCGATCGCCCGGCGTACACGACCGCGAACATCGGCGGGGCGACGACGTCCGCGTACCCGGCAGCCCGGGCGGCGTCCACGTTGAGGTAGAGCGGGTTGGTCTCGCCCACCGCGTGCGCGTACTCGCGGATCTTCTCGCGCCCGACCGCGTAGCTGGTGTCCGGGTATGTCTTGCCGATCGCGTCGGTGTTCACGGGCACGGCCGCGGGAGTCTCTCAGATGATCACCGGCACGGCCCCGCCGTCGACCGACCACGCCGCGCCGGCGACATTCGAGGCGGGCTCCGAGCACAGGAACACGATCACCGCGGCGATCTCCTCGACGGTGCCGAGCCGCCCGATCGGCTGGCGCGCGGCGGTCGACTCGAGCACCTCCTCGCGCGTGATCCCGCGCGCCTTGGCGTTCTGGTCGGCGAGGCCGCCGGGCGCGAGCCACAGATCCCCACCGATCGGCCCCGGCGACACCGAGTTCACGAGCACGCTTCGCGCCGCCTACATATCAGCGAATGCCCGCGACAGCGACAGCTCGGCGGCCTTGGTCACCGAGTACGCCATGTTCGTGGACGACGGCCGCTTGCCCGACGACGAGCACACGTTGACGATCCGGCCCCAGCCGCGCGAAGCCATTTCCGGCGCCGCCGCGCGCATCAACCGCATCGGTGCCATCACGTGCAGCTCCCACTGCGACTGCCACTCCTCGTCGCTGAGCTCCTCGACCGACCGCACCGCGCTCGTGCCCGCGCCGTTGACGAGCGCGTCGATCCGGCCGAAGCGCTCCAGGCACGTCTGCACGGCGCGCTCGCCCGCGTCGGGGGCGGTGACGTCGAGCGCCAGCGCCTCTCCCCTGCCTCCGACCGCGTCACAGGCTCGCGCCACTTCGGCCAGCACCGATTTGCGCCGGCCTCCCAGCAGCACCCACGCGCCCTCGCCCGCAAGCGACACGGCGACCGCCCTGCCGATGCCGCCCGACGCCCCCGTGACGATGCAGGCACGATCGCGGAGGCCGAGGTCCATACTTGGTGATTGTTCCATGGCGATCACCACCGAGAACGGCGACGCCGGCTCCGCGATCATCCGCACGGGCGGGCTGACCAAGGTCTATCCGGGAACCGATTTCAAGGCCGTCGACGGGCTCGACCTGAGCATCGAGGCGGGCGAGATCTTCGGGCTGCTCGGGCCGAACGGCGCCGGCAAGACGACCACCGCGGGAATGCTGACCACCCGCGTTGTCCCCACCGCGGGAAGCGCCCACGTCGGGACGGTCGACGTGATCGCCCACCCCGCGCTGGCCAAGCAGCTGATCGGGATCGTCTCCCAGCAGAACACGCTCGACCGGCAGCTCACCGTGTGGGAGAACCTGTACTTCCACGGCCGGCTGTTCGGGATCCCGGCGCCCGAGTCGCGGCGGATCTCGGACCAGCTGCTCGAGCAGTTCCATCTGAGCCGCTGGGCGAAGGCCTCGGTGTACGCGCTGTCGGGCGGGATGGCGCAGCGGCTGATGGTCGCGCGCGCGATCTTTCACCGGCCGGCGGTGCTGTTCCTGGACGAGCCGACCGCCGGCCTGGACCCGCAGAGCCGGCTGGCGCTGTGGGAGATCCTCGGCGAGCTGAACGCCGACGGCCAGACGATCATGCTGCTGACGCACTACATGGAGGAGGCCGATCGACTCTGCAACCGGGTGGCGATCATGGATCACGGCAAGATCCTCGCGCTCGACACGCCGGCGGCGCTCAAGCAGTCGGTCGGCGCGGACACGATCGTGACCGTCAAGGCGCGGGGCGACGGCGAGGCGCTCGCGGCATCGCTCGAGCGCGGCGTCGAAGGCGTGACGCGGACGCGCGTGATCGACGGGCCGCCCACCCCGAGGACCCGCCCACCACCGGCGTCGAGCTTCACGTCAAGGGCGCCGAGCGGATCATCCCGCGCGTGGTGTCCGCCGCCGAGCAAGCCGGGTTCGAGCTGATCGACCTGTCGGTGGCCGAGCCGACGCTCGAGACCGTGTTCATCAACCTGACCGGAAAGGACCTGCGCGAATGACCGCCACCAGCCCGCGAGCCGCGCAGGCGCCGGCACCGGCGCACGCGATCTCGCTCACGCCGACTCGCTCGACCTTCGCCGCGAGCCGGACGGCGCTGTGGGCGCTGGTCCTGCGTGACCTGACCGTGCTCCGCAAGCACCTCGGCGAGTTCATCGTGCGCACGCTGATCCAGCCGTTCCTGCTCGTGTTCGTGTTCCTGTACGTGTTCCCGACGATCGGGCAGGGCATCGGCGGCGGACGTGGGCCGGCGGCCGAATCGGCGTTCGCGACCGTGCTGGTCGCCGGCGTGGTCGGGATCTCGATCATGTTCCAGGGGATCCAGGCGGTGGCGCTGCCGATGTCGACCGAGTTCGGCTACACCCGCGAGATCGAGGACCGCGTCCAGGCGCCGTGCCCGATCTGGCTGGTGGCGATCGCCAAGGTGCTCTCGGGCTCGGTCCAGGGGATGCTGGCCGCGCTGATCGTGTTCCCGATCGCGGCGGTCGTCCACGCCACCGGCGTGAACGCGCACCTCCAGGTCCACTGGTGGGTGGTGATCACGCTGATCCCGCTCGCGTGCCTGGCCATGACCTCGCTGGGCCTTGTCCTCGGCACCAGCTTCGAGCCGCGCAACATCGGGCTGATGTGGGGCTTCGTGGTGCTGCCGCTGACGTTCCTCGGCGGCACCTACTACCAGTGGACGAAGCTCGCCCCGGTCCAGGTCGACGGCTTCCACTGGCTCCAGACGATCGTGCTGATCAACCCGCTGATCTACGTGACCGAGGGGATGCGCGCCGGGCTGACCCCGTTCTCGCACATGCACCTGTACATCATCTATCCGGTGCTGATCGGGTTCTGCGCGCTGTTCCTGATGGCTGGGGCTGCGGAACTTCCGCCGGCGGGTGTTGGTGTGAGTGGGGCTCAGCCCCCGGGGATGGCCGCGCCTGCGGGCACGCCGCGGCGCTGGTACTCGTCGTACAGCTCGCGCCAATCGCCGGTCCACGCCGCGTGACCGCGGGACCGTCCTCGCCGGACCACCAAACGCTCGAGGCGGTCGAGGCACACATGCCACCCGGCCGCATCTCGCGCGGCCTTGTCGCCGCGTCCCGAGCCTGCACGGTCAGGTGGCAGCCGGCAGACTCGACGGCACCTCGGGATCGGTGATCGCCCGCCACACGCGATCCACCGGGTGCGACAGCCGCCGTTCGAAGCTGAGCGTCGGCTGGTCCTCGATCGTGGCGTAGCTGCCGTACATGGTCAGTCCTCCTGCTCGTGGTTTAAGCTGCGGTCGAGGTGCCGTTCGAGGGCGTCGAGGCTGCGCTCCCACACCTGCCGGTAGGGCTCGAGCCATGCGTCGAGCTCGACCAGGGGGCGCGCGTCGAGCGCGTAGATGCGCTGCTGGCCCTCGGTTCGGGAGATCACCAGGCCGGCGTCGCGGAGCACCCGCAGATGCTTCGACGTCCCCGGCTGGGTCAGGCCGGTGCGCGCCACCAGCTCCCCGACCGGCCGCGGCGACTCGCGCAGCAGCTCGAGCATCGCCCGGCGGTGGGGATCGGCCAGAGCGGACCAGGCGGACGGCACGGCGCATATATAACCAAATAGATATATGCCTGTCAAGGCATACATGACGCGTGGTGAGCGTTCTCCGAGACAATCCTTGTGGCGGGGTGCCGTGCACGGTAGCCTCGGCAGACACGCGGGAACTGAGGCGGCAACAGGAGCAAGACAAGATGGCTAGGCGAGCGACCCTGAGGGCATCGGACGCGGATCGCGAACAGTTCGCCGAGCGGCTGCGGCACGCCGCCGGCGAGGGGCGGATCGTGGCCGAGGAGCTCGAGGAGCGCCTCGAGGCCGTGTTCTCCGCGCGCACGTACGGCGAGCTCGATGCCGTCGTCGCGGACCTGCCCGGGACGCCCGTCCGCCGGCGCGAGCGCTCACGCACGCCCGCGCTGCCGCGCCCGGCGCTGATCGTCGCGATCGTGTTCCTGCTGCCCGTGGTCGTCTCGATGCTGATCGCGGCGGTGGTCGTGATCACCACCCTGTTCACGGCGTGGGCGCTCGTGCTCGCGCTCGGCTGGTGGGTGTTCGGCCAGCACCGCCGCTACTTCCCCCCGGCCGGCGCTCGCTGCACGCGTACGGTCGCTGGCCCGCCGGGCGCCCGGGCGGCCCGCGGCCCCGGCCCTGGGTCTGAGATCCGCTGAGCCGCGACCCGTACACCGTTCTCGGGGTCCGGCCGGGCGCCTCCGACGACGAGGTTCGCTCCGCCTACCGGCGGCTCGTCCAGCTGCACCATCCCGACCACAACGGCGGCTCGCCCGAATCGGCTCGGCGGTTCGAGGAGGTCCAGGAGGCCTACGCAAAGATCATGGCCGAGCGCCGGCGCAGCCCGGTCCGGCCCTCCTTCCCCCACCCGCCGCCGATGGATCCGGACCTCGAGCAGCGGCTGGCAAACCTCGAGCGCGAGTTGCGCGAGAAGGCCCGCGTGGCCCGCGAGCAAGCCCAGCGCGCGGCCCGCGAGGCCCGGGACGCCGAGGCAACTACAAGCGGCCCTCCGACGAGGAGCTCGGCTACATCAAGACCGACGACAGCATCGGCAAGATCCTCGCGGACGCGCGCGAGGAGTTCTCCGGCGGTTCGGCGACGTGCGCGAGGAGCCTGTGACGCACCGGGCCGCCGATCTGCTCGAGGACCTCGCCGGGTGGCTCAAGGGCGATCACGACTCGGACGACGACGGCAAGAAGCCGACAAGCGCCCGTGGAACCCGGGGTTAGCTCTTCTCGCCGAGCTCGAGCACGGCCAGGAACGCCTCCTGGGGCACCTCGATCCGGCCGACCTGCTTCATCCGCTGCTTGCCGCGCTTCTGCTGCTCGAGCAGCTTGCGCTTGCGGGTGATGTCGCCGCCGTAGCACTTCGCGATCACGTCCTTGCGGTACGCCTTGATCGTCTCGCGGGCGACGATCCGCGACCCGATCGCGGCCTGGATCGGCACGTCGTACTGCTGGCGCGGGATCGTCTTGCGCAGCCGCTCGGCCAGCGTCCGCCCAGCGTCGTAGGCCTTGCTCTTGTGCACGAGCATCGACAGCGCGTCGACCGGGTCGCCGGCGAGCAGGATGTCGAGCTTGACCAGGTCCGACTCGCGCAGCCCGATCAGCTCGTAGTCGAGCGAGGCGTAGCCGCGCGTGCGCGACTTGAGCTGGTCGAAGAAGTCGAGCACGATCTCGGCCAGCGGCAGGTCGTAGGTGAGCTGCACGCGCTCGGACGAGAGGTAGTGCAGGCCGGCATGGTCGCCGCGCCGCTCCTGGCACAGCTCCATGATCTGCCCGATGTACTCCTTCGGGGTCAGGATCGACGCGCGGATGTAGGGCTCGCGGACGACCGCGACGCGCGTCGGCTCGGGCATGTCGTTGGGGCTGTGGACGGGGATCGTGACCCCGTCGGTGAGCGTGACCTCGTACTCGACGCTCGGCATCGTCGCGAGCAGCTCGAGGTCGTACTCGCGCTCGAGCCGCTCGCGGACGATGTCCATGTGCAGCAGCCCGAGGAACCCGCAGCGGAAGCCGAACCCGAGCGCGTCGCTCGTCTCGGGCTCCCAGCTCAGCGCGGCGTCGTTGAGGCTCAGCTTCTCGAGCGCGTCCCGGAGATCGGGGTAGTCGTCGGAGTCGATCGGGAACAGGCCGCAGAACACCATCGGCTTGACCTCGCGGTAGCCGGGGAGCGGCTCGGTCGCCGGCCGTGCTTGGTGGTGAGCGTGTCGCCGACGCGCAGCTTGGTCACGTCCTTGATCCCGGTGATCAGGAACCCGACCTCGCCGGCGTGCAGCGCCTTCGCCGAGGTCATCTGCGGCGTGAAGAAGCCGATGTCGTCGATCTCGGCCTCGGTGCCGGCCTGCATCGCGCGGATCGCCTCGCCCTTCGTGAACGTGCCGTCGACCACCCGGATGTAGGCGATCACGCCGCGGTACTGGTCGAACTCGGAGTCGAAGATCAGCGCGCGCGGCGGCGCGTCGGGGTCGCCGCTCGGGGGCGGAACGCGGGCGATCAGCTCGTCGAGCACGTCGGTCACGCCCTCGCCGGTCTTGGCGCTGATCCGCCGGACGGTGTCGGCCGGCTCTCCGAGCAGCTCGGCGACCTCCTCGGCGACCCGCTCGGGCTCGGCGCCGGGGAGGTCGACCTTGTTCAGGCACGGGATCAGCTCGAGCCCCGAGTCGATCGCCAGGTACGTGTTCGCGACGGTCTGGGCCTCGACGCCCTGACTCGCGTCGACGACGAGCAGCGCGCCCTCGCACGCGGCCAGCGACCGCGACACCTCGTAGGTGAAGTCGACGTGACCGGGCGTGTCGATCAGGTGCAGCTGATACGCCTGACCGTCGCCGGCCTCGTAGAACACCCGCACGGCCTGGGCCTTGATCGTGATCCCGCGCTCGCGCTCGAGCTCCATCGAGTCGAGCACCTGGGCGCGCATCGACCGCGGGTCGACGGTGTGGGTGAGCTCGAGGATGCGGTCGGCCAGCGTCGACTTGCCGTGGTCGATGTGCGCGATGATCGAGAAGTTCCGGATGTGGGCCTGATCGGCCATGGTTCAGAGGGTATTAGGCCCCCACCCGCCCTTGGGCTCCGCTTCGCGGAGCGTCCGTGGGGCCGGCGGCATCCTCGTCCGGGTGCGATCGCCCGCCCGCCGGGCATGGACGCCCGGCGGAACGGCCCCAAGGATGCCGAGCGAAGCGAGGCCCCTCTAATCAACGAAGCGCTCGAGCGCTTTCGGGAGCAACCCCAGCTCCTTGAGCGCGCCGCGCCCCGCCACCCCGGCCGTCAGCAGCCCGCCGAAGATCGCCACCGCGTCGATCGACTTGCGGCCCTGCTTGTTCCAGTAGTCGTCGTGGAGGTCGAGCCACAGCGCGAACTCGTCCAGCGTCAGCGCTGCCGCGACCCCGTAGGTCGATGCGCTGACCCGCGACGGCCACCGCCGGCACTGGCCCACCCCAACGCCGAGCTGGTAGGTCCACAGGTACCCGATCCCCAGCAGCCCGAGGATCCCGAACGTCGAGTGGTGGATGTGGCGCCCGCCCTCTGAGACGTTGTGGAACGGGCCGACCCCGCCTTGATCGAGTGCGTGATCGCGCGTGCGGTGGCGAACGCGGTGGTGAACCCGACGGCGCTCAGGAACGCCCGCTCACGACGGGGGTCGGAGAAGTGGCGCTCGTACAGTCCCATGACCGCGTTGAGGCTACCCGGAGCGCAGGCGGGCCATGATCAGCCCCTGGATCTGCCTCGCCTCGGGCACGCGCATCGTGAGCATGAGCTTCGCGTACAGCACGCACGCGACCGCGGACGCGATCCCGACCGACAGGATCTGCGCCGGCAGCGATTCGCCGAGCAGGTGGTCGAGCAGGACCCAGATGCCCCAGGCGACTGCGGCCATGATCACGGTCCCCACCAGGATCCGGATCGTGATCATCATCGTCTGCCCGCCCTCCAGATAGCCGTTGAACCCGATCCGCAACCGCCACAGCTGGAGAATCGTCATGACGATGTTCGCGGCCGCGGTCCCGATCACGAGGCCGGCGATCCCGAGCGGCTTGTACAGCGCGATGCTGACGATCGCGTCGACGACGATGTTCATCGCGGCCAGCTTGGTCGGGATCCACGGCCGCTTGAGCGCGAAGAACGTGCGGGTCAGAAGCAGGTTGACGCCGGCGAACGGCAGGCTGAACGAGAACCAGAACAGCGCCGTCGAGACCAGGCTGGTCGAGTGCGGTCCGAACGCGCGGTGCTGGTAGATCAGCCGCGTGATCGGGGTCGCGAGCACGAGCATGAGCGCGGACGACGGGATCAGCAGCAGGTTGATCTGGCGCATGCCGTTCCCGATCGTCTTCCGCATCCCGTTCGCGTCGCGGCGCGCCGCCATGCGGCTGAGCGTCGGGAACAGCACGGTCGCGACCGCGACGCTGAAGATGCCCTGCGGCAGCATGTAGATCCGGAACGCGTCGTTGATCGCGGCCGGCGCCGCGCTCGAGACGAGCGAGCCGAAGCCCGCGTTCAGGAAGATGTCGAGGTTGACGATCCCGATGCTGATCGTCACCGGAATGAACAGGATCAGCACCTGCTTCACGCGCGGGTCGCGCCAGTCGCAGACGAACGACACCTTGAACTCGATCCTGCGCAGTGCCACGAACACCATCAGGAACTGCACGATGGTCGCCACCAGCCACGCGATCGCGTACGCGTAGATCCGGTCGTTGCCGTTGAACCGGTGGTACAGGGTGACGAGCCCGAACAGGATCACGAGGTTCCACACCGCCGGCGCGATCGCCGGGATCGTGAACTCGTCGTAGGACTGGAGGATCCCGACGAGCAGCCCGGTGAGGCTCAGCAGCAGCACGACCGGGAACAGCACGCGCGACAGCCCCGCGGTCAGCCCGTTCGGGATGTGACTGCCGGTGAACGCCGGCACGACCAGTCCGGCGACCAGCGTCCACAGCACGGTCAGCGCGCCGAGCGCGATCAGGATCACCCAGAACAGCGTCGAGGCGACGCGGAACGCCTCGCGCTTGCGGCCCTTGCTGAGCAGCTCGGTGAAAACCGGCACGAACGCGGCCGACAGCGCCGCCTGCGAGAACAGGTTGCTGAACAGGTTCGGGACCTGCGATGCGAGCGTGAACGCCGACGCCGCGGCCGAGGTGGCGAAGTACGCGGCCTGGACGACCTCGCGCCCGAGTCCGGCGATTCGCGAGAGCGCGGTGGCGAACGCGAAGATCGCCGTGTTGACAGCGATGCGCCGGCGTGGCGGGTTGGTTGCGCCGGGTCCCTGGGGAGGTGCGCCGGGTCCCTCGGGAGGTGGGGGGGGGTCGGCGGGACGCCGTTGCCCGACGTCCCCGGTTTGGTGTCGATCTGGGCCAGGGCTGGCTATAGTAGGGCGCGCCGCGGCGAGGGCCGCGTGCTAAGGCGCCGCCGTCAGGCGCCGCCGACCGTCCCCGGCTAAGGCGCCGCCGCAAGGCGCCGCCGACCTTTCCCAAGTCTCTCCTGCTTATGGCGAACATCAAGTCACAGAAGAAGCGGATCCTGCGCGCCGAGCGCGAGCGCCTCGAGAACCGCCGCTACACGTCGAAGATCAAGACCTTCTTCCGCCGGCTCGAGACGGCCGTGGCGGCCGGCGACGGCGACCAGGCGGACGCCGAGCATCGCGAGCTCGTCCAGGCGATCGACAAGGCCGTCAAGCGCGGCGCTCTGCACCGCAACGCCGGCGCCCGCAAGAAGTCGCGCGCGGCGCGCGTGCGGCGCGGCTAAGCGCCGTTCTGGGGTTCGACCGTCCGGCCGGGTCCGTTAGGACCCTGCAAAGCTGGTTGCGGGCACGCCCTCTTTCCCCGGATCCGGGTAACTTTGGGGCTCCATGGCAGAGGTAGTCGAGCCGGCAACCACCGGAACGAACGGCGTCGGCTTCGAACTCGATCGGTTCGAGATGGCGGACGGAGATCGGTTCGAGGTGAACGGCCGCTGGTTTGGCGTGCGCGGACGGAGGTTCATCCGCCCGAGCCTGACGCTGGTCGCCGACGAGGAGCAGCGGCGCCTGCTGGCCGACCTCGAGCACAAGCCGTGGGCGGCCGAGGACGGCCAGCCGTGGGAGGCCACGTTCCCCTACGACGAGGACGACGCCGGCTGGGTCGAGGCGGAGCTGAACGTCGCCCCCGACATCACGATCACGCTTCCGCTTCCGGGTGCCAAGCGGCCGCGGGCCGCCGGCGCGGGTCCGCGCCGGCGCCGAGCACCGCCCGTGCGTCCGGCGCCACCCCCCGTCCCTCCGGGGCCGGCACTTCCCGGCGCGGCGATCCTGACTCCGAGCCGGCCACCCCCCCGGCGCCCCCGGGCCCCGTCGCCGGAGCTCGTCAAGGCCCGCCGCGAGGCCCATCGGGCGCAGCGCGACCTCGAGCAGAAGGAAGCCGAGATCGCCGAGCTGTCGGCCGAGCTCGAGCGGCGCGGCGCCAAGCTCGAGGAGGTGTCGGGCGCGCGCGACGCCGCCCGTTCGGCCCGTGAGCAAGCCGCCGAGGAGCAGGAGCGACTCGTCCGCGCCCGCGGCGAGGCCCTGCGGCTGCGCGACGAGGCGCTCACTGAACGGGACGCGATCGCACGCGAGCGCGAGGACGCTCTACGGCTGCGCGACGCCGCGCTGGCGGCCCGCGACGAGGCGCTCGCCGAACGACGGACCGCGATCGACGGGCGTGACGGAGTCGCGGCGCAGCTCGATGCCGCGCTGGCCGCGCGCGACGCGGCGCTGTCCGAACGCGACGAGGCGCTTGCCGCGCGCGATCAGGTGGCGGCGGAGCGTGACGCCCTGCTCGGCGATCGCGACGACGCGGTCCGTCTCCGCGACGGGGCCGTCGCCGCGAGCGAGAAGACCGCCGCCGAGCGCGAGGCGCTGACGACGACGCTCGAGCAGCTGCGGGCCGAGCGAGACGACGCGGTCGCCTCGCGGGGCGCCGCGATGGTCATGCGCAACGCGGCCAACGCCCCGCCGAACTACAAGCGCGAGTCGAACCGGATCCTGCATTTCCTGCCGGCGCTACTCGTGATCTTGGTCGCGATCGTCGTGGCGGTCGCCCTGCATATCGTCTAGTCGCGACCCGCTGGATCGCCGGCGGCGGGGTTCGCTAACCGGAGACCCGCTGGATCGCCGGCGGCGGGGTTCGCTAACCGGCGACGCGCTGGATCGCCAGCAGCGCGGCCGTGTCCTCACCGGCGATACCGTTCCCGCCGCCGCGCGAGGACAGCTCGAGCTCGGCCAGCTCCTCGATCGTGCGCTCGAGGTTCGCGGCGCCGGCCCGCCGGGCGTCGGCGATCAGCCGGTCGGCGGCACGCGAGGGCATCCTCAGCCGCCGCTTGACCTGCGCGTCGGACTCGCCGGCCTCGAGCGCGATCGCCACCTCGTGCGCGGTTCGGACGCGGTTGCTCATCCAGTACAGGAGGCCTGGCAATCGCTCGCCTTGGCTGCGCAGCGTCAGGTACAGCCTCGTGGCGGCGGCCGCGTCTCCGCTCAGGAGCGCGTCGGCGAGCGACCAGGCCTTGTGCTCGGCCGAGGGAGCGGTCAGCTCATCGACGGTCGCGGCGTCGAGGCGCGCGCCCGGGCCCGCGTAGAGGGCGAGCTTCTCGAGCTCGCGGAGCAGCCGCTGCTGGCGATCGCCGACGTGGGCGATGAGCGCGCGGGCCGTGTCGGGCTCGAGCTGGAGGCCGAGCTCCTTCGCGCGGGCGATCACCCATTTCGGCAGCTCCCAGGGCTTGACGCTCTCCTCGGCGCTGATGTCGCCGCCCGCCTTGCGCACCGCCTCGTGCAGCCGCTTCGGGGCCTTGGTGCGGCTGTCCTCGCGCGCGAAGAACGCAACGGTCGTGTCGTCCGGAATCGACTTGAGAGCGGCCTCGAGCGGGTCGAACTGCTTGTCGGTCCACCGTTCGGTGCCGTCGACGACGATGAACCGGCGCCCGATGGCGAAGGTGAGGGCGTTCAGGGCGTTCGCGACGGCCTCGGGGGTCGCGGCATCGCCTTCGAACAGCTCGATCCCCTGGGTGCCGCTCTCCTCTTCGGCGAGCGCGCGCAGGCGGCGGCGGCGTTCGGCGATCCGGCCGTGATCGTCACCGTGGATGAGGTAGGCGGGCTTGAACGTCGGCATGGTCGGTGGCTTTGAGTCTATGAGCCGTCCCGGCCGGCGGCCCGTTGCAGTGCGCGGGTCACCGCCTCCTCGGCGGATTTGACCCGCTCGATGCCCTCGATCTCCCACGTGTCCAGCCCGATCACCGGGACTCCGGCTCTGAGCGCGAGCGCTATCTCGGACAGCGTCCCATAGGCGCCGCCCACCGCGATCACGGCATCGGCGGCCCTGACGAGGAGGCCGTTTCGGAGCTCGCCGATGCCGGTCGGCAGCGCGATCTGGACCCATTCGTTCGCGCTCGTGCGGTCGGCTCCCGGCAGCAGTCCGACGGTCACGCCGGCCGCCGCGGACGCCCCGTGGCAGGCGGCGGCCATCACCCCGCCGAGACCGCCGCAGACCAGGATCGCACCACCGTCCGCCAGGCCGCGGCCGATCGCCTCGGCGGTACGCGTCTGTTGCGAGGTCGCGTCGCTCGGGCCGATGACCGCCACATACGGCCGGTGCGCCACCGTCGCTCAGCGAACGACGACGTTGACCAGCTTGTCCGGCACGACGATCACCTTGGCGATCTCGTGGCCGTCAAGATGGGCCTTGACGCCGCGGGACTCGAGGCACAGGCGCTGGAGCTCGTCCTTCGGCGCGCCGGTGGGCGCATCCACCCGGTCGCGGACCTTGCCGTTCACCTGGCAGACGAGCTCGAACGTCTCCGCCTGGAGCATGTCGGGGTCGGCGTCGGGCCACGGCTCCTCCCACACGCGCCCGCCGGTCAGCATCTCGTACGCCTCGGCGCCCAGGTGCGGCGCGAACGGGAACAGCAGCGAAGCCGCGGTCGCTGTCGCGAACCGCCGCGCCTGCGGGTCGGCGTCGGGGTAGCGGTAGATCTCGTTGGTCAACTCGATGATCGCGGAGATCGCGGTATTGAATGCGAACCGGTCCGCGATGTCCCTCGTCACCTTGTCGATCGCCCAGTGCGCCTTGCGGACGATGGTCAGCGCGTCCCCGTCCGGGTCCGCGGGCTGGTTCGCGCCCGCGGCCGAGTCGTCGAGGTCATCCGCCAACCGCCACAGCCGCCCGAGCAGGCGCCGGTGGACGCCCTCGATCCCGGTGTCCGACCACGCCGCGTCCTGATCGGCCGGCCCGATGAACAGCACGTAGCAGCGGGCGGCGTCGGCGCCGTATCGCTCGATGATCTCGCTCGGGGCGATCACATTGCCCTTCGAGCTCGACATCTTGTTGCCGTCGGGCCCGAGGATCATCCCCTGGGTGAACAGCGCCTGGAAGGGCTCCTGGATGTCGAGCAGGTCCATGTCCGCGAGCGCCTTGACGAAGAACCGCGAGTACATCAGGTGCAGGATCGCGTGCTCCACCCCACCGATGTACTGGTCGACGGGCATCCAGCGGCGCAGGATCTGCCGGTCCCACGCCGCCTTGTCGTTGCGCGCGTCGCAGTAACGGAGGTAGTACCAGCTCGAGTCGACGAACGTGTCCATCGTGTCCGTCTCGCGCCTGGCGGGGCCGCCGCACTGTGGACAGCGGGTGTTCACCCAGTCCTCGGCTGCAGCGAGCGGCGAGCGACCCTTCGGCTGGTACTCCTCGATGTCCGGCAGTTCGACCGGCAGGTCCTCTTCCGCCACCGGAACCATGCCGCATTGCTCGCAATAGACGATCGGGATCGGGCAGCCCCAGTAGCGCTGGCGCGACACGAGCCAGTCGCGGAGCTTGTAGCTGACCGAGAAGTGGCCCTTGCCTTCGCGGTCCAGCCACTCGACGATCGCCCGCTGGCCTTCGACCGCGTTCATGCCCGAGAACTGGCCCGAGTTGATGAGTGTCTCGTTCTCGGTGTGCGAGACGAATGCTTCGCCCTCTTGCATGGGGGCTTCCGGGTCGGCGTCCGCGGGCGCCACCACCTGGCGAATCGACAGGTCGAATGCCTGCGCGAAGTCGTAGTCGCGCTGGTCGTGCGCCGGCACCGCCATGATCGCGCCCGTTCCGTACTCCATCAGCACGTAGTCGGAGACGAACATCGGGATCTGCTCGCCGGTGACGGGGTTCGTCACGGTCCGCCCGAGGGGGACTCCGGTCTTGGGCTTGTCGGCGTCGCCGCGCAGCTCGGCGGACTCCGTGATCGCCTGATTGACGTAGTCGTGAACTTGTCGCTCGTGCTCGGTCCCTTCGGCCAGCCTGAACACGTCGGGGTGCTCGGGGGCCATCACGAAGAACGTGGCGCCGAACAGCGTGTCGGGTCGGGTGGTGAACACCGGGTAGTCGATCGGGTGGGCGGGATCCAAATCCTCGCAGCGGAACACGACCTCCGCGCCTTCGCTCCGCCCGATCCAGTTGCGCTGCATCGACTTGACGTGCTCGGGCCAGTCGATCGTGCCGAGATCGTCGAGCAGGCGGTCGGCGTAGTCGGTGATCCGGAAGAACCACTGCTCGAGCTGGCGAATCTCCACCAGGTGGCCGCAGCGTTCGCACCGTCCGTCGATCACCTGCTCGTTGGCCAGCACCGTCTGGTCGTGCGGGCACCACTTCACCGCCGCGTTCTTGCGGTAGGCCAGATCGCGCTCGAACAGCTTCAGGAAGATCCACTGCGTCCAGCGGTAGTACGACGGCTCGTGCGTGCCGAGCTCCCGGCTCCAGTCGATCGAGATCCCCCAACGATGGAACCAGTGGCGATAGGCCGCGATCGACCGGTCGGTCGCGATGCGCGGGTGCACCCCGGTCTTGATCGCGTTGTTCTCGGCGGGGAGGCCAAACGCGTCATAGCCCATCGGGTGCAGCACCAGCTGGCCGATGCGCCGGTGGAAGTGCGCGATTGCGTCGCCGAGCGCGTAGTTCTTCAGGTGCCCGATGTGCGGCTCGCCGCTCGGGTAGGGCAGCATCTCGAGCACGTAGGACTTCTCGCGATGGTCGGCGCCGTGGCCGTCGCGGATCGCGTCGTTGGAGACCTCCCACGTGCCCTCGCGCGCCCACACCTCCTGCCATTTGGGCTCGATCTGCTTGGGGTCGTAGCGGCGTTCGGACACAGTAATCAGGAGGTTACTTGCGAGTGCGTGATCTGACCTTCCCGGGTCCGGCTTGCGGTGCGGTGCCGAGCGCGGACCGTCCTGTGCAGGGGATTCGCCGGGTCGCTCTACCATCCGGGCGTGGCCGAGAACGCCGGATCCGGCTCGAGCGGACGTCCTCATGCGAGCGCGGCCCTGGCGGCCGAGCGCGTCGCCGCGATCATCGCCGCCGCCGAGGAGACAGCCGAGCGGATGCGACTCGAGACCGAGCAGCGTGTCAGCGACCGGATCGCCGAGGGGCAGCGCGCCGCCGACAATCGGGTCCAGGCCGCCGAGGAGGAGGCGGCCGACGTCGTCCGTCTCGCCCAAGCTGAGGCGACGCGGTTACGCTCCGAGGGGAAGGCCGAGGCAGAGGCGGCTACGACCGCCGCGACCAACGAGGCGCTCGCGATCGTCGCGCGAGCCGAGGAGAGCGCCGCGCAGATCGTCGCGCGAGCCGAGGAGAGCGCCGCGCAGATCGTCGCCGAGGCGCGCGAGTCCGCCGCCACCACGCGCACCGAGGCCGAGGAACGCGCTCGCGGCCTGCTCGAGGACGCTCGCGCCACCGCGGACGGCGTCCGCTCGGAAGGACTCGAGGTCGTCTCGAACCTCCGCGAGATGAGCAACTCGCTCCGCGCCAATGCCGAGCGACTGCTCGGCGACGTGCAGCGCGTCCACTCTTCGCTGACGGCGCAGATCGCGCGCGTCGAGCGCGCCGCCGGGGTCCCGAGCGGATCCGGGTCGAGCTCGTCGAGGCGCCGTGCGCTCACGAGCGATCTCGCGACCGACAACTCCTCATCGAGCGACGATCTCGACGTGCCGGAGTTCATCCCGCCGGGCTAACTCAGCTTCTCCCGTTCTTCCTGCATTCCGGCGTTTCCGTCCGATCTGCATGCGAACATACGTTCGTGATGAATTCGAACGTCAAAGGTGCCGTCGCGGAGCAGGCGATCGTGCTCGCCGCCACGAAGCTCGGCGTACCCGTGCTGCGACCGGTCGCCGAACATGGGCGTACCGACCTCGCGCTCGAGATCGGTGGCGACCTGTTCCGCGTTCAGGTGAAGTGGGGACGGCTGAGCGCCATGCGAGATGTTGTGATCGTCTCGCTGTTCACTTCGCGCTGCACGACACGCGGACACATCCGGCGTACGTACAGCGAGCATGAGGTGGACCTATTCGCCGTCTATTGCGGCGACCTTGATCGTTGCTTCCTGCTCCCCGCGCAGCCGCTGGCAAACAAGACTTCGATTCACCTTCGCCTGACTCCGCCGCGCAACGGTCAGCGGTCATGCATTAACCTTGCGGGCGACTTCGAGTTCAGCGGGGCTGTAGCTCAGTTGGCTAGAGCGCCTGCATGGCATGCAGGAGGCCGGGGGTTCGAGTCCCCCCAGCTCCATTCGAACTCACAGGGCGCGGCGGTGACGATTGGCGCCGACGCCTGCCGCGCGTCTTTCGGGTACTGGCTTGATCGGGTCGCCGCCGGCGAGGACGTGATCGTCACCCGGCGGGGGAAGCCGATGATCAAGCTGAGTGCGGTTGCGCCGGCATCGGCGCCGCCGTCCGGCAAGACGACGGGACCCGCAGTCCTTCCGCCCGCGTCCGGCAAGACGACGGGACCCGCAGTCCTTCCGCCCGCGTCCGGCAAGACGGCGGGACCCGCAGTCCTGCCTTCCGTAACCGCGGAGGGATCCGCGTGACGATCGGAATGACTGCTGCTGTGGAGGCGCTGTCGGAAGCGGACTCGCGCCGCTGTCCGGACTAGGCACCGCGATCCTGCTTCGCGGCCTCGAGCGCCGCCGGCGGGTCCATTCCGCCGCTCTGGCGCGCGAGTTCGAGTGCGCGATCGGCCAGATCGGCAGCCTCCGCGCCACCGAGCGACTCGTCGCGCAGCGCGAGCGCCAGGAGCACCTGACGCAGCAGCTCTGGGCTCTGGAGGTCCGGAGGCGGACCGGCGGGTGGGAGGCCGCGCACGGTCGCGAGCAGGCTCGCCGCGTTCGCCCCACCGCCGAACAGGTGCCCGGGCTGCTTGTCGGGGATCGTCGCGACGATCACTCCGGTGGCGGGGTTGACGAGGGCGACCTTGCTGCGCAGGCCGGCGCGCTCGAGGGCGAGGCGATAGCCCGAGAGCCGCAGGTAACCGAGCTGCGCCGCGAGCTGGGTGAACGCAGACGCCTCGCGTTCGTCCTTCAGCCGCGGCTGGTGCAGCGAGATCTGAGTGCCGGCGTCGGGTAGTGACGGATCGGGTTCGGGCGCAACGAGCAGGAACGCGTGCGAGCCGAGCCGGCCCGCGCCGACGCCGGCGACGTCGACGAGCAACTGGTAGCCACCGAGACCGAGCGCGCCGACAATCCCAGGAGGGAGCGGGTGCTCGGCGAGGTGCCCCGGTGCGAAGCTCACGGTCGCCTCGGCCTAGTGGGTCTCACCTCAACGTTCCGGTTCGACCCATTAGTTGTCAAGCAGCCCGCCGATGACGTTGCCAAGGAGGCCTCCCCCCTGGCGCTGCTGATCGCTACCGCCGCCCGTCTCCTGTACCGGTGGATGGAAGTAGGCGCTCTGGAGGCCGACCCGGCCCGGTCCGGTGAAGCGGTTGAACACCAGGTTGCCGGCACCACCGCCCAGGAAACCGGTCTTGAACCCGTAGATCTCCTGCGACATCTGCACCGAATGGTCCCGGAACAGCCAGCCTCCGGGCTCTATGTCGATCGTCTCCCCCGGCTCGAGGTTCTTCTCGAACACGTTGCCGTAGCCGTGGACCCAGACGACGCCCTCGTGATCGCCGGCGAAGAACTGGTCGACCCAGAAGCCACCGCCGTAGAGCATGTTCGCGAAGCCCTGGATCCGGCTGTAGTCGTACTGGACGGCGCCGGTGGCGGCCAGGAACTGGTGCTCGCGTACGATGATCCCCTGACCCGGCTGCAGGTGCAGCGCGACGATGTGGCCCGGCGCGTCCCGGCTGAACGCGATCTCACCGGGCGACTGCGCCTCGAGCATCAGGAGCGGCATCCCGCCGAACATGCGGCGCTTGAGTCCCTTGCCCAACGGGTGCAAGCCGATCTGGAGCTGCGGGTACTTCCACAGCAGCACGTGGTGCTCGAAGTAAACGGGTACCTGCCCGTCGAGGGCCATGTGCAGGACCGGGACGAGCTCGCCTTCGAGCCTGTACGTGACCCCGGGAGCTGTTCCCTGCGGAATCTGAGTCGGAAGGATCTGGGGGGCGGACGGCATGTGCTCACTCCATTCGGGGACGTGGTCCGGCAGCCGCAAGCCGCTGCCCTCGACTTCGCTGAAGGACGGTATCGCGCTTGGACGCCGGTGGGCAAGGGCGCCGGCGCACGCACGGGGCCACCGCCGGGACCACCGCCGGGGCCCGCGCCGCCGGCCCCGGGGGCTCGTTGAGATCCACGACGACCAGCGGCGATAATCACACCGCCATGGCCCCGATCTACGTCACCGGCCACCGCAACCCGGACGCCGACTCGATCGCGGCGGCGATCGGCTACGCGGAGCTGAAGGGACGCTTGGACAGCCGGAACACGTACCGCGCGGTGCGGCTCGGCCCGTGCAATGCGCAGACGCGCTGGCTGTTCGAGCGCAGCGCCGCCGCCCAACCCGAGCTGCTCCCGCACGTCATGGTCCGCGCCGCCGACGTGATGCAGGCGAGCTTTCCGATCACGGGCCAGGACGCCCCGATCCGCGAAGCCGGTCTGGCCATGGCGCGCGCCGGCTTCGAGCTCGTGCCGATCGTCGACGGCGACGAGACCCTGGTCGGAGTCGTGACCGAGCGCGCGCTGGCGCGCCGCTACATCCGCGAGACACGCGAGACCTCGACCTTGCAGGATGCGCCGACGCGCGTGAGTGTGATCGTCGAGGTGCTCGGCGGCAAGCTCCTCACGGGCGAGGACAAGCTCCTCTCCGGGCGCGTGTGGGTGCACTCGATGGACCCCACTCGAAGCGGCGCCTCGGCGGGCGACGTGGTCGTGGTCGGCAACCGCCCCGACGCCCAGCTGCTCGCGATCGAGCGGGGTGCCCAGCTGCTCGTGCTCTCAAACAACTCGACGCCCCCGGACGAGATCCTCGATCTCGCTCGCGAGCGCGGCACCGCGGTGGTCGTCTCCCCATTGGACAGCTACGTGTCGGGACGCATGATCACGCTCGCGGCTCCTTGCAGCGCGTTGATGGAGCGCGATCCCCTGACCGCCACCAGCGAGGACCTCGTGGCGGACATCTCCGAGCAGATCAAGGAGACCCACTACGGCGGCGCGGTCGTCATCGATGCCCAGCACCGCCCGATCGGGCTGGTTACTCGCTCGAATCTTGTCGCGCCGCCCCGCCGGCGCGTCCTGTTGGTCGACCACGCCGAATCGGCGCAAAGCGTTCCGGGCGTCGAGCAGGCCGAGATCGTCGAGATCCTCGACCATCACCACATCGGCTCGATCGAGACCCGGATCCCGGTCACCGCCACGTTCGATCCGGTCGGATCGACGGCCACGCTCGTGGTCGAGCGCTTCCGTCAGAACGGAATGGAGCCGAGCCCGCCGACCGCGACGATGCTGCTCGGCGCGGTCATGTCGGACACGATCATCCTCAACTCGGCAACCACGACCGAGCGCGACCGCCAGGTCGTCGAGTACCTCGAGCGGGTGCTCGCGATCGATGCGGCCGACTTCGGGCGACAGATGTTCGATGCCACCGCCGACGTCTCCGAGGTGAGCGCCGAGGAGATCATCTCGCGCGACGCCAAGCAATACCACGCGAGCAGCGGGCACCAGATCTGCATCGCCCAGATCGAGGTCGTCGGGAAGTCGCTCCTGGACCGCAGCCAGGAGCTGATCGCGGCGATGCGCACGGCGCGCGAAAGCCGGGAGCTCCAGCTATACGCGCTGATGGTGACCGACGTGCTGAGCAAGGGGACCGACCTGCTCGTCGCGGGCGACGTGGCGACGGTGGCGCGGGCCTTCGGGGTGGCGCCTGACGACGGCCAAATCGCGCTTCCCGGGGTGATGAGCCGCAAGAAAGAGGTCGCGCCGCAGCTCCTGGCGACGGTGTAGCCGTCGCTCGCCCCGGCCGCGACCGCCGTCAGGCAGCAGCCTGCCTACGCCGAGCCGGCCCCGACCGCCGTCAGGCAGGCGTCACAGCAGCCTGCCTACGCCGAGCCGGCCCCGACCGCTACTGCCGGCGCTTCGCCCCACAGCTGCTCGAGGCGGTAGTACTCGCGTGTCTCGGGGGTGAACACGTGGACGACGACGTCGAGATAATCCATCAGGATCCAGCGGGCGCCCGGAAGCCCCTCGACGCGCCGGGGCAGCCTGCCGTATGTCGATTTCAGTCCTTCGTGGATCCCGTCGTGGATCGCCTTCGTCTGGCGCTCGCTCCGTCCCGTGCAGATCACGAAGTAGTCGGTGTAGCCGATCATTGCCCGCAGGTCGAGCTGAACGATGTCGATTGCCTTGCGATCGGAGGCGTACTCCGTGATCGCGCCTGCGAGCTCTTCGGGGGTCATCGGATTCAGGCTACCCCGCATACAGGCGATGGCGCTCGACGTAGCTCACGACCGCGTCCGGGACGTAGTACCTGATCGGCTGTCGGGCGCGAACGCGCCGGCGCAGGACCGTCGAGGACACGCCGACCGTCGGCATCTGGAAGAACTGGGCTCGCTCGCCGCCCGGAAGGCCGCTCAGAGCCTCGTCGACCTCGGCGCGTGAGGTACCGCGCCGCCCCGCCACGGCGAGGGTCGCGAGCGACAGCACCCGCTCCGGTTCGCGCCACTTCGGCAGGCCGGCGGCGATGTCACCGCCGACGATCAGGAACAGCTCGCTTCTTGGCTCTCGAGAATGCAGCAACTGCAGGGTATCGACCGTGTACGACGGGCCCGCTCGCGCGATCTCGACATCGGAGACGTCGAACCGGTCATCGTCGCCCACGGCAACCCGGCACAGCTCGAGCCGGTGCTGCGCGCCCGGTTCGTCGTCGACGGGCTTGTGCGGTGGTATCCGTGCAGGGATCAGCGTCACGAGGTCGAGTTCGAGCTGAAGGTATGCCTCCTGGGCGCAGATGAGGTGACCAAGATGTGGCGGATTGAACGTCCCGCCCAGAATGCCGATCCGCACCCTGGGTCAGCGCTCCGGACCGCCCAGGTTCGCGCGGCGGCGCAGCACGCGGGGCAGCGCCCGGACCCGTTCATGCTCGAACGTGGCCGGAACCCTCGACGAGGTATTTGAACGAGCACAGCTCGCGCAGCCCGATCGGCCCGCGCGCGTGGAGCTTCTGGGTCGAGTTGCCGATCTCCGCGCCCATCCCGAACTCGCCTCCGTCGGTGAACCGGGTGGACGCGTTGACGTACACGCAGGCGGCGTCCACGCCGAGTTGGAATGCGCGCGCGGACTCGGTGTCGCGCGTGACGATCGCCTCGGAGTGACCCGAGCCGTAGCGGTTGATGTGCTCGATCGCCTCCTCGGCGGAGTCGACCACGCGGACCGCGAGCGTCAGCGCGTGATACTCGGTCGCCCAATCCTCCTCGGTGGCGGCCGCCACGGCGACGCCGGCTGCGGACCCCCGCGCCCGGTCGTCGACCCGCAATTCGACCCCGGCGGCCGAGAGGGCGCCGAGCGCTGTCGGCAGGAAGTCGGCCGCGATCGTTTCATGTACGAGCAGGGTCTCGGCCGCGTTGCAGACGCTCGGGCGCTGGACCTTGGCGTTGAGCGTGATCGCAAGCGCGTCCTGGAGCGACGCGGTCGCGTCGACGTACACGTGACAGTTCCCCGAGGCCGCGTACATGACCGGCACCGTGGCCACGGCCTTCAGCGCTGCCTTCAGGCCCTCGCCGCCGCGCGGGATGATGAGGTCGACGACCCCCGTCCTGCGTGGCGAGGTGCTCGCAGATCCTCGCGCCCGCCCGGCAACGAGCGCCATCGCCCCTTCGGGCATCCCGGCCGACAGGCCGGCTTCGATCGCCACAGCGGCCAAGATGGCATTCGAATGCGAAGCCATGGACGAGCCGCGCAACACGATCGCGTTGCCCGACTTGAGGCACAGCGCGGCGGCGTCGATCGTGACGTTCGGCCGCGCCTCGTACACGACCGCGATCACGCCCAGCGGGACCCGCACCTTGCGGACGTCGAGCCCGTTCGCGAGCCGGAAGCCGTCGATGACCTCGCCGACCGGATCGGGCAGCGCCACGATGTCCCGCACCTGGCCGGCGATCGCGGCGATCCGGCCCGTGTCGAGCGCGAGCCGGTCCATCAGCGCATCGGTCAGCCCCGCCTCGCGTCCCGCCTCGAGATCGCGGGCGTTGGCCTCGAGGATCTCAGGCGTGCGCTCGATCAGCTCATCCGCGATCGCCTCGAGCGCCGCGTCCTTGATCCCGGAGGGCAGGCTCGCCAGCGTGCGCGCGGCCCGCTTGGCCGCGGCGCAGGTTTCGGCGACGGATGTCGCGGTGGTGGCCATGCGGCTAAAGGTTACGCGAGCCGCCCGCAGCGGTCGCGACGGGCAGCCCTACGCGAGCACGAAGTAATCGCGGTGGACGGCCTCCTCGGTGGCGCGCGGCAGACGCTCGCGCACGTCCGCCGATTTCAGGCCCCGCACCCGGCGCAGCTCGACCGCCGAGTAGTTGCAGATCCCCTTCCCGACGAGCTCGCCGTCGAACGCGACCTCGACCGCGTCGCCGGCGTCGAAGTCGCCGGCGACCTCGACGATCCCGACCGGCAGCAGGCTGGTGCCGCCCTCCCGCAGCGCCCGCGCCGCGCCGGCGTCGATCTGAACCCGGCCGCGCGCCGGCTTGGCGTACCTCAGCCACAGCTTGAAGCTCGAGTAGCGGCCTGACCGGGCAGGGAAGCGCGTGCCGATCGGCTCGCCTGCGGCCGCGGCAAGCAGCGCGCCCTCCCGCAGCCCGCTCGCGATCACGGTCGGAATCCCGGCCGCCGTGGCCATCTCGGCGGCAACCACCTTGGAGCGCATCCCTCCCGACCCGAGCGGCGAGGTCGCGTGGCCGATCGCCAGGCTGTCCAGCTCCTCAAACGAGGTCACCTCGGAGACCAGGCGCGCATCCGGGTCGGCCCGGGGATCCGCCGTGAACAGCCCTTCGGCATCGGTCAGCAGCAACAGCCGCTCGGCCGCGAGCAGGATCGCGACCTGCGCGGCCAGAAAGTCGTTGTCGCCAAACGAGATCTCATCGGTCGTGGTGGTGTCGTTCTCGTTGATCACCGGGATCACGCGCCAGTCGAGCAGCTTGCGGAGCGTCTGCCGGGCGTTCAGGTAGTGGGTGCGCGCGCTCATGTCGAAGAACGTGAGCAGCACCTGCGCGGTTTGCATTCCCCGCTCGCGCAGCAGCTCGTCGTAGACCTGGTACAGCTTGCCCTGCCCCACCGCGCTCGCCGCCTGGAGCTCGTCCATCGCGCGCGGACGGAGCGGCAGCGCCATCACGCCCATGCCGCGGGCGATCGCGCCGCTCGTGACCACCACTGGCTCGCGGCCGGCGCCATGGAGCTCGGCGATCTCGTCGCAGATACCGCTGAGCACCTCGGTGCGGACGTCGCCGCGGTCGTCCGCGACGATGCTCGAGCCGAGCTTTACGACCACGGAGCCCATCGTGGTCAACAGGTTACGTTCTGGAGAGTCGCCGCTCGGGGGCGATCAGCCGCACAGCGGGTTCTTCGGCACACCCTTGCACGGCCGCGGCATCGTCGGCTGCGACGGAGGCGCCGGCTGCCCCCGCGAGTGCCGGGCCTCCGACTGGGCGATCAGCGCGAACACCTCGTTGAACAGATCCGAGCCGCCGTTTGGCGTCGTGGCGTTCTGGCAACCCCAGGTCCCCTCGATGTTCGCGGGAATCGAGGTCGTGAACGTGTTGCCCGAGAAGCAGTTGTCGACCGAGTCCATCGTGCCGAAGATTCCGCCCTCGAGCCCGATGTCAGCGCCGCCGGTGGCCGTCCCGTCGTTCGCGAAGCTGTTGTCGGAGACGCGGTTGCCGGCGGCCTGGAAGTCGACCGTCTTCGCCGTCGGCGGGTACGGGTTGGGCTGCTCGAACACCAGCACGCCGAAGTTGGGGTTGCCGCTGATCGTGTTGTCCTCGACGAGGTCGGCGTAGTCGCCGGGAAGCATCACGCCAACCCCCGCCGGCGCGCCCAGGAGCGTCGCGTTCGCCGGGACGCCGAGATTGCCGTTGCCGGCGATCACGTTGTCGCGGAAGATCGTGCACCGGCTGATGTTCGTAGAGGTGAACGTCGGCAGTGGCGAGCGGTTCGAGCCGGAGTTGCACGCGCCGTCCTGCGGCGGCGGGAGGTCGTCGGTCGCCTCCGAGTCGGGCGCGATCCCGAGGCCGTTGTCGCGGAACGTCGAGTTCTCGATCACGAGGTGGCCGCCGGCGTTCGTGCTCGAGTAGCCGAGCCCGTTCCGCTCGACGAGCGCGTCCTGTACCAGCGCCCAGCAATCGCGGCAGGCGCCGATGTACAGGCCCGAGTCGTTGAAGCCGGACGCGTACACGTGCTTGAGGAAGCCGTCCTGCGCATGGCTCGCGTACAGCCCGTAGCCACCGAGCAGGCCGGTGTCGTACGCGGTCAGGTACTGGCCCCACCAGCCGTGCAGCGTCACCCGGTCGCCCGAGCCAACGCCCCACCACACCTCGTTGCCGTTGTCGTCATCGTTGAGCGTGCGGCGATCGAAGTTGCGGACCGCGAGGTTCTCGATCCAGACGCCGTTCGCCGTGATCACGATCCCGTTGCCGACATGGTGGCGGCCGTCGATGATCACTTTGTTGCGGTCCATGCCGCGCAGATGCAGGTCCGGCGTGTTGATCCGCACCGACCCGGAGTACACACCCGGGGCGATCAGGATCCAGTCGCCGCGATGCGCGGCGTTCACCGCCCCCTGAATCGATGTGTAGTGCGGATACGAGACGTGACGCGGGGTGACTATCAGCACGCGCGCCGACGCCGCGGCGGCCCCGGCCGCGGCCCCGGCCCCGGCCCCGGCCCCGGCCCCGGCCCCGGCCCCGGCCACGAGCATCACGGTCGCCGCGATCAGCGCCGCCGAGAGCCGCCGCACCGCGGTCATCCTTGCCTCGCGCGGCACCATGGGTTGGACGGAACGCCGGCGCACGGGTTCGGCATGGTCGCCAGATGCTCGGGCAACGGGTGCATGACGACCTCCTTTCGCCGCGGATAATGATCGGTGGGCAGGCACGGAGGTCTGGAGCCGGCCGACAGCGAGACCTCCGAGTCGCACAGCATTTCGTTCGTGAAGCTACCGGCTTGCGTATCGCTCGGAGCGACGGTCTGCCCGTTACACGTCGGGTACATCTCCTGCGCGTTCGACGGGGTGCTCATGACCGGGCCGCCGCCCTGCTCCACGTTCCCGCTGAAGCAATCGGTCGCACCGGGTTCGAAGTTCGTCAGGGCGAAGTCGCCGTTGGTCGGATTGCCGAAGAACCCGTTGTTGGCGAACGTGTTGTCGATCACCGCGTCGCCGCTGGGGTCGAACAGGCAGCTGCTCCCGCCGACCCAGCCCTGATCCCACCCGTGCACGGTGGTCCGTTGTCGGGATACGGGACGACGATCTGGCCCCAAGCGCCGTTGTTCTCGAGCATGTTGTCCATCACGGTGTCGTTGCGCGCGCCCGACAGCGACATGCCGGTGCCCACCGGTCCCGCGGCCGCCGACCCGGCGGCGGGCACGTTCGGGTTGTTGTTGTCGTCGAACAGGTTGTGGATCAGCACCCAGCACGATGGCGCGCCCGCGACCGGCGGTTGCACGCCGGCGGGGCAGGCCCCGTTCTGGGGCGGCGGGTTGTCCCCGTTCTGGCTGTTGGTGTCGAATCCGTCCTCGTTGTTGTCGAAGCGCGAGTTCTCGATCAGCATCCAGCCGCCGGAGTTCGACCCCGAGTACCCGAGCGCGTTGAACTCGGCCCACGCCTGATCGATCGTCTGGTCGCACCGCTGCTGGCAGGCGCCGATGTAGTAGCCCGAGTCGTTGAAGTTGCTGGCGTAGCTCTGATCCCAGGTACCGCCGGTCCAGTTGCTCGAGAAGATGCCGTACTCCGCGGCGCTTTCGTCGCCCCCGAAGAACGTGCTGGTGGCGGTCAGGTAGGAGCCGAAGTAGCCGTGCCCGCCGATCTTGCCGCTGCCGTCGCCACCGTTCCACCAGATCTCGTTGCCGACGTCGCCGGAGCCGCCGAGGAAGTTGCACACCGTCAGGTTCTGGACCCACACGTCGCCGGCCTTCCAGACCATGATCCCGTTCAGCCCGAGCGGTCCCTTCTTCGCGTTTGGTCCGAAGTTCTGCGCCGCCTTCGACTTACTGCAACGGGATGAGCCCGGCTTGGTGCCGTCGACGATCACCGTGTTCCGGTTCATTCCGCGCAGGTAGATGTGCGGCTTCGTGATCAAGATGCCTGCGGGCGAGTCCGGGGCACTGTTCGGCGCGGTGCTCGAGCTCGTCTTGTAGTCGCCGGGGGCGATCAGGATCCAGTCCCTCGGCTTGGCCGCGTCGACCGCAGACTGGATCGACGTGAACTGGCCGCGGATACCGTGGTACGTGCCGACGCGCAGCACGCGCGCACCGGCGGCCGGCGCGACAGCGGCCGGCAGCGCAATCAGCGCGGCGACGATGCCGGCCAAGGGCAGTTTGTGACGCTTGAGCATCCGTGCAGACCTCCTCATCCAATTCTCGTCACCAATTCTCGTCACCGGTTCTCGGCAGCGGTTCTCGGCAGCGGTTCTCGGCAGCGGTGATAAACCTGCGCGAACCCGGATTGTTTCGGCGCGCGATCGTACCTTGATTCGCTCGAAGGAGCGGGCCCGCACGTTGTGATGTCGCTTCGGGCGCGCGCCGCTACTCCGGATCGAGGTCGAACGCGATCCCGGCGATCTCGACCTCGTCGCCGGGCTCGAACCCTTCGGCCTCGAGCGCGCGGATCACACCGATCCCGCGAAGCCTGCGCTCGAGGTACGCGAGCGCGTCGTCGTTGTCGAGGTCGTAGCGAGCGACCAGCCGCTCGATCCGCCTGCCGGTGACCCGGTAGGCGCCCTCTGAGATCTTCACGATCCGGTAGGCGCGGTCCTCCGCCGGCCGGAACACGCGGTGCTCGGCGAGCTCGCCTGCCGGTTCGATGCCGAGCGGCGCGGTCGCTCCGTCGGGCCCGACTTCCGCGACCTCCTCGGGCACGCGCCGGAGCAGCTCACGGGCGAGGTCTCCGAGCCCGAGCCGGGTCACCGAGGAGGTCACGATCACCGGCGTGTCCGGGCCGAGCCGCTGCACCCAGCGCTCGCGGGCCGCGTACCGGGCCTCGTCGTCGACAAGGTCCGCCTTGGAGAGCGCGAGCACGCGCGGCAGCACCGACAGGCGCGGGTTGTGCAGCTCGAGCTCGAGCTCGACCTTGGCGTGGTTGACCTCTGGGTCCGAGCCGTCGAGCGGCGCGAGGTCGAGCACGTGAACGAGTAGCCGCGTCCGCTCGATGTGGGCCAGGAAGTCGTGGCCGAGCCCTGCGCCGGCGCTGGCGCCCTCGATCAGGCCGGGGATGTCGGCGATCACCAGCTGGCGGTGGTCGGCCTCGAGCGTCCCGAGCGCCGGCTCGAGCGTCGTGAACGGATAGTCGGCCACCTTGGGGTGCGCGCGAGTGAGTCGCCCGAGGAGCGACGATTTGCCGGCGTTCGGCAGGCCGACCAAGCCGACGTCGGCAAGGAGCTTCAACTGCAGCGTGATCCACGTGTCGTCTCCGGGGAGCCCCTTCTCGGCGAACCGTGGGGTCTGGTGAGTGGGGCCGGCGAACCGTTTGTTCCCTCGGCCGCCCGGGCCGCCCCGCGCCACCACGGCTTTTTGTCCGGCGCGGACCAGGTCGTGGACGGTGCCGTCAGCCTCGACGAACGCCACCGTTCCCGGCGGGACCCGGATCTCGAGATCGTCCCCGTCCTTACCGTGGCGCAGCGACCCCTCCCCGTGCCCGCCTCGGCGCGCCTTGAAGTGCGACCTGCGCCGAAAGCTCTCGAGGTCGCGCAGCGAGTCGTCGCACACGATCACGACGTCGCCGCCGCGACCGCCGTCACCCCCGTTCGGCCCGCCTTTGGGCACGTGCGCCTCGCGGCGGAAGCTGAGGCAGCCGTGGCCACCGCCACCGGCCTCGACGTGGATTCGAGCGCGGTCCTGCATGGGATCATCGTGGCATGTCCGATCCCGCAGTCCGGGGTGAACGAGATCCTGGTCAGGCCGACTTCGCAGTCGAACTGAGTCGCCGGATCACGTCGCCGGCCACCAGCGCTGGCTGCTCCTCGATCTGGACCGTGCCGTAGCGGATGACGTCGAAGCCGGCGGCGCGCAGACGCAGCTCGTTGCTCCGGTCGCGCTGGATCTGCGCCCACGAGCTGTGGTTGTCGCGCCCGTCGAGCTCGACCACCAGCCTCTGCTGCCACCACACGGCGTCGACCAGGATGCCCGCGATCCGGACGTTGACGTCGTCCGGGAGCGGGATCCCGTATGACTCGCACAGAGGCAGGAACAGCCGCTCGAGCGGGCTTCGGGTGCGGGCGAGCTTCGGCTCGTCGGAGCTTCACGCTGCCCCCGCGTCCGAGCCCGGCAACCGCCCGCAGGGCGTCCAGATCGAGGACCTTCAGGTGGTCGGCGTTGGCGAGCGCGTAACGGACCCGGTCCAGCGGCGCCACCGCAGCGAAGTCGAGCAGCGCCTGCTCGGTGGTGGTCACCGGCAGGTTCCTGTGCCACACTCGCCGGCAATCGCGCCGGCCGTGTACCTTCACGCCGGGCAGCGACTGGCACCGCCGCGGCGTGGTCACCTCGATCGGCCAGGGCTGGTACTCGAGCAGCCCGTACCACCAGAGCGCGGTGGCGTACGTGTGACGAAACAAGACACCAGTCCGTGCCAAAACTGCTCACCGATTTCAAGAAGTTCCTGCTGCGCGGCAACGTCGTCGACCTCGCGGTGGCGGTCGTTATCGGCACCGCGTTCACCGCGGTCGTCAAGGCGCTCGTCTCCGACCTCATCACGCCGATCGTGGCCGCGATCTTCGGCAAGCCGAGCTTCGGCGCGCTCACCTTCACGATCAACGGCAGCCACTTCGCCTACGGCGACTTCCTCAACAACGTGCTCGCGTTCATCACGATCGCCGCCGCGGTGTTCTTCCTGATCGTGACGCCGATCAACGCACTGATGGCTCGCCGCGCCAAGGAGGATCCGGACACCAAGGAGTGCCCGGAGTGCACGAGCGCGATCCCGCTCAAGGCCAAGCGCTGCCCCCTCTGCACATCGCAGCTCGTGACCGCTGATCAGGGGCCGGCTTCGCCCGCGTCCCCCGGATGATGTCGCGGCCGGCGCGTTAGGCGAGGCACGGACGCCGAGCGTGGCGCAGCCGCGACGCCGAGCGTGGCGCAGCCGCGACGCCGAGCGTGGCGCAGCCGCGACGCCGTTCCGCCGGGCATCCACACCAGGCGGCCGTGTCGCACCGCGCTGGCTGGCTGGCTGGCCAGCCAGCGGGCTAAGAGGACGGCAAGCCGAGCAGTGCCGGGCGCGATGGGCGGCTACGGATCCGGGCGCCGGCAGCTACGACTCGGAGTCGCCGGCTACGACCGAGATGACCCGACCGCGGCGGCCGCGCGTGAACTGCACGGTCCCGGCGTCCTGCGCGTAGATCGTGTCGTCCTTCCCGATCCCGGCACCGTCGCCCGGCTTGAACTTCGTGCCGCGCTGGCGCACGATGATCTCGCCCCCGGTGACGGTCTGGCCGGCGAACACCTTGACGCCGAGACGCTTGGCGTTAGAGTCGCGCCCGTTCCGAGAGGAGCCAAGTCCTTTCTTATGAGCCATCTGTCGCCTCCTCGGCAGGGGTGGGGTCGGCCGCGACCGGCGCCGGTGCGCGCAGTCCCCGATCGCCGGACAGGCCGCCGGACGACGCCAGCCCGACCGACGTCACCTCGATCCGGGTCAATTCCTGGCGGTGGCCGGTGCGCCGCTTGTAGCCGCGCTTGGGCTTGAACTTGACGATGCGGAGCTTGGGCCCGCGCTCGTGGGCAACAACCCGGGCCTCAACCGATACGCGCGCCAGATCCTCCCCGTCGACGACCTCGGACCCATCCACATACAGCAGCGGCTTCAAGGCAACGACCTCGCCATCGGCCACGGGCAGCCGCTCCACGAGCAGCGTCAAACCCTGCTCGACGCGGTACTGCTTGCCGCCCGTCTTGATTATGGCGTAGGTGCTCATTCGGATGAAGAGGTGCTCGAAGCCGACTCGGCCTTAGCGCCGGAACGGCGCCGTCCGCCTCTGCGGCCACGACGCCGAGGCTTCGATTCTAGTTCATCCCCCGAGTCATTCTCGTCGCCGTCCCCGTTCGAGGACGACGTCACCAACGGCGCGTCCACGAGCGTGGCCACCGCGGATGTCCGTCCCGCGTCCTCGATCCGCACCAGATGCTTCTCGCCGACGTAGTCGCCGCCTCCGGTGATCGAGATTATGTAACCGTCGACCTTCGCCACCGCGTCCCCGGGGCTGTACATGTGCGGCTCGACGATCTCGACGTGGACCTCCTCGCCCTCGCGGAACGGAACCGCTCGCTCCACCACCCGCTTCAAATCATCCTCGAGCACCACCGCAAAGTGGTCGAGCGGCAGTCCCTCGGAGCCCTCGAAGTGGAACCACTTGCCGGTCTCCTCTTCGATCTGACGCAGTACGCGCGCCTCGTCGCGGGTGAACTCGGCGCTGACGCGGGGGTTCATCTGGAGCAGGAGCGCGTCGGCCTTGGTCTCCTTGGCCAGGTCGCGCATCCGACGCTCGAACTCGATCGCGAGCGTCTCCTCGGACTTGATCACCCCGTCCCCGCCGCACGTCGGGCACGGCCGGGTCATGATCTCGCGCACGCCGTCGGTCACGTTCTGGCGGGTCATCTCGACCAGCCCGAGCGGCGAGATCTCGACCACGAACGTCTTCGTGCGGTCTTCGTCCAGATTGCCCCGCAGCGCCTTCAGCACCGCATCGCGGTTTCGCGCACGCGCCATGTCGATGAAGTCGATCACGATGATCCCGCCGATGTCGCGCAGCCGCAGCTGGCGCACGACCTCGTCCGCGGCCTCGAGGTTGGTCTTGGTGATCGTGTCCTCGAGCCGCGCCGCCTTGCCCCGGCCGACGAACGAGCCCGAGTTGACGTCGATCACGGTCAGCGCCTCGGCATAGTCGATCATCAGGTACCCGCCGCTGGGCAGATCGACCCGGCGAGACATCGTCGAGTCGAGCACCGCCTCGACCCCGAACGCCTCGAACAGCGGCTGGTCCTCCTCCCACAGCTCGACCTGGTCGACCAGCTCGGGCGCGGTGCGCGAAAAGAACGAGACCAGCCGATGGTGCTGCTTGGGATCGTCCACGATCGCCCGCTCGAAGGCCGAGGAGAAGATGTCGCGCACGACCCGCACGGACAGATCGGCCTCCTGGAAGACGAGCGCCGGCGCGGTCGTCTCGGCGACCCGCTTCTGCAAGACCTCGTTCAGCTTGAACAGGTACAGGAGCTCGCGCTCGAGGTCGGCACGTGTGGCGCCCTGGGCGGCGGTGCGGACGATCGCGCCGGCGCCCGTCAGGTTGAGTTTGGCCGCCTCCTTGCGCAACCGCTCGCGCTCGCCGTCGTCGAGGCGACGCGACACCCCGACGCCCTCGCCGTAGGGCGCGTAGACCATGTAGCGGCCGGCGATCGTGAGATCCATGGTCAGCCGGGCTCCCTTTGTCTTCAGCGGGTCCTTTACGACCTGCACGACGATATCCTGGCCGGGCTTCAGCATGTCGGTGATCTGGCGGCTGTCGCGCCCGGAGCCACGACCCCGGCGAGGCGCCTCGACCCCCGGCAGCACGATCTCGTCGACGTGCAGGAATCCGTTCTTCTCCAGCCCGATGTCGACGAACGCCGCCTCGAGCCCGCCGAGCACGTTGTCGACGCGCCCCTTGTAGATGTTCCCGACGATCGAGCGCGCGCCGCGGCGCTCGAGGTACAGCTCGGCTACGTGATAGCCGGCGGCCGGCTTGGATGTCTTGCGGCGCCGGCGAGTGGTGCCGGACTTCGGCGCGCTCTTACGGGCGGGTACCGATCCGGACGCCTCGAGCAGCGCGACCCGGGTCTCGCCCCGGTCGACGCTGACCAACACTTGCTTCTTCAATGCTCATTCAGTCCTTTGTGGAAGTTTGGGTGAGTTCGCGAAGGGAGCGCGAGCTTTGAGAGCTCGATCCTCCGGCCGAACAGGTGCCGCGCGCGGGGTGGGTGGGAACCCATTTCCCGGGGCAGCGGTCATGACGAAACCAACCCTCGGGTCTTCGTCGCGGCAGTCATGCGTGCCTGCACACATATTGACTGTAGAAGGCCAATCGCGATGAACGTCACCAGAACGGACGATCCGCCGTAGCTCAACAGCGGCAGGGGGACTCCGGTGATCGGCATGATGCCGATCGTCATGCCGGCGTTGACGAACACCTGAAACATCAGCGTGGCGAGGACGCCGCCCGCGATCAGCGTCCCGTACAGATTCTTCGACATCGTCAGGATCCTGAGCGCGCGCCAGATCATCAGTGCGTACAGCGACAGCACCACCGCGGCGCCGACGAAGCCGTACGTCTCGCCGACCACGGCGAAGATGAAATCGGTGCTCGGAGCGGGGAGGAAGTGCAGGTTCACCTGCGACGCGCCCGCCGTGCCCAGTCCGGTCTTCCCGCCGGAGCCGATCGCGGTCAACGACTCCGTGATGTTGTACGTCTGGTTGCGGGGATCATGGGAGGGATGCAGGAAGCCCGTCAGGCGCTGCATCTGGTAAGGCTTCAACAGGTGGTGGCCGGTCGCCGGCGCGACCACGAGGACGAACACGATCGCAACCACGAACAGCAGCGCCAATCCCGTGAGCTGCTTCCACGAGGTGCCGGCGAAGAACAGGATCGCGAACCCCGCGGCGACGTACACGAGTGCCGTGCCGAGGTCCGGCTGCGGGATCACGATCATCGCCGGGATCAGGCTGAGCAGCATGATCCGGGCGGTGGTCCGCCGTTCGTGGAGCCGCCGCGAGCGGTCGACCGCGAACGCGGACACGGCCGCGATCAGCAGGACCTTTCCGAACTCGGACGATTGCAACTGGAAGAACGGCAGCGGGATCCACCGCGCCGCGCCCTGGACGTGCGGCATCCCGAGCACGACCAGGTTGAGCGCGATCATCAGGCCGTACAGACCGTATTTGTACTCGCGCAGCCGCGAGTAGTCGAGGTGCGCCAGCACCAGCGCGAGCGCCAGCCCGATCCCGAAGTAGATAGCCTGGCGCTCGGCGAAGTACATGTGGTTCGCCGGGTCGAGCGAGGGGCCCTCGCCTTTCAGCATGATCAGCGAGCACGCGGCCAGCCCCAGCGCCGCCAGCAGCAGCAGCGGATCCATCCGCAGCCACGCCCGCGGGCGGGGGGCCGCCGCCACCTCGTCGGCCGGCCGGATCGCTTGGGCGCCCACCGCGCTCATAGCGTCTGCGAGTTCCCGGGCACGTAGGCGCCCTTGCTGCCGAAGAACCACTGCGAGAGGATCTGGCGCGCCACCGGCGCGGCGCCGACCGCGCCGAACCCGCCCTGCTCGACGGTCACCACGACGACGATCGGCTTGCTCGTCGCGCTGGGCGGGCACGAAGCAGGCGTACCAGGCGTAGTCCTGCTGGCCGTTGTACTGCGCGGTGCCGGTCTTGCCGTACACCTGCTCGGGGAAGTTGCCGAACACGGCGGCCGATGTTCCGCCCGGCTGCGAGGCCGCGGCGCGCAGGCCGGCGAGGATCGTGTTGCGGTACAGCGGGTCGAGGTTGATGTGCCGCTTGGGCGCGGGGTTGAACGAGCGCAGGACGAACCCATCGGCGGTCTGCACGTCGAGCCCCATGTGCGGGGTAACGATCGTCCCGTCGTTGGCCAGTGCCGAGTACGCGACCGCGAGCTGGAGCGGCGTGACCTGCACGTCACCCTGCCCGACCGCCAGGTTCTCGTTGTCGCCCGCCGACCACGGCCGGTCGGTCCCGTCGGCGATCCCGCAGCCGCCGGGCGGATGCTTCTGGCTCCGGTGCCAGCCCTTCAGCTTGCGCGACCCGGTCGTGACGCCGTTGGTGTACTTGAACGGGCCGGTGGCGTCGTCGCACTCGGCCTCGAGCTCGTTGCGGTGCGCGCGCCAAGCGGCGTCCGGCAGGGTTCCCGAGACTCTCGTCGGGCAGGTCGATCCCGGTCTTCTGGCCGATCCCGTACTGGCGCGCCCAGTTCTGGAGCGGGCCGCCATTCGGGGCGGGCGAGTTGGTCAGCACGCCCAAGTTGTAGAAGAAGTCGTCGGAGGACACCTTGATCGCGTTCACGAGGTCGAGCGAGCCGTCGACCGCATTGCCGGCGTTATGCCGGCACTGGCCGCCGAAGCAGTACTGGCCGGTGTCGTCGAAGATGCTTCCGACGCTCCACGCGCCGCTCTCGAGCGCCGCGGTGGCGGTGATCGGCTTGAACGTGGAGCCGGTCGGGCCGGCGCTCTGGTAGGCGCGGTTGACCTGCGGGTCGCCGGAGTTGGGGCCGAACAGCGAGTTGTAGGTCGAGTAGGGGACCGGCTTGGTGAACACGTTCGCGTCGTAGGTGGGCAGCGAGCCCATCGCGTAGACCTCGCCGTTTACGGGGTTCATGGCCACGAACGCGCCGCCGTTGGCCGGATAGTTCGTGTCGATCGACTGCTGGAGCGCCTGCTGGCCGACCTGCTCGAGCTTGGCGTTGAGCGACAGCTTGAGGTTGTCGCCGGCCGTCGGGGCGCTCTGCGACTGCACGCCGACAAAGTTGCCGAACGCGTCGACCTTGACCTTCTCGGCGCCGTCCACCCCTCTCAGGTAGCGGTCATAGGAGGCCTCCAGGCCGGACTGGCCGACCGAGTCGTTCTCGTTGACGCCCTTGTAGAACGGGTCGAGTGTCTCGGGGCCGGTGATCCGGCTGACGAGCCCGAGCACCTGGGAGGCGAGGTCATCGAACGGGTACGTCCGCTGGTAGATCTGCTGGACGGTCACGCCCGGGAGCGAGGACTGGCGCTCGGAGATGTACCAGAGCTGCTGGCTGGTGATGTCGCTGGCGACGGTGGCCTCGCCATAGGACAGCTGCACGTATCCCTGCACGACGCGGCAGGCGATCACGGACATGTGGAGCAGCCCGTGGCCGTTCACCGGACACGGCTGACGCTTGCTCGGGAGCCCGAGCACTCCCGCCAGACGGTCGTACAGCAGCGCATCGGCCTGCGGCGGGTGGGCGAGGTTCCGGTCGGTGATCGGCACCGGCAGGCTCGGGCGGCGAGATCTCGACCGCGTAGGCGCGCCGGCTCGAGGCCACGATC
>CAWIKH010000008.1:0-83371 GCA_963836715.1 uncultured Solirubrobacterales bacterium
GGTCCAGGTCGTCCCTGGTGAGCACCGGCGAGCTCGACCCGCCCGGGAACCAGAACTTGACCTCGCGCCCTTCCCGCGGCCCGCCCGCGAGCCCGTAGATGATGTCTCGCGACGGGAGCCCGAGCTCGATCTCGTAGTTGCCCGGTCGCTGGACGTCGCCCGACACCGACACCAGCTTGGTGCCGGTGGACGTCTCGACGCCGAGCTGCGCGTACTCCTTGCCGCCCATCCGGATGATGTGCGAGACCGTGGAGAGCGTCTCGACGTTGTTGATCAGTGTCGGGCCGTGGTAGAGGCCCTCGATCGCCGGGAACGGCGGCTTCAGCCGGGGGTTGCCGCGCTTGCCCTCGAGCGAGTCGAGCAGGCCGGTCTCCTCGCCGCAGATGTAGGCACCGGCGCCGCGATGGAGCACGAGCGACAGCGAGTGGTCGGACCCAAGGATCCGCTCGCCCACATATCCAGCGGCCGCGGCCTCGGCGATCGCCGCCTCGAGGATGTCGGCCTGATGGTCGTACTCGCCGCGGATGTAGATGAACGCGCGACTGATCTCGCCGGCATACGACGCGATCACGATCCCTTCGATCAGCATGTGCGGGCTCTTCTGCATGAGCTCGCGGTCCTTGAACGTCCCGGGCTCGGACTCGTCGGCGTTGCACACCAGGTACTTGTCCATGTGCCCGTGGGGCAGGAACGAGATCTTGCGTCCCATCTGGAACCCGGCGCCGCCGCGCCCGCGGATGCCCGAGTCCATCAGGTTGCTCAGGACCTCCTCGGGCGTCATCTCCAGCAGCGCCTTACGGAGCGACGCGTAGCCGCCGCGCCGCTCGTACACGGGCAGCGTGTTCAGCCCGGGCTCGTCGATCCGGTCGAACAGGATCTTCACTCGCCGCCCTGCTCTTCCTCGGAGCCCTGGCCGGCCGGGTGCTGGTCCTGGTCGGTGTGCGCTTCGGGCTCGGGGTGCTCGTCGAGCTGTTCGGTGGTCATCTCGATCGCGGCGGTCGGGCCCGGACGGTCCTCGGTCTCGCCCTCGGGGCCGAGCCCGGCAGTATCGGCCATCTCGGTGTTCTCGGGATCTGGCGGCCCGAAGTCCGTCTCCTCCTCGGCCACCTCCGAGGCGCCGCCGTCAGGCGCCGCCGTTCCTGTCCCAATCGGATCGGCGCTCCGGCGGTAGCGGAGCTGCTTGTGCTCGAGCACCGCGCGGCCGGCCTGCAGGTCCTCGACGATCCGCACGGCGTCGTCGAGCTCGAGCGGCCCGACGTACTCGCCGTTGACCGACGCCATCGGGGCGATGTCGCAGGCTCCCAGGCACTCGAACGAGCGGACGCCGACGTCGGGGTCGCCTTCGGCCGCGGCCAGCATCGCCTCGAACAACTCGTCGGCGCCGAGCAGCGAGCAGGAGATGTTCGTGCACACGTACACGTCGTTGCGCGGCTTGGGAATGGTCGAGAACATGTCGTAGAACGTCGCCACCGCGGTCAGATACGCCGGGGTGAGCGCCATCACCGAGGCCACCTCGTCGATCGCCTGCGGCGAGCACCAGCCGTGTACCTCCTGCGCGGCGTGGAGCGCAGGGATCGCGGCCGAGCGCCGATCCGGGTACTTGGCCATCGCCGCCTCGATCGTCTCCTTGAGCCCCGGCGCGACCTGAGTCGTCGCCGGGTCGGGGACGGTCGCCGGCTCTTTGGTCAGGTCCACCGCCTCGTCCCAGCCGGGGACGCGTGAGCCGTGGCCGAACCGCGGCACCGGCCGCCTCGTAGCGCTCACCGGTCGATACCTCCAAGGATGGGATCCAGCATGGCTAGCGTCGCGATCAGGTCCGCGATGTAGCTGTCCTTGACCATCGGCGCGAGCGCCTGGAGGTTGACGAAGCTCGGATCGCGCATGTGCACGCGGGCGGGCTTGGCCGACCCGTCGGACCGGACGAAGCAGCCGAGCTCTCCGCGCGGGCTCTCGATCGGGTAGTAGGCCTCGCCGGGCGGTACGCGGAAGCCCTCGGTGACGAGCTTGAAGTGGTGGATCAGCGCCTCCATCGAGGTCGCGAGCTCGTGACGCGGCGGCAGCGCAACCTTGCGGTCAGTGGTGATATGAGGACCCTCGGGCAGGCCGTCGAGCGCCTGCTCGATGATCTTGCACGACTCGTAGAACTCGGCATGACGGACCCGGTAGCGGTCGTAGTTGTCCCCCACGGTCCCCACCGGGATCTTGAAGTCGAAGTGGTCGTAGCTCGAGTACGGGTGCGCCTTGCGCAGATCCCAGGGCTCGCCGGCCGCCCGCAAGAGCGGTCCTGTCACCCCTAGCTCGAGCAACGTCTTCTTGTCGAGTGGGCAGGTGCCGAGAAGTCGCTCGACCACGATCTGGTTCTTCTCGAGCATGTCGGCGTATTGGTCCGCGCGCGACGGCATGATCTTGATGAACTCGCGCAGCTTGCGCTCGAAGCCGCGGGGGATGTCCTCCATCACTCCACCGACCTGGAAATAGCGTGTGTGCATCCGCTGCCCGGACGACATCTCGAACAGGTCGAGCGCGAGTTCCCGCTCTCGGAACGCGTACCAGAACATCGAGATCGCCCCGAGGTCGAGCGCGCTCGTGCCGAGCCAGACCAGGTGCGACGCGATCCGATTGAGCTCGAGGTGGATCACCCGCAGGTACTGCGCGCGCGGAGGCACCTCGACGTCGAGCAGCGTCTCGACCGCGCCGCAGAACGCCATCGCGTTGAAGTAGTAGCTCAGGTAATCCATCCGCTCGACCACCGGGATCACCTTCCAGTAGGCCTTGTCCTCGGCGGTCTTCTCGATCCCGGTGTGGATGTAGCCGATGATCGGCTTGATGTCGCGAACGACCTCACCCTCGAGCGTCGTGAGCAGCCGCAGCACGCCGTGCGTCGACGGGTGGTGTGGCCCGATGTTCAGCGTCAGCAGCTCGTGGGTCTCGCCCATCCCCGCCGGCGAGCTCGACAGCGTGATCGATTCCTCTCGCCTTCGGTAATCCTCTGGGCTGAGCGCGATCTGCCCGCCGCCCGTACCTGAGTCCGTGGCGGTCACGCGTACTTCCCGTAGTTCTGCTCTTCGTTGTAGGTGAACAGGACCGGCTCTCCGCCGATCGGGAAATCGCGGCGCTGCGGGTAGCCCTCGTAGTCCTCGGGCATCAGGATCCGCCGGAGGTCCGGATGGCCCTCGAACACCACGCCGAACATGTCGTACACCTCGCGCTCGGGGAACTCGGCGCCCGGGAACATGTCGATGACCGAATCGATCCGGGGATCCTCGGTCGAGACCCTGGCCTTGACCGAGATCCGGTCGACGCGCCGGCGGTCAAGCATCTCGTAGAGGACGCCGAGGCGCGGCTCGTGCGGGTAGTAGTCGACGCCGTGGAGGCTCGCGAGCATCGTGTAGCCCTTGCCCTGCAGATGCTCGAGCGCGGCCCTGATCCGGATCGAGTTGACGACGAGCACGGCCCGGCCGCGGTGGAACTCGGTGTCGACGATCGAATCGCTGTGCGCGTCGCGGAGCTCCTGGGCCGTCAGCTCGAGCTCCGTGGCGTCAGGCACCTGACGTGTCTCCGGCCTTGAATACGCTGATGTCGGCGCTGTCGAGCGCCGCCGCGTCGGGGAGCAGCTCCTCGGTCCCGTTGGCGTCGTAGCGCTGGCGCCAACCGTCGGGGCTGTGTCCATGGATCTTGTCGCGGAGCCTCAGGATCCCGTGCATCAGCGCCTCCGGGCGAGGCGGGCAGCCCGGCACGTGCACGTCGATCGGCATGAACTTGTCCGCGGGCACGAGCGCGTAGTTGTTGAACACGCCCATCGACGAGCAGCAGGCGCCCATCGAGATCGCCCACTTGGGCTCGAGCATCTGGTCCCAGATGCGCCGGATCACCGGGGCCATCTTCATCGACACCCGGCCGGACAGGATGATCAGGTCCGCCTGCCGCGGTGAAGCGCGGAACGCCTCGAAGCCGAAGCGCGCGATATCGACCCGCGCCGCGACGATGTGGATCTGTTCGATCGCACAGCAGGCGAGCCCGAACGTGAGCGGGTACATGGAGTTCCCCTGCGCCCAGGCGACAGCCTTGTCGACCGTCGTGGTCAGCACGCGCTCCTCGACGTACCGCTCGAGCTCCTCGTCGTCCATGCCGCGCAGCATGTCCCGCGCCTTCAGCTGGCGCACGCGGAGGTCGCTGAGTGGCTCGCGCTTTATTTCCATGCGAGCGCTCCCCGCCGCCACACGTAGGCGAACGCGATCATCAGCAGCGCCACGAACGTCACGGTCTCGAACATCGCGAAGCTCCCGAACGCGCGCAGCTGCACCGCGATCGGGTACAGGAAGATGACCTCGATGTCGAACAGGATGAACAGCATCGCCACGAGGTAGAAGCTGATCCCGAACCGGAAGCCGCGCTGGACCTCGGAGGGGAGCCCGCATTCGTACGGCTCGATCTTCGAGCGATTCGGCACCCGCCTGGAGACCAGTAGGTTGAGCGTGCCGAACAGCAGCCCGATCGCCGATCCCAAGATCAGGAAGACGATCGCAGGCAAATAATCGCGAAGCACGGCTGCCCGTTATATCA
This sequence comes from uncultured Solirubrobacterales bacterium, assembly GCA_963836715.1. Lineage (GTDB taxonomy): Bacteria > Actinomycetota > Thermoleophilia > Solirubrobacterales > Solirubrobacteraceae > Palsa-465. Next base: position 4,564 of record CAWIKH010000008.1, read on the forward strand.
CCGCAGGTGTGAACCTTGTAACACTGTGTTACTTAGTGATGATTGCGGCTAACTGATTGGCAGGAATGAAGCAGGTTCATCTCGTCGTAGGCGTCATCACGATCGTCCTCTCCGGGGCCGCGGCGGCATGGGGCGGGTGGTGCTGGTTTCGGGTCCACAACAGTGCCTGGTTCTGGCGGCTGCTGCGGGCCTCGCAGGCGGCGGTCGTCGTCCAGGCCGCGCTCGGCGGCGTGCTGGTGCTGATGGGCCACAAGCCCCCTGGGCTGCACGTCCTCTACGGCGTGCTGCCGCTGTTCGTGTCGTTCATCGCCGAGCAGATGCGGGTCTCGACCGCCCAGATGGTGCTCGACAAGGGCGGCTTCGAGTCCGCGCACGAGGTCGGCACGCTGACCCAGGCCGAGCAGAAGGAGATCGTGGTCACGATCATGCGCCGCGAGATCGGGGTGATGACGCTGGCCGCGCTGGTGAACACGGTGCTGCTGGCCCGAGCCGCGATGACCCATTGAGCAGGGATAGGCCGCCTTCGGCGGGATCCGTCGGACGCGGCACGGCAGGCCCCGTCTGCGAGGCACGGATGCCGAGCGGGGCCGTCGCCGCGACCGCCATGAGGGCCCCGTCCTGACGGTATTGGGTGGACTCTCGACCTAGCTATGAGCGAGGCTGCGAGGGCCGGCCTGCGGCACTCGCGGTCGAAACGGTTCGCGCTGCGGCACGCGGCGGCACGCGCGGGGCCGCTGGACGGGCATGCAGCCGAAGCGTCAGTGCTCGGCAACAAGCCCGACGTCGTGGTACTGCCCGGCGTACCACAGCAGCGGCTCGCCATCGCCCAGGCCCATCGCCACCACCTCTCCGATCGCGATCGTGTGGTCCCCGCCCGCGATCAGCTCACCCAGCGTGCACGCCACCCAGGACAGAGCGCCGTCGATGATCGGAACGCCGGACTCGTAGCGGTGCGGCACGGCATCGAGCTTCTCGGACTCGGGCAGCTTGGACGCGAACACCTCGGCCACCTCCTCCTGGTGAGAGCTCAGCACGTTGACCCCGAAACGGCCGGCCTCGCGGACCATCGGCAGCGTGCGCGCGTTGTTCTCGAAGCACACCAGAGCCAGCAGCGGGTCCAGCGACAGCGAGCACAGCGCGTTGGCGGTCATGCCGCCGGAGGCCGCGGGCGTGGCCGTGGTGACGACCGCCACGCCGGTCGCGAACCGTCCGAAGACCTCGCGGAACAGCTCCGGACCGGGCTCAACCGTCATCGCCGCTCGTTATAGCGCGCGTCGGTCGCGTGACCCGGCGCCGGCCCCTTGGTTGCCGCCGTGGGGACGATCGCGACTTGGGGGTTGGCCTTGGCGAACGTCGTGTTGGCCGGCGCCGGGATTGGGCAGTGCTTCGGCGGGCGGACCGTGGCTCCTGCCTGATTGCGGACCGACTTGATGGGAAGCCGCCGGCGCGAGAACGAACGCTAGTAGCCCACTGAGTCGCCAGGACGACCACGGACGGGTCTCGCCGGGCGGTCCTTCCGTATGATCCCGCCCCGGATGAGCCGACCCGCCAAGGTCCTATTAACGGGCGCGATGCTCGCGGTAGCGGCCCTGTCGAGCGCGTGCGGGACTCAGAAGATCTCCGTCCCGAAATCGCAGCCCGTGCTCTACGAGGGGGCCACGCTGTTCAACCAGCGCTGCTCGGGATGCCACACGTTCTCGTACGCCGCCACCCACGGGTCCGCCCAGAACGTGCGGACGGCCCAGTTCAACAATGGCCCCAACTTCGACGTCCGCTGCGAGCGTCCGGTGGCGCGCGTCCTGTATGCGATCCAGAACGGCGGCTTCTCGGGGGCGATCATGCCGCAGAACATCGTCGTGGGCGCTCAGGCACTGGCGGTCGCACAGTTCGTGGCCACGTACTCCGGACGGTCGGCGCCCAAGATCCCCGGGGTTGTGCCGTGCGAGCAGGTCCCGATCGGATCGATCGCGACGGCGCTCGCTGGGTCGTCCGCGCCGACTGGGTCGCCCGGAACCGTTACCGGGAACAGCACTTCGACCACCCCGGCGTCCCCCTAGCGGCCGCACGCGCCGGGCCGCACATGCTCGACATCCAGCTGATCCGCCGCGATCCGGACGCTGTTCGCGCGGCGCTCCGCCGGCGCGGCGAGGCGACGGCGGTCGCCGTGGACCGGCTGCTCGAGCTCGACCAGCGCTGGCGCACGATCCGCGCCGAGCTCGAGCAGCTTCGCGCGGAGCAGAACCGCGCCAGCAAGGGCCGCAAGGGCCCGCCGACTCCCGAGGAGCGCGAGCAGCTCGCGGCCCTGGCCGCACGCGGCCGGGCGCTGAGCGACGAGGAGGCGGCCGTGCAGTCCGAGCGCGAGCGCGAGCTCGCCTCGCTGCCGAACCTGCCGGCGGACGACGCTCCCGACGAGGACACGGTCTTGTACGAGGTCGGGGAAGCCGGCGCCACCGGCAAGGACCACCTCGAGCTCGCCGGCGACCGGATCGACATGGAACGGGGAGCGCGGCTGTCCGGCTCGCGATTCGCCTACCTGCGCGGGGGCCTCGTGATGCTCGAGTTCGCGCTGGTCCGATATGCGCTCGAGAAACTGGCCGGTGAGGGCTTCGAGCCGGTCGTCCCGCCGGTGCTCGTCCGTGCGCGCGCCCTGTACGGCACCGGGTTCCTGCCCGATACCGAGCAGCAGATCTACCGGCTGCCCGACGACGACCTGTACCTCGTCGGCACCTCGGAGGTCGCCTTGGCTTCGCTCCACGACGACGAGATCATCGCCGAGCCGGATCTGCCGCTGCGCTACGCCGGCTTCTCGACCTGCTTCCGGCGCGAGGCCGGAGCCGCCGGCAAGGACACGCGCGGGATCTTCCGCGTGCACCAGTTCGACAAGGTCGAGATGTTCTGCTTCGTGCCGCCCCGTGAGGCGACCGCCGAGCACGAACGCCTGCTGGCGATCGAGGAGTCGATCCTGTCCGAGCTCGAGATCCCGTATCGCGTGGTGGCGATCGCGGTCGACGAGTTGGGCGCCTCGGCGGCCAAGAAATACGACTGCGAGGCGTGGCTGCCGGGTCAGGGCCGCTACCGCGAGCTGACCTCATGCTCGAACACGACTGACTACCAGGCCCGCCGGCTCGGCATCCGCTATCGCCCCGCCGCGGGCGGCAGGCCCGAGCACGTGTGCACACTCAACGGCACCGCGGTGGCGGTGGGCCGGACGATCATCGCCCTGCTCGAGAACGGCCAGCTCCAAGACGGCTCCGTGCGCCTGCCGGCGCCGCTCGTCGCGTTCGGCGCGCCGGACGTGCTGCCGGCGGCGGGGTGAGGCGGTCGTCGCGGCTGGGAGGGAGCAGGGGACTAGCTGACGACGCGCAGCGAGCGCGCCTGCTGGTCCTGGAGGACCACCAGGGCGGCGCGTGGCGGTCCGCACGACGCCACCCGCGCCCGGAGGTGGACGCCGAACGTGTTCCACGGTCGGACGAACGCGCTCACGGGCTCGTCGGCGCCGGCGGCGGCCTCGACCAGGGCGGCGGCGAACCGAGCCGGCCGGCCAGCCTCCGCATCGGCCGGGACGAGCAGCTGGATGACGGGGCGGTTCACGGCGCTGTCCTCGGTCACGCCAAGCAACGTCTCGGCGCGCCACGACATCGCCTGGACCAGCAGTGAGCTGTCGATCACGAGGAACGCGTCGCGGTGACTGGGGGCGATGTCCGCCCTCGTCTCGAGCATGACCCCGAGACCGCACGAACGGCAGACCCGCGCCAGCGGCGCCGGCGGCTGATCGCCTTGCGCGGGCGCCGCGCAGTGGCCGCAGAACCAGCTGAACTCGACCGGCCGACCGACTGCCGGTTGTACAAGCCTCAACGCTGGACGAGAATCGATGTGTGTCCCCATTGCCCCTGAACTGATGCTAACTCTGATTGTGATCTAACGGAAGCGGCCGCCGAACATTTGTGCAACTTGTAAGACCGGTCGACCCTTTTTCGGCCGACTGTGAAGTTTCCGCCGGCGCCTGGACGAATAGGCCATGCTCCCAAGGGGGTTCCGACGGCCGATATCCGAGATGCTGCGCCTGCGAACTGCGGCAAATCCCTCTCCTCATACCTCCGACGACTCTGCTTTTTCGAGCGATACCCATTGATCGGCACTTTCTCTCCTTGAATACCGATGTGAGCCCCCCCACATGGGGGGTTCTGAGTCTGAACCTTGCACAAAGCTGCCAAAGGCGAGCAGCGCTGCGCCCCTGCCCGCCTATCGCTGCGCCCCTGCCCGCCTATGAGTGTATTAACCCCGCTGGCTCGCGGCCGGAGTGCTTGCTCATGGTGAGCACCACAGCCGAGAATTCGACGAGCCAGAACACCACGCTGGCGACGATTACGCCGTCGGAACCGTCAATTACGAACTCGCGGGCCCTAAGGCGGAGAGGGGGGGATTCGAACCCCCGAACGAGGTCAACCCCCGTTACGCGATTTCCAGTCGCGCCCGTTCAACCGCTCCGGCACCTCTCCGTCGGGCCGGCCAAGGGTAGCGCGGCTCAGACCTTCCAAACGCCGTCCCGAAGCAGCGGCACCTCGGCGCCACCGGGGGCGATCCCGGTGACCGCGACGTCAACCGATCCGATCATGAAGTCGATGTGGAGCTCGCTGCGGTTTATCCGCTCCTGATCCTTCTCGTCACGGACCGTGAAATCGAGCCCCTCGCCGAGTGCGATGTGGCTGGCGGCGTTCTCGTCCAGCAGCGTGTCGAAGAACACCGTGTCCAGGTTGCCGATCCGGCTCTCGTGATCGACGAGCGCGACCTCACCGAGCCGCGCCGCGCCGGGATCTCGCTTGGACAGCGCGCGCAGCGTGTCCGCGCCTTGATCGGCTTCGATCTCGACCGCGTTCCCGCCCTCGAACCGCACCCGCAGGCCCGTGATCATCACCCCGGAGACGAACAGCGGCTTCGTCGAACGGACATAGCCGTCGACGCGTACGGGATCCGGAGTGCTGAACACCTCCTCGGTCGGGAGGTTGGGCGCGTGCACGACGCCGTCGACGGTCGTGATCCGCGCGCAATGCCACCGGGCCGAAGGCAGCAGGCCGACGGTCAGATCGGTGCCCGGTCCGTCGAAGTGCAGCGCCTCGAGGCGCAACTCGTCGAGCCTGCCCGCGACCGCCGTCAACCGATCCATCCGTTCCTCCCAGGCGGCCACCGGGTCGTCCTCGTCGACCCGGCAGACGTGAGCGACGTCGTGCCACAGGCGCTCGAGCGCGTCGGCCACCGGAAGCTCGGGGTGGACCAGCTTGGCCCACGCCTCGGTCGGGCAGGGCGCGGCCGTCCAGTTCGTGGTCCGCTGGTTGACGATCTCGATCGACTCGCGTAGCTGGGGGAGCAGATCCCTGCCCAGCAGCGACGGGTCGATCCCGTCCATGACGTGGGGCGCGACCGGACCCGTGAGCGCGATCAGCGCGCCGCGGTGCTCGCCCAGTGCGCGCATCCGGTCGCCGTACCAGGGAGGCACGAACCCGAGCGTGTCCGGTGCGGCGTACAGCGCACGGGCGCGCTTGAGATAGATGTCGAACACGGACAGGTCGACGAACTTGGCGCCGGCCTTGTAGGCCGACTCCGCGACGGCGCGCGCAAGCGGCTCCTTCCCCGGCGCGGAGCTCAGAGCCACGATCTGACCCGGCTGGACGTTCGCGCCGAAACGGACGATCAGCTCGGCTAGCGCGTGGATCCTGTCGGTGGTGACGGCACCCATGGTTTCTGGGGAGGATGCCACCCCTTTGGCATGCACGCATCGACAATCATCCGCGCCCGCACCGGCAAGCGGATGGGTGTCCGGGGAGCGTAGAGTCGGCCCGGTGACGACCGCCGTGCGCAACCTCGACGAGCGGCGTGCTGCCGTGCTCGAGTCGCTGTGCGAGACGATCGTGCCCGGATCGGGTCGCGTCGGCCCGATCGTCTACATCGACGCGATCATGTCGGAGATGCCCGCACCCCAGCGCGAGGCGATCAACCAGTCGATCGACTTCCTCGCCGACGCGGTGGACGGCGCGGTGGACGGCGGCGCCGAGACGCTCGCGCCGCATGCGCTGACGCCCGCGTTTCTCCTGATCCGGGCGCTCGCCGTCGAGGCCTACTACAGCGACTTCGTCGCGCCGGGAGCGAGCGGTCCGAGCGCGTACGAGGAGATCGACTTCCACTCGCCGCTCGCGATGCGGATCAAGAAGGACTGGTCGTACCTGGGATTGGTCGGGTCATGAGCGCTCGCTTCGAGGTGGTGATCGTTGGCTCGGGCGCGGGCGGCGGCGTCGTCGCTGGCGAGCTGACCGAGCGCGGCCGCTCGGTGCTGCTGCTCGAGGCCGGTTCGCACTACGTCGCCGCCGACTTCGTGCGCTGGGAGAGCCGGGCGGGCCACGACTACTGGTGGCCGCTGGGGTTCGCGTTCCCGACGGGGAATGATGTCCCGCCCACCTCTGGTCCGGTCGTGCTGATCAGCGGCCGGTGCGTCGGAGGGAGCACGACGATCAACACGAAGGTGGCGCTCCGAGCGACCCAACGGGAGCTCGACAAGTGGCACGCGGCCACCGGGCTATGCAACGAGCGCGGCGAGCCGATCTCGTGCACCGACCTCGACCCCTACTACGACCGCGTCGAGGCCTACCTGGGCGTGCGGGACCGCTCGAGCGACTGGGATCTCAAACGTTGCGTGCAGACCGCCAAGCGGGGCTTCGAGGCCGTCGGCGCGACGCTCGAGCCGGTCCGGGCCTACGTGGACGAGAACTGCGAGCAGTGCGGCTCGTGCTTGCAGGGCTGCCCCACGAACGCCGGCAAGTCGACGATGAACACCTACATCCAGCGCAACGTGCTCTCGGGCGCGCTGACGCTGCGGCCGAACTCGTTTGTCCAGCGGGTGCTGATCGAGGATCGCGGCGAAGGGCCCGAGGCGACCGGCGTGGAGTACACGGACCTCGAAGGCCAGACCCACCGCGTGGACGCCGACGTGGTCGTGGTGGCGGCTGGCTCGCTTCGCACGCCCCAGGTCCTGCTGCGCTCCGACGTCCCGAACCCGAACATCGGCAGGCACCTCGGCCTGCACCCGGCGCAGTTCGTGTTCGGCCTGTTCGACGAGCCGCAGGACGCCCACATGGTCGCTCCGATCACCGGGCACTGCTACGACTTCGCCGCGGACGAGGACGGCGGCTTCGCGGTCGAGGCCGTGACCGTGCAGGATCCGATCGGGTTCGCGGCCAGCCTGTGTGACGAGAACGGGCCGATGTGGGGCCAGTCGCTCGTCGACGCCGCCAACAAGTACCGCCGCTGGATCGGGCTGCTGAACATGTCCAACGACGACAACAATGCCAGCGTCACGCTCGACGAGAACGGCAATGAGCTGTTCCTCTCGGACTTCCAGCCGCATGAGCTCGAGCGGATCCGCACAGCGCGCGAGTTCTCGACACGCGTGCTCGAGGCGGCCGGCGCCACCCAGATCCTGTGGTCGGGTCTCGCCACCACTCACATGCAGGGGAGCTGCCGGATGGGCGCCGACCCGGCGACCTCGGTGGTCGACACCCATGGCCAATCGCATGAAGTCAAGCGCCTGTACGTCGGGGACAGCTCGCTCCATCCGCAGACGCTGTCCGTCAATCCGTCGCTGACGATCATGGCGCTTGCATCGCGGCTCGTCGATTATCTGGACTCGGGCGCCGGCGGCCAGCTCCCGGCCGGCCGGGAGCAGCTCGTCGCCTGACGTGCTGGAGATGACCGGACCGCAGCCGATGCGACCGGCCGGCGGGCTGTTCGCCCCACCCCGCCGCGTCGATGCGATCGCCGACCTGCTCGCGAACGTGTGGCAGTTCGGCTACGTGACCAACGACCTGGACCGCGCGGTCGCGTTCATGTCCGAGCGCTTCGGGCTCGAGCATTGCCTCAAGCTCCCCGCCGGCGGCGCCACCTTCCTGGTCGGCGACGAGCCCGCCGAGTGGGAAGCGAACTTCGCGATGGGCTCCCGCGGCGGCACGATCGTCGAGCTGATCGAGCCGGTGGCCGGGCACGTCGACTTCTACAGGCGAGTTCTCCCGCTGGACGGATCGTTTGCCGTGCGCCTGCACCACATCGCCACGTTCATCGACAGCGGCGAGCAGGAGTGGGAGCGCGTCGGCGCGCTCCTGGCAGCGTCCGGCCTGAAGGTCGACTACACCGTGCTGATCCCAGGTCGGGTCCGCGCCGGCTATGTCGACACGACCGCCGAGCTCGGACACTGGCTCGAGATCTGCCAGCTCCAGCGCGAGGACATCGAGTTCTTCAGCGCGCTGGTCGCCGACAGCGCGTAGGATCGCGAACAGCTTTAAGCGAGGCTGCGGTGCCCGGCATGCGGCGCTCGCGCACCTTGCCGGTGACTTGCCGAACCGGTCCGAAACAGCAGGCGCCGCAGGTCCGGGCAAGCAGCCGAAGCCCCGCCAAGGAGGAGGAGAGCATGAGCGAGCCGACGTTGACCGGGCTGATGATGGACGACTTCCCGCTGTCGCTGACAGTGGTTGTCGAGCGCGCCGAGCTGTTCAGCGCCGACCGCAAGGTCGTCTCGAGAAGACCCGACGGGTCGATCCACCGCACCACGATCGGGGAGTGCGCCGGGCGCGCGCGGCGGCTCGCCTCCGCGCTGACCGAGCTCGGAATCCGCGAGGGCGACCGCGTGGGGACGCTGTTGTGGAACCAGCCCGAGCACCTCGAGCTGTACTACGGCGTGCCCGCGATGGGGGCCGTCATCCACACCCTCAATCCGCGTCTGCACCCCGACGAGCTCGGCTTCATCACCGGTGACGCCGGCGACCGCGCGATCGTCGTCGACGAGTCGCTGCTGCCCGTGCTCGAATCGTTCATCTCGGCGTACGACTTCGAGCACGTGATCGTGGTCTCGCAGGGCGGCGACGTTCCGGACGGCGCGACCGGCTACGAGTCGCTGATCGAGGGGTCCGAGCCAATGTCGTGGCCGAGCCCGCACGAGCGCCGGGCGGCCGCCATCTGCTACACGTCGGGCACTACCGGCCGCCCCAAGGGCGTCCTCTACTCGCACCGGGCGCTCGTCCTGCACTCGATGGCCGCGGCCCTGCCCGACGCGATGGACGTCTCGATGCGCGACACCGTGTTGCCGGTCGTCCCGATGTTCCACGCGAACGCCTGGGGAATTCCCTACACCGCCACCATGGTCGGGGCGTCGCTGGTGCTGCCCGGACCGCGTTTGGATGCCGAGAGCGTGCTCGATCTCCTCGCGGATGAGCACGTGACGTTCACCGCCGGCGTGCCGACGGTGTGGATGGCGATGCTTAAGGCGATCGACGCCGAACCCGACCGGTGGGATCTGAGCTCGCTCCATCGCCTGCTCGTGGGCGGCTCGGCGGTGCCCAAGAGCATGATCGAGGGCTACGACCGGCACGGTCTGCAGATCATGCAGGGCTGGGGCATGACCGAGACCTCGCCGCTCGCGAGCACGTGCATCCTGCCGCCGGAGCTGGACGACGCCTCGCCCGATGAGCAGTTCGAGTACCGCGCCCGTCAGGGCGTGCCCGCCGCGTTCGTCGAGATCCGCGCTCGCGGGGACGACCGCGAGCTGATCCCGTGGGACGACGACGCGATGGGTGAGCTCGAGGTGCGCGGGCCGTGGGTCGCGGCGGCCTACTTCCAGGGAAGCGGTGCCGAGAAATTCACCGAGGACGGATGGTTCCAGACGGGCGACGTGGTCCGGATCAACCGTCACGGCTGCATTCGCATCGCCGATCGCACCAAGGACCTGGTGAAGTCTGGCGGTGAATGGATCTCCTCGGTCGACATGGAGAACCTGCTGATGGGGCACTCGGCGATCGCCGAGGCGGCGGTTATAGCCATACCTGATGACCAATGGGGAGAGCGGCCGATGGCGGTCGTGGTGCTCCGCGAAGGAGCCGAGGCGACCCCCGACGATGTGCGCGAGCACCTCTCCAGGGGATTTGCCAAATGGCAGCTGCCCGAGCGGGTCGAGTTCATCGATGAAATTCCGCGTACCGCGACCGGCAAGTTCAAGAAGACCGCGTTACGTGAGCAGTTTGTGAAAACCGCGGTGTGAGGAGCGAGCGGTCGGGCGATTGGTCCTGGTGAGAAAACCCAAATTGGTCCTGCGCGGCCACAACTGAAACACGTTACGGCTGCTATACACCGAGAGGTGTCGGCAGAGGAAACCGAGGTCGCCGCTTCGGTGGGCACCGCCGTCGGCGGGGTCGTCGTAGAGGCGCACGAACTGGAACGCCAGTACGGTGAGGGTGAGACCGCGGTCCTCGCGTTGCGTGGTGTGTCGCTCCAGGTGGAGCGCGGGCACCTCGTGGCGGTGATGGGCCCCTCGGGATCGGGCAAGTCGACGCTGATGCACGTCCTCGCGGGGCTCGACAAGCCGACCAGCGGAACCGTGACGATCGCGGGCACCGAGATCACGGCTCTCGACGACGCCCACATGACCCGGCTCCGCCGTGAGCACATCGGCTTCGTATTCCAGTTCTTCAACCTGCTGCCGATGCTGAGCGCCGAGGAGAACGTCCTGCTGCCGCTGTCGATCGCCGGCGAGAAGCCCGATCAGGCCTGGCTCGAGCAGTTGCTCGAGAAGACCGGCCTGGCCGATCGGCGCAAGCACCGGCCCTCCGAGCTCTCGGGCGGACAGCAGCAGCGGGTGGCGATCGCCCGCGCGCTCGTGACCAAGCCGACGATCCTGTTCGCCGACGAGCCGACCGGCAACCTCGACTCGAAGACCGGCGGTGAGATCCTCGATCTGTTGCGCGATTCCGCGCGTGACTACAACCAGACGATCGTGATGGTGACCCACGAGGCTCGGGCCGCCGCGATCGCCGATCGCATCATGTTCCTCGCGGACGGATTGATCGTGAAGGAGCTCACCGACACGGATGCGGCCACGGTGCTCGAGGTCATGAGCACCCTGCAGTCGTGACCAGGGTCGCGCTCCGCGGCCTGCTCGGACGGAAGCTCCGCGCCGCTCTGACCGCGTTCGCGATCGTACTCGGGGTGGCGATGGTGAGCGGGACATTCGTGCTCACCGACACGATCAAGGCGGCGTTCTCGACGGTGTTCACCACCGTCTACCAGAACACCGACGCGGTGATCACCGGCAAGAGCGCGATCTCGACGAACAACAACGGCAACGGGCCGACGACGCCCTCGCTCCCCGCGTCGCTGCTGACCCAGGTGCGAGCGCTGCCGTCGGTCGCCGACGCATCGGCAAGCATCTCGGACAGCGCGCAGCTCGTGGGCCGGAACGGGAAGGTGATCTCGAGCGGTGGCGCGCCCGGCCTGGCGTTCAGCTACTCGCCCGCGGGTGCGCACTTCAATCCGCTGACGCTGACCACCGGCAAGTTCCCGACCAGCCCGGACGAGATCGACATCGACGCCTCGACCGCGAGCAAGCACAACTACAAGGTCGGCGACGCGATCGGGGTCGTCGCCCGTGGCCCGGTCGAGCGGTTCCAGATCGTCGGGACGGTCCAGATCGGCGGCGTCTCCTCGCTCGGGGGCGCGACGATGGCGATTTTCACGCTGCCCAAGGCACAGCAGGTGTTCAATAAGCAGGGGAAGTACGACACGATCAGCGTCGCTGCCAAGCACGGCTACACGCCGCAGCAGGTCGTAAACCAGATCAAGCCGCTCCTCGGGCCGAGCGCGCAGGTGAGAACCGGTCAGGCGCAGGCCCAGCAGGCGACCAAGGACACCAGCGGCTTCCTCAACATCTTCCAGGACTTCCTGCTCGCGTTCGGCGGCATCGCGCTGTTCGTCGGGAGCTTCGTGATCGCCAACACGCTGTCGATCACGATCGCGCAGCGCACGCGGGAACTGGCGACGCTCCGCACGCTCGGCGCGACCCGCCGTCAGGTCCTCCGATCGGTTCTTGTCGAGGCGTTTGTGATCGGAACGCTCGCGTCGATCGTCGGGCTGTTCCTCGGCCTCCTGCTGGCCAAAGCGCTCAACTCGCTGCTGGTCTCGTTTGGCATCAACCTGCCCCAGGCGGCCACCGTGTTCAAGACGCGGACGATCGTGATCTCGCTGCTCGTGGGAATCGTCATCACGATGATCGCGGCGGTGCGGCCGGCGCTGCGCGCGACGCGTGTTCCCCCGATCGCCGCGGCGCGCGAGGGCGCGTTGCTGCCGCCGTCGCGATGGGCCAAGTACGGCCCGCACGCGGCCGCCGCCACCGTCATCGGCGCGTTCGTGCTGATGCTGATCGGCCTGCTGGTGAGCGGGTTGTCGACCGGGCTGCGGCTTCTCGCGGTGGGCGTCGGGGCCGTCGCGCTGTTCATCGGCATCTCGATGCTCGCGCCTAAGCTGGTGCCGCCCCTGGTCCGCGTGCTCGGCTGGCCCGCGAGCAGGATCGGCGGTTCAGCCGGCAAGCTGGCCCAGGGCAACTCCGCCCGCAACCCCGCCCGGACCGCGTCGACCGCGTCCGCCCTGATGATCGGCCTGGCGCTGGTGACGCTCGTCGGCGTGCTGGCCGCGGGACTGCGGACCGGGTTCAAGAGCTCGGTCAACAAGGCATTCATCGCTAACTACGCGATCACGGCCACCAACAACTTCTCGCCGATTAGCCTCTCATCCGAGCAGGCCGTGCGCGGCCTTCCCGGCGTGACCGGTGTGGTGGGCGTGCGGGCCGGCGACGGAAAGGCGTTCGGGTCGCACATCAACGTCACGGGCGTTCCCCCCAACGCCAGCCAAGCCATCAAGGTCGATTGGCAGCAGGGCGGTCCGAGCACTCCGGCGCAGCTCGGGAGCGACGGCGCGTTCGTCGGCAAGGACTACGCGAAGGCCCAGCACCTTCAGGTCGGCTCGCCGCTGTCGGTCGAGACCCCAACGGGCCGGTTCCTGAACCTCAAGCTCATCGGAATCACCAATCCGCCCAAGGGCGCCTCGCCGTATGGCGACATCTCAGTGTCCCAGGCCCTGTTCGATCGCGAGTACCAGAACCCGCAGAACCTGTTCACGTTCGTCAACATGCAAGGCGGCGTGACCACGGCCAACACGCAGCGGTTGAACGCGGCGCTGGCGGGGTTCCCCGACGCCAAGCTGCAGACGAAGTCCCAGTTCATCGACAACCAGCTGCAGGGCCTCACCCTGCTACTCAACCTGCTGTACGTGCTGCTGTCGCTGTCGATCGTCGTCAGCCTGTTCGGGATCGTCAACACGCTGGTGCTGACCGTGTTCGAGCGGACCCGCGAGCTCGGGATGCTCCGGGCCGTGGGCATGAGCAGGCGTCAGGTGCGGCGCATGATTCGGCACGAGAGCGTCATCACGGCGTTGCTCGGCGCGGCCTTCGGGATCCCGCTGGGAATCCTGCTGGCGGCGCTGATCGGCGCCGCGATCAACTTCGGCACGTTCACTATCCCCGTAGGAACGTTGATCGTGTTCGTGATCGCCGCGGTGATCGCCGGGCTGATCGCCGCAATCTGGCCCGCCAGGCGCGCGGGCAAGCTCAACGTGCTCGAAGCGCTCCAGTACGAGTAGCGGCTCGGGCCTCGACAGGGGGCGAGCGGTCAGGGTCGCAACAGGGAGAGCGACGAAGTCGCGTGCCCGACGAGCTTGCCGTCGCCGCTGCGGGCGTCGGCCTCGGCGAACGCGACCTGCCGGCCGACGCGGAGCGCCCGTCCGGTGATCTCGAGCTCGCCGCTGTCGGACCGCAGCGCACTCATGAAGCTGACCTTGATCTCGATCGAGGAGATCGCGACCCCGCCCGGCAGCAGCGATTGGACCGCGCAGCCGCACGCCGAGTCCAACAGCATAAACAGCAGGCCACCGTGCACGATCCCGCCGGGGTTGTAGGTCGACTCATCGGGGGTGCACCGGAACACCACCTCGCCCTCGCCGACCGAGTGCAGCCGCGCGCCCACGAGGGCGGCGAACGGCGGGCGCGGCAGCCGGCCGTCGGCGAGCGACTCCAGGAACTCGCGGCCGGGGAGCGCGAGGGCGGCCTCGGCCGAGATCATCGGGTCGTACCACGACACGACCTTGGTGCGAGGCTCTCCCCAGGCGCCCCGAGCGTCGAGGCCGGTGCGGCCGTCGTCGGTCGTGCCGCTCATGCGCGGGCCTCGATGTTCTGGAGCCTGACCTGACCGCGGGCGATCAGCTTGTGATCGTCGGGCCGCCGGATCTCGACCTGCCAGAGCTGCTGCGTGCTCCCCTGGTGAATTGCCGTGGCCTCGACCTCCAGCCGGCCGCTCCGGTGAGGACGGAGGAAGTCGGTCAGGTTGGAGACCCCGACCGCCTGCATGCCTCGATCCTTGACGGCTTCGAACGCGCCGGTGGTCGCGAACGTCTCGATCACGGTCGTGTAGACCCCGCCGTGGACGAGTCCCCATGGCTGGTGGTGTCGCTCGTCGGCCGCGACCGAACCGGTGACCCGCGTCGGACCGAGCTCGTCGAACTCGATCCCCAGGATGCTCATGAACTCGCTCGCCGCGGCCAGTCGGTCCGTCATCGCCGACGAGTCCATCACAGATTCTCTCCGCCCGCCGGGACGAGCCCGGTCGTTGGCATCGTCGCCCCCTCGGACGTGATTGCCGGCGCCGGGCGGCGCCGGACGAGCAGCAGGAAGCCGACGACGCCGCCGGCGAACGCGATCGCGGCGGTCACCGTCCATCCACGCTGGTAAGCCGCCAGCACCTGCTCCGGCGAATGAGGCGAGCCGAGCACGGCGATCAGCACCGCGACGCCGATCGCGAGGCCCACCTGGCGGAGCATGTTCACCACGGCCGAACCGCTGGCGAACGAGGTGGGCGGCAGCGAGGCCGCGGCCGTGGCCATCATCGTCGGGAGGGTGAGGCCGACCCCGATCCCGGTCAAAATCAAGCCGCCGAGTACGTCACCGACGTAGTCGGGGGCAAGGCCCGCCGCGAGCGCCATCCACGCCATGCCCGCCGCGAAGATCGTCGACCCGGCCGCGATCACCGCGCCGGCGCCGAAGCGCGCGATCAGGCGGCCGGCGACCAGGAACGAGAACAGCGGCACCATGATCGGGCCCGGCACGATCGACACGCCGGTCGTCAGCGCCGACCAGTGCCACACGTCCTGCGCCCACAGGACCCGCGACAACAACATCGCGCCGAACGCGATCGAAAACAGCACCGCCACCGCGGAGGCGCCCGTGAACGGCCGAACGCGGAACAGCGCCCGGTCGATCAGCGGATTGTCGTGGCGCGCGGTCCGGGCGGCGAACAGCGTCAGCAGGGCGCATGCGATCGCGAGCACCGCGATCGTCCGCGGGTCGCCCCATCCCCACGTGCCGCCCTCGACCAGCCCGAGCGTGAGCGCAGCGACCCCCGCGGTGATCAGCACCGCGCTGAGCCCGTCGGGCCACGGGATCGGGTGGCCTGGTACCTCGGGCAGCAGGCGCCAGCCCGCGATCAGGGCGGCCACGCCGATCGGGACGTTCACGAGGAACACCCACCGCCAGCTAGCGGCGACGAGCAGGCCGCCGACGGCCGGGCCGAGCGCTGCGGCGACACCGCCGACGGCGGTCCAGGTGCGCACCGCGCTGTGACGGCGCTCGGGCGGGAACGTGGCCAGGATCAGCCCCAGCGAGGTTGGTGTGAGCAGCGCGGCGCCGGCCGCCTGGAGCACGCGGAAGGCGACCAGCATCGGAAGGCTGGTCGCCGCGGCGCACGCCGCCGAAGCCGCCACGAACACCGCGACGCCGAGCAGGAAGCCGCGCTCGCGGCGATACCGGTCGGCCAGGCGGCCGAACAGCACGAGCAGTGATGCGTACACGATCGCGTAGCCGTTCAGCACCCATGAGAGGCTGTCGAGGCCGGTGGCGCCGAAGCTCCGGGACATCTGCGGCAGCGCCACGTTGACGATGAACAGGTCGAGGCTCGCCAGCACGACGCCGGCGCAGACGATCACGAGGACGAGGTTCGGGGAGGTGAGCGTTGAGCGGCGCTCCCACTCCCCGGTACGCCGGGAGGGCTGACTTAGCGAGGACATAGTCAGGCACTCTACCATGCTGACTTATAAAGTCAAAAGTCAGCTATGATGTTCGTATGTCCACACCCGCCACCGTTCGCCTGACCGGCGTGCTCGACCCCCGCGAGGGGTGGAAGGCCGAGCGCTGCACGATCGCCAAGGCGGTCGACGTGCTGAGCACGCGCTCGGCCATGCTGATCCTGCGCGAGGCGTTCTACGGCACCACCCGCTTCGACGAATTCGCCGAGCGCGTCGGGATCAGCGAGCCCGTGACCGCGGCCAGGCTGCGCGAGCTCGTTGACGAAGGACTGCTCGAGCGCGAGGACTACCGCGAGCCCGGCCAGCGGACTCGCCGGCAATACCGCCTCACCGAGAAGGGCGCCGAGCTGTTCCCGGTCCTGGTGGCGCTGATGCAGTGGGGCGACCGCTGGCTCGACGATCGCGGAGGGCCGATCGAACTGCTCCACCGCGACTGCGGGGAGACCGTCGGCGTCGAGGTGCGTTGCGCGGCCGGCCACCAGGTGCAGACCGGCGAGATCGACGTCGCCCGGCGCGGGCGGTAGCTGCTCCAGGTCGCCCGATAAGTGCGGGCGACGCAGGCAGGATGGTGAGGCGCCGAAGTTGCGGCAGTTCCTCGGCGATGCGTCCGGCATGCGAGGGCGAGCGGTCGCCTCCCGCGGCGACTTGCCGCCGCCGTTCACCGGCATCGATGCCCCGGCAGGGCCGCAGTGACCTGCATATACACGACATTCGAGCGCCTTCGGCATGACCTTGACGCATAACGCATGCCCCACATGCGTGGCCCGTCACGGTCGGTTCTTGACGAACGAAATGGTGTGATTTGCAGGTGACCGCCGCGGTCCACCACGTCGAGGATCAAGACGACGAGCACAACCCCGCCAGCTGGTCGGGGGCGGCCGCGTTCAGGACCTTCCGGCCGGGGGGCGGCCGCGTTCAGGACGTTCCGGCCGCGGGGCGGCCGCGTTCAGGACCTTCCGGCCGGGGGGCGGCCGCGTTCAGGACGCCGCGGCCGCCGTCAGCGCGAACGGCCGGTCGAACCGTCCGGGTCAGTCTCCGGTCTGGAACTTGAACGAGATTCCCAGGCGCACGCGGTAGCTCACGAGCCCCCCGTTCTCAATCGTGACGTCCTGCCGTATCACTTCGGCGACGCGGAGGTCGCGGACCGTCTTGGCGGCGGTCTCGACTGCGTTGCGCGCGGCGGCTTCCCACGAGTCGCTGCTGACGCCGATCACTTCGGTAACGCGGTAGACGCTGTCTGGCATTGATGGTTCCCCTCGTTTGGTGGTGGTCGTCGACTGCGGTCCGGCGGTCAGCGCGAGCCTATCGCCGCGAGGTGTGCGTAACCACCCCAAGGGTGGCTTATGTCCGACCGGTCCGCCCGCCAGACTACCGTGTCAAGCACAGCGCTCTTCGGGACGAACGGCATCAGGCAGGCAAACCCACGCTGACTGCGTGGAGGAACGCCACGGCGTGAACTCTGAGCCGATCGCCCGGAGAGCCGCTGCCCGCTCCCGGGGTCATCGCCGGCTGCTGCCCGCCGGCCGCCGGAGGCCGATGAGGTCATCGCCGAGGGCCACACGTACACGTTCCCGGACGGGCTGGCGCCGGTCGAGATCGACCACGAGCGAGACCGCGGCTCCTACCGGGAGCCGAACGTCTGGATCGTCCACGTCCTATGAGGACGGGAGTGGCGTCTCGCTGACGGTCGTGGCGCCAGCCTCGTCACATCGGCCTGACGTTGCGATGAGTTTTGCCGCCGCGTGACGTCCTACGGGCATGAGCACAGTCACGTGTCACATTTCGATATCGCTTGACGGCTTCGTCGCCGGCCCGAACCAGAGCCTCGAGAACCCGATCGGAGTAGGCGGGATGCGCCTGCACGAGTGGATGTTCGAGACCGCCGCCTGGCAGCGCCAGCACGGGCGCGACGCTGGCGAGCCGACCGTCGACTCAGACGTTTTCGACGAGGTCGTCGCTAACGTGGGTGCGTACATCATGGGCCGCAAGATGTTCGGCGGCGGCGACGGGCCTTGGAATCAGTCATGGGCCGGCTGGTGGGGCGAGGACCCGCCCTTCCAGGCACCGGTGTTCGTCCTCACCCACCATCCGCGCGAGCCGCTGCCGATGCAGGGCGGCACCACGTTCACGTTCGTCACCGACGGGATCGAGTCGGCGCTGGATCAGGCCCGGGCTGCCGCCGGCGGCAAGGATGTGTCGATCGCCGGCGGCGCGAGCGCGGTGCAGCAGTACCTCGTCGCCGGGCTGCTCGACGAGCTCTACCTCCACATTGTTCCCGTCATCCTCGGGGCCGGCGAGCGCCTGCTCGATAACGTCGGCGATCCGAGGCTCGAGCCGATCAAGGTCGTCGCCTCCCCGGCCGTCACCCACGTCAAGTACCGCGTGGTCGGCTGACCGCGGCGTCCTAGGGTTGTCGCCGGCCGAACGCCGGCGCGCGCTACGTTCCACGTATGCAGGGCGAGCCTACCCTGACCGTTCGCGGGCTGAGCCGTAGCTACGGCGGGTTCGAGGCGCTACGGGAGCTCGAGCTCGACATCGGTCCCGGTGAGTGCGTCGCGGTCGTGGGTCACAACGGCTCGGGCAAGACCACCGCGGTACGGACGATCGCGGGTCTGCTCGAGCCGACCGCCGGGCTCGTGGAGGTCGCCGGTTCGCCGGTACACGAGGAGCCGGCCGCGCTCGAGGCCCGGGCGGCGATGGCGGTCGTTCCCGACACCCCGTCGCTGTACCCGGACCTGACGGTCCGCGAGCATCTGGAGCTGGTCGCGGTCGCCCACGGTGTGGCCGGCGATGATCTCGACGAGCGGATCGATCTGCTGCTGGCTCGGCTCGGCCTCGCCGACAAGCGCGACGCGCGGCCGGGTGAGCTCTCGCGGGGCATGCGGCAGAAGGTCCAGCTCGGCTGCGCGCTGATTCGCCCGCATCGCCTGCTGGTGCTGGATGAGCCGGTGGTGGGCCTCGATCCGTCGTCGCAGCAGACGCTTCGCGAGCTGCTGCTGGAGGCCAAGGCCGCCGGCGTTGCGGTGATGCTGACCACGCACCAGCTCGCATTCGCGCGCGGAATTGCCGACCGGGCGATGGTCCTCGCCGACGGCGTGGTGGTCGCCGACGGCCCGTACGACGAGCTCGTCGACGGCGGCCTCATCAGCGGGCTTGAGTTGCCGTGAGCGTCGACCCTCGAGCGGACCC
The DNA here is from genome assembly GCA_963836715.1 of uncultured Solirubrobacterales bacterium. Lineage (GTDB taxonomy): Bacteria > Actinomycetota > Thermoleophilia > Solirubrobacterales > Solirubrobacteraceae > Palsa-465. The sequence continues at coordinate 23,749 of CAWIKH010000008.1, forward strand.
GCGTGACCGGGCCCGGGCGGTGCGCGCGTTCCCGCACGCCGGCTTCCTCGAGCGAGCAGCGCAGCTGATCGCCGAACCCGTCGTCGGAGAGCTTGCCGAGGTACCGGCAGTCGCCGCCGAGCCGCGCGATCGTCCGCGCCACATTGAGCCCAGCGCCGCCCGGAACCGCCGCGACCGATCCAGATGCGTCAATAACGAGGTCGATCAGCGCCTCACCGGCGACCGTGATCATGACGGCTCTCTATGCATGCGACCGGCGAGATCGAACACGCGCCGGATGTTATGGCCGATCGGAATCGCCGTCGATCCCGCCGGGGGTCCTGGCGCTCACGGGCGTATTCTTTGTCAGCGGTGACCACGCCTGGCACCGCGTCGGGCACTTCTTCGCCACGCTCACCGCGGCGGGATTGACGGGCGTGCTCGCCGCAATCGCCGCGGTGCTGTGCGCGGGCGGGCTCGCTTTGGTGCGCGGGGTGACGGTGTGAGCTCCGGTACCGCTAGCCCTACCGCGCACGACTCCGGCTGTCCGGCTGTTCAGAACCTCCGTCGGTCTTCAGTCTTTCCACCATGTTGAAGACAACCACCGCAGCGGCCGCTGCCCGCGCCGTCGACCTGACGAAGACGTATGGAACCGGTGACGTTGCCGTCCGTGCCCTAGACGGGGTCAACGTCGAGTTCGAGCGCGGCCGCTTCACCGCGGTCATGGGCCCGTCGGGGTCGGGCAAGTCGACGCTGATGCACTGCATTGCCGGGCTGGATGCGCCGACCTCGGGTCACGCCTACATCGGAGACGACGAGATCGGGCAGCTCGATGACGCGGCCCTGACGGAGTTGCGCCGCGACCGCGTCGGGTTCGTGTTCCAGTCGTTCAACCTGGTCCCGACGCTCGGCGCGGGCGACAACATCACGCTTCCCGGTGATCTCGCCGGGAGACGGGTCGACCGGGCATGGTTCGACTATCTGGTCGGCCGGCTCGGCCTTGCGGAGCGATTGTCGCACCGGCCCAGCGAGCTGTCCGGAGGCCAGCAGCAGCGCGTCGCCTGCGCGCGGGCCCTGATCGGACGGCCGGAGCTGATCTTCGCCGACGAGCCGACCGGCAACCTCGACTCGAATGCCTCCGCCGAAGTGCTGGAGTTCCTTCGCGCCTCGGTCAACGAGGACGGGCAGTCGATCGTGATGGTCACCCACGACGCGCAGGCGGCCGCCTACGCCGACCGAGTCGTGTTCCTCGCCGACGGCACGGTGGTGGGCGAGCTCCTGTCACCGACTGCCGACACCGTCCTCGAAGAGATGAAGAAGCTCGGGAGCTGACATGCGCAAGGTAACTGTCAGCGGGCTCCGCGCCCGCAAGCTGCGCCTGGCGCTCACCGCGCTGGCGATCGTGCTCGGGGTGACGTTCGTCACCGGGACGCTGATCCTCGGCGACACCCTCAACAGCACGTTCAACAACCTGATCGGCACTGCGTACCAGCACGTCAGCTTCGAGATCCGCGGCAAGGCGGTGCTGACCGAGAGCGGCCCCGCCGCCGTCCAGGGCACCGCCGACCGCAAGCCGGTCCCGGAGTCGATCGCGACAGCGGTCAGCCGCGTTCCGGGAGTCGCGTTCGTGCACGGCTCAGTCCAGGGCTATGCCCAGTTCCTGGACCGCAACGGAAACGCGATCGGGAGCGGCGGCGGCTCCACCCTGGGGTTCTCGTTCGACCCCAACCAGAAATTATCGCCGTACCGGCTGGTCGAGGGCGAAGCCCCCACGACCGCCGATGACGTCGTGATGGACAAGGCGACGGCGACCAAGCACCACTTCGCGATTGGCGACCGGGTCTTGATGAACCTGCCCAACCGGCCGCAGACGTTCACGATCACGGGCATCGTCACCTACGGCAGTGACAACAACCTCGCGGGGGTGACACTGGCCGGCTTCGACCTGCAAACGGCGCAGAACATCTTCAATTCCCGCGGTTACTACGACACGATCAACGTGCTGGCCGCGCCGGGTGCGGACAACGTCAACCTCACGCGAGCGATCGCCAAGCTCCTCCCGCCGGGGGTCGAGGTGGTAAGCGGCCAGACGGTCGCCAACGAGCTGTCGAGCGCTGTCGACAACGCGCTGTCCTTCATCTCGACCGCGCTGCTGATCTTCGCGGCGATCGCGCTGTTCGTCGGCGCCTTCACGATCTTCAACACGTTCTCGATCACCGTCGGCCAGCGGACGCGCGAGCTGGCGCTGCTCCGCGTGGTCGGCGCGAGCCGGGGGCAGGTGTTCCGGTCGGTGCTCGCGGAGGCTGCGCTGACGGGGGTCGTCGCCTCGCTGATCGGCCTCGGGCTCGGAGTTCTCGCCGCGCTCGGTCTCAGGGCACTGCTCAAGGCGTTCGGCATCGAGCTGCCCTCGGCTCCGCTGGTGTTCGAGGCGCGCACGGTCGTGGTCGCGATCGCGATCGGCGTCGGGGTGACCCTGATCTCCGCGATCCTCCCGGCTCGACGCGCGGTGCGAATCGCGCCGGTCGCGGCGCTGGTGGACGACGGTGGTGAGGGCCACGAGACGGTGCGACGGCGGCGCGTGACCGCCGGCATCGCCGTCGCCGGCCTCGGCATTGTCGCGGTGGTGGCGGGGCTGGCCAAGCCGACGGTCGCGCTGGTCGGTCTCGGCGCCGTGCTCGTGTTCATCGCCGTCGCGATGCTCGTGCCGATCGTCGCCCGGCCGCTTTCGAGCGCGCTCGGACGCCCGCTGGCCTTACTGCTCGGCACGCCGGGAAGGCTGGGGCGGGAGAACTCGATGCGCAACCCGCGCCGGACCGCACAGACCGCCGCTGCGCTGATGATCGGACTCGCCCTCGTGTCGACGATCGCCGTCCTCGGCGCGTCGCTGAGTACGTCGGCGAAGAACAGCGTCGACAGCGCGGTCAGCGCCGACTACATCGTCACCGGCTCGGGCGGGTTCAGCAAATCGGTCGCGCCCACCGTCTCGCGTCTGCCCGGGGTCACTACCACGACGACGATCTACCAGGGCCAGTTCGAATTCAAGGGCTCGCTCTCCACCCTCGTCGCCGCGACCCCCGCCAACCTCTCGAGGACGGTGACCCTGCACGTCACCTCGGGCGGCGGAGCTCCGGCGATGGCCGCGGGGCGGCTGCTGATCGACACCGACACCGCGAAGGCCCACGGCCTCCACGTCGGCTCGGTGGTGCCGGTCAAGTTCGCCCAGACCGGGTCCTCGACGATGACGATCGGCGGGATCTACAAGCCGAACCCGCTGGTCGGCAGCTTCGTGGTCGGCGACGGCTTCTTCCTTTCGCACTTCGACAATCCGCTTCCGATCGGCGTCTTGCTCAGCGCGGCCCCGGGAGCCCCCGACCTGGGCCCGGCCCTGAACCGCGCGCTGACGCCATACGCCAACGTCGGCTACAAGACCCGGGCCCAGTTCGAGCAGTCCCAGCAGGACAAGATCAACCAGGAGCTCGGGCTGGTGTACGTGCTGCTCGCCCTGGCAGTGCTCGTCGCGCTGATCGGGATTGTCAACACGCTGATGCTGTCGGTGTTCGAGCGCACACGCGAGATCGGCCTGCTCCGCGCGGTCGGGATGAAGCGCCGCCAGGTCCGGGCGATGATCCGGTCGGAGTCGGTGATCGTCGCGCTGTTCGGCGCCGTCGTCGGCATCGTGTTCGGCGCGGGACTCGGCGTTGCGGTGGCCTCGTCGCTGCGGGACAACGGCGTCACCAACATCGCCCTGCCGATCCCGAGCCTGATCGGGTTCGTGATCCTGGCCGGCGTGCTCGGTCTGATCGCCGCCACCTGGCCGGCCCGGCGGGCGGCCAACCTCGACGTGCTCGCCGCGATCGCGACCGAGTGACCGGCTGACGCCGTGGCGGTGCCCCAGCCCGCCACGGCCGTCAGCCTTCACCGTACGGTGTAGGCGACTAACTGCGGATCTCCGCCTCCGGTGCTCGTCATCGAGCCGCCGGCCGGAACGATCACCGTATTGCCGGCGATCGCGATCGGCGCGTTCGTCGATGTCGGCAGCTGGTGGCGATACACGATCGCGCCGGTGGTGCGGTTCAGCGCGATCAGCACACCGTCGTAGAGCGTGGTGAAGACGAGATCGTTGGACACCGTGGTCGCGCCGAGCGGCAACTGCGGCACCTTCGTGTGCCATTCGACCTTGCCTGCGGCGAGGTTGAGCGCCTCCACTTCGCCGGCGGGGGAACCGGCTGGTTGCGTCGGCGTGGGCACCTTCAAGGTCACGTAGGTCAGCGGTAGGTCGATGGTGGCCAGGTAGATGCTGTTGCCGGCGGCCGACAGATTGGTCAACACGCCACCAAGCGATCCGGGCGCGATCGTGTATGGCGCCTTCACCGTACTCGTGTGCTCGAGCGCCTCGAGCGAGTCGTCGTCGTGGCCGTTGTGCTCGCCGACCGGCGTCTTCCAGATCAGCTTGCCGGTCTTGGCGTTCATCTCATACACGTAGCCCATCTTGCCCGAGCCGATGACGACGGGGACGCCGTTGGCGCTCGCCTCGATCGGCGAGGTCTGCATGTCGTAGTCCTTGAAGTCGTTGGTCACGCCCTGGTAATACCAGCGGAGCTTCCCGGTCGCGGCGTCGAGGTTCACGTCGCTGTCGGTATAGAGGTCCACTGCCGGGTGCGCGATCGCCGCGGCGGGGGTCTGATACGGGTTGCCGATCCCGTACGTCACCGACCCGTCGCTGCTGACGAGCGGCGTCTCCCAGGCGCCGCCGGAGCCGAGGCCAAGCGCCTGCACGCCCGGCTCTGGGCCGACGACCGTGTTGAACCTCCACAGCACGGCTCCGCTGGAGGCGTTGAGCGCGAACAGCACGCCGCCGCCGGACCCTGAGCCGTACTGGCTGGCGAGATATACGCGCCCGCTCGCGACCTCGGGCTGGATCCCGAACGTGCCCTGGCCGGCGTTGAGCAGCTTGCTGTCCTCCCAGATCGCCCGCCCGGTCGTGCCGTTCAGCGCGAACACCGTGGTCGGTGAGGCTCCGTAGACGACGCCGTCGGCGACCGCGACGCCGTTCGGTCCGGGTCCGCTCCTCTCGGGCAGATCGAGGCGGCACTCCCACTCGAGCTTTCCGGTCGAGAGCGCGAGCGCGTACACGTTCGAGTCGAGATCCTGCAGATACACGGTGCCGTTCTGCACGATCGGATTCGCGGCCAACGAGCCGTACGGGCGCACTCCTGCCGCCGCCTTCCCCGTTAGCTTGAACGTCCAGGTCTGTGCGAGGCTGGACACGTTCGCAGAGGAGATCGTCGAGCCGGCGGCGTCGCGGCTGTTCGCGAGGTCACCGTTTGGATACGGCCAAGACCCTGAAGTTGTCTGAGCGGGAGCGGTCGCCGCCTTCGCGCCGATGCCGCAGGCGGCGACCGGTCCGGTGGGCTTGTTGCTGCCGGAACTGCCGCACGCCGCGAGCGCGAAAGTCGCCGCCATCGCCATCGCCACCCGCACGCGGACATCTGAAGCTTTCACGGGGTCCTCCTCTACGTGATAATGATATCACGTAGATACTACATCGATGTCAAGCGGTCGCCTATGTCGACGAACGCTCCGACCTCGATGATCGTGCCGCCGCCGCGGACGATCGCGGTCGCCTCTGCGAACGCGGCGCGAACTGTGCCTGCCGCGGTCGTCGCCCCGCTGAACCTACACCTCCGGGCTTGCCGGTGAGTCTCGTACGGCGCCGGGTCCGGACGGAGGTCTCGCGAGTCGGCGTAATCTCGGCGGCGTGGCTCGGCACGATCACGGCCCGTACCGCTCGACCTCGATCAACTCCTACCTGGTCGAGACCCGAATCCTCGGGGTCGTGGCGCTGCTTGTCCTCGTCGCCGGCGTGGTCCTCGATGTGGTCACTCGCAACTTCTGGGCCCGCAACGCCCTGCTGGCCGGGCTCCTGTCGAGCTTGATCGTCGTGATGCTGTCGGCCGCGGTCCTGAACGAGGCGGTCGAGCGCCGCAAGCGCCGGCGGTGGAGCGTCCTCGCGCAGTACGTCATGCTCGAGCTCGTGCGCCAGGCACGGCTGGTCTGGACCGGCGTAATGGAGTTGACGGGGCTGATGCCGGCCGACGCGGGCGACGCTGCCTCGATCGATGCCGCCGCCCAAGCCGTGCACGACACTCCGCGCTTGAAGGACGCGGTCCACGCTGCCCTTGCAGATGACGCCAAGCGGCGGCGGCTGCACGAGTCGATCAGCGCGTTCGTCGTCAACGGCGACGAGGTGCTCGGACGATGGGCCGGTGTGATGCTCAACGCCGACGCGTACGCGGAGATCATCGACAGGCACATCGAGCTCGCGACCGACGTCGCCTGGCTCGGCAGCCTGCTCGACAGCTCGGATCCGACCGGAGACTCCATCGCTCGACGCAGGAGCGCGAGCAGCCCGGCCATCCAGTTCGGAGGAGAGGTCGACGACGACAGTCTGACCGACAGGATCGTGACGATCACGCAGCTCGCCGAGGACCTCGACCGTAAGACGCTGGAGCTGGCGATGCGCATCGTCCCCGTCGAATGGTGGGCCGCCCGTCTGGGCACGACGGTCCCGCCTCCGAGGTTCGGCGACAAGGCGGAGATCGCGAGCTAGTTCGGCGCGGCCAGGGCCTTGAACGTCTCGCGGATCAGACCACCCGGGTCGGCCCCGGGACTGTCCGGCTCGCGCTCCCACGCGCTCAGCTGGAGCGATCCGTCGACGAAGAGCCGGCACCGTTCGAAGTCGATCTGCGACGGCTCGGTGATCTGTGCCGCGATCTCCGGCACCACGAACCCGAACGCAGACAGGCGTTCCCGGAGCATGTCCAACAAACGATCCGCCGTAGCCGTCGACCGTCCCATCGGTGAACGTCACACGCACCGCGTCGTCCTCGTCCACCGTAGACACCGTCACACCCAGCCGCACCGGCAGGTCAAACGAACGCAATCGCTCCTCGAGCACCTCGATCGCCGCGGTGATCCCCGCCGGGCCACCGCCCACGATCAACGTCCGGTTCACTGAAGTCACTTTGATCAATGAAACAGCTATTCGGCTATCGCGAGCGCGGCGGACCGCCATCGAGCATCTGGGTCACCCAGTCGGCGATCGTCGGCGCCACCGGGCCCTCGCCCATGTGGCCGCCGTCGAACACGCGGGCCGCCTTCGGGTCGCCGTGGTCGAGGCTCAGATAGATGTCGTCGATCGAGTTCTGGACGTCGTCGCGGCCGTTGACGAGGAGCAGCGGCGCCGAGGGTTGGTCGAGTAGTCCCTGGTCGAGCAGCGAAAGCTCTGCGCAGCGTGACACGTAGTCCTCGAACGTCTCGCCGCCGAAGATCCGCGCGCGCGCGTTCATCAGGTCCATCAGGTATGAGGAGGCGGTGCGGGACCGCTGCTGCCACTCGGGCGTGAACGTGATGTGCACGCCGCCGCCCCAGTTGACCGCGCAGCCGAGCCGGTCGCGGTGGGTGTAGGCGAGCTTCATCGCCCAGTAGCCGCCGAACGAGCCGCCGATCGCGGCGCAGCGGGTGCCGTCGAGGTCGTCGCGTTCGGCCAGCCAGTCGAAGATCGGGGTCCACTGGCGCTCGGCGTCAGGCCCAGCGAGCACCGGCGACTCGCCGACGCCGGGCATGTCGACGAGCAGCACCGCGAACCCGCGCGAGCGCATCAGCGCTCCGAGCCGAACATGCATCTCCTCCTTCCAGGTGTCGATCCCGGCCCACACCATCGCCACCGGTGGCCGCGGGTCGCCGGTCGCGGGGCGCGTTAGGTAGAAGCGGAGTTCCGAGTCCTCGAACGGAAGCTCGACCACCTCGAGCGGCGGGTCCTCGAGCGCGGTCGCGTTCACGAAGTACTCACGCGCGCACGCATACTGCTGCTCCTTCAGCGGGTGGTTGGGCACCGGATAGCGGCCCATGAACGCGGCCCGGTAGGCCTGGAACCACAGCTCGCGTTGGTCAGCCCGATCGCTCGCGCCCCGCGCCCGCGCGGCGAAGTCGTCGGCCAGCGCGCCCCAGGCCGCTGTCCACGGCGCCGGAGCGAGCCCGGTCAACGCGTCAATCGTTGTCCGTGCCGCCTCGGGATCGAGTCCGTCGAGCGGGTGCGCGCCTCGCTCGAGGCGCGCGAGTAGCCACGCCTTGCCGGCGCCGAGGGTCTCCTCTGCGGCCGCCATCAGACGAACAGGCCGGTCTTCTCCTGCGCCTCCCGTGCATCCGCGGGCGGCGCCTGCACGAGCGGGAAGGACTCGAACATCGAGGGCGGCATCGCCAGGTTCTTGTAGAACACGTTCGAGCCCTGCTGCGGCTCGAACCGGACCGGCTCCCAGTCGGGTTCGTAGTTGCGGTAGCCGCCGGCGTTGATCTCGACGCGCATCCCGCTCGGATCGCGGACGTACAGGTAGTCCTGCTCGCCCATCCCGTGCCGGCCGGGACCGAACTCGATCGCGACGTCCTGGTTGAGGAACACGTCGGCGGCGCGCAGTAGCTCCTCGCGCGAGTCGACGAAGTACGCGAAGTGGTTGATCCGGCCCGGCACCGGCGTCGGGTCCCAAACGATCCCGAGGTCGTGCGAGCGCTCGCAAACCGTGGTCATGCAGAACACGGGGAAGTCGGGCCGGTCCGGCATCACCGTGTACTCCATGAACCGGTGCCCGAGCGTGTCCCGGTACCACTCGGCATCGCCGACGGGGTTGGCCGCGGTGATCGTCACGTGGTCGATGCACCGCGCCGCGATGCCACGGGGGACGTACCGCTGCGGACGGTTCGGGAACGGGGACTCCATGCCCGGTGGCGGCGCGTAGCGCTCGACCTCCCAGAACACCTCGTGCAGGTGGCCTCCGGGCGCGCGATAGCGGAACGCGCGCCCGTGGCCGACCGAGTTCTCCACCCACGCCTCGCCGGCCCCGGCCGCGGACAGCCGCTCGACGGCCGTCTCGAGCTCCTCAGGTCCGGCAGCCCGCCACCCGACGTGCCCGAGCCCGACGTGCGGTCCCTCGGTGAGCTCCAGCGTGTGGTGGAACCGATCGCCCCACGCACGCAGGTAAACCGACTGGTCGGCGCGGGCCGTCTCCTCGAGGCCGACGACCTGCGTCCAGAACTCGAGCGACTCCTGTGGCTCCGGAGTCGTCAGTTCGACGTGGGCCAGCTGGGACAGAAGGGGCAGAGCCATCTCTCTTCTCCTCAATTGGTGTGCGTGGGCTGCCAGTACAGGAGGTAGGCGGCGCAGGCGCCGCTCAACTCATCGACGAGGCGCTTCCAGCTCAGCCGCTGGTCGGACTCGAACACCGGTCCGTACATGACCTGGCGGGCCAGCGTCGAGTACGCGATCCGGAACGCCACGTCGAGCGCGGTCGCGGGTCGCGGATGCCGGAACTCGCCGACGTATGGCATCAGCGAGCGCTTGAACTCCTTGCTCAGAGCGATGCTCGCCTCCGATCCGCGTGCGGAAATCACCTCGTCGACGGCGCCCAGGTGCATGAACGCGCGCAGCGCCTTGCGGTTATCGCCCATGATCCGCGCCATCCCCGCGACCGAGGCCGCGATCGCCGCCGCGGCGCCGTCAGCGCTGGCCGCATTCGCCGCGGCCGCCTCACCGGCGTTTGACATCGACTCCATCAAGCGGGCGTGGACCGCGCGAAGCAGGCTCTCCTTGTTGCCGAACCGCTCGTAGATCGCGCCGATCGACACCCCCGAGCGCGCCGCCACCTCCTGGACGGTGAACCCCTCGAAGCCGTTCTCCTCGAGCAGCGCGTGCGCCGCGTCGAGGACCCGTTCGTAGGACTCGCGGCTGCGTCGCTGCATGGGCGGCCGTACCGCGCTCATCCGGCCACCGATCGCGCCCGGGCGCGGGGCAGCGCGTGCGGTTCGACCCCGGCGACCACGGTGTTGGTCAACGTACCGATCCCCTCGGCGTGGAGCGACACGACGTCGCCGGGCCCCAGCGGCGGCAATCCGTCGCGGCCGCGGCGGCCCCACAGCTCGAGCAGGCAGCCGTTGCCGCACGTCCCCGACCCGAGCACGTCCCCGGGCCGCACCCACGTTCCCCGGGAGGCGTACGACACGAGCTCGGGGAAGCTCCAGGCCATGTTCGCGAGCGTGTCGGTACCCAGCGGGCTTCCGTTCACCTCGGCGCACAGCTCGAGATCGAGCCGGTCCCCGTCGCGATAGGGCTCGAGCTCATCGGGCGTGACGATCCACGGCCCGAGCGTGTTGGCAAAGTCCTTGCCCTTGCACATCCCCAGGCCGAGGCGCATCTCGGCCATCTGCACATCCCGCGCGGACCAGTCGTTGAAAATCGTGTACCCGGCGATGTGAGCGCCCGCCTCGTCCGGCGTCAGGTCCCGTCCGGGCCGGCCGATGACCGCCGCCACCTCGAGCTCAAGGTCGAGCCGACGGCACCCCGGCGGAACCGGGATCTCGTCGCCGGGTCCGGTCACGGCGTGCGGATTGGTGAAGTAGCAGAACGGCGACTCGTACCAGACCGGCGGGACCGTCGCGTTCGGGTTCGCGTCCTTGATCACGCCCTCGATGTGCTGCTCGAACACCGAGAAGTCGCGCATCGTCGGCGGCTCCACCGGCGCCAGCAGGCGTCCCCGGCTCAAGTCCAGCTCGGTCTCGACGCGCGACGCGAGGCGTTCGCGCTCCGCCACATCGGCGGCGAGGAGGTCGATCGTCCCGATGCTCGCTTCGAGCACCCCGACGGTATCGCCGTCGATGATCGCCGCGCGGGGGCTGCCTGCGTGGTCAACTCTTGCGATACGCATGGCGGTCTGCTCCTGGTTTAGATGGGGGCTGAGGCGGTGATGATCACCGCGTTCCGGGTCGCGTCGGGGTCAATCGGGAGCGAATGATCCTGCTCCCACTGGCCGACCTGCTCGGACCCCTCGACGATCCTGCGGCACCGCTCGTAGCGGCGCGCCGTAAACGCGTCGAGCGCGTCGGTGACCGGGACGTCCTTGACCAGTTCCTCGGTGAGCACGATCCCGTCCTCGATCGCCTGCGCAGCGCCCTGGCCACAGTGCGGGGTCGCGCCGTGGGCCGCGTCGCCGATCAGCACGATCCGGCCGCGGTGCCACGGCGCGGGCATGATGATGTTCTCGATCGGCCGCACGACGATCGCGTCGTCGTCGACGATCTGGTCGCGCACATCCGCGACCGGCCCGGCGAACGGAGCCAGGCGCTGCCGGTACACCGCAGCCGCCCCGTCCCGCTGCACCGCGGCTCTCCAGTCCGGCATCGGCGTCTCGATCGTCAGGATGTACATCAGCTCCTCGCCGAGCGGCACGAACCCGGCGCTCCCGTCGGGACCGAACCACATCCAGATCTCCTCGAGCCCGTCGAGCCGCTGAAGGTTGTAGCGCCAGCACACCTGCCCCGTGAACCGCGGCTTGAGCTCTGAACCGAACAGGCGCTCGCGGACCTTCGAATACAGGCCGTCGGCGCCGACGACCAGGTCGTATTGCCGGCGCTCGCCGTCGGTGAAGCCCACGTCCACGTGGTCGTCAGACGGATCGATCTCGGTGAGCGTGACGCCCGTGCGGACGTCCGCGCCCGACGCGAGCGTCCGCGAGGTGAGGATCTCGTGCAGCTTGGGACGGGTGAGGCCGTTGCCGGGCGGCAGGTGCTCGACCAGGGCCGGCCACTCGTGCGTTGCGATCAGCGTCTCGCCGTCGGCGAGCCACGTGCGGTCGCCGCGGATCGGCGACCCGGCCTCGACGCACGCCTCGGCTAGCCCGAGCGAGTCGAGCGCGCGCAACGCATTGCCCGGCTGGATGATGCCGACCCCGTAAACGCCCCACTCGGGATCCCGCTCGACGACGTCGACGTCGATGCCCTGGCGGCGCAGCGCCAGCGTGGTGGACAGCCCACCGATCCCGCCACCGATGACAAGAACCTTCATCCTCTCGACCTCACCCCGTCCGCAGGTCCAATAAATCTCGATTCCGAATACGGATTCGGATACGCTATCGTCCGCGACGGCGGGTGTCAACGCCGCGAGCTGTACCTGCTCGGAGCGGTCCTGTTCCGCGAGGCTTTGGCTGACGTGCTGGACGGATTGGGAATCAGCGGCGCCGAGCGGGACCGGATCGCGGCGATGATCGGCTCTGGCAACGCACGGCGGGTCTACACGCTGAGTGACCGCTGTAGTCACGCCCGTCGTTGAAGTTGAGGTGGCGGGCGGCGAGGCCCACCTCATTTTGCGGTGCAGTCCCGCTCGGCGACGCCGTCCGCCCCGACGGCGCCCCCGGGCAGGCCCTCTGGTAGGCGGCCTCCCTGTACGGGGGGCGCGGCACGCAACTCAAGGCGCCAGGCCGTCCAGCAGGGCGCTGAGCCCGATGTCGTAGCTGTCGCGCCCACGAGCGGGCGCCCAGTGCGGCGCGAGCGCGGCCAGGGTGGGCAGCTCTTGAGGATCGACGCTGGTCAGCACGCGCACGACGAACGGCATGCGTCCGAGCGCCGCGGTGCGCTCGAGGCCGCGGCGGATGATCAGCTCGCCGACGGTGAACTGCCAGATCGCCCGGTAGCCGTCGGCCGCCTCGGCCTCCGAGCACCCGAGGCTCACGAGCGCGGCCACGATCTCCTCCACCAGCCACAGGATCGACGGCGCGATCAGATCGCCCTGCGCGAGCACGTCGACCACCCACTCGTGCGCGGCCAGGCCGTCGTGCATCGACCGGCACGCCTGGTGGAGCCGTCGCCGCGGCTCGCGCGAGAAACGTGGCCGTGGCAGCTCGGCGGCCAGCTGGTCGAGGAGCAGCACGAGCAGCTCGTCCTTGTCGCGGACGTGGCGGTAGATCGCCATCGGCGAGCTGCCGAGCTCGTGAGCCACCTGGCGCATGGTCAGCGCCTCGATGCCGTCGCGGTCGACGATCGCGCGGGCAGCCGCGGTCACGGCCTCCCGGGACAGGCGCGGCGGGCGTCCGGTCCTACGCGGGGGTGGCGATGCTTCATCCACGCACCCCGGGATTCAAGCCGCCGCGGTGGACGTCGGCGCCACCGTGTCGGCGGCCGGCCGGTAGGTGCCGAAGTGCCACTCGTTGCCCTCGGGATCGAGTGCCGAGTAATCACGCGACCCGTAGTCGGTGTCGAACGGCTCGGCGATGATCTCGGCGCCCTCGTTGCGCGCCCGGCGGCAGTGCTCGTCGGCGTCATCGACGGCGACGTAGATCCACCCCTTGCCGGCGCGCCGGCCCAGCCGAGGATCATCTCGATCCGATCCGAGCATCAGGACGCTGGGACCGAGGGCGAGCTCGGCGTGCGCGATCGTCCCATCGGGGTTCGCGATCACCTCACGCGCAACGAATCCGAACGCGCGCTCGAGGAAATCGATCGCCGCCGGCGCGTCGTCGAACCGCATCAGCGGATACAGCGTTGGAGCAACGACGGTCACGGAAACCTCCCTCTCCGCTTGGTTTGCGTACATGTACGCAAACTAACGAAAGGCACCCCACGAGTCAAGTGCCGTCCCGTGACCGGCGACCTCACTGGCGGCCTCGCCGATGCGACCGGCGACGGCGGATGAGACCGTCCTGGCCACGCTCTTACCAGTACGCATGCAAGGGAGGAAGTAGATGCAACAACACACCGCCATGCTGCGCGTCGCGCGATGGTGCATCCGCCACCGTCGCTGGGTTGTCGCTGCCTGGGTCGTGATCGCGATCCTCACCACCGTCGTCGCGGGGTCGGTCGGCAACCGCTACGCCACCAATTTCACTTTGCCCGGGACCGAGTCCCAGCGCGCCAGCGATCTGCTGAACAAGGAGTTCGGGGCCCAGAGCGGCGACGTCGACACGATCGTGCTCCACGTCTCGCACGGAACGATCGACGCGCCCTCAGTGCGCCGGGCGATCACGCCGTTGCTCGCGCGGGTGCGCACCTATCCGCACGTCTCCACCGTGATCAGCCCCTACGCGGCCAACGGCGCCGTCCAGGTGTCACGCGACCGGATGACCGCATTCGCCACGATCGACTACAACAAGAACGCCAACCTGCTTCCGACCAGCGCGGGCACGCGGGTGCTCGATCAGGTCAAGGCGGTGCACGTGCCCGGTCTGCAGGTCGCCGCCGGCGGCCAATTGATCGAGAACGCAGAGGGGTTCAGTGTCGGGCCGGCGACCGAGATCGGGGTGATCGCCGCGCTCGTCATCCTGCTGATCACCTTTGGGTCGGTGATCGCCGCAGGGATGCCGTTGATCACGGCCGGCTTGGGCCTGATCACCGGCGTTGCGCTGATCGGGCTGTCGACCCATGTGATGAGCATGTCCAACGTCTCTCCCCAACTGGCGTTGATGATCGGTCTCGGCGTGGGGGTGGACTATGCGCTGTTCATCGTCACCCGGTTCCGTGAGAACTTCGCCGCGCTCGGTGACGTCGAGCAGTCGGTGCTCGGCGCGATGGACACGTCAGGACGGGCGATCCTGCTCGCGGGCGCGACGGTCGTGATCGCGTTACTCGGGATGTTCGCGACCGGCGTCAGCTTCACGTACGGCCTGGCGGTTGCCTCGGTGATCGCCGTGCTGCTCACGCTCGCGGCGACGCTGACGCTGCTCCCGGCGATGCTGTCGCGCTTCGGCGGGCGCCTGGTTCGCCCACGGAGGCGGCGCCGGCGCACGCCCAACTCGCGGCGCTCGGCGTGGCGTCGCTGGAGCGAGACCGTGCGCGCCCGGCCGGTACCGCTCGCGCTCGTATCCCTGTCGGTCATGGTCGCGCTCGTGCTGCCCGCGTTTGCACTGCGGTTGGACATCAGCGACGCCGGCAACGACCACGTGGGTCTCAGCTCCCATCAGGCCTTCGACCTGCTGGCCGGCGGCTTCGGCGCCGGGTTCAACGGGCCGCTGACGCTCGTCGCCGAGCTGCCCGGACCTGATCAGACGACCAATCTGGCCGTGGTCCGCGCCGCTGCGCTCGCCACGCCCGGGGTCACGGCAGTCACGCAACCACTCCTCTCGCCGGGCGGCGGCCTGGCGGTGATGCAGGCGTACCCGCGGTCGGCGCCACAGGCGCAGGCCACGACCGATCTGGTCAACCGGCTCCGCCAGCAGGTGCTGCCGGGCGTCGAGCGGCGGACCGGCGTACCCGTGTTAGTCACGGGTCTCACCGCCGGCTCGATCGACTTCTCGCAGGTGCTGTCGAGGAAGCTGCCGCTGTTCATCGCGGTAGTCGTGCTGTTGTCTGCGCTGCTGCTGTTCGTCATCTTCCGGTCGCTGGTGATCCCGATCCAGGCGGCCCTGATGAACCTGCTCAGCATCGGCGGCGCGATCGGCGCCACCGTCGCCGTGTTCCAGTGGGGATGGCTCGGAGGACTGCTCGGGGTGCAGAAGGGACCGGTCGAGCCGTGGATCCCCCTGCTGATGTTTGCGGTCGTGTTCGGGCTCTCGATGGACTACGAGGTGTTCCTGGTCTCGCGCGTGCGCGAGCAGTGGGTGCGCCGGCGCGACGCGTCCGCCGCCGTGGCCGACGGCATCGCGCTGACCGGACGGGTGATCACCGCGGCCGCGGCGATCATGGTGTGCGTGTTCCTGTCGTTCATGCTCGGGGACCAGCGCACGATCAAGGAGTTCGGGTTCGGCCTCGCGTTCGCAGTGTTCCTCGATGCGATCGTGGTCCGCTGCGTGCTGTTGCCGGCCGTGCTCGAGCTGCTCGGCACGATCACGTGGCGGCTGCCGCGCCGGCTGGACTCGCGGCTGCCTCACATCAACATCGAGGGCACGGCGGCCCGCGCGCTCACCGAGCCCGAGGGCTAGTGATAGTCCCGCAGAGATAGGATCCGTGCCGTGACCGATCTGCGTCGGTTGCAGTACTTCGTCCAGGTCGCGCGGGAGCGCAACTTCACGCGGGCGGCTGAGCGGTTGCACATCGCGCAGCCGGCGCTCAGTCGCCACGTGAGGCTGCTGGAACAGGAGCTCGGGGTCGAGCTCCTGTTCCGCACCACGCACGAGTTCGAGCTGACCGAGGCGGGCGAGTTCCTGCTCGAGCGTGGGCCGGCGCTGCTGACCGCCGCCGATGAGCTGTGGCGCAGCGTCCGCACGTACGGCACCGGCGAGCGCGGCGCGGTGGTGGTCGCGTACGGCGGCAGCGCCTCCTACGAGACCGCCCCGCGCCTGCTCCGCGCGCTCGCCGAGCGCCACCCGGGGATCGCCATGTCGACCGCGGTCAGGTCGGTCGACGAGGTCATGGTCGGCCTGAGCGATGGGTCGATCGACCTGGGTCTCGTCCGCTGTCCGCCGCGGATACCGCAACTCGAGGTGCGCGCGATCCGCATGGAGCCCCAGGGGCTGCTCGTCCGTCGCGACCACCCCCTGGCCTCCAGGTCGGCCGTCGGGCTGGCGGAGCTGGCCGACGAGGCGTTGCTGCTCCATCCTCGCGAGGCGAACCCGGGGCACTACGACGCGGTGGTCGGACTGTTTGGCGACCACGGGATCGAGCCACGGGTTCTCCTGCGAACGCTGAGCTTCGATCTCGCCTACACGCCGGTGCTCCAGGGCCAGGCCGTGGTCATCATCGGAGAATCGGCGGGCTCGCTAGGGCTGCCCGATGAGCTCTGCTGGCTTCCGCTGTCCCCGCCGGCGCGCCTCGAAGTGGCCCTGGTCGCCCGCCGCCACAAGCGGTCTCCGGCGGTCGACGTGCTGCTCGAGTCGGCAGCCGCGATCTCCGACGAGCTCGGCTGGCTCTGAGGCTAGCTAGCGCCGCGGCACGCCGGCGGTCATGCCGATCGGCGCTGAACCGATGCCGGAGAGGTCGTTCACATGCGTCCCGGCCGGACCTACCGTGGCTTGACGGCAGCGACCACTCTCTCACCAGGAGGAGCCACGTGACTCAAGCAATCGACAGCAAGGCGGTCCTGACGCGGTACGTCGCCGCGGTCAGCGACGGCGACGAGAGCAGGATCCGGGAATTGTTCGACGACGACGCGACCTGGAGGCTCGACGCCGGCGATCTGCCGTTGTCGGGCACCTGGACGGGCCGCGAGCAGATCATGACCGAACATGGACACGCTCTACGCGAGCAGAGTGTTCGAGGCCGCCGAGGCCGGGTGACCGGCCGAGACCTCAGATATACCCCAGGTGCACGCCGTCGATCGACCAGATCGCGCTCGCGTCTCCGCCGTGCGCGGCGAGCAGGGCCGTGAAGTAGTCGCACAACGATCGCTCGTACGTGAGCGAGCGATCGAGCAGCTCCCGGGCCGCGGCGACGATCCGGTCGAGGTCGTCGTGGATCCGCGCGGCGGTCATGCTCGGCGTGCGGGCGCCGTCACCGTCGTCGACGGACGCGCCCGGGGCGAACTGGGTGAAGCTGGGGTAGCGCTCGGGGTCGGGAATGATCGAGCGGAACGGGACCCGGTTGAAGAAGTACTCGAACCAACGCCCGCCCGACAGTGCCAGCCAGGGCGTGCCGACGGCAAGCGACGCCATGCCAAAGCCGGTGTGGGGGGCGAGGAACAGATCGCACGCCTCAACCACGGCGAGCTGCTCGGCGAGCTCGAGATCGATGCAATCGAGCGGCCGGGACCGATGCCCCAGCAGCTCGGCGAGCTCGCCTGGTGCGAGCGACGTGGTGGTGCGCGTGTCGCGCCGGAGCTTGCCGATCAGCGCGATCTCTATCCCGGGGAAGGCGTCGGTGAGCGCGTCGAGGATCACGAGCCACGAACCGGCGGACGGATACAGCGAGCGCTCACCGGAGCCGGCGGGCATCAGCGCGATCCGCCCGCCAAACGACGGCTCTGGCCGCGAGTCGAACCGGCGCGCCGCCGCCGTTCGCGCCGATTGCGGCAGCTCGAGCCGTAGCTGCTGATGGGAAACGTAGCCCGGCAGCGGCGAGCCGACATAAGTCCGAGCCCGGGTCGCGGTCAGCAGCCGATCGCTGGTCAGGTAGTAGTCGCGCAGCCCGGGGAACATCGCGAGCTGAATGTCCTGTCCGCGCCGGAAATCGTCGACCACCCAGTCCCAGCGGCGGGGGATGTTGGCCTGTCGCGCGGCCGAGTCCAGGCACGGTTCGAGCAGCGGGTGCTCGACCGCGTAGGCGTGGGAGACGAACGGGCAGTAGCCGGCCAACTCGACGGCGGTGGCCGCGTTCAGCGCGATCGAAACCTCGCGCGCGGGGTCGGCCAGATGATGGCCGAGGCAATAATGGAGCGCCTCGACCGCGTGGCCGACCGGATGGGCGTAGAAGAAGTTGACCAGGAGCCGGTCGCCGGACGCCGCCGTCATCGGTGCATCATCCGCATATCCACACGATCCCCGGAGCCCGTTGCGATCACATCGGCGCAGTCGCCAGTGTCCTCGCCTGTCACGCAGTCACGCGGTCGCCGGCTCGCCGAGGTCGAGGTCGGCGAGCTCGGCCCGCGAGGCGATCTCGAGCTTCGCGAACACCTTGCGGAGGTGGTAGTCGATCGTGCGAGGGCTGAGGAACAGCTGCGCCGCCACTTCCGGGTTGGTCTTCCCGGTGGTGACCAGACGCGCGATCTGGAGCTCCTGCGGGGTCAGCTGATCACGGGTCGACGGGTCGCGCCTGCGGGCAGTCTCGCCGCTCGCGCGCAGCTCGGCCCGGGCTCGCGTCTCCCATGGTGCCGTACCCAGCCGCCCGAATCGCTCGAGCGCGCTACGCAGGTGGCGGCGGGCGTCGATTCGCCGGCGCCGCCGTCGCAGCCACTCGCCGTACAGGAGCTCGCTCCGTCCCTCGTCGAACGGCGACAGCGCCGGCGCGAGCTCGATCGCGCGGGCGAAGTGCTCCTCGGCGCCCGACTCGTCGATCAGGCCCAGGCAGCGAGCCAACAGCGCGAGGGCCGCCGGGCTTCGAGACTGCTCGGCCCAGTGCTGGAATCGGTCGGCGTGCGCTGAGACCTCGTCGAAGCGATCGGCGCGGACAGCCGCCTCGACGGCGTCGGGCACGCCGTAGAGGAACAGCGGGTGGGATCCGGGCCGCGCCGTCGAGATGATCCTCAACAGGCGCTCGAGCGCTTCGGCGGGGCGGCCGAGGCACAGGTGAAGCAGCGCGAGCGATCGTTCCGCGTACTGGCCGATCGCCGCTGCGCCGCTGCGAGCCACCAGGTCCTGGAGCTCGCCGGCATGCGCGTGGACGAGCTCCTCGTCGCCCCGCACCCCGTCGATCTGGACGAGGCGCATGAGGTTCCAACCTGCTGCCCACAGCTGACCGGTATCGAGCGCGAGTCGCCATCCTTCGTTGGCACTCGCATAGGCGAGCTCGTAGCGGCTCTCACCGATGAGCGCGGCCGCCTGCACCTGGAGGGAGAACGGGAGCGTGGTCATTGCTCCCTGCTCGCGCGCGTAGCTCACCGCCCGATTGGCATGATGAAGCGCCTCCCGGCGCATGCCGACGCGGAAGGCGGCAAGCGAGGCCCAGATCAGGCACGCCGGGTCGTCCATCCCGTCCGCGAGCTCGATCAGCTCGGCTGACAGCGACCTGCCGCGCTCGGAGTCGCCCGACAGTTCCGCGGCACTGGCGATCAGCGAGGCTTTGGTGAAGCTGTCGACCTCGCCGCCGGGCGTGACATCGACGGCCCGCGAGGCAAAGTCCGCCGCCTCCTCGATGGCGCCCGCCTGCCCGGCCATCGCGAAGCCCTCCCGGAGCAGCTGCAGCGTCACTGATGGATCCTCGCTCACGGCCACGCCCTGGTACATCGTCGCGACGCCGTCGAGCAGCCAGCCGCTCTGGCCCTCGATGACCCCTCGTATGAACAGAAGCCAGGCGCGCTCGCGCCGATCGGCGATCGGCAAGGCACGCCGGATCAGCTCGGTGGCGCGGTCGCCCTGTCCGGCGGTCCAGGCGGCTTGGCCCGCCGCGGCGAGCCGCCGGGCGCGCTCGGAGGACGTCTCGCTCAGCGCCGCGGCCCGTTCGAAGGCGCTCGCCGCCGACGCGTGACCACCCCGCAGCTGAGAGCGCTGGGCCGATGCCTCGAGCGCGGCCGCGACCTCTTCGTCCTGCGCCAGCGCCGCGATCGCGCGGTGCCATACGGCACGCTCGGCGCTGTCCGCGCCCTCCAGTGCGGCGGCCAGTCCGGCGTGGGTCCGCTGGCGCTGGCCGAGCGTCGCCGACTCGTACACGACCGACCGTACCAGCGGATGGCGGAAGCTCAGGATCGCGCCGTCGGCCCGGACCAAACCGGTCTTCTCGGCGGCATCGAGTGCGTCCTGGGGCAGGTTGAGCTCGGCGGCTGCCCGCAGTATGACCGCGAGCTCGCCCGCCTCCTCGGCGGCGGCGACCAGAAGCGCCGCCCGCGTGGCCTCGGGCAGCCGATCGACGCGCTCGGAGAACGACGCACGCAGCCGTGCCGTCAGCGGCAGCGCGCCGGGAAGCGGCGCTCGGCCCTCGAGCTGCGCGTCCGAGAGCGCGACGGGAAGCTCGAGCAGCGCGAGCGGGTTTCCCGCCGCCTCGTCGAGCAGCCGGCTACGGACCGACGGCACCGCCCCGGGCGCGCTGTGAGCGAGCAGGAGGGACGCCGATGACCGGTCGAGCCCGCCGACGAAGAGCTCGGCCAGCCCGGGCGCGTCGAATCGCCGGCGGTCGCCTTCGCGCGCGCCGAACACGATCGCCAGGCGTTCGGCGACGAGCCTCCGGGCCGCAAACGTCAGCGAATGCGCCGAGGAAACGTCCAACCACTGCGCGTCGTCAACCACGCACAGGATCGGCCTAGACTCGGCTGCGGCCGCCAGCAGCGAGAGCACGCCGGCCGAGACCAGAAACCGATCGCGGCCTTCGCCGGGCGCGAGGCCGAGCGCGGCCGCCAGCGGCTCGCGCTGTGGCTCGGGCACGCCCTCGAGCTCGTCGACGATCGGCCACAACAGGCCGTGCAATCCGGCGAACGCGAGGTCGGATTCCCACTCGACGCCGGTCACGCCGAGGACCATCATCTCCGCGATTCTCCCCGCCGTCGCGGCGTAGGCAAGGAGGGCGCTCTTTCCCATCCCCGCCTCGCCGCGTAACACGAGCGCGCCGCTCTCGCCTCGGCGAGCGCCGCTCAGCATGCGGTCGATCTCCGCCCGCTCGTACTCCCTGCCGACCAAGGCGCCGCCGTCAGGCGCCGCCGACCCTCCCACTAAGGCGCCGCCGACCCTCCCACTAAGGCGCCGCCGTCAGGCGCCGCCGACCCTCCCACTAAGTCCCTGGGTGCGCGCTTCCGACTCAGTCCGAACCATCGACCAGCGAGAGCCTAGTGGGTCGAGCCGAGCCGGTTCGCCCGGAAGGCCGAGGCCGGGGGCCACTAAAAAGGAACTCGCCGGAACCTCCGAACTCCGCCGGGCGCTACCTCAGCTCTCAGGTGTCAGATGCGCGTGAACCATGAGGGTCGCCGGGATCCGGGTCATCCCGAGCGGGCTCCACGTCATGCCGAGCTCGCGTTGGTCCAGCGTCGTGCTCAGACAAAGCGCACCGTGGGGTCCGGCGTGTCAGTACTCACCTGATCTCCTTCTGTTTGGGCTTCAAACGCGCGCGGTGTCGCGCAGATAGGCGAAGCGGGCGAGGATCGCGAGCACGACCGTCCACGCGGCGACGACGATCCATCCGCCGGCCGTCCACGCGTGCCCTCCGAGCGATACGTGGCTGGCCTGCACCAGCCAGTACGAGGGGAGGAACTGAGCGATGTCGTGCAGGAACCCGTGCGACCCGAGCGGGAACCACGTGCCGCTGACCAGCGCCAGCAGCGAGACGATGCCGCCGATCGCCGGGCCGATCGAGTCGGCGGTGAGCAGGTGCCCGAGCAGGATGCCGAGCGCCGCAAACGGGACGAGCGCGACGACGATCAGCCCCGTCATCTCGAGCCAGCGCCCCGCCCCGAGGCTGACGCCGAGCGCGATCCCCGACGCGTACAGCAGGGCGATCGTCGTGGCGGCCATCGCGTACCCGGTCACGACCTTGGCGCGGAAGTACGCCGTCGTCTTCAGCGGAGTCACCCGGAGCTGGCGGGTCCAGCCGTCGGTTCGCTCGGTCGCGATCCGCGCCCCGCTCGAGATCAGCGCCGACATCCCCCCGAACGCGACGAGCCCGACCATGTAGTAGAGCGGGATCGAGATCCCGGAGCCGTTGAAGTTGTGCTCGTTGCGGTTGGGCGCCGCGATGATGAAGAACAGGATCAGGGGGAACCCGAGCGAGAACACCAGCAGGCGGATGTTGCGGAACGTCCGCACCAGCTCGAAGCGCGTGTAGGCGAACGCTCTCATACCAGTGCCTCCCGCCCCTCGGTCGCGGTCGTTTCGTCCCGGTCGCCGGTGAGCTCGATGAACGCGTCCTCGAGTCCGGCGCTGGCGATCTCCATGTCGCGCGCGTCGGGATAGGTGTCGACCAGCGCGCGAATCGCGGCATCCGAATCCGTGCAGACCAAAACGATCGCCTCGCCCCGACGATCTGCCGCGGTCACGCCCGGCAGCGAAGCGAGGGCGGTGAGGTCGGCGTCCGGAAGAGTGGCGCGGATCGTCCGCGTGCCCACCCGGGCCCTGATCTCGCTCGTCGGGCCGTCGGCGACGATTCGGCCGTGGGACATCAGGACCGCGCGGTCGGCATACGCGTCGGCCTCCTCCAGATAGTGGGTGGCGAAGATGATCGTCTTCCCGCGCGCGGCGAAGGCGCGCACGGACAGCCAGAAGGCGCGGCGAGCCTCGACGTCCATGCCGACCGTCGGCTCGTCGAGGATCATCACCGGCGGGTCCGGGACGAGCGCGAGCGCGAACCGCACCCGCTGTGCCTGCCCTCCCGACAGCTTCTGGGTGCGCCGGCCGGCAACCTCCGTGACGCCGGCGAGCTCGAGCGCCTCATCGACCTCGAGAGGGTGCGGGTGCAGCGCCGCCATCATCGCGATCAGCTCACGCGGCGTCACATCGCGGATCAGCGCACCCGACTGGAGCATCGTCCCGACCATCCCGCGGGCGACGGCTTCCTTCGGCGGCCCGCCGAGCAGCGAGACGGTGCCGCTGTCGGGGGAGATCAGCCCGAGCACCATGTCGATCGTCGTCGACTTGCCTGCACCGTTCGGCCCCAGCAGCGCGACGGTCTCGCCCCGCTCGATCGACACGTCGATGCCGCGAACCGCGTGAACCACGGTCCCGGCGTTCCGGTAGGTCTTGGCGGCGCCGCGGAGCTCGACGCCGATCGGGTTATCGATTTGCATACCCGCCACGATGCCTCGGCTCCGCCGGGATCGCATCGGCGCGGTCGCCAGTCAGATCGCCGGTCAGGCCGCCACGCGCTCACCGAGGTCGACGCCAGCAAGCTCCGCGCGGGATGCGATCCCGAGCTTCGCGAAGACTTTGCGGAGATGGTAATCGATCGTGCGTGGGCTCAGAAACAGCTGCGCGCCGATCTCCGGGTTCGTGAGACCTCCGGCCGCCAACCCGGCGATGTGCAGCTCCTGCGGCGTCAGCTGATCGCGTGTGGAGGGGTCGCGGCGGCGCGCGGTCTCGCCGCTGGCGCGGAGCTCCGCGCGTGCTCGCTCCGCCCACGGTGTGACGCCGAGCTGCTCGAAGTCGTCGAGCGCCGAGCGGAGGTGGACGCGGGCGTCGATCCGCCGCCGGTTGCGGCGCAGCCACTCGCCGTACAGCAGCTCGGTCCGGCCGCGATCGAACGGCGACAGGGCATCGGCGAGCCCCAGGCTGTCATTGAAGTGGCGCTCAGCGCCGGACTCGTCGATCAGCGCCCGGCAACGCGCGAGCAATGCCCGGCGCGCGGGGTGCGGGAACCGCTCGACCCAGCTCTCGAACGCCGCGTACTCGTGAGTCACCTCGTCGAGTCGTTGAGCGCGCATCGCTGCCTCGACTGCGTCCGGCACCGCCCGGACTGCGACCGGGTTCGACTGCGGCCGCACGGTGTGGATCGGGATCAGCAGTCGCTCGAGCGCCTCGGATGGTCTGCCGAGTCCGAGTTCGAGCAGCCCATCGGCGTAGGCCACGTTGGCGGTGATTCTGGTCGGACCGCTCGAAGCCACGAGCGCCTGCTGCTCGTCGTTGCGTGCGTGCACCAAATGCTCGGCGCCGCGCAGCGCATCGACGATCGACAGGTAGGACACGTTCAGGCTGGCGATCCAGGGCTGCCCGATGTCGAGCGCCAGGCTGCGCCCCTCCTCCGCCGCGGAGTAGACGAGATCGAGCCGGGCGAGGCCCAGGAGCTGCGAGGCTTGCGCCTGGAGGGCGTAGGGCAGCGTCGACACGAGCGCGCGCTCGCGGGCGACACGGACCGCCTGGTTGGCGTAGGGCAGGCCGTCACCTGCGGTTCCCGCGCGGCCGGCGATGACCGATGCCCAGATCAGGCAGCGCGCGTCGTCGAGACGCGCGGCGAGCTCGATCGCGTCGCCGGCCAGCCGTTCCGCCGTGTTGAAGTCGCCCTCGAGCTCGGCCGCGCCGGCGGTCAGCAGAACGACAATGAAGCGGTCGATGTCCGTGGCCGGCGGGAACTCCGACGCACGCCGGCACATCGCGGCCAGCCGGTCGGCGTCGCCGATGTAGGTGGCCATCAGACAGGCCTCGAGCAGCATCCCGAGGCTCTGCGACGGGTCTTCGCTCAGTGCTATTCCCTCGAGCACCGTCCTGACGGCGTCCGGAAGCAACCCGGCGTTCCC
The DNA here is from genome assembly GCA_963836715.1 of uncultured Solirubrobacterales bacterium. Lineage (GTDB taxonomy): Bacteria > Actinomycetota > Thermoleophilia > Solirubrobacterales > Solirubrobacteraceae > Palsa-465. Next base: position 48,278 of record CAWIKH010000008.1, read on the forward strand.
GTCGATGACCCCCCGCAGGCCGAGCAGGTGCGGCCGCTCGGCGCGGTCCGCGATCGGGAGCGACCGGTTGACGAGATCGCTGGCGCGGTCCACCTGCCCGGCCACGTAGGCCGCGTGCGCCGCCCGCGCGAGCCGCCGCCCGCGCGCTGATTCGGTCTCGCTCAAGCTTGCCGCCCGCTCGAGCGCGGTCGCCGCCGACGCGTGACCGCCGCGGAGCCGCGACCGCTCCGCGGCCGCCTCGAGGCCATCGGCAATCTCCTCGTCGGCGGCGAGCGTGGCCACGGCGAGGTGCCAGAGCCGCCGGTCGGCGTGTTCATCGCTCGTGCACGCCTCGGCCAGTGCCGCGTGGGCCCGCCGGCGCTCACCCGAGGTCGCGGCCTCGTACATCGCCGACCGGGCTCGATGTGCCGTCGGCGGGATCGCTCGTGTTCGCCGCGCGGCGACTGGACCGAGGCCGTCGAGAATCAGATCCCCGAGCCCGCGATCGAACTGCTCGATCGCGGCGACCGGGACCTGGCGCCATCGGTGCGCGAAGGCCCCAGCCGGCGAACGGACTGGCGGCATCGCCGATGCGACCGGCGAATGCCGGTGGGAACGTCACGGCATGCTTTCACTTCCACTCTCACATATCGAACTGGCACGGATACTCCACGCCGATCGCCTCCGCGATGCCGAGCGGCTTGCGCGCGCTCGATTCGCCTGGAGGGAGCGGGCTCGCTGGCCCCACCCGGTCAGGCTCCCGGTCCAGGGATGCAGGCCATGAGCGCCCAGGTTTCCCCGTACCTAGTCGACCGGTTGATCGAGCTGTACTGCCAGTGGCGGTCCGAGTGCTGGGAGGTACGCTCTGCCTACGAGCAGTTCACGGCAGCGACGCGGGAGGAGCGTGCGCTCGCTTACGCCGCGTATCAGGCAGCGCTCGATCGCGAGGAATCGGCCGCCGACGCGTACGCGGAGCAGATTACACGGGTCGGGTCGCTGGCCACCACGACCGGCCGCCGGATCTCGTTGCCGGCATAGGCACGCAGGTGACGGCCTTCGGTGGTCGCTGTCAGAGCTCGATCGTGGTCCCGACGGCGCACTGGACGAAGGCCTCCGGGAAACGACTGGCCATGCCGGACGTTCACGTGCCGATTAGGCTGCGCTCCAGCGCGAACTGAACGAGCTCCGCACGGGTCGTGACACCGAGCTTGTTGTGGATTCTCGCTCGATGGGTCTCGACGGTGCGCCGCGACAGATGAAGCTGGCACGCAATCTCGGCGCTGGTGTGTCCGAGCGCGATCATGCGGACGATCTCGGTCTCGCGCGGGGTCAGTCCATCGTCTTGGGTTGCGCGGCGCAGCGCATCCAGCCTGCTTGCCACACGCGGGCTCACGTACTCCTCGCCACGGGCGGCAAGGCGGACCGCGGCGAGCAGCTCGGTGTCGGCCGTGTCTTTGACGACGAACCCGATCGCCCCGGCGTCGATGGCCCTCTGGGCGAACAGTGGGCTCGCCTCCATCGTCAGGACGACCACCTCGGTCTCGGGGAAGCGCGCGCAAAGCTGGCGAATCATCTCGATGCTCGATCCGTTCGGAAGTCGGAGGTCAAGCACCAGCACGTGCGGGACGTGCTGGCTTACATGGCGCAGGACGGCGGACACATCGACGGCCTCGGCCATGACGTCGACGTCCCGCTCGCTCTCGAGGAGGAGCCGCAGCGTGCGGCGGACCATCGCATGGTCGTCGGCCACCACAACGCGAATGGCCGCTGCGTCGCGCTGTGGCTGGTCCTCGACGTCGATGCGGGACGGAAGTGCGCGGAGGGTTGCTGACATGGCTCGGACGCTAGTGGCGCCAGGGTCGCAGGTCGTCCGGTGAAAGGCGCATTCTCGATGCGGTGAAGCCACGAGCGACCACGGCAACCGCGCAACTGCGCCCCCGGCCGCCTGTGTCCATTTCACGCCGGACTGCGGTCAGGTACCGAGGTGCCTACGGCCAACCACGGTTGACGGCCGCCCATGGTGTACGTAGCGTCCGGGATACCAGAAGCCAAGGAGGTTCTCATGTCCGTCACGAGCCGGCCATCCGGGGGCAGCTATCTGATGCCATCCCTCGAGCACGCGACGGTGTCCGACGCAATGCATCCTGGGATCCTCGCGTGCGAGCCGGACGCGAGTCTGCCTGAGGTCGCCCAGATGATGGCCACGTATCACGTCCACTGCGTCGCCGTGGTCGGAATCTCACACGAGGAGCCGCAGTGCGGGGTCTGGAGCGTGATCTCCGATCTGGACTTGGTCCGTGCCGGCATCAGTGCCGGTGAGACGCCGAGCGCGCGCGCCATCGCGCAGCAGTCGCTGGTAACGGTTGAGCCGACGACGCCGCTGATCGAGGCGGCCGGGCTGATGCTGGCCCACCAGGTCACCCACCTCGTCGTCGTCCAGTCCGGGACGCAGCGGCCAATCGGCATTCTCTCGACGGCCGACATCGCCGGCGTGCTGGCCTGGGGGGAGGCGTAACGGGTGGCAACCGGCGATACATCGCGCGGCGCTGCCCAGATCCTGATCGTCGGGGGCGGGTTCGCGGCCGTCGAGGCGGCGCTCGCCCTCCGGGCGCTTTCGGGCGACCGCGCGATGCTTACCCTCCTCGCTCCGGATCCGGTTTTCCACTATCGCCCGGCGGCCACGAGCGAGCCGTTCGACGTCGCACCGTCCCGGCGCTATGACCTGCGGGCGATCGCCAGGGATCTGGGCGCGGAATACCACGAGTCGAGGCTCGAGGCGGTGGCGTCCCGCAGGCACTTCGTGCGGACGGCGTCCGGCGCCCGTCTCCATTACGACGCCCTGATCCTCGCGACCGGCGCCCGCGCCGTGGTCGGCGTACCGGGTGCGATCACGTTCCGCGACCAGCGGGACATCCCAAAGATCAGACGCGTGCTCGGCGAGTTCGAGACAGGAGCTGTGCGCAGCATCGTGTTTGCGCTTCCCGCTGGGTGCGTATGGCCATTGCCCCTGTACGAGCTGGCCTTGCTGTCGGCAAGGCACGCGCAGGAGCGGGGACTAGCGATCGAGTCGACCGTGATCACGCCGGAGCCGGAGCCGCTCGCCGTGTTCGGCGCGGATGCGTCCACGGTGGTTCGCGGCCTCCTCGAGGAGCGCGGCGTGCGGTTCGTCGGCGGGAGCGTCGCCACGGGCGTTCGGCGTGAGGGGTCGCTCGCGCTCGCGGACGGTCGAATGATCCAGGCGGATCGTGTCGTGGCGCTGCCCGAGCTGCGAGGGCGGCGGTTCACGGGCGTGCCCGCGACCCGATCGGGGTTCGTCCCGGTGGACGCATCGGGACGGGTCGAAGGGCTCGAAGACGTCTACGCGGCCGGCGACTTGACGACCTTCCCGATCAAGCAAGGTGGCTTGGCCGCGCAGCAGGCCGACGTCGCGGCGCAGACGATCGCCGCCGGCCTCGGCGCGCCGATCAAGACGGTTCGAGCACCGCGGATCCTCCATGCGAGGCTGTTGGGGGGCGAGCCGCCCGTGTTCCTGCGTACCGAATTCGATTGGAGCGGACAACCGCTGCGCGCCGCGGCAGTCCGCACCGGCGACGAACCCTCCGCGAAGGCGGCCAAGGTGTTCGGTCGCTACCTCGTGCCGTACCTTGAAACGCGGGAACCGCTTGCGACGGCCGCCAGGCGACCGCGTAATACGCGCGTAGCCGCACTACGCCGCGGACTTGTGGCGGATCCGCCCTAACCGGCAACCCGCCGCGGGACTTACCGCAGTCACTTCGCGCACCAACCCGGATACGGAGCGTCCGGCCGCACCCTAAAGTCGCGACAACCCGCCGCTCCAAGTCGTTCAAGGAGGTGGTTCTCGTGAGACTGGCAACTGTGATCGTGGCCCTGCTGTGCGCCGTGCCGCTGCTCATCGTCGCCATCGCGTTGGGGCCGGTGATCGTCGGCATCCTGTGCGCGGTGGGATGCATGCTGCTGGTAGCCGCGCTGGTCTATTTCGTGATCGGGCTCGGCAAACTCGGCCTGTCCGTTGAGCGGACCGCCGTGCGGCACACGCGGCACTAGCGCGCCAGCCGGCTCCCTGCCACCCGCTCGCCGCCGGCCGCGGCGAGCGGTGACTCTAATGCGCGAGGCCACGCTCGAGGTGACTCGAATCGAAGCAACGAATCCGAGTCACCTCGAGCTTTGCAATCACCGCATCCGAGTAAACCCGCAACCGTTCGGCGCGTTCCCCCGGATCATCTTGCGGAATTGAGCCGATTGGCCGCGTCGCTCGCCGGGGTAGTATCCGCGATATGAAGTCACAAAAGCGCAACCCGGGTGACGGCGCCGCCGCAGCCCACGGGCAGGAGCTCAGACGAGAGCCGTACACGCGGAATGAGCGCGCCGCCCGGGTTAGCCGACTTCGTCAGGCGGCAAAGGAGCCACACACAGCCTGGACCCGGCTCCTTGATGCACAGCATGCGGGCAGGTTCCGGCGGTCATGAAATCCTCGAAAGACAGCGCAAAGCGGACTGGCACCTCGGCGAACGGAGCCGATGTCTTTCGCGACCTGCGCCGGCGCAACGAACGGCGTGCGCGCCTGGCCGAGGCTCGGCGCGAGCGCATGTTGGAGCGCGACCGAACCGTCGAGTTACACGAACTCGCGCGCGGCTCTCGTAAGGGCGGCTGAGACCCGCCGGCGCTGCGGCGGCCGTCTCAGTCGCCGGCCGGCGCCAGCAGGAAGATCTCGGCGGACAGGTCGGGGTCGAGTCGCGTCGCGCTCAGGGTCGTCTCGACCGTTCGCCCGAGGATCCGCTCCACGCTGGCCTTGAGGTCCTGCTCGATCATGCCGTGGAGCAGCCGGCGCCCGCCCAGCAGCTCTTGGATGTGACCGGCCGCCCGCATCGTCTTCTCCGCGTCGGTGTGACCGTTCACAAGCAATACCACGAGCATGTTCGGGCCTGCCCAATGCGCGGTGGTCTTGGCCGGCCCCCGGCCCCAGGCCCGGCGGAACACGGCCGCGACCTCGCCGCAGATCTGCGCCAGGTCGCCGTTGGGATATGCGGTCGGCTGGCTATCTGGAACAACTGGATAACGCCTCGAGAACTCGCTCATATCCACTCGACCGTATGGCGTCCGCGCGGCGGTCGCATCGGTCACCTGCACCGAACCGGCTCGGTAGAACGGTGCGAACCGGCTGCACGATTGCGGATATTTCACGGTGAATAATGCGTAGAAAGCCGTCTGGACACCGGCGCGATTGGCGCATATGCTACGTCCCGAGGGAGCTGGCGCAGAACGCGCTGCTTCTGTTTGGTCCCGTACGGTGATGCCGCTGCGAATTCAGCGTGGTAGCGACTTGGGGCAGACAACGTTCACAGGCCGACTGTTCACGCCGGAGCGTCTAAGCGTGGAAGAGCCGGCTGTCGCGATAGGAGATTTCCTTGATCGGACCTTCCTCAGCGCGTGAGCTTCCGAGCCGAGCCCGCCGTGACGCCCTGGAGCCACTCATCGGCGCGGTGATCGCCACGACGCGCAAGCTGAGCGCCCTCCACGGGCCGCCACCTCCGACCGCGGCGAAGACGCCCCGCGCGTCGACTCCCCGCGCGTCGACGCCCCGCGCGTCCACCCCCCGCGCGTCCACCCCCCGCGCGTCCACCCCCCGCCCGTCGTCGCCCCGCCCGTCGTCGCCCCGCCCGTCGTCGCCCCGCCCGTCGTCGCCCCGCGCGTCGACCCCCCGCGCCAACCCTGGCGTGCGAGGGAACGCGCTGCGGTGAGTTAGGTCGTCGCGCTCTCAGCGGCGTCCGGTTGCGTGGCGCTCGGCGCGAGCGCCAGGAGCTCCTCGATTCCCTCCTCGATACCGTCCGCCAGCACGTCGATATCGGGTGTCGAGTCGGCGTCGGCGATCACGCCGAAGGTGACCAGCCCGTCGTAGGAGAAGATCGCGATCCCGACCGAGTGCTCGGCAGCGAGAGGCACCACCGGGTGCACCTCGCGCAGCTTCGCTCCGAACGCGTACAGCGGGAACTGGGGCCCCGGCACGTTGGTGATCGTCACGTTGAACAGACGCGTCGCGTACATCGAGCGCGCCAGCGTGGCGTGCAGGACTGGGGGAGCAAGGGCCGCGAGGTCGAGCATGGCGGCGGCGCCCGTCGCGGCGCCCGATGCCTTCAGGCGTGCGGTCGCGTCGGCGATCCCTCGATACCGCTCGTGCGCACCCGGGGTGGCGACCGGAAGGTCGACGAACAGGGAGCTGACCCGGTTGCCGAGCATCAACCGCTCTGAGCTTTGGCGGACGTTCATCGGGACCATCGCGCGCAGGCCTCGCTTCGAGAGCCGCTCGCCGCGCGCGAGGAGCATGCGCCGCAGGCCGGTGGTGCAGGCCGCGAGCACAGCGTCGTTGACCGATCCCCCGAGGGCCCGACTGATCGTCTTGAGCTCGGTCAGCGGTCGATTGAGTACCGCGAACCTCCTGGTCGACCCGATCGGCACGTTGAGCGAGCTCTGGGGCGCGGCGATCAGCTCCTCGCGGACGATCAGCTCGGCCAGCGCGCGCGACCGCTCGAGCGTCTCGCGCGGATGGAGCGTCGCGTGGAGCCCGGCCCGAGCGACGTTCGCGCCGGCTTGGGCTACGTTCACGATCGGCTGCGGCGCGCTGGGCACGAACGGTCCGAGCAACGAGCCAGAGCCGCCGGTCGGCGGCGCGAGTGCCGCGGCCGGACGCTCGGGCGGATTCGGCTCCGCGTCGAGCAGCAGATAGGCGACGTCGACCGACCCGACACCATCGACGAGGCAGTGATGGGTCTTGTTGGCGACCGCCCAGCGACCATCGGCCAGGCCCTCGATCAGCGCGGTCTCCCACAGCGGGCGTGTCCGGTCGAGCCGGTGCGAGTAGAAGTCGGCTGCCCACTCGGACAGCTCCGCCGGACCACCGGGCGCCGGCAGCGCCACGTGAGCAACGTGGTCACGAACGTAGAAACGATCGTCGTCGATCCAGTGAGGCCAGGCGAATCCGCCGGTTCGGGTCGAGGACAGCCGTTGGGAGTACCGTGGCAGCTGATCCAGCCGCAGCGCGAGGTTCGTGCACACGTCATCCACGGTTGGCGCGCCGCCATCGGGCAGCGGATCGAACACGAACACGCCGCCGATGCTCATCAGCGCGCCTTCGTCCTGCTGCTCGATTTCGAGAAAGGTCGCGTCAAGCGCGGTGAGGTTGTCGGTCATGACCCGAACCTACGGACGGGGTCTGCGGGCGGCATCGGGGCGGCGGCACGAGGGGCATCCGTAGTTTCCCGACGCGAAAGCGCATCCGTAGTTTCCCCACGTCAACGCGGTAGGCGCCCGGATGTACAGCTCGTGCGCGTACCAGAGACTTTGGCCGTTCGTGGTGAGGACGCTTCGATCACTAGGCGACCTGGCCGGCAAGTACGTGCTGGTCAGAGTCGAGTTCAACGTGGCGCTCGACCACGGAGCGGTGGCCGACGACACCCGGATCCGGGCGGCGCTGCTGACGATCGACGAGCCGGTGGCGGCCGTCGGAGACGTGAGCTGATGGCGGCCCGACCTGACGGGCTGATCGTGCCTTCACGTCGTGCTGCGCTGATCATCCTCGATGGCTGGGGGATCGGCCCCGACGGACCCGGGAACGCGATCACGAGGGCCAGCACGCCCGTGTTCGACAAGCTGTGGTCGCGCTATCCCCACGCTGCCCTGGAGGCATCAGGACGTGCCGTCGGGCTCCCGGACCACCAGATGGGCAACTCGGAGGTGGGCCACCTGACCCTGGGGGCCGGCGCGGTCGTGATGCAGGATCTGACGCGGATCGACGACGCGGCGCGCAGCGGCCGGCTCGCCGAGAACCCGGTGTTGCGCGACGCGCTCACGGGCGCTGAGCGGGTGCACCTGATCGGGCTTGTGTCAGACGGCGGCGTGCATTCCGGCTTCCTGCACCTCGAGGCGCTGATCCGCCTCGGGGCCCAGCTGGGAGTCCCCGACCTCGTGCTTCACGCCTTCACCGACGGTCGCGACACGCTGCCGACATCGGGCGCCGGCTACCTGGAGGCGGTCGAGGCGTGGATGGCGGACGCGGGAGCCGGAAGGGTCGGCTCCGTGGTCGGCCGCTACTGGGCGATGGATCGCGACCGCCGCTGGGACCGCATCCAACGCGCGTACGACCTGCTGGTGCACGGACGCGCTGAGCACGAAGCCGACACCGGCGCGGACGGGGCGCGCGACGCGTACGAGCGGGGCGAGACCGACGAGTTCATCACGCCGGTACTGGTGGGCGAGGAAGCGCGCATCCGTCCGTCCGACTCGGTGCTCGCCTTCAACTTCCGCCCTGATCGGATGCGTGAGATCACCCGCGCCCTTGCTGATCCGGAGTTTGGCGATGTCGACCGCGGCGGGGTCGCACCGGTGGAGCGGTACACGACGATGACCCGTTACCAAGAGGACTTCGCCTACCCAGTCGCGTTCGCGCCCGAGCATCCGACGACGACGCTGCCGGTCGTGCTCGCGCAGGAGCACGTGCGACAGCTGCATGTCGCCGAGACCGAGAAGTACGCGCACGTGACCTACTTCTTCAACGGCGGCGACGAGGAGCCGTGCGACGGCGAGCGGCGCGTGCTGGTGCCGTCGGCGCGGGACGTGCCGACTTACGACTACAAGCCCGAGATGAGCGCGCCGGAGATCGCGGCGGCGTTCGTCGACGCGTGGCGCAGCGACTCTCCGGCGTTCGGGGTCATCAACTTCGCCAACGCCGACATGGTCGGTCACACGGGCGTGATCGACGCGGCCAAGCACGGCATCCAGACCGTCGACCGGTGTCTCGGGCAGGTGATCGACACCGTGCACGCGTCCGGGGGCATCTGCCTGATCACCGCCGACCACGGCAACGCCGAGCACATGCTCGAGGAGGACGGCAGCCCGAACACCGCCCACTCGACCAACCCGGTGCCGCTGATCGTCACCAGGCCCGGATTGACCCTCCGCGAGGGAGGGGTCCTGGGCGACGTCGCGCCCACCGTGCTGGAGCTGATGGCGATCGAGCAGCCGACGGCGATGACCGGACGATCGCTGACGGACACGATGACGACTTCAACCCAGGCGGACCCGCCCGTAGGCTGATCGCGGCCCGGGGCCCGGGCCGCAGGACATGCCGGCGGGGCGCGGGGTGACCTCAGGCCACCGCGACCGCGATCCGCCCGGCGTAGCGTGCGCGCTCGCCGAGCTCCTCCTCGATCCGCAGCAGCTGGTTGTATTTGGCGACGCGTTCGGTTCGGGCCGGCGCGCCCGTCTTGATCTGCCCGACGCCGGTCGCGACCACCAGATCGGCGATGAACGTGTCCTCGGTCTCTCCGGAGCGATGCGAGATGACCGCGCGGTACCCGGCGTCTTTCGCCATCGTGATCGTGTCGAGGGTCTCGGTGAGCGTCCCGATCTGGTTGAGCTTGATCAGGATCGAGTTCGCGACTCCACGGTCGATTCCCTCGCGCAGGATCGCGGGGTTGGTGACGAAGATATCGTCGCCAACCAGCTGAACCCGGCTGCCGAGCCGCTCGGTGAGCGTGGCCCATCCGTCCCAGTCGGCCTCCGCCATCCCGTCCTCGAGCGACACCACCGGGTAGCGCTCGACGATCGTCGCCCAGTAGTCGACCATCTCATCGGAGGACAGCGACCGTCCCTCGGCGCTGAGCGCGTAGCGGCCATCCGTGAAGAACTCGCTGGCGGCCGGATCCAGGCAGATCGCGACGTCGACTCCCGGGGAGTAACCGGCGCTCTGAATCGCGCTCACGAGCAGCTCGAGTGGCGCCTCGTTGGAGTCAAGCGCCGGCGCGAACCCGCCTTCGTCCCCGACGGCCGTCGCGAGCCCCCGGCTCTTGAGCGTGCGCTGAAGCTCGTGGTAGACCTCCGCGCCGATTCGGATCGCGTGGGCGAACGACTCCGCCCCGACCGGAGCGATCATGAACTCCTGAAAGTCCACCGGGTTGTCGGCGTGAACGCCGCCGTTGAGCACGTTCATCGTCGGCACCGGCAGGAGGCTCGCGTCGGGTCCGCCCAGATACCGCCACAGCGGCGCGGAGGCATCCGCCGCGGCGGCCCGGGCCGCGGCCATGGAGACCCCGAGGAGCGCGTTTGCTCCCAGACGGGACTTGCCGTCGGTGCCGTCGAGGGCGATCAGCGACTCGTCCAGCCCGCGCTGGTCGGAGGGGTCTCGGCTCAGCACGGCATCGGCGATTTCGCCGTTGACGTTCGCCACCGCGCGGGTGACTCCCTTGCCCCCGAACGGAGCCTCGCCGTCTCGCAGTTCCAGTGCCTCGCGGGTTCCGGTCGACGCTCCGGACGGCACCGCGGCGCGTCCCAGCGCGCCGCTGGACAGTCGCACGTCGACCTCGACCGTGGGGTTGCCGCGGCTGTCGAGTATCTGGCGCGCGTGGACCCGTTCAATCGTGCTCATGCATTCCTCGCTTTCACCCGAACAGCACGCCCAGGCGCTCGTATTCCTCGGTCGGCACTGTGCGCACCTCTGCGACCGCCTCGGCCAGCGTCACCAGCTTGATTTCGTTGCCCTGGAGCGAGGTCATCATCCCCCACGCGCCGTCGTGCGTACCCCGGATCGCGGCCAGGCCGAGCCTCGTCGCAAGCACGCGATCGAACGCCGTCGGGGTGCCTCCCCGCTGCACATGCCCAAGGACCGTGGCGCGGGTCTCGTATCCGGTGCGCTTCTCGATCTCGTGCTCGAGGCGGACGCCGATGCCGCCCAGCCGGGGGTGGCCGAACTCATCGAGCTCGCCGGTCAGCACCTCCATCGTCCCGGCCTTGGGCGTCGCTCCCTCGGCTGCGACGACGATCGAGAAGTAGCGTCCTCGGTCGTGCCGGCGATTGATCAGCCGGCATACCTCGTCGATGTCGAACGGGATCTCCGGGATCAGGATCACGTCCGCGCCGCCGGCGATCCCCGAATGAAGGGCGATCCAGCCGGCGCTCCGTCCCATCACCTCGACCACCAGGATCCTGTTGTGGCTCTCCGCCGTCGTGTGCAGGCGGTCGATCGCCTCGGTCGCTATCTGCAGCGCGGTGTCGAAGCCGAACGTGACGTCGGTGGCGCCGAGATCGTTGTCGATGGTCTTCGGCACGCCGATCACGTTCACGGCGTCCTGGTGGAGCTTGTTGGCGACGCCGAGGGTGTCCTCGCCGCCGATCGCGATCAACCCGTCGATGTCGAGCTCGGCGAGGGTCTCGCGGACGCGCTCCACGCCGTCGTCCCGCTTGTACGGGTTGGTCCGCGAGCTGCCGAGGATCGTGCCGCCGCGCGGCAGGATCCCGCGTGTTGCCTCTATGTCGAGATCGATATACGAGCCCTCGAGCACGCCGCGCCATCCGTCGCGGAAGCCGATGAGCTGGTCGCCGAACTCGTCGATCCCGCTGCGAACCACCGCGCGGATGACCGCGTTAAGGCCGGGACAGTCACCGCCGCCGGTAAGCATGCCGATTCTCACGTTGCCTCAGATCCCCAGCAGGGCGTTCGGGTCGGGCGTCAGCAAATCTCCGGGCGCCACGACCGCAACGGCCGGCGCCGGCCCCGCGGTTGCCGAATTTGTGTAGTTCGTGTTCAGGACCGAGGCGCTCATTGCTGCCGGGCATCGTAGGTCCACGGAGCCGCCCGAGGCATCCGCACTTTTCCACCAAAATCAGTGGAGAAACCGCCCGCCACAGGGTACGGCCCGGACAGCGTGTCAGTGCCGCGACCGGGGGAAATCACGGCTCTGACCGCGTTACGAAGTGAACTCCCTCGAGCGCTTCGAGCGAGAACCCTTCTGACGCTCCTGGGGAGACGTCGATCGTGAGGTGGGGTCGTCCCCAGCGCTCGTATTGATCGGAGTCGATGTAGAACGGCATGCCCGCGATGTCGCCGAGGCGTTCGTCCCCGGGTCCGAGCGGGAGCTCGCCGTCCTTGAGGCACATCGGGGCGCTGCCGTCGCAGCAGCCGCCCGATTGGAAGAACATCAGCGGCCCCTGAGCGGCGCTGAGGCGATCAATCACCTCGAGCGCCGCGGGGGTGGCCGCTAGGGCGGTGTTGGTGCCGCCGCCGTCGCGCGCCATGTCTAGAAGAACCCGAGCGGGTTCTGGTCGTAGCTGACGAGCAGGCACTTCGTCTGCGTGTAATGATCGAGCATCATCCGATGGTTCTCGCGCCCCACGCCCGAGGCCTTGTAGCCGCCGAACGCGGCGTGCGCCGGATACTGGTGGTAGCAGTTGGTCCACACCCGCCCGGCCTGGATCGCGCGGCCCATCCGGAACGCCCGGCTGCCGTCACGCGTCCACACCCCGGCACCGAGGCCGTACAGCGTGTCGTTGGCGATCTCGAGCGCCTCGGCCTCGTCCTTGAACGTCGTGACCGCGAGCACCGGACCGAAGATCTCCTCCTGGAACACGCGCATCTTGTTATGACCCTTGAGCACCGTCGGCTCGTAGTAGTAGCCGCCGGACAGACGGCCGTTCAACCCCGGCCGCTTACCGCCGATCAGGACCTCCGCGCCTTCGTCGCGACCGATCTTGACGTAGCTCTCGATCTTCTCCCGCTGGCTGGTCGAGACCTGCGCGCCGATCATCGTCTCGCGATCGAGCGGATCGCCCTGCTTGATCGCCGCGATCCGCGCCAGGCACCGCTCGATGAACTCCGGATAGATCGATTCATGGATCAACGCCCGCGACGGGCAGGTACAGACCTCACCCTTATTGAACGCGTACAGCACCAGCCCCTCGACCGCCTTATCCAGGAACGCATCGTCAGCCGCCATCACATCCTCAAAGAACACGTTCGGCGACTTCCCGCCCAACTCGGTCGTCGACGGAATGATGTTCTGAGCCGCGTAGGACATGATCAGCCGGCCGGTCACGGTCTCCCCGGTGAACCCGATCTTCGCGATCCGCTTATTCGACGCCAGCGCCTTCCCGATCTCCGCACCCGGACCGTTGACCACGTTCACCACCCCCGGCGGAACGATATCGCCGATCACCTCCATCAACTTCAAGATCGACCACGGCGTCGGGCTCGCCGGCTTGATCACCGAACAATTCCCCGCCGCCAACGCCGGAGCCATCTTCCACGCCGCCATCAACAGCGGGAAGTTGAACGGAATGATCTGACCAACCACCCCCAACGGCTCATGGAAATGATACGCGTACGTCTGCTCATCAATCTCCGAGATCCGCCCCTCCTCAGCCCGAATCGCGCCCGCGAAATAACGAAAATGATCAGCCGACAACGGAATATCCGCCGCGAGCGTCTCCCGCACCGGCTTCCCGTTCTCATAACTCTCCGCGACCGCCAACATCTCCAAATGCTCATCAATCGCATCCGCGACCGCGTTCAACACCGCCGCACGCTCCGTCGGCGAACGCCGCCCCCACCCATCCTTCGCAGCATGCGCCGCATCCAACGCCAACTCGATGTCATCCGAGCCCGAATGCGCGACCTCGCAAAACCCCTCCCCCGTCGACGGCGTCAAATTATCCCGATACTCCCCCGTACTCGGAGCGACCCACTCACCCCCGATGAAGTTGTCATAACGCTCCTTAAGATCGACCGGACTGCCCGCCTCACCCGGCGCGGCAAAGGTCGTTGACTCGATCGTGGACATGGATCCATGTCTCCTTTGAAGTGGAAAAAGCCGTACGCGGATGCTCCGCCGCTGCAGGACCGCACACATCGGGGGGTAGCCGCTTGATCCGTTGCGGGAAAACCCGTAGTCACGCGCCCGTGCCCGCCCGATGGCGACGCGTGGTTATCGCCTGACTCGGGGCGTAGACGATCGCCATCGGCGCGACCCCGCAGGCGACTGCGACGCTCAGGCGGCTTGTCCTGGAGCGTTGTCGCCTTTCTGCCAGGCGAAAGGCGGCGTGGGTTCCGTCTATAGGCAGCCGGGCGTGCCTCGTGGCCGGCGGCCCGTTGACGTCACAGCCCGTCGTGTGCGCGCTGTGAGGTCACCCTCTGGATCACCTCGAAGTACCGCCCGAGGTGGTGCGGCCCGAGGAACTGCTGCTGTACCCGGAGCTGGGCCGCGATCCCGATACGCTGCGCGCGCTCACTGTCATCCAGCAGCCCGGTGATCGCCATCCCCGCCTGCTCGAGGTCGCGCGGGTCCGACAGCAACAGCCCGGAGCGGCCATCCTCGATCTGATCGCGAATACCACCGATCCGGCTCCCCACGACGGGCCGCCGCTTCCACATCGCCTCCGAGACCGTCAAGCCGAACCCCTCCGCGAGGCTCTTCTGCACGACGACGCGGGCGTGCCGCTGGAGCGCATTGACGATCGCCGCGTTCTCCTCGATGTCCTCCATCGGCAGCGAGCACAGGTGTATCCGCCGGCGGACCGCCGACGGCAGGTCATGCCACGCCGTCCGCACGGAGTCGAGGACCTGCGCGCCCTCCGGGTCATCGGCAACCGCCGCGGTGGAGGGACCGACCAACATCAGGTGCGCCGCCGCGCGGCTCGGGACGTGCTCGGCGAATGCGAACAGCACGCCGAGCGGATCCTTGAGCTGATCCCACCGAGACACCTGCATCACCACCGGCACCTCGGCCGACAGAGGCTCCTCCTCGAGCATCTCGGCCCGCCGCTGCACGCGGCCGGGCGTACCGTCAGAGCGCGTGAAGGTCGGATAAGCGTCGACGTCATCGGCCAGCACGCCGGCGGTCGCCATGATCGCGCGCGACTGTTCGGGAGTCTGCTCGGCGTTCTTGGGGGCGAAGGCGTCGATCGACGGGCGGATCACCGAGATCCGGTCACGCGGCAGCCCCTCCCACGCAAACCCGGCTCGAGAGAATACGAACACGTGAGCGGCGGAGACGTAGCCGCGCAGGAACGCCCACGCATCGCGAGCATTGTCGTTGGCGACATCGAGACCCACGTGACAGCGCCACATGACCGTCGCGCCCGTCTCCCGGACTGCGGCCGCCAATCCGGCCGTCTGGGGATCGTGCAGGATCACGATGTCCTGTGGATGCACCAACTCGACGAGCTGGCGCGCGCTGGCCGCCAGCGTCCGCTCGTAGACCTCGTGCTCCGCGTCGCCGAGCGGGCCCCCGTCCCCATCGAACCCGTGCAGGCGATTGTGGATCCGCTTGGTGATCACAAAGAAGTCCGGCTCCCCAGGGATCACCACCCATCGCGCGTCGACGCCGGCGCCGCGACAGTAACCGAGCAAAGGTCGCAGCATCTCGACCACCCCTCCGCCCTTCGCGGTCGAGTTCACGTTCCAGATCACGCGCCCGTGCAACTCCCGCGCGGCGTGTGTGATCAGGTCGAGTAACGCCTCGTACTCGCCCCGCGAAAGCACCGACGCAAACCGCTCCGGCGCCATCGCGGGAACCGCCTCATGCTGAAGTGCGGACATCTCTCTCTCCTCGCCCGTGGATTGCGCAGCGCGCGCACGCGCTATCCTAGTCGCGCTCGATGAGCATCGCGATGCCCTGGCCGCCGCCGATGCAGAGGGTCACAAGTCCGAGGTGGTGACCCTCGCGTTCCATCTCGGTCAGGATCTTGGTCACCAGGATCGCGCCCGTAGCGGCGACCGGGTGCCCGAGACCGATCGCGCCGCCGTTCGGGTTCACCCGCGCGGTGTCCAGCTCGAGGTCCTGCAGGACGGCGAGCGATTGCGCCGCGAACGCCTCGTTGAGCTCGACGACGTCGACCTGGTCGAGCGTCTTGCCGGCTCGCTCGAGCGCCTTGCGCACCGCGGGGACGGGGCCGATGCCCATCGTCGCAGGCTCCACTCCGCACACGGCGTACGACAGGACCCTGCCCCTCACCGGCGCACCCAGCTGCTCGGCCCGGACCTCGGACATGACGACCACCGCGGCCGCGGCATCGTTGACGCCGGAGGCGTTACCGGCCGTCACCGTGCCGCCGGCGTCGAACGCCGGCCTGAGCTTCGCCAGCCCCTCGACCGAGACGTCGGGCCGAGCGTGCTCGTCGACCTTGAACTCAACTGTCCCTTTGCGCGCGCTGACCTCGACCGGCACGATCTCCTCGTCGAAGCGGCCCGCCTCGATCGCCGCGATTGCGCGACGGTGCGATTCGACCGCGAACTCGTCCTGCGCCTCGCGGGAGATCCCGTGGGACTTCGCCAGGTTCTCGGCCGTCACGCCCATGTGAATTCTCTGGAATGGATCGGTGAGCGCGCCGACCACCGAGTCGACCAGTGATGCGTCGCCCATCCGCGTGCCCCAGCGCGCGTTCTCGATCCAGTAGGCGCCTCTGCTCATCGACTCCGCGCCACCCGCGAGCACGACGTCCGCGTCCCCGGTCTGGATCGTCTGGGCGGCCGTGACGATCGCCTGGAGGCCGCTGCCACACAGCCGGTTGAGCGTCAGCGCGGGTGACTCCTTCGGGATCCCCGCGTCGATACCGACGACGCGCGCCAGGTAATGATCCTCGGGCGAGGTGTGGATCACGTTGCCGAACACGACCTGGTCGACCTGCTCGGGATCGAGTCCGGCGCGATCGATCGCCGCGCGGGCGGCGGTCGCGCCAAGCTCGGTCGGAGGGACGTCACGCAGACTGCGCCCGAAGGACCCGATTGCGGTCCGGGCGGTTGAACTGATCACCACGCTGCTCACATTCACCTCTTGTCAGTGCTCGAGGAAGGTTCATTCAAGTTGGCGCTACATCTCTCCCCAGCCAAGCACTCCGGCGATGTCCAGCGTGGAGAGGATCCCGACCGGCCGCTCGGTCTTGGGATTGACGGCCACGACGTGACCGGCGCCCTTGGCGAGCATCAGTTGCGCCGCATCGCGCAGGGGAGAGGTCGTTTCAACCCGGATGACCGGCTGGCCGAGGTCCGCGGCAGTGTCCCGGCCGTCGGGGCGCATGCCTGCCCGCAGCACATCAAAGTCGGACACGATTCCCCATAGCGACGGCTCGTCCGTCGGGCTGTCCGTAGCGGCCCTGATCATGATGCAATGAACATGGTGCGTGCTCATCATCCGGGCGAGCTCGGTCAGCGTCGCATCGGGCTCGCAGGACAGGATCCCGGGATGCATCGCATCCGCGACAGTGGCGTGATCGAAATGCGGCATCAGATAGCTCCCGTGGATGCCCTGAACGCTGCTTTCCGACATGATGGATCTCCTTCGTCTCGGCGGTCGGATGCAACGGTAAGCATCGCAATCCGCGCCGGCATCCGCCAGGCGCCCCGGCGGCTATGCGGCTAATTACGGACAGAGACGCCGCTCAGCCTGGCAGAGTGGCTGCCGTCAGCGGCATGTCGATGTCGACGAACCCAATCGGGTGACTCCCGAACGCCTCGACCTCGCCGCGTCCGGACAGGAACGGCGCCAGGTAGCGCCCGGCGACCTTCGTGGGTGGCCACCACAGCGGATGCCATGCATCGGGAAGATCCGGGTCGGATCCCTGCACGCCGGAGCGCATGAACAGCGGCTCATCACCCGTGAACAACATTCCCCGCAGCACCGGCCGGAACGGGCTCGGTTCGACGGGCGCTCCGTAGCTCGCGGCGACGTGCTCGGCCACCGTATCCGCCTGCTGCGCGGCGAGCCCACCTTGCTTGACCGGGAAGTCGACGGCATCGCCGGCGGCGTATACGTTGTCAAGCCCCCTCACGCGGCCGTACTCGTCCACCGGGATGAACTCGCGCGGCTGCGCTGCCGGCACGCCGGCGAGCACGGGGCCGCTCAGCAGGGGCAGGGTGACGACGTAGTCGGCGCTCGCCGGCTCGGCGGTGGAGCCGGTGAAGTCGATCCCCGCCGCGGCCAGCAGGCGGGCGACGCTCTTGCTCGCGTGATCGCCGAACAACGACAGAGGTCGATCCTCCGGGCTGAGCAGGCTCAGCTTGGTTCCCTCGACGCCGCTCCGGGTGAGCTCGCGCGCGGTCATCAGCGCGAGCTCGTAAAGGGGTAGGAGCCAGCCGGTCGTGCTGGGCGCGACGAACGTCGCGCTCCGTGCCTCGCCGCTGCGCAGCCGCTCGAGCATCTTCCTGATGGCCTGGCCCGACCCTTCGATCCCGAACGCGATCGCGTCGGCAAACGGCGAGCGCTGGCGCGCTCCGGGAGCCAGGATCAGGGTGTCGAACGAGATGTCCGGACCGTCCGTGCAGCTGACTCGGCGGTCCGACCCGTCCACCCCGGCGACCGTCGCATGCACGAACTTCGCTTCGAGCTCAGTCGCGATCTCGGCCAGAGAGTGTCGCGCCGCCGATCTCAACCGGAACGGCTCGGCCACGGTCACGGGGCGATCGACGAACTGATCGTCCCTGGCGACGAGCGTGAGCGCGACACGATCGCCGGCCAGCTTCCGCAGAGCAAGCAGCGCCTCCAGACCGGCGACGCCCCCGCCGATGATGACGACCTCGGCAGAGTTGTTGTTGCGTTCACTCATGTTCCCTCATGTTCGCTCACCAGGGGTTGTAGGCGCCGGCGTTAGCAGCCCGCATTGCGGTGACGTAACCGGCGCGCTCGTAGGCCGCGCCGTCCGCCTCATCGGGCACCGAGAGGAGGCCTCGGACCTCGTCGAGCGATGGGAAGCCCTTGCGCGCCATCCATGCGGAGAGGCCTTCGAGCAGCTCGGCTGCGTAGTTCGGTCCGTGGCGCACGAGGGCCGAGGTGGTCATCACCACGTCGGCGCCGGCGAGCAGATATCTAGCGAGATCGGCCGGTACCTCCACGCCCGAAGTCGCGGCAAGTGACGCCCGCACGCTGCCGCGCAGCAGCGCGATCCAGGTCCGCGCGAGGCGGGCATCCGCAGGGCTGGACAGGTTGACGCGCGGCAGGACCGCAAGCTGCTCAGGGTCGATGTCGGGCTGGAGGAAGCGGTTGAAAAGCACGAGTGCGTCAGCGCCGGCTTCGTCGAGGCGCATCGCCATCTCGCCCGGTGAGCTGAAGTAAGGGGCCAGCTTGACCGCGACGGGCACCGTGACGGCGGCCTTGACGCGCTGCAGGACGTCGATGTGCCGCTGCTCCACCTCGCGGCCAGAGATCTCCGGATTGCCGGGTAGGTAGTAGATGTTCAGCTCGATCGCGGCGGCCCCAGCGTCCTGCATGGCACGGGCATACTCGGTCCACCCGTCGGGGGTGACGCCGTTGAGACTGGCGATCACGGGAATCTCGACCGAGGCGACGGCCCGTTCGAGCAGCGACAGGTAAGCGCGTGGGCTGCCGTCCTCCTCGGCAACGGCGGGAAAATAGCTCAGCGCCTCGGGGAAGCTCTCGGCCGTGTCCTCGACGAGCCCGATGGCTCGTGCGGTCTGCTCCCGCAACTGCTCCTCGAACAGCGAGAACAGAACGATCGCGCCGACGCCCCCGTCCGCGAGCCGGAGGACGCCGTCGAGGCTATAGGACAACGGCGAGGGCGAAGCCACGAGCGGGTTGCCCAGCGCCAGACCCATGTATGTGGTCGAGAGGTCCATCAGCCACCTCGGCGCGGGTCGGACGGGAACTCGTTCGCGCTGCGGGTCGCCATTTCCTCGTAGAGCCGCCAGCGCTGGTCGACCACCTGCTGGGCGAGGCCCAGCAGGCGCTCGGCCTCGGTCGGCTGGACGGCCGCGAGGGCCCGAAAGCGCAGCTCGCCCTTGCGGTAGTCGCCGAGTGACATGCGTGGCCGCGGCGAATCGAGCAGGAAGGGGTTGCCATCGGCCGCGCGCAGCACCGGGTCATAACGGATCAGCGGCCAGTGACCGCTGGCCACCGCGCCGTACTGCTGATCCAGCCCCTGGCGCATGTCGTACCCATGCGCGACACAGTGGCTGTAGGCGATTATCAGGGATGGCCCGTTGTAGGCCTCGGCTTCGCGGAACGCGCGCAGAGTCTGCTGGGGATCGGCGCCGAACGCCACTCGCGCCACGTACACGTCGGCATAAGCGATCGCCTGCAGGGCGAGGTCCTTGGTCGGGACGGTCTTACCGGCCGCGGCGAACTTGGCGACCGCGCCGAGCGGGGTGGCCTTTGACATCTGCCCGCCGGTGTTGGAGTACACCTCGGTGTCCATCACCAGCACGTTGACGTCCTTGCCGCTGGCGAGGACGTGATCGAGCCCGCCCGAGCCGATGTCGTAGGCCCAGCCGTCGCCGCCGACGATCCACACGCTGCGCCGGATCAGGTGGCCGAGGACGCTGCGCAGGTCATCGACCACCTCGTCATCGAGCTCGGCCAACCGGCCGTACAGCGCCGCGATCCGGTCGCGCTGCGCGCGCAGTTCTGACTCGCTGACCTGCGGCGCGGACAGGATCTCGTCCACCAGCTCCGGGCCGACGGCATCGCGTAGCTCGGACAGACGGCGGCGGGCGAGCTCGGTGTGGCGGTCGGCGGCGAGTCGCAGCCCCAGCCCGAACTCGGCGTTGTCCTCGAACAGCGAGTTCGACCACGCCGGGCCGTGCCCTTCGGCGTTCACCGTCCACGGCGTCGTCGGCTGGTTTCCGCCGTAGATCGACGAGCAACCGGTTGCGTTCGCGACCGTGAGGCGGTCGCCGAACAGCTGCGAGAGCAGCTTCAAGTACGGTGTCTCGCCGCAACCGGCGCAGGCGCCGGAGAACTCGAACAGGGGCTCGAGGAACTGGGTCCCACGCACGGTGCCGAAGTCGACTCGAGTGCGATCGTTCATCGGCAGCTGCTCGAAGAAGGCGATGTTGTGGCGCTCGCTCTCGAGCAACGGCTCCAGGGCGTCGAGATTGATCGCCTTGTGGCCCGGCTCGTTGGCCGCCGACACCGGACACGCCTCGACGCACAAGCCGCACCCGGTGCAGTCCTCGACGTACACCTGCAGCGTGTACCTGGCGTCCGGGAGCCCGGCCCCGTTCAGCGGCGCCGAGCGGAAATTGTCGGGAGCGCCTTGCAGGCGGCCCGGCTCGTAGTAGCGGGATCTGATCACGCTGTGCGGGCAGACGAAGCTGCAGTTGCCGCACTGGATGCAGAGCTCCGAATCCCAGACCGCAACGAAGTCCGAGATGTTGCGCTTCTCGTACTTGGTCGTCCCGCTTGGATACGTGCCGTCAACCGGAAGCACGCTCACGGGCAGCTCGTCGCCGTGGCCGGCCATCATCGCCGCGGTCACCGTCCGGACGAAGTCGGGGGCGTCTGTAGGCACGAGCGGCGGGATCTCCCAGGCGGACGAGACCAGGTCGGGGACGGTCACACGGTGCAGCGCCGCGATCGATCGATCGACCGCCTCGATGTTGCGCCTGACGACCTCCGCGCCCCGCTTCCCGTACGTCTTCTGAATCGAACCCTTGATCGCCTCGATCGCGCGTTCGCGCTCCATCACGCCGGAGATCGCGAAGAAACACGTCTGCAGCACGGTGTTCGTCCGTCCCGCCAGTCCGGCCTCCCGCGCGATCTTCCCGGCGTCGATCGCGTACAGCTCGATCTCCTTGGCGAGGAGCTTCTCCTGCACGGAGTGCGACAGCGCGTCCCATACCTGATCCGGCTCGAGAGGACAGTTCAGCAGCAGCGTCGCGCCCTGGGCGGCGCGATCGAGCACCTCGTCGCGCTCGATCATCCCGAACTTGTGGCATCCGACGAAGCTCGCCGCGGAGACGAGGTACGGGGCGTGGACCGATTGTGGGCCGAAGCGCAGGTGCGAGACCGTCTGCGAGCCGGACTTCTTGGAGTCGTAGACGAAGTACCCCTGGGCATGCAGGTTCGCCGCGTCGCCGAGGATCTTGATCGTGTTCTTGTTGGCACCGACCGTGCCATCCGAGCCCAGCCCGAAGAACACGGCCCGAACGGTCTCCTCGGGCTCGATGTCGAGCGATGCGTCGTACGGAAGGCTCGTGCTCGAGACGTCGTCGTTGATTCCGATCGTGAATCGCCGCTTGGGCCGTTCGCGCGCCAACTCCTCTAGCACTCCGGCGACCATGCCCGGCGTGAACTCCTTGGAGGACAGCCCGTAACGGCCGCCGATCACGACCGGCATGACGTCGCGCTCGCCGGCGTCGTGGGCCTCGTTCAGCGCGGCGAGCGTGTCAAGGAACAGCGGCTCGCCGAGCGAGCCAGGCTCCTTGGTGCGATCGAGGACGGCTACCCGACGCACGCTCTGGGGCAGCGCGTCCGCCAGCTCTCGCGCGGGGAAGGGCCGGTACAGCCTGATCTGCGCGACGCCCACGCGTTCGTCCTGCGCCTGAAGGAAGGCGACCGTCTCGCGTGCGGTCTCGCCACCCGAACCCATCACCACGAGCACGCGCTCGGCCTCCGGGTGGCCGCTGTACTCAACCAGGCCGTAGCGGCGACCGGTCCGCTCGGCGAGACGATCCATCGCGCCCTGCACCACGTCGGGCACGCGCGCATAGAACGGGTTGACGGTCTCACGCGCCTGGAAGTAGATATCGGGGTTCTGCGCCGTGCCGCGGATGAACGGGCGGTCGGGGGACAGACCCCGGCCGCGGTGGGCCCGGACCAGCTCGTCGGAGATCAGAGCTCGGACGTCCTCGTCGCCGAGCATGTCGATCGTCTGCAGCTCGTGCGAGGTGCGGAAGCCGTCGAAGAAGTGCAGGAACGGGACTCGCGTCTCGAGCGTCGCGGCGTGGGCCACGAGCGCGAAGTCGTGCGCCTCCTGCACCGAAGCCGCCGCCAAAAGGGCAAAACCGGTCTGGCGTACCGCCATCACATCTGAGTGGTCACCGAAGATCGACAGGCCCTGCGCCGCCAGCGAGCGAGCGGCCACGTGCATCACCGCCGCCGTCAGCTCCCCGGCGATCTTGTACATGTTCGGGATCATCAGCAGCAGGCCCTGGGAGGCCGTGAACGTCGTCCCGAGCGCGCCGCCCTGGAGCGCGCCGTGCAGGGCTCCCGCGGCGCCGGCCTCGCTTTGCATCTCCACCACCGCTGGCACGGTCCCCCACAGGTTCGTCTGCCCCTTGCTCGACCACTCGTCGGCGAGTTCGGCCATCGGCGAGGAGGGGGTGATCGGGAAGATGCAGCAGACCTCGCTGCACCGGTGCGCTACCCACGCCGCCGCTTCGTTGCCGTCAACCGTGGCCCGCATCAGCGACTTCCCTCCACCAGGTCCTCGGGCGCGACGAACGCGTAGTCAGGATCCGGCGCCTGCTCAGAGACCATCTCGATCGAGTGCACCGGGCACTGCTCGAAACACGCCCGACACCCCGTGCATCGGTCGTAGTCGAACCTGTATCGCAGCCCCGGACCGAGCTTGATCACCGCGTCCTCGGGGCAGGCGCCAAGGCAGCCGTCGCACTCGATGCAGTTCCCGCACGACAGACACCGGCGCGCCTCGAACACCGCCTCCTCTTCTGAGAGACCGCCGACCACCTCGTCGAATCCGCCGAGCCGCTCGTCTGTGGTCAGTTCCGGTTGCTGGCGTCGTGGGTGATCGCCGAAGTACCACAGGTTCAGGAGCTCGAACTCCGCCTGGGGATGCTTGGGCGGGCGCTGATAGCGAGAGCCGCGCAGCCAAGCGTCGATCTCTCGCGCGGCCCGCTTGCCGTGCCCGACGCCGACGGTGACGGTCCGCTCCGAGGGGACCATGTCGCCGCCGGCGAACACTCCCGGGCAGCCGGTCATCAGCGAGCTCGTCACGCGAACCGTCCCGTCGCGGTCGAACTCCACGCCCGGCACGCTGCGCAGGAAGTCGGTGTCGCTCTCCTGGCCCAAGGCCAGGATCACCGTGTCGGCGGCCAGGGTCTCGAAACGGCCGGTCGGCTGCGGATAGCCGCTCTCGTCCAGCTCCATCACCTCGATTTGCAGCTCGGAACCCTCCATTGCCTTAATCGTCCGAAGCCAGTTGATACGCACCCCCTCCCGCTCGGCATCCGCCGCCTCGTCCTCGTGGGCCGGCATCTGCGCGCGGGTCCGCCGGTAGACGATCAGCGCCTCCTCCGCTCCCATCCGCCGGGCGACGCGTGCGGCATCCATCGCCGTGTTGCCGCCACCGTAGACCGCCACGCGGCGTCCGATGACGGGGTGCGAGCCCGCGGCGACGCCGCGCAGGAACGACACGGCGTCGACGATGTGCCCCGCGTCGGCGGCGGGTATGTCGACCCGCTTCGACAGGTGGGCTCCAACCGCAACGAACACGGCATCGAACGCGCCCTCGCGGCGCTCCGCCTCGAGGTCCTCGACCCAGTAGTCGCTGGTGAGGCGAACTCCGAGCGTCGCGATCCGCTCCACCTCTGCGCCCATCACATCGCGCGGTAGGCGGTAGGCGGGAATCCCGTAGCGCATCATCCCGCCGGGCTCCGGACCAGCATCGCGGATCTCGACCTCGTGACCGAGACGCGCTAGGTGGTAGGCGGCCGACAGCCCGCTCGGACCCGCGCCGATCACCAGCACCCGCTTTCCGCTGCGCTCCCGCGGGGGATCGAACAGCCAACCTTGCTCCAGCGCCAGATCGCCGAGGAACCGCTCGACCCCGTGAATCGATAGCGCGCTGTCGAGATCGGCACGGTTGCACACGCTCTCACACGGGTGGTAACAGACCCGGCCGTGGATCGCGGGGAACGGGTTCTCGGCGGTCAGAAGCCGCCACGCCTGCTCGTGTTCGCCGACCTTGACGTGTGCCATCCAGCCCTGGATGTTCTCGCCAGCGGGGCAGCCGGCGTTGCACGGCGGCAGCAGATCGACGTAGACGGGCCGCTCGTTGCGCACAGGGCCGGTGCGCGAGCGCCCGTGGGCCAGATCGGCCAGTGGCGTGATATCCGCAGCCGACCGACCCGGTCCCGTCGAGGGTCGACGCTCAGAGCGCTGTAGAAACCGCTGTTGGGCGGGCATGATGAGGAGATCTTCTCGGATTTACCGAGGAGCTGCAATGGCGGCTTGGGCGGCTGCCACGCGCGCGATCGGGAGACGGAACGGCGAGCAGCTGACGTAATCGAGTCCCGAGTCGTGGAAGAAGCGAATCGACTCCGGATCTCCGCCATGCTCACCGCACACACCGAGTTCGAGGTCAGGACGTTCACGCCGTCCGCGCTCGACGGCGGTCCGCACCAGCTCGCCCACCCCGGCCTGGTCGATGGTTGCGAACGGCGAGCCGTCGACGATCTTCTCCTCGACGTAGCGGGGGATGATCCGGCCTTCGATGTCGTCCCGGGAAAAGCCGATCCCGCACTGAGTGAGATCGTTCGTACCGAACGAGAAGAAGTCGGCATGACGGGCGATCTGATCGGCGACGAAGCAAGCCCGCGGGAGCTCGATCATCGTCCCCACGCCGAAGTCGGTCCCGAGCGTGAGCCCTTCCTCCTCGGCCACCGACACCACGCGGTTCTTGACCAGCTCGAGCTCGCGCTCGTAGGCCACGAGCGGAATCATGATCTCGAGGCGCGGCACGCGGCCGGTCCGGTCGCGCACGGCCACCGCGGCTCGGGCGATCGCCCGCACCTGCATCTCGTACACCTCGGGCTGCATCACGCCCAGCCGCACGCCGCGGGTTCCGAGCATCGGGTTGGTCTCCTCGAGCGAACGCACCCGGTCGAACTGGCTCTCGAGAGATCCGAGACGCGAGCTGCGATCGATCCGGGCGCGCACGATCTCCTCGTGCAGCTCGAAGCGATCCGGCAGGAACTCGTGCAGCGGCGGGTCGAGCAGGCGGATCGTGACCGGCCACCCGGCCATCGCCTCGAACAGACCCTCGAAGTCGCTCTGCTGGAGCGGGAGC
The DNA here is from genome assembly GCA_963836715.1 of uncultured Solirubrobacterales bacterium. Lineage (GTDB taxonomy): Bacteria > Actinomycetota > Thermoleophilia > Solirubrobacterales > Solirubrobacteraceae > Palsa-465. The sequence continues at coordinate 73,862 of CAWIKH010000008.1, forward strand.
AGCTCATCCAGCGCGGCCTGCCGGCCGGACTCGTCCTCGGCCATAATCATCGCCCGCATCTTGGGCTGGCGATCAGCCGCCATGAACATGTGCTCGGTGCGGCACAGGCCGATTCCCTCGGCGCCGAAGCGGTGCGCCCGGGTAGCGTCCTCGGGCGTGTCGGCGTTCGCCCGCACGCCGATCTGGCGCAGCTCATCGCACCAGCGCAGCACGGTCTCGAACCGAGCATCGATATGGGCCTCGACGAGCGGAACGTCATCGGTGGTGATCACGCCGTTCGTGCCGTCGATCGCGATGAAGTCGCCGCCATGCAGCACGAGGTCGCCGATCCGCACCTCTTCCATTTTGAGGTCGACGTCCATCGCGGCCGCACCGGTGATCGCGGGACGGCCCATGCCGCGTGCCACCAGCGCCGCGTGCGAGGCCTTGCCTCCCTCGGAGGTGAGGATCCCGACGGCGGCGTGGAAGCCGGCGACGTCGTCGGCCTCGGTGAACGGCCGGACCAGGATTACCGCCTTACCTTCGGACGCCTGCTCGACCGCTTCCGGCGCCGTGAATACGATCGTGCCCTTAGCCGCGCCCGGCGAGGCGGCGACCCCGTGAGCGAGGGCGGTGTAGCGCGCCGTCGTGTCGAACGAGGGGTGCAGGAGCGCGTCGAGCGCTCCTGCGTCGATCGTCGCGACCGCCTCGGCCTTGCTCAACAGGCGTTCCTCGAACGCGTCGACCGCGAACCGGACCGCCGCTTGGGCGGGGCGCTTGGCCGCGCGCGTCTGGAGCATGAACAGCCGGCCCTCCTCGACCGTGAACTCGGTGTCCTGCATGTCCTTGTAATGGCTCTCGAGCTTGCGCAGGATGTCCGTCAGCCGGTTTGAGATCTCCGGCGACCACTCGTGCAACTCGCCTAGGTCTCGCGGCGTGCGGACGCCGGAGACCACGTCCTCGCCCTGCGCATTTATCAGGAAGTCGCCTGAAGGCTCCTGCCCGCCGGTCACCTCGTCGCGGCTGAAGGCCACGCCCGAGCAGGACGTCTCGCCCTTGTTCCCGTACACCATCTGCTGCACGTTCACCGCTGTTCCCCAGTCGTCGGGGAGGCGATTGATCCGCCGGTACTGCACTGCGCGCTCGCCCATCCACGAGTCGAACACCGCGCTAATCGCCTCGGTGAGCTGCTGCTTGACGTCGGTGGGGAAGTCGAAGAACGACCTGAAGCTGTCCGTCAGCTCGCGCAGCGCAGCCGCATCGAGCTCGGTGTCGAGGGTCACGCCACGGTCTCGCTTGACGCGCGCGATCTCGTTCTGGAACCGCTCTCCGGGGATGCCGCGGACGACGTTGCCGAACATCTGCACCAGTCGCCGGAAGCAGTCCGCCGCGAACCGCTCATCCCCGGTCCGGGCAGCCAGACCGGCGGTCGACTCGTCGTTCAGCCCCAGGTTGAGCACCGTGTCCATCATCCCAGGCATCGAGACGCGCGCTCCCGACCGAACCGACACGAGCAGCGGATCCGCGGGGTCGCCAAGGCGCTTGCCGGCCAGGTCCTCCAGCCGCCCGAGTGCGGCGTCAACCTGCGCCTCGAGCCCATTCGGCCACACGCCTCCGGAGCGCGTGGACGCCACGCACGCCTCGGTCGTGATCGTGAAGCCGGCAGGCACCAGCTCCGGGCCGAGGACGCGCGTCATCTCGCTGATGCCCGCGCCCTTGCCACCCAGGAGATCGCGCATCTCGCGCGAGCCTTCGGCGAAGTCGTACACCCACTTGTGGGTCCGAGCGGCCGACTTCTTGCCGCTGCCGGTTGCTACTTGCGTCGTCATCTCTCATCGTCTCCCAGGTTGGGCAACACCGCCTACCGACCCTATGGCGTCGGGGGCGTCGGGCCATCCCGGATACTTCCGCCTTGCCGTCGGTAGTTCTCCGCAGCCGCCGCACCCGGGCTCAGGGGTCCCGTTGCCACGGATTCGACATGCCGCCAAACCCCGACAGCACAAAAGGGGCTCCTCCACGTTTCGTGTGGGGTTACACGGGTGCGGGTCCGGGATTGAGTTTCCCGGCGACGAGGTAGATCATGGCGATGTAGTTGCGATTGGTGCGATAACCACGGGCTCGGCGTTTTGCGGCCTGGATGAGTGAGTTCAGTCCCTCGAGCAGCCCGTTGGAGACGCGGCTGTGATGCCAGCGCATCACCCCAAGCCAGTGATCCTCGAGCATCCGCGTGAACTTGATCATGGGCTGTAGCCCGCTGGTGTGGACCTCGGCGATCCAGCGGCGAAGATACTCCTCGGCGGCGTCGGGATCGTCGAGCTCGTAGAAGTCGTCGAATCGCAGCGACAGCTCGTACGCGCGGACGGTCTGGAGCGGCTGCTGCAGCAGCTCATCGAGCAGGTCCTGCTGGCGGGCGGTCAGGTTCTTCGGCCGCTTGAGCCACAGGTAGCGTGTGTTCTTCAGCAGCTGGTTGTGCTGCTTGGCCTCCTGGCGGCGGATCTCGTCGATCGCCTTGGACAGGTGCTGGCGGACGTGGTAGCGGTCGAAGGTGATCTCGGCCTGCGGCAGGTGCTTGAGCGTCCCGGCCAGATACGCCTCCGACATGTCCTGGCAGACCTCGCGGACGCGCGCCACCTCGCCCCGGTGGGTCTCAAGAAAGCAGGAAAACTCCTGCACAGTGCCCTGATCGCGACCCTCGGTCACATACACGGCGCGGCGCTCGTCCAGATCGGCAAACACCGACACGTAGTCCTGCCCGCGCTTGGCGCTCGTCTCATCGATCCCCGCGCGCTCAAGCCCCGAGAGGTCCTGCGCCTCGACCGCCTCATCGACGTAGTGGTGCATCACCCGCCAGACCCGCATATCCGTCTCGCCGATCAGCTCAGCCACGGCCTTCACCGGCATCTCCTTGACCAGCGCCATCACCAGCGCCTCGAACAGCAACGTGAACCCCGAGCGCTCCCGCGCCCACGGCACCTCGACCTGCTTGACGTTGTGCTCGGGGCAGATGACCCTCGGCACCCGCGCCGTCAGATACGCCTGATGCTGAAAGAAATCCAGATGCCGCCAGGCCTTCTCCTCGGTGTCATGCACCTCGCGCCCTTCCCGACCACACTCCGGGCAAGCGAACCGCGACCCCTTCGGAAAGTCGATCCGCAGATCCAGCCGGCGCTGCTCAGCATCGAACCGAACATCCACCACCCGCCACGGCTCCTGAAGACCCAACGCCTGCTGGAACAGGTCGACATCGTGCATACCAGGCTCCCATCATCACGGACCAAGAAGCCCGGCAGCCTCCCAGCCGCCCCGGACGGCTACCCACTCAGAACGTGGAGGAGCCACAAAAGGTCGACCGTTTCTATGGTGCCCGACAAACCTAACCTGACTGGCTGAGCTCTGGATTCGCGCCTTGAAGGTCACCACCGGCCGCCCGCACTCGCGTGAGTGCTGTCGCTCGCCCCGTGCGGCCGCCGTGTCCGACGGGACGGACGCGTAGTTCTCCGCAGTGACCGCTCGGATTCGCACGCTGACCGAGCCCGTGCCGGACCTTTAGCGTGGCGCGTATGGCGACATCCGGCCAACGCCTCTCGCGAGCGCTCGCCGTCGCCGCCGCGGCCGGGGGTCTCGGCACCCTGGTCCGCCGCCGGAAATCATCGGTGCGGAAGCCGCCACCGCCACCGCCCGTCACGACGCAGTCCAGTCCCGGGCAGATTGCGGATCTGCAACAGGAGTACGGCGCCGAGATGGGGCCGAGGTCCGCGGCGCCGCCCGGCGCGGACACGGCGGACGGCTGACATCTCGGCGCCGCGAGCTCGCGCGTGCTCGACGACAGCTTCCCGACGATGGGCACCGTGGCCCGCGTCGTGCGCGACGGCGACGGCGGGGTCGACCCCGCCTCGGAGTTCGCCGAGATCGAGCGCCGGCTGTCGCGCTTTGACCCCGGCAGCGACCTCTCGCGCCTCAACGCCGATCCGCGCGCCTGCGTTCCCGCGGCGCCGCTGCTGCGGGCGGCGGTCGCGGCCGCGTTGCGTGCGGCGTCAGTTAGCGGCGGCCTCGTGGATCCGACGCTGATCGGGGCGCTGCGCCGCGCCGGCTACCGCGAGTCCCGTGCCCACGTCCAGCCCCCGTCGCTGCTGCACGCACTCCGCGCCGCGCCGCCACGCCGCCCGGCTCGCCCGGACCCGGCCGCCGAATGGCGAGCGGTCGAGGTCGACGAGGCCGCGGGCGTGATCCGCCGCCCGCCGGGCCTCGAGCTCGACCTCGGGGGCTCGGTCAAGGGATGGGCGGCGGACCTCGTCGCCGCGCAACTCGAGCGCCATGGGCGCTGCGCCGTCGACTGTGGCGGCGACCTGCGTGTGGCGGCGGGCCGCGGAGCGCCGTGGGAGGTGCGCGTCCGCCATCCGCTGACCGGTGGGATCGCTCACACGTTCCGCGTTCGCGCCGGCGGTGTGGCGACGTCCGGCGTCGACGCCCGACTGTGGGAGCGCGACGGGGGCGAGTTCGCCCACCACCTGATCGACCCCGCCACCGGGACTCCCGCCTGGACGGGGCTGGTCGCAGCCACCGCGCTCGCCCCGACGGCGCTCGAGGCCGAGGCCTTGGCCAAGGCCGCGCTGCTGTCGGGACCGGCGGCGGGCGGGGTGCTGCTCCGGGCCTGCTACGGCGGCGTGCTCGTCCACGACGATGGCGCCGTCGAGGCCGTCATCTGAAGCCCCGCATCACATGAGCTGTCAGCTCGGCGGATCCCTCGCTCGATCGCGTCGATGAGCGAACTCCGCAGCGACGCCAGTTCGATGATGCTCTTCACCGAGCCCATCCGAACGGCGCGCTCGATGCTGTGAACCCGGTCGAACCGATCGGCAAACGCTCGCCGCTTCTCGGCCAGCACGTCTTCCCACAGCGCGCCTCGCCGGGCGCGTAGGCGCTGGCGCTCGACGCCCTCGGCTCCGGCGATGCGCGTTTCCAGCTCGCTGGATGCGCTCGTCGTCCGCGGCGGCCCGCTCGACCTCGCCGGCGAACACGACCGCCGCCGCGGGGGCGCCGCCGATCACCGAGGCGCGGGCACCCTCGAGGGCGACCGTCTCGAGGTTTGGATTCAGCTTCTGCGAGAACACCACGAACGCGCCCCCGTGGTAGCGCGACAGGACGCAGAACACGATCGGACCGTCGAAGTTGACAACCGCACGGGCGATCTCGGCTCCGAACTCGAGCTCCCACTCGCGCAGCGACTCGGGCGAGCCGTCGAAGCCGGCCAGGTTCGCGAGCACGACCACCGGCCGGCGGCCCGCCGCGGCGTTCAGCGCGCGGGCGATCTTCTTGGCGGCACGCGGGAACAGCGTCCCCGCGGTCCATTGCTCGGGCCCGTCGGCGGGGATCGCCCCTCGCCGCGGCAGCGGCCGGGACTCGATTCCGATCACCGACACCGGCCAGCCGCCCAGATGCGCGTCCCACACGACCGCGACCTCGGCGTCGCGCATCGCCGCCCAGCGCTCCAGCGGCCGGTGGTCGGAGTCGATCACCGCGTTCATCACCGACCGGATGTCGAACGGCTGCTTACGATCGGTGTTGAGTTCGTTCGAGAACACATCCGCGATCCGCTTCAGCGCCGAGCCGGGAGCGTGGTGCGGGGCCTCGCCGACGTCGCGGTCGGCCGGATCTGCCGTGTGCGCGCGCCGCGGAAAACGCTCGCCGGGCGCGACATACGTGTGCTCGTAGTAGCGAAGCAGGACCCGGCAGGCATCGGCGAGGTCGGCGGCCCAATATTGCGCCTGGCCATTGGGCCCCATGATCCGCTCGTAGCCCCCGATCCCGAAGTTGTCCTCGGCCGACACCCCGCCCGAATAGTCGAGCGCCTCCTTGCCGGCCAGCACCATCGTGCTTTGCGGCGTCATGATCAGGGCCCCGCGCGTGTGCATCAGCATCGTCGCCTCGGCGTTGCAATAGGGCTGCGCCCCGACGTTGATCCCCGCGACGACCACGTTGAGCTCTCCGCCGGCTTGCGTGAAGAGCACGATCCGTCGCAGTCCGGCCGCGATCCAGTCCATCGTCTCGGTACCCGAGTCCATCGCGATCTTCGCGCCGGCCGACAGCGCGAACCACTCCAGCGGGACGCCGAGTTGCTCGGCGAGATCGATTGCCGCGACGATCCGCCGGCACTCGGGCTCGGCCAGCGATCCGAGCGCACGCGTCGGGTCGCCGAGCAGAATCACCCGGAGCATCCCTTCGGGGTAGCGCTCGGTGAAGTTGCGGATCGTGCCGACCACGATGCCGCTCGGGTTCGTCCCCGGTGGACGGCTGACCGGCTCGAGCCGACCGGACTCGCTCAGCTCGTGCTCGACGAATTCGCCGCGCGGGCGGCCGGCCGCTGAGTAGCCCCCGACCGAAGCGAGCAGCTTGACGATCTCGGCGGGGTGAAGGGTGCCGCGGCGGCGCGCCGAGCTGATACGCCGCGTTCCCTCGTCGAGCGGGTGCAGCGGTTCGGTCGGCGGGTCGTCCACCTCCACCGCGACGTCGTGGCCCGTCGGCACGAAGAAACGCAGCACTCGGTCATGGATCAAGCCATCCGCTTCTCGGAGACGTCCTTGCATCTCCACCAACTCCAGCCCGAGCCCGGCGGTCCTCGGGCGCGATGCGCTCGATCAGCGCGCGGATCTCGTCGGGATGCAGCTCGATCACCGGCCATGCGAGCAGCACCACGCGGTTCCACATCAGCCGCCGGTGCAGCGGCCGTCGAGCCTGGAAGGCACGGATCGCCTCCAGCACCGACACCAGCACGCGCTCGAGCTCCGGCAGGGCGATGACGCGACCCCGTTCGTCGCGGAGGGCGGTCAGGTCGCGGACCTCGGCCAGGGCGAACAGCCGCTCATCCTTCGGATTGGCGCGGGCAACCCCACGGAACATATAGATGTCCTCGGGTGACGACAGGCGCTCGAGCTCGAACTCGCGCAGGCGCCGCAGACGCATGCGATGGCCCATCATGGGGTGCAGACCGCGCAGCACCTTGTCCTCGACCAGCCCGCCGGGCTCCGGCCGGAACGTGAACAGGTCGATCGCCGACATCCCCCGGCCCCGGCGGGGTTCTGCGACCGCGAAGACGATCCGGTGAACCGCCGGCGGGGTTGGAACCTCCGTCAGCGCGGCGTGCAGCCGAGCCGCAGTCTCCTCGCGCGACGGCGCCGTGTCCGTGATGCTGTGCGTACAGGTCCAGTACTGCGAGCTCTCCGGCGGGCAGCGTCTCGGCGTGACGGCCAAAGGCGTTCGCGATCGCCGCCACGTCGTCGAGCTCGACGTACGCGCTGACCAGCAGCCGCGTGACCCCGTCGACCACGTAGCGGGCAAGCGCCACGTCATACCCGTCCAGCTGCCCGGGCTCGAATCCAGTCAGCGAGCGCGTCCGGTAGTAGCGGCGGGCCATCGCCTCGACGAGCAGCCGGCGAGCGGCCGGTGACGCCGAGCCCATCGCGACGGTGAGTCGCGGTGCGAGCGGACGGGGGCAGTCGACGATCTCCGTGATCAGCTCCCCGGCGTCGGGGCGCCCGGGCTCGCTCGTCAGCGCCGCGACATGCTTCTCCATCTCTGCGTAGACCCGCTCTCGGGCGTCCGCGATCACGGGCTCGTCGAAGTAGCGGAAGCGGACCTCGCGGGCCAGGTCGGCGACGACCGGGTCGCGGCCCTCGAGCGCAGATCGCGAGCCGGTCGAGAACCTCACGAAACTCTTCATCCACGTGCCCGACGAGGTCATCGGCGTCCTCGAGTCGCCGGTCGAGGATCGCCACGATCGCCGTGCGTGCGATCTCGGCGCGCTGCTGGGAGAGGAACAGCCGGTAGCAGGCCTCCTCCAGAGCGGGGGTCCGCTCGAGGCTCTCGATCCCGTAGTTGGCCAGCGCCCGTTGCAGCGTGGCGGTGAACCGCGGCGGCAGTCCCTCGGCGTCGGCGTCGAGCGAGCGCAGCCACGCGTGCAGGTGCTCCTGCGGACTCTGGAGGGGTTCCGAACCCGGCTCCTGGTCTCCGTGGTGCGGACGCGAGACCGCACGCAGGTCGGCGAACATCCCCAGCAGGCGATGCTCGCCGGGGATCAGCGCCGGGTCGCACGACAGGAGGTCAGAGCATTGGCCATGCAGGTCGTCGATGGTCCGTCGCACCTCTGCGGCGTCGATGTCGTAGCCGAGCACGAGCCATTCCATCCGTCGCAGGTTCTCCCGGCAGGGATCCGGGGCGGCGTCCGCGGACGGCGTCAGGGACACGAACGACAGGCGCTCGCCGGGCGTCGTGGGCGCGGGTTGCTCGATCGGCTCGAGCACGACGAGCGGTGCCTGCGCGGCGACGTGGACGTTCTCGCCGACCAGCACCCGCTTGACTCGTCCGCGGAACGGCGCGGTGAGCGACGATTCCATCTTCATCGCCTCCGCGACCGCGACCACGTCTCCCGCCTCGACGATGTCCCCCGGGGACACAGGGATCGAGACCACGAGCGCGGGACTCGGAGCCCGGACGAGCCCGCCGTCGTCGCGGGAGATGCGATGCGGCACGCCGTCGACCTCGATCAGGAGGTCGTCGCCCTGGCTCGAGGTCAGCGTCCGGTGGGTCCGGCCGACCAGCTCGAGGCGGCGCTCGTGCGGGCCGAGCCGGCGGACGACGAGCTCGATCGAGTGTCGATCGACGGTCACTCGGTAGCGGTCGGGCGCGATTTGCGAGACGGCGAGCCGGTAGGACTCTCCGCGGTGGCGCAGCTCGTAGGTGCGGGACAGCGCGCCCGCCGCCTGGGGCCGTCCGCGGCGAGCGAACGCGTAGAAGCGAGCCCGATCATCGGCCGCGTCCTGGTCGGAGAGCTCGATCGCCGCCTGTAGCAGCGCCAGGTCGCCGTAGCGCGCGGTCAGGGTGCCGCCGGTCACGGACAGCCGATCGAGCCAGCCGCTGTCGACTTCACCGGCGCATAGCTTTGGATGGTCGAGCAGCTCGAGCAGAAAGCCCTGGTTAGTCGTTCCTCCGTCGAGGACCGCGACGGTGTCGCCGAGCGCGCGGTGTAGGCGGGCGAGCGCCTCGGCCCGATCATTGCCCCAGGCGGTCAGCTTGCAGATCATCGGGTCGAGCTCGGCAGGGATGCCGTCGCCCTCGATCACGCCGGTGTCGACCCGGAGGCCGGGCCCGGTCGGAAGCCGTAGGTGCGCGAGCCGCCCCGGCGTCGGCACGAACCCCAGCGCCGGGTCCTCGGCGCGCAGGCGGGCCTCGATGGCGTGCCCGACCGGCGGTGGCGGGTCGCCCTCGAGCCGACCACCGGCGGCGACGTGAAGCTGAAGCTTGACCAGATCGAGACCGGTGACCGCTTCCGTTGCCGCGTGCTCGAGCCATGCGCTCACCCGGACGAAATAGCAGCGACGCGCCTCGGGGTCATAGAGGAATTCGACCGTTCCCACGCCGCGGTATCCGGCGTCCAGCGCCAGCCGCTCCGCCGCGTTCGACGATCTCTCGCTCCTGATCGGAGACCAGGGCCGGGCTCGAGGATTCGGCGAGCATCGTCTGCCCGCGCCGCTGACA